>NZ_WBSN01000009.1 GCF_009299475.1 Bifidobacterium avesanii | reverse complement strand
TCTCATGGACCAGCCCGGCGCAAACCGGACGGGCGGGGATTGGACTGGCAATCAAAAAACTTGTCTAAACAAGCAGTACAAACACGCTCTTGAGTTCTCAAACCACGCGAACACGCACCCGGCCCCGTATCTCCCGAAGGAGGCGGGCCGCCGTGCGGCAGCGAGTGAACAACTTACACGCTCCCGACCGAACACGCAAACCCGGACCGCGGGCGCACCCCGCTAACCGTTGGGAACACTCGCGTCCGCCGGCGTGTCGCACACCGGCGGCAAACCGGCGCAAAACCGGACGGACAACCCCACGCGGCCGACGGAACGGGCAAAACAACCCGGAAAAACACACCACACCGGCGTGTCGCACACACACGACACCACACGCCACTCCGGTCATTCGCATAGTGCGCAGCGATTCCAAGGCGGCTCGAACACCCATATGCATTTTGTGCAGCATGCGCACGCCGAAGAACCGCACCGGGAGTCGCGCAATTGGCATTTTCAAACCGGAAACGCCCGGCACCGCGCCGACTGGCTGCCGCACAGAACGCGGATCGATGTCCGTCGCGTCCCGAATCCGCCGCACACTACGCAGGTATCCGCCATATCCCATTACGCGACGCCCGCGCAAACGCCCTCATACAGGTAGAACGTGTCGGAACCGCCATCACGGTGAGGCACATATCGTTCGCGCATTCGGGTCAGACCGCGGTGATCGTAGAAGCCGACGTCGCAGGTGGTGTCGGTGAACAGGAAATAGCGCCGCACTCCCGCGGTGCGGAAGCGCGACAGCGCATGATCGAACAGCGTGCGCCCCACTCCCCCGCCGCGCATCCGCTCGTCAACGAGGAACAGGACTATCTCGGCGTCATAGCGGGATTTGAGGCCATGCAGCAGTTTCGCGTCGGTGCGGACCATGCCGAACGCCTCGCGGATGCCGCGGCGCCCCTCCCTTGACACTATCAGGGAGAATCCCTCGCGCAGCACGCGGCGGACATGCGGGTTCAACGGCGTGGAACGCCATCGCGGGGCCCGCCTCTCCACGCGAGCCAGAATCATGCCGATCACTTCGCCATCGCGCACCGCCACCGTCGCCAGCGTGGAGCACGACAGGCAGTGATGGAAGTCCGCCGTCGCCAGCCGACGCGCGCAATCGACGCCTATCTCCGGGTCGGCGTACCACATGCGACGCACCAGCTCGGTCAACGCGTCATAGTCGTCGCGGCGCAGCGGGCGCAGGGTCACGGAATCGCTCATAAGCGCCATTGTCGCACGCGGCGGCAGTCCTTCCGATCACCGCGCCCGCCAGCGCAGCGACTCGAATGCGAGCACGTAGACGAGCAGCAGCGCGGAGGCGAGGAACACCACGCGCAGGGCCGCGTCGAGCGAGGGCAGGAACGTGGCGACGACGCCGAACACCGCGACGCCGATCGCGCCGCCCACCTGGCGGAACGTGTTGAACATGGCGGAGGCGATGCCGGTCTGCGAGCCATCCACGCTTGCGAGCACCACGCCCGCGGCGGCCGGTGTGGTGATGGCCGCGCCGAAGCCTACGACGCTCAGTCCCGTGGCGACCGCCCAGACGGGAATGGGCGCCGGCATGAGGAATTCGAACAGGAACCCGGCGATCATGATGGCGAGTCCCAGCGTGATGGAGAACTTCGAACCGAGCGCGGTGATGATCCGTCCGCCCGCGAGATTGCCGGCGATCGTGACGAACGCCGACGGCACGAACACGAGGCCGGCGGCGAACGCGCCCATGCCGAGCTGGTTCTGCAGGAACATGGTGCAGATGAACACCATGCCGTACCAGTTGAAGATCATGATGAAGCCGATCTGCAGCGCCACCTGCATGCCGCGCACGCGGAACAGGCCGAGCGGCATCATGGGCGCGTCGACCTTGGCTTGGGAGGCCGCGAACGCAACCAGCAGCAGCACGCCGCAGAGGAGCAACGCGAGCGTGGCCGGATGCAAGAGGCCCAATGGTCCGACCTCGATGATGCCGGCCACGAACGTGGCCAGCCCCGCGAGCGCCAGCGTCTGTCCGACCCAGTCGAAGCGCACGGGACGCCGCGGCGAGGCGTGGATGCGTGGCGCGACGACGAGGATGAGCAGACAGAACGGTATGTTGACGGTGAACACCAGACTCCAATGGATCGGCGTAAGCAAACCGCCAAGCAGCGGCCCCACCGCGGAGGCCGAGGCGCCGCCCGCGCCCCACAGGGCCAACGCCCATGCGCGGCGGTGCGACTCCGGGTTCGCCTCGTTGATCAGGGACATCGACGCGGGCAGGATGAGCGCCGAGGCGACGCCCAGCACGCAGCGGCCGGCCACGAGCGCGCCCATCGACCATGCGAACGAGCAGAACAGGGACGCCGCGGCGAACAGGGACGCGCCGATCAAAAACACTCGTTTGGCGCCGAACCGGTCCGCGAGACTGCCCGCGAGCAGCAGCAGCGCGGCGAACAGCAGCGTGTAGCCGTCCACGACCCACTGCTGGACGGCCATGCTCCCGCCGAGCTCCGCGGTGATGGTGGGCAGCGCCACGTTGACGATGAGCACGTCCATGCCGGACAGGAACGAGGCGACCGCCGCAGCCGCCGTGGTGATCGCCGCGCCCGGTTTCACAGTCATGCGATTCTCCTTGGTACATATTCTTTTCGATTTCCGCGAACGACATGCTATGCTCGGAATCGGTTTGTTTTCAACGGTTCCTGCATGCTTATGGTTTGCATGGTGAAAACCATTGGTTTACACAGCCTTGCCAATGCGCGTTCATTCCAATGCGCATCCATTGTCGGAGAGGGGACGGCGGAATGTACGACAGGCGTTTGGACGCGGTGGTCGCCGCGGCGAGGACGGGCAGCTTCGCCAAGGCCGCGCGGCTTCTGCACGTCTCCGCGCCGGCGCTGGCCAAGCAGGTCAACACCTTTGAGGCCGAGTTCGGGATCACGCTGTTCACGCGGTCGCGCAGCGGCGTGGCGCTCACCCCGGCCGGCCGCGAATTCGTGGAGGACGCCCGGCCCGTCATGCGGCAGTGCGACGACATCCTCCGCCGCGCACGCCGGCGGAGCGCCGCGGCAAACGACTTCCGGGACGTTCCGGTGCGGCTGGGCGTCTCCATGCTGCGGTCGGGACGCCGGATCCTGGACCTGTGGCAGCGCGACGCGGAACCGCGGTCCGACGGGCTGCGGCTTGAACTGGTGCCCATGCCCGACGACGAGAGGGACATCACCGACATCATCGCGCATCTGGGCGAGGACGTGGACGCAGTCTCCACCGCCTTCAACGCCGGCTATTGGGATCATGTGTGCGGCACGCTCACGCTGAGCCGGGAACCGCTGTGCGTCGCCGTGCCGTACGACCACGCGTTGGCGCGTCGGGAATCCGTCTCATTGGATGACCTTGAGGGCACGCGCATCCGCATCATGCGGCGCGGCCATGACGGCAACGACCGGGCACGCGACCTGCTGGAGGCGCATCCGTCGATCGAGCTGGTGGACATCGACCGCTACAACCTCGCCGTGTTCAACGACTGCGCGCAGACCGGCGACCTCCTGATCTCCAAACCCCTGTGGGACGGCGTGCATCCGCAGCTCGTCAACGTGCCCGTCGACTGGGGCGAGCCGGTGGATCTGGCCTACGGCCTGCTCTATCCACTGGATCCGGAGCCGCAGGTCGCCGCGTTCGTGGAACGGATCGGGCAATTGGCGAGGACGGCGCCGGTCATCCCCGCCGAGCGGCCTATTTCACGGCGATGAAGAAGAACCGCGGGAACGGGAAGATCACGCTGCCGTCCGACTGCATGGGATAGGCGACGCGCACGCGGGCGAAGATCTCCGCCTCGAATTCCGAACGGGCGTCGCGGTCGTCGAGCGCCTGAAGATACGGGCGCAGGCCGGTGCCGCGGTACCACTCCATGATCGCCTCGTGCGAGGGCAGGGTGTGCAGGTAGGTGGTCATCCACATGCGGAAGCCCGAAGTGCGCTTGTGCAGCAGCTCCCAGTATTCGTCGGGCTCCATGTTGTAGAACTCGCGCTGCTGGGGCAGGATCGCGCCGAACCGCGGACCGTGCACCACGGACGCGATGATGCGGTGGATGGGCTCGTCGTAGTTCATCGGGGTCTGCACCGCGAGCGTGCCGCCCTTCTTCAGGCGGGCCAGCAGCGCGGGGATGAGCTTCGGATGGTCGGGCACCCACTGGATGCACGCGTTGGAGAACACCACGTCGAAGTCCTTGGGCAGCTTGGCGAGCTGATGGGCGTCGGACACGTCGCACAGAATGAATTCGATGTCGGGATGCGCCTTGCGTGCGGCGGCGATCATGTCGCGCGAATTGTCCACGCCGATGATCTGCGCGTGCGGGTAGCGTTCGCGCAGCACGGCGGTGCTGTTGCCCGGGCCGCAGCCGATGTCGAGCACGCGAAGCACCGAGCCGTCATCGGGAGGCAGTTGGGCCGCCAGATCGCGCGACGGCTGGGTGCGTTCATCCTTGAACCGCAGGTACTGTTCCGAATTCCATTGAACCATGCAGCCCACGGTAACGCGCGGCCGGGGTCCGGTGGCCGTCTTGGCCGAATCCCGGACCGACGTCCGAAATGCGAACGATTCTTGGCGCTATTCGGTTTCGGCGCCGAGCTCCCCCACAAGCCATTCGCGTTCGGCGGCGATTTCCTTGTCGTGGATGGCGGTGATGGCGAGGCGGTACTTGTCCGTGAGCTTGTCGTTGTCGAGCGGGTCGACGCCGTCGCTGTACATGCGGTGGACGTCCGAATCGAGTACGTCGAGACGGCGGCGGAGCACGGCGTTGCGGTCCGCCTCGTCGGGGATGACGGACAGGAACGACATGACGATCGCCCATTTGGTGATGTCGGTGACCATGTAGCCGCTGGCGTTTTTCAGCTCCTCGACGAGCGCGGCGCGGCCGGCGGGCTCCAGATGGAACTGGCGCAGGCGGCGCCCGTTGACCACCTCGAAGGTCTCGCCGATGTACCCGGCCTTGACGAACCGCCCGGTGACGGCATGCAGGGTGCCGTCGCTGAAGGGCCGGGCGAAGCCGTTGAGCCGTTCCATCTTCTTGCGCAGGCGATAGCCGCACGCCGACCCCTCGGCGAGGAAGCCCAAAGTCATGATCTCCACTACGTTCATAGGTTCACTATACCTCGTTTCGACATATCCCCCTCCTGCGTTCGCCCTAGCCGGAAATATTTCGTATGGAGATATCTCAATACGACACGCCGATGGAGGGCGACGCGGGGGACCGCCCAGCCGTTGCGGCGCAAGGATTCCCGCACACACCCCATCCATCCTGAAATAACTCAGCTTGAAATATCTCAGATAGTCGGATATGGTGATGGCATCAGCACGGCCCACCGCCGCACCCACACCACGAAAGGAAACCATCATGAGCAACGTCACCGTCTTCGGAGCGGGCAACATCGGATCCGCCGTCGCGGGCATCGCCGTCAAGGCCGGCGCGAACGTCCAGGTCATCGACCGCGACGCGGACAAGGCCGCCGGCGTCCCCGGCGCCGTCGCCGGCAAGTTCGGCGAGGCGTCCGTCACCGGCGACATCGTCGTCCTCGCGCTGCCCTACCCGGCGTACGCCGACGTGGTCGCGGCCTACGGCGAGCAGTTCGCCGGCAAGGTCGTGGTCGACCCGTCCAACCCGATCGACTTCGCCACCTTCGATCTGGCACTGCCGGAGGGCGTCGGGTCCGCCGCCGAGGAGCTTGCGGCCAAGCTGCCCGATTCCAAGGTCGTCAAGGCGTTCAACACCACCTTCGCCGCAACGCTGGCCTCCGGCGTGAACGACGGCGCCCCGACCGTGGTTCAGGTGGCCGCCGACGCCGATGACGCCAAGGCCGCCGTGCGCGGTCTGATCGAACAGGGCGGGCTCAAGACCGTGGACGCCGGCCCGCTCAAGCGCGCGCAGTACCTCGAGGGCATGGGCGCGCTGCAGATCATCCTCGGCGTGACCGAGCAGACCCCGTGGACCGGCGGCTACAAGGTCGTGAAGTAACCTCGCACCCCGGCGTCGTTCCGCTTATGCGGGCAGGGCCCTTCACCGGCATCGTTCCGGGAAGGGCCCTGCCCGCATTGCCGCCGGATTTCCTAGATCCGGCCGCGCCAACCGGCGAGAAACGAACCCGCCTTGGCCTCATCGTCGCGATACGCCTTGCCGAACTCGTCGATGAGCCCATGGAACTCCTGCAGCTGCGGCACGTCCAAGTCCGTCGCCAGCACCGCGCCGATCACCGCGTCATGGAACTTCGCATAGCCGGCCGGCGCATCCCATCCCAGAAACGCGAACAGCCTGCGGGCATAGGTGTCCGCCACGAACGCGCGGCGGCCGAACACGTACAGCACCAGATCGTCGGCCGTCTCCCCGCCCACGCCGAACAAACCGAGCAGCTCGCGGCGCAGATCGGCGTCGGACAGATCCGCCGCACCCCGCGGGTCCCCGCCGCAGCGATCCGCATACCAGCAGCTCAGCGTCCGCAGCGCACGCGCCTTGTTGCGGTAGAAGCCGGACGGTCGGATGAGCTCCCGCAACCGGGCGTCGTCCGCATCCGCGAGCGCGTGCGGCTCCAGCATTCCCGCGGCCCTGAGCGCATCCAACGAACGGTCGACGTTGCCCCACGCCGTGTTCTGCGTGAGCACCGCGCCCACCATGATCTCGAACACGGTGTCCGCCGGCCACCAGCCGCTCGGCCCCATGGCCTCAAGCATGGCATGGAACAGGCGTTCGATCGATTCCGGTTGTGGGGTCAACGCCTAGCCCAGACGGGATTGGATGAGACGGTTGATCGACACCTTCTGCTCGGCGGCCTCGATGGCGAGGCGCCGGTGCATCTCCGGCGGGATGCGCACCAGAAAATGCCCAGAGTAGTGGCGGTCCTCGAACGGCACGGGAATCTCCTCGCCGTTTTCCCTAAGTTCCTTGAGTCGCGCGTCGACCGCGACGCGCAGCCCCAGCAGCGCCTCCGCGCTGGATTCCGACACGAACCGCAGGTCCGGCAGCTCCGCCACCGTGCACACGAACCCGCCCTCCTTGTCCAGCCAATGGATGCGGTAGATGTACCGGTCCGCGACGGGCCTTTCCTCCGCCGACTGCTTGCCATCCGCCATGGCGCGACTCCTTCCGGGCGATGAAATGGTATCGGTATCCATGCCATCTTAGGCATCCCGCCGCCTCACGACATACCTTGGTGATAGCAAGAGTGATACGACACGCCCATATTTCCTAAATCGAACATCTGTACTACAGTAGTCGGTATCAACGTTGATACATCAATCCCCCAGGCCCAAGCAACACCCAAGAAAGGCAGCGACCATGATCACCATCCATTCCACCGTCATCACCATTGACGATTTCCCGGAATTCCCTGAACGCGTACCGTGCGGCCCGGCGCCGGTTCCATGCCCGGAACCGCTGCATGTCGCGGCCACCGCTCCCCTGACGGCCGCGGCGTGCGGGTGCCCGTACGACGGCGATCCGCTCGACGAATTCCTGTCGGCGCTGTCCTCACGGCACCGGCCCGGCGTCTCGGCATATGGATTCGAGCCCGCCGTCTGACGCGGTGCCGGCGAATCACGCGCGTACGCGGGTCGGGGCCAGATACCGCCCGGTGACGCTGGCGGGATCGGCGGCGATGTCCCCAGGCGTTCCGGCGGCGACGATGCGGCCGCCGGATTCGCCTCCCCCCGGTCCCATGTCGATCACGTAGTCGGCGTTGGCGATCACGTCGAGGTCGTGTTCGATGACGACGACGGTCGCGCCGTTGGACACCAGTCCGTCGAAGACCCCGAGCAGCACGCGCACGTCGAGCGGGTGCAGTCCGATGGTCGGCTCGTCGAAGACGAACACGGCGTCCGACTGCGCGCGGCCCATTTCGCCGGCGAGCTTGAGCCGTTGCGCCTCGCCGCCCGACAGCGACGGCGTGGGCTCGCCGAGCGTCAGGTAGCCGAGTCCCAGATCGTGCAGCGTGGACAGGCGGGCGTGCACCTTGCGCAGGTCGCCCGTCGCGTCGAGCGCCTCGTCCACGCTGAGCGCCATGAGCTGCGGCAGGCTCAACGCGCGGCCGTCCCCCGACTTGCGGCGGATGTCCGAGGCGGCGGGGGCGTACCGGGTTCCCCGGCAGTCGGGGCATTCGATGTCCACGTCGGGCAGGAACTGCACGTCCAGAGAGATCGATCCGGTGCCGTCGCAGGTCGGGCAGCGCAGGCGCCCGGTGTTGTAGGAGAAGTCGCCGGCCTTCCATCCGGCCGCCTTCGCCGCCTCGCATCGGGCGAACGCGCGGCGCAGATCGTCGTGGACGCCGGCGTAGGTGGCGACGGTGGACCGCACGTTCGCGCCGATCGGCGTCGCGTCGATGAGGTTCGCCCGGGCGATGCCGTCGGCCGTGATCGCATGCACATGGCTTGGCGGCTTCGTCCCCGAGGCGTTCGCGCGCAGCGCGGGGATCAGCGATTCGAGCACCATGGTGGTCTTGCCCGAGCCGGACACGCCCGTCACCGCGACGAGACGGCCGCGCGGAATGCGGACGGACAGGGGCTTGACCGTGTGAAGGGGACCGGTGTCCATGCGGATGGATCCCAGTTCGAACATGCGCTCCGGTTCGACGACGCCGCGCACCCGCGACGGGCCGTCTTCGGACAGGAACGGCGCGATGCGGCTGTCCGGTGCGTCGGCCACGTCGCGGACCGTGCCCTGCGCGATCACCCGCCCGCCGCCGGCGCCCGCCTCCGGGCCCATTTCGATGAGGTGGTCGGTCGCCTTGAGCACGCGCACGTCGTGGTCGACCACCACCACGGAGTTGCCGTCCGCCACGAGGTCGCGCATCACGCCGAGCAGGCCGTCCACGTTCGAGGGGTGCAGGCCGATGGACGGTTCGTCGAGCACGTACATGACGCCTGTGGTGCGGTTGCGCACGGCGCGGGCGAGCTGCACGCGCTGGCGTTCGCCGGTGGACAGGGTGGCTCCGGCGCGGTCTAGCGAGAGGTATCCGAGGCCCAGTTCCCCGAGGCGCTTGGCCACGTCGAGGAAGAATTCGCAGATGTTGCGCGCCATGGGCCGCATCGGCTCCCCAAGCGTGTCCGGAACGCCGCGGATCCAATCGACGGCGGCGTCCAGCGTCATCGCGGTCGCCTCGGCGAGGTTGATGCCCCGGACCCGCGGCTTGCGGGCCTCCTCGCTCAGCCGGGTGCCGCCGCACCGCCCGCACGGTTTTTCCTCGAGGAACCGCGCGACGCGCTTCAGCCCCTTCTCGTCCTTGGCCTTGGCGAGCGCGTTCTCCACCGTATACACGGCGTTGTAGTAGGTGAAGTCCAGCTCGGCGAAGTCGTCGCCCTTCTTCGGACGGTAGAGGATGTGCTTTTTGACGGCGGGGCCGTTGAACACGATGTCGCGTTCCTGGGGCGTGAGCTCCCGGAACGGCACGTTGGTGCGCACGCCCATGGCGCCGCACACCTGCTTCATGAGGTCCCACATGAGCGAGCCCCACGGCAGGACCGCGCCGTCGTCGATGGACTTCGACTCGTCGGGCACGAGCGCGGCGCGGTTGACCTCGCGCACCACGCCGGTGCCGGAGCATGCGGGGCAGGCGCCGGCCGAGTTGAACGCGAGGGATTCGGCACCGGGACCGCGGAACGTTTCGCCGCAGTGGACGCAGGTGATGGGCAGATCGGCGGCGACGTTGAGCGTCGGCGGGTTGCGCATGCCGCAGTGGGGGCACACGTGCGAGCCAACGCGGGAGAAGAGGAGGCGCAGACTGTTGAGCAGTTCGCTCATCGTGCCGAACGTGGAGCGGATGCCCGGCACGGCGGGACGCTGGTGCAGTGCGAGCGCCGCGGGCACGTGCCGCACGTCGTCCACCTGCGCGCGGCCAGCCTGGGTGAGCCGCCGGCGCGTGTAGGTGGACAGCGCCTCGAGGTACCGGCGGGAGCCCTCCGCGTACAGCACGCCGAGCGCGAGGGAGCTCTTGCCCGAACCGGAGACGCCGGCGACGCCGACCATGCGGTTCAGGGGCACGTCCACGTCGATGTTTTTGAGGTTGTGCACGCGAGCGCCGCGCACCTCGATGGCGCGGGGGAACATGCGGGCCGGCGGATCGTCCGGCCGATCCGCCGGTCCCGGCCGGCCCGTTCCCGTTTGCCCAGCCGTCGCGCGCCCGGCGCCGCCGCCGTTCCGTTCCAGTCCGTCGCCCATCAGTCCCGCCTTTCGCCGCGGTCGGTTCCACCATACGCGGCGGGCCGACGTATCCGGGCGGGGCGACGGGGACAGCGGAAGAGACGGACGTCGGGATGAGCGGCGACCGGGTGCGCGGCATACTTGCCGGGAGCGGCTAGAAGCGGATGAGCGACTTGATGACCTTGCGCTGGTCCATGGCCTCGTAGGCGTCCTGGATGTGGTCAAGGTCGTACTCGGCGGTGAACACGCGGCCGGGGTTGATCTCGTGGTTGAGCACGGCGTCGAGCAGGCCGCCGAGGTCGTAGTGTCGCACCGGGGCCGGGCCGCCCTTGATGCCGAGGTTGTGGTAGAAGCTGCCTTCGGCGCTGATCGTCACGTCGTGGGGCAGTCCCACGCGGCCGATCACCGCGCCGGCGCGGGCGAGGCCCACTGCGGTGTCGAAGGACTGCTTGGAGCCGACGCATTCGAGCACCGCGTCCGCGCCGTAGCCGCCGGTCATGGCGAGCACCTTGTCGATGGCCGCCTGGTCGCGCTCGGCCACCACGTCGGTCGCGCCGAACTCGCGGGCGAGCGCGGCGCGGTCCTCGTGCCGGCTCATGGCGATGATGCGCTTGGCCCCGAGCAGCTTCGCGCCGATCACGCCGCACAGGCCCACGGCGCCGTCGCCCATCACCACGGCGGTGTCGCCGGGCTTGACTTCGGCGGACACGGCGGCGTGGTAGCCGGTGGACATCACGTCGGAGATGGTCAGCAGCGAGGCGAGCGTGGCGTCGTCGTAGTCCTCCGGGGAGCCGGGCACCTTGACGAGGGTGCCGTCGGCCTCGGGCACGCGCACGTATTCGGCTTGGTTGGCGCCGAAGTATCCGCCGTGCGGGCAGCAGGACTCGAAGCCGGCCTCGCACACCGGGCACTTGCCGCAGCTGTACGGGAACGGCACCACCACGAAGTCGCCCACATGGAAGTCGGCCACGGCGTCGCCGGCCTCCTCGATCACGCCGATCGCCTCATGGCCGATCTGGCTGTGCTCCTTGTGGCCGCTGAGCCCGCGGAAGTACCACAGGTCGGAGCCGCACACGCAGGTGCGCACCACACGGATCATCACGTCCGTGGGCTGTTCCACGCGGGCCTTCGGCACCTCCTCGACGGCCATGCGGCCCGGTTCCATGAACATCGCGGCCTTCATCATCTCGCTCATATCGTCCTCCTTGCCCGTGCGGGCGATCGTCTGTCGATCATCAACGGTTCCCACGCTAGGAACTTCGAGCGCTCGAAGTCAAAGGGCACAACGCACGCGACACGCGGTCACTCGTCCAGCATTGCGCGGACGTCCGCGACGATCGCGGGCACGGTCACGCCGTTGGCGGCGAGCAGTTCGTCCGGGTCGTACCGGTCGGGGAAGGACTTGGCCACGCCGTAGGTCTTCACGCGCATGGCGGTCGGACCGTAGTGCGCGGCGATCTTCTCGCCGAAGCCGCCTTCGAGCTGGCCGTCTTCGAGCGTGACCGTCACGCGGTGGTCGGCGAGCAGCGAGTCGAGCAGCCCGCGGTCGACGCCGCTGATGAACTTCGGGTTGATCAGCGTGGGCTTCACGCCCAGTTCGGATTCCAGTGCGTCGGCCACGCGCTCGCCCAGCTGGAAGAAGTCGCCGAGCGCGACGATTGCCACGCCGGAGCCGCGCCGCGCGACCTCGTACCGGTTCAGCAGGCCGTAGTCGGTCGTGTCCGGCACGCCGTGCGACACGACGCCGCCGACGACGGGCACGCGGATCGCCACCGGGCGTTCGCGCTGGGCGACCGCCCATTCGAGCATGGCGAAGTACTCCTCACGGCACGTGGGCGCGAGGTAGACGAGGTTCGGGATGTTGCCCATCATGGCGATGTCGTAGAAGCCCAGATGGGTGACGTCGTTCATGGCGTACACGCTGGCGTCGAAGGCCAGCAGCACGGCGGGGTTGCCGTTGACGCACAGGTCCTGCATGAGCTGGTCGTAGGCGCGCTGCACGAACGTGGTGCAGAAGCCGTACACCGGGATGCCGCCGCCCCGCGCGATGCCGGAGGCCATGGCCACGGCCTGCTCCTCGGCGATGCCCACGTCCACGAACTGCCTGCCGGCCTCGCGGCGCAGTTCGGGCGTGAAGCCCATGACGGTGGGCGTGGCGGAGGTGATCGCCACGATGCGCGGATCCTCCTTCATGCGCCGCAGCAGCCAGGCGCCGGTCAGGTCCTCGTAGCTTTCGGATCCGTCCCCGTCGCCGGATCCGTCCCCGGCGGGCAGCGTGGATGCGCCGGTCTTCGGGTCGAAGTGCCAGTTCCAGTGCCAGGTCTCCTTGTCGGCCACGGCGGGCGCGAAGCCCTTGCCCTTGAGCGTGTGGACGTGCAGCACGACCGGGTGGTCGACGTCCTTGAGCGAGCGCAGCGCGTCGATCAGCTTGGACACGTCGTTGCCGTCCTCAAGATAGCGGTAGTCGAAGCCCAGCGCGCGGAACAGGTTGTTCGGCGACTCGCCGTTCGTTTCGCGCAGTTCACGCAGCCCGCGGTACAGGCCGCCGTGGTTCTCCGCGATGGACATTTCGTTGTCGTTGACGATCGCGATGAAGTTGGTGCCCATCTCCCCCACGGCGTCGAAGCCCTCGAACGCCTCGCCGCCCGAGAGCGAGCCGTCGCCGATCACCGTGACCACGTTGTAGGAGTCGCCCGCCAGGTCGCGTGCCTTGGCGAGGCCGGACGCGAGCGACATGGACGTGGACGTGTGACCCATGTTGAACCAGTCGTGCTCGCTTTCGTTCGGGTTCGTGTAGCCGGAGTCGTCGTCGTATTTCGCGGGGTCGGTGAACGCCTCGCGCCGGCCGGTCAGAATCTTGTGCGTGTAGCTCTGGTGGCTCACATCGAACACGAACCGGTCGCGCGGCGAATCGAACACGTAGTGCATGGCGATCTCCAGCTCCACCGTGCCGAGGTTCGGTCCGACGTGGCCGCCGTGCGCGCCGAGCTTGACCAGCATGGCGTCGCGGATCTCCGCGGCGAGTTCGGGCAGCTGTTCGACGGACAGTTTTTTAAGGTCCGCGGGCGAGTCGATGGTGTCCAGCAGCATGGTCACTCCCTTGGTTCTGAGATTCCGATATTGGACGTGTACAAGACACTGGCATCATAGGAGCCTCAAGCAACTTGAAGTCAAATCGCCGTGCATTCCCGCAGAAGTTGCGGATCCGCGCGCGTCCACGGCATTCCGCCCGTCCAATTCGCACGGATCCGCAACTTCTGCGGCAGACGCTCACCACCGGGCGCGCAGGGCGCTCACCGCCTCGTCGAAGCCCACGCCGAGACGCCGCGCCTCCCCGGCGAACGTCCGCGCCGCATCCAGCAGGGGCTCGGGCAGCGCCGCGACCTTCCGCACCCGGGCCGTGCGCCCGAGCCCGGTGTCGATCAGCCCCTGCTCGGCGAGCTCGCCGTAGGCCTTGGCGACGGTGCCGGGCGCGATGCGCAGATCGCCGGCCAGTTGGCGCACGGAGGGCAGCTTGTCGCCGTCTTCCAGCGCCCCGCCGCGGATCGCCGCCTCGATCTGCGAGCGAATCTGCTCGTACACCGGAGTGGGCGCGTCGTCGCGGATTGCCACGCGCAGCCCGTTCCCGCTCGCGCTCATCGCGCATCGTCCTCCGTGACGCCGGTCCACAGCTTCACGGCGGCGGCGACCGCCAGCAGACCATACAGGACCGCGAACAGCAGCAGCCCCAGCCCCACGCCGATCTGGACGGCGCCCAGCGTCGGGTACACGTCGTCCGCGTACGACGGTGGCAGCGCGCCGAAATTCGTGCCCACCAGCCGCGTCGCGTTGCCGGCGAACAGCATGACGCCCGAGGCATAGCACAGCATGAAGCCGCAGGACAGGAACGTCGCGAACCGGGTCAGGGCGATGCGCCACAGCCGGTCGACGGCGTCGTTCCGCCCGTCGGCCGACGCCGGGGCCAAGGCGATGCGGCGCAGCGCCAGACAGGTCAGCGCCGCCAGCGCGACGGTGACCACGATCAGCGGCGCCGCGTAATACACGCCCGGATACGGCCCCGCGGTCGTCCGGACCTCGCCCGACGGATCGGTCAGGCTGATCGACCGCCCGGCGCTTTCGCCGTCCGGGGTGGCCATGCAGGAGGTGAAGACCAGATACACGATCAGCAGCGACGCGATGAGGATCGGCTGCATCAGCACCGAACCGCGCGCGTACAGCCACGGCCTGCGGGGGCGAAGCGAGGCGACCCGCACCCGCGGCGTTTCGGAAGGCGCGCGCTCCCCTTGACTTTCACCGTCCTCATGACCCGCACGGTCGCGACCACGGAACGGCAATGCCGTCACCAGCATGACCGCGCACGCCGCCAGCCCCGGCAACAGGGCCAGCGCCAGCCCATACCAGCGGAACCGCCACCCGTCCGCCGCAAAGCCGACAAGCAGCACCGACAAACCGGCCGTGCACGCCGTAAGCAGCCTTCTCCGGGCGAGCGCCACCGGCCCGGTCGCGCCGGTGTCACCCGCCGGGACGGCCACGCGACGGGGCACGGCAAGCTCCGGCCGCCGATGCATGACCGACAGGGCGAAAACCGCCAGCGCCACGGTCACCGCCGTCAGGGCGATCAGCGCCACCCACACCGCCAAGGCCGCCGCAATGGAAAACAATCCGAACATGGCGCTCATCCCCTTCTCCCACTGCACACCACGGCAACGCCGACCGACGCCTGCACAACGATCAGCGCCGCAACCACGCCGACGAACGGCCACTGGTACATGGCGTAGAAATCCGCCATGTCACGCTGGGCGAGCGGCGCGACCGTGGCATACGTCAGCACGGCGAACAGACCCGCGACCGCCGATACCGCCACCGCGGCCAGAACCACGGGCAGCAAACCCCGGCGGTCCCGTTCACAGCGACGCCGCAGGCCGCGCAGCATCAGCACAATTGCGACCGCCACCACGGCGTAGAACAACACCGCCCATGCGGGCAGCAGATCAGCGTACAGCGGATCGTCCATGATCGCTCCTTGCCATCCACCGCGCCGTCACGACGCGGCACATTGAACTGTGACATCTTTATGACACAGTTCAAGTGTATCAATAGACTGACACAGTTGCAAACGGGCGTGGAAGCGACGCCGCCCGCTACTCCCCCGGTTTCAGCGCCGATGAAATGAGCCCGCCCACAACGGCGACCATGGCGTCGCGCTCCTCGGGATCGACCTTGCGCGCGGCGGCGATCATGGCCGGCAGCGCCTGCGTCCAGTGCGCGGTGAGTTCGCCGAACGTCCGGTATCCGGCCGATTCGAGGACGGCGAACAGGTTCTCGATGAACAGGCGCCGGCGCTCGTCGTCGTATTTGCCCATCCATCCGTTGACAACGCCGGACACATACTGCGCGCTGGCGTTGAGCCCGTCCGCGCGCACGAATACGCCGTCGGCCACCTGCCAGTTGAGCGCGAAATGCTGCATGATGCCGATGCCCGCGCTTTTTACCACGTCAACGGCGTCAACGCCGCCAATGCCGTCATCGGGACTGGGACCGGGAGCGGCCGTATGGGTCTCATTCGCCGGATCTCCCGACCCTGCCACGCCGATTGCGGCGCTCCCCTCGAACAGCATGCCGATGATCGAACTTTCGGGCACGGTTTTGCGCACGCGGCCGGCGATGCGCCGGAAGCCCTCCGAGGCCAGATACGCGTCGTCGAAGCCGGGACCGTCGTACGAATGCACGGCGACGATGCGGTCCTGCACGTCCGCCGGCGCCTCGGCCGCGGCGTAGACGGCGAGGTTGCCGCCCTTGGAATGGCCGACGATGATCATGAGCCCCCGCCACCATGCGGCGACCTCACGAAGATACCGGGCGGCGGCGTCCTGCGCGGCGACCGGCCGGCGGAAGGCCATCATGAAGTCCTCCTTCCAGCCGACGATCGTGCTGTCGGTGCCTCGAAACGCCACGACGAGCACGCCGTCGCCGAGATCGAACACGCTGGCGGAGAACTGCATGGCCGAGCCCGGATCGGTGTCGTCCGCGTATCCGCCCACGCGCACGCCCCTCCACCGGGGGCTTTCCGCCATGGCCCGGATCAGATCCACGTTCATGGCGGGCGACCAGATCGACCCGCACATCGCGCCGTAGTCCTCGGCGCGCAGCAGGGCCCGCAGCGGCACCGTGCCGCGCGAGGGGTGCCGCGGCACGCAATCCGGCATGTGCACGTAGGCAAGCTGTGCGAGGGCCAGCCCGTCGACCTCGTTGAACGCGCAGGCGTCGAAGTCCTTGAAGTTCACGCGGATGTCTTCGGTGATGTTGCCCATGAAGCCATGGTAGCCCGCGTGACGGCCGCAAACGCAATGGCCGCAAACGCACCATCCATAAACGCAAAAGTCCCCTTGGGCGCGAAACCCAAGGGGACTTTGCTATGTCGCTAGTTCAAGCGCACAAGATCTTGCTTGACCGAAATCAGGCGAGGATCTTGGTGACTCGACCGGAGCCGACGGTGTGGCCGCCTTCACGCACAGCGAAGGTCAGGCCCTCCTCCATGGCGATGGGCTGGATCAGCTCAACGGTGAAGGTGGCGTGGTCGCCCGGCTGAACCATCTCGACGCCTTCCGGCAGCTCGATAACGCCGGTGACGTCGGTGGTGCGGAAGTAGAACTGCGGACGGTAGTTGGAGAAGAACGGCGAGTGACGGCCGCCCTCGTCCTTGGTCAGCACGTAGACTTCGCCCTCGAACTTGGTGTGCGGGGTGACGGAGCCCGGAGCAGCCACAACCTGGCCACGCTCAACATCGGTACGGTTGATGCCGCGGAGCAGCAGACCGGTGTTGTCGCCAGCCTCGCAGGAGTCCATGGTCTTGTGGAAGGTCTCGATGGAGGTGACGGTGGTGGTCTGGGTCGGACGGATGCCGACGATCTCGACCGGGGTGTTGACGGCCAGCTGGCCACGCTCAACACGGCCGGTGACGACGGTGCCACGACCGGAGATGGTGAACACGTCCTCGATCGGCATCAGGAACGGCTTGGCGAGGTCGTGGACCGGGGTCGGGATGTACTCGTCGACGGCGTCCATGAGCTTCTTGATCTGCTCGACCCAGTGCTCGTGATCCGGAGCGTCGTCGTGCAGGGCGCCGTAGGCGGACACGCGGATGACCGGGCAGTCGCGATCGAAGCCGTTCTCGTCGAGGAGGTCACGGACCTCTTCCTCGACGAGCTCGATGAGCTCCTCATCGTCGACCATGTCGCACTTGTTCAGGGCGACGAGGATCTTCGGGACGCCCACCTGACGGGCGAGCAGCACGTGCTCGCGGGTCTGGGCCATCGGGCCGTCGGTGGCGGCCACAACGAGGATGGCGCCATCCATCTGAGCGGCGCCGGTGATCATGTTCTTCACGAAGTCGGCGTGGCCCGGGCAGTCCACGTGAGCGTAGTGACGCTTCGCGGTCTGGTACTCGATGTGGGCGATGTTGATGGTGATACCACGCTGCTGCTCTTCCGGAGCGGCATCGATCTGGTTGAAGTCATACTCCGGGTTGAGATCCGGGTACTCCTCGTGCAGCACCTTGGAGATGGCGGCGGTCAGGGTCGTCTTGCCGTGATCGACGTGGCCGATGGTACCAATGTTAACGTGCGGCTTAGTACGCTCGTACTTTTCCTTTGCCATATGTGTAGTCCTCCTGGACTTCTCGTAGTTTGCCTCGCGCTCAGCAATGCGCCAGGCGTTCGCTACCTTTTGCTGGGTTTCTGGGTTTGTGCCACAGACGAGCCCTGAACCCAGTCAACGCTAATCGATATTAGCGCTGACTGGGGACAGACGCCACTACTGCGGCTGCGCGTGTCACTCGCCGCGCTGGGCCTTGATGATCTCGTCCGAGACGCTCTTCGGCACCTCGGCGTAGGAGTCCATCTGCATGGTGAACATGGCGCGGCCCTGGGTCTTGGAACGCAGGTCGCCGATGTAGCCGAACATCTCGGACAGCGGGACCTTGGCGTCGATGACCTTGACGCCGGTGGCGTCGGTCATGGACTGGATGCTGCCACGGCGCTGGTTGAGGTCGCCGATGACATCGCCCATGTACTCTTCCGGCGTGCGGACCTCCACGGCCATGATCGGCTCGAGGATGACCGGCTTGGCCTTCGGAGCGGCCTCCTTGAACGCCATGGAACCGGCGATCTTGAAGGCCATTTCGGAGGAGTCGACCGGGTGCATCTGGCCGTCGTACACGGTGGCCTTGACGCCCACGACCGGGAAGCCGGCGAGCACGCCGGACTCCATGGCCTCCTTGACACCGGCCTCGATGGGTCCGATGAACTCGGCCGAGATGTGGCCGCCGGTGACCTCGTTGACGAACTCGAAGGTCTCGCCGGCCTCGGTGTCGAGCGGCTCGAAGTTCATGAACACCTTCGCGAACTGGCCGGAACCACCGGTCTGCTTCTTGTGGGTGTAGACCTCGTTCATGACGGCCTTGCGGATCGTCTCGCGGTACGCGACCTGCGGCTTGCCCACGTTGCACTCGACCTTGAACTCGCGACGCATGCGGTCGACGATGATGTCGAGCTGGAGCTCGCCCATGCCGGCGATCAGGGTCTGGCCGGACTCCTCGTCGGAGGTGACCTGGAAGGTCGGGTCCTCGTCGGAGAGCTTGGCGAGGGCGATGCCCATCTTCTCCTGGTCGGCCTTGGTCTTCGGCTCCACGGCCACCTGGATCACCGGATCCGGGAAGGTCATGGACTCAAGGGAGATCGGGGCGGACTCGGCGCACAGGGTGTCGCCGGTGGAGACGTTCTTCAGACCCACGAAGGTGTAGATGTTGCCGGCCTCGGCGGCGTCCACCGGGTTCTCCTTGTCGGCGTGCATCTGGAAGATCTTGCCGATGCGCTCCTTCTTGCCCTTGGTGGAGTCGAGCACGTTGTCGCCCGGCTTGACGGAGCCGGAGTACACGCGCACGAACACGAGCTTGCCGTAGAACGGGTGGGTGGAGATCTTGAAGACCAGGGCCGCGAACGGATCGCTCACGAGCGGCTTGCGGTCGATCTCGACGGACTCGTCGCCCGGCTTGAAGCCCTTGATGGACGGCACGTCCTCGGGGCTCGGCAGGTAGTCGACGACCGCGTCGAGCATGGGCTGAACGCCCTTGTCCTTGAACGCGGAGCCGCAGAGCACCGGGTAGGCCTTGCGCGCGATGGTGAGCTCGCGGATGCCCGCACGGAGCTCCTCCTCGGTCAGCTCGCCGGCCTCGAGGTACTTCTCGGTCAGCTCGTCGCTGGCCTCGGCCACGTCGTCCATGAGCTGGGCGCGGTACTCCTCGGCCTTGTCCTGCAGGTCCTCCGGGATGTCCACGGTGTCGTAGTGGGCGCCCTGGTCGGTGGACACGTCGTTCCACACGTAGGCCTTCATGCGGATCAGGTCGACGACGCCGGCGAAGTCGTTCTCGGCGCCGATCGGCAGCTGGACGACGAGCGGCTTGGCGCCGAGCTTCTCCTTGATGGTGTCGACGGAGTAGTAGAAGTTCGCGCCGAGCTTGTCCATCTTGTTGATGAAGCAGATGCGCGGGACGCCGTACTTGTCGGCCTGGCGCCACACGGTCTCGGACTGCGGCTCCACGCCCTCCTTGCCGTCGAACACGGCCACGGCGCCATCGAGCACGCGCAGGGAGCGCTCCACCTCGGCCGTGAAGTCCACGTGGCCGGGGGTGTCGATGATGTTGATCTGGAACTTCTCGTCGGTGTCGTGGGTCTGACGCTTCCAGAAGCAGGTGGTGGCGGCGGACTGGATCGTGATGCCGCGCTCCTGCTCCTGCGCCATGAAGTCCATCGTCGAGGCGCCGTCGTGGGTCTCGCCGATCTTGTAGTTCTTGCCGGTGTAGAAGAGGATTCGCTCGGTGGTGGTGGTCTTACCGGCATCGATGTGGGCCATGATGCCGATGTTGCGGATCATGTGCAGATCCGTAAGCACGTCTAGTGCCATTGCAGTTCCTTAGCTCTCGAACTCGTAATTACCAGCGGTAATGCGCGAAGGCCTTGTTGGCCTCTGCCATCTTATGAGTATCCTCGCGACGCTTGACAGAAGCGCCGAGGCCGTTGGAGGCGTCGAGGATCTCGTTGGCCAGGCGCTCGGCCATGGTCTTCTCGCGGCGGGCGCGGGAGAAGTCGGTCAGCCAGCGCAGGGACAGCGTGTTGGCGCGGGCCGGCTTGACCTCGACCGGGACCTGGTAGGTGGCGCCGCCGACTCGGCGGGAGCGCACCTCGAGGGACGGGCGGATGTTGTCCAGGGCGCGCTTGAGCACGGCCACCGGCTCCTGCTCGCTCTTGGCCTTGACCATATCGAGGGCGGAGTAGACGATGTCCTCGGCGATGGACTTCTTGCCATCGAGGAGGATCTTGTTGATCAGCTGCGCGACGACGGTGGAACCGTAGATCGGATCGGGCAGCAGGGTGTGCTTCTTGGAGGGTCCTTTACGAGACATAATCTATTACTTCGCCTTCTTTGCTCCGTACAGGGAACGACCCTGCTTGCGGTCCTTGACGCCCTGGGTGTCGAGCGCGCCACGCACGATGTGGTAGCGCACGCCCGGCAGATCCTTCACACGGCCGCCGCGCACGAGCACGATGGAGTGCTCCTGCAGGTTGTGGCCCTCGCCCGGGATGTAGGCGGTGACTTCGATGCCGGAGGACAGACGCACACGGGCGACCTTACGCAGGGCCGAGTTCGGCTTCTTCGGGGTGGTGGTGTAGACACGGGTGCACACGCCGCGGCGCAGCGGGCTGCCCTTCAGGGCCAAAGTCTTCGACTTCTTCGGCTTGGCCTGACGTCCCTTGCGGACGAGCTGTTCAATAGTAGGCAACTTGAATTCTCCGATTCAATGGTTCTTCTTATTCGTGGGCCGCCGCACCGCAGCCCACACCTACCCCGGGCGCGCGAGCGCCCCGAATCGGAGTTAGCAGCCAAGTCCACCGGCCCGATGGCCCCCTGCCCTCTCGCCGTCGCATTGCTGCGCGCGATCCAAACGAACCGGGGGATATCCCGGAGCCCACGCCTGTTACATAAGGCATGCCTCCGGCACACACGAATATCCATGATACCGATTGGCCGGACATGCGACACGCCACATGGTTCCATGCGCGCGGAACCATGGGCGCGGGACGACGCGCGCCCGCGCATAACAAACGGCCCGGAGGAGACCTTGTCACTCCGGGCCGCCGTTGTATTCCAAAGGCAACGTTCGTGAGGTACGGCGCCTTGGTTGCCGTACATGTTCAGTATACGTCCGAACGGCGCCCGGCGCGCCGGCCCGGGAAAACGGAAACCCCAATGTTCCGTAGTGTTCACTTGACGTTCAGTTCGGCGCGACCCGCTCCGATCGAACACGCCGCGCGTGCGCCGGGGCGACACGCGGCGCAGGTAGAGTGGGACGTGCAGCCAAGAGAAAGGGGCAGACGATGGGGTCCGTATTCAACGACGCCCACCATGGGGACGACGACTTCGACGAGGGGCTCGACGACGGGCTCGACAACGACTTCGCGGACGGGCCCGACGAGGCCCCGGAAACCGACGACCCGTTCGTCTCCGCCGCGTGGCGCGCCGAGCAGGTGCGCGCGATGGAGCGCCCGCTGCTGGAGCGCGGCGTGCCGCTCATGCGCATGGCCGCCACCGCCGCGGCGCACGTGGCGCAGGCCATGCTCGAACGCCAGCCCGACGGCCCGGACGTGGCCGACGCGCACGTCCTGCTGCTCGCCGGCGCGGGCGACAACGGGGGCGACGGACTGTTCGCCGCGGCCGAGCTCGCGGATCAGGGCGCGAACGTGGTCTGCGCGGCGACCGGGCGGACCCTGCACGCCGAGGGACTCCGGGCCCTGCTCGACGCGGGCGGGCGCGTGCTGGCACTCGACCCGGAGGCGGACATTCCGGGCGCCGCGGTCCCGGACGCGCAGGACGGGACGGACGAAACCGATGGGGACCCGCTTGAGCGCGTCATGGACCTGTACGAGAACGCCGACCTCGTGATCGACGCCATGACCGGCATAGGCCTGAAAGGCGCGCTGCGCGGCATTCCGGCCCAGCTGGCCGAGCGCATCGGCGCGGACCGGATCGACCCCCGGTCCCCCGCGCTGCCGGTGAGCGAACCGGCCGCGCAATACCCGATGGTGCTCGCGGTCGACGTCCCGTCCGGCGTCGGCGTGGACGACGGCACGCTGCCGGGCACGTACATCCCCGCGGACGTGACGGTCTCGTTCGGCGCGCTCAAGCCCTGCGCGCTGCTGCCTCCGGCTGCGTACGCCTGCGGGCAGGTCGTGCTCGTGGACTTCGGCTTCGACACCTCCCGCGTCCCCGTGGCCGTGGAGCTCGTCTCCGCCGCCGAGACCCGGCGGCACATCCGCCTGCCGCGGCTTGCGGACAACAAGTACGCGCGCGGCGTGGTGGGGCTCATCACCGGCTCCGACGCCTACCCCGGCGCGGCCGTCCTGTCCGCGTCCGCCGCGGCGCGGGCCAACGCGGGCATGGTGCGCTACCTCGGCCCGGAGCGCGCCGAGCGCATGGTGCTGGACCGGCTGCCCGAGGCGGTGTTCGGCGAGGGCCGGTGCCAGGCGTGGGTGGTCGGCTCCGGCATTCCGGACGGCGACCACGCCGACGTCGATTCGCCCCAGCGCGAGGCCATCCGCCGCCTGCTCGAACCGTACGCGGTGGGCGAGGCGAACTGGCCGGAGCCCGAATCACTGCTCAACATCGGGCTGGACGACCTGCCCGAATCGTTCGAGGACCTCATGGCCATGCTGGCGCCCACCTACGAGGGCGGCCAGGAGTCGCTGCCGCCGGTCGTGGTGGACGCCGGCGCGCTGGACCTGCTGCCCGAACGCGTGCCGCCGCAGGTGGTGATCACGCCCCACGCGGGCGAGCTCGCGCGGCTGCTGCGCTCCCGCGGACAGGCCGTGGACGCCGACGACGTGGAGCGCGACCCGCTCGGATGCGCGCTGGAGGCGTGGCGTCTGACCGGCGCCACCGTGCTGCTCAAGGGCGCGATCACGGTCGTGGTGGGCAGCGACGGGCCGGACAAGCCGCGCGTGGTGGTCAACGGCAACGCGCCGGCGTGGCTGTCCACGGCCGGGTCGGGCGACGTGCTCGCCGGTTCGTTGGGCGCGCTGCTCGCGCAGGCCGCCGCGGACGAAGACCGGTCCCTGACGCTGAAGATGGCGGATCTGGCGGCCGCGGGCGCGTTCATCCACGGCTTGGCCGGACAGCTCGCCTCCGGTTCCGGACAGGCCGCCCGTCCGCCCGTCGTCGTCTACGACGAGGACCGCGACCGCCTCGCCGAGGCCATGGCGCCGACGTCCGAGAAGCTCAGGGACGCCACGCCGTTCGCGCCGATAGGCAAGCCGATTCTGGCCGGCGACGTGATCGCGCAGCTGCCGAACGTCTACGCCCTGTTCGCCTCCATGAACCTCAGCGAATGGAACTGAAGGCGCTGCGGACGCCTCTGGCATGTCGGGCGGGATGCCCGTAGGCTTGGTCGGCATGACCAACGATCGCACATCCCGCCCCCGCCGCCCGAAGTCCAAGTTCTCGCGCCTGTGGGTGCCCAACCAACCGGGCGCGTGGGTGATGGTCCTCGCCCCGGCGGTCGCGGGCACGCTGGCCGGCGGCACCGGATGGCGCGGCGCGTGGCTGACCGTGGCGTGGCTGGGATGCTACTGCACGCAGTTCACCGCGGCGCGGTGGCTGGCCTCGCACGGCAGGCGCAGGTACCTTGCGCCCGTGCTCACGTATGCGGGCGTCACGTGCGCGCTCGGATTGCCGTTGCTGATCATGGAGCCCCGGCTGCTGTGGTGGGCGCCGTTCTACGTCGTGGTGGCGGGCGCCTCGTTCCTGCTGGCGTGGATGCGCCGGGACCGTTCGCTCGCCGCGCAGACCGCGGCGGTGCTCGCGGCCGGCGGCATCGGCGCCGCGGCCGCGGGAATGGGGGCGATCACGCGCGCTTCGGCGGTCGTCGGCATCGCGTTCGCCCTGTTTGAGTTCGGCCAGCTGCTGTTCGTGCCCAGCATGGCCGTGGGACGCGCCGGGCGCGAATCGACGCACGCCTATTACATCGCATCCGTCGCGCTGAGCGCGGCGCTGGCCTGCGCCGGATTCGCGGTACACCCGTTGCTGGGGGCGGCCGGCGTGCTGTTGTTCGCCCGCGCGGCCGCGCTCCCCCGGCTCGCCGCGCATGGCGTGATCCCGCCGCTGGCAGCGGCGCCGAGCGAACTCGTCACCAGCGCGGTGATGGTCGCGGCCGTGGCCGTGGCGGCGGGATGACCGGAAGGGACCGGCCCCGTCAGCGGTCCTTTTCCGCGATGTCCGGGTCGACGGCGTCGAAGTGGGCCAGCGCCTCGAGCACCAGCGGGGACGCGTTGCGCTCGCTCATCGCGATCTTTGCCATGTATTCGCAGCCGTCGGTGTCGCTGGAGACGATCTTGGAATCGGTAGCGCCCACCACGCAGCGGGCGATCTCATAGGTGTGCACCAGCGTGCGCGGCTGGTCCTCGTCGTCCGTCCATGCGGTGGTGGAGCGGGAGATGAAATAGTCGGCGCCCTCGATGAGGTCGGCGCCCGTCTCCTCGCGGATCTCGCGCCTCAGCGTCTCCTCGCGGGTCTCCTTGTCCTCCTGCGCGCCGCCCGGCAGGTCGAACTTGCCCTTGTACGCGCCGCGGGTCTTCCTGACCACCAGCAGCTTGTTCGCGGTCGGATCCTCGATGTATCCGTACACGCCGTGGTAATAATCAACGTCCTTGGTGTCGGCCATGCCATGGTCCTTTCTTCAGTGCAGTCACCACCATCATGGCACCGATCGGGGCCGACTCGCGCGGGACGACCCGCCGAATGCAAAAATCCCCGGAACCGAACGGCCCGGGGATCGATGGGGTGGATAACGCGGCTCGAACGCGCGACCTGCTGAACCACAATCAGCTGCTCTACCTACTGAGCTATATCCACCATGTGTTGGCGTTTTTCGCAACAGATGAGAACTATACACACGTTTCACCGGTCGTCAAAATCCGGCGCGGCACGGCGTGTCGCGGAGCCGTCGCGTATGGTGGAGGCCATGGATACAGCCGCACGTGAACCACTGGTCAGCATCGTCATTCCCGTCTACGGCGTGGAAAAATACCTCGACGAGGCGGTCGGCAGCGTCGTCGCGCAAACCTACCGCCGCCTCGAGATCATCCTCGTCGACGACGGTTCCAAAGACAACTGCCCCGCGATGTGCGACGCCTGGGCGGCGAAGGACGACCGCATCCGCGTGATCCACCAGGCCAACGGCGGCCTGTCCGCGGCACGCAACACGGGGCTCGCGGCCGCGACCGGCGACTGGATCTACTTCCTCGACTCGGACGATTGCGTGGAGCCGGGGCTCGTGGAATCATGCCTCGCCGCCGCGTACACGCACGACGCCGATCTGGTGATGTTCCGCTTCGACACGATCGGCGAGCTCGGCCAGCGGCTCAAGTCGCAGTACCGGCAGAACGACTACGACGACGTGCAGGTGCTCACCCCCGAGGAGACGCTGAGGAAGCAGCTGCAGTTCGAGATCGAGGGGTACTTCTGGGCGTTCATGGCCGCCGCGCCCATCTACCGCGACCACGCGTTCTCCTTCCCCGTAGGGCGCAAGATCGAGGATCTGGCCCGCATCTGCAACGTGATCGGCGAGGCGCATCAGGTGGTGCGCATCCCCGAGACGCTGTACCACTACCGCCTGCGCTCCGGCTCGATCATGCGCGGATGGAACACGGAGATGCTGGGCGACTGGCTGGAGGCGGCGCACGACCGGGCGAACTACATCAGCGAGCGCCACCCGCAGCTCATCCCGTTCATGGCCTTCCAGACGCTGACGTTCCTGGGCAACATCGAGCCGGAGATGATCCGCCAGAGCCTGCTGTACGGGCTCAAGCTCGACCCGGACTCCCAGCGCCGCTACCGCGAGCGCGTCAACGAGTTCCTCGACGAGCTGGGCGAGTCCGCCAAGCTGCCGGAGCGCGTGCGGCGGACGATCGACCTGCTGCGCGGCGAGAGGGACAAGGACAGGTAGGCGACCGGCGCGCGGGTCCGCGGCGCCGCGGACGCTATGATGGCGACGTATTCGGCAAGACCCACGGGAGGAGCGGGAACCATCATGCTGTCGTTTGAGAACGACTATTCGGAGGGCGCGCATCCGGCGATTCTGGAGCGCATCGCCAAGGCCAACATGGACCAGTACCCGGGCTACGGCTCGGACGCGATCTGCGAGAGCGCCAAGGCGAAGATCCGCGAGGCGTGCGGGGACGCGGACGCCGAGGTCTTCTTCCTCGTGGGCGGCACGCAGACCAATCAGGTGGTGATCGATTCGATGCTCTCCGAGGTGGAGGGCGTGGTGGCCGTGGACACGGGCCATGTGAACGTGCACGAGGCCGGCGCGATCGAGGCGACCGGGCACAAGGTGCTCACGCTGCCGGCGCACGACGGCAAGATGGACGCCGGCGAGCTGGACGCCTACTGCGCCGCGTTCATGGCGGACGGCAACCGCGACCACATGGTGTGGCCGGGCATGGTGTACGTCTCCCACCCCACCGAGTACGGCACGCTGTACACCAAGGCCGAGCTCGGGGCGCTGCACGCGGTGTGCGGCAAGTACGGCATCCCGCTGTTCGTGGACGGGGCCCGGCTGGGCTACGGGCTCACGGCCCGCGGCGCGGACGTGACCATGGCGGACCTCGCGCGGCTGGCGGACGTGTTCTACGTGGGCGGCACCAAGGTGGGCGCGCTCATGGGCGAGGCCGTGGTGTTCACGCACCGCAACATGCCCAGGCATTTCCTCACGATCGTCAAGCGCCACGGCGCGCTGCTCGCCAAGGGCTTCCTGCTCGGCATCCAGTTCGACACGCTGTTCACCGACGGGCTGTACACGGCCATCGCGCGCCACGCGAACGAGCAGGCCGACCGCATCCGCGAGGCGCTGACGGCCAAGGGGTACGTCATGCCGCTGGTCAACACGACGAACCAGATCTTCGTCACGCTTTCCGACGAGCGGTACCGGGAGCTGACGGCCAAGGTGCGCCTGGGCTTCTGGGAGAAGCCGGACGCCGAACACACCACCGTGCGCATCGCCACGAGCTGGGCCACCACCGACGAACACGTGGACGAGCTCATCGCCCTGCTGTAGCCGCGGTTGCGGCGATCTTCACGCCCTTGCACCGGTCATTCCGACCAAGGAAGACCTGCACTGGGGCACGGGAATCGTCGCCCACGGCGTGGCGGCGGGAGACCGTGACGGACAATGTGACGCATGGACGGCAATCATGGCGCCGCGCGGGGCGGCTCCGCGGCGGGCAATTCGGCGGCGGGAGGCCCCATCGCGGACGATTCCACGAATGCCGCCGCGGACGGCTCGACCCGCGATCTGACGAAGGGCCGTCCCATCGCGCAGATCCTCGTCTTCTCCCTGCCCCTCGTGGCCGGCACCCTGTTCCAGCAGGTGTACAGCTTCGCTGACTCGGTGGTGGTGGGCCGGCTCATCTCCGACGCGGCGCTGGGCGCGGTCGGCGTCACGTATTCGCTGAACTTCCTCACGCTCGGCTTCATCCAGGGCGCGTGCGTCGGCTTCTCCATCCCCGCCGCGCAGGCGTTCGGCGCCAGGGACCACGCGGGGTTCCGCCGCTATGCATGGAACGGAGCGTGGCTGTGCGCCGCCATGAGCGTCGCGTTCACCGCGGCGTTCTGCCTGCTCGCCCGCCCCCTGCTCGAGCTCATCAGCACGCCGCCCGACCTCATGGACATGGCGTGGCGGTACATCATGGTGATCTTCCTCAGCATCCCGTCGGCCGTGCTGTACAACCACTCCGCCGCCCTGCTGCGCGCGGTGGGCGACTCGCGCCACCCGTTCTACTTCCTCGTCGCCTCGTGCGCGATCAACGTGTGCTTCGACGTGTTCTTCATCACGGTGTGCCGCATGGGCGTGGTCGGCTCCGCCCTCGGCAACATCGTCGGGCAGACGATCAGCTCCGGCCTCAACTGCTGGTGGGCGTTCACGCGCGTGCCGATCTTCCGCGAAATGCTCTCCCCCGCCCACCGCGCGGACATGCGCCCGTCCGGCGCGCACCTCCGGCGACTCGCAGCGGTCGGGGTGCCGATGGGCTTCGAAGTGTCCGTCTCCGCGATCGGCGCGATCATCATGCAGAACGCCATCAACCTGCTCGGCTCGGCCGCGGTGACCGCGCAGACCGCCGGCGAGAAGATCCGCCAGCTGTTCACGCTGCCCATGGAAAGCGTCGGCATGGCGATGGCCACCTATGCCGGGCAGAATCTGGGGGCGCGGCGGCTCGACCGCATCAAGCGGGGACTGGCGTCCGGCACGGTCATCCAAGCGGTCTACTGCATGGCGTGCTTCGTGGTGATCCGCCTGTTCAGCAGGCCGCTGGTCGGCTCGGTGCTGGGCGACGCGGATCCGCGGATCGTGGACGACGCGGCGCTGTACCTGACCATCATCAGCGGCTACTTCCTCATCCACGGCACGCTCATGATCTTCCGCAACACGCTGCAGGGCATGGGGTATTCCACGCACGCGGTCATCTCCGGCGTGGGCGAGCTGGCCGGGCGGGCGCTCGGGGCGTGGCTGGCGGGCGCCGGGCTCGGCTATCTCGCGATCTGCTACGCGAACCAGTTCGCGTGGGCGTTCGCGCTGGCGTACTGCATGGTCATGACGGCGGTGATGATCCGACGCAAGCGCCACGAATTCGCCCGCTGACCGGATTTCCCCGTGCGCGCGGGCATGGCCTACGCCGCGTCGGCGATGGCCTCGCGCTCCATGGCGACGAACCGGCGCACGCACGACTCGATCGAATAGTGCTCGCGCGTGTGCCCGGCGTACTTCGCGCCCCACGTGGCGAGCTCGCGCGGATGGTCGAGCCACCAGTCGATGCGTTCGGCGAGCGCGGCCGCGTCCCCCGCGGGAAACAGCGACTCGTCGAGCAGCGCGAACTGGCCGGCGGCGGACAGCTCCGATTCGGCAATCACCGGCACGAGCCCGGAGGCCATGCCCTCGATGACGCTGAGCGATTCGATGTCCACGATCGACGGGTGCACGAACAGATCGCAGGTTTTGAGGAACGCCGGCATGTCCGCGTTGCGGTGGAACCCGATGTACGCGGGATTGGGCAGCATCCGCTTCGCCCGGCGCTTGAGGTACCGCTCGCGCGGGCCGGTGCCGGCGATGTGCAGTTCGATCCGCTCCGCATGCCGGCACATGGCCACCGCGCGGATGAGCGTGGCGTGGTCCTTCTCGCGCGCGAGGCGCCCGGAGGCGACCACACGGTAGCGCCACGGCTCCCTGGCCCCCGCCTTGCGCTGCGTCTTGGGCGTGAATCGGGGCGAGTACCCGTTGGAGATGACGTGCAGCTTGGCCTTGTAGTCGTGCTCGCGCAGCTGCGTGGCGATCATTTCGGTGGGCGTGTGGATGTGCCCGACGCGCCGGTACAGCCAGAACCGGAACAGCGCGTACATGAAGTCGTTCACGCCGGGGATCCATTTGATCGGCCCGGCGTTGTAGCTCACGTTCTCGGGCTGCAGGTGGAATCCGGCGGTCACGGGGATGCCCATCTCGCGGGCGATTTTCCACGCGCGCCGGCCGAACGAGAACGGCAGGTAGATGTGCACCACGTCGACGCCGCGGAACGCCGTGCGGAACAGCGTGTCGCTGGGCTTGGCGAAGCGCATGTGCTGCTTTTTGGCCACCCAGGAGACGAGCGGCACGTGGTTCTCCCTCGCCGGCCATTCCTCGCTGCCGAGTCCCACAAGCCGCACGTGGTGTCCCTGCCGCTCCAGTTCGCGGGCGTACTGGAGCGCGGAGTTGGAGGTGCCGTTGCCTTGTGTGCCGATGGTGTCCATGACCAGCGCGATCGTCAGCGGACGGTCGCCGGCCTCGTGCGTTTCGCGTGCTTCGTCTTCGATCTCAGGCATTCCCCCATGCTACCGCGGCCGTACCGCGGAGGTGGCTCGGGGCTCAGGGCCGCGCCTTGGCCGCGATGCGCCGCACCGCCTCGGCGAGGTCCTCCTCGGGTTTGAGCAGGCTCAGCCGCACGTATCCCTCGCCGGACGCGCCGAAGCAGGAGCCGGGCATGACGGCCACGCCGGCCGTGTGCAGCAGGAAGTCGGTGAATTGGTCGGAGCTTCCCGCGCCGGCGGGCACCTCCATCCACGCGAACAGGCCGCCGTGCGAGTCGAGCACGCGGAATCCGGCGGCGTTGAGCCCGTCGTGGAGCACCTCGTAGCGGCGGCGGTAGCGGCCGGCGAGCGCGGCCACGCTTGACTGGTCGGAGTTCAGGGCCGCGGTGCCGGCGTCCTGGATGACGCTGGGTGCGAGCACGGTGGTCTGGCGGTGCACGGCCTTGGCGGCGGCCAGCACGTCGGCGTTGCCGGCCACGAACCCGCCGCGCCACCCGGCCACCATGTACATCTTGGACAGGGAGCACAGCTCCACGGCCACGTCCTTCGCGCCCGGCGTCTCCAGCAGGCTGATCGCGGGCCGTTCGTCGAAGCCGAGCCTCGCGTAGGCGAAGTCGTTCATCACCGCGAAATGGTGTTTTTTGGCGAGCCGCACGGCCGCGGCGTAGAGCTCCGGCGTGGCGACGGCTCCGGTGGGGTTGTTCGGATAGTTGAGGATGAGCAGCTTGGCCTCGTCCAGCAGGACGGGGTCCACGGCGTCGAGGTCCGGCAGGAACCCGTGCGCGGCGTCGGTGGGGATGGTGACGAACCGGCCCTTCGCCACGGCGGCGGAGCCCTCGTACTGCGGGTAGTACGGCTCGACGGCGAGCACGGTGTCGCCTTCGTCCACGAGCGCCTCGATGACGGTGTCGATGCCCACCGAGGAGCCGGACGTGGCGAGCAGTTCGGTGGCCGGGTCCAGCGTCACGCCGTGCCGACGCGCGTACCAGCCGGCCGCGGCCCTGATGTACGCGGGCTTGCCGTCGAAGGGCGCGTACCGGAAGTCCGCCGGTTCGTAGGCGGCCCTGGCGAGCGCGTCCTTGACGAATTCGGGCGGCTGGCCGTCCGGGTTGCCCTTGGACAGGTCGATCACGTCCTCGCCGGCGGCGACGGCGGCCGCGGCGCGCGCGTCGGCCTCCGCGAAGGGATTGCCGGGCAGGGCGAGCGCCCGCTTGGAGATCAGCGATGCGATGGGCGACGGTGTTGACGGCATGGTTTTCGCTTCCTTGGCTTCGTGTCCGGCTCCACGGCAAGAAAACTGCCGGCCGATCCTGTGGCGATCGGCCGGCAGCTGTTATTGGCAATTGGCAGTGATTGGTACGTTGGCCCGGTCCGGTTTTCCCCCGTCCGGTGATTCCCAGTGTAGGCCGGACGCGCCGCACAGTCCACGGCGTGGCTATAGGGGTTCCTTATGGACGGTTACAATGGCGCACATGAGCAATGTGAACGTTTCCCCGTCCGTGTCCCCCTCCTCCGCCGGCCGTCCGCTCGGCACGCCGCTGGGCGTGCGCCCGACCCGGGTGCTGTTCCTCGGCGCCGGCGAGCTCGGCAAGGAGGTCGCCATCGAACTCATGCGGCTGGGCGCGTGGGTGTGCGCGGCCGACTCCTACGCGGGTGCGCCGGCACAGCAGGTGGCGCACGAGTCCCGCGTGCTCGACATGGCGAACGCCGGGGAGCTGCGCGCGCTGTTCGACGAGGTGAGGCCGGACATCGTCGTGCCGGAGGTGGAGGCCATCGCCACGTCGGAGCTGGCCGGGGCGGCGGCGCGCGGCGTGCAGGTGGTGCCGAGCGCCGAGATCGCGGCGATTTGCATGGACCGCGAGCGCCTGCGGGTGCTGGCCCACGAGGAGCTGGGCCTGCCGACCACGCCGTACCGTTTCGCGGGTTCGCTCGGGGAGCTGCGCGAGGGAGCCGAGGCCGTGGGCTATCCGTGCGTGGTCAAGCCGGTGATGAGCTCGTCCGGCCACGGGCAGTCGGTGGTGCGTTCCGCGGACGCGATCGACGCCGCGTGGACCGAGGCGCAGGAGGGCCGGCGTGCGGCGGACGAGGGCGACGTGTCCCGCGTGATCGTGGAGGCGCTGGCCCCGCTGGACTATGAGCTGACGGTGCTCACCGTCTCCTCGTCCGCGGGCATCGTGACCTGTGCGCCGATCGGGCAGCGTCAGGAGTCGGGCGACTACCGCGAGTCCTGGCAGCCCGCCGCCTCGTCCGGCGCGGTGCTGGCGGAGGCGTCGCGCATCGCGCACGCGGCCGTGGAGGGGCTGGTCGCCAGGGCCAAGGCGTCCGGCGAGACCGGCTGGGGCGTGTTCGGCGTGGAGCTGTTCGTGCTGAAGGACGGTTCGATCCTGTTCAACGAGGTCTCCCCCCGCCCGCACGACACGGGCATGGTGACCATGGCTTCGCAGCGCCTGAGCGAGTTCGCGCTGCACGCCCGCGCGATTCTGGGCCTGCCGGTGACCGAGAGGCACGTGGCCCTCTCGCTTCCCGAGGGCGCGGTGGCCGCGAGCCATGCGATCGTGGTCGAGGGCGACGGCGAGGCGGTCTTTACGAACGTGCCGGAGGCATTGGGCGAGCCCGGAACCGACCTGCGCATCTTCGCCAAGCCGGAGGTGCACGGGCACCGCCGCATGGCCGTCGCGCTGGCCGTGGGGTCCTCCGAGGCCGACGCGCGAGCCAAGGCCGCCCGGGTGGCCGACGCGCTCACGATCGACGTGCGCTGAGCGGCTGCCGACCGTTCACCGAGTGTTGGCTGACTCACGCCGATTCATACCGATGGTGGCCCGTGCTTGGTCACGCGCTTGGTCACGCAATGTGACGCTGCACGTGACCGAGCACGGGCCACCTTATGAGCCGAAACACGGGAACGGCTTCATTCCAAGGATTTCAGCTGTCTGTGACGGAGCGCGGACGGGCAACGTCACGGACATTGTCACAGCCGGACAACGTCACGCGCAGCGTCACGTCAGGGTACCGTCACGCCCGCCGTTCATCCGCCGCCCGCCCTCGCTCACGGCAGCATGGCTTCGATGTTGTTGCCGTCCGGGTCGTGGATGAAGGCGGCGTAATACGTGGGCCCGTAGGCGGGGCGCGGGCCGGGCTGGCCGTTGTCCGTGCCGCCGGCGGCGAGCCCCGCCGCGTGGAACGCCTTCACCGCGTCCTCGTCCTTGGCGCGGAAGGCGATGTGCTCGGTGACGAGCCGCTGGTCGGGCGATTTCGGGGATTCGATCCACACGCCGTCGCCGTCCTCGTCGTTCGCGAAGCAGATGGCGCCCGGGAACTCCACCTTTTTGACGTAGCCGAGCGGGGCGAGCAGCTTGGCGTAGAATTCCGCGCGTTCGGCGGCGTCCCTGACGAACAGTCCTACATGATCGATCATCGTTGACCTCCTTGCAATCATATGCGACCGTGATGGCGCCATTCCATTATCACAGGGGTTCGAGCATCACAGCGATTCGAGTTCGCGGCCGCGCGTTTCGCGGGCGAACAGGTAGACGACCGAGCCGAGGGCCATGCACGCCCCGAAGAACGCAAACGCCGTGGTGACCACCGTGATGTCGATGCGCTGGGAGACGTAGCCACCGCCCACCAGCAGGCCCATGAACGCCGGGCCGACCACCTTCGCGGTGGCGCCGAAGCCGTAGCCGAGCCCCAGCGCGGTGGAGCGCACGTCGTTGGGGAACTGCTCGCCGCCGAACGCGTTGAGGATGCCGAACACGCCGTCCCCGAACGTCATGACCACGAGCACGGCCGCGTAGAACGCCCATCCGGACGTGCGGAGGAACGCGGCGGCGAAACAGCCCGCGGCGCCAATCATGCCAAAGACGAACATGGTGGCGCGCCGGCCGATGGCATCCGCCAGCCATGCGGAGGCGAGACGGCCCGCCACGTCGGCGAGGGACACGCCCACGAACAGCAGGGCGACCATGCGCGTGGGGAACCCGAAGGCGTCCTTGAGCAGGGTCTGCCCCCAGGATTGGACGGCGAACCCGCCCAGGATGAAGCAGAACGAACCGACGCCCACGATGGCGAGGGACCGCCCGTGGCACGTGAACACCGTGCGCCAGCGGGCCGGGTCGGGCGCGGCGGGACGCCCGGGCAGCGCGGCCACCTGTTCGACGGGGATCTCCATGGCCCACGCCAGCGCCTCGCGCGCCTTGTCGGGACGGCCCGCCATCTGCCAGTAGCGCGGCGATTCGGGCACCATGCGCAGCCAGACGAGCAGCAGGGCGGGGATGGCGCCGAACGCCATGAGCGCGCGCCAGTCGTCGCCCACGAGGCCCTGCGCCGCCGCACCGAGGAGCATGCCGACGGGGATGAACACGGAGACGAGCCCGGACAGCAGGCCGCGGTGGCGGGTGGGCACGAACTCCTGCACGTACGGGATGGAGGTGATGTTCATGCCGCCCACGCCCACACCGACGCCCACGCGCAGCAGGGCGAGCGCCAGCCACGCCCGGTCGGGCAGGAACACGGAGACGACGGTGAAGCCCACGAAGCACGCGATGCACCACGCGTGGGCGCGCTTGCGGCCGAGGCGGTCGGCCAGATGGCCCCACAGGACGGAGCCGATCACCGTGCCGAGCCCCGAGCAGGCGAGGATGGCCCCGGCCTCGAACCCGGTGAGCCGCCACGCGGCGGTGAGCACGGAGACGACGAACCCGATGAGGAACATGTCGAAGAACTCCGAGACATTGCTCATCACCATGAGCGCGATGACGCTGCGCTGGTGCCCGGTGAGCGGGCGCGAGTCGATCTGTTCGTATGCCGTTGCGGCTGATGCCATGGTCAATCCTCTCTCCGCCCGCCACTCTACGCCGTCCGCGCGCCACGGGCGCCATGCGGGGCGACGCGCGGGCGAAATGTAGCCGGCGATTGGTAGCCTTTTACCGTTAGTTCACCCGGAATTCCACTCCACAAAGAGTGTTTGGAAGGCGAGTCATGGAGAAACTGGAAAAGCTCTACGAGGGCAAGGCCAAGCAGCTGTACGCAACCGACGATCCGGAGATCCTCTGGGTCGAGTACAAGAACACCGCCACCGCCGGCGACGGCGAGAAGAAGGAGGACTTCACCGGCAAGGGCCGCCTGAACAACCTCATCACCACCATCATCTTCGACCTGCTCAAGAAGCGCGGCATCGACAGCCACCTCGTCAAGCGCGTGAACGACACCGCCCAGCTGGTGCGCAAGATGGACATGTTCCCGCTGGAGATCGTGCTGCGCAACACCGCCGCCGGCCACTTCTGCTCGCGCCTCGGCGTCGAGGAGGGCCTGCCGCTCAAGGAGCCGGTGCTCGAGTACTTCCTCAAGAACGACGAGCTGCACGATCCGTTCGTCAACGACGACGATCTCGTGGCCCTGGGCGTGTGCACCCGCGAGGACCTCGCCGAGATCGCCCCGCTGGCCCGCCGCATCAACGAGGCCCTGATCGACATCTTCGCCAAGATCGACGTCAAGCTCGTGGACTTCAAGATCGAGATGGGCCGCGCCTCCGACGGCACGCTCCTGCTGGCCGACGAGATCACCCCGGACTCCTGCCGTCTGTGGGACCAGCGCGATCACTCCGGCAAGGTCGAGCATCTGGACAAGGACCTGTTCCGCCGCGGCCTCGGCAGCATCATCCCCGCCTATGAGGAGATCGAGGGCCGTCTGGCCGAGCTCGCCAAGTCCGAGGGCATCGAGATCGACTGATCTGCTTCACCGAGGCTCCCTGGCTCAGGGGGCCTCGTTTTCGGTTTCAAGAACTTTTCGACCCTACGGTCGACTTTCGTTTTTCAGGAAAGGACAACAGCAGTGGTTTTTCGCGTGTACGTGGAAAAGAAGCCCGGCTTCGACGTCGAGGCGCAGCAGCTTGCGGGCGAGCTGCGCACGATTCTGGGCGTTTCCGGCCTGAAGGCCGTGCGCATCGTGAACCGGTACGACGTGGAGGGCATCAGCGAGGAGCTGTTCCGCGAGGCCACCCCCACCGTGTTCAGCGAGCCGCAGGTGGACGACGTGTCCGCCGATCTGCCCGACTTCGGCGGCGCGGCCGTGTTCGCCACCGAATACCTGCCCGGCCAGTTCGACCAGCGCGCCGATTCCGCCAGCGAGTGCATCCAGCTCATCTCGCAGGGCGAGCGCCCCACCGTCCGCTCCGCCAAGGTGTACGCCCTCGAAGGCGAGCTCACGGACGCGGACGTGGAGGCCATCAAGCGCTACGTGATCAACCCGGTGGAGGCGCGCGAGGCGTCCCTCGAGCCGAAGACCACGCTGAAGACCCAGGTGCCCACCCCCGGCAAGGTGGAGGTCATCGCCGGCTTCAACGAGATGGACGCCGAGGCGGGCCAGAGGTTCATCGACGAGCGCGGCCTCGCCATGGATCTGGCGGACCTCGAGTTCTGCCAGCGCTACTTCGCCGAGGAGGGCCGCGAGCCCACCATCACCGAGATCAAGGTGATCGACACCTACTGGTCCGACCACTGCCGCCACACCACGTTCGGCACCGAGCTGGACGAGGTGGCGATCGACGACGCGACCGTGAAGGCCGCCTTCGACCGCTACCTTGAAATCCGCCACGAGCTGGGCCGCGACGCCAAGCCCGTGTGCCTCATGGACATGGGCACGATCGGCGCCAAGTGGCTCAGGAAGAACGGCATCCTGAGGAACCTCGACGAGTCCGAGGAGATCAACGCCTGCACCGTCAAGGTGAAGGTGGACGTCAACGGCGAGGATCAGGACTGGCTGTTCCTGTTCAAGAACGAGACGCACAACCATCCCACCGAGATCGAGCCCTTCGGCGGCGCGGCCACCTGCATCGGCGGCTGCATCCGCGACCCCCTGTCGGGCCGCTCCTACGTGTACCAGGCCATGCGCGTCACCGGCGCCGCGGATCCGACCGTCCCGGTCTCCGAAACGCTCGAGGGCAAGCTCCCCCAGCGCAAGCTCGTGACCACCGCCGCGGCCGGCTACAGCTCCTACGGCAACCAGATCGGACTCGCGACCGGTCAGGTGGACGAGATCTACCACCCCGGCTACGTGGCCAAGCGCATGGAGGTGGGCGCCGTCGTGGCCGCCACCCCGGCCGACCACGTGCGCCGCGAGACCCCGGCCCCCGGCGACAGGATCATCCTGCTCGGCGGCCGCACGGGCCGCGACGGCATCGGCGGCGCGACCGGCGCGTCCAAGGCCCACAACGTGGAGTCCCTGGAGCTCGACGGCGCCGAGGTGCAGAAGGGCAACGCGCCCGTGGAGCGCAAGCTGCAGCGCCTGTTCCGCCGCGGCGACGCCTGCCGTCTGATCAAGCGCTGCAACGACTTCGGCGCGGGCGGCGTGTCCGTGGCCGTGGGCGAGCTCGCGGACGGCCTGTACGTGGACCTCAACACCGTGCCCAAGAAGTACGAGGGTCTGGACGGCACCGAGCTGGCGATCTCCGAGTCGCAGGAGCGCATGGCCGTGGACGTGGCCGCCGAGGACGTGGACGAGTTCATGAAGTACGCCCGCGAGGAGAACCTCGAGGCGACCGTGATCGCCACCGTGACCGAGGACCCGCGCATGGTGATGACGTGGAACGGCGACGAGATCGTGAACCTCAAGCGCTCGTTCCTCGCCTCCAACGGCGCCTCCAAGCACCAGATCGTGCACGTCGAGGCCCAGCAGGGCTACGCGACGCCGGCCGCTTGGCGCTCCGGCTCGCTGGCCGAGCGCATGCACGCGCTGGTCACCGACCTCAACGTGGCCTCCAACAAGGGCCTTTCCGAGCGCTTCGACTCCACGATCGGCGCGGGCACCGTGCTCATGCCGTTCGGCGGACGCCGCCAGCTCACCCCGAATCTGGCCATGGTCGCCAAGATCCCGGTGTTCGGCGAGACCACCACCGCCTCCGCGATGGCCTGGGGCTTCAACCCGTACCTCATGGAGAAGAACCAGTTCACCGGCGCGTACCTGTCCGTGGTCGAGTCGCTGGCCAAGCTCGTGGCCTCCGGCTTCGAGCACGAGAAGGCGTACCTGAGCTTCCAAGAATACTTCGAGAAACTGCGCGACGAGCCGGAGCGCTGGGGCAAGCCGACCGCGGCCGTGCTGGGCGCGCTCATGGCGCAGATCGATCTGGGCGCCGGCGCGATCGGCGGCAAGGACTCCATGTCCGGCTCGTTCGAAAACCTCGACGTGCCGCCCACGCTGATCTCCTTCGCCGTGGCCGTGGGCAACATGAAGCGCACCACCTCCCCCGAGTTCAAGGGCGCCGGCCACCGTCTGGTGCGCATCGCGCCGCGCTACCTCGCCGACGGCCTCACGCCGGACAAGGACGCGCTGCTCGAGGCGTTCTCCCTCGTCGAGGAGCTCACCGACCCGTCGCACCACGTGGCGCTGGCCGTCTCCACCCCGGGCTACGGCGGCACCGCCGAGGCGCTGTTCAAGATGACGCTCGGCAACCGCATCGGCCTCGCCCTGAACGACGGCATCGCCGCGGACGACCTGTTCGCCCCGGCGTACGGCTCGTTCATCGTGGAGCTCGCGGACAACGAGAAGGTCCCGGCCTCCTCCAACCTCGTCGAGGTGGGCGAGATCGGCGTCACCACGTCCGACTACGCCTTCAGGGCCGCCGGCGAGACGCTGGACCTAGACGACGTGCAGGAGGCGTGGGAGTCCGGCATCGAGTCGGTGTTCCCGTACCGTTCCAAGAACGTGGCCGCCGCCGCGGCGGACGCGGGCAGGACCGTCGAGGCCGTGACGTTCGAGGCCCCGAAGAAGACCGTGTACGTGGGCGCCCCGGTCGCGAAGCCCCATGTGGTTATCCCCGTGTTCCCGGGCAACAACTGCGAGTACGATTCGGCCGCCGCGTTCGAGCGCGCCGGCGCGGACGTGACCACGCTGATCGTGAACAACCTCACGCCCGAGGACGTGGCCAGGTCCACCGCCGCGCTGGCCGAGGAGATCGGCCGCAGCCAGATCGTGATGATCCCCGGCGGCTTCTCCGGCGGCGACGAGCCGGACGGCTCCGCGAAGTTCATCACCGCGTTCTTCCGCGCGCCCGCGGTCACCGAGGCCGTGCGGGACCTCCTTAGGAACCGCGACGGCCTGATGCTGGGCATTTGCAACGGCTTCCAGGCGCTCATCAAGCTGGGTCTGGTGCCGTTCGGCGACATCGTGCCGATGACCGCCGAATGCCCGACGCTGACGTTCAACACGATCGGCCGCCACCAGAGCCGTCTGGTGCGCACGCGCGTCGCGTCGAACCTCTCCCCGTGGCTGGCGAAGACCGAGGTGGGCGACGTGCACACCGTGGCCATCTCCCACGGCGAGGGCCGCTTCGTGGCCGCCGAGCCGGTGCTGGAGCAGCTCAGGGCCAACGGCCAGATCGCCACGCAGTACGTGGACGAGGACGGCGTGCCCGGCATGGACCTCGCGGTGAACCCGAACGGCTCGCTGCTCGCCATCGAGGGCATCACCAGCCCGGACGGCCGCGTGTTCGGCAAGATGGGCCACTCGGAGCGTTCCGGCAACGGCCTGTACCTCAACGTGCCCGGCGACAAGTACCAGCCGATCTTCGAGGCCGGCGTGGAGTACTTCGCGGCCTGATCCGGCGTTGTTCTCCGGGGTTTCCGGTCTTTCCGGGAATCTGATCGGTCCCGTTCATCGGATGCAAAGGCGGGGCCCGTTCCATTTGGCGTGGAACGGGCCCCGCTTTTGCGTGTACGCTGCCGGGCGTCCTCCGGTCGTCTCATTCCTCCGCATCCCTCCGATCGCAGGATACCCGGCAGCGCACACACAGCCGCATCCGCCGAAAACGACTTGAAACCAAGAAAACCGGTGTTTTTACGCGTGCGCCCGGTGCACGGATCGTGATTTCTCCGTTCCGTGAACCGGGCGCACGCAGCATGCCGGCGGTTTGCCGAGGCGCTTTACAGTCCGGCGGGCCGCGGAGCCTCCAGCGTTTCGAGGGCCGAGTGGTCGAAGTCGGAGACCGGCGGATGACCGGGGCGGGACATGTCGTTCATGACGGCGAAGTTGAGGCCGATAAGCAGGCCGCCGCCCACGAAGTTGCCGAGCAGCACCACGACGATGGTCACGATGGCCAGCCACGGGTTCACGGCGCCGTGGAGACCGACGATGAGGAACAGCACCGAGTCGGCGATGGAGTGCTCGAAGCCGAGGTAGGCGAACACGAACACGGCCACGATCATGATCACGCACTTGGTGAAGTCGTTGACGAGCTTGCCGTTGTAGACCATGAGCATGCCGATGTTGATGCAGAAGTTGCAGAAGATGGCGCGTACGAACAGGTCCGCCACGCCGAAGACGCCCTGCGTCACATAGGAGGTTTTGGCGTGCGCGGCGGCGATCATCTGCACGATGGTCACGCCGTCGGTGATGGTCGACCCGCGCAGGAGGATCGCCACGATGAGGCCTCCGACGAGGTTGCCGACGAGGCACAGGCCGAGCAGGCGCAGCGAGTGCAGCCATCCGATGCGCTTGTGGTAGGCGCCGATGGACACGATCATCATGTTGGAGGTGAGCAGCTCGGAGTTGGTGTAGTAGATGAGCACGAGCGCCCAGCCGAAGGTGAGGCAGGCGAGCACCTTGCCCGCGAGCGCCATCTGGGGGCCCTGCGCGACGAATGTGGCGCTGATGACGAAGAACGTGGTGAAGAAGATGCCGACGAAGAATCCGGCCATGACCGCTCGCTGCATGTACTTGCCGCGCAGCTTGCCGGTCATTTCCTCCTTGCTGTCCAGCGCGTCGAGCACGGTGCTGATGAAGGTGCGCCCGGGGAACAGCGGGTGCATGGCGGGAGCCGGAGCCGCGGCCACGCCCGCCACGGGCGCCGCCGAGGCGGGCTGTTCCGCCTGATGAATGTTGTCGTCCATATTTCTCTCTTCCATATTCACCGTTCCAGTCTGCCCATGCCGGGCCCGCCGCCACGCGGCGCGCCGCTATGAGATGCGTCACACCACGGACGTCCCCGCCGGCCGCCATGTCCCTGGCCGTCATATCCCTCATGACGACACGGGCGCCGGCACAGTCACGTCGCCGCATCTCTTTCGGCGCATGTCACGCGCTTGGCATCATGCGACGCGCGATGGGGCGCTGTCATGATCATGTCGCCACACGTCGTCATCGTCATCGCCATCGCACGTCATGTCACGCCGTCATACCGTCATGCCGTTGCATATCCTGCGCCAGCATGGTTGCCGCCACGCCCATGCCGCCGGCCGCTTGGATTTTCTTCCCGGCGGCGACGCCTGAATCCTTCGGCCGCGGCGCCGACAAGACGGCACACGGGCAGCAGATAGAGGAAGCACGCCGCAGCCATGCTCGCCGTGGGCGCGCCGATGATGGACAGCGGTACCGCGCCGGCGATCGACCAAGGCACCAGAGCCGGCACGACCACGGCGGAATCCTCCATGTCGATAGCCTGTTGCTCGTTCGGCTTCATGCCGGGTCGGGCGCTCTTCTTGTCAGTCGCCGTTTTCCCTGTCCCATCAGCCTCCGTCCCATCGATCCCCGTCTTATCGGCCCTTGTCCCGAAACCCGGATCAGCGGCCGATTCGTCTCCCGGAACGGCGTTGGGAGAGCCGTTCCGGGAGGAGCCCGAACCGGAACCCCGGTACACGCCGCCACACAGCTGATGGGTGAGCATGATGGTCAGCGTCTGGTTGCACGCAACCATGGCCGTCGCGGTCGCGGTGACGAGCGTGGCCGCATATGTCCCGGCGCGCAAGCCGATGCCCTCGATGCCCCGTTGGAGTCCTCCGAGCATGCCGGTTTGCGCGAAGATGCCGGCGTATGCCGAGGAAATGCACACAATCGCGCCCACGGTGACCATGGAGAGCACGCCGCCGCCGTTGAGCAGCGCGCCGACGGACGGATCGGGCGCCGCATACCCGAAGACGACGGTGGCGAGCAGATCCCTCCAACCCGTGCGCTGCACGCCGATGCAGACCGCGACGGACGCCAGAATGCTCGTCAGCATGGTCACCCGCACGTCTATGCGCGCGATGGCCAGCGCGATCACCAGCAACGCCGGCACGACAACCGGCCAGCGCAGGTCAAAGGAGCCGTTCAGCATCCCCACGACGTTTGCCGATGTCCCGCCGTCCGAGACGGTTCCCGCTTCCCCGTCGGCCCCAAAGGGCCCGACGCCGGGCCACGCGGCGACGGCGTAGATCAGGCACGACAGCACGAAGGGGATCAGCCCCGTGCGCAGCATCCGGCCGAGATTGCCGAACAGGTTGGTGTGGGTGAGCTGTTTGACGAGCAGGGCGCTGGTGGAAACCGGCGAGCAACGGTCCCCGACGTAGACGCCGGCGAGAACGGCGCCGCCGAGCAGCATCCCGTTGGTGCCCATGGCCTGCCCCAGCGCCATGCACATGGTGCCCATGGTGGCGGCGCTGGCGAAGGACGACCCGATGAGCGCCGACATGCCCGCGCACAGCAGGAAGCTCAGCGGAACCACGGTCGCGGCATGCGCGGCCGGCACCGCGTGCACGATGACGAAGGCGACCGTCCCGCCGATTCGCCACAGCGAGGTCAGCACGCCGATGAGCGCGAACGTCACCAGAATGATGCCGGCGTCCTTCACGCTGCGCAGGGCGCGGACCGCCATGGGCTTCGCCGCGTGACCGGTTAGCAGTCCGTAGCCGAAGAACAGCGCGAGGCCTCCGACCAGCGCGGGCACGATCGACCATCCAACGGCCACGCTGGCGAAAAGCGCCGCGCAGAATACGACCATCGTCGCCGTCTCCAGCATGCTTCGCCCCTTCCCTACCGATTGTTCGCCGTGTGAAACGCATCCGGGCCGCCGTCCCGAGACGGGACGGGCATCGCGGTCCCACCGCATCGTTCCCGCGCGACACGCACGACGATCGGGAACGACGAAGTCATGGTCCCAGCAGGCGCGCGCCCGCGCATAACCGCCATTGTCCCCGCGCGACGTCCGCCCGTCCAGCGTCGTCTCACTCCCATATCGACTCCCCCGCGTCACGGTATCGCCGCTCCACCTCGCCCGCAGTGCGGCTCAGCGCCGATTCATAGCCCGCGAGCGCCGCAAACGGCATGAACTGCGCGGCGCGCTTGTCCCGGGACATGGGCGGGTGTCCCGGCACGACAGGTCTTGCAAGCGCGATGATGTCGTCATACCGGTCGGTCGGGCACAGCACGCCGCGAGGCAGCGCCTGCGCCATGCCCGGCTGCCTGCGTTGCGAGCGCGCCCGCGCGCCCGGATCCCGCGCCAACGGCATCCACGTCTGATCCCGTGCGTTGATCCATACCGGCAGCAGCCTCTCGACGTTGCCGTCGTCACCGCGACGCACGCGGACCGACCGCCCGTCGCCGGCCGCGTGCCCGCCGATCTGTTCGTTGCGGTCGCGTCCCGTGGCGCCCTCCTCGAAGCTCGTGCCCCTGAGCACGGCGTTCCCGCCGAACTTGCTCCGAACCGCGAGCATGGCCCGCTGCACTTCGCGTTCACGCCGCCCCGCATCGGATGCCGGCGCGGCCGCGAACCCGCCATCGTCCGCATCGGTCTCGGCGCGGGTCTCGTCGAACAGGTCGGGCTGCTCATAGCGCACCGAACCCGGCCCGGATGCCGGTCGCACGTCGCCCACCTCCACGGTGACGCGGCGCACCATGAGCCGCGGATCGACGATGCGGTCGTACAACGCCATGACCGCACCGGCAATGGCACGGGCCGAAGAGGTGTGACGCCCCAGCTCCGCGCATCCGCCCGCCGGTTTGGGGACCTTACGCCCGTACCAGTCGGACACGTGCATCTCCACGTCATGCGGCCGTCGCACCTTACGGTCGTACCCCACGAACAGACCGACGCGGTTCGTCACCTTTCCCCCGCCCGTCAGCTCCATCGCCATGGCGTCCGCCATCTCGCGAACCACCACACGCGCCTTCTCATAGGGGTAGGCGCAGTGCAGCACCTGCCCCGAGCTCAGCGAACTTTCCCCGGGACGGTACGTTTTGATGTCCGCGATGGTGCACGGCTCCCGCCCCCATGCATGGTCGATGAGCAGCTCCGCGTTCACGCCGAAGAGCCTGTGCAACAGATCGGCGTTGTAGAACTCGTCCGTCCTCCCCAGCGAGCAGCGGGCAATGTCCCCCATCGTCTCCAAGCCGTAATCGGCGAGCCGCTTGGCATAGCCCCGCCCCACACGCCAGAAGTCGGTGAGGGGCCGGTGGTTCCACAGCAGCCGCCGGTACGACGCCTCGTCGAGCTCCGCGATGCGCACGCCGTCGCCGTCCGCGGGCATGTGCTTGGCGACGATGTCCATGGCCACCTTCGCCAGATACATGTTGGTGCCGATGCCGGCGGTGGCGGTGATGCCGGTCCGGTCCAGAATGTCCCCGACGATCATGCGCGCCAACTCGTGCGCCGTCCTGCCGAAATAGCGCAGATAGCGCGTGACGTCGATGAACACCTCGTCGATCGAGTAGACGTGGATGTCCTCGGGCGAGGCGTACTGCAGGTAGATGCCGTAGATGCCGGAGCTGACCTCCAGATAATGCGCCATGCGGGGCTTCACCACCAGATACGCGGCGCCCAGCTCCGGTGAGGCGCCAAGCCGGTCCGCATCCCACGACTCGCCGCGCAGCCGGCGCCCCGGCGCCCTGAGACGCCGCTGCTCGTTGACGGAACGCATGCGCTCCACCACTTCGAACAGCCTCGGCCTGCCCGGCAGACCACACGCCTTGAGCGAGGGCGAGACCGCCAGACAGATGGTCTTTTCCGTACGGCCCACATCCGCCACCACGAGATTCGTGGACAGCGGGTCCAAGCCCAGCGCGGCGCATTCCGCCGAGGCATAGAACGACTTCAGATCGATGGCCAGATAGGTGCGGGACCCCATCGTCGACCTCCTTTCGGGATCGGTGTGCGGACAGACGAAACGGCGGCACAGAAGTAGAACTTTTGTTCGACTTCTTGCCCACAACCATAGCACATCTCTCGAACATAAGTTCGACACGCGGAATTTTCCGCGGAAAACCCGGCGTGGCGGGGTCGTCTCGGCAAGGATGTATCCGCCGATTGGTAACGTGGAGCAGTATCGAAACGGCGATACTCCACACCACGCGATCAGAAGGAAGGATGCCGCTTATATGTCCGCCGAACTCGAAGACATTCATGAGGAATGCGGTATTTTCGGCGTTTGGGGTCACCCGGACGCCGCTCGTCTGACGTATTTCGGGCTCCACGCGCTGCAGCACCGCGGCCAGGAGGGCGCCGGCATCGTCTCCAACGACCACGGTCACCTCATCGGCCATCGCGGCCTCGGCCTGCTCACCCAGGTCTTCAGCGACGAGCGCGAGATCGAGCGCCTCAAGGGAGACCGCGCCATCGGCCACGTGCGCTACGCCACGTCCGGCTCCGGTTCGACCGACAACATCCAGCCGTTCATCTTCCGCTTCCACGACGGAGACATGGCCCTGTGCCACAACGGCAACCTGACCAACTGCCGCACCCTGCGCCGCAAGCTCGAGGACGAGGGCGCGATCTTCCACTCCAACTCCGACACCGAAGTGCTCATGCACCTCATCCGCCGGTCCGGCAAGCCGACCTTCATGGACAAGCTCAAGGAGGCGCTCAACACCGTCCACGGCGGCTTCGCCTACCTGCTCATGACCGAGACCGCCATGATCGGCGCGCTCGACCCCAACGGCTTCCGCCCCCTGTCCCTCGGCAGGATGAAGAACGGCGCCTACGTGCTCGCCTCCGAAACCTGCGCGCTCGACGTGGTCGGCGCCGAGCTGGTGCGCAACATCCGCCCGGGCGAGATCGTGGTGGTGAGCGACCACGGCTACAAGATCGTGCAGTACACGCACGAGACCCAGCTGGCCATCTGCTCGATGGAGTTCATCTACTTCGCCCGCCCCGATTCGGACATCTACGGCATCAACGTGCATTCCGCGCGCAAGCGCATGGGCGCGCGTCTGGCCGCCGAGGCGCCCGTGGACGCGGACATGGTCATCGGCGTGCCCAACTCCTCGCTGTCCGCCGCGTCCGGCTACGCCGAGGCCGCGGGCCTGCCCAACGAGATGGGCCTGATCAAGAACCAGTACGTGGCCCGTACGTTCATCCAGCCCACCCAGGAGCTGCGCGAGCAGGGCGTGCGCATGAAGCTGTCCGCCGTGCGCGGCGTCGTCAAGGGCAAGCGCGTCATCGTCATCGACGACTCGATCGTGCGCGGCACCACGTCCAAGCGCATCGTCCAGCTGCTGCGCGAGGCCGGCGCCGCCGAGGTGCACATGCGCATCAGCTCCCCGCCGCTCAAGTACCCGTGCTTCTACGGCATCGACATCTCCACCACCAAGGAGCTCATCGCCGCGAAGAAGTCCGTGGAGGAGATCCGCGACTACATCGGCGCCGACTCCCTCGCCTACCTGAGCCTCGACGGGCTGGTCGAGTCCATCGGCCTCAACGCCGACGCCCCCTACGGCGGCCTGTGCGTCGCCTACTTCAACGGCGACTACCCCACCGCGCTCGACGACTACGAGCAGGAATTCCTCGAGTCGCTCACGCCGGAGGACCGCGTCCGCCTGCCCAAGTTCGCGCTCGACAAGAGCCGCTACGAGGGCAACGAGTACTCCTGCCAGCAGGGGCTCAGGCCCGGCGAGTGGCATCCGGAGGAAACCCCCGCCGAATGAGCGGAACGACCGTCCGCACAGACGTCCCGACACACCGAACAGACCGCACCGCGGAACCGCAAGAAAGGAACACCAATGCCCAAAGCCTATGAAAACGCCGGAGTGAGCGTCGAAGCCGGCTATGAGGTCGTCAAGCGCATCAAGTCGCACGTCGCACGCACCAACCGTCCCGGCGTCGTGGGCGGCATCGGCGGATTCGGCGGCCTGTTCGACCTCGCCTCGCTCGGCTACAAGGAGCCGGTGCTGATCTCCGGCACCGACGGCGTCGGCACCAAGCTCGTCGTCGCCAAGATGGCGAACAAGCACGACACGATCGGCGTCGACTGCGTGGCCATGTGCGTCAACGACATCGCCGCCCAGGGCGCGCAGCCGCTGTTCTTCCTCGACTACATCGCCTGCGGCAAGAACGATCCGGCGCTGCTCGAGCAGGTCGTCTCCGGCGTGGCCGACGGCTGCGTGGAGTCCGAGGCCGGCCTCATCGGCGGCGAGACCGCCGAAATGCCCGGCATGTACGCCGAGGACGAGTACGATCTGGCCGGCTTCGCGGTCGGCGTGGCGGAGAAGTCCGCGATCGTCGACGGCTCCGGCATCACCGAGGGCGACGTGCTCATCGGCCTGCCGTCCACCGGCGTGCACTCCAACGGCTTCTCGCTGGTGCGCAAGGCCCTGTTCGAGCAGGCCGGCTACACCGTGGACACCAAGCTGGACGAGCTGGGCGGCGCCAAGCTCGGCGACGTGCTCCTCACCCCCACCAAGATCTACGTGAAGACCCTCAAGCCCCTGTTCAAGGCCGGCGTCGTCAAGGGCGTCGCGCACATCACCGGCGGCGGCTTCATCGAGAACATCCCGCGCATGATCCCCGACGGCCTCGCCGCCGACATCAAGCTCGGATCCTGGCCGGTGCTGCCGATCTTCGACGTGCTCGAGAAGGCCGGCGAGATCGACCACATGCCCATGTTCAACATCTTCAACATGGGCATCGGCATGGTGCTCGCCGTCGACGCGTCCCGCGCGGACGAGACGCTCCAGCTGCTCAAGGACAACGGCGAGACCGGCTACGTGATCGGCGGCATCGTCGCCGACGCGGACGGTTCGCGCATCGCACTGCACTGAGCGGCGCCCGATTCGGGCATCGCACCGAGACTTACAAGACTTCACAAGAAAGGACTGTGAAATGGGTCAGAAGGTTCTGGTCATCGGCTCCGGCGCGCGCGAGCACACCATCGCCTACACGCTGCTCAAGGCACCCACCGTCGACGAGGTGACCGTCATCCCCGGCAACCCCGGCATGGAGCGCGACGGCATCAAAACCTCGCAGCTGTCCGTGTCCAACCACGCGGCGCTGTGCGACTACGTCAAGGACAACGCCATCGACTGGGTGTTCGTCGGCCCCGAGGTGCCGCTCATGGAGGGCATCGTCGACGACTTCGCCGCCGCGGGCATCAAGGCGTTCGGCCCCAACCGCGCCGCCGCGCAGATCGAGGGCTCCAAGGACTTCGCCAAGCAGATCATGGAGCGATACGGCATCCCCACCGCCGCCTACCGCACCTTCGACGAGCTGGCCCCGGCCGAGCGGTACGTGCGCGAGCACGGCGCCCCGATCGTCATCAAGGCCGACGGCCTCGCCGCGGGCAAGGGCGTGACCGTCGCCATGGACGTGGACACCGCCGTCAAGGCGCTGGAGGACATCTTCGTCGACCACCGCTTCGGCGCGGCCGGCGCCAAGGTCGTCGTCGAGGACTTCCTCGAGGGTCAGGAGTTCTCCCTCATGAGCTTCGTGAACGGCGAGGATTTCTGGCCCATGCCCATCTCTCAGGACCACAAGCGCGCCTACGACAACGACGAGGGCCCCAACACCGGCGGCATGGGCGCCTACAGCCCCGTCCCGCAGATCGGCCAGGACGTGGTGGACACCGCCATCGAGACCATCGTGCGCCCGATGTGCAAGGCCATGGTCGACGAGGGCGTGCCCTTCACCGGCATCCTCTACGCCGGCCTCATCGCCACCGCCGACGGCCCGAAGGTCATCGAGTTCAACGCCCGCTTCGGCGATCCCGAAACCGAGGTCGTGCTCCCCCGCCTGACCTCCGACCTCAACGCCGGCATCACCGCCATCCTCGACGGCAAGACCCCGGAGTTCACGTGGACCGACAAGGGCGCCACCCTCGGCGTCGTGCTCGCCTCCGACGGCTACCCCGTCAACGTCGTCAAGGGCGCGCACGTCCCGGACATCCCCGTGGACGAGGACTCCCACGTCTTCTACGCCGGCGTCGCCGCGGGCGAGGAGCCGGGCTCCCTCGTCGCCAACTCCGGCCGCGTGCTCTTCGTGCAGGTCCACGCCGACGACATCAAGTCCGCTCAGGACAAGGTCTACGGCATCATCGACAAGCTCGACACGACGGGCATGTTCTACCGCCACGACATCGGCGCCAAGGCGCTGCGGTAGACGGACGAGTTCCGCGGCGGGAAGCCGCAAACAGGCAAAACGCGGCGGACACCAATACGGCACAGCACAAATGCCGTAGGCAAAACGCGTGACGTGGGGAGGCCGATCCGAAATGATCGGCCTCCCCACGTCATATCTCGGCTCAAGGCAATTCCGCTCAAGGCAATTCCATGGGATGGGCGCAATCCGCAGTACGGTCGCGCCCATCCCATTTTGTGAGCAATCGCCAAATCGCACGAATACGACGTACGCGACGTTTTATAATGATTGCAACTGCACAAAACCGATCAAAGGGGATTGCCGTGGGCGATTCGGAAAGCCTTCACGCTCAAGCCATAACGCACATCCGCATCAATGAACGCATCGAGCCGGTGGATCTGGAGCCGGGCGCGCCGGTGCGCGTGCGCTGGTGGCCCGAATCCGACGCCCGTCCGGGCAGGACCGCATGGCGGGTCGTCGTCTACGATCGCCCGGTCGAGGAAGGCACTGAAGGCACGGAAAACACGGAAGGCAACGCGGAGAACGTCCTGGGGAACGCCGGCGAACGGATGGCAGACGCCGTGGACGATATCGCACGCGACAACGCGGAAAACGCCGCTGCGTACGCCTCCGCCGCACAGACCTCCGCAGCCACGCCGATCTGGCGTTCCGAGACGACCGGCGAACCGTCGCTGGAACTCTCCGGTTTCGCGGCCGCGCCCTCCGCTCGCTACTGGCTCGTCGTGGAATCCACCGAGGACGGCGCCCGCCCCACCTTCCATCCCGCATCCGCACCCGTGACCTTCGGCACCGCCCCCGCCGCGGACGACTGGCAGGCCACGCCGATCTGGGCCGATCCCGCCACTGCGGCCAGCCCGTCGGGCCCAATCGCCAGCGCCGCCACCGCGGCCAGCCCATCGGCCGCGACCGCCAGCACCGACGACGGCACGCCCGCCCCCGTCTTCTCCCATCTCGCGCAGGAGTCCAGCGACGCCGGAGACGCGTTCTTCCAGCGCCCCACCATCAAGCAGACCGAGCACAACGGCCTCGGCTGGGCGTTCCTGCGCGGCGTGTTCGATCTGCCGGACGAGCCCGTCCGCTGGGCCACGCTCCACATGACCGCCGCCAGCGTCAAGCCCGGACGGCAGTTCGTCTACCGCGCATGGCTCAACGGCACGTTCGTCGGCCTCGGCCCCACGTTCCCCATCGGCGACGAGGCCCGCACCGACGGCTTCGACGTGACCGACCTCATCGTCCGCGGCGGGCGCAACGCCATCGGCGTGGTCGCATGGACGCTCGAGGACCAGCGGTTCCTCGCCCAGCTCGATCTGGGCCTCGCCGACGGTCGCACCCTGCACTTCGGCACCGACGGCGAACACTGGACCGGCATCGTCGGCAACGGCGCCTACCCCGACTCCCTGTCCACCGGCACGCAGTACTGCGAATCCCCCGCCGAGGACCTCGTCGCCTCCCGCTACCCGTTCGCACTCAGCGACCCGGACTGGATCCCAACCGCAACCCCGGACGGCGCAACCTCGTCTGCCGCAACCCCGGACGCAACGGTCGCAGCCGGCGCCGCGGACTGGCCCGCCGCCGTCGCCAAGCCCCCGTTCGCCAAGCTCGCCCCCACCCCCACCGACAAGGTGCAGGTCGGCTACGAGCCGGTGGACAGCGTGACTCTCACCGACGACAACCGCGTGATCATCGACTTCGGCCGCGCGTGGATGGGCGGCGTCCGCCTCGCCCCCGACGCCGAGCGCGGCGTGGCGTTCCGCATCCGCTACGGCGAGGTGCTCAATCCGGACGGCGGCGTGAAGTACCAGCTGAGCGCGTTCAACACCTACGAGGAGACGTGGCGCATCCCGGCCGGCTCCCCCGCCGTCGAATCGTGGGGGCTCAAGGTGTTCCGCTACGTGGAGATCATCGGTGCGGACGACGACGCCTCGCAGGCCGCGGTGCGCTGGATCGCCGCACACCCCGAATCGGTGGACGCCGCCGCGATCGAATACCCCTTCGACGAGTCCGCCGCCGGCTTCGAGGCCGACAACCGCACCCTCAACACGGTGTGGCGCTTCTGCCGCAACACCATCGAGGCGTTCAATGGCCCGATCTACGCCGACTCGTGGACCCGCGAACGCGCCGCGTACGAGGCCGACGCGTGGCTGCAGTGGCGCTCGCACCTGCTGCTCGACGACGCGCCGAGCCTGGGCGCGTACTCCGTCGACTACCTCATCGCGAACCGCACGTGGCCCACCGAATGGCCGCTGTACCTCATCCTCGCCGTGCACGACGGCTGGATGGCGACCGGCGACCCCACGCAGGCCCGCCGCGAGTACGACCGCCTCGTCGGGCTGCTGCCGGAGCGCTATCTGGACGCGGAATCCGGCCTGATCGTCAAGGATCCCGGCGATTCGAGCGTCATGGACGGCGATCTGGTCGACTGGCCGCCGGTGGAGCGCGACGGGTTCGCGTTCGGCCGCGTCAACACCGTGGTCAACGCGCTGGCGTCGCAGGCGTACGCGGACATGGCCGAGCTGGCCCGCGCGCTGGGACGGGACGATGACGCCGACCGGTTCGCGCGCACGGCCGGGCGCATGCGCGCCGCGATCCACGAGCGCCTGTTCGACGACTTCCAGGGCGCCTACGTGGATGGTCTGGACACGGGCGCGGACGGCAAACCCCTCGACCACGCGTCCGAGCACGCCTCCGCGTTCGCCCTGGCCTTCGCCGAGGTGCCGGCTGACCGCGTGACCCGCATCGGCCACTTCCTCGAGGCCAAGGGCATGGCGTGCAGCGTCTACACGGCCGCCGTGCTGCTCGAGGGCCTGTACCGCGCCGGCTTCGGCCGCCTCGCCAACCGTCTGGTCGCCTCGCACGACCGTCCGCGCAGCTGGTGGAACATGATCCTCGCCGGCGCCGGCGGCACGTCCGAAGGCTGGGACGTGTCGATCAAGGGCAACACCACGTATTCGCATCCATGGGCCGCCTCCCCCGCGTTCCTGCTGCCGCAGGGCATGCTCGGCATCCGCCCGCTCGAACCCGGCTACCGCACGTTCGCCGTGCGCCCGCAGCTCGAACCGAACCACGAGGCCGAGGCGCGCGTGCCCACGCCGTATGGGCCGATCGCCGTCCACGCCAGGCGGGGCGCCGGGAAGGACGACCCCACGGCACTCACGCTCACCGTGCCCGCGTTCGCCACGGCCGAGGTCACGCTGGACGCCTCCGCGGCGCCCGTCACCGTGGAGGGCCCGGCCCGGGTCACGCTGTAGCCAGGCAATACGGGCGGTAAAACGCGGACGGCGTCGCGCAGCCCGTGTTTCGCCGCCCGCGTTTCGCGTTCCACGGCTCCGCCCGACCAGCCCACGGCGGAATCATGGACCGACCCTTGAGCTTGCTTTCCCGCCCTGTTACCCTAGCCAGTTGGAAGAGTTTTTCGCCGGTCCAACCGGGTATTGAAGCGGGTATTGCATGATTTCGAAAGTTTTGACGGGCCTGCCGGGCGCCGACATGCGCAAATCGATTGCCATCGGCATACTGGCGGCCATCGGATCCCTGATCGAGGTGGCGATGGTGTTCATCGTCTGCTTCACGGCCGGAGACCTGCTGGGGATCGCGGTGCCGGCGTGGACGCTGCCGGTCACCGGGGACGTCGCCGCGGCGGTCGTCGCGCTCGTCGTCCTGCTGGCGGTCAAGTTCGCGCTCGGCTGGGTCGCCAACGCCATGTCCACGCAGGTGGCCGGCAGACTCAACGACGCCCTGGCCGACGCCATGTACATGGGCATGTTCCGGTCGGACCGCAACGAGACCGGCAACGCGCAGCGCGACGACGAGGCGAAGCCGCTGGCGAACCAGTCGCTCGCCATGCTGTCCGTCGAGGGCGTCAAGGCGATCATCAACTACTTCACCGGCTACGTGCCGAACTTCGTGCAGGTCATGATCATGATGCTCGTGGCCGCCGGCACGCTCATGCCGCTCAACTGGGGCGCGGGGCTCATCATCGTGGTCGGCATGGCCGCGCTGCCCATGGCCGCGAACGGCTCGCGCAAGAAGGACATCGCCGTGCAGACCAACCAGCTCAAGCAGTACGAGCATGTGGGCCTGCGCTTCGAGGAGGCCCTGCGCGGCCTCAACACGCTGAAGATCTTCCATGCCGACGAGCGCGAGTCCGAGCGCCTGTACAAGGACTCCGAGGGCTTCCGCCGCATCACCATGGACGTGCTCGCGGGCCAGCTGCGCTCCCTGATCGCCTCGGACCTCGTGATCTACGTCGCGGTCATCGCCGCCGCGTTCACCGCCGCCCTCACCGGCCACGACCGTCCGGACGGGCTCATGGTCGCCGCGATCGTGGTGATCGCCGGCGTGCGCCTGTTCGCCCCGGAGCGCCAGCTCGTCTACCTGACCCATCAGGCGGTCGTCGCCATGAAGCAGGGCAAGGCCATCGCCGCGTCCCTCGCCACCGGCGCCAACGCCGCCGAACCGACTGCGCCGGCCGAATCCACCGAAACCACCGAAACCACCGCGCCGCAGCAGCAGCCTCAGCCCGCCCAGCCCCTCAACATCAACGACGGCATCACGGCCAGGGGCCTCACCTTCGCGTACCCGAACGGCTTCACCGCGCTGAGCGACATCGATCTCGACCTGCCCGTCATGGGCCACGTGGCCGTGGTCGGCCCGTCCGGCTCCGGCAAGAGCACCCTCGTGGCGCTGCTGACCGGCGAGCGCCGCGACTACGAGGGCAGCCTCAAAATCGGCGGCGTGGAGCTGCGCGACGTGGACCAGCGCCAGCTCATCGACGTGGAGACCGTGGTCCGCGGCACCGACCACCTGTTCAGCGGCACGCTGCGTTACAACCTCGACCCGGCGGCCCGCGGCTACACGGCGCAGGAGTTCGACACCGTGCTGCGCGGCGTGGACCTCGACCGCGAGATCTCCGACCGCTCCGGCTACGACGCCAAGGTCGCCCCGCAGGGCGGCAACTTCTCCGGCGGCCAGAAGCAGCGCCTCATCATCGCGCGCGGCCTGCTGCGGCACACGCCCATCTACATCTTCGACGAGGCGACGAGCGCCGTGGACCGCGACCACGACGAAACGCTCGCCAACCTCATGACCATCCTCGCCCAGAACGCGCTGGTCGTCACCATCACGCACCGCCTCGCCGGCATCCGCAACGCCGACGAGATCATCGTGCTCGACCACGGCTCGGTCGCCGAGCGCGGCACGTTCGACGATCTCGTCTCGCGCGGAGGCCTGTTCGCCGCGGAATGGGAGGAGCAGGAACGCATCGAAAACACGGTTCAGGACAGCAATCAGACCAACAACGGGGAGGCGGCACGATGATCGCACGCATGTTCAGGCAGATTCGTCCGCTCGCCGGCGTGGAGCTCAGGGCGATCGTCTGCGGCTCCCTCGGCCATCTGTTCGCCGTGTACGCGGTGATGCTCGGCACCCTCGGCGCGGCACGCTGGTATCAGGGCCGGGACTTCTGGCTTCCGGTCGCGGCGGCGGTCGTCTGCGGTCTGCTGGCCGGACCGTGCGCGTACGGCGAGCAGCTCAACAACCACGAACTCGCGTTCCGCCTGCTGCGCGACATCCGCACGCAGGTGTTCGACACCATGCGCCGGCTCGCCCCCGCCAAGCTCAAGGAGCGCGGGCGCGGCAACCTCGTGACCATGCTCACCGAGGACATCGAACTGCTGGAGCTGTTCTACGCGCACACCCTCTCGCCCATCGCCATCGCGGCGGTGTGCGGCGTGGCCAACAGCGTGGTCTTCGCCGTGATCGACCCGAGGCTGGGTCTGACCGCGTTCGTCGCCTACCTGCTCGTGGGCCTTGCGCTGCCGTTCGCGTTCTCCGACGTCACGTTCCGCACGGCGTTCCAGGAGCGCGAGCGTCAGGGCCGCCTGCACACCGACCTGCTCGAGTCGCTCGACGGCCGCCGCGAGCTCATCGCGCTCGGCGCGGGCCGCAACACCCGCGAACGCCTGCTCGCGGACACGAACGCCATGACCGCCGCCCGCCGCCGCACCCGCGCGGTGACCGGCTTCAACTCGCTCGTCACCGACGCGCTCACCCTGCTGTGCATCATCGCGTTCGCCGGCGTGGTCTGGGCGCTCATCGGCGCCGGCGACCTCAACGACCCGGCCGTGGCGCTGGCCGCGCTGGGCGGGCTCCTCGTCTCCTTCCCGCCGCTCATCGCCGTCTCCCGTCTGGGCTCCGGCATCCAGCCCACGTTCGCCGCGGCCCGCCGCGTGTTCGCCCTCATGGACGAGACGCCGGCCGTGCGCGAGCACGAGGGCGACGAGGGTGTCAAGCTCGGCGGGTTCGCCGGCATAAGCGTGCGCGACGTCTCCTTCCATTACCCGGACAGCCGCGAGAACGTGCTCAGGGGCCTCGATCTGGAGATCCGCCCCGGCGACGTGATCGGCGTGCAGGGCGAGAACGGCGCCGGCAAGTCCACGCTCATCGACATCCTCATGCGCTTCCGCGACGCGACCGGCGGCAAGGTGCTCATCGGCGACGAGCCGATCGAGGACGTGAACACCGCGTCCCTGCGCGCCACGGAGACGCTGGTGAGCCAGGACACGTTCATCTTCTCCGACACGCTCGCCGGCAACATCGCCATCGCCCGCCCGGACGCCACGCGCGAGGAGATCGCCGACGCGGCCCACGCGGCCTGCTTGGACGAGGTGATCGACCAGTTCCCCGACGGGCTCGACCACATGCTGCTGCGCAACGGCTCGGAGCTGTCCGACGGGCAGAAGCAGCGCGTCGCCGTGGCCCGCGCGTTCCTGAGCCGCGCCCCGTTCATGCTGTTCGACGAACCGACGAGCAACATGGACGCGCTGACGGAGGGACAGGTGATGCGCGCGCTCATCGACCAGCAGCACGGCCGCGCCTACCTCATCGTCTCCCACCGCCCCGCTGTGCTCGCCCATGCGAGCCGCGTCCTGACCATGGAGCGCGGGCGTCTGGTCTGAGGCGCCGGTCCGGGATCCTATAGCCCCAAAAGGCGGCGGACGGTGTTTGCACATTGACCGGTCAATGTGCAAACACCGTCCGCCGCCTTTGCCATATACGTCCCCGCATTCCCATAAGCGTCCGGCCGGCGCGGGATGTGTGCTCACTGAGGATCGGAATGAGGCCATGAGACCGACGGCAACCCCTCGGCCGTGACCGTGATCAGCGCGCCCGACATCGTCCCGGGCATTGCGTCCGGCACACGCAGCACCGCCTGCGCGCGTCCGAAGTACGTGGTGCACGAGGCCGCCACGCCGTCGGCGGAGGCGAGCTCGTCCACCGTGATCGGGTTCGCGCTGGCCGCACCGAGCAGCTCCACGCCGGCCCGCCGCGCCCGGTCGGTGAGCGTCACCGTAAGGCGCCGGTCGTCGGCCACCCGCACCTCGCCCCCGCCGTCGGTCAGCGCAAGGTCCACGTACACGATCGCCCCGCCGCGGTGGCGTCCCATGCCCGCGTCGCCGCCGGCCGCCGGGCCCTCCGCGTACGGCGATTCCAGCCATTCCGCGCCCGTGACCGCGAGCCGCGCGTCCGGCCCTGCGGAGCGGATCGCATCGCGCGCGATCTCCCGACCGTCCGCGTCCAGCGCCACGGCGGTGAGCTCGCCCGGCTCGTACGGCAGCAGGAACTCCGCGCAGCACCGCCACACGGGCTGCTCCCCCACCACGCGGCCGTTGAGCAGCAACCGCACCGACTTGCCGCCCGAGAACACCTGCACCACGGCGGTCCGCTCCTCGAACCCGGGCCACGACCAGCTGCGCACGCCGTCGTGCCCGCGCTCGATGAACCGCATGGTCTTGTTCAGGCCGTGACGCCGGTCGTAGCCGCTCAGACGCAGCAGGTTGAGCGTGCCGTCCAGCAGCCGCGACGGCAGCGTGCGGCGCGACGGGTGCCGCCCGTGCAGCAGCGTCATGGGCCGGACGGTGATGACCGGACGCCGCAGCGCCCCGGTGACGACCATACGGTAGTAGGCCTGCGCGGTCGGGTGTCCGGTGATGTCGATCAGCCCGCTGGCGCCGAGCAGGGCCGGGTAGCGGCGGTAGGGCGCGGTGCGGATGCCGGAAAGCCCCAGCCGGTCACCGAACTGCGCGGCCCACCCGCGTTCGTCGCGCGCGCCCGCGTACGCCCATGCGCTCACGGACGCCTCGCCTATGTAGTCCCAGCCGGTCCATACGAAGTCGCCGATATGGTATGGCAGGCGCTTGATGGCGGGCCAGTTGTACGCGATGTCCTGCGGGTAGGTTTCGCTCGCGCAGAACACGCGGTGCGGATCCCGCCGATGGAAGTACGCCGGCCCCTGCTTGCAGTAGTTGAGCCCGGCCACGTCCACCTCGCGGAACACGCCGCGCGTCTGCCGTCCCATGATCCCGGTGCGCAGGGCGAGGGGCATGAGCCGGTCGATGAGCGTGAGCAGCGCCGGGCCGGAGGCGTGCTCCAACGTGGTGTTGAGTCCCGGCTCGCCCTCCACGCGCGGGTCGGCTTCGTCCGGTCCGGCGTTGGTGCGAGCGGCGAGCATGAGGGAGATGGTGTTCACGCAGTCGATGACGGGCCGCGTGCCGTCCAATTCCCGGATGCGCCGGACCATGCGGCGGGCCATCACGGCGGCGCGCGGCGACTTGGTGTCCGCGATCTCGTTGCCGATCGAATAGAGGACCACGCATGGGTGGTTGCGGTCCTTGCGCACCATCGCGGAGAGCTCGCGGTCCCAGTCGTCGCGGAAACGCCCTGCGAAGTCGTGGCTGGTCTTGTGCATCCACCACATGTCGAATGCCTCGTCCATCACGAGCAGGCCCACCTCGTCGCACGCGTCCAGAAACGCCTTGGACAGCGGGTTGTGGGCCGACCGGATCGCGTTGAATCCGGCGGCCTTGAGGATGCGCGCGCGGCGGAATTCCGCCTGATCCCATGTGGCCGCGCCGAGGATGCCGTTGTCGTGGTGCACGCAGCCGCCGTTGAGCGGCACGCGCACGCCGTTGATCCGCAGCCCGCGCCGGGCGTCGCACGTGAGGGTGCGGATGCCGATGCGCTCCACGTGCTCGTCCAACGCGGCGCCGATCGCCGGGTCCAGCAGGGTCAGCCGGCACAGGTACAGGTTCGGTTCGTCCGGCGACCAGAGCCGCGCGGACGGCACGGTGACGCGCAGTTCGCGGCCGGCCGGTCCCTCGGCCTCGATGGGCGTCGGCGCGGGGGCGGATGCCGATGCGACGGATACGGTGGCGTGGCGGCCGCGGTGGGCACGGTGACTTGAGGCGGACGGATCATGCGGAATGATCGTGGCCCGCAGTCTCAGTCCGCCGAGGTTCGGTTCCGTGGCCGCGTCGCCGCCCGTTCCCCGCCCGAGCACCGACGCCCGGATGCCGATCGACGCCGAGACGTTCCCGTCCCCGTCTCGTTCGACCGCGATGGTCCTCACGCGCACGTCGTCCGGTCGGATCATGCATGTTCCATTGCCCGCCACAGCGTTCCCTGCGCCGCGCCACAGCCACACCGGCCGGTACAGGCCCGCCCCGGAATACCATCGGCTGTTCGGCAGACGCGTGTTGTCCACCGCGATGGTGATCTCGTTCTCCCCCGCGTGCACCAGCGGCGCGAGGTCCACGAAGAAATTGCCGTAGCCGTAATGCTGTTCGGCGGCGGGCCTCCCGTTGACCGTCACCAACGCGCCCGGGTACGCGCCCTCGCATTCCAGCAGCATGCCGCGTTCGGCGTCGCCTTCGGCCACGGTGAACCGCCGCCGGTATTCGTAGTTGCCGCCCGGATAGTATCCGGTGTTGTAGGCGTTCGGCGTGCGCGGATCGCGGCGCTCGTGCACCATGGCGTCATGCGGCAGTATGACCGGCCGCCACGTCGATGTGGCCGTGCCGATCGTGCGAAATTCCCACCCCTGATTCCAATCGGAACGTTTCATAGCTCACAGTGTAGTGGCCCGCGGGGCGGCGGGCCACCGTTCCGCACGACGATCGGCGCGCGTCCGTCCGATCAGAAACGGACCGGGCCGAGCCAGCCCGGATCAGGCGCAGGGCACGTGCTCGCCATTGGCCAGCGCGCGCTTCAGCTCCGCCTTGAGCTCCTCCACCTCGTGCTCAAGCTGGCCGATCTGCTGCACCTGCCGGATGATGAGCAGGTCGCGCGGATCCGCGCTTTCGTCGCGGCGGGCCTTCATGAGCGTCATCACCTCGTCCGGATCCTGCAGCGGCTCCCATGCGGCGGCCTTGGCGAGTTCCTTCGCCGCGGCCTGCTCGTCCTTCCACGCGAGGACGCGGTCGGCGTTGCTCCGCCACCGGGCGAAGCAGCGTTCGATGCGCTTGCGGCCGATCAGCGCCGGCGGCAGACCCGCCTCGATGAACAGCTTCGTCGGCCCCTCGCCGCGCATGTTGCGCCTGAGGCAATCGCGCGCGAACCATTTCTCGTAATTGATGCGCGTCGGCGTCGCGGACTCCACGGCGGCCAGCCCCTCGAGATACGCGATCTCCTCGGGAGTGAATTCACGCTGCTGTGACATGGTTGGTCTCCGTATGTAATCGATGAACTGCGTTAACGCAGTTAGAGTGTACCCCCCCCGCGATTCTTTACCAACTTCGATCAGAAGCGTATCTTAAACGATCACATATTGAGCACTCAGCAGCATCCGTCATTCGCGATCGGCTTCGTGCCTCCCGCCATTCCATCCTTTTCGCCGCTCCTTTCCCCGGCCTTCCGCGCCCCGCCATCCCGAGCGAGGGCCGACGGGGCGCAGCCGAATGATCCTCCGGCTGCGGACGCGGCTTCGCTCGGCATAATGGCGGAATAGTGACGCCCGTCGGAAAACGCCCGGGCGGCGGTTCCCTCGATCAGCGCGCCGCCTCAGCGAATCGGTCGACCAGCGCGGACATCCAGTCGGTGAGGCTGGCGTATTCGGCGGGCATCTGCTCGGTGACCTCCACGATCGGCACGTTCGCGGCCTTGGCGGCGCCGGTGATCTGGTCGGTCGTGGCGTCGGCCTCCTGCGTGTTGAACACGAGCAGTCCGATCGACCCGCCGGCGAGCGCGTCCGTGTACTGCTTGAGGTCCGCGGGGCTCGGCTCGCTCTCGTTGGCGGAGGCCTGCGCGTAGCCGGACGGCGTGGCGTCCGTCATGCCGAGGTCGTCGGCGAGGTACCACGCCACGGATTCGGTGGCGGCGTACGGCTTGCCGGCGAGCTTGGCGGATGCGTCCCTGATCTTGGACTCCAGTGCGGCCTCGCGGTCCTTCCACGCCTTGTTGAGTTCCTCGAACTTGGCCTGATCGGCCGGGCGCGCGGCGACGTACGCCTTGGTGATCGCGTCCGCCGCGGCCTCGCGCGCCTTGGCGGAGAACCACACGTGCGGGTTGCCGCCCTCCCCCACGCCGGCGGATTCAGCCACGTCCACGAGCGCGGCCCTGGTGGACCCGGCGGCCTTGGACGCCCATGAATCGTAGTCGGCGCCGTTCACCACGGCCACGTCGGCGCCGTGGAATTTGGCGACGTCCTGGCTGGTGGGCTCGTAGTCGTGCGCTTCGACGTTGGTGTTGCTCATGATCGAGGTGACGTCGACCAGATCGCCGCCCAGCTCCTTGGCCACGGAGCCCCACTGGTTGATGCTGGCGACGACTTCGATCGGCTTGGTGGCGCCGGCCCCGCCTGCCTGCGCATCGGACGAGCCGGCCGCGTTGGCGCTCCCGCACGCGGCGAGGGCGAACAGAGTTCCCGCGGCGACGGCCACCGCGATGACGCGCTTGACGTTGAACATGAATGATTCCTTTCTCCATATCGCTTGCGGGCGGACGGGCGCGAGCACCAACCACCGCGCTGACTTGGTTTACCATAGCACGATATTGAAATTAATTATCATTAGCGTGTCGAGGGTGACGGCTCATGACGATGGAGGATGACAACAGAAAGGCTCGCTTTCCGGGAGATCGGGCCGTTTCGGGCGAAATGCGCGATTCCGTTGCCGGAGCATCGCCCGTCCGGCAGTCCGTCGGCGAATCTTTGGCGCCATTGTTCGGACGCGCCTTGGAGCGGCGGCCATCGGGAGCATAATCACCGTGATTTGTTGCCTGCCCCCGGACCACGGGGTTCCCGGCAAAGGATCGGACGGATTCCGCCGAGGAAAGGCATCGCTCCGCCAATCCGACGCCAAATTCCCCGGGAAATTTGCCCGCCCTCCCAAGCAGCCGGCGAAGCAAAACGACCGTCCGAGCCACGCAACGCAACAAAAACCGCCCGGCCCGCGAATTCCTCGCGAACCGGGCGGTTCGTCAATCAGACAGCAAAACCAACGGGACGGGCAGGCCGGACGGGCGGCCGGTCAATCGGCTGATTCAACCCGACCGGCCAAACCGCCAGCCGGTCAGACGAGCGGTTCCGCCAGCCGGTCAGCCCAGCGCCCTCTGGCAGTCCGGGCACAGGCCGAACACCTCCACCGTGTGGCTGGAGACGGTGAAGCCGTACTTGGCGGCCGTCTTGCGCACCCACGCCTCGCTCGGCGGCTCGATCTCCACCGTGCGCCCGCAGTTCGTGCACACCAGATGGTGGTGGTGCTCGTCGTCGCCGCACAGGCGGAACATCTGCTGACCGCCCAAGCGGATCGTGTCGGCCGAACCGGCGTCGGCGAGCGCGTTGAGCTGCCGGTACACGGTCGCGAGCCCGATGTGCAGGCCGTCGTCCTCGAGCTTGCGGTGCAGGTCCTGCGCGGAGATGAACTCCTCGCAGTGCTTGAGCGCCTCGCGGATGCTCTCCTTCTGCTTGGTCTGCCTTGCTATGCGTTCAATCGCCATGCCGGGGCCTTCAGTCCTGCTTTTTGTACTTCTTCAGGTCGTCCCAGCATCCGGTGGCCTCGAGCGCCTCCACGGTGGCGGCCGTGTCGTCCGTGAGCACGGTGATGTGGCCCATCTTGCGGTCGTGGCGCACCTGCGCCTTGCCGTAGTCGTGCACGTTCCATTCGGGGTGCGTGGCGATCTGCGCGCGCGTGGGCATCACGTGCTGGCCGAGCACATTGACCATGACGGCCGGGCTCAGCAGCTTCGGCTGGGGCAGCGGCCATCCGGCGATGCCGCGGATGTGCGCGTCGAACTGGTCGATGGAGCACGCCTCGATGGTGTAGTGCCCGGAGTTGTGCGGGCGCGGGGCGAGCTCGTTGACGATCACGCGGTTGTCCTTGGTGACGAACAGCTCGATGGCGAGCGTGCCGGCCAGCTCGAAGCCGCGGGCCAGGCGCAGGGCCAGCTCGTGGGCCTCGCGCTCGATCTCGGGACTCACCTCGGCGGGGGCGATCGTCATGTGCAGGATGTTGTTGCGGTGGTCGTTGCGCACGATCGGGAAGGTCACGAAGTCCCTGCCGTTGCCGGAGACGAGGATGGACGCCTCGAACGCGAAGTCGACGAAGCCCTCGAGGATGGAGGGCGGGAAGCCGCCGCCGCGGTCGCCGCGCGCGCGGATCTTCTCGAGGTCGGCGTCATTCCTGAGCACGTGCTGGCCGTGGCCGTCGTAGCCGCCGGAGCGGGTCTTGAGCACGCACGGGTAGTGCAGCTCGTCGATGGCGGCGTCCAGCTCGTCGAAGTTGTTGACGGCGCGCCACGGCGCGGTTTCGGTGCCGTGCTCGTTGATGAACGTCTTCTCGTTGACGCGGTCCTGCGTGACCCTGAGCAGGTCGGTGCCCTGCGGGGCGGCCACGAGGTGGCGCACCTCGTCGATGGCCTCGGCGTCCACGTTCTCGAACTCGTAGGTGAGCACGTCGGCCTTCTCGGCGAGGTCGTGGATGGCGGTCTTGTCGTCGTATTCGCCGACGACCTGGAAATCGGCCACCTGCGCGGTCGGGCAGTCGGGGGTCGGGTCGAGCACGCCGATGCGGAAGCCCATGTACTTGGCGGACAGGGCCATCATGCGGCCGAGCTGGCCGCCGCCGATGATGCCGATGGTCGCGCCGGGCTGGAGCATGGTGACGGCGCCGTTGGTTTCCTCAGACAAGCTGGGCATTGGATTCAGCCACCTTCTCCTTGAGTCCGTCGCGGTAGTCCTGCAGCGCCTTGGCGAGGCGACCGTCGTTGATGGAGAGGATCTGCACGGCGAGCAGGCCGGCGTTGGTGGCGCCGGAGTTGCCCACGGCCGTGGTGGCGACCGGGATGCCGCCGGGCATCTGCACGATGGACAGCAGCGAGTCCCAGCCGGACAGCGCGTGGGAGCGCACCGGCACGCCGATCACGGGCAGGGTGGTCTGGGCGGCGACCATGCCCGGCAGGTGGGCCGCGCCGCCCGCGCCGGCGATGATGACCTTGAAGCCGTTGCCGCGCGCGGCGTGGGCGAACTCGCCCATGAGCTCCGGCGTGCGGTGCGCGGAGATCACCTGCTTGTGGTAGGCGACGCCGAACTGGTCCAGTACGTCGCACGCGCGCTTCATTGTCTCCCAGTCGCTCGCCGATCCCATGATCACGGCGACTTCGGGCTTGGTTTCCTCTGCCATGGCAGCAATCCTCCGCTCAGTCGAGAACTTAATGAGAATAACTACCACTCTACAACGCGGGGATGCCGGAGCGGGCGGCCACGGCGGGGGCCGCGGCGGCCGGCCCCGGCGGAACCACGGCCTACAGCTCGACGACCACCTTGCCGAACACGTCGCCGGCGTCGAGCTTCGCGAATCCGGCCGGCGCCTGCGCAAGCCCGCTGAGGCGCGAGTCGATCGCCGGATGGATGTCGTTGTGCTCCACGAAGCGCAGCAGGCGGGCGAAGTCCTCGCGGCCGCCCATGGTGACGCCCTGCACGCGGATGTCCTGGAAGAACACGCGGGTGAGCTCGGCGCCGGGCTGGTCGCCGGTGGTGGCGCCGCACGTGGCGATCACGCCGCCGGGGCGCACCGAGCGCACGGAATGGCCCCACGTGGCCGCGCCCACGGAGTCGACCACCGCGTCGACCTTGCGCGGCAGGCGGGCGCCGGGCTCGAAAGCCGCGTCCGCGCCGAGCCGCAGCGCCTTGGCGCGCTTGGCCTCGGAACGGGAGGTGACGAACACCTCAAGCCCGGCCGCGTGCGCGAGCTGGACGGCCGCGGTGGACACGCCGCCGCCCGCGCCCTGGATGAGGATCGAGTCGCCGGGCAGCACGTTCGCCGCGCGGAAGACCAGCGAATAGGCCGTCAGCCAGCTGGTGCCGAGGGCCGCCGCCTCGCCGAAGTCGAGGTTCCCGGGCTTGGCGAACACGTTGGCGCTCGGCACGGAGGTCCTCTCCGCCAGCGTGCCCGGGTACTTCTCGGAGAGGATGGACCGCCGCTCCCCCGGCGCCACGCCGGCCCCGTCGGTGCCCACGAACGTGTAGAGCACCACCTCGCTGCCGGCCTTGAGCCCATGCCTGCCGGGGATGTCCTCGTCGAGCGTGCCGGCCGCGTCGGTGCCGAGGATCATCGGGGTCTGCTCGGCGGCGAGCCCCACGCCCATGAGGCTCCACAGGTCGTGGTGGTTGAGCGTGGCGGCCTTCACCGTCACCGTGGACCAGTACGGGCGCGCCTGGGGTTCGGGCCGCTCGCCCACCTCCAGCACGCCCAGGGGATCGTCGTGATTCACGCCAGCCGCGTACACCGCCTGCATATTCGCTCCTTCGCTTGTATGGCTTTCGCCTGTATGACCTATATGACCGTTATGGCCGTCCGACGCGCGTGGCCCCGCCCGGCTCCGCGCCGCCGCATGGGCCGCCGCACGCCATCGCGCCCTTCCCCACCATGTTCCCACCCGCCCGGAACAGCGGGCGGCATTCCGGTCGTCCGTCTGTCCGTCCATCCCATGCCGTCCACCCCTCCGGCCGGCGCACCGTCCACCCGTCCTGCCACTGCGCCGCCCATCCGTCCGTTTCCCGGCCCGCGTCCAATTGCCCGTCCGAGCCGCCCGCCCTTCCGCCCGCACCTATGCGACAGCCCGCATCATCGCATCATCGCATCGTCCGTCCATATTGCCCATTCGTTCCAATCTGCGGCCCCTGCGGCACGGATTGGAACGATCGGCCTCGAAATCGGCCTCGCGAAGAGCCGCTCTTCGGTCATTCGTTCCAATTTGCGCTTTCATCGGCGCACGTTGGCACGATCACGCGGATCACATGGATCACACGGATCACACGCGATTCGGCCCTTCGAGACGGCCGGCTCTCGTTCGCCCCCCGCGGCCGGCGGTTTGCCGGATGCGGTCCGGCGCGACGGTCGTGGAACGATCCCCCGATACGAAGATTTTGGGACGGTTCCGCCGCCACGGCCGCCGGCTCCCGGGTTTCGCCTACACTTTCGTGCAGTCGAGAAGTTTTGCAAGAGAAGGAGTTGCGCGCATGGCCGTCGGATTGGGATTGCTGGACACGATCGACTCCCCCGACGACGTCAAGCGCCTCGGCCCCGGGCAGCTGACCGAGCTGTGCGGCGAAATCCGCGAGACGCTGGTCCGCTACGGCCATCTGCACGGCGGTCACATCGGCTCCAACCTCGGCGTGGTGGAGGCCACGGTCGCCCTGCACGCCGTGTTCGACTCGCCGCGCGACCGGATCGTCTTCGACGTGTCCCACCAGAGCTACGTGCACAAGATGCTCACCGGCCGCCGGCTCGCCTACACCGACCCAGCGCGCTTCGCGGAAGTGACCGGGTTCACCAACCCGGAGGAAAGCGGGCACGACCAGTTCGTCCTCGGCCACACCGGCACCTCGATCTCCCTGGCGTGCGGACTGGCCAAGACCCGCGACATGACCGGCGGCGCGGGCAACGTGGTCGCCATGATCGGCGACGGCTCGCTGAGCTCGGGCGTGGCGTTCGAGGGGCTCAACAACGCGGCCGAGCAGGGCGGCAACCTCATCATCGTGTTCAACGACAACGAGATGTCCATCGCCGGCGACTTCGGCGGCATGTACGGGCCGCTCGCCCGTCTGCGCGCCTCCAACGGCACCGCGCAGCCCAACATCTTCAACGCGTTCGGCCTCGACTACCGCTATGTGGCGGACGGCAATGACGTGAACGCCCTCGTGGTCGCCTTCCGCGAGGTGAAGGACACCGACCACCCGGTGGTGGTGCACATCCACACCATGAAGGGCCTCGGCCTCGACGCCGGCTCCGGCAAGGACGCGCACGCGGGCGCCTCCAACACCTCCCATGCCGAACCGTGGCACTCCGACCACTGCAACCTGTCGGACGCGCACGCGCACGCCGGCCAGTGCGAGGCCAACCACTGGCTCAACCCGGATTCCGCGCTCGGACGCCCGGACGACCCGCGCAAGCACTACGGCAAGCTCGCCATGGCCGCGCTCGAGAAGCGCTTCCCCGCCGAGCCGGGGCTTACCGTGGTAGTGCCCGCCACGCCAGGTTCCAACGGCATCACGCATGCGTTCCGCGAGCGCGCCGGCGCGCACTACGTGGACACGGGCATCACCGAGTCGCACGCGGTGGCCTACGCGGCGGGCATCGCCAAGGCTGGCGGACGGCCGGTGGTGGCCACCACGGCGTCGTTCTTCCAGCGCGCCTACGACCAGTTCTTCCAGGAGGCGGCGCTCAACCGCACGCGCGTGACCATCCTCGACTTCCTCGGCGGGCTGTCCGGTTCGGACAACACGCATTCCGGCGCGTACGACCTCACCATGTTCGCCAACATCCCGGGGCTCACGGTGCTGCTGCCCACCTCGCGCGATGATTTCCTCGCCGACCTCGCGTGGGCCACTGCCCCCGAGGGCGCCGTGCCCGGCACGCACGCCGACGGCCCGGTGGTGATCCGCGTGCCCGGCTCGCCCATCCTCGACGCCGAGCGCGCGGGCGTGGAGCTCCCCCGTTGGTGTCCTTCGGGGCATGGGACCGCCGCCGTCTCCCCGCTCGACTGGCGCGTGACCCGCCGCGGCTCCCGCGTGGCGATTCTGGGCCTCGGCAACGCCTACCCGCTGGCCGCGCGGGTGGCCGACGCGCTGGGCGCGGAGCTCGGAGGCGACGTGACGCTCATTGACCCGCACCAGTGCTCGTCGCTGGACGAAACCGCGCTCGAGTCGCTGCGCGGCGGGCACGAACTCGTCGTGACGCTGGAGGACGGCCAGCTCGAAGGCGGCTGGGGCGAGAAGGTCACCGCCTACTACGCGAACCGGCGCGACGAGCGGGACGCCGCACGCAACCCGCGCGTGATCAACGCCGGCGCCACCAAGGAGTTCACCGACCGCGTCTCCCTGCCCGACCTGTGCGAGCGCTACGGACTCACCGAAGACGCCCTGCTCGCCCGCATCCGACGCGAGCTGGCGCGCGGATCCGATTTCTGACCTAACGGCCCCGGTACAACGCCGCATGCCGCCGTGCACGGCATCGCAAAACGGCGGAATCGCAACGGCGGAATCCGGCGAAAATGACGTCCTTGCCAGCCGATTAGGTCAGAAATCGCGTTCGTTCACCGGTGTCGCTAGTATGGTTCAGGTTTCGCCTCCATAGCTCAATGGATAGAGCATCGGCCTTCTAATCCGCAGGTTGCCGGTTCGAGTCCGGCTGGGGGCACTTGAAAACCCCGCGACCCGTTGGAAACACTGGGATCGCGGGGTTTCCTCATTGCAACCCCAATCGACCGAACCGGTTGGATCCAGCACAAACCCAGCACATTCAATGGCAAAAAGGCTTGTAGCGCGTGAGCCGGTTCGCCCGCCGCCTTGGCCGAACCCGACCGAGACGTTCAAAACCCCGCAAAGCCTTGGGAATATTGGCTTTGCGGGGTTTTACCGTATTTTCGCGAAATGGGCGGCGATCATCCCAGCCCGGCGATGGCCCGCAGCGAGGCGACGTGCGCCTCGAACGCCTCGGAACCGGCGTCGGTGAGCATGGCCCAAGTGACGTCGTGCCCGTTGCGTTGGCCGGGGCGTTTGCTGAGCGTCACGTACCCGTTGTCGGCGAGGACCTTGAGGTGCTTGGAGCACACCGCGTCACTGGCGCCGAGCATGTCGCGGATTGCGGCGAACTCCACCTCGCCGGCGCTATGCAGCATGCCGCAGATCCGCAGTCGCATCGGCGCATGGATCACCTCGTTGAATTGCGCTTCGGCCATGGCTCACAAGCCCCGCACGATCGCGTCGCGCAGCTGGCGGTCGTACATCCAGCCGAACACCGAGAACAGCACCACATAGGCCGCGCCGCCTCCGACCAGCTCCGCGACGGGCACCACGCCCGGACTCGCAAGCGCCGCGCCCGTCGAATATCCGGCAAGCCAGACGGGGATGCAGAAGGTGACCGCCATGGCAAGGGCCATCAGCCAGCAGGACATGGTGGGCGGCAGCATGTGGTCGTCCACCCTGCGGCGATGCGACTGCAGCGACACCGCGACGAACAGCGCCGCGGCGACGATCAGCAGGACCGCACACGCCACCGCCCTGACCACGGTGAATCCGCCCAGCGCGAGCGCGCATCCGGCGGCCGCCGCGCCGATCGCGGCCATGACCGCCACCGCGAAGGCCGGGTACGCCCACCGGGGCGCCACCACCCGAGCCGACGCGGCGCGGCGCTCATCTTCGGGCAGTTCGAGGAAACGGGCCATGGTCCACAGTTCGCCGTGCTTGTCGAACCGGCGCCGGCCGGAGTCAAACTGGTATTTGGTCATGGATCCGCCGGCCAGAATGTAGCGTCGCACCTCGTGGTTGGACAGACGGGAGCAGAGTAGGACCACCGCGGACATCGCGGCGGCCGCGGGCGCGGCGGCCCACCACGGCGCATGCAGGATCGGCAGCGCCGCGACGGTGCCGAGGCCGACGATCAGCGCCACGACCGCATAGGCCCAGGCCCTGAGCGTCGGCGGCCAGGCGAGCCAGTGGACGCCGCCCCGCTGCAACCGTCCGACGAGTGCGGCCAGCAGGCCCACCATGACGGCCATCAGCGCAAGGAACACGGCGTGGCTCCAAAAAACGGTGGCGAACGTGAATGGGGCGCCGACCATGCCCCACAGCAGCAGCGCCGCCAGTCCACAGAAGACTGCGGATATGGCGTCATACCACAGCGGCGTGGCGAATTTGCGAGCCACGGCCTCGCGGTCCGCGGCAAGGGAGGCAAGGGCGTCGACGGCGGACAGCTGCGGGCCGGGCGACGGGGGCTTCAGTTGCGCGTTCATGATGGTCTCGTTTCTTTGCACGGTCCGGCGGAGGACCGCAAACCTGATGATAATGATGAATCGAATTGGGAAATCGATGTTATGGAATCGATGGATGGGAAGGAGACGACCGGTCCGGAATCGTTCGCGGATTGCGCACCCCGTGATTGTTTCCGTTACGGAAAGCATAACACTTTCCCAATTGGAAAGTCAAATGGAGGGAAACAGAGGCGGTGGGGCCGAAGGGCCGGCAAGACCAACGGAACCGGCAAAGGACCGCCGACTTTTGCGACGCCCGCCGCGGAATTACGCCATTCCAACGCAAAAATCGCCCTTCCGTTGCCGATCAGGCGAATCGGCAAACGAAAGGGCGAACAAAACGGTCGATTCGTCGCCTTCCACCGTGGATTTCCCAACGACGGAAAGGCGACGGCCTTTCACCGGTGCTCGTACGGCAGCTTCTCCCCCGCGGTCACGCGCACGGGCAGGGTGTTGCCCAGCGGGGCGAGCGGGCAGGTGCAGTACGGCGAGTAGGCGCATGGCAGGTTGGTGACGCGGTTGAAGTCCACTTCGGTGATGGCGGCCGGGTCCTTGATGTTCAGGCCCAGCACGCGCGCCCCGCCGTAGGTTTCCCTGCCGGACGTGCCGTCGCGGAACAGCACGGTGCCATGGCCGTCGTCGTGGCCCTGGAACACCTGCAGCGTGTAGTTTTGGCCGCCGATGGCGACGGTGAGCTCGCCCACCGCCTGCTCGATGTGCTTGAGGAAATCGAGGGACGCGTCTACGGTCTCCTCGCGCAGCCGGTCGTACGGCTTGTATGAGGCCGGCACCACCCACGCGCGGTTCGGCTCGAAGTACGGGGTGCCCCGGAAGTTCACGATGAGCGGGGACTTCGGGTCGCGCACGCGCACGGCGTACTGCCGCTGTCCGCCAAGACGCTTGATCACCTCGGCCTGCTTGTCGCCGTAGTTGAGACGCGCCACGTTGGCGTCCTCCTGCCCGGGCACGGTGTACGACCGCGGCCCCACGATGTTGATGCCGTGCACGCGGATCACCTTGCCCGGCTCGGGCGTGTACGTGAATGTGTCGCCGTCGAGCCGGAACGTGCCGGGGAACGTGTCGAGCCGCGTGTCCACACCGTCCTCGAGCCAGTCGAGGCTCACAAGCGCGAGCATCTCGCGCGGCCCGGCGAGGATGCGGTCGCGCCTGGCGTGCCATTCATGCCACGCCTTTGCGAATTCCTCGTCGCTCACGTTCGCGGCGGACACGGACGGGTCGACGGTGGACACTGCGGGGACGGCGGGCGCCGTTGCGGTTGCGGTCATGGGTGTTGCACTCCTTGGGGTTGGGTTGATGATGGGTTGATGATGGGTTGGGGATGACGCCAGGCGCCCGGCTCAGCCCCGTCCGGGAATGGCGTCCAGCAGCTGCCGGGTGTACGCCTCGGCCGGATGGCGGAGCACGCGTTCGACGGTCCCGTATTCCACGAGCCGGCCGCGACACATCACGGCCACGTCGTCCGCGATTTCGGAGACGACGGCGAGGTTGTGGGACACGAACACGTAGGTGAGGCCGAGATCGCGCTGCAGACCGGCGAGCAACCGGAGAATCTGATCCTGCACGGACACGTCCAGCGCGGACACCGGCTCGTCCAGAAACACGAGCTGCGGTTCGACGGCCAGGGCGCGCGCGATGGCGACGCGCTGAGACTGCCCGCCGGACAGCTCCCCCGGCCGGGCCTTGAGCACGGTCTGCGGCAGCGCCACGCGGTCGACGAGCTCGCGGACGCGGACCTCGCGCCGGGCGGCCGTTCCGTATCCGAAGGCGCGCAGAGGCTCCTCAATGGATTGGCGGACGGTGAGCGACGGGTCGAGCGAGTCGAACGGGTTCTGCTGGACGAGCTGGAAGTTGCGGCGCGCCTGTCGCAGGGCTCGGCCGCGCAGGGCGCCCAGATCGTCGCCGAGCACGCGGACCGCGCCGGACGTGGGCTTGTTGAGGGCCAGCGCCATGGACAGCAGCGTGGACTTGCCGGAGCCGGATTCGCCCACGATCGCCAGCGTGCGCCCGCGGTAGGCCTTCAGGGAGACGTGGTCGACGGCGGTGAGGACGCCGTGCGGGGCGCGCTCGCTCACGGCGGCCCGGTATTCGCGGGTCACGTCGAGCCAGCTGACCGCCGTGCGCTCGTCATCCCCGTCATTGCCGTCGGTTGCCGATGCGCCGTCAGCCATGGCACCGTCACCCCCGTTCCCGTTGTCGATCTTCGGCACGAGGGCGAGCAGCCGGCGCGTGTAGTCGCGGCTCGGATGGGCCAGCAGCGTGGCGGTGTCGTTCTGCTCGATCGCCTCGCCGTGCAGCATGACCAGGATGCGGTCGGCGCGGTCGGCGGCCACGGCCAGGTCGTGGGTGATCATGACGAGCGTGATGCCGCGTCTGCGGACCAGCGACGCCAGCAGGTCGAGGACGACCTTCTGCACGGTCACGTCCAGCGCGCTGGTCGGCTCATCCGCCACGATGATGCGCGGGTCCCCGGCGAGCGCCTGCGCGATGAGCACGCGCTGCTTGAGTCCGCCGGACAGTTCGTGAGGGTATTGGCGGGCCCGGAGCCCGGGATCGTCGATGCCCACCTCGGCGAGCAGCCGCAGGGATTCCGCGCGCACGTCGCCCGCTTCGCGGCCACGGTGCAGGCGCACGATCTCCGCGATCTGGTCGCCGATGCGCATGGTCGGGTCGAGGCTCGACTGCGGGTCCTGCGGCACGAAGCCGATGAGGCCGCCGCGCACGGACAGCCAGTCGCGTTCGTCGGCATGGGTCATGTCGCGGCCCTCGAGCAGGAAGCGGCCCTCGACGTCCGTCCCCTGCGGCAGCAGTCCGAGCAGCGCGTTGACGATCGTGGACTTGCCGGAGCCGGATTCGCCCACGATCGCAAGAACGCTGCCGGCGTCCGCGCGGAAGCTCACATGCCGCACGGCCTCCACCGTGCGCCGTTTGGTGCGGTAGGTGACGGATACGTCGGCCACTTCGAGCGCCGGGGTTCCGGCGGATTCGGTTCGGTTGCCGTTCGCCGCGTTCATCGCTTGAGCTCCTTTTCGCTGCGGGCGGCCAGCACAGTGACCGCGAGGACGGTAAGCACCACCACCAAGCCGGGCAGCAGCGGCACCCACGAACTGGTCATGAGGTAGCTGCGTCCCTCGTTGATGAGCGATCCCCATTCGGCCGCCGGAGGCTTGGCGCCGAAGCCGAGGAAGCTCAGCGTGGCCACGGCCATGATCACGCGGCCGAATTCCAGCAGCGCCAGCGAGAACACGGGGCCAAACACGTTGCGCAGCACATGGCGGGCGATGATGCCCGCCGGGGTGACGCCGGAGACGATGGCCGCCTCGATGTAGGCGCTGGAGCATACGCGCAGGGTCTGGGCGCGGGCGGTGCGCGCGAACGTGGGGATGGAGGCCACGCCGATGGCGACGGCCACGGGGATGGTGCCGAAGCCGATGGCGGTGACGATGGTGATGGACAGCAGCAGACCGGGAATGGACAGCAGCACGTCCACGAGCCGCATGAGCACGGCGTCCGTCGCACCGCCCACATATCCGGCGATCACGCCGAACAGCACGCCGACCGCGATGGCGATGGACAGGGAGACCAGCGAGGCGAGGATGGTTGACTGGGCGCCGTACACCACGCGGGAATACAGGTCGCGCCCGAGCTGGTCGGTGCCGAACCAGTGTTCGGCGCTGGGCGGCTGAAGCATCTTCGCGGGCGCGGTGGCGTATGGATCCCGCCGGGTCAGGGCCGCGGGACGGATGGCGGCGAGGATGACCAATGCGACGAACACGCCGGCGATCAGCGTCCCCGGGTATCTGACGGACGCATGGAGCCAGCCGCCCACGCGGCGCAGCGCCCTGCGCACCGCGCTCGGGTCCGCGAGTTCGGCCGTGCCCGCCCGCGGTGCGGCGATGGTCGTTTCCGCAACACTCATGATCGCTCCTTTCCAGCGGTTCGGACGATGATGCGCGGGTCGAAGACCGGATAGATCATGTCCACGGCGAGGTTGATGACGACGAACGCGGCCGCGGCGAGCAGCACGCATCCCTGGACGACGGGGATGTCCTGCGCCTGCACGGACTGCTGGATGAGCATGCCCACGCCCTGGCGGGAGAACACGGTCTCCGCCACGATCGCCCCCGTGACGGTGGATCCGACGATCATGCCCAGCACGGTGAACGCCGGCAGCGAGCCGTTCTTCACCACGTGCCGCAGGACGAGCCGCCCGCGGCCCAGTCCGCGCGCGCGGGCCGCCGTGATGAACGGGGAGGCCAGCGCCTCGTCGAAGCCGTTCATGAGCATGCGGCCGAGCAGCGCGGCGGGCGGGATGGACATGGTGACCACGGGCAGCACCATGGTCTCCCAGCCGTCCGCGCCCATGGCCGGCAACCAGCCGAGCGAGAACGAGAACACCTGCATGAGCAGGAGCCCCACCCAGAAGATCGGCACGGAGATGGTCACGTTCGGCACGAACCCGAGCAGGCCGCGCAATGCGGGATGCCGGGTGTAGGCGGCCAAAAACGCGAGACCGAACGCCACGACGACGGCGAGGGCGATGGCCAGCAGGCTCACGCCCAGCGTCATGCCGAGGCGCGAGGCGATGAGTCCGGAGACGGATTCGCCCTGCATATAGGAGACGCCGAGGTCGCCGTGCAGCGCCGCAAGCATCATGGCCGCGTACTGCACGAGCACCGGCCTGTCGAGCCCGTACTGGTGCGCGAGCGCCGCGATCTCCTGCGCGGAGGCGTCGTCCTGCCCGCGCGACTGCAGAATGGTCTGCATCGGATCGGATGGCAGCAGGTGGAGGATGATGAACGTGAGCGTGTAGGACGCCCACAGCACCACGACCGCCTGAAGCAGCCGCCTGCCGAGGTATGCGAGGTTCGCTTTGGTCATGGCCGTCGTCCTCCGTCCGTCACTTGGCCAGCCAGGCGTCGTAGAAGTCCACCCAGGATTCGCCGATGAACCTCGCGCCCTGCAGCTTGGCGGAGTGGGCGTAGTCCTGGCTGCGTTCGTACAGCGGGAAGACGGCGTACTGGTCGGCGAGCAGCTGCTGGAACTGCTTGTAGTCCTCGGCCCGCTTGGCCTCGTCGGATTCCTGGCCGCCGGCGCGGTAGAGATCCTGCGCCTTGGTCCAGTTCGCCTCGTCGAGCGAGAATTCGCCCGTCTTGTAGCTGGCCTGATCGCTGTAGTAGAGGTTCAGGGCCGACGGATCGTTGCGGGTGTATGAGGCGATGCTGTTCAGGTCATAGTCGCCGGACTGGTCGCGGGACTTGGCGACGGCCGCGGTCGTCTGGTCGAACTGGAGGTCCACGCCGATCTGCTTGAGTTCGTCGATGACGAGCTCCACGCCGGTTTTCTTGGTCTTGTCCAGCCAGTGCAGGGTGAGCTTCCTGCCGTCCTTGTAGCGGTAGCCGTCGGGGCCGAGCGTCCACCCGGCCTCGTCGAGCAGCTTGCCGGCGGCCTGCGGATCGTACTTGGTGAGTTCCGGCGTCGCGATGGCGTCGCTGGTGGTGGCGCCGTAGAAGCCCTTGACCACGGTGTAGTCCTTGCGGATGGCCGTCGAGGCGTAGGTGGCGCGGTCGATGGCCAGCGAGACCGCCTGCCGCACGCGCACGTCGGACAGAATCCGCCCCTCGCGCACGTTGGGATACAGGTTGAACGCCTGACCGGGCAGGGCGCGGCTTTCGACCGTGCCGCCGGCCGCCTTGATCTGCGTGGCGGCGTTGTCGGTGATCTGCTGGTCGGAGGGCGCCACGATCGCATCGACCTGTCCGCTCACGAGGCTGCCGGTGCGCACGGATTCCTCCGGGATGTACTGGTATTCGATGGCGTCGAGGTAGGCGGGGCCGTCGTGCTTGGCGAGCGCGGAATTTGCCTTGTAGTCGGCGCGCTTCCTGAGCACGGCCTTGGTTTTGGGATCGTAGGATTCGAGCGTGAACGCGGCCGTGCCATACAGCTTGCTGCCCGTGCAGCGCTGTTCGGGCGTCTGCTTGAGCGATTCGGGCGCCAGCATGCCGAGCTTGGTGATGGACGTGGCGCTCAGGAACGACGGATTGGGCTCCTTGAACGAGATCTCCACCGTGTCGTCGTCCACGGCTCGCACCTGATCGAGCGTCGTCAGCGCGGTCGAGGCGGGCACGCCCGGGGTCGCCGCCGCAGACTGGATGTTCTTCACCACGGCGTCGGCGTTGAAGGCCTCCCCGTTGGAGAAGGTGATGCCGTGCTTGAGGTTGAAGGTGTAGGTTTTGCCGTCGGGGCTGATCGTCCAGTCGGAGGCGAGCCACGGCTTGATCTCGTTGGTTTCGGGATCCTGGTCCGTCAGGGATTCGACGAACTGGCGCACGATGTTGCGCGAGCCGCTCCACGAGGCCTGCGAGGGATCGATGCACGAGTAGATGTCCGGGATCTCCGCGACTTTGAGCGTGCCTCCGGAGACGGGGGTTCCGCCGGCCGCCGACGAGCGCGAGGCGGCGTTGGCGCTGCCGCAGCCGGACAGGACGAGGACGGCGGCGAGCCCCGCGGCGGACAGGGTGACGGACAGCGGGCGGCGGGAGCGGAATGATGAAGACGAATGCGTTGGCATGATGGTTTCCTTGGAAGTTGAGGCGCCCGGCTCAGTCGGTGGCGAAGCCCTGCCGGGCGATGGCGCGGACGATGGGACGGGGGCGGGTGACCGGGGTGCGGCCGATACCGGCCACGTAGTCGGTGAACGAGGAGATGGGGTTGTCGGGATTGCGGCGCAGGTAGTAGTCGCGGACCTCGCGGTCGAAGTCCGCGAGCGGGGCGAGCGGGTCGGGGTTGGCGGCGTCGTCCGGATAGACGTCGTCGAAGAACTGCGCCCCGCGCGGCGGCCGGGGCTTCAGTTCCGGCACCTTGGCCGGGTAGCCGAGGGCCAGACCGAGCACCGGGAAGACGTGCCGCGGCAGGTGCAGCAGGTCGATCACGCGCTCGAGATCGAACGTGATGGCGCCCAGGATCACCGCGCCGAGGCCCAGCGACTCGGCGGCGGTTTCGGCCGCGTGCACGGCGAGCACCGCGTCGTCGTACGCCTGGAAGAACAGGGCCGACGTGGAGAACGGGGTGTCCGCATCCACGCTCACGCCCTTGGCCCGGGCGATGCGCAGGTTGCGGTGCTCGTCGGCCGCGAAGACGTACAGCAGGGGCGCCCGCGCGATGCGCGCGTGGCCGCAGATCTGCGCGATGGCCTCGCGGGTGCGCGGGTCCTTGACGCGGATGGCGGACCATGCGCTCAGCGACTGGCTGGTGGCGGTCTGGCGGGCCGCGTCCTCGATCGCGGCGACCGTCTCCGGCGCCACGGGACGATCCTCGAACTTGCGGATGGTGCGGCGCGAGGCGAGGATGCCCAGCGTCGGGTTGTCGAGTTGGTCCGGAGGGGACGCCGGGAATGGATGGTCGGTCATGTGCTTGCCCTTCTTCTTGGAATGATTGCCTTGGAGCGGTTGCCGTATGCGGACTGCGGGCGGCGGCGCGCCGTTGCCGCGGGAGATCGTCGGGAGGATGAGGCACGGCCGCGGACCGGTCGGACATCCCCTTCCGAGGGGTCCGCCGCCGTGCTTGCCCCTCACCATACGGCACGGCGCGCGGTGCGCGAACGGCGCGGCTACAGGCGCTGCTTATAGGCCGCTCAAAGCGCCGGCGCCCGGTCCCGCAACGCCGCGGGTTGATAGCGCGCGCTCAATTTCCCCGATAGCCCCGCGCCGACCGCGCGCTGATACGATGCCGCTTGTCTCACCGCAATCCAGCACGAAGGGGAACGACCATGGCATCACCGACCGCACGCGACGCGCGAGCCGCGCACGACGACGACCTGCCCGAACCGCACGCCGGCGGGCTCACCGACTATCTGGGCATCACGATCACGCAGTGCACCGCCGACCACGTGGAGGCCACCATGCCCATCACCGAACACCATCTGCAGGGCTACGGGTTCCTGCACGGCGGCGCCACGTGCGCGCTGCTGGAGACGGTGGGAGGCGTGGGCATGCACTTCCGCTTCGATCCGGCCACCGAGCGCGTGTTCGGCGTGGACATCCACATCCGCCACCGCCGCAGCGGGGTCAGGGGCGTGGTCACCGGCATCGCGGACTTCGACCACGTGAACGGCAACGAGTACTACTACCGCGTCCGGGCCGTGGACGAGGACGGCTGCGTGCTGTCCGACGGCGTGGTGATGAACAAGAAGGTGAGCATCGACTACCTCAGGCGCCGGCGGGCCGAGCAGCTGCGCGAGGAGGAGCGGAAGGAACGGGAGGACGGGGAGCGGGACCGCGCCGCGCGAACGACGGATAGCCGCGTATAAAACCCTCGTATAGCCGCGCGGTTCCGCGGCCGGCCAAAACCTGTTATCGTCGCCATCAACGGCAAAGAAACGCCATCAGGCGCCATCCCCTCTTCGCTTGTCACCACACCCAATCAGACATCACGAGAAGGGAATGCCATGTCCGAACCGCAGCAAACCAACGACGCGAACCGCTACGACCCGTATGCCACCGAGCAGGTGCGCTACGAGGTCAAAGACCACATCGCCACCATCACGCTCGACCACGCGCCCGCCAACGCGTTCGGCTACGCGCAGTCCCGCCAGTTCGTCGACGCCTTCACCCGGGCCGACCGGGACGACGACGTGCGCGTCATCATCCTGAGGGCCGAGGGCCGCATCTTCTCCGGCGGCCATGACCTCAAGGAGTCCAAGAACCCGCCGGTCATCCCCGAGGGCGAGATTCCGCCCAAGGAGCTCGGCCCCAAAACGTTCCCCCAGCCGACCCTGGTCTCCAAGCCGGTGATCACGCTCGTGCAGGGCTGGGCGGTGGGCGGCGCCTTCTGCGTGGTCGCCTACTCCGACATCGTCATCGCCTCCCCCGAGGCCAAGTTCGGCGTGCCGGAGGTCAAGATCGGCGCGGTGGGCGGCACCGGGGGCGCCGCATGGGCCCTGCCGACGCACGTCGCCTCGTATCTGGCCCTGACCGGCGCGCCGATCGACGCCGAACGCGCGTACCAGGTCGGCTTCGTCAACGAGATCGTCCCCAAGGACAAGCTGGTGGAGGAGGGCGAGCGCGTGGCGCGGCTCATCCTCGCCAACCCTCCCATCACCGTCAGGTACATCAAGCAGTCCCTGCGCGACATCTACCCGCTGAGCCGCATCACCGAACCCGTGCGCATCAATGCCGCCCGCAACGACGTGGCTCTCAACACCGAGGACGCGCGCGAGGCCGTCGCCGCGTTCGTGGAGAAGCGGGCGCCGGTGTTCCACGGCCGCTGAGCCGCATCGCCGCGATCCCGTCATTCCCCATCAATCCAACCTCATCAATCCAGCCATCCGCGCAACCATCCATCCAAACCCACCGATCCCAAGGAAACCCAACCCATGACCGACTTCGCCCAGGAATACCGCGCCAAGCTGCGCACCGTCCCCCAGATCCTCGACCTCATCCACTCGCACGACACCATCGTCGCCGGCAGCTCCGGGGACGAGCCGATCCAGGTGCTGCGCGAACTGCACACCATCGCCGACCGCGTCGAGGACGTGAAGGTGCTGCTCTACGGCCTGCCCGAGCCGTTCGAGTTCGCCACGAACCCCGCCTACCGCGGCTCGTTCCGCACGGTATCCAGCTTCTCCGACCGCAACACCCGCGCCGCGCACGACGCCCGCACCATCAGCTTCGTGCCCTCGCACGGCCACGACGCCGTGGACACCGCGCGCCGCGGGCTCGCCGAGAACCCGGAGGTCTACATCGGGCAGGCGTCCGCGCCGGACAGGAACGGCTTCGTGAGCTTCGGCGGCGGCACCGGCAACTTCTGGCAGGCGCACAAGGCCAAGACGGTGATCATCGGCATCAACCCCAACATCCCGCACACCTCCGGCTACACCGAGCTGCACATTTCGGACATCGACTACTTCTACGAGGCCGAGGAGCGCCCGCTGCACTCCCTCGCCGACGTGCCGCCCGCCAACGACGTGGAACTGGCGATCGGGCGCAACGTGGCCGGGCTCATCGCCGACGGCTCGACCATCCAGCTGGGCGTGGGCAAGGCGCCGGCCGCCTCCGCGCAGTTCCTCGCGGACAAGAACGACCTCGGCATCCATTCGGAGATGATGCCGGGCAGCCTGCTGCCGCTCATCCAGTCGGGCGTGATCAACGGCAGGGCCAAGACGTTCCTGCCGTACAAGCACGTGGCCGCGTTCCCCGCGCCGTTCAAGGAGTTCTACGAGTACATCGACTACAACCCGAGCTTCCTGTTCCTGCCGATCAGCTACGTGAACTCGGCGGACGCGATCACACGCCACCGGCGCATGGTGTCCGTCAACTCGGCGCTGCAGGTCGATCTGACCGGCCAGATCGACTCGGAGACGCTCGGTTCCACGCAGTTCTCCGGCACGGGCGGCGCGGCGGACTTCGCCATCGGCGCGAGCCGCGCGCCCGAGGGCAAGTCGATCATCGCCATCCCCTCCACCGCCGGCCACGGCGAGGTTTCGCGCATCCAGCCGGTCCTGAGCCCAGGCTCGGTGGTCTCCATCTCCCGCAACGACATCGACTACGTGGTCACCGAGTACGGCGTGGCGGCCCTGCGCGGCGTGCCCGTGGACGAGCGCGTGCGCCGGCTCATCGCCATCGCCCACCCGAAGTTCCGCGACGAGCTGACCGAAGGCGCCGAGCGTTACCGCCTCTGGTAGGCCCACGTCGTGTCAGGGCGGGCCGATAGGCTCGGAGGCATGGGGAACAGCAACGATCGCACACGCACGCCGGAGCGTCCGGACGCCACCGATGGGGACGGGGACGCGCTGACGTTCGAGGCGGCGCGGGCCGCGTTCGCCACGGCCGGCGAGGCATGGGACCCGGACGCCTGCCGGGACTCGTCGACGCGGCTGGTCATGAGCGACCAGAACCCCTTCCGCCTCAAGGTGGCGGTGTACGGGGACGACCTCAAGGACGACCTCGCCGCGAGCCACGCCTTCGCCGGCTGCGTGGTCGACCAGCTCGACCGCGCGCTCGCCTACGTGGACGAAACCTCGCGGGACGCCGCCGCCCGACGCGCGCCCGACGATTCCGACGACCCCCATGCCATCGTCTCGCCCGTGCCGGAGCGCGCGCTGCGCGAGGCGCTCGTCAACGCCCTGATGCACCGCGACTACGCCGACTACCCCGGCGCGACCATCGTCAGCGTGCTGCCCTCCTCAATCGAGGTCGTCTCACTGGGCGGCCTGTACGGCGACCTCACCATCAACGACCTGCTCAACGGCGCCAGCCAGCCGCGCAACGCCGAACTGGCCGAGCTGTTCGAGCGGCTCGGCCTCGCGCGGAACGTGGGCCGCGGCATCCAGCGCATCATGGCCGCGTACGACGACGCGATCGACGCCCCGCAGCTGCGCGTGGCCCCGTCCTCCGTGGCGGTCATCCTGCCCCTGCTGCGCGTGGCGAAGCCGGACATCAAGGGCGGCACCGGCGCAAACGGAAACCCCGACGGCGGCGCATCCGGCCCGGACGCCGCGAACCGGGGCTCCGGCCGGGACGGGGCGAACCACACCGCGCGCAAGTACCGCTTCCCGTACCAGCAGGGCCGCTTCGTGCAGCGCATCGCCGACGGGGACGACGCCGATCAGATCGAACTGCGCCGCGTCCCCGTCGAAGTCCCGCCGACGCACGGCAGCGGAAACCCGCACGACGGCCGGCCCGCGCCGCTGCCACCCCTGTCCCTGCCGCTCGTCGCCCGGCCGGCGAAGCCGCTCACCGACCCGGCGCTGCGCCCCGCGACCAGCCGCCTCGACCACAGCCACGTTGAGGCGATGACGCTCGCCTTCATCATCGAGAGAGGCGTGCCGATCACGCGCGTCGAGATCCAGGAGCGGTTCAACCTGTCCAAGGCGCAGGTCAACTACGCCCTGCGCGGGCTCACGGCGGCGGGCAAGGTGCGCCGCGTCGGGAATTCGCGCGCCACCCGCTACGAGGCCGTCACCGTCTGAGTCCCGTCACTCCCTCGCTCCCCGAGCTCGACCAGCGTGACCGACCACGGCTTGAGGCTCAGCGCGAACCGCAGCGGACGCCCCTCGTCCACCGGCAGGCGCGACTCGTTCACGCGCCGCTGGATCCCCTGCGACGCCTCGCCCTCGTAGTCGAGCGCGTTCTTGGCGTGCGGACCGCCGTACAGCGTCTCCACGCGCAGCCTCAGCCGCCCCGCGTCCACCGCCGCCGCGGACGGGCGCACCTCGACGGTCGCCGACTCCGCGTCGCCGGACACGTTGACGATCTTCACGATCCTGCGGAACGGCTCGTCCTCGCCGCTCGCGCTCACGAACAGCCGCCCGTCCGCGTCCTCCCCGGCCGCGCCCGCCACGTCGGCCGCATAGGCCGTGCGCCCCACGTGCGCGGAAAACAGCCGTTCCGCCTCGGCGTTGACCGTGGGAGAGACGCGCGAGGGGCTAAACTCGATGAGGTTGTGGTTCCACACCTTGCCGCTCACCAGCGCGAGCAGCGGCGCGTACGACGTCATGCGCACCACGTCCGAATTGCGTTCGCAGCCGGTGAGGAACGCGGCCTCGGCGAGCGCGGAACGCCACTGGTTCGCGGCCCTCTCGGTCTGCGGCTGCGCGGCGAAGAACCCGTTGGCGGAGTATTCGCCGAAGTACACGCCGGCACCGTCGCGCGGGTAGTCGTCGAACCGGTGCGCCTGCCCGATGAACCATTCGGGAGAATGGTAGGAGTGCTCGTCCACCACGATCGCGTCGCCCGTGGCGCTCCCCCGCGCGGCCAGCAGCTCGCCGGTGGCGCCCGGCACGTGCCCAGCGGCGATCGCGCGGGCGTGCCTCCACGCGGGGCGCATGGGCAGAGAGAACGGGAACAGGCCGGCGCTCATCACGCACAGCATGTCCGGGTGGCGGTCGTGGACGGCGGAGCTGATCGCGTCGAACTTGGCCTGGTAGTCGGCGCCGAAGTTCTCGTTGCCCACGCCGATCATGTCGAGCCCGAACGGTCCGGGATGCCCCATCGCCGCGCGCACGGCTGCCCACCCGCCGTTCGCCGGGTCGCCGTTGGCGAAGTCGATGAGGTCGAGGTAGTCGCCGATCACCGCGCGGAACGCGTCGGACTCGATGGGCATGTGCTGCGGGTCCCGGTACGGCGACTGGCAGCTGATGCCGGCGAACAGCGTGGGCAGCGGCTTGGCGCCCAGGTCCTCGCACAGGCAGAAGTACTCGTAGAAGCCGATCTGGTAGCTCTGCGAATAGCTCGAACCGTCCGGCGTCTTGTACGCCCACATGTTCGGCTTCTGGCGGCGGGCGGGCAGAGCGCCCACCGTGTCCTTCCACCGGTACTCGTTGCCCGGCGTCACGCCCTCGGCGATGCACCCGCCGGGGAAGCGCACGAAGCTCGGCCTCAGCGCGGCGATCGCCTCGACCAGATCGCGCCGCAGCCGCCCGTGGCGCCACTTCAGGTCGCCGACGCCCCACGAGTCGGCGCGCATGAGGCTCACGCAGTCCAGATCCACCGTCAGCAGGTCGTCGTCCTCGCCGGAACCGCCGGCAGCGCCACCCTGCGAGGCTTCGCCGCACGGCTGGTCGTCCAGTACGTCGATGCGCAGGCGGCCGTACCGGCTGATCGTCCCCTCGAGCGTGCACCGCACCCGCGTCCAGCCGCTTCCCGCCTCCGGCAACGTCACCACCTCGGCCTCCACCAGCGCCACGCAGTCCTCGTCGATCACGCGCACGCCCAGCCGCCCGCGCCCGGCCACCGTCCGCACCAGCGCGCTGAACTCGTAGGTCTCCCCGGCCTCCACGGCCATCGCACACTCCCCCTCGCGTTCGCCGCCGCCGTTGTAGCCCAGGTTCTCGATGTACGACTTGTTGGTGTGCGAAAGCCTCGTGACGCGCACGTACCGGCTGTTGGCATGCACGGGCGGCGCCGGGCACTGGCGGGACGTGTCGATCCACTGGCCGCGCTCACCCTGCACGCGCGCGCCGCAGCTTTCCGCCCTGAGCCCCACGAACCGCCAGAACCGCAGCGGGTCGGACTCGCACTGCCAGCGCTCGCGCCCGTGCAGGTGCAGGCTGCGGTGGCGCAGGTAGACGCCGTCGAAGCTGTAGTTGTTCACCATGTTCGCGTTGAGCCCGCCGTCCACCGCATAGTTGATGTCCTCGAGGAACACGCCGTAGAGCCGCTCGGACATGGGGTGCAGGGCCCCGCCTATGGAAATCGTCGCCATGGCACCATCATTCCACGCCCGGCGGGCATATTTTCGATTCGTGTGGTGGTTTCCGGCGGCCATGCCACATATGGGCCGCGGGAAAACGGCGGAACCGCGTCATGCCCATCCGTTCCATCGCCCGGAAACCGCCACACGAATCGAAAATACGGGCGCCCGCGGAGGCCGGGCGCCACCGCCGCCCCTCCTCTCAGGGCTCGATGACCCAGCTCAGCGCCAGCAGCGCGGCCACGAACAGCACGTTGACGCCCGTGTACACCGCGAGGTAGCGGCCCTTGCGGTCGGGGTACTTCGCCACCGTGCCCTTGTAGGAGATGAGCGAGGCCATGGAGGCGATGAGCGTGCCCATGCCGCCCAGATTGGTGCCGATGATGAGCGGGCGCCACTGGTCGCAGAAGCCGGAGAGCAGCAGGGTGGTCGGCACGTTGCTGATGACCTGGCTGGACGCGATGGCCACCTCGAGCGGATGGTCGCCGACGAGCGAGGCGGCGAGGCCGGCGAATTCGGGCACGCGCTTCATGTTGCCGATGAACACGAAGAACGCGCAGAACGTGAGCGGCAGGCCCCAGTCGACGTAGCGGAACACGCGGCGGTCGGTCACGAGGAACGTCGCCGCGACGATCGCGCACATGGCCCACAGCGGCAGCACGTCGCCCACGGCGAGCAGGCAGACCACGAACAGGGCGGCGTACACGGGCGTCCTCCATCCGCCGTGGCCCGCGCCGTAGCCGGTCAGGCGGATCTCGTCGGGCTGGTGCTTGCCCCGCTCGGGAGCGAGCACGCCGCGCTCGATGCCGTTGCCGTCGAGCCCGCCGAGCCCCTCGCCCACCGGCGTGGAGTCGAAGGCGAGGCACACGCCGGCCACGATCAGCGCGGCGGCGAGGGCCGAATACGGCGCCATGATGCCGATGAACTCGAGCGTCGGCATGCCGGTGAGGGCCTTCAGGTACAGGTTGTGCGCGTTGCCGATGGGCGTGAGCATGCTGCCCACGTTGGCGGCGACGGTCATGAGCGTGGCCACGAGGATGGTGCGGTCCTCGAGCCCGGCCATGATGAGCACGGCGATGGCGAAGGGCACGAAGGTGACGAGCGCCACGTCGTTGGTGATGAGCATGGCGGAGAGGAACGGCAGCGCGACGAGCACGAGCACGAGTCCGCGCGCGGTGCTCACGCGGCGCAGCAGGCGCGAGCCGATGATGCGGAACAGCCCGATGCGCTGCATGCCGCACACCACGACCATGAGGCTCACGAGCTGGGCGATGGTGCTCGTGTGGATGTAGCCGGCATATTCGGCGTCCGGCGGCACGATGAAGCAGGAGACGATCGCCAGCACGGTCGCCACGATGAGTACGGTTTCACGCTTGAGTACCGTGACCAGCCAGCGGCGCATCAATTCCTCCATGAATTGTTCCGAACCGTCCCGGACCATTCCGGACCGTTCGGCGAAAGACTGTTTTTCTCTGCATGATAACGTCAACCGCGAAAAAACTACGTAGTCTACGAGTGTCGGGGCGGGTGCGGCGGCAACGGAAGCCCGATTTTTCACCGGGAACGGCTTCGCGGCGCCGGCGGCGGCCCAAAATCGCGCATTCCGTTGCCGCCGGGCGTCCGGGGGCCCGGCAACGCGAACCACACGACAACGCGAACCAGGCGACGGCGCGGGCCGCCGACGGACCGGCCCCTTCGCTATGCTGGGGCGCATGACGCTCACCAAGAAACAGACCAAGCAACTGCGCGCGCTGGCGAACGCGCTCAAGCCCCTCGTGTACATCGGCAAAAACGACATCACCGACGCCCTGACCAAGCAGGCCGACGAGACGCTCGAAAGCCACGAGCTCGTCAAGTTCCAGATTCAGGACGGCTCCGGCTACACCGCCAAGGAGGCCGCCGCGGAGCTGGCCGAGGCGCTGGGCGCCGAAGTCGTGCAGACCATCGGCAACCGCGCGGTGCTCTACCGCCGCTCCAAGCGCGACGACGTGGAGCACATCCAGCTCGTGCGCGAGTAACGACCGGCAGACGCGCGACTGCGCGCATCCGTCGATCCAACGGCCCGTCCTCCACCACGGAGGGCGGGCCGTTCGCATACCCGGGCCGGCCAAGCCGGCGATCCGCCCCCTCAACATGAACGCGACATAGCCGCCGCATGACGAACATGAACATTCGGGGCCCGCACGATGAAGCCCCGCACCCGGCCGACGAGTCCCCGGCGATCCCCTGCCATACTGGGTCACGTTCATACCGCGTCGGTCATGAGGCCGGCACGCCGTAAGGGGATGCCATCATGGCAATCACAATCAGCAATCTCAGCAAAACCTATTCCAACGGGTATCAGGCGCTCAAAAACATCAGCTTCGACATCGCGGACGGCGACCTCGTCTGCCTGCTCGGCCCCAGCGGCTGCGGCAAGTCCACCACGCTGAACATCATCGCCGGCCTGCTCGACCCGACCTCCGGCGACATCGGCATCGACGGCCATTCGATCATCCACGAGCATCCCAAGGACCGCAACATCGGCATGGTGTTCCAGGACTACGCGCTCTACCCGCACATGACCGTCCTCGAAAACGTCGAATTCCCGCTGCGCGTGGGCGACCACCGCAAGCCGAAGGCCGAGGCGGAGCGCATCGCCCACCGCTACATGGCCATGACCGGCATCGAGGAGATGGCGGACAAGAAGCCCGGGGCCATGTCCGGCGGCCAGCAGCAGCGCGTGGCCATCGCCCGCGCGCTCGTGGGCGACCCGAAGGTGCTGCTGCTCGACGAGCCGCTGAGCAACCTCGACGCCCGTCTGCGCCTGCGCATCCGCGAGGAGATCCGCCGGCTGGTCAAGTCCACCGGCATCACCACGGTGTTCGTCACGCACGATCAGGAGGAGGCGCTGTCCATCAGCGACCGCATCGCCCTGATGAACCAGGGCGTGATCCAGCAGTACGACGTACCCCAGCAGCTCTACCTCAACCCGGCGAACCTCTTCGTCGCCAAGTTCCTCGGCAGCCCCATCATCAACCTGTTCGACCTCGCCTACGACCAGTCGCGCAAGGCCCTGACCGGCCCCACGTTCGACATCCCGCTCGACCGCCTCGACCGCGGCCGCATGCGCGACGGGCTCGCCAGGGCGCTCGCGTCCGGCAAGGTGATCGCCGGCATCCGCCCGGAGCACTTTCTGGTGGCCGACGCCGGCCGGACGCCCGACTTCACCGTCACGATCGACTCGGTGGAGATGATCGGGCGCTACAGCGTGCTGCACTTCGACGCGGACGGCGTCCACGCCGCCTCCACGGTGGACGCCCGCTCCCCCATCCGCGACGGCGACCGGGTCGGCTACGTGATCGACTACGGCGACATCTTCCTGTTCGACGAGCAGGGAACGAGGCTGTACTGATGAGCGCCGCAACGACTTCCCCCGCCAAGACCGCCAAGGTCTCCACGGCCACCAAGGTCTCCACGGCAACCCGGCGCGGCCCGTTCTCCTACAGCGCCGAGCGCCAGCCCCGCGCATGGCTGTTCCTCGCCCCGGCGCTGTTCTTCATCGCCCTGTTCAACGTGTGGCCGCTGATCCGCATCTTCGTCATGGCGTTCCAGACCAACAGCCTACGCCGCCCGAAGTTCGCCGGCGCCGACAACTTCGCATTCGTGGTCGCGGACCCGGAGTTCCACACGGCCATCGCCAACACGGCCGTCTTCGCCGTGGTGGTGGTGCCGATGGGCATGGTCATCTCCATGGCCATCGCGCTCACGCTCAACGGGCGCATGAAGGGCGGGCGCTTCTTCGAGGCGCTGTTCTTCATCCCATACCTCACCAGCGTGATCGCCATCGGCATCGTGTTCCGCTACCTGCTCAACGGCGACTACGGCGTGCTTAACTTCCTGCTCGGCAAGGTGGGGATCGGCCCGTTCGACTTCCTCAACGACCCGAGGCTCAACATGGCCGCGCTGCTGATCTTCGGCGTCTGGTCGTGCCTCGCGTTCAACATCATCATCATGCTGTCGGGTCTGCGCTCGATCAACCGCAACTACTACAAGGTGGCGGACATGTACGGCGCCACCGGCTGGCAGCAGCTCCGGCGCATCACGCTGCCGCAGATGATCCCCATGCTCACGTTCCTCGCGATCGTGAACTTCATCAACAGCTTCAAGGTGTACACGGAGGTGTACGCCCTGTTCAACGGCAAGGCCGGCATCGGCAACAGCGCCACCACGGCCGTGTTCTACATCTTCAACAAGTTCTACGTGGATCACAAGTACGGTCAGGGCATGGCGGCCGGCGTGCTGCTGTTCCTGCTCATCCTCGCGTTCACGCTGCTTGAGAACGCGCTGCTCAAGAAGCTTTCCAAGTAAGTGACAGGCAAGTGATATCCATGAAGCACATCGGTTTGGCCCTGCGCTACGTCTTCATCGTGGCGATGGCCGTCATCACGCTGTTCCCGTTCGTCTACATGCTGTCCGGCAGCCTCATGACCTATCAGGAGAGCACGAGCATCCCGCCCACGCTGGTGCCCGCGCACGCCCAGTGGGGCAACTTCGCGGAGGCCATGCGACAGGCCCCGTTCGCCCGGTACTTCGTCAACACGGTCCTCGTGGCCGGCGCCTCCACGCTGGGCACCATGGTCACCACGGTGCTCGCCGGGTTCGCGCTCACCTGCCTGGACTTCCGGTTCAAGAAGGCGCTCATGGCGTGCCTCGTGGCGCTGCTCATGGTCCCGTACGAGATCGTGGTGTTCACCAACTACAGCACCATCGCGGACCTCGGCCTGCTGGACACCTATCCGGCGCTCACCCTGCCCTCGCTGGCGAGCGTGTTCTACATCTTCTACCTCACGCAGTACCTGACCGCCGTGCCGCGCACCTACTACAACGCGGCCAAGGTGCAGGGCTGCGGCGATCTGGAGTTCATCTGGAGGATCATGCTGCCCATGTGCCGGCCCGCGCTGTTCACCATGGGGCTGCTGCTGTTCATCGGCGGCTGGAACAACTTCCTGTGGCCCATTCTGGTGACCAACACCACGGACATGCGCCTGATCAGCAACGGCCTGAGCGCGTTCGCCTCGGAAAGCGGCACGGCCGTGCAGCTGCAGATGGCGGCGAGCGCCATCACGATCATCCCGATCCTCATCCTCTATGCGATCTTCCACAAGCACATCATCGAAGGAGTTGCCCAAAATGGCATCAAAGGCTGAATCCGGCGTTCCCGCCACACGCGGCGGGCGCAGGGACAAGACGCGCGTGACCTTCTACCGCGGCGTGCGCACGATAGGCGGCAATCTGATCGACGTGGAGTACGGCGACAGCCACGTCATGTTCGACTTCGGCTGCGCCTACGACCCCGGCGCGCCCGAGCAGCCGCGCGACCTCAACGACCTGGTGCGGCTGGGGCTCGTACCCTATCTGCCGGGGGTCTTCGACCGCGACATCCCGGTCGACGGCCATGAATGGCGCGCCGACGGGCACGCGCACGCGGCCGTGTTCCTCTCGCACGCGCACCTCGACCACACCAAGATGATCAACTACCTCGACCGCGACATCCCGCTGTACGCCTCCGAGGACACCAAGGCCGTGCTCGAGGCGATGAACACGCACGACGACTTCGACTTCCCGCCGTTCGCCCGCGAGCGCGGCGACGCCTCGGCGCCGCACACGCGCCCGATCACCGGACTGCCGTACGGCGGCGCGGTGCGCATCGGCTCGATCCGCGTGACCCTGCTGCAGGTGGACCACGACGCGTACGGCGCGAGCGGCTTCATCATCGACACGCCGGACCGCCGCATCGCCTACACGGGCGACATCCGCTTCCACGGGTTCCTCAGGGACAAGACCTACGCGTTCCTCGCCGCGGCCCGCCGCGCGGACATGCTCATCATGGAGGGCACGTCCCTCTCGTTCTCCGAACCCGGCGTGGGCGAGCCGCGCCCGGAGGTCACCGAGGCCGAGGTGTGCGACCAAATCGCCGCGCTCGTGGGCGACAACGCGCACCGGCAGGTCACGTTCAACTACTACCCCACCAACATCGACCGCATCCGCCATCTCATCCGCGAAGTGCCGCGCACGACGGTGCTCGCCGAGCACGAGGCGGCCGTCTACACGGCGGTGACCGGCGAGCGGGTCCACTGGTTCCGCGGCTCCGGGGACGCGGACCGCCCCCTGCCCGACGAGGCCGTGGAGCTCGACCCGGCGCTCGAGGTGCCGCTGGACGCGCTGCTGGACGACGAGGGCTCGTACTTCTGGCAGCTCGACGACGCCACCCGCGCCGCGCGGCAGCGGGACCTGAAGCGCGGCGGCCTGTACGTGCACACCGGCGCCGCCCCGCTCGGTCCCTACGACCCGTCCTACGCGCCGTTCTTCCAGAGCTTCGCGGACCTCGGCGTCGACGCCCGGCGCATCAGCTGCGACGGGCACGCGACCGTGGAGCGCGAGTTCGAGATCATCGACACGGTCCGCCCGCACGTGCTCGCCCCCGTGCACGGCGAGCATCCGGAACGCTACCGCAACGACTACGGCATGATGATCCTGCCCGAGCGCGGGCTCGTGGTGGAGCTGTAGCCGCGGCCTCGGCGGGCGATCCGAGGATTTCCATACACAAGAATTTCCAAACACAGGCATTTCCAATAACAAGAATCAAGGAAGCAGGAACAATCATGAAGCAATTCACCCAGGCAAAGGCGCTGGCCGCCGTCGCGGCGCTCGCCATGGCACTGGCCGGATGCGGCGCGGGATCCTCCGACAACGCCGACGAGGCGCCCGTCACCACGATCGACAAGGACGTGGAGATCACGTTCTGGCACGCCATGACCGGCGCGCAGCAGACCACCCTGCAGCAGCTCACCGACGCGTTCATGAAGGCCAACCCGAAGATCAAGGTGACCCTGCAGAACCAGTCCAGCTACGGCGACCTGCAGCAGAAGCTCACCGCCACCATGCAGAGCCCGAAGAACCTGCCCACCATCACGCAGGCCTACCCGGGCTGGCTCTCGCAGGGCTTCGAGGACGGCACCGTGGTGGCGCTGGACGACTACATCAAGTCCAGCGACAAGAACCTCGCGTTCGACGACTGGGACGACGTGCTGTCCGGCCTGCGCGACGGCGTGACCTTCAACGGCAAGATCTACGGCATGCCGTTCAACAAGTCCACCGAGGTGCTCTGGTACAACAAGACGCTGTTCGACAAGCTCGGCATCCAGGTGCCCAAGACCTACGACGAGCTCGTCGCGGCCTCGCAGAAGATCAAGCAGTCCGAGAACATCCCCGGCCTCGGCTTCGACTCCCTGTCGAACTTCTACATCACCTACCTCAAGAACAACGGCACGGAGTTCGACAAGTCGCTCGACGTCTCCGGCGCGCAGTCGCAGGCCGCGTTCGACTGGTACGGCAAGGGCGTCGCCGACGGCACCATGCGCATCGCCGGCACGGACAAGTACATGTCCGGCCCGTTCGGCAGCCAGAAGGTGGGCATGTACATCGGCTCCAACGCCGGCGAGTCCTTCGTCAAGCAGGGCGCCGCGGGCAAGTTCGAGTACGGCGTGGCCCCCTACCCGGCCAAGTACTCGCTGCAGCAGGGCACCGACATCTACATGTTCGACTCCGCCACGCCCGAGCAGCGCACCGCGGCCTTCATGTACGAGAAGTTCCTGACCAGCAAGGACAGCCAGATCACGTGGGCCGTGAACACCGGCTACATGCCCGTGCGCTCCAGCGCCATCAAGGACGACAAGTACACCAAGTCCGGCAGCAGCATCGCCCCGATCCTCGCCGACGCGACGAAGAACCTGTTCACCGCGCCGCTGTCGGCCGGCTCGCAGCAGGCCGTGGACGACACGGACTCCGCGCTGGAGGGCTACCTCGCCAACCCGTCGCAGAACCTCACCGACGTGCTCTCCCGCTACAAGGCCACGTTCGATTCCGACGTGAAGCAGTGATCGGCTGAGGAACACGCGGCTCCCCGGGCCCGGGCGCGATCCCGGCGGCCGGGGAGCCGTTTTTCGTCTTTGGAACCAGAACCGAGAACCACGGCTGAGAACCATGGTTGAATTGAATATCCGGAAAGGACCTTTGCCATGACCGTTTTATTCCCCGACCGCAAGGTGGTCGTCTTCGACTTCGACGGCACGGTGTGCCTCGGCGCGGCCCCGGTGTGGGCGTACGCCGACGCGGTGTTCGACCATATGACGGAGCCGGACGCGGAGCGCGCCCGCGGGGAGCTGGGACGCTTCCTCGACGACCCGTCCGCATTCCCCGGCTGCGAGGACGCCTACGACGTGGTGCAGCGCGCCGCAGCCCGGACCGGGGTGCCCGCCGAGACGAGCGGCGAGGCCTATCTCGCATCGCGCCACGCCCTGGCCCAAGGCGCGTTCGACGTGCGGGCGCCGGAGGGACTGGGGGCGTTCCTCGGCCGTCTGGCCGACGCCGGCCGCGCGTGCGTGCTGGTGACCAACTCGCCGCTCATCGGGCTCAAGGAGACGCTCGCGCGGTTCGGGGTGCTCGGCCTGTTCGACGCCATCCTTCCGGGGAGCGGCAAGCCCGGCGGCTGGCCCGAGGTGATCCGCCGGCTGATCGGAGACAAGGCCTCCGACACGGACGCCACGAACACCGCGGACGGGCGCGGCGAGCGGGCGCACCGGCTGCTGAGCATCGGCGACCACTGGGTCAACGACATCGCCCCGGTCGCCGCGGCCGGGTACGCGACCGCCTACATCCACGACCCCGTGCCGGGCCGCGAGCCGACGTTCTGCGCGCCCCGGCTCGCGGACATGACGCGGGACATCCTCGACCGCTTCTGACGGGCCGCCTTACCTGCCCGGCTTCTACTTGTCCGACATGGCGAACGCGTTGCGCATGAGGTTGCTGGACGTGTAGAGCACCTTGTCGAGCAGGTCGGAGGTCTGCGCCTTGAGGTAGTCGGCCATGCTCTGGTTGGCGAGCTCGAGGTCGCCGAACACCTCGCGCGGCTCGTCGCTGCGGGCCTCGTCGTTCACCTCGGCGTCGGCCTCGGCGGAATCCACCGCGGCGTCGGTCCGCGCGACGAGCCGGTGGCCGTACGTGAGCACGTTCTCGCGGTAGTGCTCGATGTGGTTGCGGTTCGCCCCGTAGTGCGGGTCGGCGAGCGCCGCGATGATGCGGTTGGTCCAGTAGAACGAGTCGGTGGTCACCTCGGCGGTCGTGTTGTTCAGGTACGCGGGCGTCTGCGTCACGTTCGCGTAGAACGGGGCGAGCGACGTGAACGGGTTGGAGCCGTAGGAGATCCACATGACCGACCGGTTCGCCTCGGAGACGTACGGGCGGATCTGCAGCGCCACGAGCTGGCCGTTGCGGTTGATGCCGATCGGGCGGTAGCGCCGGCGCGTCTCCTCGGTGCCCCGCGTGCCGTACGGGTCGTACGGGGTGCCCTCGAAGTGGGAGCTCATGAGGAAATCCACGTCCTCGATGCTCACCTTGCTCTCCGGCCGGCGGCACCACGGGATGTCGTCGGAGGTGGGCGTGTAGCGGGCGGAGGGCGAGTCCCAGTCGTCGCTCGGGTTGAGGTAGCGCTGCATGTACCAGGCGCGCGGCGTGTTGTAGATGTGGTCGCGGTCCGACCGGGTGCCGAACAGGCGGCGGGGGTTGAGGTGGTGCGGGTCGGCGTCCATGGACACGTCGAGGTGGTTGGACTCGATGAACTCGCGCATGTCCGCGCTGCACATGAACTCGCGCTGTTCGCCGAGCGCGTCCTCGAGGTCGAAGTCGTCCAGCCCGAGCTGGTTGGGGATGGCCGCGTAGCAGTCGTCGGGCACGCGGCGGGCGATCCAGTGGTGGCCGCCGATCGTCTCGACGTACCAGATCTCGTCCACGTCGGAGATCGCGATGCCGTTGGCCTCGTAGGTGCCGTAGCGCTCGAGCAGCGCGCCGAGCCGCGCGACGCCCTCGCGCGCGTTGTGCACGTACGGCAGGACGAGCGTGATGAAGTCCTCCTCGCCGATGCCTCCGGGCTGCTCGGCCTGATAGCCGGGCTCGCCGGGCTCCCCCACGGCGGGCACGAGGGCGACCATCGGGTCGGCGGCGAGCACGCGCTCGTTGACGGCGATCGTCTCGGTGGCGCTCATGGCCACGTTGCGCACGCTGGCGCCGGCCTCCGCGAGGATGCCGCGCCCGGGCAGCGCGTTGGGCACGATCGCGTACCGGCACGGGTCGTCGGGCAGGTCCTTGACCATGTGGCTCAGCTCGCTCACGTAGTGTCGGGGCTGGTCCTCGGGGCCCACCGCCACGAAGCGCTTGGGGTCGTACCTGCCGGAGCCGGAGTCGTCGTTGCGGGCCACGATCGTGGATCCGTCGTAGCTCGCGTCCTTGCCGATGAGAATTGTGGTGCATGACATGGCCTCCACTGTAGGAGCAACGGTAAACGTCGGCATCCGGCGGTTGGGACGCGGGCGGCGGCCCCGGAATCCCGTGCGATACGATGTGCGCGTGAACGAGACGAAGAACGCGACGCGGCTGGGCGGCCCCAAGGCCTATGCGATGTGGGGCATGGGACTGCTGGGGTACCTGTTCGCCGTGGTGTGCCGGTCCTCGATGTCCGCCGCGGGCATCGAGGCCGCGAACCACTTCCACACCACGAGCACGGCGCTTTCGGGGTTCCTGTACCTCCAGCTGTTCGTGTACGCGCTCATGCAGGTGCCGGCGGGCGTGTTGCTCGACCGGTTCGGCGCCCGCGCGCTCATCGCCTCGGGAGGGCTGCTCATGGCGGCCGGCCAGTCGATGATGGCCGTCGCGCCCGTCGCATGGATGGCCGTGGCGGGCCGCGGCGTGGTGGGTCTCGGCGACGCGCTCGTCTTCATCTCCGTGGTCCGGCTCATCTCGGCGTGGTTCCCGGCCCGTCAGGCGCCGCTGCTCACCCAGCTCACCTCGGTGACCGGCGGCCTCGGCCAGATCATCTCCCTGTACCCGTTCGCCTGGCTCCTGCGCCTGACCGGATGGCGGGCCGCGTTCCTCGTTTCGGCCGGCACCGGCGTCCTCGTCGCCGCCGCGATCCTCCTGTCCGTGCGCGACGATCCGCGCCAGTCCTCGCGCCATCACGAACGCCCGGAGGGCGGGCTCGCCGCGGCCGTGCGCGGGTTCGGCACGGCCCTGCGCTCCCCCGGCACGATCTGCGGATTCTTCGTGCACTTCAGCACGTGGTTCCCGATCAACATGATGAACCAGCTGTGGGGCCTGCCGTTCCTGCTCGCCGTGGAGGGCTGGTCGCGCGAGACGGCCACCGCGTACCTGGGCATGGGCGTGGTGATCAACATGGTGTTCGGACCGGTCATGGGCCGTCTCGCCGGCGTCCACCCGATCCACGGGCGCGCGGCCGTGGTGTATGCGTCCGTGGGCGCGCAGATCGCGCTGTGGACCGTGCTGTTCCTCACGCCCGGACCGCACCCCATGTGGTTCATGGTCCTGCTGCTCGTGGCCATGACGAGCGGCGGCCCGGCGTCGAACATCGCCATGGACTACGTGCGCGACACGAACCGCCCCGAGGTGCTGGGCGCGGCCACCGGCTTCGCGAACACCGGCGGGTTCCTCTCCTCCACCGTCATCTTCCTCGGCTTCGGCGTGCTGCTGGACGCGCAGGGGGCGACCGACCCGAGCCTGTACACCGACCATGCGATGCGCGTGGCGGCGCTCATCCAGTATCCGCTGTGGGCCGTGGGGCTCGTCGGATTCACGCTCATGCTGCGCCCCACGCTGCGCCTGATCCGCGCGCGCCGCGGCTGATTCCGCAGGCATCATCCTCATCATCGGAACCGTCAAAATCGGCTCATCCGCGCGCCGCGGCTGACCTTCCGCAGTCTTCCATTCCGCCGTTCCTCAGTCTCTCGTCCGCCTTATTTCCCTCCTGTTTTCGCCCGTTCGGCCCAACCTGCGCCCTCATCCGCGCAGCTTGGACCGATCATGCGAAAAAACGCCCCAATTCGAGGCCTGAAATCCCCCGTTCGGTCCAATCTGCGTGCGGACGGGCACAGGTTGGACCGAACGGGCGAAAGCTCGGGTAGGGTTGCGATTATGAGATTTCTCGGCAACGTATTGTGGATCGTTCTGGGCGGTCTGTTCATCGCCGTCGAGTGGGCGACGGTCGGGCTGCTACTGTGTCTCACGGTCGTGGGCATTCCGCTGGGCCTGCAGGCGTTCAAGATGGCCGGGCTGACCCTGACGCCGTTCGGCGCGACCGTGGAATACGGCGGCGGACTCGGATCCGCGCTGGCAAATCTGGTGTGGGTGGTGCTGGCCGGCTGGTGGCTCGCGCTGAGCTACGTGCTCGCCGGACTGGCCAACTGCGTCACGGTCATCGGCATCCCGTTCGGCATCCAGTCGTTCAAAATGGCCAAGCTCGCGCTGTTCCCCTTCGGCGCGGACGTGCGGTAGCGGCGGACCTTCCCGCTTCGCCGGCGGTCAGGCTCAGCCCTGACGGCTGATGCCTCCCTTGTGACCGGTGGCCTTGAACGGCATGAAGCCCCGGCCGCCGCCCTTGCCGCCGTTCCCGACGCGCCGCGGCACGCCCGCCCGTCCGACGCCGTCCTTCGAGACCGACGCGTTCGCGTCCCCGGCATCGGGCTCGCCGCGGAACCCGCGCTTGGCGGCCAGCGCGCGGCGCCATGCCTCGGTCTGCTGCAATATCCGTTGCGAAGAAGTCCGCTGCGAAGTCCGCCGTGATGCCTGTCGTGTCTGGGATGCGTTCATGCCATCAGCGTACCCGCGTCAGGGACGTGGCGGTCCGCCCCGCAACCTCCCTACAATGAAAGCGCTACCACACCAAGGAGGACAGCATGACCCATCTCGAACCACCCGCCATTCCCGTCCGCCGCGCCCATGACGGCCTCGAACTGCCCGCCATCGGCTTCGGCACCTACAAGGTCAACGGGTTCGCCGGCGTCGAGGCGATCAAGTCGGCGATCAACGTGGGCTACCGGCTCATCGATTCGGCGTTCAACTACGAGAACGAGGGCGTGGTCGGCCGCGCGATCCGCGAGTCGGACGTGCCGCGCGAGCGGATCATCGTCGCCTCGAAGCTGCCCGGCCGCCATCATCAGTACGATCAGGCGCGCGCCACGATCGAGGAGAGCGTGAGCCGCATGGGCCTCGACTGGATCGACCTGTACCTCATCCACTGGCCGAACCCCTCGCAGGGCCAGTTCGTGGAGGCGTGGCAGGCGCTGGTGGACGCGCAGCGGCAGGGCATCGTGCGGCACATCGGCGTGAGCAACTTCCTGCCCGGGCACATCGACCTGCTCATCCGCGCCACCGGCGTCACCCCGGCGGTCAACCAGGTGGAGCTGCACCCGTTCTTCCAGCAGGCCGAGCAGCGCGCCTACGACGACGCGCACGGCATCATCACCGAGGCGTGGAGCCCGCTCGGCCGCGCCAACCAGATGCTCAAGGACCCCACGGTCACGCGCATCGCGGCCAAGCACGGCGTCTCCCCGGTCGCGGCGATCCTGCGCTGGCACCTCCAGCTCGGCGACGTGGCCATTCCGAAGTCCATGCATCCGGACCGCCAGCGCGCCAACCTCGATCTGACCGGCTTCGCGCTTGACGACGAGGACATGCGCGACATCGCCGCCATGGACAACCCCGAGGGCTACACGTTCGGCCAGAACCCCCACTGGCACGAGGAGCTCTAGCGCCGGAGAGCCTGAAGATCCCGGAGGCTCCGGAGCATTGGGTGCGCCCGTCGCACGATTATGGCCGCGGCCCACACGACCGGCGCGACCATGATCGCCAGCGCGACCACGAGCGGCCACGGCGAGCCCGCCACGCCGGTCATGCTCGTCATCGCGGTGGAGACGTCGTACATGCCGTGGGCCACGATCATCGGCGTGATCATGCCGACCCTGCGGTACAGCATCACCGCGAGCACCGGCCACACGCCGATCGCGAACGCCGCCCAGCCGTAGTACAGGTGGAACGGCACGCGCAGCGCCACCGCCGCGCACGTCACAAGCCACCACGGCGAGCCCACCCATCTGAGGCCGACCACGGTGAGGCCGAGCAGCACGAGCTCCTCGGTCGGGCCGGCGAAGAACATGTTCGCCAAATACAGCAAGGCCGCGAACCCGTTCTCGTACCGCGTGCCGAACGGGTATGAGTGGAATGTGGTGCGCAGCAGGGCCGAGGTCGCGTCGATCGACGCGAATCCGGCCATCATGCAGAACACGTAGGCGAATCCGGCGTTCCACCAGCGAGCCCATGCGGCGCGGAAAACGCCGTTCGTGCGGTCGTCCCCGTCGCGGCCCATACCGCGATCCATGCCGCGGCCCGGCCGCACGACCGCGTATCCGCACGCCAGCCGGCGGACGACGCAGAACGCCGCCGCCCCCGCGCACGTGAGCAGCGCGTTGTCCAGCAGACGCCACGCCTGTCCGCGCACGGTGACCGTGCCGGACGTGTTCGCGCCCGAGTCGGCCACGAGCGCGCGCAGGGCCGCCCCGACGCCGTCGCCCCATCCCCACCAGTACAGCGCCGCCAGGCACGCCAGCACCGCGACGGCCGCGGGCGCGCGATGGCGTTCGAGGGGACGGATCGCCGCGTCGAGCGGGCCGGCGGTCATCGCGCCCCGGCCTCCTTCACGAAGGTCTCCAGCAGCATCCGGCTCGCCACGTCGGTCCGCCACGCGTGCTCGGGATGCCACTGCACGCCCCACACGAAGCGCTTGCCCGGCATCCACGCCGCCTCGACCAGTCCGTCCTCGCTCACCGCCATCACGTTGAGCGACTGCGCGAGCCGGCGCACCGCCTGATGGTGGCGGCTGTTCACGCCGAGCGAGCGCACGCCCAGCAGTTCGTGCAGCGGCGTGCCCTCGACGATGTCCACCCGGTGCTGGGGTTCATCGTAGGGCGGCTGCATGTCGTGGTTCACCGGCTTGGGGCGCTGGGTGGGAAGATCCTGGTACAGCGTGCCGCCGAGCGCCGCGTTCATGAGCTGCAAGCCGCGGCACACGCCCAGCACGGGCATGTCGCGGTTGACGGCGATGTCCAGCAGCGCGCGCTCCATCGCGTCGCGCTCGGGGCAGGTCCGCCCGCACTGCGCGATCGGCTCCTCGCCGTACATGGAGGGGTCCACGTCGTGCCCGCCGGAGAACAGCAGGCCGTCGCACATCACCGCCGCCTGGCTCAGCAGCGCGGGGTCGCTCGTGAGCGGCAGCATCACGGGCAGGCCGCCCGCCTCCTCGATGCCGGTCATGTACCCGGGAAGCATCCAGTAGCTGTCGCGTTCGATGTCCATCAGCGGCGTGATGCCGATCACCGGCCGCACGTCCGTCACTCGTTCGTTCATGCCGTGCACTGTAATCCGCGTTCGAGACGAGCGGGCCGGGCGACCGCACGGCCCTACTCGGCCTTCCGAGGGCGGATTACGTCCCGCGCGGACATCTATCCTCCCTTCCTAGGGCAGCCGGACCATGCGTCAAGTCACCGGAAACGGCGAAACGCCAAGCAAACGGCTTGGGAAAACGCCGTTTGCGGGATCGATGCGGAATGCCGGATGCCCTCGGAAGGGCAGGTAGATGTCCGCAAAGCGCGAAATCCGCCCTCGGAAGGCTGAGTGGCGCCGCCCGTCACACGAACACGAGCTGCACGAGCACCATGTAGAGCACGGTTCCGCCGGCGATGGACAGGAGCATGCTGCGCCGCCACCAGTGCAGCAGGATGATCGCCGCGATCGAGATGGCCTCGGGAACACCGTGTGCGCCGGACGCGAGCGACACGTCCTTGAGCGAATAGACCACGAGCAGACCGGTCATCGCGTACGGCAGCACCTTGCCGAGGTACTCCACGAGGCGCGGCGGGCGCTTGGAGTCCGGAAACACGAGGAACGGCAGGAAGCGCGTGAGGATGGTGCCGAGCGCCACCACGGCGACGGTCGCCACCCCCTGCCAGACGGTCATGGCCATCATCGCGCCGCCTCCTTGTCCTCGCCGCCCTCGTCCCCCGAGCCTACGGTCTCCGAGCCCACGCTCCCCGGATCCGTGCCATCCGCCGGCCCGTCGAGGTACGGGCGCAGCGCCAGAAACAGCACGAGCATGAGCGCCATCGAGGGGACCATGAACCGGTCCGGCCCCAACGCGATCAGGCATGCGAGCGAGGCCAGCACGCCGACCGCCGCGGGCAGGTGCCGCCCGGCGTACCGCTTCAGCCGCGCGACCGCCTCGTCGCGCGCGGCCCGCCCGGCATGTCCGCCGAACCGCCCGCGCGCGTTCCTCACCAGCCGCTTGCCGCCCATCCACTGGTCGAGGAAGATCGTCAGGAACAGCGCGGTCAGCACGAACTCGATGCCCTTGGTGCTGAACGGCAGCACGCCGCCGATCAGCCAGCCGAGCGCCGCGCCGACGATCCAGTACCAGCGGTTGAGCACGGACACGAACAGCATGAACCAGCCGCGGTCCACGCCGTCCGGGATCCGCGCGCTCGAATTGATGGCGAACGTCTCGTCGCACATGGCGAAGATGAGGTACGGCTTCTTCCACCCGATGCCGCGGAACTTGCCGAGCATGGACAGCCCGTAGAACAGGTGGCGGGCGTTGACCATGAGCGCGAGCAGGAACGCGGCGACGGGGTTGAACGCGGAGAGCAGCAGGTTCACGGTCACGAACTCCATGGACCCGGCGAAGATGAAGAACGCCATGCACACCGGCCACCAGAAGCCGAAGCCCTGCGAATGCATGAGCAGGCCGTACGAGCTGCCGAGGAACAGGAACCCCGTGGCGATGGGCACGGTGAGCGGGAACGCCGCCTTGAACGCCCGTCCGATCACGCCCTTGCGCATGCCGCACGTCCTTTCCCTCGGATTGTTCGTCGAACCCGAAACATGATAGGACGCGCGGCGGGCCGCGCCGGGCCGGATACTACCCTATGAGACGCACGAGCATCGGCAGCGCGGGCATGAGCACGGCGGCGCCGAAGATCACCATGAGCGTGCCGAGGAAGATGAACGGGCGGGTCATGCCCTCCCACGCGGGCAGCCGCCGGGCCGAGCGCACCCCGTAGGTGACGCCGGAGAGCACGAACGACAGCATGCCGAAGAGGAACAGCGGGCCGCCCACCACGAGCAGTCCCATTTGCGAGAGCAGGTTCACGTCCAGCATCGTTGCCTCCTTGAATCTTGATTGTTGCCGATGTTGCCGGTGATGGTTCCAGTGTCCGCCGACCGCCGCGCGCCCGCACTCGTGCGCCGGGATGAATCGCGGCGCCGGACGGGGCATCCGCCTCATCCTCGGGGATGATGCCCGGACATGGCGGGGATCGGCGTCCTGCGGCAGCCCCGCGACCACGTCCGTGACAAAGACCGTGACAAAGACCGCGCGCACTCCGCGACGGGCATCGCGGTCCCTTGGAATGAAGCCGATTCCCGCCATGCGTGACAGTGACCGTACGGTCAGCGTCACACGCAACGTCACGAGCCGCGCAATGTCACGGACACGGTCACGCACCGGGCCGCGCCCGCCAGCCCCGCCCCCACCCGCACCCCTGCCCCTTATACACATCTCCCAGCCCACTCCACAGGCAGAAAGCTCGGAAGCCGT
>NZ_WBSN01000008.1 GCF_009299475.1 Bifidobacterium avesanii | reverse complement strand
CCAGGGGTGACGCCCGGTTTACTTTCCGAACCCGGTAGCTAAGGCCTGGCGCGGTGATGGTACTGCACTCGATAGGGTGCGGGAGAGTAGCACGCCGCCGCAAATTATTCGTGTTTGGCCCGGAGGGGATTCCCCTCCGGGCCTTTTTCGTTTTCACCCGGGGTGTTCCCATATCCACCGGCCGGCCGGGTTTACCCGGCCGGCCTTCGCGCGGGTCGGTTCCATACGGGCCGATCGCCGTTTCCCACGGGGATCGCATCCGGAGGCGTGCGCGGCCGTCTGACTGAGCAGGACCGATCTCACACTGATTGATGTCCCTGTTCCTGTCCGTGGCCCAGACCGGCGCCGGCGAACGCGGATCCGAAACCTTCGTGGCGGCCACGCAGCAGGGCGCGCACTGGGGATATCTGGCGCTGACCGTATGCGTCGCATGCGCGTTCCTGGCGAACCTGCGCGCCTTTGCTGCGGGTGTCACCAAGCGAGGCTAGACTCGGGGCTTGTTATGGCCCACTATTTCATTCCCAAGCGCTGCGCCACGTCGAACAAGATCATGTATCACGACAAGGTGCAGGCGCAGCATGCCGCGGACCAGTGCTTCACGGAGCGGGGATCGGAGCTGTGGGTGTACCGGTGCCAGTATTGCGGATCGTGGCATCTGACCAGCCATGATCCGGCTAACGCGCACACCTATGTGCCGTTGAATCAGCAGATCAAGCCGCACAGCCGCAAGAAGGGGTACAAGCCGCGGCGGCGCTAGTCATATGACTCTACGGTTTGTGGCGGCGGACACGATGCTGGACACACTCGAGGCCGTTCGGCCATCGCTCGCATACGCTCGCTAGCTTACGGTCCAGCATCGTGTCCGCCGCCACAAACCTTTGCGGAACAACTGTCGCGCCTAGGCTTGTGAGGCCCCTTGAAGGGATAAGGAAGGGCTGGGACTAACGGTCGAGGCGGAAGCCTTGGGCGGCGGCGAGGGGGAGGACCTTGTGGGCGTCGTCCATCTGTTGGGCGGCGAGCTTGGCGATCTGGTCGCTGAACGCATCCACCGGACGATCCGCATGGCGCAGATCGTAGTACTGGTGCACGGTGGCGTCGAACTCGGTGATGCGTTCGCGAATGGCCGCAGTCGCCTCGTCGTCGGTCGGATAGGCGTCGTCGAAGAACTGCAGGTCGCGCGGCATGCGGGGCTTGACGGCCGGATCCTGCGCCGGCTTGCCGATCGCGAGGCCCAGCACCGGGTAGGTGTACTGAGGCAGGTGCAGTGCGTCGATCAGACCGGGCACATCGTTGAGCAGCGAACCGAGGATCACGCAGCCGAGACCCAGCGAATAGGCGGCGGTCTCCATGGCGTGCAGGGCGAGCACGGCGTCGTTCTGCGCCTGCGTGAAGCGGTAGCTGGCGGCCAGACCGTAGGCGTCCGGATCGGTGGGCACGCCCTTGGCGTCGGCGATCAGGGCGTTGCGGTGCTCGTCGGCCACGAACACGTACAGCAGCGGGGCGGTGGCGATGTACGGCTGCCGGCCGATCTCGGCCATGCGGTCCTTGAGCGCCTGATCCTTGACGCGGATCGCGGACCAGTCGTTGAGGTACTGGCTGGAGGCGGCGTGCTGGGCCACGGTCTCCAGCGTTTCGACGGTGTCGGCGTCGATGGGGTCCGGGGCGAAGGCGCGAATGGAACGACGGTTGAGCAGGGCATCGATGGTGCCGTTGGAAATCAGTGTCATGGCTCAAGTATCGCGCCGGCCGGAGCCCGTGTCCAACGTTTGCGCCCGTTGCGGAACCCTCATTCGATCCAACCTGCGTCCTTGACATTGCGGATTGGAACGAATGACGGCGAATTGGGCGCCAACGGAGTGGAAAAAACAGGGTGATTGTTCCAAGCCGCGATTTCGGGGCGCAGGTTGGAACGAATGGACGATGATGACGACGCAGCTAGTGGGTGTGCAGCCAGTGGTTGCGCGATCAGCGGAGGTGCAGACCGTGGCGAACGAGCGGCGGCGACGATGCGGCGGTGGCACCATCAGCGCCGCGAGTGACGCAAACGGCGCGGATGACGTAGACGATGCGGGTGCGACGTCATCAGAGTCGAAGACGGCGCAATGAGCAACGCAGACGGCGCTAGCGGTGTGCGCGACGGTGGCGACGATCGACGATGGCCTGCGAGCTGCGGGTGGACAGCGTGGCGACCGCGGCGCCCACTGCGGCGGACAGCGCGGCGAACGCGACGGAGAGCAGCAGGCCCTTGGCGGATTCCTGACGCACGTCGCCGAAGCGCTTGGCCGTGCCGCGGTTCCATGCCATATCGAACAGCTTGCCGGCCACCAGTCCCGCGACGGAGGGCAGCGCCGCCTTGAGGATCTTGTCGCCCATGGAATCCGGGTCCTGCTCCATCTTCGCTCGCATCTCATCCACCTTCGCGTTGACGCGCTCCAGCTGCGCGACCACGTGGTCCGCGGCGGAAGGCTCGTCGTCGTAACGGTAATCGGTCATGCGTCCCATTATCCCACGCGGCTGATCCCACGCGGCGAATCCGTCGTCGGACGCCGATCTACGTAACGCTTTGAGAACGGTTGTTGTTATCGAGCGTGTTTGCCGGAAGTTCACCGGAAGTTACCGGACATGATCGTTTGCGGTCGCCTTCCGGTTGCGTTGCTGGTCGAAGCTGGTCGTGTCTGGGCCGGAGGCCGCTGGATGCGGTCCCCACCGTCGACACCTTCGGGGGACGGCACGAGCCCGACGTTGAAAGGAAACTGAAGTGAAGCAACACAAGGGACTCAAGGCGGCCTGCGCGGCCGTCGCGTCGCTCGCCATGCTGGCGGCGCTTCCTGGCATGGCCAACGCGGCCGACGGCAAGGGCGTGGACGCGCTTTCCGTGCACGGCGGCGCCCAGCGCATTGCCACCATCGGATCCAAGAGCGCGAAGAACGTCATCCTCTTCATCGGCGACGGCATGGGCGATTCCGAGATCACCGTCGCGCGCAACTACCTGCACGGCGTGAACGGCAGCTTCGACGGCATCGACAAGATCGGCCAGCCGAGCGCCCTCGGCGACACCGAGGTCGGCACCGGCCAGTACACCACCTTCTCGCTGGGCGCCAACTCCAACGACAGCCTCGTGGCCAAGGACAAGACCGGCAAGCTGGCCGGCTCCAAGACCGCCGGCGTGATCACCCCGGTCACCGACTCCTCCGCGTCCGGCTCCAGCTGGGCCACCGGCACCAAGACCTACAACAACGCCGTGGACATCGACGTGAAGGGCAACCCGCAGCTCAACCTCATCGAGCTCGCCAAGGCGGCCGGCAAGGCCACCGGCAACGTGACCACCGCCGAGATCCAGGACGCCACCCCGGCCGTCCTCGAATCCCACTCCTCCGAGCGCGCCTGCTACGGCCCGCAGGGCAAGTGGGACGGCAAGACCGACACCAACGGCGACGGCAAGATCGATCCGGCGACCGACGGCAACCAGGCCAAGAACTGCCTTGCCGACCAGCTCAAGGTCAACGGCGGCATCGGCTCCATCTCCGAGCAGCTGCTCGACACCCGCGCCGACGTCACCATCGGCGGCGGCTCCAAGTACTTCAACCAGTTCGACCAGAACGGCAACACCCTGTGGCAGCAGGCCAAGGACCGCGGCTTCCAGACCGTCCAGTCCGGTGACGTCAACGGCTTCAAGAACCTGAAGTCCGCCGACCAGAACAGCCCGGTGCTCGCCCTCCTCGGCGACGGCAACCTGCCCACCAAGTTCAACCCGTCCGTCGCCACCAAGGCCGACCCGGCCAAGGACGAGAACCCGACCACCTGCACCGTGAACGACAAGTGGCTCGGCAACCAGGGCGCCTCCCTGGCCGACTTCACCAACAAGGCGCTGGATCTGCTGCAGGGCAACCCGAACGGCAAGAGCAACGGCTTCTTCCTGCAGGTCGAGGGCGCGTCCATCGACAAGCAGGATCACAACGCCAACGCCTGCGGCCAGATCGGCGAGACCGACGACCTCGACGCCGCCGTCTCCGCGGCCCTGAAGAAGGTGGACCTCAAGGACACCCTGATCATCGTGACCGCCGACCACGCCCACACCTCGCAGATCGTCGAGGCTCAGCCGTACTACGCGCTGAGCACCGTGCTTAAGAACAAGCTCGGCGAGAAGATGGTCGTCTCCTACGGCACCTCCGACGCCCCGGTCTACCAGGACGAGAACGGCGACCCGATCGACAACGACGAGTACACGCAGGGCGAGAACGGCGACGCCAACACCGAGGAGAAGTTCGACGGCGCCCAGGGCAACATGAGCCACACCGGCACCCAGCTGCGCATCGCCGCCTCCGGCCCCGGCGCCTCCCGCGTCGACGGCCTGACCGACCAGACCGACAACTTCTACACCATCGCCAAGGCGCTGGGCCTGGCCACCGACAAGGCCGACCAGGACGCGCTGTCCGCGAAGGCCGAGGTCAAGGCGCAGGACAACAAGAACCAGGTCTTCGACGCGACCGGGTTCAACGGCGACGCCGTGCTCTCCTACAAGCTCACGGACGACCAGGGCAAGACCGTGGCCGCCTCTGCCGACACCACCGGCCTGTCCGGTGTGCGCGTCCAGACCGCCGGCACCACCACGCTGGACCTGAGCCAGTACGTCAAGCAGGACGGCAAGTACACCCTGACCGTCACCGGCCGCCAGTCCGGCAAGACCGTGACGATCAAGAACTTCGCCGGCCCCACCGGCACCGAGGGCAACCAGTCCGGCGAAGTGACGCCGGGCGCCGGTGAGAACGGCCAGAACGCCAACAAGCCGATCGCTTCCGGCAAGGTCGAGCAGCCCGCCCCCGTGGCCGGCAAGCTCGGCAAGACCGGCGCGACCGTGATGGGCGTGGTGCTCGCCGCCGCGGCCCTGCTCGTGGCCGGTGGCCTCATGGTCGCCGCCAAGAAGGGCGTGTTCGGCAAGCGCTGAGCGTTCCGCCCCGCAAAGCATAGCGATTTCTGACCTAACCGGCCCGGCAACCCGTCCGGATCGGAATGGCAAATCGGCGGAATTCCGCCGGTCCCATTCCGGTTTTCGGGCGGGATATCCGGGAGGCTAGGTCAGGAATCGCTTTTTCAGTATGTGATAGTCGGGATTCGGCTCGCCGGGCAGGGACAGCGCGGCCTCGGGACAGGTCGGCGGGTCGCCGGCCGGGGAAATGGCGGTGTGCACATAGACGGCGTCCATGCCGACCGCCCGCGCGCCGAGAATGTCGCAGCGGATATCGTTGCCCACCATGAGCGCGCGGTTGGGATGGTCGTTGAGCCCCTCCAGGGCCAATGCACGGCGGAACAGGAGCGGGGACGGCTTGCGCACGCCCTCCTCGCTGGAGATGATCATGCGGTCGAACGCGCCCACGAGTCTTAGCGACGCGAGTTCCGGGCGCGTGTAGCAGGACTGCGCGTTGCTGAGCAGCACCACGCGCACGCCCGCGCCGCGAAGCGACGACAGCAGGTCCCGGGCGCCGGGGTACAGGCGCAAGAGCAGCGTGCTGGCCCGGCGGAACGTCCACGCCAGCGCGCGGGCCGCCCGGTCGCCCTCCGCGCCGGACAGTCCGGGCAGCAGCGCCCGATAGGCGGGCAGCACGTCCGGCTCGTAGTCGGGGCCGGGCGCCGCGGGCTCGTGCAGGGCCATCGCGCATTCGAACGCGTCGCGCGCATCCTCCGCGGCGCGGTACGGCGACGTGGGGTCCGCCGTGCCGATCGCCGTGGCCAGCGCATTCCACGCGGCCGGCATCCCCTCGTCGGTGCGGATGTCCACCAAGGTGCCGTACAGGTCGAAGAACACCGCGTCGTATGGCAACGAGCGAGTAGCCGCCGCCTCTGCCGCCGCTACCATGCGAACACCGCGAAACTCTGCGGGCCGAGCGTCAGCCGCCCGTTGCCGTCCGCTCCGATTGCCGCGTGCGCGTCGCCGCATTGGAGCAGGGGGCCGGACGAGGCACCGCGTCCGGGGCCGCGCTCGCCGGAGGGGACCGCGATCGTCTCCCGTCCGCGTCCGGGGTTCATGGCGACCAGCAGACGCTCGCCGGCGGCATCGTCGGCGTCGGCGTCCCCGGTGGCCGTCCGCGTCCGTAGAAACGCGAACGCCCGGCCACGCTCCGGAGTCGCGACGACTTCAAATCCGGCCGACGAACGCAGCGCCGGATGAGCCTCGCGCAGGGCGAGCACGCCGCGCACCCATTGGTACAGCGAATCGTCGCGGGCGGATTCCGATGCGACCGTGGGCGCGTCGGGCGCGGGGTCGGCGGACAGATAGCGCGAATCCCCGATGCCGTCCTTGCCGCCGCCTGCGCCCCACTGCATGGGCGTGCGGCTGCCGGTGCGCGCGTAGCCGCCCTCGAACGTGGGCAGGGGACGGTAGCGCATGCCGATCTCGTCGCCGTAGTAGATGAACGGGCAGCCGGGCATGGTGAGGATCATGCCGTACGCCACCTTGAGCTCGCGTTCGGTGAGGCGCTGGGCCGTGCGGGGCGTGTCGTGGTTGCAGGTGATGAGGTCGAAGCGTCCGCCGTGCGCCTCCGCGGCGCGCAGCTGCGGCAGATAGTCGTCGAGGAACGGGCGGATGGACGCGCCCGAGTCGGCGTTGAAGTAGCTGCGGTCGCCGTCGCGCGAGAGCGGGTCGTCCGTGTCGCGCAGCAGGCGGTTGTAGCCGTTCGGCTTGCCGTCCCATCGCCAGTCGAGATAGAAGTCCATGTCGAACCCGGCTTCCATCGACTCGCGGGGCCGCCCCCATTCGGACACGAACGCCGCTTCGGGGAATTCCGGTCGGATGCGCGAGAACAGATATTGCCAAGTGCGGATGGTGTATGGCTTGCCTTCGTCGTCGCCCTTGACGAGGCTGTCGGCCATGTCCACGCGGAATCCGTCCGCCCCGCGCGAGAGCCAGAAGCGCATCACGTCCAGCATCGCGCCGCAGGTGGCGAGGGCGTCCGGGCCGAGCGCCGGGGACTGCCATGCGCGGCGGGGGTGCGCGAAGCCGTAGTTGAGGGCGGGCTGGCACTTGAAGAAGTTGAGCACGTAGGTGCCGTTGCGCTCGGTCTCGCCGGCGACGAACGGCAGGCCGTCGGCGGCGGAGATCCACGAATCGGTCCAGATGTAGCGGTTGGAGACGTCCTCGCCGGTTGCGGTGCGGCGGTCGGCCGGATCGGCCCGCGCGCTCGCGGCGAACCACGGATGCTCCTCGCTGGTATGGCCGGGGACGAGGTCGAGCAGCACGTGCATGCCGCGTTCGTGCGCGGCCGCGAACAGGGCGGCGAGGTCCTCGTTGGTGCCGTAGCGCGGGGCGACCGTGGTGTAGTCGCGCACGTCGTAGCCCGCGTCGCGGAACGGCGAGTCGAAGCACGGGTTGAGCCACAGCGCATTGCAGCCGAGGCCGCGTATGTAGTCGAGTTTGGCGGCGGCGCCGGGGATATCGCCGATGCCGTCGCCGTTGGAGTCCGCGAAGGACTGGGGGTAGATCTCGTAGAAGCGGGCGTCGTCCAGCCAGCTTGGCGAGGGGTATGGGCGTCCGGCGTGTCGCGGTTGGTTCATGGTTCACGATCCTTGTGCTCCGTAGCGTTCCGCCACCGTGGCGGAAGCGATCGGTGGCTTCATTGTGACACGGATTGCGAACGTTTGCAAAAAGCGTGTTATAGTCAGAATTGTTGATGCGGCGCAAGACATTGCACAGGTACTCGACAGACGGTTTTCACGCTGAAGTGAACGTATGCAATATCAGCCCGCAGGCATCCACAACGTTTGCAGGGCGACATGGGTCGCTCGGCGGATCTTTTGAGGAAAGGAAGATCGATGAAGATCAATTGGAAGAAGGCCGTCGGCCTCGCAGCCGCCGTGGCCATGCTGTCCCCGCTCGCCGCGTGCGGCTCCTCCACGGGTTCCGGTTCCGGCTCCACCGGCTCCGCGTCCGGCGGCGCCACGGACGTGACGCTCAAGGTGTGGTCCCCGCAGGCCGATCAGGCGTCCACCAGCGGCGACTCCTGGCTCACCACCGTGGAGAAGGCCTTCGAGAAGGCGCATCCCGAGTACAAGATCACGTGGACCAACGACGTGGTCGGTGAGGACGACGCCTCCAAGACCGTCAAGCAGGACGCCGCCTCCGCCGCCGACGTGTACATGTTCGGCAACGACCAGCTCGGCACCCTGATCGACGCCAAGGCCATCGGCCAGCTCGGCACCGACGCCGAGAAGCAGGTCAAGGAGCAGTCCGACGAGGCCACCCTGCAGTCCGTCACCTCCACCGACGGCAAGCTCTACGGCGTGCCCTACACCGGCAACACCTGGTTCATGTACTACAACAAGTCCAAGTTCTCCGCCGACGACGTCAAGTCCCTCGACGCCATGCTCGCCAAGGGCAAGGTGGCCTTCCAGATCGGCGGCCCCTGGTACTACACCGCGTTCTACACCGGCGCCGGCGCCAAGTTCTTCGGCTCCAACGGCATGACCGCCTCCGACGGCATCAAGCTGGGCGACAAGGCCACCGACGTGACCAAGTACCTCGCCGAGCTCGCCAACAACCCGAACTTCGTCGTGGACGACGGCACCACCGGCATCGCCGGCTTGCAGAACGGCACCGTGGACGCCTACTTCGACGGCACGTGGAACGCGTCCAAGGCCAAGGCCGCCCTCGGCGACAACTACGCCGCCGCCCCGGCTCCGAGCTTCACGATCAACGGCGAATCCATCCCGATGACCCCGTTCTCCGGCTCCAAGGCCGCCGCCTACAACCCGAACTCCAAGAACGCCAAGGCCGCCGCGCAGTTCGCCGCCTTCCTGGGCTCCACCGACTCGCAGAAGTCGCACTACACCATGAGCGGCGTCACCCCGTCCGACAAGTCCCTCGCCTCCATCGCCACCGACCCGGCGTCCAAGGCCCAGATGGACACCATCGCCAAGATCGCCGTCACCCAGCCGATCATCTCCGCGATGAACAACTTCTGGGATCCGGCCACCACCTTCGGCAACGGTCTGAAGAACAAGGACGTCACCGCCGCCAACGCGGCCGACAAGCTCGCAGAGTTCCAGTCGCAGCTTGACGCGGCCGTCAAGTAGCCATCCCCACGTCGGCGGTCCGGCACTCCGCTTCCTTGCCGGGCCGCCGCTTCCACTCCGTCCCGCATCCCGGCGTTTCCCCTTTCTCCCCGCCGGGACGGGCGGTTTTCCCGTTCGCCCATCATCCCATCGCATCACCATTCCATCCACACCAAGGCGGTAACCATGTCCACTGCGACCATGTCAACGATGGCGAAGCGCCGCCGCAAGCCGAACCCGGACGACGTGGCGCCATCGCCGTATACCCTGCGCGCCGCGCTCGCCGACGGCGACGCGCTCACCAAACTGTCCGCGCTGGTCTTCGGCCTCGGCAACTTCGCGCATCGGCAAATCATCAAGGGGCTGATCCTGCTCGCCGGCGAGATCGCCTTCATCGCGTTCATGATTTCCTCCGGCGCCCACAACCTCGCCATGCTCCCGTCCCTCGGCGACAACGAGGGCGGCCAGCAGCTCGTCGACGGCTTCTGGGAGTACGTGCAGGGCGACAACTCCGTGGTCATCCTGCTGTACGGCGTGTGCACCGTGGCCATCTGCGCGGTGTTCCTGCTGTGGTGGGCCATGGCCGTGCGCAGCGCGTACAAGGCCGAATGCCTGGCCCGCGCCAACGGCGGCAAGGCCCCGAGCTTCGCCGACGACCTGCGCGAGCTCAAGGACGGCAAGGTCTCCAACCTGCTCATGGCCCTGCCCACGCTGGGCATCGCCGTGTTCACCGTGCTGCCGCTGATCTTCATGATCTCCATGGCCTTCACCAACTACGACCAGAACCATGTGCTGCTGTTCGACTGGACCGGGCTCGACGCGTTCAAGTCGGTGTTCTCCGGCAGCGCCTCCGGCGACGTCAATGCCAAGCTGTTCTTCTCGGTGCTCGGCTGGACGCTGGTGTGGGCGTTCTTCGCCACGTTCCTCAACTTCTTCTTCGGCCTGTTCATGGCCATGGTCATCAACCGCAAGACCACACACGGCAAGGGCTTCTGGCGCGCGGTGTTCTCCATGTCCATCGCCGTGCCGCAGTTCGTCTCCCTGCTCACCATGCGCACCATGCTGCAGCCGCAGGGCGCGATCAACCGCATGCTCATCAACTGGGGGTGGATCGACCAGGCGCTGCCGTTCTTCACCGACGTGACGTGGGCGCGCGTGACCGTGATCGTGATCAACCTGTGGGTGGGCATCCCGTACACGATCATGCAGGTGACCGGCATCCTGCAGAACATCCCCGCCGAGCAGTACGAGGCCGCGAAGATCGACGGCGCGAACTGGTGGCAGATCTTCTCCAAGATCACCATGCCGTACATCTTCTTCGTGCTCACCCCGTACCTCATCACCACGTTCACCGGCAACGTGAACAACTTCAACGTGATCTACCTGCTGTCGCAGGGCGAACCGAGCCAGGTGGGCCAGTCCGCCGGCAAGACCGACCTGCTCATCACCTGGCTGTACAAGCTCACCGTGGACCGCGGCGACTACAACCTCGGCGCCGTGATCGGCATCATGACGTTCATCGTGCTCGCGGCGGTGGCACTGCTTACCTACCGCAATTCCGGGTCCTACAAGAACGAGGAGGCGTTCCGATGAAAGACGCTCAGCTCCGCGGCGAAATCCGCGGCGAATCCCACGGCCTGCTGCACGACCAGAAGAAGCGCCGCATCGCCGGCGACATCGCCGCGCACCTGTTCCTCGCCGTCATGGCGGTGATCTGGCTGGTGCCGATCGTGTGGGTGTTCTTCGAGAGCTTCAACAGGAACACCGCCCCCTACACAGACTCCTTCTTCCCCAAGGAGTACACGCTCGACAACTATGTGACGCTGTTCACCGACCGCACGGTGATGAACTTCCCGAAAATGTTCATGAACACGCTCGTCGTGGCGTGCTTCGTGTGCCTCATCTCGGTGTTCTTCGTGCTGTCCGTGGCGTACTGCATGTCCCGCCTGCGCTTCCGCTTCCGCCGCACGTTCATGAACGTGGCGCTCATCCTGGGCATGTTCCCCGGCATCATGGCCGTCACCGCGATCTACTTCATCCTCAAGGCCATGCAGCTCACGGAGGGCTCCGCCGCGGTGCTCATCGCGTTGATTCTAGTGTATTCCGCAGGTTCGGGCGCTGGATTCTACGTGATGAAGGGCTATATGGACACCATTCCGATGTCGCTCGATGAAGCCGCGCTGATCGACGGCTGCACTCGCTGGCAGGTGTTCACCAAGATCATCATCCCCATCTCCCGGCCCATGATCGTCTATCAGGCCATCACCGGCTTCCTCACCCCGTGGCTCGACTTCGTGATGGCGAAGGTGATCTGCCGCACGCAGTCGAACTACACGGTCGCGCTGGGCCTGTGGCTCATGCTCGACAAGGAGTACATCCAGGACTGGTACGCACGCTTCGCCGCCGGCGCGGTGGTGGTCTCCATCCCGATCGCCATCCTGTTCATCGTGATGCAGCGCTTCTACCAGGAGTCGATGAGCGGTTCGGTCAAGGGCTGAAGTCATCAAGGAAGCCCTGTGGGCTTCCGACTGGCTTCAGCCTGAGCGTCCGCCAAGGACGCGAAGGCCGGATTGAGCCTCGCCGTAAGGCGAGCCCATAATTGCAGGGGCCGGAGGCGAGCCATCAAGGAAACCCTGTGGGCTTCGACTGCCCAAAAGTTGCAGATCCGTGCGCATGCGTGGCGATTTACCCGCCGTAAACGCCTGAATATGCAACTTCTGCGCGCGCCACGCGCATCATCAAGAAAGGACACAGAGCATGGAACGGCAGGTTGCCGCCATCAACCGCACCCCGGCCGAGGAGGGCATGCCGTGCCCGGACGTGCCGACCTACGCCGGCGACGACCTCGGCGCCCGCCCCGATGCCGAAGGCACCGCCTTCCGCGTGTGGGCGCCGACCGCCGCGGGCGTGACCCTGCGTCTGTTCGCCGCCGGCTCGCCCGCCGAAGCCGGTGGGGCCGAACCCGCGGAGACCCACGAACTCGTCCCCTCCGAAGGCGGCACATGGCTGGTCCGCTGCGAGGGCGTGGGCCACGGCGTCTACTACGACTACGTGGTCCGCTTCCCCGACGGCACGGTCAACCGCACCGCCGATCCGTGGGCCCGCGCCGCCGGCGTGAACGGCCGGCGCAGTATGGTCGTGGACCTTAGGCGCACCGACCCCGACGGCTGGGGGCATGACCGCCGCCCGTGCGTGCCGGCGAATGAACTGGTCATTTGGGAGACCCACATCGGCGACTTCAGCAACGACCCGCATTCCGGCGTGCCGGCCGAACATCGTGGACGCTATCTGGCCTTCACGCACGCGGACACCACCGTGGACGGCGAGGGCGAATTCCCCACCTGCGTCAACTACCTGCACCGGCTGGGCGTCACCGCCGTGCAGCTCATGCCGTTCTACGACTACGGGTCGATCGACGAATCGCTGCCGGCCGACGACCCCGCGCGCGGCTTCAACTGGGGCTACGACCCCCTCAACTACAACGTGCCGGAGGGCTCCTACAGCACCGACCCGTTCCACGGCGAGGTCCGCATCCGCGAATGCAAGCGCATGATCCAGTCGCTGCACGCCGCCGGTGTCAAGGTGATCATGGACGTGGTGTACAACCACATGTTCTCCGCCGACAACTGGTTCGAGCGCATGGTCCCCGGCTACGCGCTGCGCCGCCGCGCGGACGGCACCCTCGCCGACGGGTCCGGCTGCGGCAACGACGTGGCCACCGAACGGGCCATGATGCGCCGGTACATCGTCGAATCGGTGGCCTACTGGGCGCGCGAATACCACGTCGACGGATTCCGCTTCGACCTCATGGGGCTCATCGACGTGGACACCATGAACGCGGTGCGCGCCGCGCTCGACGAGCTGCCGGACGGCGCGTCCATCCTCATGCACGGCGAACCATGGTCGGCCCGCTCCACCGCGCTCGACCCCGCCGCCGACGTGGTGCTTGCGGACAAGCGTGGCCTGCCGTACCTCGACCCGTGCATCGGGGCGTTCTGCGACTCCACGCGAGACGCCGTGCGCGGCCATGTGTTCTATCAAAAGGTGCCCGGCTACCTGAGCGGCGCCGCCGACGACTTCGCAGTGGACATCCGCCACGCCGAGGACGCGTGGCGCGGCACCCCGCATGAGACGGCCGGCGTGGGGCAGGTGATCCAGTACGTGTCCGCGCACGACGACCTGACCCTGTGGGACAAGCTGTGCGCCACCATGCGCGGCATGCCCTCCGACGCCGACTACGCCGCGGACGGGCCCGCATGCGACGACCTCATGGCCGCCAACCGTCTGGCCGCGGGCATCGTGTTCTCCGCCGCCGGCGTGCCGTTCCTGCTGGGCGGCGAGGAGTTCGCGCGCACCAAGCGCGGCGATGCCGACTCGTACAGTAGCCCCGCGTCCCTGAATCGGCTCGACTGGAGGCGCGCGCGGCGGCTGCGCTCGCTGGCCGGGCACTATGCGTCGCTGATTCGCCTGCGCCGCGGGAACCCGGCGTGGTTCGGCGGCCCGCGGACGGTCGTGCCGCGGAACGACGCCGTGGTGGTGTTCCTCGTGGGCGGCGACTGCGTGGCGGTCAATCCGACCGACGAAGCGCGTATGCAGCTGACGGTCGAACTGGAGACGCCCGAGCCGTACGGCGAACTTGAGCGGATTGACCCCGGGGCGTGGACGTGCGTGTACTGCTCGGCCGGAGCCGGAGCCGGAAACGGACAGGTCGGCAAGGGCAGCGACGAGGCGCGCGTGAGGGGTCGCGCGCTCGTGCTGCCGCCGCACAGCTTCACCGTGTGGCGACGGACGCGGCGGTAGGCTGAAGCCATGAACGCCTTCCGTCTCAAGCTCGTCGGCGCGGTCTGCATGGCCCTGTCCGTCGCGTCCACCACCGTGGTGCCGGCCCTGCTCGGCGCGCCCTCCGCGGACAACATGGGCTCCCTGACCGCCGCGGTGCTGTGCGAGGCCGTCTCCTGGACCGCGATCCCGATCTACGCATGGCTGCTGGTCGAGGGAAGCCGCGTCACGTGCCACGCGGGCGCGTATCTGGGCCGGCTGGTCGCGCTCGCCGCCGTGTGTGAGGTGCCGTATGACCTTGTCGCGTCCGGCATGGCGTTCGATCCGCGCTCGCAGAACCCGGTGTGGGGGTTGGCGATCGCGCTGGCGGTGCTCATGCTGCTCGACTGGGCGGCGCGGCGGTACGCGGGGGCGTCCGGCCGCGCCGCGCGGTGGGCGCTGTCCGCGCTGATTGTGGTCGCCGGGTTGCTGTGGAACCTGCTGCTGGGCGTGGGAGTGCGCCAGCGCGTGATGTTCGTGGGCGTGGCCACCCTGCTGTTCGCCTTGGTGTTTCGGTTCCTGCGCGCCCGCGAGAACACGATGATGCTCACCGCGGGGCTGTTGGGTGCGGTGCTGTGCGTTACGCCGGCGGTTGGCGTGGCCGTGCTGCACTACCGTGACGACCGCGTCGGCGGGGACGCGGGCGCGGGGCGACGGCCGTGGCGGACGCGGTGGGCGTGGTATGCGGTCTATCCCGCACTCCTGCTGGCCGGCGCCGCGCTGACGGCGCTCACGCCGCTGGGGTGAACGGCACTTCCTGATCGAACGGCGCCGCGGTGCCGCGCGGGACGAGCTGCGCCTCCACGGTCTCGTGCGGGGTGTCCAATGCGTCGCCGTTGATGAGCTTGAGCGCCTTGAGCGCGGCGCGGCGGCCCATGTCGTACGGATTCTGGCGCATGGTGGTCAGGTTGATGGTGTCCGCGTAGGGGCTGTCGTCGAAGCCGACGATCGAATAGTCGCGCGGCGTGATGTGCCCGTAGCGGCCCAGCTTGAGCACTAGCGGGATGGCCATCATGTCCATCTGGCAGCAGATCGCGTCCGGGAACTCGTCCAGCGTGAGCAGCGCGGCCAGCGCGGAGTCGGCGAATTCCGGGCCGCGCGCCACCGGCAGCACCTTCCAGTCGATGTCGTGCTTGGATTCCGCGTCGCGGCAGGCGTTGATGAACCCCTGCGTGCGCGCGTCGATGGAGGCGCCCATGGCGGCCGCCTCGGAGCAGGTGTAGACGATGCGGCGGTGCCCCAGATTGATGAGGTACTGTGTGGCCGTGGCCATGCCCTTCTCGTCGTCGATGCACACGGTGGCGTCGAGGCCGTCCGACGGCGGGGTGTTGATGCCGACGATCGGCACGTGGATGCGCTGGAGCTGCTCGGCCTCATGCGGGTCGATGGCGAAGGACGCCACGAACACGGCGTCCACGTTGCGTCTGATGGGCAGGTCGGTGAAGAACTTGTGCCGGGTCTCCGGCGTATCGATGTGCTGGAAGAGCGAGATGTCGTATCCGGCCGGGTGCATGACCGATTCGATGCCCGCGAAGGTCTGCGTGTTGAACCAGCTGGTGATCTCCTCGTTCATGAGCAGCGCCACGCGGTAGGTCTGGCCGGACTTGAGCGCGGTGGCGGAGCGGGAGATGTTGAAGTCGAGCCGGTCGGCCACCTCCAGCACCTTGGCGCGCGTTTTGGCGGAGACCAGTTCCGGGCGCGTGAAGGTGCGCGACACGGTGGAGATGGACACGCCCGCCGCCTTGGCGACTGCGTGGATGTCCGCTTTTGCCATGTTCCCTCCCGTTGCATGCATGTTGGATGCGTACTGCCATGTGCGTTTTCGTACCGCACCATCATACTGCAAACGTTGGCAGAATGACTGCAAATGCGTGTCCGGGAAAATTCGCCGGAAAATCCCCCGCCGGGCGGGAATAAAAAGTTGCGAACGAAAGTTGAGTGATGTAGGCTCAAGTTTTGGAAGGCGAAGGAAACCAACCGGAACCTGAGCGAAGAACGTAAGAACGAAACGAACAACAAAGGAGCACATTATGGGACGCGCAGTAGGCATTGATCTGGGTACTACGAACTCGTGCATCGCCACGCTGGAAGGCGGCCAGCCCACCGTCATCGTGAACGCCGAGGGCGCTCGCACCACGCCGTCCGTGGTCGCGTTCTCCAAGTCCGGCGAGATCCTCGTCGGCGAGGTGGCCAAGCGTCAGGCCGTCACCAACGTCGACCGCACCATCTCCTCCGTCAAGCGCCACATGGGCACCGACTGGACCGTCGAGATCGACGGCAAGAAGTGGACCCCGCAGGAGATCTCCGCGCAGGTCCTCATGAAGCTCAAGAGGGACGCCGAGGCGTACCTGGGCGAGCCGGTCACGGACGCCGTGATCACCTGCCCGGCGTACTTCAACGACGCCCAGCGTCAGGCCACCAAGGACGCCGGCACCATCGCCGGCCTGAACGTCCTGCGCATCATCAACGAGCCGACCGCGGCCGCTCTGGCCTACGGTCTGGAGAAGGGCAAGGAGGACGAGCGCATTCTGGTCTTCGACCTCGGCGGCGGCACCTTCGACGTCTCCCTACTGGAGATCGGCAAGGACGACGACGGCTTCTCCACCATTCAGGTGCAGGCCACCAACGGCGACAACCACCTGGGCGGCGACGACTGGGATCAGAAGATCATCGACTGGCTCGTCGGCGAAGTGAAGAACAAGTACGGCGTCGACCTCGCCAAGGACAAGATCGCCCTGCAGCGTCTGAAGGAAGCCGCGGAGCAGGCGAAGAAGGAGCTGTCCTCCTCCACCTCCACGTCCATCTCCATGCAGTATCTGGCCATGACGCCCGACGGCACCCCGGTGCATCTGGACGAGACCCTGACCCGCGCGCACTTCGAGGAAATGACCGCGGACCTGCTGGATCGCTGCCGCACGCCGTTCAACAACGTGCTGCACGACGCCGGCATCGGCGTGAGCGACATCGACCACGTGGTGCTGGTCGGCGGCTCCACCCGTATGCCCGCCGTCAAGGAGCTCGTCAAGGAGCTCACCGGCGGCAAGGAAGCCAACCAGTCCGTGAACCCGGATGAGGTCGTGGCCGTCGGCGCCGCCGTGCAGTCCGGCGTCATCAAGGGCGACCGCAAGGACGTCCTGCTCATCGACGTCACCCCGCTGAGCCTCGGCATCGAGACCAAGGGCGGCATCATGACCAAGCTCATCGACCGCAACACCGCCATCCCGACCAAGCGCTCGGAGGTCTTCTCCACCGCCGAGGACAACCAGCCGTCCGTGCTGATTCAGGTCTACCAGGGCGAGCGCGAGTTCGCCCGCGACAACAAGCCGCTGGGCACCTTCGAGCTGACCGGCATCGCGCCGGCCCCGCGTGGCGTCCCGCAGATCGAGGTCACCTTCGACATCGACGCCAACGGCATCGTGCACGTGTCCGCCAAGGACAAGGGCACCGGCAAGGAGCAGTCGATGACCATCACCGGCGGTTCCGGCCTGCCCAAGGACGAGATCGACCGCATGGTCAAGGAGGCCGAGGCCCACGAGGCCGAGGACAAGAAGCGCAAGGAGGACGCCGAGACCCGCAACCAGGCCGAGTCCTTCGCGTACCAGACCGAGAAGCTCGTCAACGACAACAAGGACAAGCTGTCCGACGAGGTCGCCAAGGAGGTCACCGAGAAGGTGAACGCCCTCAAGGAGGCCCTGAAGGGCGAGGACATCGAGAAGATCAAGAGCGCGCAGAGCGAGCTCATGACCTCCGCCCAGAAGATCGGCCAGGCCCTGTACTCGCAGGCCGGCGCCGCCGATGCGGGTGCCGCCGCGGGCGCGGGTGCTGCCGGTGCCGCCTCCGGCTCCGCGTCCAAGGACGATGACGACGTGGTGGACGCCGAAGTCGTGGACGACGACGACAAGGACAACAAGTAAGGTTCCTCGCCATGGCTGAGTTCAACAAGGACGACTACCTGAACGATCTGCCGAACGCCGACGACGCCGCCGCGAAGACGCCCGAAGAGGGTGCCGATGCGGCGGCCGCCGCGCCTGAAGCCGGTGCCGGTGCGGCAGCGGATGCCAAGGCCGCCGCGGACGGTAAGCCCGCCGAGGACGGCAAGGCCGGATCCGACGCCCCCGCCGACGAGCTGACCCCGCTCGGCAAGGCCAAGAAGGAGGCCGCCGAATACCTCGAGGCCCTGCAGCGCGAGCGCGCGGAGTTCATCAACTTCCGCAACCGCGCGTCCAAGGAGCAGGAGCGCTTCCGCCAGCACGGCATCATCGACGTGCTCACCGCGCTGCTGCCGGCCCTCGACGACATCGACCGCATCCGCGAACACGGCGAGCTCAGCGACTCGATGAGCGCCGTGGCAGCGAAGATCGACAAGGCGTTCGGCAAGTTCGGCGTCGAGAAGTTCGGCGAGAAGGGCGAGGACTTCGACCCCACCCGCCACGACGCGATCCTGCACAAGCCGGACGCGTCGGCCGAGAAGGAGACCGTCGACACGGTCGTGGAGGCCGGCTACCGCATCGGTGACCGCGTGATCCGCGCCGCCCGTGTCGTCGTGGCCTCCCCGCAGAACTGACATGCACATCGGCTCCCCTCCCAACCCGAGGGGAGCCTTTCATAAGGACTGAATGAACATTCGTAGGAAAGGAGACATGGGATGGCTGAGAATGAATGGCTGAGCAAGGATTTCTACAAGGTCCTCGGTGTCTCCAAGGACGCCAGCGATCAGGAGATCACCAAGGCGTACCGCAAGCTCGCGCGCAAGTACCACCCGGACCTCAACAAAACCAAGGAGGCCGAGGAGAAGTTCAAGGACATCTCCGAAGCCTATGACGTGCTGAGCAACAAGGACCAGCGCCAGAAGTACGACGCCATCCGCCAGTTCGGCATGGGCGGCGCGCGCTTCGCCGGCGGCTCCGGCCAGGGCGGGTTCGACGCCTCCGGCTTCGCCGATATGTTCGGCGGCATGTTCGGCGGCGGCGCGGGCGGCAACGGCGGCTCGCGCATCCGCTTCAGCACCTCCGGCGGCGGCAACCCCAACCTCAACGACATCTTCTCGATGTTCGGCGGCGCCGGTGCGGCCAGCGGCCCGCAGTCGGCCGGCGGCTACGGCGGCTATCAGGGCTACGAGGAGGCCCCGCGCCCGCAACGCGGCGAGGACCGCAACTCCAAGATCACGCTGACCCTGCGTCAGGCGATCAAGGGCGCGACCGTCTCGCTGAGCGTGGACGGCTCCAAGTTCAAGACGCACGTTCCCGCGGGCGTCAGGGACGGTCAGAAGATCCGCCTCGCCGGCAAGGGCCACGCGGGCCTCAACGGCGGCGCGCACGGCGACCTGTATCTCAACGTGAGCGTCAAGTCCGACCCGAAGTTCGCCATGCGCGGGCGGGACATCGTCATGGACCTGCCCGTCACGCTGGCCGAGGCCGTGGGCGGCGCCAAGGTGGTCGCGCACGACATCGACGGCAACGAGGTCACCTTCAAGGTGCCGGCCGGCTCGTCCTCCGGAACCGAGGTGCGCATCGGCGGCGCCGGCGTCCAGCGCGGCAATACGCCGGGCGATTTGGTCGGCCGCGTGATGATCCACGTGCCCGCCAAGCCGGGGCTGGGCGTCAAGCATGCCGCCAAGGAGTTCGACAAGGCGTCCGGCGACTTCGCCGGGGAGCTGGCTTCGGAACGGTAGGCCCGAGGCGGCGGTTTCCGCCCGCTTTCCGTTTTCCCGTCATCCTGAGCGGAGCCCGAAAGGCGCGGTCGAAGGGGCTCCTTCGATTCCGCCCCCGCGGACTCCGTCCGGGATGGCGTTTTCAATTCCCATACCCGTTTTCATCATCTTCCATCGTCATACGTTCGGAAAGGAGCGCACGGATGGCCCGCATAGCGCAGCAGATCCGCAAGGCGTACGCCCTGTGCGCCCAAATGCTCGTGGAGGGGCGCGCCGAGCTGGACGAGCTCGACGACATGGGATTCGACGTGAACCTGTCCGTGTTCACCGTCTCGCAGGCCGCCACGGTCGCCGGCGTCCACCCGCAGACCCTGCGGCAGTATGACCGCGTGGGACTCGTCACGCCCCGGCGCACCGGCGGCGGCGCCCGCCGCTACTCCCTGCGCGACCTCGACCGGCTCGTGCAGGCCCAGCATCTGAGTCAGGACGAGTCCATCAACCTCGCGGGCATCACCCGCATCCTCGCGCTGCAGGAGGAAAACCGCCAATTGCGCCGGCAGGTCCGCCGCCTGCGCAAGCCCGCCGGATCGTCCATCTTCGCGGCCGACGCCGACGGCGACATCGTGGAGGTCCAACGCTCCCGCCGCGCCCGCATGTGGCGCCACGAAATCCACGCCCACGCCCGCGAAATCACCGCCGGGCCCGCGCAATCCCTGCCGCCCGCCATCCGCCCCGCCGCCGAAGCCGCCACCATGGTCGTCTGGCGCGGCTGACCATTCATGCGTTGTTGCGGCGGAAGATGCGGTCGGAGCTGTTGAGCGCGGTCCGGCGTTCGGGCTCGGTGGACTCGCGTACGATCATCGGGCATTCCACCGTGATGACGCCGTGATGCGGGTGCCCGCGGATCGCGTCGAGCAGATATTTCGCCGCTGTTTTGCCGATCAGCGTGATGTTGTTGTCGAACGTGGTGAGCGTCGGATGCGCGTTCGAGCAGAACACGAACCAGTTGTCGTGCCCGATCACCGCCACGTCCTGCGGCACGCGCTTGCCGATCGCCAGCAGCCCGCGCACGGCCCCGCGCGCGATCTCATCACTCAGCGCGTAGATCGCGTCCAGATGCGGGTATCGGTCCACCAGCACGCGGGCCGCCCGTTCTCCCCACTCCTCGCTCCACGAGTCGTACAGCACCGCGACCGGACGGAAATCATATAGCGTGAACGTGCGCCAGGCGCCCTTGACGCGATCGTGCGCGGCCTGAAAGTCCTCCGGTCCGGCGATCACCGCAATGTAGCGGCGACGCAGGCTCAGCAGGTATTCGATCGCCTGCGCACCGGCGCCGATGTTGTCGCACACCACGCTACAGTCGTCCGGGTCGGTGGACGGATCATACGTATAGACCACCGGCAGTCCCATCGTGGTGTTCGGATTGAGCGGCGGGCGCGGGTTCGAGGTGTCGCCCACCACGATCAGCCCGTCCACGCCGTGCGCGGCCAACTGGTCGATGTGGCTGCGTTCCAAGGCGGCCCGGCCGTGCGAGCTCATGAGCAGGGCCGCGTGGTTGGACGCGCCCAGCGTGTTTTCCGCGCCCATGAGCAGCGGCAGCGAGAACCGGCCGTTGTAATCCGACGTGATCAGCCCCACCAGCCCCGACCGCTGCGTTTGTCGCGCCGCGGCTGCCCGGTTCGCGCCCGATGCGCCCGGTCTGGCCGCCGCTCCCGCCGCGGTCGGATTGGCATAGCCGTCCGAATCGGCCGCGGTCTTGCGGTATCCCAGTTCCTTCGCCGCGGTCTGCACGATCCGCCGGGTCTTTGCGGACAATCGTCCCGTGCCGTTGAGCGCCTTCGACGCCGTCGCGACGGACACGCTGGCCGCCTCGGCCACGTCCAGCAGTGTGACTCGTCGCCCGCCGCGCGCGTCCCCGTCCCCGCATCTGTCCGATGCGTTCGATGTGTTCGATGCCGTTCCCTTCACAGGGGAAATCCTACCTGCCGTCGTCGTTTTGGGAAAATTTTCCCATTCGCGCGACCCGCGCAAACGCCGCGCGCCGGGCTCATACCATCATTTGCAGATGCCGGTCAGGGGCAAGGAGTTGCGCAGCTGCAAGTTCTGGAGCCGGCGGAAGCAAAAGCGAAAGCGAAAGCGGAAGCGATCAAACGACCGATCAATGTGGAAAGGACGGCACGCATGAGCACCAAGGTGACGGTGACCTCGCCATTCTGGCGCAGGTATCGCGAAAACGTCGCCAAAGAGGTGATCCCCTACCAGTGGGCGGTCATCAACGACGAGCAGAAGATCGACATCCCGCGCGACCCCTCGGGCGCCAAGCAGGACATCGACTACCACTACAGCCGTGCCGTGCGCAACCTGCGCATCGCCGCCGGCGACGAGCAGGGCGAGTTCAAGGGCTTCGTGTTCCAGGACTCCGACGTGTACAAGTGGCTCGAGGAGGCCGCCTACTCGCTGGCCTACGAGCCCGACGAGCAGCTCAAGGCCCTGTGCGACGACCTCGTGGACCTCATCGCCCGCGCCCAGCGCGAGGACGGCTATCTGGACACCCCGTACATCATCAAGTCCGGCGCGTTCGCCAACCGCGAGCGGTTCACCCAGATCCAGCAGTCCCACGAAATGTACGTGATGGGTCACTACATCGAGGCGGCCGTGGCGTACTGGGAGGTCACCGGCAACGAGCAGGCTCTCGACGTGGCCCGCAGGATGGCCGACTGCCTCGACGCCAACTTCGGCGAGGAGGACGGCAAGATCCCCGGCGCCGACGGCCATCCGGAGATCGAACTGGCCCTGGCTCGCCTCTACGAGGCCACCCGCGAGGGCAAGTACCTCAAGCTCGCCCAGTTCTTCATCGACGTGCGCGGCAAGGACCCGAGCTTCTACGACAAGCAGAACGCGAAGATCGGCGACGGCTCCACCGACATCTTCCCGCAGATGCGCGGCTGGACCCACGAGTACACGCAGACCGCCCGCCCGATCCGCGAGCAGAAGACCGCCGAGGGACATGCAGTCCGCGTGGGCTACATGCTCACCGGCGTGGCCCATGTGGCGCGCCTGACCGGCGACAAGGGTCTCGAGGAGACCGCCAAGCGTCTGTGGGCCAACATCGTGCGCCGCCGCATGTACATCACCGGCGGCGTGGGCTCCACGCACGTGGGCGAGGCGTTCACCTACGACTACGACCTGCCGAACGACACCATGTACGGCGAGACCTGCGCCTCAGTGGCCATGAGCTTCCTCGCCCGCCAGATGCTCGAGCTCGAAACCAAGGGCGAGTACGCCGACGTGCTGGAGAAGGAGCTGTTCAACGGCTCGATCGCCGGCATCGCGCTCGATGGCAAGCACTTCTACTACGTCAACGCGCTCGAGGCCGATCCCGAGGCCACGGAGCACAACCCGGACCGCTACCACGTGCTCATGCACCGCGCCGAATGGTTCGGCTGCGCCTGCTGCCCGGCGAACATCGCGCGCCTCATCGCCTCGGTGGACCGCTATCTGTACACCGTGCACGAGGACCGCCGCGAGATCGTCGCGCACCAGTTCATCGCCAACGACGCGGAGTTCTTCGACGGCGTGAAGGTCTCGCAGAAGTCCAACTTCCCGTGGGACGGCCACATCGAGTTCACCGTCACCGTGCCCGAGGGCGCCGACCCGGTGGAGTTCCTGGTGCGCATCCCGTCCTGGTCCGCCTCCAAGCACGAGATGACCGTCAACGGCGAGGACGCCCGCCGCCTGCCCGTCGACAACGGCTTCGTCTCCGTCGAGGTGACCGCCGGCACCACCGAGATCACGCTGGACCTCGACATGGCCGTGAAGTTCATGCGCTCCAAGACCCTCACCCGCCACGACGTGGGCAAGGTCGCCGTGATGCGCGGCCCGATCGTGTTCTGCGCCGAGGAAGCCGACAACTCCGCCCCGCTGTGGAACTACCGCATCGACAGTCACAGCGCCGACAAGGCGAAGGCCGAGTACCACTTCGGCGAGCTCGACGGCGTGGAGGTCATCACGCTGCCGGCCGTCAAGCGCACGCACGACGACGCCGACTTCCCGCTGTACGCGGATGTGAGCGAGCACCCGGTGGGGGAGAAGTCCTACGACTTGAAGCTCGTGCCGTACTACGCGTGGGCCAACCGCGAGGTGGGCCAGATGCAGGTCTGGTTCGACTCGGACTTCTGAGCCGGCTGACCGCGATCCGCGGCCCGCGATCCGCATCCCGCGCATAACCGAAGATTTGGACCCCTCATCCCCGCCGACTTTTTGCCGTTGTCCGCCGCGGGGGTAAGGGGGCCCTATACCCCAAACCAACACCACCAACAGGGTTGACAAGTCAACCCAATCTCATAAACCATCAATCAACGAAGAAGGGAATTATGAGCACCGCAACCCAGACCGCCCCGGCGATCAAACTCACCACGAAGGAGAAGGTCGCCTACTCCTTCACCGATATGGCCGGCAACCTGCTGTACGTGACGATCTCCTCGTACATCATGTACTTCTACACCAACGTGTTCCACATCCCGGCCGCGGGCGCGCTGGGCGCCGGCACCATCCTGTTGGTCGCCCGCTTCGCCGACGCGATCTCCGCCGTGGTGTGGGGCTCCGTCGTGGACCACACCAACACCAAGTGGGGCCAGAGCCGCCCGTGGTTCCTGTGGCTGTGCGTCCCGTTCGCCGTGACCGTGTTCATCGCGTTCACCGCCCCGAGCCTGCCCGACGGCGCCCCGAAGTTCTGGTACGCGCTGATCACCTACATCCTGGCCGCCGGCGCCGTCTACACCGGCATCCAGACCCCGATCACCGCCATCCTGCCGAACCTCACCGACGACCCGACCGAGCGCAACAACGCCAACTCCTTCCGCATGGCCGGCGGCCAGATCGGCTCCTTCATCACCTCCTCCTTCACCATCCCGCTGGTCGGCTGGTTCGGCGTCCACTTCGGCGGCGGCGACAAGACCGGCTTCATGATCGTCACCGCGATCTGGGGCATCGTGGCCATCGTCCTGCTCCTGTTCTCCTTCAGGAACCTCACCGAGCACAACTACCACCCCGAACTCAACAAGCCGATCCCGCTGAAGGACTCCCTCAAGGCCGCCAAGGGCAACTGGCCGTGGATCATCCTCGTGGTCGCCTTCCTCATCTACTGGATCGCCCAGTCCACCCGTAACGGCGTGTCCACCTACTACGCCCAGTACGTGCTCAACAACCGCGACCTGACCTCCATCTTCAACGGCGTGCAGGTCATTGGCCTGCTCGGCACCATCGCCATGCCGATCATCGCCAACAAGACGAAGAACAAGACGCTGACCATGCTCATCGGTCTCGCCATCGGCGGCATCGGCCAGGCCCTCATGCCGCTCGCCGGCCAGAACGTGCCGCTGCTGGTCGTCTTCTGGACCGTCGGCGTGCTCGGCGCCGCCATCGCCATCGGCATGCCGTTCGGCATGCTGGCCGACACCGTCGACTACGGCGAGTGGAAGACCGGCGTCCACGCGGCCGGCTTCCTGACCGCCGTCGGCTCCGCCTTCTGCATCCAGGTCGGCTCCGGCTTCGGCGCCTTCCTGCCGCTGGAGATCATGGGCGCCGCCGGCTACGACGCCAACCTCGAACAGCAGTCCCAGTCCGCGCAGGACGCCATCAGCTTCTGCTTCATCTGGCTGCCGGTGATCGTCTACATCATCGTCGGCGTGATCATGTGCTTCTACCGTCGCTTCGAGAAGATGGAGCCGCAGATCAAGGCCGAGCTGGCCGAGCGCCACGCCGCCGCTGCCGCCGAGCTGGGCGAATCCGCCAAGTGACCGGCCGGTTGGCTGATCGACTGATTGGCTGATTGGCTGATCATCCGGTCGGGCGATCAACCGGTCGATCAGCTGACCGCCTCCGCAACGCTTCCTCAACCATCGTCCTTCCGTGATTGAGGTTGTTTCCCCGCCCTCCCGCGATTCACCCCGCGGGAGGGTTCCTCATTTCCGGGATCTTCCCGGAAAACCGGGGCAACGTCGGCGCCGTCGGTCCCGAACGCGCCTACGCTCGGATGCCGGAGACTGCGGATGCCGGAAGGAGATGCGCATGGCCGTCATCGACATGACCCAGGGCAAACCCACCGGGCATTTGGTCAACTACGCGGTGCCGCTCGTGCTCGGCAACGTGCTGCAACTGTCGTACAACGCGTTCGACGCGATCATCGTCGGGCGGTTCATCGGCAAGGAGGCGCTCGCCGCCACCGGCATGGCCAGCCCCGTCATGAACCTGCTCATTCTGGGCGTCTCCGGGCTGACCATGGGCGCCGGCGTGCTCATGAGCGAATGCTTCGGCGCGCGCGATTTCGGCCGGTTCCGCCGGGCGCTCGCCACCACGCTCATCACGGGCCTGATCGCCTCGGTAGTGGTCGCGGCAACCGGAATCCTCTTCGCCGGGCCGCTGCTCACGCTCCTCAACGTGCCCGCGGAGGCGTTCGACATGACCGGCACGTACCTGCGCATCACGTTCGTCGGGCTGCCGCTCGTCTACGGTTTCAACGCGCTCATGGCCGCGCTCAAGTCGGCCGGCGACTCGAAGACGCCGCTCAAGTACCTCAGCGTCGCGATCGTGGCCAACGCCGCGCTCGACGCGGTGTTCATCGGCGGCTTCGGCTTCGGCATCGACTGGGCCGCGCTGACCGACGTGCTCGCGCAGGGCTTCTGCTTCGTCGCCACCGGCATCGTCATGATCCGCCGCATGCCGCGCTTCCGCGTGCGCCGGGACGAATGGCGGGTGGACCGCGCGCTGCTCGGCGTGATCTGGAAGTACGGGTCGGTCACCGCGCTGCAGCAGTCCATCCAACCGATCTGCAAGCTCATCATCCAAAGCGCGGTCAACACGCTCGGCGTGGACGTGGTCGCCGCGTTCAACGCCGTCACGCGCGTGGACGACTTCGCGTTCACCCCGCAGCAGAGCATCTCCCACGGCATCACCACCTACGTGGCGCAGAACCGCGGGGCCGGACGGACGGAGCGCATCCGTCCCGGATTCCGCGCGGGCCTGCGGCTGGAATTCGCCTACTGGGTGCTCATCGGGCTTGCGGTGCTGCTGCTCAACCGGCCGATCATGCGCCTGTTCGTCACCGCGGACCAGACGCGCGTGGTGGACCTCGGCTGCCAGTACCTCACCACCATGGCGCTGTTCTACATCTTCCCGTCGTTCACCAACGGCATTCAGGGATTCTTCCGCGGCATGGGCAACATGTCCGTCACGCTCGTCTCCACGTTCATCCAGGCGTCCCTGCGCGCGGCGTTCACATGGCTGCTCATCGGGCGGCTCGGCATGTACGGCATCAGCTTCGCGTGCGCGATCGGCTGGGCCGCGATGCTGCTGTTCGAGGTGCCGTACTACTTCATCTCCCGTTCACGCGATTTTCGCCCCTTCATCGTGTGAACCGGAAACGCACACGACCGAACATGTGCGATACTCGATATTGGTTTGATCCCGCGAATTGGCGTGCGCGAACGAATAACCCGCCGGTTCGCAGGATGATGAAGCCCGAAACTGGTGAACCGGAAGGAGACCGCAATGGAGCTGCGAGCGGTGTTTTGGGACCTCGACGGCACGCTGATCGACTCGGAGCCCCTGTGGCATCAGGCCGAGATCTCCATCGCCACCAACAACGGCGGCACGTGGAACGAGGAGCTGGGCTGGAAGATGTCCGGCACGCCGGTGCCCAAGGTCGCGCGGATGCTTGTGGAGGCCGGCACGCAATTGTCCGAGGAGGAGATCGGCCGCCAGATGATCGAATACGTCAAGGAGCGCGAATTCGCCGGGCTGCCGTGGATTCCGGGCGCGCTCGAACTGGTGCGCGCGCTCGCGGACGCCGGCGTGCCCAACGTGCTCGTGACCGCGTCGCCGCGCATGATGGCCGAGAACGTGCTGCGGCAGGCCGGCGAGGGCACGTTCGCCGCGTATGTGTGCGGCGACGACAACACCGCAAAGAAGCCGTCGCCTGAGCCGTATCAGGCCGCCGCCCGCAAGATCGGCATCGATCCGGCGGACGCGGACGCCATGGCACATTGCGTGGCGCTCGAGGATTCCGGCGTGGGTCTGCAGGCCGGCGCCGCGTCCGGGGCGACCACCATCGCGCTGACCGGCTACACGCGCACCGACGCCACCGGCGGCCCGCAGTTCGACGCCATCCACGACTACGACGGCGTGACCCCGGCGACGCTGGAGGCGTTCGTGGAGCGCCGGCTCGCCTCGCTGCGCTGATTCCGCTTTCGGGCGCTGTCTTTCGGGCGTCGTCCTTCCGGCAATGCTTGGAAACGGGCTCGCCGCATTCCGCCGTCACGGCTAACCTGTAAGCACCGGGACGGCCGGTCGACAACGATCCGCCTCCCGTCCAAGCATCCAAAGGAGGATACACATGGGCATCAAGAACGTGGTGGTCGCGGGCGGCGGCGTGCTGGGCAGCCAGATCGCATTCCAGAGCGCGTACAAGGGCTGCAATGTGAAGGTGTGGCTGCGTTCCGAGGGGTCGATCGAGCGCGCCAAGCCGAAGTTCGAGCGTCTCAAGGGCATCTACCTCAGCACGCTCGAGGCCATGAAGACCAATCCGGCCGCCTACTGCCGCGGGCTTGCGCCCAAGGACGCCACGCCGGAGGAACTGGACGCGCTCAAGGCCAAGGTCGAGGAGGCGTACGACGGCCTGACGCTCACCACAAGCTACGACGAGGCCGCCGCCGACGCCGATCTGGTGATCGAGTGCATCGCCGAGAACCCGCAGGAGAAGGTCGCGTTCTACACCGAGCTCGCCAAGCACCTGCCCGAGCGCACGATCGTCGTCACCAACTCGTCCACCATGCTGCCGAGCGCGTTCGCGCAGTACACCGGCCGCCCGGACAAGTACCTCGCCCTGCACTTCGCCAACGAGATCTGGCGCAACAACACCGCCGAGATCATGGGACACCCGGGCGCCGAGGGCGTGCCCGCCACCGATCCGGCCGCGTACGACGAGGTCGTCGCCTTCGCCGAGCAGATCGGCATGATCCCGCTCAAGCTCAGGAAGGAGCAGCCGGGCTACATCCTCAACTCCATGCTCGTGCCGTTCCTGTCCGCCGCCGAGGCGCTGCTCGCCAACGACGTGGCCGACGTGGAGACGATCGACAAAACCTGGCAGCTCGCCACCGGCGCCCCGCTCGGCCCGTTCCGCATCCTCGACGTGGTGGGCCTCACGACCGCGTACAACATCGGCCGCCTCGACCCGCGCGCCGCCGACCCGACCACTGTGCAGGGCAAGATCGCCGCGATGCTCAAGAAGTACATCGACGAGGGCAAGACCGGCATCAACGCGGGCGAGGGCTTCTACAAGTACCGGTGATCTCGGGGCGCGGGCGCGACCGCGAGGCTCCTCGGACCGGGGTGGTTCCCTCTGGACCGGGCGCGGTTCCCCGGACGGGGAGCGGATTCCCGGACAGGGCGTGCCCGCTCCCGGTCCACGTACGGTGAAATCCGCAATTTTCCAACGATTTGCCATGCTGCGGACGGGGCGTGCCCGCTCCCTGTCCACAGCATAGCTTCCCGGGGATTGGCAACGGTGGGGGTGACGGTCCCTTGGTGGACGGCGGTGTCCGAATATGAAAAAAGGCCGATCCCGGTGGAATGGAATCGGCCTTCGTGGAGCTGATGGTAATCGAAACCACGACCTCTTCGATGCGAACGAAGCGCTCTACCAACTGAGCTACAGCCCCTTGGATGTTGCCTTGCTTCGCAGGACAACTCTCGTTAGCTTAGTACAGCGTTCCGGGTTTTGCAATTTGGAAGACACGCCGGGAATGACGCGGATTTGCGGTCATTCCCGGCGTGGAGCTGATGGTAATCGAAACGCCCGGATACCCGAAGCTCAGCGGCGGTGATGCGCGGCCTTGGAGATGCCGGACTCGATGCCGTCGCCCTCGAGGTTGGTCATGCCGGACTGCATGAGGTCGAGCTGGGAGTCGACGGTGGAAGCGGCGGAGGCACCCTCGTCGGCCTCGGCGGCGGGCTTCTTCTTGCCGAACTTCGCCTTGAGCAGGCCGATGATGGTGGGCAGCAGGGAGATCACGAGGATCAGGATGATGACGAGCTCGAAGTGCTCCTGCACGGCCGGGATGCCGCCGAAGAAGTAGCCGAGCAGCGTGAACAGGGTGGACCAGGTCAGGCCGCCGAGGACCGAGAACGGGGTGAAGCGGCTCCAGCGCATGCCGGAGATGCCGGAGATGAACGGCATGAACGTGCGGATGAACGGGAAGAATCGGCCTAGGAACACGGCGAGCGGGCCCCACTTCTCGATCATGCCCTCGGTCTTGGCGATGCGCTCCGGGGTCATGGCCTTGACCTTGCCGGACGCGATGATGCGGCGGCCGAAGAAGTGGCCGATGAAGTAGTTGCACTGGTCGCCGATGATCGGGGCGAGCCAGACCGTCGGCAGCAGGAACATGAGCGGCAGCGAGCCGGGGGCGCCGGTGGCCGCGTCGGGGGCCGCGAAGAAGCCGGCCGCGAAGAGCAGCGAATCGCCCGGCAGGAATGGGAAGAAGACCACGCCGGTCTCGATGAACACGATGAGGAAGATGAAGCCGAGCGTCGGGGCCACGCCCATCGCGATCCAGCTGGCGATGGCCGCTCGCGGGTCCTTGAGCAGTTCGAGAATGAAGTTGACGAATCCCATATGAGTCCTGAAGATCCTTGCTGTTCGATTGTTTGATTGTCCTAAACCGCACACCACCCTAGCAGTTCGTTGATCGTGCATGCCGCCGGAGCCCCGCGGCCCACCGAAATCCTTACAAACCTTAAAGCAGTCTTAGAGCGGTCCGGGCTTGGAACGGTCCGGTTTTAGAGCGGCCGCCGAATGATTCGTCCGGGGCCGTATGCCGCGGGGCGAGCCGCGGGTAAATGCGACGTGACCGTGACCGGCCTGTGACAGTGCGCGTGACCGTGGCCGGGGCGCCGATTGGGCGGCGGATGAGGATCCTTGGAATTCCAACGATTCCGGCGCGGTGTGACCGTGGCCGGGCGTGCGGCGTCACGGTCACGGTCACAAGCCGGTCATGGTCACGTATGGTCACGGTCAATGTCACGCGGAGCCGAGGAGCGGAACGGCGACAGGAAGCAGAAAAGCCAAAGCCTCGCTGGACCCCGCCGCGCGCGACCACGAGTCGAACCACATATGCGGAGCCGTGAAGCGGGGAATCCGGTGGATTTCCCGTAGGCTCCGGGAGCGGCCACCACGGCCGCGACGGTCCCATATGTGGTTCAGCGGATCGTTAGATCCACGAGTCGAACCACATATGGGACAGCCAGAACTCGTAGGGCACGGGGATGGCCGTCCAGATGGGGTACCAGAACACGGCGGCGAGGCCGATCACGCCCAGGGCCACGCCGCAGGTGACGTGGTAGGCGCGCGGCGAGAGCATGTCGCGCAGCCAGTCGGCCACGTAGCAGATCGCGAGGACCATGGCCGGCAGAATCACGATCGCGTAGAACGTGAACGTGGTGCGGTTGAGGTACTGCGCCCACGGCAGCCAACCGGCCAGCAGACCGGCGAGCACGGCCCAGATCCTCCAGTCGCCGCGCTTGACGAACGCCGCCACGATGATGCCGATGATCACGCACAGCGAGCCCAGCCACCACAGGAACGGGTTGCCGATCGACGTGATCGCCGCCACGCAGCGGCTCTCGGGGCTGAGCGCGCACAGGCCCGGGGCGCCGGTCAGATGGTCCTCCCAGTAGAAGCTGGTCGGGCGCACCTGCAGCGGCCAGGTGAGCGGGTTGGCCATGTAGTCGTGGTGCGCGGTGAGCGTGGTGTGAAACTCCCACATCTGCCGGTGGTACTCCACGAAGGAGCGCAGCCCCTCGGGCAGCCACGTCACGCCCTCGCCGGGGTGGTTGGCGGCCCAGTTGTGCATGTACGAATCGGGGTGGATGAACCAGCTCGTCCATCCGGCCAGATAGGTGAGCGCGTAGATCGGCACCATGTAGAGCGCCGCCGCGAGGCCGTCCTTCCAGATGCCGGTGCCGAGCCAGCCGCGGTAGCCGGCCTTGTGGCGCTCCCACGCGTCCCAGACGACCGAGATCACGCAGAACACGGCGAAGAAGTACGTGCCCGACCATTTCACGCCGGTGGCCAGTCCCAGCAGCACGGCGGCTCCGGCCCGCCACGGGGAGAGCGCGATGAACGGCCCGCGCGTGTCGAGCGCCCATCCGTCCCGGCCGGGCAGCCATCGGGCGTCGCGGCGCCGGCTGTCGCGCGCGTAGGCCTCCCGCAGCCTCCCGCGCGCCCAGTCGCGGTGGATGAGCAGCAGGGAGAGCGCGCCGAGCGTGAAGATCATGATGAACACGTCTAGCAGGCCGGTGCGGCTCATGGTGATGCCCAGACCGTCCACGCTCATGAGGAAGCCGGCCATGAGGGCGATTGGCAGGTTGCGGAACAGGCGCAGCGCCACGCGGCACAGGACCAGAATGGCGAGCGTGCCGGCGACGGCTGTGGCCGCGCGCCATGCGAACGGGTTGCCCGCGCCGCCGAACAGCTTGAGGCCGAGCGCGATGCACCACTTGCCCACCGGCGGATGCACCACGTACTCCGCGGAGCTGAGCCAATGATCGGTGTCGCCGGCCGCGAACAGGGCGTTGACCTGATTCTCGCCGCTGACGGCCGTGCCCACGTCCTTGGGCCAGTTGCGCGGCTCGCCGGTCATGAGCATCGTGTAGGCGTCCTTGACGTAGTACGTCTCGTCGAACACGACCGCCCGCGGGCTGCCCAGCCGGATGAACCGCAGCAGACCGCCGAAGACGGCCATGAGCAGCGGCAGCACCCAGCCCATCAGCCGCAGCTGAGCCGCGGTCGCCGACGTTTTCCAAGAATTCACGCGCCCTAACTTCATCAAGGCCCAGATTAGGGGATACTAAGAATCATGCAGACCGTAGCCGAGCAATCATCACAAATTACAGCCGAAACAGGGGAGCAGGCCGCCGGAGCGACGTCCGAGTCCGCCGAGTCCGCCGCGACGGCCGCCCGCAACGCCGTCGCCGTGCCGATCCCGCGCGGCACCGTGGTGCTGGCCGCCACCCCGATCGGCAACGTGGGCGACGCCTCGGCCCGTCTGGTGGCCCTGCTGGCCGACTCGGACGTGGTGGCCGCGGAGGACACCCGCCGCCTGTACGATCTGGCGAACCGCCTCGGCGTGCACGTCAACGGGCGCGTGATCGCCTACCACGATCACAACGAGCGCAACAAGGCCGACGCGCTGCTCGACCAGGTGGCCGCCGGCGCGTGCGTGACGGTCGTGTCCGACGCGGGCATGCCCACCATCAACGACCCGGGCATGGCGATTGTGCGCCGGGCGATCGAACGCGGGCTGCCGGTCACGTGCGCCCCCGGGCCGAGCGCCGTGCTGGACGCGCTCGCGATCTCCGGGCTGCCCACCGACCGCTTCTGCTACGAGGGTTTCCTGCCGCGCAAGCATTCCGAGCGCATGCAGCACCTGCGCATGCTGCAGCCCGAGCGCCGCACGATCGTGTTCTACGAGACGCCCCACCGCATCGCCGAGTCCATGGACGACCTGCTCGAGGCGTTCGGCCCGAACCGGCCCATGGCGCTGTGCCGCGAGCTGACCAAGGACTACGAGCAGGTGCGCCGCGGAACGATCGCCTCCGTGCGCGAATCCGTGCAGACCGATCCGCCGCGCGGCGAAATGGTGCTCGTGATCGGCGGCGCGTCCGACGACGAGGCGCAGGCCGCGGCCCCCAGCGCGCTGAGCGTGGAGGATCTGGCCGTGCTGTCCATCGACCGCGCGCTTGAGGACGGGCTGCGGATCAAGGAGGCGATCAGCCAGGTGATCGAGGAGCATCCGCTGCCGGACGGGTCGCTGGCCAACCGCAAGCAGGTGTACGCCGCGGTGCTGGAAATGAAGGCCTGACGGAGGCCTGGATGGCTATAGCCGCCGGTCCAGTAGCTCCAGCAGCACCTCGATGGCCTCGCGCACGCCCGGTCCGCCGGCCTGTGCCACGTATTCGAGCAGTTCCGGGCCGGAGTGCGGGTTCGCCACGAGCCATCGGCGCAGCTCCGGGGCCGTGCGGGCGATGTGCCACAGCACGGCTTCGTCGGTTGCGGGATCGCACGCCACGGCCGCGGTCAGACGCATCGGGGGAGCGGGCGGCAGCGCCATCGACGGCATGTCCCGGTCCCGCTGCGCGTCGGCTTCGGCCTTGAGGCTCATGAGCCGGTCGTGGCTCACCTCTCCCACGCGCAGGCGCCGGTGTCTGCCGCGGCGGTCGTCGTGCCGAGTGAAGAAGCCGCCGGGCGGGTTGGCGTCCAAGGCGCGGGAGACGCCGGCGTTGGCTCGCGCCGCCGGGCTGACGGCTTTGTGCCGCATGCGGTCGCGCTGCGGCAGCGGGCGTGCCGGGAGGGATGAAATCGCGGTCATGACGGGTCCTTTCCTAAGGTCTTTCCTGCGGGTTTCGGGAATTCCGGGTCCCTGAACATGGGGTCCCTGAATTCGGGGCTTCTGAGGTCCGGCTGGGTGTCGCCGATGCGCGTGAGCAGGCCGATGCCGCGCGCGTGCCCCGGCCAGCGCGGGTTGTCCCACAGCAGTTGCAGGCATTCGTCCACGGTCACGCCGAACTCGCGGATGAGCTCGACGATCGCGTTGGGCACGTTCAGCCCATCGAAGCGTCCGGGCTTCGCGCAGGCCAGATCGCATGCGGTGCGCGCGGGCGACGTGACCCACAGGCGCCCGAGGCGCGAGCGGTCCCGGTCGTCGAGCTTGCGGTCGTACACCTGAATGCGCCGGCCGTACACCGCGGCGCGGAAATGCGAATGCGAGACGATCTGGAGGTTCGGCGGGAATTCGCCGCCGATCCACACCCACAGCGCGAGCGTGGCGCAGGCGGTGGAGGCGGAGGGCAGCATGGCCTGAATGATGCCCGCGCGGCCGTGCACGGTGCGCGCCTGACTGGCGAGGTAGCCGCCGGTGCCGTCCAGCGGGACCAGAATGCCCATGCGGGCGAGGGCGGCGGCGCCGAGCGGGCCCGGAAGCTCGCTGGCGGGGATGATGGAGTCGTTCGCGCCGGAGGGGATGACCGGCGCCGTTGCGGTGGTCTTCATGGCTCAGCACGGTAGGCGCGTGCGGGGCGCGGAATCCAGTCGCGGACGTGCGGCGGTGGATAAGTGGATAACTCGCGTCGCGGTGGATAACTTCGCCGGGACGCGGGACGGGCCGCGAGACGGGGCGCGAGACCGCCCAGTGTCTCCACCGCGCTCGATAATCGGGGACTATGACGAATATTCTTGTGAACGTTGCATGGCCGTACGCCAACGGCCCCCGCCACATCGGCCACGTCGCCGGCTTCGGCGTGCCGTCGGACGTCTACGCGCGCTACGAGCGCATGAAGGGCAACGACGTCCTGATGGTCTCCGGCACCGACGAGCACGGCACCCCCATCCTCGTGGAGGCGGAGAAGGAGGGCGTCACCGCCCAGCAGCTCGCCGACCGCTACAACCGCGTGATCGCCAAGGACCTGTGCGACCTCGGCCTGAGCTACAACCTGTTCACCCGCACCACCACCGGCAACCACGAGCACGTGGTGCAGGAGCTGTTCAAGCAGTGCCTCGCCAACGGCTACATCTACAAGGGCACCCAGCGCGTGGCCATCAGCCCGTCCACCGGCCGCACCCTGCCCGACCGCTACATCGAGGGCGAATGCCCGATCTGCCACGCCGAGGGCGCGCGCGGCGACCAGTGCGACGCCTGCGGCAACGAGCTCGACCCGGACGAGCTCATCAACCCCGTCTCCAAGATCAACGGCGAAACCCCGCGCTTCGAGGAGACCGAACACTACTTCCTCGACCTGCCGGCGCTCGCCGACGCGAACCTCGCATGGCTCAAGACCCGCGAGGGCTGGCGCACCAACGTCATCAACTTCTCCATCGGCCTGTTCAAGGAGGTCAAGCCCCGCGCCATCACGCGCGACATCGACTGGGGCATCCCCGTGCCGGTGGCCGGCTGGATCGACAACCCGAACAAGAAGCTCTACGTGTGGTTCGACGCCGTGATCGGCTACCTGTCGGCCTCCATCGAATGGGCCCGCCGCCAGGGCGACCCGGAGGCGTGGCGCAAGTGGTGGAACGACCCGGCCTCGCCCGCCTACTATTTCATGGGCAAGGACAACATCACGTTCCACTCGCAGATCTGGCCCTCCGAGATGCTCGCCTACAACGGCCAGGGCTCCAAGGGCGGCGAAACCGGCCCGCTCGGCCCGCTCAACATGCCCGAGCAGGTGGTGGCCAGCGAGTTCATGACCATGGAGGGCAAGAAGTTCAGCTCCTCCCGCGGCATCGTGATCTACGTCAAGGACATCCTCGCCCGCTACCCCGTGGACGCCGTGCGCTACTACATCTCCGTGGCCGGTCCCGAGTCCTCCGACTCCGACTTCACGTGGGCCGAGTTCGTGCGCCACAACAACGAGGAGCTCGCCGCCTCCTGGGGCAACCTCGTCAACCGCGTGGCCAACCTCATCGCCAAGAACTTCGGCGAGATTCCGGCGCTCGACGAGGCGTCCCTCACCGATCAGGACCGTGCGCTGCTCGCCGAGTCCTCCGCCGCGTTCGAGACCGTGGGCCACTCCATCGAGACGCACCATCAGAAGGCCGCGCTCGGCGAGGCCATGCGCATCGTGGGCGACATCAACAAGTACATCTCCGCCACCGAACCGTGGAAGATCAAGGACGACCCGGCGCGTCTGGGCACCGTGCTGCACGTGGCCGCGCAGGCCGTGTCCGACGCGAACCACCTGCTCGCCCCGTTCCTGCCCCACTCCGCGCAGAAGGTGTGGGAGGCGCTCGGCGGCAAGGGCACGTTCTCGCCGCTGCCGCGCATCGAGGAGGTCGAGGACCTCGACAAGCCCGGCTTCCGCTACCCGATCATCACCGGCGACTACAGGCTGGGCGTGACCGTGCACCCGTGGAAGAGCGAGCCGATCGAGGTGGGCGCGCCCGTGGCCAAGCCGACGCCGATCTTCGCGAAGATTCCGCAGGAGGCCGTGCAGGAGGAGCTCGACCGCTTCGAGTCCGAGCTCGCCGCCCGCCGCGAGGCCGAGGCCCAGCGCCTCGCCGCCGAGAAGGCCAAGCTCGCCGAGAACTGATCCGGTCGGTTTCGACAAACTTGTGAAAATGCGCTTCTGGGCGCCGGATTTCCGATGGATTCGGCCGCTCAGGGGCGCATTTTCGCAGGTTTGCGATGATGGGCCGGTGTACTATGATCGGGCCGGTCCGGGGAAATGGCTCCCGGACCGGCCCGATCGCTGTTTGGGGAGTATGCGGGGTAGTGTGGTATGCGATTCCCGCACAAGGGGCGCGGGAATGGTTTTTTGGGGGGCATGACCAAACAGTTCTCAATCGTCGTATTCGGACAGTTTTTCTCCCAGTTCGGCGACAATCTCTTCAGCATTGCCATCGCGTGGTATTTGGCCGATCTGACGGGCAACCCACTGCTGATCGGCGTTGTCACCGCCGTGTTCAACGTCATTCCACTGTGCAATACGCTGACGGGCGCCTTCGCCGATCGTCATCATAAGCTGCCCATCATGCTGTCGGTGACGGTCTGCCAGATCGCCGTGCTTGGCGTCGGCGTCGCCGTATTGCAGTTCTCGTCCCTGCCCGTCGTGGCCGCGCTGATCGCCATACAAGTGGCGTGCAGGATCGCCGGGTGCTTCTTCGACCCCGCATTGACCGTGCTGATTCCGCAGCTGGTGGACGAGGACGCCCTGCAGCAGGCCAACGGGATCAATCAGGGTGTGATGCTGATCGGCCAGATCTTCGGCACCGTCGTCGGCGGTATCCTCGTCTCCGCGATGTCCCCGGCCGTGTTCCTGATCGTCAACATGGCGCTGTACGCCGTCACCCTGATCTGCCTCGTCGTCGTCCGCTCCATGCACCGGGAGCGCATGGACGACGAGGACGAGGATAAGGGCCATTGGTACGCCGGTCTGGTGTTCATATCGAAGCACGCCGTGCTGATGCACATCGTCGCACTTGCCGTCATCGTGAATTTCGCGCTCGGTCCCATTCTGAGCATGGATGCGCTCTGGGTGAGCGACTACCTGCATCTGTCCTCGTCGGCCTTCGGCGGGATCGAGGCGGCGTTCGTCGTCGGTGCCATTCTGGGCAGCGTGCTGACCGGCAACATACAGGTTCCCTTCAAGGCCAAGATGCTCGGCGCCCTGTTCCTGATGGGCCTCGCGGTCGGGGTGATGTCCCTGTTCCCGTCCTTCGCCGTGAGCTTGGCGGCGAACGCCTTGGTCGGCTTCGCCGGCGGAATCGTCAACGTGGCGCTGTACACCATCGTCCAAACCTATGTGCCGAACGAGATGCTGGGTCGCGTGAGCGGCGCCCTGCTCGCGCTCACCACGGTGTCCCAGCCGCTGGGCATGGCGGTGGGCGGAGCCGTGGCCGACGCCGTCGGGCTTCGCATCCTGTTCTTGGCCGGCGCGGCGCTCACCCTCGTGGTGGCGGTCGGATCGCTGGCTGTGCGCTGGGATCTCGGGGAATTGCGGAAATCGTGACCGATGGGAGTCGTGGCCGGCGCCTGCGGTCTTTCCGCCCGTGCAGTGCCTGCTGTGCCACCGTCACAAATTTGTGAGAATGCGCTTCCGAGGGCCGGATTTCCGATGGATTCGGCCGCTCAGGGGCGCATTTTCGCAAGTTTGCGATGATGGGCCGGCGCCGGATGCCGAAGGGCGTCGCAATTTTCAGGATTCTTTGAGGTTTCCGCATCGTTTTGCCAAGGAACCCGCGGTTATATAGGTGATGTCAGCGGATAGCACCGCAGGCGAGGTTCCCGCAGAACCCCATAACTGAACCCTTCTTCTCTCTTCTCTCTCACCCGGCGGCTTCCCCCGCCGGGTTCTTCTTTTTGTGGGTGCTTTTCTGGGGACTGTCTCGGCAAGTGCGCAACTGGCGGTTTTCATCTGTCAGTCGCCCGGCCGGCGGGGACTGTCTCATTAAGTGTGTAACTGGCGGTTTTTCATTTGTCAGTTCCTGTTGTCCGGCCGGCGGTCGGCGGCGGTGACGGCGAATGCGTTCAACGCGGGCTTCCGCCGTGCGGCCCCGTCGTCCCTGCTCTTGCCCCCCGCCGGTGGTCTATGGGAACTTTTGTGGTGTTTATAACCGGGGTTTGGCCTTACGGGAGTAGGCGCGTCGGGGTGTTATTTTCCCGGCGGGGAAGTGGTCGCGAGCTCTGACGGGAGCCGCGGCGGAGCCTCGCGCTGAGACGTGCGAATCGCGTTCGTCGAGCGGATCGCCCGCCTGATCTCCACGTCGTAGCCAAGAAACGGCATGAGCCGGTCCCATGCGTTGGACCGCAGCCCCCGGATGGTCGAGCCATGTGCGAACCACTATGAAATGGCTGCTCAATCTGCTCTCGCGGTGGCGTGCGCTATCGGTGGACGGGTTGGTTTTGCGCTGCCGCACACTGGATTCGCTCAATCCTGTTGTCGGAAGTCAAGGATTGAGCGAATCGGATGCGTAACTGGATGATTTCACATGGTCACGCACTGGATTCGCTCATTTTGGTCTGATTGGTTCATGGATTGAGCGAATCCAGTGTGGCGCGATGCCTGACGGGGCTGTATCGCACTGGATTCGCTCAATCTGACCAGGTTGGTTTGAAGATTGAGCAGGATGAGTGCGGGGAGGGGCGATTTTGCGTCGTCACGCACTGGATTCGCTCAATCTGATCGAGATGGACGGTAAATTGAGCGGATTGAGTGCGGGGCGACGTCGGACGTGGCTGTATCGCACCGGGTTCGTTCGGCTTGACGTGCGTGGGCGCGGGCCGGCGTGAAGAGAAGACGGGTGAACGGGCGCCGGGACGGGCGGTCTTGGCCGAAATACAGCCCTTTGCCAAGCGTGGCGCCGCTGTTGACGCTGTTGACGTTGTGTTGACGCTGGTGGCGATGCCGATCTCGTCGTCGCGCGCGCCGCACCCATGTGCCATACGCGCATGCCAGCCGAACGCATGCCGGGCGCATGCCAGCGCGCCGCTCCTGTCGCCCGCCGGTCCGTGCAGGGTCACATGGATGTGATTCCATGAGCCAAATTTGAGATTTGTGATTCCATGTGAACAAATTTCCCGGAATTGTCCCAATGAAAACACTATAAAACCGTTGAAATTGCAATGGAAACGCCGTAGTGTGAATCCGTGTTGCTTGCTGTGAAACTGTGGGATAGCATGTGAGTCATGCTTAACAACTACAAGATCTCAGCGCTTGACGCTGTCGTTGATACCGGAGTTCTTGTCATCGTCCGTCTGAACGACCGCGACGAGGCCATGAACGTCTGCGAGGCCGCCATCGCCGGCGGCATCAAGGCCCTCGAGGTGACCCTGTCCACGCCGGGCGCCTTCGACATCATCCGCGAGCTGTCCTCCAAGTACCCGGACGTCGTCGTCGGCGCCGGCACCGTGCTGGACCCGGCCGCCGCCTTCAAGGCCATCGAGTGCGGCGCGCGCATGCTGATCAGCCCGAACCTCAACCCGGAGATGATCCGCACCGCCAACCGTTACCAGGTCGTCTCCATCACCGGCGCCATGACGCCGACGGAGATCGTCGACACCCTCGAAGCCGGCGCCGACATCGTCAAGCTGTTCCCGACCGAGGTCACCGGCCGCGCCTACGTCAAGAGCGTGTCCGCCCCGCTGGCCTGGGCCCCGCTCATGCCGTCCGGCGGCGTGACCGCCGAGAACGCCGCCGAGTGGATCAACGCCGGCTCGCTGGTGCTCGGCGTCGGCAGCTACATCACCAAGGCCGCCAAGGCCGACGGCGACTACGCCCACGTGACCGAGGCCGCCCGCACCATGCTGGAGGCCGTGCGCGAGGCCCGAGCCGCCAAGCACTGAGCGTCCCGGCGCGTCGAAGCGCCGAGCCGGTCGGACCAATCTTCTCCTTCCGATAACCCCTAAATCCCCCGGCGGACGCCCACCCTGCGCCCGCCGGGGACTTCCCGTCAATCATTCCCATACCCACTACACGATGAGGTGCATCATGAGTGAAACCGTGTCCTCCACCGCGCAGCCGCAGGCGAAGAGCCTGTCGGCCGGCGAGGTCGCCAAGAGCAAGCGCCTGCGCTGGTTCTTCGTCGCCCTGCTGGTCATCGGCGGCGTCGTCAACTATCTCGACCGCAGCAACCTGAGCATCGCGAACACCACCATCGCCCACGAGTTCGGCCTGAGCTCCACGCAGATGGGCCTGATCCTCGCGGCGTTCTCCTGGCCGTACGCCATCGCGAACCTGCCCGCCGGCTACCTGGTGGACAAGCTCGGCCCGAAGCGCGTCTACTCCTGGGCCGCCACGCTGTGGTCCATCGTCTCCCTGCTGTCCGCCACCGCGAGCAGCTACGGCGCCTTCTACGCGTTCCGCGTGCTGCTGGGCGTGACCGAGTCCCCGTTCTTCACCGCCGGCCTCAAGGTGTGCGACAACTGGTTCGACGAGAAGGAGAAGGCCCTGCCCGTCTCCATCGTGAACACCGGTTCGCAGATCGCCAACGCCATCGCCCCGCCGGTCCTGACCATGCTGCTCATCGCCACCGGCTGGCGCGGCATGTTCCTCATCGTGGGCGGCATCGGCCTGCTCGTCACCCTCATCTGGGTGATCTGCTACCGCAACCCCACCATTCAGGAAACCGCCGCCATCAAGGGCGAGGAGTGGGCCAAGCTCGCCGCCGAGATGAACGCCGAGGCCAACAAGGCCGGCGAGAACGGCAAGAAGAAGTCCGGCAACGGCTGGCTGTCCCTGTTCAAGCAGGCCAACACCTACTTCATGATCATCGGCGCCTTCGGCATCTTCTACACCGTGTGGGTCTTCCTCACCTGGCTGCCCACCTACCTGCAGACCGCCCGCGGCTTCGACCTGATGACCTCCGGCTGGCTCGCCGCCCTGCCGTACCTGTGCGGCATCGTGGGCGTCCTCACCGGCGGCTGGCTGTCCGGCAAGCTGCTTGAGGCCGGCCGTTCCACCATCGTGGCCCGCAAGGTCCCGATCGTCGGCGGCGCCTTCCTCGCCGCGATCGCCGTGCTCCCGGTCGGCTACGTGGACAACACCGCGCTGTCCATGGTGCTGCTGTGCATCGGCTACTTCGCCTCCCAGGTCCCGATCGGCTGCATGTGGACCCTCGCGTCCGACGTGGCCGCGCCCGACCAGGTCTCCTCCCTCGGCGCCATCCAGAACTTCGGCGGCTTCATGGGCGCCGCCATGGCCCCGATGCTCACCGGCTACATCCTCGACTCCACCGGTCACAACTTCACCCTCGCCTTCGTGGTGGCCGGCGTGCTGCTGCTCGTGGGCGCCGCGTCCTACCTGTTCTTCGTCAAGGACCGTTCCGCGAAGACCCAGTCCGTGAAGGCGGCCGCGTGATGACCCGGGCGTTCTTCGTGATCGGTCCCGCGGGCTCCGGTAAGTCCCGCGTGGCCAAAGAGCTGGCCAAGCGCGTCGGCGGCCTGTACCTCGACAAGGACGTGGTGTGCAACGGGTTCACCGGCATGCTGCTCGAGTCCCGCGGCTACGACGCCTCCGAGCGCGACGGCAACGACTACTACCGCGATGACCTCATGCCGATGGAGTACCGCACGCTGCTCGGCATCGGCGCGGACAACCTCGCCCTCGGCACGCCGGTCATCTTCGACGCCCCGTTCGGCGCCTACTTCGCGGACGACGCGTTCGTGGAGAACGTCCGCGCGGAATTCAGCTGGCCCGAGGACGCCGAGCCCGTGGTGGTGCATGTGAAGGTGGACGGCGAGACCGTGCGCACCCGCCTGATCGCCCGTGGCCTGAGCCGCGACGCGTGGAAGCTCGAGCACTGGGACGAGTTCTGGGCCAAGGCCTCCGGCGCGACCTGCGCGTGGGTCGGCGCGAAGCACGTGACGGTCGACAACAACGCCGACACGGAGAGCGGCGAATCCGTGGCCGACGAGGTGCTTGCGCAGCTCGGCTGAAGGTATTGACTATTGACTGAGGGGCGGTTGCCCGATCGCATGGATGGCTATGCGGTCGGGCAACCGCCCCTTTTGGCGTATGGGTCCGGTGGGCTCCAACAGCCGGATAGGCTCGATGGCCCGGATCCGCCTCAGTCCAGCGGGGCCAAACGCAGGTCGACGCCCATGTTCTCCTCGATGCGCTGGCGGGCCTCCCGTGTGAGCTCCTCGTCCGTGACGATGCCGTCCAGCTCGTCGAGCCCCACCACGCGGTAGGTCTCGCGCACGCCGTACTTGGTGCTGTCAGCCAGCAGGAACGTCGCGTCCGCGCAGCGCATGGCGGCCTTCTTGAACTCCACCTTGTCCACGCTGGTCGTGGTGACGCCGCAGTCGACGCTCCACGCGCCGGTGCTCATGAAGTACACGTCGGCGTTGATGGTGTTGAGGATCGTGGTGGCCAGCAGTCCCATGGTGGAGTAGCTCTCCGGGTCCACCTCGCCGCCCGTGTGGATGATGTGCACGCCGGGGTAGGCGAACAGGCCCTCGGCGGTGTAGAAGTCATTGGTGATGACCGTGACGTTGCGGCGCTGCCCAAGGTAGGGCGCCAGCGCCTGGCAGGTGGTGCCCGCGTCCGCGATGATGGTCATGTTGTCGTGGATGAGTCCGTCCGCGAGTCTGGCGATGCTCTGCTTGCGCGGCATCTCCAGCTTGGCGCGCTCCTCGCGCTGTCGCGGCGGCGTCTTGACCGGCAGCGAGGCGAGCTGCACGCCGCCCGGCACCGAGATCACCTGACCGGCCTGTTCGAGGGCCGCGATGTCGCGGCGGATGGTCATGTGCGAGACTCCGAACTGCGCCACCAGCGTCTTGATGGTCGCCACCCCGGACGCCCGCAGCTGCTCCAGAATGATCTGCTGGCGCTGCGCCGGGATGAGCTGCGCCGTGCCGTTGCCGGTGCTGCTGGGGTTGCCGGGATTGCTGGGATTTGCGGGGGAAGTCTCTGCTGCCATGGGAGCCATTCTAACCCGGTTTCACACGGATTCACGCTTGTGTGGGTGGCGCGGTGGTGCTTTCGCGGACCACCAGTGAGGTGGGGAAGACTGTCTCGTGCGGCACGGGCTGGCCCTGCTGCATGGCGATGAGCAGTTCGCCGGCCTTGTGAGCGAGCTGCGCGATGGGGTTGCGGATGGTGGTGAGCGCCGGGGCCATCATGGCCGCGGTGGGGATGTCGTCGAAGCCCACGATGGAGAGGTCCTCGGGGATGCGCAGCCCGCATTCGCGGGCCGCTTTGTAGGCGCCGAGGGCTTGCAGATCGTTGCCGGTGAAGATGGCGGTGGGGCGGTTTGGCAGACGCAGCAGCTTGAGCGCCTGCTCGTAGCCGGTTTTCGACGTGAATTCGCCGGGCAGGCACAGGTCTGGGTCGAAGGGGATGCCGGCCTCGTCCAGGGCGAAGCGGTAGCCGTCTTCGCGGGCGCGGGCGCCGGCGGCGATGCGATTGCCGGAGATGCAGGCGATGCGGGTATGGCCGAGGGCGATGAGGTGGCGGGTGGCGGTGACGCCGCCGTTCCAGCTGTCGGAGCGCAGGATCGCGCTGCCGGGCAGGGCGTTTCCGCGAGGGTCGCTGACCGCGTGGGGGATGTGCCGGCGGGCGAGCTTGGCGGCCTGCTCGGCAGTCAGATCGGTGAAGACCAGCAGCACGCCGACCGGATTGCGCTTGATGAGTCCCTCAACCCAGTCGTCGCTGGGGGTGCCCAACGTGTGCAGTTCGGAGATCGACACGTTCATGCCGTGCTCGTTCGCGCATGCCTGCAGGCCGCGCAGCATTTCCATCGACCATAGCTCGTCCAGCTCGCGGAACGCGATTTCGAGATAGCCGGAATGCGGGCGCGCGGTGGCCGGCCTGCGGTATCCGGCGCGTTCCAGTGCCTGTTCGACCTTTTCGCGGGTTTTGTCCGAGACATCCGGGTGTCCGTGGACCACCTTGGACACGGTGGCCGCGGAGACGCCGATCTCTCTGGCCAGTTGGGAGAGCTGCGGTTTGGCCTGCTTTCGGCGCGGTGCTTGCGATGCTGTCATAGCGAACAGCATAGCAGAATTTTCGTAAAATAATAACATCGTGGTGCGAAAGCCGGGAGTTGTGCAGAATGGCCATTTTTCACTGAAAATATCGGTGTGTTGCCATATTGACTTGCATGTTGGCTGGGCGTATACTCAAACCATCTTTTACGAAATAACTAAAAAATTTCGTAAAACAATCTCGGGGGGCCGTGGCGTGGCGGGCCGAACGGGACCACGCGATCGTCGGCGCGCGCGGCGCATATTTCGCGCGGCACATATTCAAAGGAGAACGAAGATGATCAGGACCAATCGCAGGATGCATAAGGCGGCGTTGGCCGCGACCATGGCGACGGCGCTCGCGCTCGCGGGCTGCGGCGCCGGAACGGGCGGCAACGGCGACACGGCCGCCGGCGGCGTGAAGACCTCGGGCGGGGACGTGACCCTGAGCCTCGACTGGTGGGGCTCGAACACCCGCGTCCAGCTCACCGAGGAGGCCATCCAGAACTTCGAAAAGGACCATCCCAACATCCACGTGGAGCTTCAGTACAAGGACTGGAGCGGCTACTGGGACCAGTTGGCCACGCTGATCGCCGGCAACAACGCCCCGGACGTGATGCAGATGGACGCCCAGTACCTCGCCTCCTACGCCTCGCAGGGCGCGCTGTACGATCTGGGCAAGGTGGGCGACTACCTCAAGTTCGACGGCATGAGCTCCTCGATGCGCGACATGGGCAAGTTCAACGGCACGCAGTACGCGGCCCCGATCTCCTCGTCCCAGTACGCCATCCTCGTCAACCACGACGTGCTCGACAAGTACGGCCTCACCCTGCCGGATACCTCCACGTGGACGTGGGACGAATTCAACGACTTCGCCAAGCAGGTGTGGGAGAAGTCCGGCGGCGAGGCGACCGGCATCGAATCGATCGACAGCGAGCTCGGCCTGTCCCTGTGGGCCCGCCAGCACGGCGAGCAGCTGTGGAAGGACGGCAAGATCGCCATCAGCGAGAAGACGCTGTCCGAATTCCTCCAGCTCACCTACGACTGGACGCACAACGGCGTCTCCGGCACCGTCAACCGCTGGATCGAGAACAACAACGTCACCGGCGGCTCCGACGACACCGACTTCGCCAAGAACCGCCAGGCCATGAAGTTCGCCACCGCCACCATGGTCAACAGCTACTCCAAGTCCGCCGGCACCGAGAACATGAGCATCGAGCCGCTGCCTTCGGACACCAAGGACGCCTACACCTACATGCCCGCCGGCATGTACTGGGGCATCTCCTCGACGAGCGAGCATCCGGCCGAGGCGGCCATCCTCATCGACTACCTCATCAACAACGAGGGCGTCGGCGAGATCTTCGGCACCGAACGCGGCATTCCGGCCAACTCCTCCATCCTCAAGAAGCTCACCGCAAGTGCCGACGGCATGAACAAGAAGGTGCTCGAATACGCCGAGGAGTACTCGAAGACCCTTGGCGAGGCCCCGAATATCCCGCCGAACGGCGCTTCGAGCATCCGTACCACGATGATCCGCTATCAGCAGGACGTGGCGCTCGGCAACCAGAGCGCGGACGCCGCCGCCAAGGCGATGATCGCGGAAGTGCAGGCGGCCATCGACGAGGCTAACTGACCCTTCGGTCCCGTTGCATGGCAGTAAACCGTGGCGGATGCGCGCTTGACGCCGATGCGCGTGCATCCGCCGCGGCTTTTCGCTGATTGCGCGATGGGATTGCATTGAAAGGAGACGGTATGAACGTCCAGGACCACATGTGGCTCGATCCGGCCGTGCTCAGGCCGCTGACCCGAACGGACGTGTACGCGCTCGATCTGCGCGGCGGCGAGGACCGCCGTTCGATCAGGCTGCGCGGCGAGATTCTGGAGTTGACCGGCGGGCGGCTGGCGTCCGGCGTGGGCGATGATGGCGGCGTGCGACCCAACGTCGTGCTGGCGGCGGGCGGCTGCGGGCTCGCGGACGACGACGCGTTCCGAATGAGCCGCGCCGACGGCGTATTGCGCATCGAGGGCAACACGTCCCTCGCGCTGCTGTACGGCTTCTACGCCTATCTGCGCGATCTGGTGCTCGGGCGCGTGGTGCGCGAGGGCGACGGTCGCACGGAGTCGCCCTCCCACCCGATGCGCATGATCGACCACTGGGACCAGATCGACGGCACGGTGGAACGCGGCTACGGCGGCGCGTCGATCTTCTTCGGCATCCCCGGCGAAAACGACAACGGGTCCTACGAGCACGAACGGCCGTGGAACCACGCCGACCCGTTCCGCAACGACCTCGGCCGGCTCACGTGGTACGCGCGGCTGCTGGCGTCCGTGGGCGTCAACGGCATCGTGCTCAACAACGTCAACGTGCGCGGCGGCGCGCGGCGGCTCATCGTCGAACCGTATCTGGACAAGGTGGCCGAGCTGGCCGACCTGTTCGACGGCTTCGGCATCGCCGTCTACCTGTCCGTGCACTTCGCGGCGCCGATCAGCGTGGGTGGGCTCTCCAGCGCTGACCCGTGTGATCCGGACGTGCGCGCGTGGTGGATGCACACCGCGAAAGCCATCTACGAGCGAATCCCGCAGTTCGGCGGATTCCTCGTCAAAGCCGATTCCGAGGGCGAACCCGGGCCGCACGAGTACGGGCGCACGCAGGCGGACGGCGCGAACATGCTCGCCGAGGCGCTGCGGCCGTACGGCGGGCGCGTGGTGTGGCGCGCGTTCGTCTACGACTGCCATCTCGACTGGCGTGACCGCACGCGCGACCGGGCCGTGGGCGCGTACGAGACGTTCCAGCCGCTCGACGGCGCCTTTGCGGACAACGTGTGCCTGCAGATCAAGTTCGGGCCGGTCGACTTCCAGACGTGCGAGCCGGCCAATCCGCTGCTGCACTCGCTGCGCGCGACGAACATCGTGGTCGAATTCCAGATCGCCGCCGAATACTTGGGCCATCAGATCGACGTGAACTTCGCTCCTGCGCAGTGGATAGACGTGATGGGGCAGCCGGTGGACGGCGGCTCCGATGGTGTGCCGCTGTCCCGGTCGTTGCGCGCACGGGCGCTGGACCCGGCAAACGTGGGCTATGCGGGCGTGGCCAACGTGGGCATGGGCGCGCACTGGACCGGCGGCGTGTTCGCGCAGGCCAGCCTGTACGGGTTCGGGCGCATGTGCTGGGACGCCGGTCTTTCGGCGGAGCACATCGCCGACGAATGGGCCGCGCTCACGTTCCCCGGCGCGGGGAGGAATGCGCAGGGCAAGATCGCCGCGATCCTCAAGAGCTCCAACCGCACGTACCGCGACTACACCGCACCGCTGGGCGTGGGCTGGATGTTCGCGCGCGAGGACCATTACGGGCCGTCGGTCTGCGCGTTCGAATACGACCGGTGGGGCGGCGTGAACCGGGCCGACCGAGACGGCGTGGGCGTCGACCGCACGTCCACGGGCAGCGGCCTGACCGAACAGTACCCGTCCGCGCTGCGCGACCTGTACGCGGATCCCGCGCGATGCCCGGACGAGCTGCTGCTGTTCTTCCACTGGGTGCCGTACGGCCATGTGCTGCACGGCGGCAAGACCGTGGTCCAGCACATCTACGACACGCACTTCGCCGGCGTGGAGCGCGTGCGTGAATACGTGGCCGCGTGGGATGGGCTGCGGGGCGTGATCGACGGGCCGCGGTTCGAGAATGTGGCCGAGCGGCTGCGCATGCAGCTGGACAACGCCGTTGCATGGAGGGATCAGATCAACACGTTCTTCCACCGCATGAGCGGCGTCCCGGACGAACGCGGGCGGGAAATCTACCCGTGAGCAACAAAAACCCGGCGCCATCGCATTGAACGATGACGTCGGGTTTATGCGGTTTATACGATTGCGCGTTGTGTGGTCGCGCTTGCCGTGCCGCGGACTACTTGCGCACGATGCGCTTGATCAGACGGACGATGCCGCGGGCCAGATCGGGGTGCGCGAGATGCTCGTTGGCGGCGACGGTCATGGAGCGGGCCAGAGCCAGATCCCTGTCGTTGTAGATCATCGGAAATGCTTCCTTCTTCATCTTCCTGTGCGCCGCCGGCTTCTGTCCTCGGCCGGCCCGGCGCGTTACCGCGTGCCATGATAGAAAGCCGCCGCGGGACATGGCATGTCACATTCGTTGCATCTTTGGCAGATTCGTTGAGGGCGGTGGCGACGTGCGACGCCTGATTTTCAGTATGGTGTAAATCGTGGCCGAAAATGCCCGCGATGCAGGGTGTACTTGACATTGTGCGCGGCCGTGCCCCTGCAGGTTCCTTCGTTCAGGAAGGCGCGAGGATAATGAATGCATGACCATGGAAATCCGGATTTTTGAGGCCTTCAACGGCGAGGCGCCGGACGCCCGCGCGTTTGCCGGGCGTCTCCAGCGGGCGATCGACGAGTGCGCGGCGAGCGGCGGAGGCAGGGTCGTGCTCGACCGGCCCGGCGTGCATGTGTGCGACGGCATCGAGCTCAAGGACGGCGTGGAACTGGTGCTGGAGGACGGCGTCACGCTCAAGGCGAGCGGCGACGAGACGACCTACCGGCACCGGCCCGGCCCGTTCGAGCTCAACGCCAATAACACCCCGATCTGCGCGTTCATCTACGCCAAGGACCGCCGCAACGTGGCCATCACCGGCGCCGGCGCGATCGACGGGAACTACGAGCGGTTCATCCTGCCCGACCAGGGTGATGAGCCGCACCTCAAGTTCTACGCGTATCCACGCCCGATGACCGTGTATCTGGAGCACTGCGAGGGTAGCCGTCTGCACGGCGTCACGCTGTGCAACGCGCCGTTCTGGACCGTGCATCTGGTCGGCTGCGTGGACACCGCGATCCGCGAGGTGACCATCCGCAACGAGATGCGCATGCCGAACACCGACGGCATCGACGTGGACCGCTGCAGGAACACGGTCATCGAACGCTGCATCATCCTGACCGGCGACGACGGCATCTGCCCCAAGTGCACCGAGGAGACCGCGCGATACGGCGACTGCTGCAACCTGTGGGTGCGCGACTGCCACATCGAGTCGCAGAGCTCGGCCATCAAGTTCGGCAGCAGCAGCTTCGGAAACTTCGAGAACTGCTCGTTCGAGGGCATCACGATCCGCAACTCCAACCGCGCGCTGGCGTTCCAGCTGCGCGACCGCGGCAGCGCCCGCAACATCGCGTTCCGCGACGTGACGATCACCACTAGGACGTTCAGCAAGGAATGGTGGGGGTCGGCCGAGGCGCTATACCTCACGCTGCTGCCGCGCGACGAGCATACGGACCTGAACGGCTGCGTGATCGAAAACGTGACGTTCGAGCGCATCAGTGGCGACTGCGGCTACGGCCTGTTCGCTTGCGCCGAGGATCCGCGCGCCATCCGCAACGTCGTGCTGCGCGACGTGAGCCTCAGGGCCGCCAATCCGTTCGGCTCCGCGGCCGAATTCGACGTGCGCCCGTGGAAGGGCGGCGACCGCAAGGTCGTGTGCGACGGCGACGACCTGATGCTCAACGGCGCCTCCGTGACGTGCGAGAACGTGCGGATCGAAGCCGCGTAGCGGGATGAGGGAGCCTAAAAGGACAAATTGCCAAAATCCGAACGATTCAGTGACGATAATCCGAGTCGCGCGGGGCTCCGGCGTCTCCCGCTCCTCCTATTCCTTCGGCGGGCAGGTGCTTTCGCGCACGACCAGCGAAGTGGGCAGGATCACACGGTCGCTGACCGGCCGGCCGTGGTGCGCGTCGAGGATCATGCGCGTGGCGGCGGAGGCCATCTCGTTGAGCGGCTGGTGGATTGTGGTCAGTGCCGGGCCCATGTAGGCGGCGGTCTGGATGTCGTCGAAGCCCACGACGGACAGGTCCTCGGGAATGGTGAGGCCGAGCTCCTTGGCCGCGCGGTACACGCCCATGGCGATGAAGTCGCTCTGCGCGAAGATCGCGGTGGGGCGTCGCGGCGAAGACAGCAGCTCGGTGGCGAGGCGCTCGCCGTCCTCGACCTGGAAGCGGCCGTGGCGCACGAGCTGGGGGTCCGCCTCGATGCCGGCCTCGCGCAGGGCCGCGCGGTATCCGTCGAGTCGGGCCGCGCTGCACATGGCGTTCTCCGGGCCGGTGATGGTGGCGATGCGCCGGTGGCCGAGTTCGATCAGATGCCTCGTGGCGAACAGGCCACCCGACCAGTTGTCCGCCTGCACGGACATGGTGCCGGTCGTCGGGTTGCCCCACGGGTCGATGAACGCGCAGGGGATCTGGCGCGAGGCCAGCCGCTTGGCCAGCGACATGGACGGTTTGGAGAAGACGACGATCACGCCGAGCGGCCGGCGCACCACCACCTCCTCCACCCACGGCCCCACCGCCGTCTCGCTTTCGCCGAGCATGGAGAGCACCAGCCGTATGCCGTCGGGCTGGGTATGCTCGGACGCGCCCTGCAGCAGGTCGATCGTCCAGGAGTTGTCGAGATGCTGGAAGGCGATCTCGATGAGCTTCGACGTGGGCTTGGTGCTGCCGAGCGTCTTGAAGTAGCCGAGGCGCTCCATGGCCTGTTCGACGCGCTCGCGGGTGGACGCGGCCACGTCAGCTTTGCCGTTGACCACCTTGGAGACGGTGGTGATGGAGACGCCGGCCGCGGTGGCGATGTCGTTGAGCGTGGTTCTTCCTCGGTGGTTCGGTGCGATGTCTTCCTGCATGTGCAACACCTCTTTGTGTTTTCGAAAACTTACGAAAAGCTTATACAGCCAGCATAGTACGAAAGCTTTCGTTTTTCGCAAAAAAGTATGAGATTGGATGATTGTGTGCGGTTTTGTCGCATTTCGTCGAATCGTATCAAATCGTTGGAATTAAGCCGATTTGTGGTGTTGAAACGGCATTTTTCCGGCAAAGTGGATGCTTTGACGTGCCAATAGTTCGGTCGTTATACTTTTCGGTAAGCGGTATGGAAATACCGCAAAATCAATGGAGATTATTGAAAGGTTCGACAATGAAGTTCAAGGGAATGTGCGTGAAGGCAATGGCCGCGGTGGCCAGCCTCGCCATGATGACCGGCATCGCGGCCTGCGGCGGCGGCAACGACAACGGCGGTACGTCCGCCCCGGCGTCCAGCGGCATCACCATGGCCGACGTCAAGGCCGCGCTGGAGTCCGACAAGGACATCACGCTCAACTACTGGACGTGGCGCACCGACATCGAGCAGGACAGCATCGACGCGTTCCAGGCCAAGTACCCGCACATCAAGATCAACGTGACCGCCACCGGCGCCGCGTCCGACCACTACACCAAGTTCCAGAACGTGGTGAAGTCCGGCAAGGACATCCCCGACGTGGTCCAGCTGGAGTACGACTACCTGCCGCAGTACGCGGTGACCGGCTCGCTGCTCAACTTCTCCGACCCGACCATCGAATCCGAGATGGGCGCCCTGTACAACTCCGCCGCATGGGAGAACAGCCACGTGGCCGGCGGCCTGTACGGCACCCCGTTCGACCAGGGCCCCGAGATCATGTTCGTGCGCCATGACGTGCTCGACAAGTACGGCATCGAGATCCCCAAGACGTGGGAGGAGTTCGAGCAGGCCGGCATCAAGCTGCACCAGGCCGACCCGACCAAGTACATGAGCTTCATCGACACCACCGACGTGCGCTACATGGCCCAGATCATCCGCTCCTCCGGCGCGATCCCGTGGACCGTCGAGGGCGTGCAGAACGTCGAGCTGTCCATGACCGACAGCAAGGTCAAGGAGGCCGTCGACTTCATCCAGCGCCTCATCGACGAGGACGTGCTCGAGCCGGTCGCCAACAAGTCCGACGAGTACAACCGCGGCTTCGCCGAGGGCCGCTGGGCCGTCCAGTTCGACGGCTGCTGGAAGGGCACCTCCTTCAAGTCCCAGCAGCCGCAGCTCGCCGGCGTGATGGAGCCCGCGCTCACCCCGGCGTGGGGCAACAGCACCAGCGACTGGAAGACCGGCGAGGTCGGCGGCTCCATGATCGCCGTCACCTCCGCCACCGCCAAGGAGAAGCAGGCCGCCGCCATCGCGTTCGTCAACTGGCTGTGCTCCGACGAGGCGTCCCTGAAGATCGTCGAGGACATGGGCTCCGTGTTCCTGGCCGCCAAGAGCTTCCAGGAGGATCCGGCCCAGGCCGAGGTCGTCAACGACTACTTCGGCATGCCGGCCAACAAGGTCTACTTCGACGCCGCCTCCAAGCTGTCCTCCGGCTGGAGCGTCCTGCCCTTCAACTCCCAGTACGCCACCACGTACAAGGACATCATCGTCCCCGAGCTCAAGAAGGGCGGCGACCTCAACGCCGCGTTCGCCAAGTGGCAGGATTCGCTGAAGACCTACGCCGAGGGCCAGGGCTTCACCATCACCACCAAGGGCTGATCGGCCGCGCATTCACCCGCACGAATCGTCCGTGACCGCAAGCGACGGCGGGGAGGCCGTTCCTCCTTCCCTTTCCCGCCTCCCCGCCCGTCGCCTTTCCGATCGTCATCTAAGGAGCACATTATGACCGCCGTATCGGCGCATGCCGGCATCGGGGCTCCGGCCGCCAAGCCCCGCAAGGAGAAGATGCAGCACATCGGCATGCTGTGGTGCCTGCCGTACGTGATCGTCTTCCTGGGCGGCACCATCATCCCCATGGTCTACGCCTTCTATCTGGGCCTGTACAAGCAGCGGATGATCGGAGGCGAGACCTTCGCCGGACTGTCCAACTACATCCGCGCGCTCAAGGACCCGCTGCTGTGGAACGGCTTCGGCCGCGTGCTGCTGTACGGCGTGATCCAGGTGCCGCTCATGACGGCCCTGTCGCTGCTGGCCGCGCTCATGCTCGACTCCCAGCGCATCAAGCACGTCGCCATCCCGCGCATCCTGCTGTTCCTGCCCTACGCGGTGCCGAACGTGATCGCCGCCCTCATGTGGAGCTACATCTACGGCACCGACTACGGCCTGTTCGGCCAGTTCTTCGCCCTGTTCGGCGCCGAGTCGCCGGACATGATGAGCGCGGACCTCATGGTCTTCGCCTTCGTGAACATCTCCACCTGGGTGTCCATGGGCTACAACACCCTCATCTACTATTCGTCGCTGCGCGCGCTGCCGGAGGAGCTGTACGAATCCGCCCGCATGGACGGCGCCACCGAGTTCCGCATCGCCTGGAGCGTGAAGATCCCGCAGATCCGCTCCTCGGTCGTCATGACGCTGCTGTTCAACATCATCTACGCGCTGCAGCTGTTCAACACCCCGAGCATGATGCAGACCATCGCCCCCGAGGTGGTCACCAGCTACTACACCCCGAACCTGTACACCTACAGCCTCGCGTTCCAGGGCCAGGACGTGAACTACGCGGCCGCCGTCTCGCTCGTGGTCGGCCTGTTCACCATGGTCATCGTCACTGTCGTCAAGACGCTGGGCAACAAGTGGGAGGAGAAGTAAGATGTCGTCCGCAAACCGTTCCGCCTCGCTCAGGCGCCGCGACGCCAAGCTCGCCGCCAAGGACCACAAGCTGCGCGAACGCAAGAAGGCCGCCATGCAGTCCGGCATCCCGGTCGAGCTCACGCCCACGCAGAAGGTCATGAACGTCCTGATCCACGTGGTCATGCTGCTCATGGTGGTCTACTGCCTCATCCCGCTGGTCTGGCTCATGTTCTCCTCCACCAAGACCAACGAGGACCTGTACACCTCCAACGGCATGTGGTTCGGCAAGAACATGGCGTTCTGGCAGAACATCGTGGATACGTTCACCTTCGAGGGCGGCATCTACCCGCGCTGGCTGCTCAACACGCTCGTCTACGCCGTGGTCGCCGGCCTCGGGGCCACGCTGTTCGCCACCTTCGCCGGCTACGCGATCGCCACCATGCGCTTCCACGGGCGCAAGGCGCTGCTGTGGATCACGCTCATCTTCATGTCCATCCCGGCCACCGTCATCACCGTGCCGCTGTTCCTGCTCTACTCGAAGATCGGCCTGACCGGCACGCCGTGGGCCGTGATCCTGCCGCAGCTGAGCAACCCGTTCGGCCTGTACCTCATGATCATCTACGCGCAGACCTCCATCCCGATCTCCCTCGTGGAGGCCGCGCGCATCGACGGCGCCAACACGTGGACCATCTTCTGGAAGATCGCCTTCCCGCTGCTGTCCCCGGGCTTCGTGACCACCCTGCTGTTCGCGCTCGTGGGCGTGTGGAACAACTACTTCCTGCCGCTGATCATGCTCAACGACGTGCGCGACTACCCGCTCACCGTGGGCCTCAACGTGTGGATGAAGATGGCCGGCGACGCCAGCTACCACGTGGTGCCGAACAACATGATCCTCACCGGCTCGCTGGTGGCGATCGTGCCGCTCATCATCGCGTTCCTGTTCCTCCAGAAGTACTGGCAGTCCGGCCTCGCCGCCGGCGCCGTCAAGCAGTGAGGTGCCCGCGATGCTCATCCACAACCCGGTGCTCCCCGGCTTCAACCCGGACCCGGTGATCTTCCGCGACGGCGAACGCTACCGCATCATCGTCTCCACGTTCGAATGGCTGCCCGGCCTGCGCGTCTACTCGTCGGACGATCTGGCCCACTGGAGCTACGAGACCGCCGTGCTCGACGGCCCGGCCGCTCCCGAACTGCGCGGCAACCCCGCCGCCTGCTCCATCTGGGGACCCTTCGCCGTGTGGCGGAACGGCACGTACTACGTGGCCTACACCAACGTGCGATCCACCCGCGTGCCGTACAAGGACTGCGACAACTACGTCGTCACCGCGACCTCCCTGAACGGCCCGTGGAGCGAGCCGGTCTACGTCAACAGCTCCGGATTCGACCCGTCGCTGTTCTTCGACGACGACGGCCGCGCCTACTTTCTCAACGCGATCTGGGACTACCGGATGGACACGCGCAACAAGTCGGCCGGCGTGGTGATGCAGGAGATCGACCCGCGCACGCTGGAGCTGATCGGCGAGGCGCGGGTGATCTTCCCCGGCACCGCCGCGCGCAAGACCGAGGCGCCGCAGATCTACAAGCACGACGGCTGGTACTACCTGCTCACCGCGGAAGGCGGCACGGAATCCGGGCATCAGGAGACCGTGGCGCGCAGCCGCAGCGTGTGGGGGCCGTACGAGGCCGATCCGGAAACGCCGCTCATCACCGCCGCCGACGACCCGACGCTGCCGCTGCAGTGCGCCGGCCACGCGTCGCTGGTCGAAACCCCCGGCGGCGACTGGTACCTGGCCTACCTGTGCAGCAGGCCGTTCGAGAACAACGACGGGTTCTCGATCCTGGGACGCGAAACCGCCATCCAGCGGGTGCGGTGGACCGACGACGGCTGGCTGCGTCTGGCGGACGGCGGGCACCACCCGCAGGAGGTCGTGGAGGTGCCGGACGCCGGCGTCCGAACGGATTGCGCGGATTGCGTGGACCGCGCGGATTCGGGCGGGACGTCGCCGATCGTTCCGTCGCCGTCGCTGAACGTGGGCAATCCGGTCGTGGGCCTGAGCGATCCCGGGTTCGACGACCCGCTGACCGGCCCGTCGCTGAACCCCAACCATTGGAACACGCTGCGGCAGCTGCCGGATGGCGAATGGCTGGAGTTCGCGGGTGCGGGCCTGACCATCCGCGGCGGCCAGTCGCCCCAGTCGTTCTTCGACCAGCACATCGTGGGCACGCGCCAGACCGCGCTCGCTTGCACGGCTTCGGTCACGATGGACTACGTACCCGACCGGTCGGCCGTGGGCTACCTCAAGCTCGCCGGCCTGACCCTGTACCTCAACGACGCCAACTACGTGCTGTTCATGGTCACCGCCGGCGACGACGGCCCGGTGGCGGTGCTCCAGCAGTCGGTCCGCGGCGAATTCTCGCAGGTTGAGGTCATGCCGGTCTCCGACGGCGGCGGCTATGACCTGTCGGTCCGCCTCAACGGCAACAGCGCATGGTTCACGGTCGGCGACGGCACCGGCGAAACCCGGTTCGCCCCGCTCGACGTCACGTTCCTGTCCGGCGGCTACACCGGCAACTTCATCGGCCTCGACGTGATCGACATGGACCGCCGCAACGCCTCCGCAGCCACCTTCCGCGACTTCCGCTACCGCGTGCTGGGGTAGGTGGCTTTCGCGGGTTCCGCGGCCTCCGTCATCGCGCTGCGTGTTCTGAGGAACACCAGCAGCGTGATGACGGAAGCCGCGCATATGAGGGCGTATCCGGACGCCACGGAGACGACGTCCATCATGACGCCGGCGACTTGGGAGAGCAGCGTCTGCAGAATCAGGCTGATGGCGTTCATGAGCGACAGCGTCCGCCCGAAATAGGCGGAGGGTATGAGGCCCATCAAACGCGAATACAGCGTGATGCGAATCACCGCGTCGGCGTAGCCGGAAATGAAGGTGAGCACGCCCGTCACCGGCAGGGACTGCCACAGGAACAGCGCCAGCCCGAAGACGATCAATGCGGCGATGCTGGCAATCAGCATGCGCTCCGCGGCGATTCTGCGCCCGATGAGGTTCACGGTCAGCCCGGCCAGGCACGCGCCGACGCCCCACAGGCTCTGTATGGCCCCGAACGCGATTGAATCGGCGTGCAACCCGGTTTGCACGAACCCCGGCAGCAGCGTTTGGTTGACGTTGCCGATGACGAACGGGGTGTAGAGCACGATGCACAGTCCGGTGATGACCATGTTGTGCCACAGGTAGGCGATGCCGCCGCGCATGCCCGCCACAATGCCCTCGTTCCGTGCCGGAACGGCCTGAGCGCCGCCTTTCAGCAATGCGACCAGCATGATCGTGGAGAGAATGCCCGCAAGGAACATGACCGCGCTCACGACCATGATGAGAATGAATCCCCAATAGCGGTACAGCAGGCCCGCAACCGCCCCCGATGCGAACAATCCGATCTGCATGGACACTTCCGCCGCCGAATTCACCCGCGTTACATTGCGCCTGTTGGTGATGGCCTGTATCAGCGCCTTGGAGGACGGGTAATACAGGTTCCACCCGATGCCGTTGTTCAGTACCAGCAGGACCATGAACTCGATGCGGAATCCGAAAGCGATCAGCAACAGCAGCGGGATGACCACGAGGATAGTGCGGATGATGTGCGACGCCAGCGCGACATTCTGCGCCCGGTATCGATCCACCAGCATGCCGCCGAACAGCGAGACGACCAACCCGCTGACCGTGTTCGCGGCGGACACCAGCGCCACCAGCGTGTTGCTGCCGGTCATGTCCAGAACATACCAGTTGGTTGACGTGAGCAGCACTCCCGCGCCGAATTGGGTGATGAAGTCGGAGAACAGGAACAGGGGAATGACTGGGGTTCGCATATTGCACCTTCGATTGCGGGCATGAAAAATCCGGCACAGACCCGTGCGTCAGGCATATGCCGGATTATCGGATTATACGGAGGACGGGGACCGTCAGGCTCCGAACTGGATGGTCTTGTCGATGAACTTGTCCGTGGCCAGATCGGACGCCTTCAGCGAATCCGGCACGGCGGTGCCGGTCTGCTTGAAGATCGGGCCGAACGTGTCGATGATGCTCTGGATGCGGTTCATGTCGATGCCCGCCGCCGCGCCGGCTTCGTCACCGATGATGTCCTCCTTCTTCAGCGCGTCCCACGTGAAGTTGCCCAGACCTTCCGAATACACCCAGCCGTCGTTGTACTTCTGTGCGGCTTCGGCGATGCGCTTCACGGTCGTGGAACCGTCCTTGGCGTAGTTGACCGCGGACTTCTGGATCAGTGGCACGAGCTTGGCGAGGCAGCCGGCGTTCTTCTCCACGTCGGCGGTGCGCACCGAGTACATTTCGGGGTACACGTTGTATCCGTAGTCGGACAGCTTCTCATAGGCGATGTCCTTGCCCCACGACTGGATTTCGTTCTTGTATTGATAGGGCTCGCTGGTCGCCAGGCCCTGCTGCGCGACCTTGGGGTCGGAGACGAACCGCGCCGGGTCGCCCGTATAGCTCGGGTCGATCTGCGAGGCCTTGATGATGCCCTTGGATTCCAGCAGCGGGGCCCAGACCGCGGCCGGGTTGGACAGGATGGTCGCTCCGGTGGTGCCGAGGTCCTTGATGGTCTTCACGTTGGGATACGTGGCCGGATCCCACATGATGATCTGGGGCGACTGCTTCAGCGGCGCCGCCACCGCCGTGTAGGGCGTGCCCGCGGCGGCCGCGGAGATCAACTGGTCGGTGTTCATGAACGTCAGCAGGGTGTCCGTATTGACATAGCCGATGGTCGCCGCGGTCTGGCTGCTGGGCACGTTGCGAATCGTGACCTTCACGCCGGTCTTGTACCCATCGACGGTAAGCGTGCCGGAGGTTTCCTTCTTGTTGGTGTCGATGTAGTAGTCGTCGCCCAGCAGATTCCACGCGGTGCCGTATTCGGCCTCGGGCTTCCAGTCCATCTGGATCACCACGTTTGACGGACATACGGATTGCAGATTGTAGGCGTCGGGGATGTTCTCGGACAGCTGGGCCGGGGCGCCGCTGGCGCTGGCCGTCTCGGAGCCGCATGCCCCCAAGCCGACGAGCGCAGCGACGGCAAGGGACGCCGCACCGAAGGTGCGCATTTGCTTCATGATGTTGGTGATGTTGTGGTTGCGCATGGTTGTTTCCTCTCTCAACGTGCGTTATGTGGCGGGTGGTTGGCGTTATTCGTGGCTGCGGGTCAGGTGCCAGTGGGCGATGACCATGTCGCTGAGCTTGTTGAACACCTCGAACACGATCAGGCCGAGCACGGCGGACATGACGATGGCGGCGAACAGGTCCGTGGACTGCAGACGGCTGGTGTACACGGTGATCAGCGTGCCGATGCCCGGGGTTCCCTGCGTGAAGTACATGTCGGCCACAACCGCGCCGACCACGGACAGGCCGCTGGAGGTCTTCAGACCGGTGAAGATGCTCGGCAACGCGGCCGGCAGCTCGAGCATCCACAGACGTTGGCGGAACGAAGCCTGGCGGGTCTGGAACAGGTCGACCATGCCCTGATCGATGTTCTGCAGGCCGAACAGCGTGTTGGAGATGATGGGGAACAGGGTGAACAGCACGCACACGGTGGTGCGGGACGCAAACCCGTATCCGAACCAGAGGCCGATCAGCGGAACCAAGGCGAGTACCGGGATGGTCTGGAGGATCACCGCGTACGGGTAGATCGCCTTTTCCGCGAGCTTGGAGTGCTTCATGATGATTGCCGTGACGACGCCGATGATGAAGGCGAGCAGCAGACCGAACAGGGCGACCCTCGTGGTCAGCAGCAGTGCGGTCATCATCGGGGCGAAATGGTCGGGGAGCATCAGCGAGCCGGTGAGCACCTTGGCCGGGGCGGGCAGCAGGAATGCGCGCTGTCCCAGAACGTAGGTGCTGACGAACGTCCAGATCGCCAGACCGCAAACCAGGGAGATGAGGCCGGGAATGACGTTGGTGACGAATTTGGGAACCTTGATTTTGGGCTCCGCCGGTTTCGTGTAGACGGTGACGTCCGCCATGTCGGTGTCGGCCATGCTGCCCTCCTTCATGTTCTTGCGCGTGGCGGCGGCGGTTGCCATGGTTGTTTTGCGTGTCAGCGTGGGAATGGTGATGGCGGTCATGATCCTCTTCTTTCCTCGGTGGCCTACTTGCTGGGGGACCCGTGCTCCGGGTCACTCATGGCGCTGCCCTTGATGAGGGCGTTGGTGATGCGTTCGACGATTTGCTGGAATTCTGGCTGATAACGGTAGGATGCCGGCCTCGGGTAAGGGGCGGGAACGGTGATGTCGTCGATCACGCGGCCGGGACGGGCGGCCATGACGATGACCCGGCTGCCCAGATACACGGCCTCGCTCACGCTGTGGGTGATGAACATGCCGGTGAACGGGTTGTTGACGATGATCTTCTGGAGTTCGTCCTGCATATGCAGCCGCGTGATCTCGTCCAGCGCGCCGAACGGCTCGTCGAACAGCATGACGGACGGTTCGAGGGACAGGGCCCTGGCGATGCTGACGCGCATCTTCATGCCGCCGGACAGCTGGCCGGGATAGCTGTCCGCGAACTTGTCCAAATCCACGTTGTACAGGACGTTCATGGCCTTCTTCTCGTAGTCGTCCTGCTTGAGGCCGTCCAATTTGCCGGGCAGTTCGACGTTCTGCAGCACGGTTTTCCAGGGAAGCAGGGTCGCGTCCTGAAATACGACGCCGGGTTTCGTCTTGGGGACGACCGCCTTGCCGCTGGTGGGCCAGCTGAGTCCGGCGGCGATGCGCAGCAGCGTGCTTTTGCCGCATCCGGAAGGGCCGACGATGGTGACGAACTGTCCGGGTTTGATGGTGAAGTCGACGTTCGACAGCGCTTCGACGCCGTTGGAATATTGCTTGCCGATGTGGTCGAAGGTGATGGATCCGGTGCGATGCAGCGTGTCCGGCATGGTCTTGGTTGCTGTCATGGGATGCTCCTTGTGTGCGATGAGGTTTAGAGGTCGAGGATTTGTGCGGTGGACGTTGTCTTGGCGATGACCTTCCCTCGTCGGACGACGATGCGGTCCGGGCCGCCGGACGCGATGATGCCGGAGAGGGTCTGTCCCTTGATGAGTACGAAGTCGGCGGTTTGGCCGGTCTGCAGGGATGCCGGCGGAAGATGCATGACCTTGCGTCCCTCCTCGCTGGCGATGAGGTAGGCGTCGACGGGATCGACGTGTCCCGCGACGACCATGAGGGAGACCATTTCCAGCATGTCGCCGCGCCCGAACGGGTTGAACGGATCCTGCATGTTGTCTCCGCCCGCGGCAACCGTGATGCCGTGTTTGCGGATGCGATTGATGGGGGTGATGCCGCGCGGTGTGGCGACCGGATGGTCCCAGCCCTGAAGGAAGAGATTGGTCTGGGGATTGGTGATGATGGTGATGCCGGCTTCCCGGGCGACCTCGAGAATGTCGTCGAGCTTGTCAAGTGGCTGGACGGACAGGCTGACGCAGTGTCCCGCGGAGCGGATGAGGGAGGGATCCCAGTCCCGGACCCGCTTCGCATAGTCGAGAATGGTGAGCATGCCGGGGTCCAGGGTTTCGTCGGTGTGCATGTCCGCGCCGACGCCGAATTCCTCGGCCACGTCCAGCAGCCTGTTGAGATCCTCGACGGGATGCTCGCTCAGGTGCGGGGCGCCGCCCACGAGATCGACTCCCGCCTTGATGGCTTCCCTGACCGTTTCGACGGGCAAGCCGTCATGGCTCAGCGCGACGATCTGCAGGTCGATCAGATCCTTGTATTTGTTCTTCAGATAGACAAGAGCCTTGGCGTTGGCGAGCGGGTCCTTGCCCAGACCGAAATTCGCGTGGGATCGAAGCGCGGTGACTCCCGCCGCAATGTATTTGCGCAGCGCGCGCTCGGCGCGGACCACGATCTGCTCGTCCGTGAGGGTGGGGGCGAAGCGGAACCAGCAGGCGCATGCGTCCTCCAGACTGCCCTGAGGACGTCCGGCTTCGTTCCAAGTCAGAGCCTTGTCGATGTGCGCATGCACGTCGGCCATTGGCGGCAGGGCGGCCCAGCCTGAGGCGTCCGGGCGCGGGGAGCCTGCGTACGTCTCATCGGCCGTGACAACGCCGTTGGCAATGCTTAAGGACAGGGGCCGGTCCCTGACGTCGGTGGCGTTGGCAAAACCGCTGATCGTGTCCCCTACTTGCAGATCGTCGACTCGCATGATGCGCAGCTCCCTTTCTCCCGAAATACAACAAACGGGAAGACCAGCCCTCCGTTTGTTGAAGAGTGGGGCAAGTCTTCCCGTTTTCGGTAAGCATTATGTAATCAGCGTTGTGTAACCGCTGACGGTTCGTCGGGTAACCGGCCAATTACGAAATGGGCGTGGATCGGCGTGCGGTACATGCGTCGTTCACATTCGGGTGCGGTGGCGGAAACAATGGCGCGCGGAGATGTGCGACCGGAGCGTCACGACCGGTGGCCGTTGACGGCGTGTTGCGGTAGGTTGGATGGTTGGGAGTGTCCACCGATCCGATGCCGTGCGAGTTTGCCGGGCGGGAAGGCGAAAAGAACAATCATGAAGAAGAATTTGGGTGCGAGACTGACCGCGCTGGGCGCGACGGCGGTCGCGGTGTGCATGACGGCCGGCTTCGGTCTGTCCGGGGCGTCGGCCGACGCGTTCGACGGGGCCGCGTGGGTCGTCTCCGCGCAGGATCAGTCCGGTCAGACGGATCAGGCGCAATCCGATCAGGCCGCTGCACAGGAGCTGCCGGAGACGGTGAGCGAGGCGATCCCGGACGACGCCACGATCGTGTCGCCCGATCTGGCGGTCACGAACGACGGTACGGTCAAGGACGTGAAGACCGGCGACACGGTGACCGATCCGCGGCTCGTGGGCACCGAGGCGACGCCGCCCGACCCGCTGGAGAAGACCGACGGCAAGACGTACATCCCGGTCAGCGTGCAGGACGCCAAAGAGGCCAAGGATGCCGAGGCCAATGGGGCCGGCACCGCGGACGCCATCGTGGCCACCGCGGAACCGGTCGTCAGCTTCGCCAGCTACGTGGATAACGGGCAGTCCGGTCAGTTTGACCAGTTCGCCGTGACGCCCGCCGCCGAGAGGGCCTCCAGCGCCTACTGGGGCACCTACAACGGCTCCAAGGCGTTCTTCCAGGGCGACGGACAGCTGTTCGTGCAGCGGGCCAAGAAGGTGATCGACGTCTCCCGCCACAACGGCACGATCGACTGGCAGGCCGCCAAGAACGCCGGCGTGGAGGGCGCGATCATCCGCATCGGCTTCGGCGCCAGCAACGACAACGTGACCGCGCAGATGGACTCGCAGGCACAGCGCAACATCAGCGAATGCAAGCGCCTCGGCATCCCGTTCGGCGTGTACCTCTACTCCTACGCGGACACCACCGCCATGGCCGCCGACGAGGGCGAATACACGGTCCGTCTGCTCAAGAAGTTCGGCGTCTCCCCGTCAAACCTCTCCTATCCGGTCTACTACGACCTCGAGCAATGGACGTGGACCGGCCACAAGCCGCCCACCAGCCCGTCCGCCTACGAGCAGATCGCGCGCGCCTGGTACGCCAAGCTACAGAACGCCGGCTACGGCAGCCATCTGGGCATCTACTCGTACACGAGCTACCTCAACGGCCCGCTCAACGCGAGCTACATCCACGAGCGCACCACGTGGGTCGCCCAGTACTCGAGCCGCATCACCTACACCGCGTTCTCCTCGAACTGGCGCGGCTGGCAGTACACGTCCGTCGGCTCGATCAACGGCGTGGGCGGCAGCGTGGACGTGAACGCGTTCGGTCAGCGGACCGTGACGAGCTCGGGGAACTCGAATTCGGGCGGGTCGGCGAGCAAGCCGAACAACAGCAAGCCGAATGTCAGCAAACCCACCTACACCACCAAGGGAGCGATCGGCATCTATCGCAACGCCCACGCATGGCTTGGCTCTCCGACGGCCAACGAGTTGAAGGTCAAGGGCGGCGCCTCGCAGTCGTTCCAGAACGGCACGGTGTTCTGGGAGTCCGCAACCGGCAACACGTACGCCACCAAGGGCGGCATCCAGGGCGAATACGCCAGCCTGCGCTGGGAACAGGGCATCCTCGGGTTCCCGAGCTCCGACGAGCGCCAGCTGCGCGGCGGCGCGTCCCAGTCGTTCGCGCACGGCCAGATCCACTGGACCCAAGCGCTGGGCGCGCATTTCACCCGCGGTGCGATTCAGGACCATTGGGCGGCCCTTGGATGGGAAAACGGTTGGCTCGGGTATCCGACCGGTGACGAATTGACCGTCCGCGGCGGCGCCTCGCAGACCTTCCAAGGCGGTACGCAGTTCTGGAGCCCTTCGACCGGCACACAGGCCGTCAAGGGCGGCATCCTGAGTGAATATGCGAACTTGCGCTGGGAGCAGGGCATCCTCGGGTTCCCCACGTCGGAGGAACGCAGACTGAACAACGGCGCCTCGCAGTCGTTCCAGAACGGTCAGATTCACTGGACTCCGACGGCCGGCGCACATTTCACCCGCGGTGGCATCCAGAACTATTGGGCGTCCACCGGTTGGGAGAACAGTTGGCTCGGGTATCCGACCAGCGGCGAACAGAACACCAATGAAGGCGTAACACAGATCTTCCAGCATGGCGCCGTGCATTGGCGCCGATCTGATGGTCATGTATACACATCCGCCTATGTGGGACGTGTCCATCGTGGCGCGTTCTGCTCCGCAAACGGTGCCGTTGGCAACGGCGATCAGGACAACCGCATTCTGGTGTGTGCCACTGCGAGTGACGGACGGCTGCGTTGGCGCAATAAGTAAGCGCGTGCGCCGGTGCATACGAATTAGGGGCCTGCATCCGATCTGTGGATGCAGGCCCCTAATATCTCGTCCTAAAACATCATTCAGTGTGTGTGTCGTTTTTGGTATGCGAAGAGGTTTTTGTCGATGAGGTATTGCTTGCGGTCCTTCTTGGCGAGCACGTCGAGGATCACGCCCGACACGATCAAAAGCAGCCCGACCATGATCAGCAGGACCGACACGATCAGCGTGGGGAACCGGGCCACCAGGCCCGTGGCCCAGAACTCCGCGACCACCGAGCCGAGGAACCCGGCCCCCGCCAGGCCGATCAGGCCGCCCAGGACCGTGAAGAACGGCAGGGGCTTGTACTCGCGGATCAGGCGGAAGATGGTGCCCATGACCCGGATCCCGTCGCCCACGGTGTTGAGCTTGCTCACCGAGCCGGCGGGCCGGTCCCGGTACTGGATGGGCGTCTCGTACAGGCGGACGTTCTTGTCGAGGCTGTGGATCGTCATCTCGGTCTCGACCTCGAAGCCGCGGGAGAGGACGGGGTAGGTCTTCGCGTACGTGAACGAGAACGCGCGGTATCCGGTCATGATGTCGCGCACGTTCGCGCCGAACAGGCGGTTGATGCACCCGCGCACGAGCCGGTTGCCGAAGTTGTGGAAGGGCCGCTTGTTCTCCTTAAAGTACGTGGAGGACAGGCGGTCGCCGATGACCATGTCGTAGCCCTCGAGGACCTTTTGGACCATGGCCGGGGCGGCGTCGGCGGGGTAGGTGTCGTCGCCGTCGGCCATGACGTACACGTCGGCGTCGATCTCCTCGAACATGGCGCGGATGACGTGTCCCTTGCCCTGGCGGGGCTCCTTGCGGACGATGGCCCCGGCGTCGCGGGCGATTTGGGCGGTGTGGTCGGTGGAGTTGTTGTCGTACACGTAGATGTCCGCGCCGGGCAGGGCGGCCTGGAAGTCTTGGACGACCTTGCCGATCGTGACCTCCTCGTTATAACACGGCAACAACACCGCGACAGTCGGCTTCTCAGTCTTTTCTTGCATAGGATCCCATCTTACTGAACGATGCGGCATGACATATGATCGTTGTGGCATCAACGGTGTTTGGCGTCTCACTGTTCCGTGACGTACAGGTTCAGACCGCTGTGCTGGTTGTAGCTCCATGTGGCGGTCAAATTATTCCACGTGGCAGTTTGTTGCACCGGCTGGTCGGCTTTGGCCTCGATCTGTGTGCGATCCTCGGCGGGCATCTGCAGCGCGTCCGCCACGCACGAGAACGTCGAGAAATCCGATCCGCTGCCGGACAACAGCGTGAGCGACTTCGAGGATTCGTCGTAGACCAGTGTCTCCTTGGAAGGATCCTCCGCGTTGAACGTGTTGTGCGGGTTGCACGAGGCATCCGTTTGAGCGAGGGCGGACGACGGCACCTGCGACGATTCGGATTGCGAAGGCGACGGCGTCTCGACGGGTGCGGACGTGGACGCGGAGCCGGTCGATGACGGCGACGTGGTCGTGGTCTGCGAGGACGGAACGGGCGTGGTGGGCTCGGCGGCCGGCTGCTTGTTGCCACCGGCGAGAACGTACCATGCCACCGCCACCGCGATGATCGCCACCGCGGCCACCGCGCAGATGATCACCGCGCTCGTGCGGGATTTGCCGTTATGGGAATGCTCGTCCATGAGTCAAACCTTTCTTTTATAGCGATTGTACGGCGCCTTGTATGAAGACGCCGTACAATCAGACGATCAGACGAACGGGCGCGCGACGGCGGTTGGGGAGCCGTTGTTCCACATGTTGTTGAGCCGCACCGACGGCACGTTGGCCTCGATGATCTGGTCGTTGCCGAGGTAAATCGCCACGTGCCCCGGCCAGAAGATCAGGTCGCCGCGCTGGCGTTCCGCAAGGGAGACGTGCTTGAAGCGCGAATCCGCCGCCATGTTGTTGGCGTCGTGGCTGTGCCACGGGTCGTACCAGTGGTTGGTGGGGTTGTACTCCTTGAGATCCATGCCGGTGGCGTAGAGCGACTGCATCACCAAGCCGGCGCAGTCGACGCCCACGCCGGGCTGCAGGGCGTAGTCCCACACGTAGCGGGTGCCCAGATAGTCGTAGGCGCGGCTGATCATGGCCTCGATGGCCTGCTCGCGCGTGGCGCTCATGCCAATGCGCGATGGCGAGGCATAACCGAAGATGCTGCGGTTCGGCACGGATACGTTGCAGGAGCTCACTTGGAAGTACTGGCCAGGGTTCTGCCAGCCCTTCTTGCCGCAACCGTACCAATGCAATGTGCCGTGCTGGAAGTTCTGGGCGCGGCCCTGACCTGAATCGTATTCGTCGCTGGTGGGGTAGCCGAGGTTGCCGCCCTCCCAGCGCTGCGCCGCGTACTGGTCATTGATGCCGCCGCTGGTGGCATGCGCACCGGTGGCGGGGGACCAGAAGACGATGCCGTATTGGAACGTCTGGGAGGCGCCGCCGTCGCGCAGTCTCGTGAGCTCGTCACCGATCGGATAGCCGAGCCAGCCATTCTCCCAGCCACTTGCCGCCCAGTAATCGCGGATTGCGCCTGTTGTGGCGTGTGCGCCGGTTCTTTGCGTCCAGTGGATTTCGCCGTGTTCGAAGCTCTGGGTGGTTCCGCCGTTGATCTTGCGTTCGTCGGTGGTGGGGAAACCGAGTTGGCCGTGTTCGAATCCGTGGTTGCGGTAGGCGACGAAGATGCCGTCGTGCACGTAGTGTGCGCCGGTTTTCTGGGTCCAGTACATGGTGCCGTGCTGGAAGAGCTGGTAGACGCCGTTGGCGGTTTTGGTTTCGTCGCCGACGGGGTATCCGGCCTGTCCGTTCTCCCAGCCCAAGTCGCGCCAATGATCCTGCACGGCTCCGGTCACTGCCCATGCGCCGGTCTTCGGAGACCAGTAGATGCGGCCATGCTCAAACTGCTGGGCCATACCACCGTCCTTGAGACCGGTTTTCATGTTGGCCGTGGGCTTGCCGAGTTTGCCCTTCTCCCCGCCGAGCGACTGGTATTTCTTCGCGATTGCGCCGCTGACCGCATATGTCGGCTGCGCCGGCTTTGTACTTGGCTTCGCCGTGGTTGTGGGTTTTGAAGTGGGCTTGGCAGTGGCAGTTGACTTGGTTGACGGCGTTGTCGTTTGCGTCTGCTGTGTTTGCGTTTGCCGTTGCGCAGTGCCGGAATCGGCGGCTTGCGCCGCTACGGGCGACAACGTCGCGCACACGGTAAACAGACAAACTACGGTTACGGATAAACGCTTGAACGAAGTGGCGCGCGGCCTCATCGCGGTTTTCTCTTTCTCTCGAACATCATGCTCTTTTTCTCTAATGTAGACAGACGGCAAGAAATTGACATGATGGGGATGAGACGATCTGGTGAAATCTGTATGATGTCCACACGAGAGTCGGCTGCCAGCCGGTTAGGAGACAGGCTCGGAGCATCCTTGCGTGGCCTGAAGAGTTGTGAAAGGTGACGTGAATGGCATTGCCGCGTCGAACCGATGGCCACGTGCCGGGACCGCGTTGTCCTGTACGCTGCACCGTCACGGGTGCTTTGCTGGCCGTTGCTGTGTTGGTTGCGCTAACCCTTGAAATCTTCGTGTTCAATTTGCCTACATGGCAAACGGCTTTTGACGAGAGACCGTCTGCACAGATCATTTTGGGGTCTGGCGTCTCTTATGGAGACGATGGGCGCCTCGTTGGCGCCGAAGAGGCGGAAGGCAACGAACAATATGTGGAGATCCGCACGGATTCCGGCGCCAGCATCGACTACCTCAACGTCACCGTATTGCCGTTGAACGCCGAACGTTGGGCAACCGAAACCGATCATCACGGGCAGACGAAATCCAAGCCGGATGTGGTGTCCTTCGACGTGCTGACGGCTCAGGGAAACGGAACCACGACCACATGGTATGAATCCACGGCCCAATCCACCGTTTCCAACGCGACGGATCGCGCCGGCTACGTACATGTTGCGGCGCGCTCTTCAGCGGTCAGATTGCGGTTCCATGCGGGTGCGGATCAGCCGCTTGGCATTGATGAGATTACGGTGAACCCGCGCATTCCCTTCGCGTTCAATGCGGTGCGTGCATTGCTGGTTGCGGGCATATTAGCGGCCATGGTGCTGCTGCGCCCGGGATCGGAACTATATCGGATGCGTTTGTTCGATGGCTCCCGTCGGCGTTGTGCCATGCTGGCCGTGCCCGTGGCGGTTCAGATCCTACTGTGCGTGGTGGCGTGGCAAGCGGCGGGCGGTTCTGACTCTTTCCGAGGCATTCAGGAGCAGAGCGCCATCGGCGGGCATGATTTCGACTGGGACCAATATGCCAATCTGGCGGATGCGCTCATCCATGGCCATACCAATCTCTCGTTGGAAGTGCCGCCGGAGTTAAGCGCGCTCGAGAATCCGTATGATGCTCCCTCCCGGTATGACGCGATCAGCGCCGGCATGACGCCGGTGTACTGGGACCACGCGTATTATCAGGGCAAGTATTACAGCTACTTCGGCGTGATTCCGGCGATCATCGCCTATATGCCGTATCAGCTGATCACCGGGAAGTGGCTTGTCACCTCCATCGCCGTGCTGGTGTTCGCCGTCATCGTGCTGGTCGCCGCCATGGCGCTGATGGTCGCAATCGCTCGCTCCTTCTTCCCGGAGACCGCTTCCGTGGGCGCAACGGTCATGATGTACTTCCTGTTCACCATGGGCACCTTCATGATGTGTCAGGTCACCGGCGCGAATTTCTACTCGGTGCCCGGATTGTCGTCAATGATGTTCACGCTCATTGGCCTGAGCCTGTGGATCTCAGCCAAGCGCCCAACCAGATCGGGCGGAGTGTCTTCGACCAAGGTGTTTTTGGGATCTCTGTGCATGGCGTGCAATCTGGGCTGCCGACCGCAGTTCGTTCTGGCATGCGCGCTGGCGCTGCCGCTGTTCTGGAATGAAATCGTGCACAAACGCCTGCTGTTCTCCAAACGCGGGCTGTTGCCCACGGTTATGGCGATCGTGCCGTTCTTCCTGGTCTTTCTGCCGTTGCTCGCCTACAACTACGCGCGTTTTGGATCGTTCTTGGACTTTGGCAGCAACTACAATCTCACGGGTTTTGACATGACCAACATCAACCGTCCATTGCGTTTGATGTTGCCGGTGGCGATGTACTACCTGATCCAGCCCCCCAGCATTCAGGGGATGTTCCCGTTCTTCTCGTCTCCCGGCACTCCGCTGGATCTGTGGGCGCCAAATGAACCGGCTGTGGGCGGCGTGATCATGCTCATGCCCGCGTTGCTCGCGGTGCTGCTGGTGGCGCGCCTGCGCAAGCGGGAAGACCGTACGATGTTCGCCGTTGCTATCTCATGCTTGGTGCTTGCGGCCGCGGTGGTGTTCGTGGATGCCGAGATGTGTGGCTATTCATGGCGGTACTATTTGGATTTCACATGGCTGCTGCTGCTGCCGCTGACGTTCGTGGTGTTTTCCATCGATGCGGAGCGGAAGGATCGCGATGCCGTGTCGTGGACGCCCTATGCCAAGTGCGTGATGACGTTTCTGGTGGTGTCCCTGTTCGTGGCGGCGCTCGCGCATTTCGGCCTGCTGTTCATGACGAGCAGGTACTACAGCGTTATGGAATTGAACCCCGTGGCCTACTTCCAAGTGGCCGACTGGTTCCTGATGATGTGATGTGCGGGAGGTGACGGTACGATATGGAAACGAAGCTCATGAAACACAGCCGTCGATCGATGACGACGGTCCTCATGCTGGTGGCGGTGCTTTTGGCCGGACTGTTGGAGGTCGGCGTCTTCAACGCTCCCTATTGGAATACTCGCGGCAACGTCGGTCAGGCCGCGACGATTGATGTGGGGGCCGATTTGGATCCCCGCGCCGACGGCACGTATGACGTTACGGCGTTCAGCGGCAACACCTACTTGGAAGTGACCTCCGACGAGGACATCGACTACCTGCTGTTGAGCACGGACAATGCCGCGCAGTTCGGCAATGAGACCATTTCCTTCCTGCTGTCCACTCAGCAGGAGACGGATTCCGGCTATTACTCCGGCAGCAGATCGATTCACTACGCGCCCGTGTCGCCGACATCCGGCTACGTCAAGGTCGGCGGCAAATCCCGCATCGTCAAGCTGCTGCTGCAGCCCAAGAACGTGGGCGACAACATTCCGATCACCGACATCACCGTTAATCCGCAAGTGCCGTTCCGCATCAATTCGGTGCGTGTGGCGCTGGTGATCGGTCTGTTGTGGCTTGCCGTGCTGTTGCGTCCGAAGTCCGAACTGTTTGCATGGCGATTGCAGGACGGCGGTCAGTCGCAATGGCGGCAATGGGTGTGGATGGCCGGTCTGACCATGGCGGAAATGCTCGTGCTGACGGCGATCTGGATGTTTGCCGGCAACGGCATTCATGGGTACCGTGGCGTGACGACCGGTGTGGGTGGCCATACCGTGGACTGGGATCAGTATGGTCATCTCGCCGAATCGTTGCTTCATGGACGTGCGTATCTGGATATTCCGGTTTCCGACGGGCTTAGTCAGTTGAGTAATCCGTACAGTCCGGCAACCCGTTACGCCGCCATCGCAAACGGCGACGGTCCCATCTACTGGGATTACGCTTACTATGGCGGCAAATACTACTCATATTTCGGCGTCATCCCGGCCGTGTTGGTGTTTGTTCCCTATCAGTTGCTGCGCGGACGGATGCTACCCACCACGTATGTGGTGTGGCTGTTCGCCATGATCTCCGTGATCGCGCTGAACCTGCTGCTGGTGCGCGTCGCCCGTGCTTGGTTCAAGGGCACTGCCAGCATCGGTATGACCACTGCACTATCGCTGGCGTTCGTTCTGGGCTCCAACATGCTGTGTCAGATGTTCTCGCCGAATTTTTACGCCGTGCCGGTCATGGCGTCGCTGGCCTTCAGCCTGACCGGTCTATGGGCGTGGTTGCGAGCCAAACGCGTTCCGGGACGTCTATCCTCGGGCTGGGTTGCACTGGGCAGTCTGTGCATTGCCTGCAATCTGGGCTGTCGACCCCAATTCATCCTCGTGGCATTGCTCTCGATCCCGCTGTTCTGGACTGAACTGGTGAGGGATCGTCTGCTGCTGTCCGTTCGGGGATGGAAGGCTACGCTTGCCGCTCTGTTGCCGTTCTTGCTGGTCTTCATTCCGATTCTGGCATACAACCAGATGCGCTTCGGCAATCCTCTGGCATTTGGCAGTCAGTACAATCTCACCGGCTTCGATGCGACTTCACCGGTCATCTCATGGACCAGCTTGCTCCCGATGGTCTTCTATTATCTGTTGCAGCCGTTGAACTTCACCGGCTATTTCCCGTTCTTCTCGGCCGAGGTGGCCACGTACCGTACATGGGTGCCCACGGAGCCCCTGCCCGGCGGCATCCTCATGATTGCACCCTTCATGTTGGCGGCGGCACTGATCATGCAATTGAAGCGGTTGGAGGACCGCACTCCGCTGGCTCTGTCGTGGCTTGCTCTGGCCTGCGCTTTGGCCGTGCTGGCCGCGGACGGGATGCTGGGCGGATCGAGCTGGCGGTACTACACGGATTTCGCGTGGCTGTTCATGATCCCGACTGTTTTCGTTATGTACCGGATCGATGCGGACACCCAGCGCAGCGTTCGCGATGGTGCTGTTGAAGGCGTGGAAAGCGAAGAGGTGTCACGCGCACAGGTTTCACGCCTGACGTTCCGCTGCTTCATGGCGCTGCTGGTGCTTTCCCTCATCGTTCAGCTCCTCATGCTGTTCATGGAGAACCGCTATTACAGTCTGATCGACACACGTCCGCAGCTGTATTTTATTTTCTCCAACATGTTCATGGCATTTTGAGACAACGTACCGGGACACGGAAACGGGGTTGCCGCACATTCATGTGCGGCAACCCCGTTTCCGTGTTGGTGCAGCGCGTATTCGTAAATGAATCAGCGCGTGCGCTTCATCATATGCGCCTTCTCCTGTGCCTTGGCCACGAACCAGGACGGCGAGAGCTTCTTGGCGGCGGCGATGATCGCGGTGCCGGCCTTGAGACGGGCGGAGTTCTCGTAGTCGCGGATGCGCTTGTCGCGGTCGAACAGGCCGTCCTCGTCGCGTAGCGCGCGCTCCTCGAGCCACAGGTCCAGCGAACCGCCGAGCGTGATCTTCTGGAAGTCGTTGAACGCGTCCGTGTCGTCGAAGTACAGGGCGCCGCGGCTCTTGATGTCCAGCATGCCGCTGACCTTGTCCTTATAGGCGTTCAGATAGGCCTGAATGCCCTCGGGCGTGTAGCGCGAACGCAGGCCGTACATGAAGCTGCTGAGCAGGGCGTTGAGGTAGCCCTTCTCGTATTCGCCGTACGCGCCGGTCTCCCTGAGCCACTCGCCGGTGGACAGCACCGAGTCGATGTCGGCTTGGGGCTGGCTCGTGTACGGGATGTTCTTGACCAGGCTCAGCCAGAACGCGGAGCCCACGCGCTGACGCTTGGTGTTGTCGATGCCCCAGTCGAACTTGAGGTCCAGCACGTACAGCGACTGTGCGGCCAGCAGGGCGCGTGCGCCGAACTCGTACATGTTGTCCGCGATGTCGTGCGGGCCGGCGGCAATGCCCTTGTCGCGCAGGAAGTCGGTGCGGAACAGCTTGCGCCAGCCGTAGTCCCAATCGAACATGAGCGCGGTGTCGTTGAGCTCTCCCGCCTGGAACGGGCCGTACATGGCTCCGTGCTCGCGGTCGGCGCGGTCGATGAAGTACTCCGGGTCGACGCCGCGGTCGATGAGCTTCTCCGCCAGATAGTCGTAGTGCACGCTGCCCGCGTCCAGCAGGACCACGTCGGCGTTCGCCTTCTCCGCGCCGGAGCAGGCGGCCACGAGCATGTCCTCGCTGATGATGAAGTTGGACGGCACGAAGATCGTGTACGCGCCGCGGGCCAAGCCGATGGCGTCACGTGCGCGGCTGGTGATGGAGCGGTCCCCGTCGTCCGGGCCGCCGGCGATGACGAAGCGATGGTCCTTCTTGGCGAACTCGCGCGCCACCGTCATGGTGCTGTCGGAGGAGCCGCCGTCCGCGATGATGAACTCGCACTTGAGCTTGGAGTACTTGGTGAACGCCTCGAGCGTGTCCACGATCCACGAACGGGCGTCCTTCATGAGCAGCACGATGGACAGGTCCGGGTGTTCCTCGGCGTCATGCTCATGCACGTCGTAGGAGTCGCCCATGAAGTCCATGTAATAGTCGAGGAACTCCGGGCGCAGGCCCTCCATGAGGAAGACCTCCTTGCGGTCCATCGAGGCGAACACCTCATGGATGAGCGCGCGGATGTCCGAGCCCTTGTCCGTGTAGCCGAACTCGCCGATCACGGATGTGACGTAGTCGAATTCGCGCGAGTAGAAGGCGCGCATGATCTCCTTGGACACGTGCTGGGATTCGAGGAACTCGCGCATTTCGCGCAGCCGGTCGAACGGCAGGTGGTAGTCCTTGAGGAACACCGAGGCGCCCGGATTGGTCTGGCGGTAGTAATAGTAACGGCCAGGCATCCACGCGATGCGGTCGGCGAGCACCATGGTCTGCGCGAAGAACGGGTTGTCGGTCCAACCGGCGCCCGGAACCTCCTTGAAGCGGATTTTCATGCCGTTCTTGTTGTCGCCGTCGAGGAACGCACGGCGGTAGACGGCGGACCAGATGGACGGATGGTGGTAGAAGGGGGCCGGGAACTCCTCGAGGCTGAACTCGCAGCGGCGCTTGGGCATGAAGTTCGACAGGTTGGGGGAAAGCAGCGCCTCCTCATACTTGCCGTTGGCGTCGTAATACTCCCAATAGGCGCCCTTGACGATGTCGAGGTTGCCGTTCGGCGACGACGTGCGCGAGAGCAGTCGGCGGTACATGTTCGGGTCGAGGAAGTCGTCCGGCTCCACGATGGCGACCCATTCGCCGGTGGCCATGTTGAGACCGCGGTTGCAGGTGGCGCCGTAGCCTTCGTTCTGCTTCTCGATCACCTTGAAGCGGTCGTCCGCGGCGGCGAATTCCTTCATGATGTCAATGGAGTGGTCCTTGCTGCCGTCGGAGAACAGCAGGCACTCCCAATCCGTGAAGGTCTGGTTCTTGATGGAGTCGAGGCACTGCCTCAGAAAAGCCTCGGTATTGTAGATCGGCACAATGATGGAAAGTTTCGGCATGGGCAGAATTCTATCAGCGGCGGTGGAGACGCAATGCGGCGAATTCGCTGATATGGGGCGGCGCTGATAGGATAATCCCCGTGATGAAGGCGATAGAACAACTGCGCGATCGATACAGCTACGGGCTCACAATCCTTCGCGGACTGGTGAAGACCGATTTCAAACTGCGCTACCAGGGCTCGTTCCTGGGCGTGGCGTGGTCCGTGCTCAAGCCCCTCATGCTGTTCGCCGTGATGTACGTGGTGTTCGGCAAGTTCCTGCGCATGACGGACGGTACGCCCACCTACCCGGTGGTGCTGCTGCTCGGCATCTGCTCGTGGAACTTCTTCGGCGAGGCCACGTCGATCGCCCTGCATTCGATCGTGGACCGCGGCGACCTGCTGCGCAAGATCCACTTCCCGAACTACATCGTGGTGGTCTCCGCCACGTTGGGCTCCATGATCAGCCTCGGCATCAACTACGTGGTGGTACTCGTCTTCGCGTTCTTCAACCACGTGCAGTTCACGTGGCGCGTGCTCCTGCTGCCCCTGAACGTGTTCCAGCTGTGGGTGCTGGCGCTCGCCTTCGGCCTGATCTTCAGCACCATGTACGCCTACTACCGCGACATCGCGCACATCTGGGAAGTGCTCCAGCAGATCATCTTCTACGGCATGCCGATCATCTACCCGCTGAGCTACGCGCAGGAGAAGGGCGGCGAGATCGGCAAGTTTGCGCGCTTGGAGCTGCTCAACCCGATCGCCCAGTCCATTCAGGACATCCGCCACAACTTCATCGCGCCGGCCACCCAGCCGACCGTGTGGAACCAGTTCGGCGGCTGGATCCCCCGCCTGTTCCCGATCGTGCTGACCGTGGTGCTGATCGTGGTGGGCGTGTACGTGTTCCGCAGGAACAGCAAGAAGTTCGCGGAGGTCATGTGATGAGCGAGGAAATGACGACGAAGACGATGACGTTCGAGGACAAGCCCGTGGTCCTTTCCGTGGACCACGTCTACAAGAACTTCAAGCTGCCCACCGAGCAGGCCACCGGCCTGAAGCAGGCGTTCATCAACTGGACGCGCGGCATCAAGGGCTACAAGACCCAGGAAGTGCTCAAGGACATCTCGTTCCAGGTGCATCAGGGCGAGTTCTTCGGCATCGTGGGGCGCAACGGCGGCGGCAAGTCCACGCTGCTCAAGATCATCTCGCAGATCTACTACCCGAATCAGGGCACGGTGAGCGTCAAGGGCAAGCTCGTGCCGTTCATCGAGCTGGGCGTGGGTTTCAACCCGGAGCTCACCGGCCGCGAGAACGTGTACCTCAACGGCTGCCTCCTCGGCTTCACCAACGAGGAGATCGACGCGATGTACGACGACATCGTCGAGTTCGCCGAGCTTGAGGACTTCATGGACCAGAAGCTCAAGAACTATTCGTCCGGCATGCAGGTGCGCCTTGCGTTCTCGGTGGCCATCAAGGCGCAGGGCGACATCCTCGTGCTCGACGAGGTGCTCGCCGTGGGCGACGAGGCGTTCCAGCGCAAGTGCGACCAGTTCTTCACCGACGTGCGCAAGGATCCGACCAAGACCGTGATCCTCGTGACCCACGACATGGGATCGGTCAAGAAATACTGCACGCGCGCCATGATGATCAAGGACGGCGAGGTCGCGGCCATCGGCGACAAGGAGTCCGTGGCCGACCAGTACACGCTCGCCAACCTCGAGGCCGAGCAGAAGAAGGCCGAGAAGCAGCGCGCCAAGGAGGAACAGAAGGGCCTGTACCCGAACGGCCTGAACGAGCACTGCCCGCTGCTGCGCACGATCAACGTCTCGCCGCTCATCTGCAAAAGCTCCGACACGTTCCGCTTCGATGTGGAATACCAGTACGACGAACCGGGCGACTTCTATCTGGCCATTGCCCTGCACGACATCGCGCGCGGCGGCATCACGTACGACACGGGCGCCAAGACGTTCAAGATGACCAAGCACGGACATCAGACGGTGCATTTCGAAATGCCGCTCAACCTGTTCAACAACGGCGAGTTCCGCCTGTTCACCTCGCTGCGCACGCAAAGCGCCGTCGACCCCAACAACACCGATCTGGTGGCCGTGGCGATCGACGACAACGCCTGCACCTTCGTGATCCGCGACGAGCGCAACCGCGACTACGCGTTGCTGAGCGACCGCGCGATGACGATCACGCCGACCGCCGAGGAAAGCGGCGTGGAGATTGTGGATCCGGGTCTGCTGGCCCAGCTGCGCATCAACGCCGGTGAGGCCGAGTGAACCGCGGCTGAGGCGTCAATCGCATCAGACTGTGCATCAAACTGCAGGGGGAGTGGAATTCGGCGCAATCATCCGGATTCCACTCCCCATTTGTGTTTTCTACCTCATTTTCTGCATCATCCCATGGTTTTCTGCATCATCTTTGCGATATATGAGGCAGGAAACCATGGGATGAGGCTTTAATCCCTGTCCGCGCTGGTCTCCTCGAAGACTCGTTCCCACACCTTCATACTGGCCATGTCGTAGTTGCGATAGGCCTTGCTGAGGCGCTCCCAGTCGCGCAGCAGCCTGCGGGAAAGCGCCAGACCTTCTCGCAGCTCGCGGCGGTACAGCTTGCTGTCGCGACGGCACCACGAGACGGAGTTGCCGTCGGGGGATGTCACCAGCGCGGAGTTGACGCCCACGAACGAGCGCCAGATCGCGTCCTTGGCGGGGATGGCGATGTCCGGAGTCTCGTCGTGCGTGCCGTCGCCGCGGGAGACCACGGCCTTGGCGATCGCCTTCAGTCCGTCGAGCTGCACCGCGCGGGAGGTCTTGGGCGTGGCGCGGGAGACGAACTCGCGCTTCGGCTCGGGGAAGTCGGACTGGTCCTTGCTGACGGTCGTGTCGGCGAACCCCTCGCGGGCCTTGCGCACCTCGGCGAGCTTGCCGGGCATGGAATCGACGATGTAGCCCGGTCCCCTCATGATGTCGACGAGGCCCATGTGCCGCAGCTTGAGCGCGGAGTATACGAACTTCAGACCCACGTTCACGTCGCCGTAGAGCATCTCGTACGCGAAGCGCAGGCTCGGCTTGCGGCAGTGCAGCAACGCGCAGATCCAGCGGTTGCGCTGGAAGAAGTACTCCTCCCATGTGCGCGAGGGATCCTTGTCGTGCCACGCCTGATGCCACACGGCGACGCCGGGCAGGCACACGCTCGGGTACCCGTGCTCGCGGGCGCGGATCGCGTACTCCATGTCGTCGAACTTGATGAACACCGGCAGCGACAGACCGATGTCGCGGATCACGGCGGCGGGGATGAGGCACATCCACCAGCCGTTGTAGTCCGTGTCGATGCGGCGGTGGCGTTCGGATGCGTCGCGCAGCGGCGATGAGGCGAAGTCGTGGTTGTAGCCGAGACCCTGCGAGCCGTACATCCACATCGTGGCCATGTTGAACCGCTCACCCTGCGTGTACAGCACCGTGCGGTTGTCGAGGTGCAGCATGCCGCCGCCCACGAGCATTGGCGTGCGCACGTAGTCGGAGAACTGCACCGCGCGCACGATCGCCTCCGGCTCGCTGATCGCGTCGTCGTCCAGCAGCAGCACGTAGTCGCTGCGGCCCGCCCTGACCGTCTCGTACATGCCACGGGAGAAGCCACCGGAGCCGCCCATGTTGGCTTGCCGGATGTAGGTGAGCTGACTGCCAAGCTCCTCGCTCACCTCATCGAACCCGGGCTGGTTTTGCACCAGATCGGTGCCCTGATCCGTGCAATAGATCGTGTCGAGGCGCTCGCGCACCGACTGTTCCGCCGCGATGGTGCGCAGTTGGTTCATGCAGTAGGGCGCGCGGTTGAACGTGGTGATGGCGATGGACAGCTTGGTGGGGTGATCGGCGGTTCGTGCGGCCCGCGGCGCGGCCCAGGAGGCTTCTTCGACCGTAAGCGGCGCATCGTCGGCGGACTCGGCGTCGAACCAGAAGTAGCCGCCGTCGATCAGGCCCGTCATGGGGATGACCGCTTCGACGGTGGTGAAGTTTTCGGCACTGTCGACCGCGATGGTCTGCACGGGGGAGAACAGTCCGCGGCCGCTGGACTTGAACACCGTGATCTCGCCGCGGCCCTTGACTCGCGCGGTGAACCGCACCGCGTCGATGCGTGTCCAGCGCTTCCAGTAGCTCGCCGGAAACGCGTTGAAGAACGTGCACAGCGAGACGTGCCTGCCCGGTTGGACGGTCATGCTGTTGCGGCCGTCAACGATGAAGACGCCCTTCGCGGAGACGTTCGAGCGCGGCACCACGCTCTCGTTCACCAGTCGCTGGAATCCGGACGGGTTCATGGATTGGAAGTCGATCCGGTGGATGTCCACGCGCGGGTCGAACACGGCATCCGTCAGATGCGGGCGGGTCCACTCGACCACGTAGAGCGGCATGGTGAGGTCCTGGTCCTTGACGGGATAGACCACGCGGTTGACGACTTCCCACTCGGGGGCCTGCGCGGCTTGGGGGGCTTGCGAATCCTTGGCGTTCTTGACGTTCGGCATGGCATTCATTATACAAACGACCACGCGGTCGTCGCCTGCACCGCCGCCCCGGTCATCGCCTGCACCGCCTTCGGGTGGACGGGTGCGGGGGTATGCGGTAGGCTGATACGCACTCAATGAGGAAAGTTACGTAATTACGTCAGTGAGGTATATCCAGTATGGTCGACGCCAACAACGCCATGGCCGGCGATTCCGCCAATGCCGTGCCCGCCAACGGTCCCGCCAATCCCGTCTCCGCGATCCGCAGCGGTCTGGAGCCGCAGCTGCTCGTGCACGAGGAGAAGGAGGTGTTCCGCGGGGGCGACGACGCCTCGTTCACGGTGATCGAGGCCACGGTGAGCGCGCCGGGCAACGACGAGGAGACGTATCCGATCCTGTTCGCGCAGGTGCGCGGCGGGCAGCCGAGCGCGGTGTGCGTGGCCGTGCGCGACGGCAAGCTGCTGCTGGCGCAGCATTGGCGCATCGCCACGAACTCGTTCGAGTGGGAGTTTCCGCGCGCCATGGGCGAGGCCGGCGAGATCGCCAGCGCGACCGCCGAACGCGAGCTGCTCGACGAGGCCGGCGTGCACGCCACGGGCCGCCGTCTGCTGCAGATGATCCACGCCGACACGTGCAAGCTGCGCGATTCGGTGGCCGTGGTCGAGGTGACCGTCGACCCCGCCGAGGACGCCGGCATCCCGCGCACCACCGAATCCACGTTCGCGTGGCTGCGTCCCGAGGAGATCGACCAGATGATCGCGGACGGCGGCATCATGGACGGTATCACGCTCGCCTCCTACATGATCTGGAAGGCCCACCGCGCCGAGGCGTAGGTGCGGCGGCGGCCATACGTCGCAAGTTTGTCGAAAATGCCCTCTGACGGCTCAAACGGCGGTTCGGTCATCGTCAGAGGGCATGAATCACACGTTTGTGGGAACCGCCCGGTAGGCTGGTGTCATGTCGATGCCACAGCCGCCGCATTACGCCCCGTATCCATATCCGTACCCGCCGCTTCCGCCGGTCTCCCCATTTTCCCCGGTCAAGGCCGCGCGCCGCACGATGCGCCGGGCCGTCAACCGGCCGGCCGGCATGGTGCTGGCGTGCTGGGCCATTGCGCAGGGGCTCGCCTTCATACTCATGGGCGTGGTGGGCGCGATGGAGGCCATCAGGCGGATGGAGAGCGGGGCCGGGGCCGCCTCAATGAGCGAGGCGGTGCGCAGCGGCGTGCAATATGCGGGCGTGATCAGCCTCATCGGGTTCGGCACGGCCATGGTGTTCCTGCTGATCGCCAATCGGCGCATGGTCTTCCGGCGCGGCTTCTGGACGGGCGAACGCGGCGAGGTCCGCCGCATGCGGGCCGGCTGGGCGCTTGACTTCCTCGGCCTCACCCTGTGCGCGCAGGCCGTGTTCAGCCTGACGCAGGCGCTGTTCGCGGCGCTGGGCGTCACCACGGTGTCCCCGGCGCTGCAGTCGCTCGACGACTCGGCGGTCACGTGGCAGATGTGGCTGTACATCGGCCTTGTGGGGCCGGTGTTCGAGGAGCTCCTGTTCCGCGGCGTGCTCATGCAGTCCCTCGCGCCGTACGGGCGCAACTTCGCCATCGTGACTTCCGCGACCATGTTCGCGTTCTACCACGGCGATCTGGCGCAGGGAACGTTCGCGTTCTTCATGGGATTGCTGCTGGGATTCGTCGCCATGGAGTACTCGCTGACGTGGTCGATCGCACTGCACGTGTTCAACAACGCCGTGCTGGGCGGCGCGCTGCCCCAGCTTGCCGCGCGGTACGGTGACGCGGGCGGTGTGGTGTATGGGCTGGCGCTGCTGGGAGTCGGCATCGTCGGCGGCATCGTGGTGTTCGTGCGCCACGGGCGGGAGATGCGGGCCTACGCGCGGTTCAACCGCTCGCCGCACGGCACTTATTGGGGTTGGACGTCCCCGTGGTTCATCGTGTTCATTGCGTTGGAGTCGCTGGTCATCGCGATGTCGCTGATCGGTTTGGCGCTGGCGGCGTAGGCTACTCTCCCTTCCGAGGGCAGATTTTTCCATATGCGGACATCTACTCCGCCTTTCTAGGGCACCTCGACGGCGAACAATCCGGCGGGGAGGCCTCATTTTACGCGGAATTTCGGGGCATATATGGGCGCATATGGGATTTGCTGCGTTGCGAAGTGCCCTCGGAAAGTGGAGTAGATGTCCGCAAAACCCTGAATCTGCCCTCGGAAGGCGGAATAGGGGGAAGAAACGTCGTATGCAGAATCAATGCAGGGGCCACCACGGTGACCGCGGGCTCGCGTACCCTTGAAGCATGAGTGATTTCGAGCCGTTTTACGATGTGAACCGCACCTATGACGAGAACTACGCGGACGGTCCGTTCGGGGCGTTCGCCACGGCTTTGCGGGAGGAGCCGGGGACCCCGGCCGGCGCCGCCGAAGATGCCGCCGCCCCCGATAAAGCCCGCGAGTCATTCCTCGGCTTCGACGTGAACCTGCCGTTTGGCATTCCCGCCGGCCCGCTGCTCAACTCCCGTTTCACCACGGCCGCGTTCCGCATGGGCTTCGACTTGGCCGTGTACAAGACCGTCCGCTCCCGCGCGTGGGGCTGCAACCCGTTCCCGAACGTGCTGGCCGTGCATCCCAAGGCCGCGAACGGCGAGCTCGCGCCCGGCAGCGCCGAACTCGACGAAGGCGTGCTAGCGGACACCAACTACCAGCTGCCCATCTCCATCTCGAACTCCTTCGGCGTGCCGAGCCGCGACCCGGACGTGTGGCAGCCGGACATGCGCGACGCCATCGCCGCCGCCGGCCCGGGCCAGCTGCTCGTCCCCAGCTTCCAGGGCTCCCGCGTGGAGGGCATGAGCCGCGAGGACTACATCGCCGACCACGTGCGCACGGCCCGGCTGGTGTGCGAAACCGGCGCCGGACTCATGGAGATGAACACCAGCTGCCCGAACGAGGGCCACAACCGCCTGCTGTGCCACGACGCGCATCTGGTCGGCGAGATCACCGAAGCCGTGAAGAACGAGATCGGCGACCGCCCGCTCATCGTGAAGCTCGCCTATCTGCCGGACGATCTGGACGTGGAACGCATGGTCCGCGAAACCGCCGCCCGCGGCACCGTGCAGGGATTCGCGACCATCAACACCATCAGCGCGAAGCTCGTGGACGCGCAAGGCAACCAGGCGTTGCCGGGCGAGGGGCGCGAGCGCAGCGGCGTGTGCGGCGCGGCGATCCGCTCGGCCGGCCTCGACATGGTCCGCCGCCTCGCCGCCGTGCGCGAACGGATGGGCCTCGACTTCGCGATCGTGGGCGTGGGCGGCGTGATCGAGCCGGGCGACTACGCGGCCTACCGCACGGCCGGCGCGGATGCCGTGATGTCCGCCACGGGCGCGATGTGGGACGCGAATCTGGCGCGCGAGATCAAGGCGTCGCTGGAGTGATCATTCCCGGTTCGGCTACGGGCGCATTTCACCATGTCCCCACACGCGCTGTGGCAGACTGAAGCAAGATCGCAAGAGCAAGATCATCAGAGTCATCAGAGGAGAAACGACGTGGCAAAGGATTCCAAGGACATCCTCCATGTGAACGGCGGCAAACCGCTCAACGGCACCATCAAGGTTCGTGGCGCCAAGAACTTCGTGAGCAAGGCCATGGTGGCCGCGCTGCTCGCCCCCGGAACCTCGGTGCTCAAGAACGTGCCGGAGATCCGCGACGTGCATGTGGTCTCCGACCTGCTGCGCCTGCACGGCGTGACCGTGAATGTGGACGGCGACAAGGGCGTGGTGACGATCGACGCGAAGCACGTCAAGCTCGCGTCCGTGGCGGACGTGGACACGCTGTCCGGCTCGTCGCGCATCCCGATCCTGTTCTCCGGACCGCTGCTGCACCGTCTGGGCGAGGCGTTCATTCCGGCCCTCGGCGGCTGCGCGATCGGCGGGCGCCCGATCGACTTCCATCTGGAGACGCTGCGCAAGCTCGGCGCCACGGTGGACAAGGAGCACAAGGACGGCATCCACATCACCGCCCCGAACGGCCTCAAGGGCGCGAAGATCCACCTGCCGTACCCGTCCGTGGGCGCCACCGAGCAGACCCTGCTCGCGGCCGTGCTCGCCGAGGGCAAGACCGAGCTGTCCGGCGCGGCGATCGAGCCCGAGATCATGGACCTCGTGGCCGTGCTGCAGAAGATGGGCGCGATCATCTCCGTGGACGTGGACCGCACGTTCCGCATCGAGGGCGTCAAGGAGCTCAAGGGCTTCACGCACACGTCCCTCACGGACCGCATCGAGGCCGCGAGCTGGGCGTCCGCGGCGCTTGCCACGCACGGCGACATCTTCGTCAAGGGCGCCACCCAGCCGGAGATGATGACGTTCCTCAACGTGTTCCGCAAGGTGGGCGGCGAGTTCGACGTGACGGACAAGGGCATCCGCTTCTGGCACCCGGGCGGCGACCTGAAGCCCGTGGCCATCGAGACGGACGTGCACCCCGGCTTCATGACCGACTGGCAGCAGCCGCTCGTGGTGGCCCTCACCCAGGCGAACGGCCTGAGCATCGTGCACGAGACCGTGTACGAGAACCGCTTCGGCTTCACCAAGCCGCTTGTGCAGATGGGCGCGACCATCCAGCTGTACCGCGAATGCCTCGGCTCCCTGCCGTGCCGCTTCCAGCAGCGCAACTACAAGCACTCCGCCGTGATCTTCGGCCCCACCCCGCTCACCGGTCGCGACATCGACGTGCCGGACCTCAGGGGCGGCTTCTCGCACCTCATCGCGGCGCTCGCGGCCAAGGGCCCGTCCGACGTGCACGGCATCTCGCTCATCGACCGCGGCTACGCGGACTTCCGCGGCAAGCTGGACCAGCTCGGCGCGGACTTCGAGTGAGGCGACGGCCTGCGGACTGAGCTGAGAGGCTGAGAAAGACTGAGAAGTTGTGAGACTGAATGGGCGGGGCGGAAATGCCTCGCCCATTTGCGTAGACGCAGGTGGCGCATCGGGTGATGGACGGGGTTGACGGACGGGCGGAGGACCGGTCTTCCAGCCCCGGCGTCGCATGGTCCCACAACACGCCGCACCGGTACAAGGTTGCACTGGGTATGGCGGCGAATAGACTGGTCGGCGTCCGTCGGCGGGCCGGGCGCGGTGGACGGCGAGGAAGCCCCGGCGCCCGGAAGCCAGAGAAGACCAGGCCTGAGAAGGCCGGAGAAGAAGCCAAGGAACGCGAGGGATTCCCCCAATGTACGTCGATCCGAACCGCAATCAGGACAAGGGCAACCTCCGGTGGATCCTGCCCTACTGCAAGCCCGACCTGCCGCGCGTGGCCGGCGCGCTCGTGCTGTTCTGCCTCAACAACGCGATGGCCCTGAGCATCCCGCTGCTGAGCGGCATGATCGTGGACCGGGTGATCACGGGCGGCGAAACTGACCTGCTCGTCAAGCTGTGCATGCTCATGATCGGCATGACGATCGTGCGCGTGGGCGCCCGCTACGGCTACCAGATGTGGATGGAGCGCTTCGGCCAGAACTCCGTGTACCGTCTGGTCTCCGACGAGTACGAGAAGCTGCACGAGCTTGACTTCACCTACTTCAACCACACGCGCACCGGCGACATCATGAGCCGCATGACCTCCGACACCGATGCGATCCGCCACGCGCTGAGCTGGGTGAGCTACAACGTGCTCGACTGCGTGGTCATGTTCGTCGGCGCGCTGTGCGTCATGTTCTCCATCGACTGGCGTCTGGCCCTCGCGCTCGCGTGCGTCACGCCGTTCCTGTTCGTGCTCACGCGCGGCCTGTCGTCGCACGCCCACCCGCTGTTCTACGCGATCCGCAACTCGCTCGCCTCGCTCAACTCCATGGTCGAGGAGAACATCGAGGGCAACCGCGTGGTCAAGGCGTTCGTGCGCGAGCCGTACGAGACCGAGAAGTTCGACGAGCGCAACGAGGACTACATGCAGCGCAACATGGCCCTCGCCTACAACACGCGCAAGTACCTGCCGTGGCTCGACGGGCTGGGCTTCGCGCTGCAGCTCATCACGCTCGGACTCGGCGGCTTCCTCGTGATCAGGGGCGACATGACGCTCGGCAACCTGGTGAGCTTCAACTCCTTCCTGTGGATGATCGACGGCCCGGTGCGCCAGTCCGGCTGGCTCATCAACGACTGGCAGCGCTTCAACGCCAGCTGCATCAAGATCCGCAGGCTGCTCACCGCCGAATCGCACATCACCGAGAAGCCGGACGCCGAGGCGGCCGTCAAGCAGGCCGTGGCGATCGCCGAGCAGGTGGGCGGCGCGCATCCGATCACCCCCGAGCGCATCCGCGGCCAGATCCGCTTCGACCACGTGAGCTTCGCGTTCCCCGACGACCCCGAGACCCCCATCCTCAAGGACATCGACTTCACCGTGCCCGCCGGCGCGAAGCTCGGCATTCTGGGCGAGACCGGCTCCGGCAAGTCCACGCTCGTCAACCTCGTGGCCCGCTTCTACGACCCGACCGTGGGCCATGTGCTCATCGACGGCATCGACGCGCGCGACTGGCCGCTCGCCACGCTGCGCTCGCAGGTGTGCATCGTGGCGCAGGACACCTTCCTCTTCTCCGACACGATCGGCAGCAACATCGGCTTCGGCGCGTCCGAGCAGGCGGCCCGCGACGAGCGCTACATCCGCCGCATGGCCGAGATCGCCGGCGCGGACGGGTTCATCCGCTCCATGCCGGAGGGCTACAACACGGTGGTGGGCGAACGCGGCGTGGGCCTGTCCGGCGGGCAGAAGCAGCGCCTGAGCCTCGCCCGCGCGCTCGCCGACGACCCGGCCATCCTGATCATGGACGACACCACCTCCGCCGTGGACATGGAGACCGAAGCGGAGATCCAGCGCCACCTGCGCGAGATGGACGGCGACAAGACGATCATCACCATCGCGCACCGCATCTCCTCCGTGAAGGACTCCGACCTCATCCTCGTGCTCGAGCACGGGCGGGTCGTGGAGCGCGGCACGCACGAGGAGCTCGTGGCCGCGCACGGGCGGTACTGGGAGATCTACCACAAGCAGCTCGGCATGCAGTCGGGCTCGGCGCAGGGATTCTAGGGAAACGATTCTAGGCAAACAGGGAGCGTAAGGACTTTTCGCATGGCACAGCAACGCAACACCTACCGCGAGGACGAGGAGCTCGAGGAGTCGATCAACGTCCACGACATCCTGCGCGTCGGCAAGTACCTGAAGCCGTACGCGGGGCAGGTCGCCCGTATCCTCGCCGTCGTCATCTCCATGAGCTGCATCCTCGTGTCCGTCCCGTACCTGACCAAGGTGGCGATCGACGAGGCCATTCCCCACCGCGATCTGGGCCAGCTCGGCCTGCTCGCCGGCATCCTCGCCGCGCTGATCCTCGTCTACGAGTTCGCCCTGCGCTACCGCACGGTGGCGATCACGCGCGTGGGCCAGATGATGCTCAAGGACATGCGCCGCGACATCTTCACGCACATCCAGACCCTGCCGTTCAGCTACTTCGACTCGCGCCCGCACGGCAAGATCCTCATCCGCGTGGTCAACTACGTGAACACCTTGTCCGACACCCTGTCCTCCGGCCTGATCAACGTGATCTCCGACGTGTTCACGTTCGTGATCACGCTGGTGGTCATGTTCGCGATCGACTGGCGCCTGGCCCTGTGGAGCCTTGTGCTGTTCCCGGCCCTGCTCGCGTGGGTGTACGGGCTCAAGATCTTCCAGCGCCGCGCCTACCAGAAGCTCTCCAACAAGCAGTCGAACCTCAACGCGTACATCCACGAGTCGATCGCCGGCGTGAAGACCACGCAGACGTTCGCGCAGGAGCAGGCGCAGTTCCGCAACTTCCAGGAGCAGCAGGGCGAGGTGCGCGCCGCGTGGATGAAGGCCGTGCACATCCAGTTCCTCATGTGGCCGGGCGTGCAGACCATCTCCGTGATGACCATCTCGTTCATCTACTTCGTGGGCGTCATGGGCTTCGGCGGCGTGGACGTGACCACAGGCGTGCTCATCGCGTTCGTGGGCTACGCGAACAACTTCTGGAACCCGGTGATCAACATCGGCAACTTCTACAACCAGCTCATCACCTGCTCCGCGTACCTCGAGCGCATCTTCGAGACGCTCGACGTGGTCCCCGAAATCCAGGACCGCCCGGGCGCGCGCGACCTGCCGCCGATCGAGGGGCGCGTGGACTTCAGCGACGTGGTGTTCCGCTACGAGGACGACGGGCGCAACATCCTCAACCTCGTGGACTTCCACGTGGAGCCCGGCCGCACGATCGCGCTCGTGGGCCCGACCGGCGCCGGCAAGACCACCATCATCAGCCTGCTGTCGCGCTTCTACGACGTGTCCGAGGGATCGGTGAAGGTGGACGGCCACGACGTGCGCGACGTGACGCTCGCCTCCCTGCGCCGCCAGATGGGCGTCATGCTGCAGGACACCTTCATCTTCTCCGGCAACGTGCGCGAGAACATCCGCTACGGCAAACTCGACGCCACGGATGAGGCGATCGAGGCCGCCGCGAAGGCCGTGCACGCGCACGAGTTCATCATGGAGCTGCCCGACGGCTACGACACCGTGGTGGAGGAGCGCGGCTCGACCCTGTCCGCCGGCCAGCGCCAGCTCATCGCGTTCGCGCGCGTGCTGCTCGCCGACCCGCGCATCCTCATCCTCGACGAGGCCACCTCCAACATCGACACGCGCACCGAGGAGGCGCTGCAGGCCGGCCTCGCCCACCTGCTCAAGGGGCGCACGAGCTTCATCATCGCCCACCGCCTGTCCACGATCGAGAACGCGGACGAGATCCTGTACATCGACCACGGGCAGATCGTGGAGCGCGGCTCGCACGCCGAGCTGCTGAGGCGCAAGGGCGCGTACTGGCGGCTGTACGAGTCGCAGTACGCCATGATCAAGGCGGCGGTGGCCTAGAGACGGCGACCCACCCGCTAAGGTGGGTGGCATGAGCAAGCATCATCACCGCGACCGCAGCTGGGCGCCCGCCCCCGAACCGTTGCCGCGCGAGGCGTGGACGGTCGACGACCACACGCACGTGGCCTCCGTCGTCCCGTTCTCCAGGGCCATGAGCCACGAGGCCGAGGCGAAGGGCCAGCCGCCCGTGCCGGTCTACGATGTGGATGAAATTCTGGGACAGGCGCGGGCTGTCGGCGTCGAGGGTATTATCGACGTGGGTTGCGAGCTGCCGAACCTGAGGACGGCGGTCCAGATGGCCGTCGACCACCCGGGTCTTGTGCACGCGGCGCTCGCGATCCATCCCAACGAATCCGTGCTCCACGGGCACCGCGGCGTGCCCGGGCCGGACGGTCTGGAACTCAAGTACAAGCCATGGCATGACGTCCCCTTCGAGGACGCGCTCGCGGAGGTGCATCGGCTCGCCACGCAGCACCCCGATCAGGTGGTGGCGATCGGCGAGACCGGCATGGACCTGTTCCGCACCGGCGAGGGCGCCAAGGAGCTGCAGCGCGAGGCGTTCCGCGCGCACATCGCGCTCGCCAAGGAGCTCGGCCTGCCCATGCAGATCCACGACCGAGACTCGCACCGCGAAGTCATCGAAACGCTGCTCGCGGACGGCGCCCCCGAACGCACGGTGTTCCACTCGTATTCCGGCGACGCGGAGATGGGCGAGATCGCGCGCGAACACGGCTGGTACCTGAGCTTCTCCGGCACGGTGAGCTACAAGGGCAACGACGGCATCCGCGAGTCGGCCCGGCTCGTGGGGCTCGACCACATCATGGTGGAGACCGATGCCCCGTACCTCACGCCCATGCCGTACCGCGGGCGCACCAACGCGCCGTACATGATCCCGTACACGCTCGCCGCGCTCGCCGACGCGATGGACCTGCCGCTCACGACCGTCGCGCAGGCCACCCGCCGGACCGTGCGCGCGGTCTACGGCGTGTGACCGTACTGCGCGCGCAACCGTACTGCGCGCGCAACATACGGGCTGAAACGGACGCCCCGGCGGGGGTTTGGCGCTTGGAATCCCGGATTTCGTCCTTTTCGGCCCGTAATTCAGCTGGCATTCACGCTCCCGATTTCCCAAGGACGCCGAAGCGTACTAACATCGCGCACTGCAATATGTGTGTGTATCGTGAAGGGCACGCGAAAGGGGTCATGGTGCAAGAGCAACAGCACGCAGCGCGGGGGGAGCGGACTGCGGATGCCGAGCCGGGTGCGACGGCCAAACCGTCCGACGTCAGACCCATGGTTCGGCGGGATGATCGGCGGGATGCGCGGCGGGAGAACCCGCGGAATGCCGCAGCACAACAAGATCATGTCGGGCCTCAGCCGGACGGCCCCCAGCGGTCCGAACCGAGACCCGCGGCTCAGTCCCAAACCGAGTCCCGGCAGGCCAAGCCGCGGGACGATCGGCAGAATCAGCCCAAACCGCAGCAGCCGGCCAGCGACCACCCCGCGTGGGACCGCAAGGCCGCGCCTCGAGCGCCGCAGGCCCACAAGCGCACCAAGGCGGACATCACGGACACCGTCGTGCTGCCCCGCGGCAACTTCACCAACGCGCCCAAGGTGTCCCGCCGCGTGCTCACCAAGGAGGAGCGCGCCGAGCTCACCAAGCAGAAGGAGCAGCAGCGCAGGGAGGCCGAACGACTCGCGAAGGCCGAGTCCCGCGGGCCGATCGGCCGCTGGTGGGCGCGCGTGCAGTCCGGGCCCGACAAGGTCACGTTCTCCATGGCGATCGTGGCGCTCGGCGTGGTCTACGGCGACATCGGCACCTCGCCGCTGTACACGGCCCAGACGTTCCTGTCCGGTCAGGGCGGGCTCGCCAATGCCAACGAGGAGTCCGTGTACGGCATGCTCTCGCTGGTGTTCTGGTCCATCACGCTCATCACCACCGTCAAGTACGTGCTCATCGCCATGCGCATCGACAACAAGGGCGAGGGCGGCATCTTCGCGCTGTATTCGCTGATCCGCCGCTACGGCGCGTGGCTGGCCATCCCGGCCATGCTCGGCGGCGCGGCGTTCCTGGCCGACTCGGTGCTCACCCCGGCCGTGTCCATATCCTCCGCCGTGGAGGGCCTCAAAACCCTGCCGCAGCTCGAGGGCCTGTTCCGCGAGAACGAGAACCTCACGCTCATGATCACCGTGGTGATCATCGTGGCGCTGTTCGCCGTGCAGTCGCGCGGCACGGAGAGCATCGGCAAGGTGTTCGGCTCGCTCGTGCTCGTGTGGTTCAGCTTCCTCGCCGTGGCGGGGCTGGCGAACATCGGCGGCGACTGGAGCATCCTCGCCGCGCTCAACCCGGTGTACGGCGTCGAGTTCCTGTTCAGCCCGCACAACGCGGCCGGCGTGGCGCTCATGGGCACGGTGTTCCTGTCCACCACCGGCGCCGAGGCGCTCTACTCGGACATGGGCCACGTGGGCCGCGGCAACATCTACTTCACCTGGCCGTTCATCAAGGTCGCGCTCGTGCTCAACTACTTCGGCCAGGGCGCGTGGATCCTCAGGAACCAGGACAATCCCGCGCTCGCGAACCTGCCCACCGTCAACCCGTTCTTCCAGATGATGACCCCGGGCGTGCGCTACGCGGCCGTGATCCTGTCCGTCACCGCCGGCATCATCGCCTCGCAGGCCCTCATCACCGGCGCGTTCACCATGGTCTCCGAGGCGACCGGCCTCAACTGGATGCCCCACCTGCAGGTGCGCTACCCAGCCCGCACGCGCGGCCAGCTGTACATCCCCACCATCAACGTGGTGCTGTGCGCGGCCACGCTGGTCGTGCTCGCCATCTTCCGCGACTCGGAGCACATCTCCGCCGCGTACGGCCTCGCGCTGACCATCACCATGATCACCACGACCATCCTGCTCGCGGTCTACCTGTGGCACAACTCCAGCCGACTCGGCGCGGTCGTGTTCACCGTGGTGTTCCTGGCCATCCAGATCCTGTTCTTCATCGCATCCATGGCGAAGTTCCTGCACGGCGGCTGGTTCACGCTGCTGCTCACCGTGGCGATCCTGACGATCATGTACACGTGGAACGAGGGCACCAAGCTCGAGCGCGCCCAGCGCCGGCACATGGCCCCCAAGGACTGCCTGCCCGCGCTGGAGCGCCTGCACGGCGACTTCCGCATCCCGTACTTCGCGGACAACATCGTGTACCTCACGTCCGACGCGGAGATGAAGCGCCTCGACACGGACATCTTCTTCTCCATCTTCGCCGACCACCCCAAGCGGGCGCGCGCGTGGTGGGCCGTGTCCGTGCAGACCACCGACGAGCCGTTCACGCGCGAGTACTCGGTGGAGAACTTCGGCACCAACTACCTGTTCCGCGTGCGCATCCGCCTCGGTTTCAAGGTGAACCAGTCCATCCCGGCGTACCTGCACCAGATCATGCACGATCTGTCGCGCTCCGGCGAACTGCCGCAGCAGAAGTCCATCTACCCGAAGGTGGACGCCGACCCGAAGATCGGCACGATCCGCTATGTGCTGATCCACAAGGCGCTCATGCCCGAGTCGAAGATCTCGTCGCGCGGCGCCCTCTCGCTGCAGATCAAGTACGCGATCCGCCACGTGGCCGGCTCGCCCGTCAAGTGGTTCGGTCTGGCGCCGTACAATCCGCTCGTGGAGACGCAGCCACTGTTCGTGTCCACGCGGCGCGTGCCCGGCCTGGTGCGCGTGGGCGTGCGGCGGTGACGGTCGGCGGTGATGCGCTGCGGGCTCGGCCGGTCTTGGCCGCTTGGCCGCTTGGCCGGGGCGCCGAATACGGGGTAATAAAAAGTTGTTATAACGAGGTGCGTGTCCGATCGTCGATCGGCCGTTAGAGTGGAGGATTATGTGCAGATTGCTTGGGTACGCTACGTCGGGCCGCAACCTCAGCCTTCAGGATGTGCTGGGGACGCGGCTGGCCGAACAGTACCGTCAGCAGTCGATGATCCACAATGACGGCTGGGGCTGCGCGCTCGTCACCGAGCCGACCGTGACCCGCCACTTCTCCGATGGCGGCGCCCGCACGCCGGAGACCGCCACGCGCGTGTACAAGTCCACCGTGGCGGCCCGCTTCGACCAGATCTACCCGATCGTCTCCCGTCAGGGCGCGCGCGGCGGCATCTACCATCTGCGCCTCGCGTCCTCCGGACTGCCGCTCATCATCGAGAACCAGCAGCCGTTCTTCTGCGACGGGCTGAGCTTCATGCACAACGGCGACATCTCCTCCGACGAGACCGGCCTCAACATCGTCACCAACCACGACTTCCCGGTCGACCGCGACATCCTCGCGGAAACCGGCGGCCGCAGCGACTCCGCCATCTACTTCGCGCTCATCCTCGAGCGCGTGCGCATGGGCTGCACTCTGCCCGAATCCGTCTCCCAGGCCGTGGCCCTGCTGCGCCGGTACTACCCGCTGAGCTCATACAACTGCATGCTGCAGAGCGAGAACGAGCTGGTGGTCCTGCGCGCGTGCAAGCGCACCGAGGTCTCGCACCGCGTGATCGAGCTGTACGAGTCCTACGGCATGGAGCAGTACGCCCACGACTACCGCGTGATCCGCTACCGCAAGCTCAACACCGGCGGCGTGGTGGCCGCGTCCTCCGGCTTCGACCAGCCCGCCGAATACGGGTGGACCGAGCTGCCGAACGACCACATGATCGTGGCCTCCAACCGCACGGGCGCGTTCCGTCTGCGCACCCTGTAGGGCGTGGTGGCCGCGGGTTCTGTGCGCGTTTTGCCCGGGCGAGGAGTGTCTGGCTAGGACGGGGTAGGCTTCTCCGGACTGAGTGCGCTTGGCCCGGACAGGGAGCGCTTGTTTGGACAGGGAGTGCCCACTCCCGGTCCGGTCGGCGGCAAATCGGCGGAATTTCAACGGTTTGAACTCGTGCGGACAGGGAGCGGGCACTCCCTGTCCGGGAAGCCGCTCCCGGTCCGTGGCGCTGGTGCTGGCGCTAGCGTTGGCGCGGTGCCCGTGCGGCCGTGCCGTTCGCCGCGGCTTGGGACTCTGGGCGTGACGGTGACCGGATTGTGGCGGAGACCGTGACGGAGACCGTTCATCGCAGTGGCCCCATGATCAGGATCCCTGGTATTCCAACGGTTGCGGGCGCGTGTGACGATGGCCGCCCGGTCTCCGTCACGGACTTTGCCACATGGGCGGTCATGGTCGCGGTCATGGTCGCGGTCACGATCGCAGTCGCGTCGCCGTCGCCCCAGCGGTCCCGGCAACCTCAGCAGTCCCAGCAACCCGCGGCAACCGGCGCGTCGGTTGGCACAACGTTGCACTACAATGGATGACCGTCCCCAACGGCACCCCACAACACACCAAATCTTCCGTCAACGACGACCGCACGGCGGCCCGGCACGCACAGCCCCCCGCCGACGACCAGAGGAGCGTGGCAACGCATGCACCGGCCGGACTTCGCCTCCAACGTCCATTACCAGCATGTCCTCAACGCCTTCCGCGGCGAGCACTACTCGGCGCGGGACATCTACAACCTCGTGCTGCCCATCTTCGTGGACACCGTCTTCATGACGCTCGTCGAATTCTGCAACACCGGCATCATCAGCTCCGACGGCCCGGCCTCCGTGGGCGCGGTGAACACGGCGAACGCGGTCCACTGGCTCATGTTCGGCACGTTCAACTCCATCGCGCTCGGCACCTGCGTGCTCGTCGCGCAGCACTTCGGCGCCGGGCACCGCGAGCAGATCGGGCGCGTCACGGCGGCGGCCATCCACGCCATGCTCGCCGTGACGATCGTGTACTCGGCGCTCGTGCTCGCGTTCGAGGACCGGATCATCACGTTCCTGTTCGGGTCGGCCGAGCCGGACGTGTTCGCCAACATCCACGTGTTCCTGCTGGGCCTGCTGGTGAGCTACCCGCTGCGCGGCCTGTACAACGCCATCGCCGGCGCGCTGAGGGGCATCGGGCGCACGCGCGTCACGCTCGCCCTGTCCGTGGTGGCGAACGGGTCCAACATGCTGCTCAACATCGTGTTCGTCATGTGGGCCGGTATGGGCGTGGCGGGTCTCGCGTGGTCGGTGGTGCTTTCGCAGCTCGTCGGCGCGGTGATGGGCGTCGTGCTGCTGAAAAGCTACGCGCCGCAGCTGTACCTCAAGCGGGCCATGCTGCTGCGTGTGGACGCGAAGCGCGTCGGCAACGTGCTGTCCGTGAGCCTGCCGTTCATCCTCGAGGACCTGTTCTTCAACGGCGGCAAGCTCATCATCCAGATGTTCATCGTCCCGTTTGGCACGCTTCAGCTCGCCGCGAACGGCATCATCGGCTCGTGGTGCCACCTGATCGAGATCGTCCCGCGCACGCTGAGCACCGCCATCGTGCCGATCGCCGGTGCGTCCATGGGTGCGGGCGACGTGAAGTACACGCGCAAGATCATGCGATCGTTCATCCTCACCGGCTCGGCGGTCTCCGGCGTGATGGGCCTGCTGCTCGCCGGCCTGTTCCCGTGGGCCATCACGTCGTTCTACCACGCCGACCCGGCCACGTACGGCATCCTGTGGACCCTCATGTGGATGAACGTGGTCGCCTATCCGCTCCTGTTCTCCGCGCAGTCCGTGCTGCCGTCCATGCTGCGTTCCGCCGGCGACGGCAAGTGGACGACCATCTGCTCGCTGAGCTCCATGTGGATCTACCGCATCGGCGTGGGCTACCTCGTTTCCGTGGTGCTCAACTACCAGATCGTGGGCCTGTGGGCCGTATGGCTGACCGAATGGGGCGTGCGCGCGTTCCTGTTCTACCTGCGCTACCGCACCGGACGCTGGACCCGCCATCAGCTCGTCTGAGGCACTCCCGCCCGCGCTCCGCCCATCGAAATATCCCGTTCCCAACATGTGGCATGTCCCGTACACTGGTCGTGGAGCAATCAGCAATCGACACGAAAGGTGGAGCTGTGGCTGAAGAACTGGCAAACATCGGTGTGGTGGGCCTCGCCGCGATGGGGGCGTCCCTGGCGCGCAATCTGGCGCACCACGGCAACACGGTGGCCGTCTACAACCGTCATTACTCGCGCACCGAAACGCTCATCAACGAGCACGGCGACGAGGGCAAGTTCATCCCCTCCAAGACGCTCGAGGAGTTCGTGGCGTCGCTCGCCAAGCCGCGCACTGCGATCATCATGGTCAAGGCCGGCGACCCGACCGACCAGATGATCAACGCGCTTGCGGACCTCATGGAGCCCGGCGACATCATCGTGGACGCCGGCAACGCGTACTTCAAGGACACCATCCGCCGCGAGAAGGCGATCCGCGCCCGCGGCCTGCACTTCGTGGGCTGCGGCGTCTCCGGCGGCGAGGAGGGCGCTCTCAAGGGCCCGTCCATGATGCCCGGCGGCACCGAGGAGTCTTGGAAGACCCTCGGCCCGATCCTCAAGACCATCTCCGCGCAGGCGGAGGGCGAGCCGTGCGTCACCCACATCGGCTCCGACGGCGCCGGCCACTTCGTCAAGATGGTGCACAACGGCATCGAGTACGCGGACATGCAGCTCATCTCCGAAAGCTACGACCTCATGCGCCGCGGCCTCGGCCTGAGCGTGGACGAGCTCGCCGACGTGTTCGCCGAGTGGAACAAGGGCGACCTCGACTCCTACCTCATCGAGATCACCGCCGAGGTGTTGCGCCACAAGGACGCCAAGACCGGCAAGCCGTTCCTCGACATCGTCGTGGACCGCGCCGGCATGAAGGGTACCGGCACGTGGACCGTGCAGACCGCCCTGTCCCTCGGCACCCCCGTGACCGGCATCGGCGAGGCCGTGTTCGCCCGTGGCCTGTCCTCCGAGGCCGACCTGCGCGCCGAAGCCCAGACCAAGGGCCTCGCCGGCCCGGAGCCGGAGGGTGCGTTCAGCGCCATCGCCGCCGACCCGGAGGAGCGCGCCGCGTTCATCGAGGACGTGCGCCAGGCTCTGTACGCCTCCAAGATCGTCGCCTACGCGCAGGGCTTCAACGAGATCGAGGAGGGCGCGAAGGAATACAACTGGAAGATCGACCTCGGCGCCGTGGCCCGCATCTGGCGCGGCGGCTGCATCATCCGCGCGAAGTTCCTCAACCGCATCTCCGATGCGTACGACTCCGGCGAGCAGTTCGGCTCCCTGCTCTTCGACCCGTTCTTCAAGGCGGCCGTCGAGGGCGCTCAGGCGTCGTGGCGCCGCGTGGTGGCCCGCGCCGCCGAGGCTGGCATCCCGGTTCCGGTGTTCTCGAGCTCCCTGGCCTACTACGACGGCCTGCGCTCCAAGCGCCTGCCCGCCGCCCTGATTCAGGGCCAGCGCGACTTCTTCGGCGCGCACACCTACGGCCGCGTCGACGAGCCGGGCGTGTTCCACACCCTGTGGGCCGAGCCGGGCCGCAAGGAGATCAAGCAGGCCTGAATGGTTTGACGGCGACGGCTGACCGGCTGCTGATTGGCTGCTGCCATATGCCCCTCGTCTGTGTCTCAATCCGCATCCATTACTGGAATCGGATGCGAATCGGGACACGGCGAGGGGCGTTTTTGTCCGCGATCGCATCCATTTCCATATTTGGTGGTGATGCCGGACATGAAAAGGCCCTCCTGTGTCTCAGATCGCATCCAATTCAGAAACCGGATGCGGATTGAGACACAGAAGGGCGCGGATGAGTCCGGAATCGCCTCCATTTCGGATTGGCGGCGATTCTATCCTCTCAGCCCCGCTTGGCGCTGGCGAAGGCGTCGAGCAGCCACAGGGACTGGTCGCGCCCGGCCGCGAAGGAGCTCGGCACGTGCGGATCGCCGCCGTTCGCCGCTCCGACGAGGGCCGCGGCCACCGCGTCCGACTTGCCCGGTGTGGAGGCGATCATCCACACCGCGCGGCAGGCGTGGATGAACGGCACCGTCAGGCTCACGCGCAGCGGCGGCAGCTTGGGGGAGTGGTTCACGCCGATCACCTTGGCGGCCGGGTCGTCAACCAGCACCTCGGGATGATCGGGGAACAGCGAGGCGAAGTGGCCGTCCGGGCCGATGCCGAACATGGCCACGTCGAACGCGCCGTCCGGGCCGAGCTCGCGCTCGATCTCCGCCTGATAGTCGGTGGCCGCGCGGGCCAGAATCGCGTCGTTCTCCGCGTCCGTGGCGGCGGCCACCTCCTCGGCGGGACGAGCGTCGGCCGGCATCTCGTGCACGTGCGATTCGGGAATCAGTCCGGACGCCACCAGTGCGCCGAACCATGCGTCGCGCGCCTGACGGGCGTTGCGGTCCGGATCGTCCGCGGCCACGAAGCGCTCGTCGCCCCACCACAGATGCACGCGCGACCAATCGACGATCGGATTGAGCGGATGGGCGGGCAGGGCGGCCAGAATCGCGTTGCCGTCGCGCCCGCCGGTCAGCGCGATGTCCGCCCGGTCGGCCACGGCGAGTCGGTCGGACAGTGCCAGCAGCAGACGGGACGCCACGGCCTGATGCAGGGTGACGCGGTCCGGATAGACGACGACCGTGCGCGGCGCGGCAAGCGCGGTGGGCGCGGAAGAAACGGACGAAGACATGATTGCGGCTCCTTGGCTGATGAGTGCCTATTCGTGGCTGCCTATTCGTGATCGACGAGCGGCCAGCCCTTGGTGACCACCTCGGCGTAGATCTCGTCCGGATCGAGCCGGCGCAGCTCCTCGCTCAGGCAGTCCTCGAGCGGGCGGGCGGGCATGGACATGGTCTGGTCGGCCTGACCGGGCTGGCGGATCGTCGCCTGGTCGTCGGCCGGGCGCAGCAGCGCCACCTCGCCGTCCTCGCGCTGGAAGTACACGCCCTGCACGGCCTTCGCGTCCGGGTCGCGCTCCACGCGCACCGGCACGTCAAGACGCAGCGCCAGCCACGAGACCAGCAGCTCGGTGGGGATGTCGTTCGTGGGGCCCACCACGCGCACGGACTCGATGGGCAGGTGCGGCGGCTGGTCGAGCATGGTGGCCAGCAGCGCGCGCCAAATGGTCAGGCGGGTCCACGAAAGGTCCACGTCCTTCTCGCTGTAGTGTGCGCGCAGGGCCGTGAACGCGGCCTCCGGGTTCGGGGCGCGCATGGCGTCGGTGATGCGGCTGCGGGCCATGCGTCCGATCGGGTCGGCGGCCGGGTTCTCCGGGGCGCGCGTCGGCCACCACGCCACCACGGGCGCGTCCGGCACGAGCAGCGGAATGACCAGCGTGTCCAGATGACGGGTCAGCGCCGCGGTGGGCTTGAGCACGATGATCTCGCCCGCGCCCGCGTCCGCGCCGAAGCGGATCTGCCCGTCCAGCGTGGAGCTGTGGTCGGAGATGTCCGTGTCCACGTGCCCGTCGGTCACGATGGCGATCACGCGGCACGGATGCTCGCGGCTCGCCGCGTTGGCCACTTCGAGCGAATTCTCCAAGTTCGCCGCGTCCGTGGTGATGAGCAGCGTGAGCACGCGGCCCAGGGCCGCCTCGCCGCGCTCCTCGTGCAGTTCGTCGATCTTGCGCGAAATCGCGCCGGTCGAAGTGTCCGGCAGTTCCAAAATCATGGCATCCTCCAATGGTGTCCGTCGCGGGCGAGCATGGCGTCGGCCTCCTCGGGGCCCCACGTGCCGGCGCGGTACGGCTGCGGCTGGCCGAGCGTGGACCAGAACTCCTCGATCGGGTCGAGGATCTCCCAGCTCAGCTCCACCTCGCGCGTGGTCGGGAACAGCGGCGGGTCGCCCAGCAGCACGTCAAGAATCAGGCGCTCGTAGGCCTCCGGCGACGCCTCGGTGAACGAGCGGCCGTAGCTGAAGTCCATGCTCACGTCGCGCACCTCCATCGCGGTGCCCGGCACCTTCGAGCCGAAGCGCATGGTCACGCCCTCGTCCGGCTGCACGCGGATCACCACGGCGTTGCGGCCGAGCTCCTTGGTTGCGGTCGTCTCGAACGGCAGGTGCGGGGCGCGCTTGAACACCACGGCGATCTCCGTGACGCGCTTGCCCAGACGCTTGCCGGTCCTGAGGTAGAACGGCACGCCGGCCCAGCGGCGGGTGTCCACGTCCAGACGGACGGCCGCGTACGTCTCGGTGGTGGACGACGGGTCGATGCCCTTCTCGTCCAAGTAGCCGACCACGCGCTCGGAGCCCTGCCAGCCGGCCGCGTACTGGCCGCGGGCGGTGTGAGCCGCGAGGTCGTGCGGCACGCGGATGGCGGAAAGCACCTTGGTCTTCTCGGCCGTAAGGTCCGCGGCGGTGAACGAGACCGGCTCCTCCATGGCCGTGAGGGCCATGAGCTGCAGCAGGTGGTTCTGGATCACGTCGCGCGCCGCGCCGATGCCGTCGTAGTAGCCCGCGCGGCCGCCGATGCCCATGTCCTCGGCCATGGTGATCTGCACGTGGCTCACATAGTTCGCGTTCCAGATCGGCTCGAACATGGTGTTCGCGAAGCGCAGGGCCAGCAGGTTCTGCACGGTCTCCTTGCCCAGATAGTGGTCGATGCGGAACACCGATTCGGGCGCGAACACCTCGGACACCACGCGGTCGAGCTCCTTGGCGCTCGCGAGGTCGTGGCCGAACGGCTTCTCGATGATCACGCGCCTCCACGCGCCCTCGGTCGAATGCGCCAGACCGCAGGCCGCGAGCTGGCGGGACACCACGGGGAACGCGCGCGGCGGCACGGACATGTAGAACGCGTGGTTGCCGCGGGTTCCCAGATCTCGGTCCAGTTCGGAGACGGTGTCCGACAGGCGCGTGAACGCGTCGGCGTCGTCGAAGGTGCCGGTCACGAAGCGCAGGCCCTTCCTCAGCTGTGCGAACGTGTCCTCGTTGAACGGCGTGCGGCAGCGCTCGCGCACGTGCTCCTCCACGAAGTTCGCGAACTGCTCGTTGCTCCACTCGCGCCGGCCGAATCCGATCAGGCCGAAGCTCGGCGGCAGCAGGCCGCGGTTGGCCAGATCGTACACCGCGGGCAGCAGCTTCTTCTTGGCCAGATCGCCGGTGACGCCGAAGATCACGAGACTGCACGGGCCGGCGATGCGCGGCAGGCGCATGTCGCGCGGGTCGCGCAGCGGATTGGTCCAAGCCATATCCCCTCCTTGCACACAATCGTGTCGCACATGAACGTCGCAATAAACGTTGCGATAAACACAGACGCTCCCGATTGTACGGGCAAACACCCGCGCGTGTTCGATTCATGCCATATGCTGGGGTCTGCGCCCGCGCGCGTCCGCCGCCGTCCGACCCCGTCGGAACCCTACTAGGATGGGCCGCATGGGCATGATTCCAACCGTCGAGCAGATCGACGAACTCCATCGCAAATACGCGCCGAGCGAAGCGGCGTACGACCTCATCCACACCCACTGCGTGATCGTCGCCACGATCGCCCGGCAGGTGGCGCATCATGCGAACGCGCTGTTCATGCGCCGCTGCACGCTGCCGGCCGACGCCCCGGAGCGCAACGGCGGCTTCGACTCCGGCGCGGTGAAGGGCGGCACGGTCCCGCCGCGTCTCATCGATGAGCACTTGGCGGTGATCGGCGGCATGCTGCACGACATCGGCACCTACACCGTCCTCAAGCACGACGGCACCGACGGCGAACCGCTCAAGTTCAGCAACAAGCGCTACATCCTGCACGGGCTCAACGGCTACGAGCTGCTGCTCAAGGAGGGCGTGGACGAGTCGATCGCCCAGTTCGCCCGCAACCACACCGGCGTGGGGCTCACGTGCGCGGCGGTGCTCGAACAGGGCCTGCCGCTGCCGCCCGACGACTACGTGCCCGTGAACCTCGAGCAGGAGGTCGTCATGTACGCCGACAAGTTCCACAGCAAGTCGGTGCCGCCCAAGTTCCTCACCGTGGACGCCTACACCGCGCGCGCCGCCCGCTTCGGCGAGTCCAACCGCCGCGAGTGGCTCGACCTGGTGGCCAAGTGGGGCGTGCCGGACATCCCTGCCCTCGCCGCCCGCTACAACATGCGCCTCATCTGAGCGGGTCGGTTGCGGGGCGTGTGGGGCGGATTTCCGGACAGGGAGCGCCCGCTCCTTGTCCGTCACTCTCAAAAACCGCCATTTTTCAACGATTTTGATCCCGTTGGACAAGGAGTGGGCGCTCCCTGTCCCAAAAGTCACTCCCGGTCCGTTACCGGAGTCGTCAGGCGAGTCCCTCCGCCCGGGCCTTACGGCGTTCCCGACGTTTGCGGTCGCGGTCCTCGGCCCTGCGGTCATCGTCGATCAGCACCCGGTATGGGGTCTGAGGCCAGCCGTCCAGCGTCACGCCAAGCGCATCGGCGACACGGTCGGCCAGCGCCCATCGTCCCGACGCCGTCGTCACATCGTCGGCAAAGGCCACAATCACCGTGCAGCCCTGAGCGCGCAACGCCTGACGCTTGCGCTCGTCCCAGCGGTATTGGCGTTGGTCCTGCCGATGCGCGTCGCCGTCATACTCGACGATTACCTTTCCGTTCCCGTACGCCATATCCACCGGTACGGTGAGGTCCAGCGATGCGATGTACACACGCAGATGGACCGACGGATACGGCAATCCATACCTCAGCAGCGCCAGCAGAGTGCGGCATTCCATGATGGAATCGGTGACGACGCCGATGAACGGGACGGCCGCGCGGCAGCGTTTCAGCGCGGGGAAATCGCCGGCGTTGTCGAGAAATGCGGAGACGTTGCCCATGGTAAGGGGGATTCCGTTGGGGAAAGCCGATCGGGAGCCCGCGCGCAGTATGGCGTCGAGCAAGGCGATGGTTTCCGTTTGCGTGAGGAATGTCGCGAGCATGGCCCAAGTGACCAAGGGATGCGTGCATCGAACGGTGGTTTCACCGTGGCGAAAGATGATGACCGAGCAATTCCGGAACGCGTCCGGCAGTTTCAGATACCGGGTGTTGAGCCTTCTGGGCCGCTGCTGGCGGGCGGTATAGAGCACATGAAACTCCGTATCGCGCAGTCGGGGGCAGTGCGGCGTCTCGATGCCGCAGAGTTTCAGTGCGGTGAAGCCGGTGTAGGTGATGGCGTGCATTGCCGTGGCGGCGTGCAGATGATCGGCGCATCGGCTCAGGGTTTCCTTCTGCGTCTGCGCAAGCGAACGGGCCAGATAATCCCGGGGAACCGTCCGCTGATCATCCGGTGCTGGCGTTGTGGCGTGTACTTGCGATGACCCATTCATGTGCCGAACCTATCCCGTCCCGCAATGTGGGGCAATTTCAGCAGGGGCGGTGGTCGAACGTGTTATTCCCTTGCAATTACTGGAAGCCGGCATGGCTTGACGGATGTTTGGCGTGTCGTGTTTCGGGTGATTTTGGGTTTGGCGGCGGGCCGGGCTGCAGGGCGGGCGGTTCCCCGGACCGGGAGCGGTTGTTTGGACTGGGGCGTGATTTCCCGGGCGGGGTGTGATCTTCCGAACCGGGAGCGGTTTCCCGACGCGAGTGTTTCCCGGATGGGAAACGCCTTTCTGGACAGGGAGCGCTTTCCCGGACATTCCCGGACAGGGAGTGCCCGCTCCCTGTCCAGCGAGGGACAAAACGTTGGAAAATGGCGGTTTGCGATGATGCTGGACGGGGAGTGCCCGCGCCCGGTCCGGAAAATTGCGCCCGGTCTGGAAGCCCGTGGTCTGTCTGTCCGGTGTGTCGCGTGATAGATTGGTTGAGACTGATAAGTACAAGGTTGTACCTCAAGGGTGCGGCCGAAAACGGTGCAGGGCCCGGATGCGGCAACGCGTTGGGCGCGTCAAACGCGGCAAGCTGGTGCGGCACGCGGGATGTGCGCGGGATGTGCGCATGGGATACGCGTTGCATGTGGCGAGCGCGGTGCGTTTGATGCGCGCGACGTACGCAACAGCGCGTGCAATGCGTATGCAAAGCGTGCGCAAGCAGCCGCGCATGAATAATGCGGCGTTCCGGGCCCGCACGGAAGAAAGGATCCGCCATGACCGAAGCCAAATCCGCAACCGCATTCGCAGCCGCATTCACAACCGAAGCCGCCCAGTCCCAGCC
>NZ_WBSN01000007.1 GCF_009299475.1 Bifidobacterium avesanii | reverse complement strand
CCAACCCCCATCACCCCACTCTCATGGACCAGCCCGGCGCAAACCGGACGGGCGGGGATTGGACTGGCAATCAAAAAACTTGTCTAAACAAGCAGTACAAACACGCTCTTGAGTTCTCAAACCACGCACACATCAACACCTTGCATCAAATTCATGATTTTGAATCAGACCGCAGTGCTGAGCGGCAACAGATGGCTAATTTACACGAACCGGTTCATCTACGCAAATCGGCATACAAAGAAGAACCGCAAACCGTTGGAAACACAGCGAATCATCGGCGTGTCGGAACGGTCCGGCAACTTCCAATATCAAGCTTATCGCCGCCGGCATCACCGCTGGGTAAACGAATATGACGGGTCAGTGAACAATAGGCGAGGAACAATCGGCGAAACTTCCCAGAGCAACGGAACGCTGCCCCGGCGCCGCGCAAAGCGCGTATACCTATGGGTATGAGCAAGAAAATCGCAGTATTGACTGGCGCCGGCATCTCCACCTCGGCCGGCATTCCCGATTTCCGCGGCCCGGACGGCGTCTGGACCAAGCACCCCGACCAGATGAGCGTCTACGACATCGACGCGTTCCTCACCGACAAGGAGGCGCGCGAGTACTCATGGCGTTGGCAGAAGGAGTCGCCGGTGTGGAACGCGCAGCCCGGCGAGGCGCACAAGGCGCTGGCACGGCTGGAGCGGGCCGGCATGCTCACGCTGCTGGCCACGCAGAACTTCGACGCCCTGCACGAGAAGGCCGGCAACAGCGACGACGTGATCGTGAACCTGCACGGCACCATCGGCACCTCGCACTGCATGAAGTGCCACGCGAAGTACAACACGGCGGACATCATGGCGCGACTGGACGAGGAGCCGGACCCGCACTGCCACCGCAAGCTCAAGTACCGCGGCGACATGCCCTGCAACGGGCTCATCAAGACCGACGTGGTCTATTTCGGCGAAATGCTACCGGACGGGGCCATGGAGAAGTCGATGGCGCGCATCGCCAAGGCCGACGAGTTCTGGGTGATCGGCTCCACGCTCGAAGTGTTCCCGGCGGCGAGCCTGGTGCCGGTGGCCGCGCAGGACGGCGTGCCGATCACGATCATGAACATGGGCCGCACGCAGTACGACCGTCTGGCCACGCGTCTCATCCACGAGGACATCGCGACGGCGCTGCCGAAGCTCGTGGACGAGACGATCGCGGCGGAGCAATAACGGGCCGGCGTCGCAAACTTGTGATTCTCGCCCTCTGAGCGCCCGATTCGAAGGAATTCGACGGCTTCAGAGGGCGAAAATCACAAGTTTGTCGACAATGCCGGCAATGTCGGCAATGCCGGCACAGCCCGGTCAGTAGATGCGCTTGGGCTGGAATCCGGCCTCGCGCAGGGCCGCGAGGATGCGGTCGATGTGGTCGGGGCCGTTGGTCTCGACCGTGACGCCGAGGGACACCGCGTTGGTGTAGTGGCTGGACGCCTTGAACTGGTCGTGGTCCAGCTGGATGACGTTGGCGCGCTCCTTGGCGAGCAGGGTGGCGACCTTGACGAGCTGGCCGGGGGTGTCCGGCAGTTCGACCTCGAAGTTCATGATGCGCCCGCGGGCGATCATGCCCTTCTGGATCACCGCGCCCATGGTCACGGTGTCGATGTTGCCGCCGGACATGATCGGCACGACCACATGCGGCCCGGGGGCCGCGGCGAACTTGCGCGAACGCAGGTTGAGGTGCTCCAGCGCCGCGAGCGACACCGCGCCGGCGGCCTCCACGACGAGCTTGTGCTTCTCCAGCATGAGCAGGATCATCTCGTTGATGTCGCGCTCGGTGACGGTGACCAGATCGTCCAGGAACTCGTTGAGCAGCGCGTACGGCAGGTCGCCGGGGTGCTTGACGGCCACGCCCTCGGCGGAGGTGGACACCTGCTCGGCCTCGACCACGCGATGCGCGGCGAAGGAGTTCTTCCACGCGGGGGAGCCCTCCGGGATCGCGCCGATCACGCGCACCTCGGGCTTGAACGTCTTGATGGCGAGCGCCACGCCGGCGCCCAGACCGCCGCCTCCGAGCGGCACGACCACGTCGGTCACGTTCGGCACGTCCTCGAGGATCTCCAGGCCGATGGTGCCCTGGCCGCAGATGACCTCGTAGTCGTCGAACGGCGGCACGAAGATCATGCCCTGCTTCTCGCTGAGCTCCTGCGCGTACGCGGCGGCCTCGTCGAACACGTCGCCGTGCAGCACCACGTCGGCGCCGTACGCCTTGGTGGCGTCCACCTTGAGCGGGGGAGTGATCTGCGGCATGCAGATGGTCGCCTTGGCGCCGCGCTCACGGGCCGCATAGGCCACGCCCTGCGCGTGGTTGCCGGCGGACGCGGTGACGATGCCGCGGGCGAGCTCCTCGTCCGTGAGGGAGGCGATCTTGTTGTAGGCGCCGCGGATCTTGAAGGAGCCGGTCACCTGCAGGTTCTCGGGCTTGAGGAGAATCTCGTGCCCGGTCATCTCGGACAGCGCAGGGGAGGGGATGATGGCCGTGTGGCGGGCCGTGCCCTTGAGCCGCTGGGCCGCGAGCTTGAGCTCGGCGGCGTGGTCACGTTGCAATGCTTTGAGGACGTCTTTCTGCTCCATGCGGGCCATTGTAGGCGCGCGAGGCCGGGGGAGCGGGCTCGTGTCCATTTGCGGGGAAGACGTCATGCACACCGCCCGCCTGCCCGCATCATCCCGAACGAGGGCGAAGGGCCTTTCGGCTCGCGGCTCTCGCCCGGAACGACGAGGATCAGGCGCACGTCGGACCGGGAGCGCCGCCTACAGCCGTACCACGAAGCCCTGCCACGGGACGAGATGCCCGGAGGCGAGCGCGGTGACGGCCTCGGCGTCGGAGCCGGTGGCGATCACGACGCGGTCGACGGCGAGCGGGGACTCCGGCGAGTGGCCCTTCGACGGCAGCAGGGCGACCACGTCGGCGGGCAGGTCGGCGGGCTCCTTGGAGAGGTTCACGACCGTGAGCAGGCGATGCGCGCCGTCCCCGTCGTCCAGCGAGCGGGCGAAGGCGTACACCTGCGGATCGTCCGGGGCGAGAGGCGTCCAATCGCCGGCCGCGACGACGGGGTTCTCGTGCCGCAGGGCGATCAGGCGCTTGTAGAACGCGAACACCGAGTCGGGATCATGCACCTCGGCGGCCGCGTTGATGGACGTGCGGTTCGGATTGACGGCGATCCACGGCTCGGCGGGAGCGTCCGGCGCAGTGAATCCGGCGTAGCGCGAATCGTCCCACTGCATGGGCGTGCGCGCGTTGTCGCGGCTGCGGGCGGCGAGGCCGGCCATCATCGACTCGGCGCTCTGCACGCGGGCCTCCTCGACGCGCTGGCGGTAGGCGTTGAGCGATTCGAGGTCTCGGTACTGGGCCAGTGACGTGAAGTGCGCGTTGGTCATGCCGAGCTCCTCGCCCTGATAGACGTACGGAGTGCCGCGGTGCATGTGCAGCGTGAGCGCGAGGGCCTTGGCGGAGGCGACGCGCGATTCCTCGGTGGAGTCGTCGCCCCAGCGGGAGACCACGCGCGGCTGGTCGTGGTTGCCGTCGAACAGGGCGGTCCAACCGCGGTCCTTCACGGCATGCTGGTAGTCGGCCATGATGCGCTTGAGCGCCGGCAGATCGAGCGGGCGCGGCTTCCATTTGACGCCGTCGCAGTCGAAGTCCACGTGCTCGAACAGGAAGAGCATGTCCAGCTCGCCGTTGGCCGGATCGGTGATGTGCTCGTTGCGGGCGGGGCTGATGCCGGGCGCCTCGCCCACGGTCATGAAGCCGTCGCGGCCGTCGAACACCTCGCGGCGCATCTCGGCGAGGAACTCGTCCTGACGCGGGCCGTCGGCGCAGAACGGATTCGGGTTGGAGTAGCCCTCCTCGCCCACGGGCAGGTCGGGGATGAGCGAGCCGTCCTCGCCGGGCAGCTTGCCGTTGGCGTCGACCCGCTTGGAGATCAGGGTGATCACGTCCATGCGGAAGCCGTCCACGCCGCGGTCGAGCCACCAGTTCATCATGTCGTACACCGCGCGGCGCACGTCCGGGTTCTCCCAGTTGAGGTCGGGCTGCTTTTTGGAGAACTGGTGGAGGTAGTACTCGCCGCGTTCGGGATCGTACTGCCATGCGGAGCCGCCGAAGTAGGAGCCCCACTCGTTCGGTTCGGCGCCGGGCGTGCCGGGCGTCTTGCCGGGACGTGCGGGACGCCACCAGTACCAGTCGGCGTGCGGGTCGTCGGGATTGCGGGAGGCCTGGAACCACGCGTGCTCGTCGGAGGTGTGGTTGACCACCAGGTCCATCACGATCTTGATGCCGCGCTCGTGGGCCTTGGCGATGAGCTCGTCCATGTCCGCGAGGGTGCCGAAGAGCGGGTCGATGTCGCGGTAGTCGGAGATGTCGTAGCCGTTGTCGTCCTGCGGGGACTTGTAGACGGGGGAGAGCCACAGCACGTCCACGCCGAGGTCGGCGAGGTAGCCCAGTCGGGACGTGATGCCCTTGAGGTCGCCGAAGCCGTCGCCGTTGGTGTCCTGGAATGAGCGCGGGTAGATCTGGTAGACCACGGCGTTGGCCCACCACGGGTTCGGCGTGGCGCCGTTGGTGCGGACGGAATCGGGGATTGCTGTGCGCTGGGGTGTGGTCATGGGAACTCCTTTGGTCGCTGCGATCACGGATAACGCGTTGTTCGCCAGTATATCGAACCGGTTTGATATTGGGTGCGGCAAACGGACAGGGAGCGCCCACTCCCCGTCCAGATCGGATAAAACCCTTGGAAAATGGCCGATCCGAGCCCTCATGGACGGGGAGTGGGCGCTCCCTGTCCACAAAGAAGACAAAGAAGGCATGCCGTTAGGGGCGAAACCCGTTGCGGGGCCCCGGCCGAATCGTTATTCCGCCACGACCCGGAACAGGACGGCCTGCGCGGGGTGCAGCGACGGCGGACGGACGCCGTACCGTTCGAGCGCCTCACCGGTCATGCGCACGCCATCGGCGGTCCACCAGCCCAGCGCGCTCTGACCGTTGGCGATGCCCGCGGGGTTGGCGGGATCGGCCAGACCGAGGCAGGGGGCGAGCGGCGTGACGCGGTAGACGCGGGACGGATCCAGACCGGGCAGACGGACGGGCGCGGCGGGATAGGTCTGGCCGGTGGTGAGCTGCGTGAAGCGGTAGACGGCTTCCGCGCGGTCGGGGCGGACCACGCCGTCGAGACGCACGGCCGGATCGGCGTCGTCCCCATGCGCCACGGTCCCGCCCACGAACCAGTCGCGGTGACGCTTGTACTCATCCACCCACACGGCAAGCTCATCCAACGCCGCCTCGGGCTCCTTGAGCAGATTCCATTCGATGCCCATGTGACCGAAGAACGCCATGGCCATGCGCAGCTCCTGACTGGTGGCGCGATGCGTGGAGTGCGCTGGGGAGGCGCCCACATGCTCGCCGATCATCGCCGGCGGCACGAGCAGCGAGGTGTAGCGCTGGATGTCCGCGCGCTCGACCGGATCCACGCAGTCGGACGCCCAGATGCGGCTCGCGTATTCGAGGATGCCCAGATCCACGCGGCCGCCGCCGGACGAGCAGCTTTCGATCTCCAGTCCCGGATGGCTGCGGATGAGGTCGCGGAAGATGCGGTAGACGGCGAGCGTCTGCGCGTGCACGGCGGGCTTGCCGGTGCGCGGCGAGACGGCTTCGGTGACGAGCTTGTTGTGGTCCCACTTGATGTAGTCGATGCCGAGTTCGGAGACCAAGCCGTCCATCGCACCAAAGATGTAGGCGAACGCGTCCGGATTGGTGAGGTCGAGCACCTGCTGGCTGCGGCCCTGCATGGGCAGACGGCCGGGCGCGGGGGCGAGGATCCAGTCGGGATGCGCGCGGGCGGTGTCCGAATCGGGGTTGACCATCTCCGGCTCGAACCACAGGCCGAACTGCATGCCGAGGCCGTGCACGTAGTCGGCGAGCGCCTTGAGGGACTTGGGGCCGTCGGGCCACACGTCCTGCGCGATCTGCCAGTCGCCCAGACCGGAGGTGTCGTCGCGGCGGGAGCCGAACCAGCCGTCGTCCACCACGAAACGCTCCACGCCGGAAGCCGCGGCCTTGTCCGCGAGGGCCTTGAGGGTGTCGAAATCATGCTGGAAGTAGACGGCCTCCCACGTGTTGAGGATGACCGGGCGGCCGTGTGCGAACAGGCGCGGATGGCGGGAGCGCACGTACTCGTGGAAGCGCGCGGCGATCTCGTTGAGGCCGTCTCCGAAGGAGCCGTAGAGCCACGGGGTTTCGTAGGACTGCGCGGGCGGTGCGGATTGCACGGCGGCTTCGCCGCTTGGGCCGCCCAGCGTGATCTCGCCGCCGAACAGCGCCTCGCCGCCGCCGATGACGCCTTGCGTGTAGGGCAGACGCTCCGCGGACAGCTCCGAGTTGCCGCTCCACGCCACATGCACCGCGTACGCCTCGCCGTGCGTGAAGTCGAAACCGGGCACGCCCGCGGTGAGCAGCAGACTGGCGTCGAAGTCGGGGCGGCCGGCGAGTTGCGGCTTGGCGAACCGTCCCACGGTGAACGGCTGGCGCTGCGGGGAGCGTTCTCGCAGATGGTGACCGGTGGCGGTGAGGATCTCGGTGGCCGTGGCGGGCACGGGGAAGCCGAGCTCAACCTTGCCGATCTCAAGGGGTTCCGCGCCGCGATCGGCGCCGCGATCCGCGTGGTCGTCCCCGCCGCCGAACAGGTTGCGGACCGTGGCCCGCTGGCGCATGAGGCCGCCGGGGACGATCTGTGCCTGCCAGTCAAGGCCCACGCCCAGTTCGGCGTCTTCGGCGTGGACGATCACACCGGGCACTTCCGACGGGCCGGTGGTGCGCGTGCGGCCAGAGGCGTCCGTAACGGTCTGAGGACCGGTCGAGGAATCGAAGTCCACGGTGACGTCGACTGCGCCGGGGTCATCGTCACTGCCGCCGTCGGACAGCTCGATGCCGGTCACCGTGAATTTGGGGAAGATTTCAACGCCGCCGCGGCGCAGCACGAGGCGCGGTTCGCCGATCCAGCTCTCCGCCTGCGTGGGCATCACGGAAGGCCACGGGGTGCAATCCAGCGCGCCGGAGACCCGCTGGGGGTTGAGCGCGTCGTAGGCGTCGAGCAGCGTTTCCGGCGCGGCGAGCGGACGCCCCCAGTGGATGATGCGCGGCAGTTCGCCGCCGTGGAACGCCAGGCCGAGCGCCGCACCGGACTGCGGGTCGGCAAGATAGACGGCGGCGACGGGCTCGCCGTCATGCGCGGTACCGGTGAAACGGGAAACGATGGGATTGGTGTCGGCCATGCGGGACTCCTTCGTCGGTAGGATTTGCTCAACGCCGTTCAATGTCTGCTGCCGATTCCATCGTACGGGCTGCGGGCTTGAGTTGTCTCACCCGGGCGCGTTTCCCGGGGCGCGACGGCAAATCCATCAGCGGACGTCGCAGCTTGCTCTTCGTTCACTCGCGGTTTCCATCATTGTTGCGCGGCTACTCCGCCTTCCGAGGGCGGATCCGGGGCTTTGCGAACATCCACTCGGTCTTCCGAGGGCATCTCCGCGAGGACAACCGCTCATATTTCGCGTGGTGCGGGACGCAATTCCAACGTTTTGGATGAGTGCACAACGGCGATACGGCCCGAGCGATGCCCTCGGAAGGGCAAGTAGATGTCCGCGACATGCCAAATCTGCCCTAGGAAAGGCAAGTAGCGTCCAGCTTCACCGCCGGGCCGCAAAAAACTCGGCGAGGACGCGGGCGCAGTCGGATTCCAGCACGCCGCCGTACACTTCGGGCGCGTGACCGACGTGCGGGTCGCGGGGGATGTCCCACACCGAGCCGCATGCGCCGAGCTTAGCGTCCCACGCGCCGAAGACGATGCGGCCGACGTGGGTTTGCATGCATGCGCCGGCGCACATGGGACACGGTTCGAGCGTCACGACGAGCGTGCAGTCGGCGAGGTTCCAGTCGCCTCGGGATTGGGCCGCCTCGCGCATGGCGATGATTTCCGCATGGGCGAGCGGATCGCCGTGCGCCTCGCGGGTGTTGAAGCCGCGGCCGATCACCGCACCGGAAGCGTCCAGTACAAGCGCGCCGACCGGCACGTCCCCGGCATGCGCGGCGCGAGCGGCCAGTTCGAGCGCATCCCTCATGGCTTCGGCATTGGTCATCATGCCAGCCACGCTACCAGCTGGACGAACCATTCCCCTTTTGCCGACCGGCCGAGCGCATTCGTTCCAACCTACGTCCTTCTGCGCGCAGGTTGGAACGAACAACCGTAAAACCGGCCTTTCCAACGACCGGTTTGGTCCCATTCGTTCCAACCTGAGCCCATCCACACGCAGATTGGAACGAATGACCACAAAACCGACCTCTCAGACGACCGTTTCGGCTCTATTCGTTCCAATCTGCAATTCGCGGGGCGCAGGTTGGAACGAATGACGTGCAACAGTGAACGGAAGAGCGCAAACATGGCGAAGGGCGGCCTCCAAATGCATATTTGCATTCAGAGGCCGCCCTTCAAGTAGCCAGCCGAGTCAGTCGGCATGCACCTTATCAGTCACACAAGCGGAGCACGTCGACTGACGTGCGTGGAGACCGCCGTCCGAAGGCGAAGGCGTACAAAAGTACGTCGAGCCTGAGGAAAGGCGGCATACACGCCGTCAGTCGGCGAGCTGCGCAAGCGGGATTGCGCGTGCGTCCGCAAGGTGCGGGAGGCGAAGGCGTACGACGGTACGTCTAGTCTCCCGCAACGCGGATGACGCTCCGCAATCACGCAAGCGGACCGGTATGCCAGATCTTGTCGAGGTAATCCTGGATCGCGCGGTCGGAGCTGAAGTAACCGGAGTTGGCCACGTTGAGCAGGGCCTTGCGGTTCCACTCGAGCGGATCGCGGTAGAGGGCCTCGATCTCGCCCTGGATGTCGCAGTAGGCGGTGAAGTCGGCCAGGGTCATGAACCAGTCCTTGGTCAGCCAGTCGGCGACGAGCGGCGCGTAGGTGTTGCGGTCGCCGTTGGAGAAGGTGCCGTCCGCGACCATGTCGATGGCGGCCTTCAGGCGGGGATCGCGCTCGTAGTAGACGGCCGGGTGGTAGCCCTGCGCGTAGAGGGCGTCGACCTCGTCGACGGTCATGCCGAAGAGGAAGAAGTTCTCCGCGCCCACACGCTCGCGGATCTCGACGTTGGCGCCGTCCAGCGTACCGACGGTGAGCGCGCCGTTGAGGGCGAACTTCATGTTGCCGGTGCCGGAGGCCTCCTTGCCGGCCTGCGAGATCTGCTCGTCGAGGTCGGTGGCCGGGATGAGGTGCTGGGCGAGGCGCACGTTGTAGTTCCACGGGTAGTAGACGTGCAGCTTGCCCTTGATGTCCGGGTCGTTGTTGACGACGCGGGCCACGTTGTTGATGAGCTGGATGGTCATCTTGGCCAGGTAGTAGCCGGGGGCGGACTTGGCGCCGAAGATGACGGTGCGGGGGAGCACGTCGTCCACGGAGACCTTGCCGGACTTGATGTCGGCGTACTTGGCGATGAGGGCGAGGATCTTCAGGCTCTGGCGCTTGTACTCGTGCAGGCGCTTGATCATCGAGTTGAACATGGTGTTCGGATCGAGCTCGAAGCCGTACTCGCGCTTGGCATAGGCGGCGAAGTCCTCCTTGTTGGCCTGCTTGACGGCGGCGAACTTCTTGACGAACTCGTCGTCCTTGGCCAGCGGCTCGAGGCCCTTGAGCATCTCGAGGTCGCTCAGCCACTTGTCCGTGCCGAGGCCCTCGGTGATGAGGTTGGACAGGCGCGGGTTGGCGAGGCGGATGAAGCGACGCGGGGTGACGCCGTTGGTCACGTTGGTGAACTTGTCCGGGTAAAGGTCGGAGAAGTCGCGCAGGGTGACGTCCTTGAGCAGCTGGGAGTGCAGCTCGGCCACGCCGTTGACGTGGGAGCCGCCCGCGGTGGCGAGGTAGGCCATGCGGACCTTCGGGTTCTCCTCGTTGGTGACGATGCGCATGCGCTCGATCTTTTCCTTGTCGCGGGTCTTGCCCTTGAGCTCCTCGAGGAAGTGATCGTTGATCTCGTTGATGATCTCGAGATGACGCGGCAGCAGTTCGCCGATCAGGTCGGCCGGCCAGACCTCGAGCGCCTCCGGCAGCAGGGTGTGGCAGGTGTAGTTGAAGGTCTTGGTGGTGATGTCCCACGCGGTGGCCCAGTCGTAGCCGTACTCGTCGATGAGGACGCGCATGAGCTCCGGGATGCCGATGACCGGATGGGTGTCGTTGAGCTGGAAGGTGATCTTGTCCGGCAGCGTGGTGAGGTCCGGGTTGCTCTGGCCCGGGTAGAACACGCGGATGACGTCCTGGATGGACGCGGCCACGAAGAAGTACTGCTGCTCGAGGCGCAGGCGCTTGCCCTGCGGGGTGGAATCCTCCGGGTAGAGGATCTTGGAGATGTTCTCGGCCTCGACCTTGGGCTTGACGGCGTCCAGATACTCGGACTTGTTGAAGGTGAGCAGGTCGAACTCGTCGTAGGAACGGGCGGACCACAGGCGCAGGGTGTCCACGCGGCCGGAGGCGTAGCCCGGGACCATGTAGTCGACCGGGACGGCGCGCACGGACCAAGCCGGCTTCCAGACCTTGCGGCCGTTCTCCTCGACGACGGTGCCGCCGAAGGAGACCTTCTGGGAGCGGTTGTAGTCGACGTGGCCCCACGGCTCCTCGTTGGCGAGCCAGTATTCCGGCTTCTCGACCTGACGGCCCTCGGAGTCGAACTCCTGGCGGAAGATGCCGTAGCGGTACTGGATGCCGTAGCCGAAGGCGGGCACGCCCAGGGAGGCGAGGGAATCGACGTAGCAGGCGGCCAGACGGCCCAGACCACCGTTGCCGAGGGCCGGCTCGTACTCGGCGTCGACGACGGTCTGCGGGTCGAAGCCCAGGCTCTCGACGGCCTCGTCGAACTGGTCCAGCATGCCGGCGTTGAGCAGGGCGTTGCGCAGCTGCTTGCCGATCAGGAATTCGGCGGAAAGGTAGCCGACGGCCTTGGTCTTGCCGTTGACCATGTCCTGCTGGGTCTTGAACCACGCGTCCTGCAGGTAGTGGCGAACGACGAGGGAGGAAGCGACGTAGACGTCGGCGGGGGTGGCCTGCTCGGGGGTCACGCCCTGTCCGTACTTGAGCTGTTCGCGAATGCCGTCAGCAAACTCGGCAGTCGTGACAGGCGACTTGGGTGCAGTGATTTCGGTCATGTGATGACTCTCTTTCGTTGCAATATGTTCCAAGAGTAATTATGCCCTCGTTGAGGTGTCGGCAGACAAACGATGGAATGAACTCTACGTTACGCTGCGCAAACGTTCTCACTCTTAGTGATCAAGTGTAGCGACAAATCTTGGCAACACACCATATTTCACCTATGAAACCGTTGTCATTATGTAGTTTGCCTGCGCTCTTGCGGAATGCCCGGCGCCGAGCCGTCCGGGCGCTTCCGCCGCCGGTTCGCCGTGATGATGACCTCGCTTCGTCGCACAATGTCACTTATGACGGTACTACGGCAGCAGGATTTGAACAAAGGGCGCACGGCTTGGGAACGGTGGCGAGAGGCCGCGGCGGCGCTGATGAACGAGGGCGGCGACGGGGAACCGGGTGCGGGCAGGGCAGACAGGGCCGGCTTGGCGCACCGGCTGACGATCAGCCCCGATCTGCCGCGGCCGGTATGGGCGATGGCCGTGCGCTACTCGCTGTTCCTGCTGGAGTGGCGCGCGCCCGGCGAGGGCGTGGAGGTGCGCGTGGCCCCGTGGGGCGCGATCAAGATTCTGGACGGCCCGGCCTCGGATCCGCACAACCTCACCCCGCCGGACGTGATCGAGCTGGAGCCGGACGTGTGGCTGCGGCTGGCCGCGGGCGTAACCGCATGGTCCGAGGAGAAGGACGCCGGACGCATCACCGCCGTGGGCGAGCGCGACGATCTGAGCGACCTGCTGCCGCTTTGATGGGCCAGCACCGCAAAAGTTGCAGATTCGGGCGCGTAACGCACGGATTCGGCCGCCTATGCGACCGGTTCTGCAACTTTTGCGCCGTCGACGATCACTTCTTGGGCTTGAGGGCGCTCGGAATGGGCATGGGGATGGGCTTGTGCGGCTTCGGCACGGCCTTCACCTTCGGCATCTCCCCGCTCGTCGCCTTCGCGGCGGCCTCCGCGGCCCACTTGGCATACTCGTCCAGATCATCCGCGGTTTCGGGCGTGTCGGAGGTCTGCGAAGCGGCGTCCGCAGCACCGGCGGCGCGCTCCTGATCGGCTTCCTCGACGTCCGCGAACGGATCGAACGAACCGGTGCCGACCTCCTGCGAGCTGAGCTCCTTGGCGAGCTCGTCGTAATCGGTATCGGTTGTCAGGTACTTGAGCTTACGGGCAATTTTCTGCTGCTTTGCTTTCTGACGTCCGCGACCCATGTTGATCCCCTGACTTTACGATTCTCGAGTTTCGATCAATTCATCACAGAAGAGGATACCACCTGTTAGGTTGTCGGCTTGAACTTTTACCATAAAAGCGAACTTTTGTACCGTTCTTACACATAAACAAGGGGCAGTCGATGACTGACGAGCAGACCGAGACGCAGCTGACGGCGGCTGGAAACGAAATGAGCGCGAGCTTCCTGGCGGCGAAGAAGCGATCCGACGCGACGCTCGCCAAGCTGGAGGCCGAGCCGGGCAAGTTCACCATGCTCACCGGCGACCGTCCCACCGGCCGCCTGCATCTGGGCCACTACTTCGGCTCCATCAAGGAGCGCGTGGCCATGCAGAACCGCGGCGTGAATACGAACATCATCATCGCCGACTATCAGGTCATCACCGACCGCGACACCACCGAGCACATTCAGGACAACGTGCTCAACCTGGTGCTCGACTACATGGCCGCCGGCATCGACCCGAAGAAGACCATGATCTTCACGCACTCCGCCGTGCCGGCCGAGAACCAGCTCATGCTGCCGTTCCTCTCGCTCGTGACCGAGGCCGAGCTGCACCGCAACCCGACCGTGAAGTCCGAGATGGAGGCCTCCGGCCACGCGCTGACCGGCCTGCTGCTCACCTACCCGGTGCATCAGGCGTGCGACATCCTGTTCTGCAAGGCCAACGTGGTGCCGATCGGCAAGGACAACCTGCCGCACGTGGAGATCACCCGCACCATCGCCCGCCGCTTCAACGAGCGTTACGCCAAGAAGCACCCGGTGTTCCCGGAGCCGGCCGCCATCCTGTCCGACGCGCCGGAGATCCCGGGCCTCGACGGGCGCAAGATGAGCAAGTCCTACGGCAACTCGATCATGCTGGGCGCCACCGCCGAGGAGACCGCCAAGCTCATCAAGAAGAGCCCGACCGACTCCGAGCGCAGGATCACGTTCGACCCGATCGCCCGCCCGCAGGTCTCCGCCCTGCTCACCACCGCGGGCCTCGTGACCGGCCGCGACCCGAAGGACATCGCCGCCGAGATCGGCGACGCGGGCGCCGGCGCGCTCAAGGCGTACGTGATCGAGTCCGTGAACAACTTCCTCGCCCCGCACCGCGAGCGCCGCGCCGAGCTGGCCAAGGACATGGACACCGTGCGCGACATCCTCGAGGACGGCAACAAGCGCGCCAACGCGATCGCCGAGGAAACCCTCGACCAGGTGCGCGAGGCCATGGGCATGAAGTACTGAAGCGTTTCGCGACAACGGACTGAGGGGCGGTTGAGCCGGCATGGGTCCGGTTTGCCGCCCCTCGATCGTTATGGCGACAACAGCCCCCCCCGACCGGGGAGTTGGCTGCGCGACAGACGGCGTTCCGCATGGAAGCGACGATTTGGCCCGCGGGAACGCCGGGCCGAACGCGCAGGCTTGGTCATTGCCGCGCCTCTCGGCATCCCTCGGTATCTGTCGGCAAATAACTAACTCGTGATACTCTTAATCGTAAGTTAGTTAATATGGCGCGAGGGAAGGCAGGGGCCACCGATGTTCGTGGGGCGCAGGCACGAGCTGGACACGCTGGAACGTCTTTACCAAGGCACCGGGTTCGAGATGGTGGTGCTGTACGGGCGCAGACATGTGGGCAAGACCTTCCTCATCGATGAATTTGTGAAAAACAAGCGCGTGCTGTACTTTACGGCGCTGCAGCAAAGCGCCAAACTGAATCTCGCCGACTTCTCCAGAGCTGTCTGCGCTTTTTTCGACATGCCCGAATCAACCCCCGCCTTCGCCGGATGGACAGATGCCTTCTCGTTCGTTACGGAACGGGCCAAGGCCGACGGCAACAAGCAATTCGTGCTCGTATTCGACGAGTTTCCTTACGCCGCCGCTGCCGAACCGTCTCTCCCGTCGGCGCTGCAGATAGCCATTGACCACGGATTCCTCGGCACCAATGTCACCCTGATCCTATCGGGCAGCAACGAGGGATTCATGGAAAGCAAAGTGTTGGGACGGAAAAGCCCACTCTACGGCCGCCGGACCGCCCAGATCAGACTCCTGCCGTTCGACTATGCGGACGCGGCGGAATTCCTGCCGAACACCGAGCCGAAGGACCTGATCCGGTATTACACCACCTTTGGCGGAACACCGTATTATCTGGCTCGCCTCAGGGAGAATGACGGCTTTGAGAGCAATGTTCTGCGCCTGTGCTTCGACAGTCTCGGGGCACTGCGCGAGGAGCCGATCATGCTGCTGCGACAGGAGCTGCGCGAACCGGCGCTCTACTTTTCCATCCTGCAATCCATCGCCGGGGGCAATGCAACGCCGAAGCTCATCGCAGAGCATGCGGGGACGGATCCGGCTGTGATCAACCGATACCTGAAAACCCTGATCGAGCTGAAGCTCATCGAACGCAAAGTGCCGTTCGGAGACGACCCAAGCAAATCCCGCAAGGGCATGTACGACATCGCCGACCCGTTCTTCGCATACTGGTTCCGGTTCGTCGGCCGCAACGCCGGCATCATCGAGAGCGGGATCAGCGAAGCCGTGGCACGCAAACTGGCGTTCGGCCCGGCGTTCGACACCTACGTGGGCCAACAGTTCGAAACCGTCTGTCTGCAGTGGCTCATACGCAGCAATGCCGCGGGAAGGCTGCCGTTCATCGCCACGAAGTTCGGCAAATGGTGGGGCAACAACCCCATCGCCCATGAACAAACGGACATCGACGTCATCGCCGCGGATCCGTCCAGCCGGCAGATCGTGCTTGGGGAATGCAAATGGCGCAATGCGATCAATGAGACCAAAGTGCTCGCGCAGCTGAACGAACGCGTTGGACTGGTACCGGGGTATCCCGCGGATGGCACCCGGCTCATGCTGTTCACCAAGGAACCCGTCAGTGCGGCAACCGCCGTCAAATACACCGGGGATGGTCGCATGGCATTCGTCACGGCTGACGATCTGTATGGCAATAGGGTGTAGGCACGCATAGCAAAAAGCGGCGGTCCGACCTAGGGGAACCGGGCCGAACCACCGCTTCAGGAAACAGGAAGATACGAAAAGGGTTCAGTCAATCAGATCGAATCGCGCCTCCTCACCGCCAGCGCCGCGAGCACGCCACCGGCCAGCAGGATCACCGCCAGAGCGATCAGCAGGCCCACGCTCACGCCAGTCCGGGACAGGACGGACGGCTGCTTGGCGTCAGCAGACTGCTTGGCATCGTCGGATTGCTTGACATCGCCGGAGCCGGCCGGAACCTTGCCCTGCTCCTTACCGTCGGTCTTGTCCGCAGCCGGCCGATCCGCGTCCTGACCGCCGTCCGCGCCGGGCGTCGCATCCGGCTTGGCGCCGGACTGCTGCTGGCCATCCTTGCCATCGTCCGGCTTGGTCTGCGGCGTTTCCGGTTTCGTGTCAGGCTTGGCGGTCTCGACCTTCACCAGCGCGCCCTGCGCCTTGATCAGATCGACCGCTGCCTTGTCCACCGCAGTCTGGTCGGCGTCCTTGGCAACCGCCTTCGCGTCGGCCAGGGCCTTGGCGAACACGGACCACGAGTCGGCCGTGTAATCCGACTCGGTCAGCTTGCCGGCGACCGCAACCGCGGCATCCAGCACCGAACGGTCCACCGGCGTCGGCTCGGGCTTCGGAGACGGAGCAACTGGCTTGCGCACCAGCGCGGCCTGCGCCTCCACCAGGGACTTGAGCGCCGCATCCACCTCGGCCTGAGTGGCGTCGTCGTCCGCTGCAACTTTCTCGGCGGCAGCGATGGCGGCCTTGAACGCATCCGCGGAATCCTGCGTGTACGCGTCGGTCTTCACCATCTTCGCAGCGGCGACCACCGCGTTAAGCGAATCCTTGGACACCGGAGCCGGCTGGGGAGACGGAGCGGGCTTGCGCACCAGCGCGGCCTGCGCATCCACCAACGCCACCGCAGCGGCGTCCACATCCTTCTGGGACGCATCGGCATCCGCGGCAACCGACTTCGCGCCTTCGAGCGCGGACTTGAACTCAATCCAACCGGACTGGTAGTCATCGGAGGAAAGCTTCTCAGCAGCGGCGATCAGCGCGTTGAGTACGTCCCGAACCACCGGAGACGGCTCAGGCTCCGGAGCTGAGGCGGCCTCAAGCTTGGACTCGGCATCCAGCAGCGCAGCTACGGCGCCGTTCACAGCGTCCTGCGAGGCGGCGGAATCGGCCAACACGACCCGAGCTGAATCCAGCGCCACAGCGAACGCCTGCCACGAAGCCTCCGTGTACGAAGCCGCATCGAACTTGGCGGCGGCATCAACGGCGGCCTGAAGCACCGACTTGTCCGTCGGCTCCGGAGTCGGCTCCGGTTCTGCCTTGGCCAGAGCATCCTGCGCCGTCTTCAGCGCAGACACGGCCGCATCGACCGCAGCCTGACCGGCTACCTCGTCATCGGCCACGGTCCTCGCCTCGGATAGGGCCGAAGCAAACACCTTCCACGATTCAGCTGTGTAATCGGATTCGACCAGTTTGCCCGCAGCCTCGATCGCGGCATTCAGCGCAGCTTTGTCCGCGGGTTCCGGAGCCGGCGTTTCGGTGAACGCGGCGCGCAGGGCGGCGGTCACGGTCGGCAAGTAGAACGTACGGATGCCCTCGAAGTTCGGATGGGTGCCCGAACCGGTGTTGGTGCCCGCTTCCGGCAGACCGGTCACGGAGGACACGTTGGCGAACGAGTACTGCGCCTTGTTCGCCTCGGTGATGCCGTCACCGCCTGCCGTGTAGGCATCGGCCAACGTCACCCCGAGCTCCTTGCACACGGCCGTCTGGGCCTCGTGCAGCTGAGCCTGAATGTCATAGTCGCGCGTGTACAACTTCGGCACCGCCGTGAACACGATCTTTGCGGTCGGCCACTTGCCCTGGATCTGCTTGATCGTGTCCGCGAACGCCTTTTTGTAGTCGTCCACGGTGACCGCGCCGTTCCTGATGTTTTCGGCATCGTTGGTGCCGCCGTCGAAAAGCACCACATCCGGAGCGTCGGCCGGCGCATGCTCGATCTGGTAGGAGATCCACAGGTCCTTGGCCGTGGTCTTGCCGTCGACATAGGCGATCGCCGCACCGTTCTTTGCGAACCGCTGGATGCTCATGCCCTCGGCGCGCGCCGCGAACGTCGCGAAACTGGCGTCCTTGTACTTGTGACCGGCCACGATCGAATCACCGAACGCATACACCATCTTGCCCTTAAGGGGCAGATCCGGAGTCGTGTCGGCCACGCGCAGCGCAATGTCGTCAAGCGTCTGGGTATTGGCCGCTCCGCCATAGTAGTTGGCGAGCACTAGCTGGGCAAGCGAGCTGGCCGTGGTATCGGCGTTGCCGTCAATGACGGCGTCGCCGCCCGCGGACGGGGCAACCGTGAAGGCGACCTTCTTGGCGGCGGAATCAAGCACCACGCGCACGCGATAGGTCTTCGACGGATCGGCCTTCACGGTGGTCCACGTCGGCTCCACGGCTGCCGTTGCGGCATTGGTGGCGGCAACGCCGCTGGCGCCCTGACCGTTGAATACGGTCCCGTAGCGTAGCTCGCTGCCCTTGGCGCCGGTCAAAGCGAAGACGAGACGGCCGTATTCGTCCAGCACCTGCACGCCGGCCTTGGCCTTCGCACCCGTGGTGGCGCTCCACAGGAACGTCACACCGGACTTGGTCTGTCCGACAAGGTCGTTCGACAGCTGGGTGCCCACGGCGGTTCCGTTATCCATACCGGTGATGGTGAGCTTGCCGTCCGCAACGGTGACGTACTGGTCGCCGAAGCCGTAATTGGCCGGATCGGTCTGCTGATCAAAGCCTTCCGTATCCACAGTGGTCAGATCGGGGTCGGCATCCGGCGCCGGAGCGGCTGCACGCGTGACCTCGATCACATAATCCAACGCCTCGCCCGTGTAGGAGTCGGCGTTCACCGTGATGGTGTTCTTACCGTCGGCAAGAGTCACCTCGGCAGTGTCGCCATCGACCTTCTGGTTGTTGACCTTCACGGTCTGGTTGGCCCAGCCGCGCGTCACCCTGACGGTGACGGACTTCACGTCGTTGGCCACTTCGCCCTTGACGGCGATCGGGTTTTCAGCGCCCTGCTTGGTACGGTCGAACGGTTCGGCGAACTCGTAGCCCTCCACGCTCAGATCCCTGAGCTGCGTAAGCTGGCTCGGATTGGTGCGGGACACCGTCAGCGAGTATTCCTTGGACGTCGTACCGTCCGCGGCAACCACCTTGACGGGGACCGTGGTGTCGATCGTCGCGGCCTGATCATCATTGGATGCGGCAAGCGTGATCTTCGCCGGGCTATCGGCGGTCGCTTCGACGCCGTTGACGAACACCTTGGCCCCGGCATTCAGCGCGGCGGCTTTTACCGTGGCGGTTTCGTCAAACGCTCCGACGGTACCGGCGAACGCGTCGCCGTCACGGGTGAGCGTCACGGGATCGTCGATGGAATCAGATGTAACGTCCAGCGCGGTGAGCGTAGTGTCGGCATCCGATGTCGGAGCGCCCTGGGTCACCTTAAACGAGTCGATGAGCAAGTCACCGGTGTTGGAACCGTCGGTGTAGAGCAGGAAGCGATCAAGACTGTCCACCTTGGTGCGCATGCCGCCCGACCAGACGGATTTGCCGTTCACGAACAGCTCACCGGTATTAGCCTCCACGTTGGCAACGTATTTGACGTCATACCACGTATTGGCTTCGGCGTCGGCCACCGTGACGATGGTCTTGTCATTCGGTCCCTTGTGGGTGAACAGCTTGCCGCCCTTGATGCCGAAGGTGGCGGTCGGGCCATTGGAGGATGCCGGGCTGGCGGCCTTCCATCCACTCTCGTCATAGGCGTACATGGCGATTTGGTTCGGCTCGCCGTTGGTGGTGGTGCGCTGGATCCGCGCCTCAATGGTGACGGTTCCGGTCAGGTTCGTCGCTTCGGCGTTGTAGATGCCGAGCACGGAGCCCTTGCCCACGCCGGTTTTGTTGATGTGCAGGTACTTGCCGGTGGCACCGGCATCGGCCGAAGCCTCTTCGACCGCAACTGTGCCAACGCCCGCATTCGTCAGCGCCGTCAGCGTGCCATCGGCAGACTTGGTGAAGGCGCCGGTGGGCTCATCGTCAAAGTCCTCGTCGATAACGGTTTTGACTTCCTCCGCGATGCGGGTCATTGCAAGGTCCGCAACGGTCTGCACGCCCTTGGCAACGGCCACGCCATCCCGCGAGGCACCGCTGTATCCGCCTTTAGCCACGGACACCGTGTATCCTTCGCCCACTTCGACGGCAATCGTGTATTTGCCGTCGGCATCGGTGGTCACGGTGGCCACGGCCGCACCGTCCTTGGACACGGTGACGACCGCGCCCGGCACGGCTTCGCCCAGCGCGGTAACCGTGCCGGCAACAGTGCCAGTGACCTTGGTCTGTCTGCCCAGCGTCACATTGGCAATGGTGACGGCGCCAGCTTTGGCCGCAATTTTGACGGCTTTGCCGGATTCGTAATCCTCGGCGGACGGGATCAGCGTGTATTCGCCCGGCTCGACCTCCACGGTAAAGCGCCCGTTGGTGCCGGAAGTCACAGTCTGTTGGTCACCGATCCGTACGGTGGCGTTTGCAACCGGGGTGCCGTCGGCATTCAGCACGGCACCGGCAAGCACCGACTTGTCCTGCGGCACGGCGTATGAGGTTGCGCCCACGTTGACGGGAGACGCGATCGGAGCGCCGAAGAAGTCCACGGTAGCGGCGGTCTGGTCGGACGGCTCGGCACCGGACGCTTTGAATCCCGAAGCAATCTTGGAGAGATCCACATCGGAGCCGGCGGCGATCAGCGGGGAGGTGCCCGCGCCGATCATGGCGTTGGCGAGATCGGCGTCCACATCTCCCTTGAGCTGCGGGTCGACGGTGATGGGCGCCGTATCGGTTTCGGGAGCGACCATCTTCACGCCGTAATAGGCATTGTTTTGGTACGTGACGCCATTGCCGGACAACAGCACGGTTTCGGTGGTCTTGTCGTAGTTGTTGATGAAGACGTTGTTGGCCATGTAATGCACATTGCCGGACTTGAGAACGCTGCCCGACGAACCGGACGTGGCGAAGTAGCGGATCTTGCCGTTGGCGTTGCCGGCAATGTCGTTGATCATCAGGTTGTTGTAGATCACGTTGACGCCGTTGGAGCCGTGCGGATTGATGTAATTGCGTTCGATGTCGCGGATCACGTTGTAGCGGGTCACGGAGGAGGAGCCCTTGTCGAATCCGCACAGCAGAATGCCCTCACCGGAATCGTGCACGTAGTTGTGCTCAATCAGGATGTTCGTGGTGTCCGTATCCGGGTCGATGGCGTTGGTGTCGGCCGCACCAGTGCGCCTCTGCATTTCACCAACGTCGTTGTTGCGCACCACCACGTTGTCCGCAAAGTACATTTCGATGCCGGAGACGCCGGACGCATCAATGACGTTGTCTTCGACGGTGGCGCCCTTGACGGACGTGAGATACATGGAATCCCAGCCGTACTGGGTGTCGCGGTTGGTCATATAGTTGCCGGAGACGGTGATGTCGTTGTGCGGCTGCCAGGAGGCGTCTTCGCGGAAGGCACCGGTGTTGCTCACCTTGCCGGCGCCGTAGCGATCACCCCAGCCGGGCGCGTTCTTCCTGCCGCGGCTTACGTTGCCCGATGCCTGCTTGAAGACGATGTTGGCAAACGACGTGTTGGCGATGGTATTGCCGTACACGTCGATGTCGGAGAGCACCGTGGCCTCGGTGGCATCGCCAAGCAGACCTTCGAACAGGATGCCGCCGGTGCGCTTGGAACGGTCGATGCCGGCCTTGGAAACGGACCACGTCACGCCGGAGACATCGTGGATGAACAGGTTGTGAATGGTGAAGCCCTTGAGTTCGCCCGCCTTCTCTCCGGCGATGTGCAAACCGCGCAGATCGCCCTGTCCCTCGTTCTCGGTGCCGGGGATCTGACCATTGTCGGACTTGGGCTGGAATTTGGTGGCATCGAAGTTGTCCGTCACGTTGGTGATCTCGAGGTTGGAGATGTCCCAATGCTGCTGGTTCATGAGTTGGACCGTGTCGTTGACCACGCCGCGGCCGTTGAGCTCGGGAGCGTCGCCGTCGCCGTAGCTGGACAGGACGATCGGCGCCTCGGCCGTGCCGGAACCGAGCGGATGCAGCAGGAAAGTCGGCGCGGCGTTGTCTTCCACTTTGCCTACCGCGGTGGCGTAATCATAGGCTTCCTTGGCCACGGCGTCGCCTGTGGCGTTCCACACGCTGCCCGCCTTGAGCAAAATGCGGTCGCCCGGCTGGAACGTGATGGCATTGACCTTGTCAAGGGATTTCCACGGCTTGTCCACGGAAGTACCCGCATTCGAATCGTCACCGTCGCGCGAATCGACATAATACGTGACGCCGGTGGCCGTGGGAGCCGATCCGTCCTTGACCGCCAGCGCGCCGGCCTTGACGGATGCACGACCGGCTTCCTTGCGCGCGGTTTTATCGGTATATCCGACAGGGGTTTCGGATGGAACCGTCTCACCCGCCGCCAGCGCCGTCATTGGACCGGCCGCGGCCGACAGCAGCATCGCACCGGCTGCGATAACCGCGGCAGCCGTTCTGCCTACGGCTGTTCGCGTTGATCGTTCTTCTCGCATTACCCGCTTCCTTTCTGAACGCCACTGACCTGCATCTTTGCGCGCTCCGCATCACTGCGCCGCGTACGGTCAGTTCCGATACCGACAAGAAACATCTTTCGGGTGCGATCATCAGATCACACCCGGGATCGATTCGAATCGTTACCGTAACCCTCACGGTAACAGCGAAAAAGCGAGTCCGGGAGGCTGCCGGATTCCGCCCGTCAGTGCCGCACGGCGTCATCCCCTGTCGCTACGCCGTTTCGTCTCAATGGAAACGCTTCCATAACTTTCCCCGCGCCGTATCCCGCATCCGCGCGCTACAATGAGCATAGTATCGATTCGTATCACACGGACAATGACGTCGGCACGGCAAGGACTGCACCGCTTCAATCGTCCAACGACCGATTCGGAGAGGAGTGAAGGATGGACTCACCCACCATTGGCGATGTCGCCAAACTGGCCGGCGTAGCCATCTCCACGGTCTCACGCGCGTTAAATGGCGGTTCGGTCAGAGCAACCACGCGCAGGAATGTGCTTGCGGCCGCCGAGAGCCTCGGATACCACGGTGATGCCGTCGCCCGCAGTCTGGCCAGCGGACGCAATCACACCCTCGGCATTGTGATATGGAACTTCTCGACTTACTACACGACGGAAATTCTCTCCGCGATCACTTCCACCGCTCATCAGGCCGGATACCGAACGTTGCTCGCCGACGCGGGGGACGGGCGCATACCCAGAGAAGCGATCGTCAACGAATACGCTCGCGCCACGGATGGAATGATCCTCGTTTCCCCAGCATTAGATAGTTTGGATTCACGTTCCCTCAGCGACCCGCGCACCACCGTATTGATCAACCGAAGCCATCAAGGTTATGCCGCCGTCGTAATCGACGAAACGGCGGCCATGCAGCAGGCCGTACGGCACCTGACCTCACTGGGGCACCGCAGCATCGCCTACCTCGGCGGACCGCAATACTCATGGAGCAACGGGCGCCGCCGGGCCGCATTCCTTGACGTCTGCCGGCAGCTGGGCGTACGCGGCGAGGCACTGGGATCATACGAGCCGACCCATCACGGCGGGCACACCGCCGCCGACGCGCTGATGCCGCTGCTCAACGATCATGCCGGGGAACGCCGCGTTACGGCGGCCATCGCCTTCAACGACGCCATCGCATCCGGCATGCTGTCGCGCCTGATCGAACGGGGCAAACGGATTCCGGACGATTGCAGCATAATCGGCGTAGATGATTCCTTGATCGCCCGCACCTCGCGCCCACAGCTCACCTCCATTGCGACCCGTCAGCGTGACATCGGCGCCGCCGCGACCCGCCTGCTGCTGCATCAGCTCGAAACCGTCTACGCCACGGGACGAGCCGACCGGCACGCACGACAGGACAAGGCCGAACGGGCCACGGAATCCAACGAACCGTCCACCACCACCGCACGCCCATGCCTCATGATCGCCGGCACGCTCACCGTTCGCGGCAGCACCGGGCCGGCCGCTTAGCTCCCTGACGGACCCAGCGGACGGAACCATGCGACAGGATCACCGGGCTACCCCTCAGCCGCCTTCAGCGACAGCTCCCCTGACAAGGGGAGCATCATGAGCCCACCCACCCGGCTCCCCCTAGGCAGGGGAACGAGTTAGAAGGTACGGTGGGTCCACCGCCCGGCCACCATCGTGGCGGCGACGGACCGGGGCATCGCGCGCATTTCCTCCGGAGTGCGGACCGCGTAGGGATCGCGGTCGAGGAGGACCAGATCGGCGGAGTCGCCGGGCGCCAAGCGGTCGCGGCCGACGGCGGTCGAGGCGGCGAGCGCGGTGCGCACGTCAAGGCACTGCTCGGGCTGGAACGGCTCGCGGTCGGAGCTCTCGGTACCGAACACCGCGGCGGAGATCGCCAGCCACGGATCGAGCGGGGCGACGGGTGCGTCGGAGCCCATGCGCAGGCGGGCGCCGGCGTCGTGCAGCGCGCGGAACGGGTAGGGAATGCCCGCAGGATGGGCCCAGAACCGGGCGATCACGTCGCGGTCGTCCATGGCGTGCTGAGGCTGGATGCTGGCGGTCAGGCCCAGCTCGGCGAAGCGCGGGATGTCAACGGGCTTGAGCATCTGCGCATGCTCGATCGACCCGTGCGCGCCCGTGGCGGCGGCCGCGTTGAGCACGACCGTGTTCGCCTCGTCGCCGATCGCGTGGCAGGCGATGTCGAAACCATGTTCGGTGGCGAGACGCATGTAGTCCTCGATTTGCGCCGGCGCATAGCTCAGCACGCCGCGGGTGGGCGGCTCGATGCCGGAATAGGGCGTGGAGCAGTAGGCGGAGCGGGTGTTGAGCGATCCGTCGGAGATGAGCTTCATCGCACCCACGCGGCCCAGGCCGTGCGAGCCGGGCAGTTCGCAGCCGGTGCGCCAGCCGGCGTCGATCGCGGCCTGCAGACGCTCCGGATAGACGCCCGCGTCCACGCGCAGCCGGTCGATGCCGAGCGCGAACCGTCTGGTCCACGAATCGATGTTCTCGGCCATCTCGTAGTCGCGGATGCCAACCACGCCCTTGGAGGCGGCGTCCTCCTCGGCGCGGCGCAGCAGACGCAGGGACTCCTCCGCGGCGCCGGGCGCGTTGTCCAACTTGCAGTAGGCGTCGAACCACTCCAGCTCGCTCACCAGACCGGACGCATCCACATGCACGCCCAACCGCCGGGCCGCCGCGGAATTCACCCACCCGCAGTGCATGTCCGCGCTGGAGAGGGCCACGGGCTGCTCGCCGGACGCCTCGTCGATCGCGGCCAGCGTGGGCTGCTCGGCGTCCGACCACAGGGAATGGCGGAAGCGCATGCCCACCACGAACACGTCCGGGCTGAGCGTGCCGGCTTTGCGCCGCTCGTCCAGATACGCGCGCAGCATGGCCATCGCCTCGCTCGCGCTGCGGGCTGCCAGAAGGTCAAGACGCCCGAACGTGGCCGACCATTGCGTGAAATGCGTGTGGCAGTCCCACAGGCCGGGAATGAGCCAGCGGCCGTCGGCATCCACGGTTTCGGCTTTTGCGGCGTCCGGCCGATCATCCAGTGAGCCCGCGGGGCCGATGGCGGCGATCGCTGCGTCCTCAACTGCGGACGTGGCCCCGGCGATCAGCACGTCATGCAACGGCGCTTCGTACTCCCCGCTCGTCTTCTCGTCCGCCTTCTTGTCCGCCTTCTCACCCGGAAACCTGACGTTGCGGATCATCATGCGCTCGGCCATATGCAGCTCCATTCCGATTTCATTCGCCTCCGACCATGCTAGCCACCTCCCCGATCCATCACCGCAAGCGCAAACGCGGGAACGCGACGAGGACCCCGCCCGCGCCACGGCACACGGTGGGTGTTTTGCAGCACTGGTGACAGCGTGGGCACAATGTGGGCCCATTGTGCCCACGCTGTCACCACCGTCATAAAACACTCCATGCCGTCCCGGCCAGCAGCGGACTCGCGCGGCGAGAAATTCGACGATGGGGAGGGCGGGGAGAAAGTTGGGCGCCGCCGATCATTGGCCCGGATGACAAACAGTGCAGGAGACACGGGATCCGAACGCCACCGCCGCTCGCCGGCTTGAATAATGGCTCGGGCGAGGGCTCGGAGGGTGATTTGGGCGCATTTGGGCGCGAACGGCCGGCAGAAAGTGAACGGCTTGCAGACGCCTCACACCGTCGGATGCTGGGCGGCCATCGTTTCGGCGGTGAGCAGCTCGTGGTCCACCAGCGCATCGTCGGGCGCGGTCAGGTAATGGTCGAACTCCTTGAGGATCCGCGCCGACGGCGGCTCGGTGATCAGCGACACCACCACGATGGCCAGCAACGACAGCAGGAACGCCGGCAGCAGCTCGTAGATCGCGAACACGCCGCCCATGGGCTTGACGAGGTTGTGCCAGACGAGCACCGCTGCCGTACCGGTGAGCATGCCGGCGATGGCACCGGCCTTGTTAGTGCGGCGCCAGTACAGCGCGCACAGCATGAGCGGGCCGAAGGAGGCGCCCAAGCCCGCCCACGCATAGGAGACGACTTGGAAGATCGAGGAATTCTGGTCGTACGCCACCAGCACGCCGAACAGGAACATGACCAGCAGGGTGATGCGCGCCACGATCATGACCTGACGGTCGTTGGCCTTGCGGTGCAGCAGGCCGCGGAAGATGTTCTCGCCCATCGCGGAGGCACCGATGATCATGTATGAGGAGCTCGAGCTCATGGACGCGGCGAAGATGCCGGAGACGACCACGCCGCACATGAAGCTCGGCAGCAACGTCTGGGCGGCCACGATGAACACGCTCTCCGCGGCGGCTTCGGTGAGGAACTGCGTGGGCATCATCGCGCGGCCCACCAGACCGATCGCGATCGCGCAGCCCAGCGACGCCACGCACCACGACGTGGCGATGATGCGCGACTTGCGGATCTCGCCCACGCTGCGGATCGAGAGGAACCGCACGAGCACCTGCGGCATGCCGAAGTATCCCAGGCCCCACGCGAGCATGGAGACGATCGTGATGATGCCGTAATCGGTGGGCGCGCCGAACACCGCCTGGCCCTCGCGCACGATCTGCTCGCCCAGATCGTTGAGCGCGGGCGCGGCGACCTGCGTACCGGACAGGTAGCCCGGGATGCCCTCCAGGAACGCTGCCGTGCGCTCCGGTCCGCCCGCACCGGCGATCGAGCCGACGAACACGACGGCGAGCGCGAAGAACATGAGCACGCCCTGTACGAAGTCCGTGGCCACCACCGACAGATAGCCGCCGACGATGGTGTAGACGAACACGACCGCGGCGCCGAGGACCATGGTCAGGTGGTAGTCGAAGCCGAACAGGGTGGCGAACAGCTTGCCGACGGTCACGAAGCAGCTACCCACGTACACGCAGAAGAACGCGAGGATGATGAGCGCGGCGATGGTGGAGATCACGGCCTTGTCGTCGTGGAAGCGCTTGGCGAAGAAGTCGGGGATGGTGATGGCGTCGCCGGCGATCACCGAGTAGCGGCGCAGGCGGCGGGCGACGATGCGCCAGTTGAGGTAGGTGCCGAGCGCGAGGCCGGTGGCGGTCCACAGCGGGTCGGCCAGACCGGTGAAGTAGGCGACGCCGGGAAGGCCCATGAGCAGCCAGCCGCTCATGTCGGACGCCTCGGCGGACAGCGCGGTGAGCCACGGCCCCACGCCGCGTCCGCCGGCGAAGTACTGCTGGGCGGAGGAGTTCGAACGCTTCGAATAGAAGAAGCCGATGGCGAGCATGGCCACGAAGTAGATGACCATCGCCACAAACACCCAGACATCCGCAGAAACCATGCTTTGCCGCTCTTTCTCTTGCACCCTGAAGATCCCGCGCACGCTCGCGCGCCGCATGGATTTTCCAATCTATCGGTCGGGGGAGCGGGCGCGGCGGATTGTCTCACCATCCGTCTCGGCATGCGGGCCGCGCCGCGGGACCGGGCGGGCGTCTTGGCGGTTGACGGCCGTCGTCCACGGTCGCCTGTTAGCCGTCCGTTAGCCGTCCCGACGCCCGACGCCCGACGCCCGAAGTTGTCCACCGCGACACGAATCATCCACTTATCCACCGTCCCGCGGCCGTCCGTTGGATTCCGAGTCCCACGCCATTAGCGTCAAAGGCATGAACACCGAATCGTATTCGCTCGAATCGCTCACCAACGTCAAGTACCAACGACTCAACGCTTGCGCCGAACTGCAACGCCGCACCAAGCGCCGGCTGGTCTTCGCGCGCTCCGAGGCGCTGGAGCTGCTTGCCGTCGAAAAGCCCATCGAGCCGGAATCCGAGCGCCGCCGCAAGGACATGGACGTGGTGGTGGGCAGCCCCGGGGAGAAGGGGCGCTTGCGTGGCATACGTTTTCTCACATGGCATGGCCCCATTGAAGTCATCGATGTGAATCGGGCCATTGAATGCACTACGCCCGTATGCACGTGGGCCCATTACTCCGGACTCATCACGCTGCGGGAACTCATCGTGCTTGGCGATTCCATGATGCGCCGCAACCGGCGATTGGCTCGCGCGGAATTTTCCGACTTCGTAAGGTACTTAGACGGAGACGGCCAATTCCTCGGCAAACTGAATTGCAAACGCGCGTTGAAGCTCATGAGAGAAGGTACGGATTCCTCGCAGGAGACGCGAACTCGCCTGACACTCATGCAATACGGTCTGCCGGAGCCGGCGGTGAACTACCCGATCACGTTGCACAACGGACGTGTGGTACTGGCGGACATGGCATATCCGGAGTTACGGATAGCCATCGAGTACGACGGCGGCTATCACCGATTCGACAGCAACCAGGTGCTTCGGGATGACAAACGCCGCGAAGCACTGGAGGAATTGGGATGGCTGTACATCAAGGTCACCCGCATCGATATGGGCAATGAACAGGTCGAAGAGACTCTGGCCCAACGCGTGGCCACGCAATGCGAGCGCGTGCTCGGCGTATCGGTGCCACTGACTGCGAGAATGTCGGTGCAACAGATCTGCGACGGACGCCGGATCCGCCGCAAGCCGCTATGGGATCGCGTTCCCAGACACCTGTGGAAAGCACCATGGGCGCAAGAAACCGCATCGTGAGGCATGGAGTCATATATCAACGGGATATCTCCAGAGTCAGGGGCAGATTTCGACTTGTGCAAGGAGATATCTCGAGAGTGAGGGGCACTGTAGCGGCAGGAACTGGGAAAACGGCATTGCAACTCCGCCATTTTCAGCGTCCATCTTCTCAATTATCCGCCATGGAACACCCTGACTCTTGAGATATCTGTTCCCAGATCGGCAAAAGTGCCCTTCACTATGGAGATAGCCTTCCCCAATCCATGCTTGTCCCATGGAGGACGCCTTGCCATGGCCGTGACCACTCCGCGGGGAGCATCTCGCCGGCAAAATACAACCGGAATCGGGAAGCCCCCGGGCTTTAATCGCCTCACACGTCGTAGCGCCAGGACTTGTCGGTGACCACGCGGGCCATGGCCAGTCCGATGGGCAGGCAGATGATCACCATGAACGCGCGGAACGCCCAGTCGAGCGCATTGATGGTGTCAAAGCCGCCCAGATAGAACATGGCGCGGTACATATACAGTCCGGGCACCATGATGACGATGGACGGCACCGTCAGGCAGATGCGCGGGTAGCCGAGGTGCGGCGGCAGCCAGCCGTGCCGCACCGACGAACGCCACACGAAGGCGAGAATGCCGGACAGGAACGCGCCGATGAACGCCGCGGCCTCCGCGGGCACTTGGAAGTCCACGAGCGTGAGGCGGAGCGTGTCGGTGATGGCGCCGATGAACGCCGCCACGAGGCACATGCGCTGGGGGGAATTGAACAGCACCGAGAAGCCCCACACGCCCAGAAACGCGAACACGAAGCGCAGACACCCGTTGACCCATGCGTTGAGCCCCAGCGGTTCGAAGCCCTCCGGATTGAGGTGCACCATGGACGCGACCATCCAGCCGGCGAGCGTGGCCATGAGGATGATGCACAGCACGTAGGTGATGCGCTGGATGCCGGACGGGAAGTCGATCTTCGCCATGTCGAGCCCGCCGGTGATGAGCGGGAAGCCGGGGATGACGAACAGCATGGCGCCGATGTACGCGGTGTCGTGCGAAAGGGCGACCGGGTCGAACAGGCCGACGAATCGCAGCGTGCCGGTGCAGGCGAGCGCCGCCGCGGCCACGCACACGAAGGTGACGAAGAATTGGTTGAGGTGGTGCGCGAACAGCCGGCGACGCATCCACTGGCCGAGTCCGGCGCCCACGAACGCGCCGATCATGTCGTAGGGGCCGCCGCCGAGCAGGAACACGAAGGACGCGCAGGCGATGGCCGACGCGAGGCCCGAGAACCACGGCTTGTAGAGGGGCTTGCGGCGCTCGATCAGGTCGAGTCGCTCATGGGCCTGCCGCACGGTGATGCCCTCGTGCCGCCCGGTCTTGGGCTGCGCGCCCACATGGTCGAAGTGCTCGGCGTATTCGCCCTTGGGCGGCTGGTGGACGCGGCCGGACTTCTTGCCGGCGGACGAGGACGTGGGGGAGGACACATAGCCCTCGCCCTCGAGCTTCTCCCGCTGCCGGCGGTCGCGCTCGGCCAGACGGGCGGCCACACGGTCGCGCACGGCGTCGCTGTCGCCGGAGAAGACCTCCTCCTGATCGAAGCGCTCCTCGTCGCTGGTCCGGCTCTCCACCGGCACGACGGGCAGGTCGTCGGCAAGCAGACGGTGCGTCTCCTCGCTGTCGTCGCCCAGCGAGCGCTCGGCCTCCGCACGCTTCAGCGTGTTCACGCGCTCGGCGAGTTCCATGGCCTCCACGACCGGATCCTCGGACGCCTCGCCCTCCTGCGCGGCCTTGAGCTCCTCGCGGATCTTCTTCGACAGGTCCGCCGAGTACTGGGAGGCGTCGCGCTCCTCAAGGTGCTGCACCACGCCTTCGGACAGCTTGGACTGCACGTGGTACATGGAGCTCTTGCCGAGGTTCACGGCGAACCAGTCGGCGAAGTGCTCGAGCAGCCAGATGCGCTCGGTGTTGACGCCGGTGGTGGGCAGGTCGATCACCTCGGTGATGCGGTGACGCCCGTCGGTGCAGGTGGCCTCGATGTCCGTGAGGTTGACGTCCGCACGCACGTGCACGCCGAGCGGGTAGGCGATGCGGTGCATCATCTCGCGCACGCGGAAGCTTCCGGTGCCGGCGCCGAGGTCCAGCGTGCCGACGCGCACGATCACGCTCGCCTTGGCGGCGATGCCCGCGTCGACGATCGGTTTGTCCCAGTCGCGGGCGATGTCCTCCATGTCCAGCGGAATGGAGTGGGTGTGGAATTTGCGTACGGCGGTGGCCCCCACCGGCTGCGCGGCGGACTTGTTTTCCGCGTCCTTGTTCTTCCTCAGGAAACTCACAGTGCCATATGTACCCCCACGTGGCGAAATTTGCGCGCGGGGAAGCCGGCGCCTCATCGATCGTTCCTTCCACTATCCAGCCGCCCGTAATACAAGTGTCGATTTGGCGCCTAGAATGGTGCCCACTAGCCAATCGGGCTTAAGGCTTTGGGCTTGGTACGTCCGTCCCCACACAACCGCGGAGGAGCCGCGGAAGGACGGTTGACGAGCAACCGGAGGCCCGGTAAAGGAGGTCTGATGACAGCTAACGATCAACAGATCAATGCTGCGGACGCCAGCATCCTGACGTCCGGTACGGGCAAGAAGGGCCCGGAAGAGCATGATCTGCCCGCTTCCCTCAAGCAGGACATGGATCTGTGCCTGCGCATTCTGAGGGACGTACTTGGCGAGTTCGACAAGGATCTGCTCGCCAAGTTCGACACCGTCCGCGCGTATGCCGTGGAGGCGAGCGCCGAGCACTTCGGCATGACCGATCCGAACCCCGACGAGGACGGACTGGCCGAGGCCGTGAAGACGATCGACGCGATGAACCTGCACGACGCCCAGCTGCTGGCCCGCGCGTTCGCCACGTACTTCCATCTGGCCAACCTGTGCGAGGAGAACTACCGCGTCTCCGTGCTGCACAGCCGCGAGGCCAAGGTCGACGAGAACGAGGCCGTCGATCCGATCAACGAGATGACGCTGGCCTACCACCAGTTGCTGCAGGAGATGGGCCCGGCGAAGGCCCGCGACCTGCTCAACCGCCTGGAGTTCCACCCGGTGTTCACCGCGCATCCGACCGAGGCCCGCCGCAAGGCCGTCGAGGGCAAGATCCGCCGCATCTCCCAGCTGCTCGAACAGCACAAGCTGCTCGGCGGCACGGACAAGAAGGAGAACTGCCGCCGTCTCTACAACGAGATCGACGCGCTGTTCCGCACCTCGCCGATCGCGCTCAAGAAGCCGACCCCGGTCGAGGAGGCGGACACGATCCTCGACATCTTCGACAACACCCTGTTCCACACCATCCCCAAGGTGTACCGCCGCTTCGACGACTGGATGCTGGGCGACAAGGCCGGACTCGTGGAGCCGGTGTGCCCCGCGTTCTTCCACCCGGGCAGCTGGATCGGCTCCGACCGCGACGGCAACCCGAACGTGACCGCGAAGGTGAGCCGTCAGGTGGCCCGCAAGTTCTCCGATCACGTGATCGCCGCGCTTGAGGACGCCTGCCGCACCGTGGGCCGCAACCTGACGATGGAATCCGAGACCACGCCCGCCTCCGACGAGCTCAAGGCCCTGTGGAACCGTCAGAAGGAAATGAGCGAGCGCCTGACCGACAAGGCCGCGCTGATCTCCACCAAGGAGCTGCACCGCGCGGTCATGCTGGTGATGGCCGACCGCCTGCACTACACGATCGAACGCGACGCCGACCTGATGTACCACTCCTGCGACGACTTCATCGCCGACCTCAAGGTGGTGCAGCACTCGCTGGCCGCCGCCGGCGCGAAGCGCAGCGCGTACGGCCCCCTGCAGGACCTGATCTGGCAGGCGGAGACGTTCGGCTTCCACATGGTGGAGATGGAGTTCCGCCAGCACTCGGTGGTGCACGCCCGCGCCCTCGCGGACATCCGCGAGCACGGCCTGCACGGCGAGCGCGGCGAGCTGCAGCCCATGACGCACGAGGTGCTTGACACCTTCCGCGCGCTGGGCTCCATCCAGAAGCGCAACGGCATCAAGGCCGCGCGCCGCTACATCATCTCCTTCACCAAGAGCGCCCAGAACATCAAGGACGTCTTCGAGCTCAACCGCCTCGCGTTCGCCCATCCGGAGGACGTGCCGACGATCGATGTCATCCCGCTGTTCGAGCAGCTGGAGGACCTGCAGAACTCGGTGAACGTGCTTGAGGAAATGATCAAGATCCCCGAGGTTCAGGCCCGTCTCAAGGCCACCGGCAACAAGCTGGAGGTCATGCTCGGCTACTCGGATTCCTCGAAGGACGCCGGCCCGACCTCCGCCACGCTGGCCCTGCACTCCGCGCAGGAGCGCATCGCCAAGTGGGCCGAGTCGCACGGCATCGACCTGACCCTGTTCCATGGCCGCGGCGGCGCCGTCGGTCGTGGCGGCGGCCCCGCCAACCGCGCGGTGCTCGCCCAGCCGGTCGGCTCCGTGAAGTGCCGCTTCAAGCTCACCGAGCAGGGCGAGGTCATCTTCGCCCGCTACGGCAACCCGGTGCTGGCAGTCCGCCACGTCGAGTCGGTCGCGGCGGCCACGCTGCTGCAGTCCGCTCCGAGCGTGGAGAAGCGCAACACCGAAATGACCCGCAAGTATGCGGACATGGCGGCCGCGCTGGACAAGGCGTCGCACGAGCGCTTCCTCGACCTGCTCAACACCCCAGACTTCGCCCCGTGGTTCTCCACGGTCACGCCGCTGACGGAGATCGGCCTGCTGCCGATCGGCTCCCGTCCGGCCAAGCGCGGCCTCGGCGCCAAGTCGCTCGACGACCTGCGCACGATCCCGTGGATCTTCTCCTGGGCTCAGGCGCGCATCAACCTGGCCGCCTGGTACGGTCTGGGCACCGCGTGCGAGAAGTTCGGCGACCTCGCCACCATGCGCGAGGCGTACGAGGAGTGGCCGCTGTTCTCCACGTTCATCGACAACATCGAGATGTCGATCGCGAAGACCGACGAGCGCATCGCCAAGATGTACCTCTCGCTCGGCGACCGCGAGGACCTCAACGAGAAGGTGCTCTCCGAGATGGAGCTCACCCGCAAGTGGGTTCTGAAGATCGTGGGCGACGAGTGGCCGCTGCAGCACCGCCACGTGCTCGGCCAGGCCATCCGCATCCGCTCGCCGTACGTGGACGCGCTGTCCGTCACCCAGATGCTCGCCCTGCGTTCGCTGCGCAAGAAGGTGGACAAGGAAGAGCTCAGCAAGGACCAGCAGGCCGGGTTCATCTACCTGATCCTCTGCACCGTTTCGGGCGTCGCCGCCGGCCTGCAGAACACGGGCTGACGTTTGCGTCGGTTTTCCGCGATTGGCATCGCGGAAAACCGGGTTGGAAGCCCGGTGGGCTTCCAACCACGCAAACGTAGCGGTGTTTCCGCGCTGCGGCATAGCGCACGCGGAAACACCGCGGCACAGGAAAGGCCTCCGCACTTTCGCGGAGGCCTTTCCTTTTCCCGTCTTCCCGTCTTTCCCACCGATGGGCAGTCGCGATCAGAACATGGAATTCTTCGCCTTCGCGTCGCTCATGAACTGCGCCGCGTCGGGGTCGTTGGCCGAGACCTTGTTGAGATCGCTCAGCTTGAGGTCCCAGCGCACGCTGTAGGGATCTAATTTCTCAGCGATACTGAATTCCTGAAGGATGCTGAATTCCTGAAGCTGGTATCCCAGCCCGTAGGTGACGGAGATCTGCAAGGGCTCGTCGAATGACACGTCACTCGGCTGCCAGTCGCGCATCCGCTCAATCGCGTCGTTGTAGCTGCCCTCGGGATCCGACGAGCTGGAGAACGAGTCGACGAGCGTCTGGCGCAGGTCCGGGTAGGCGTTCTGGTTCGCGGACCAGTAGTCGGCGAGCACGTGAACGAACTCCGGCACGTTGAATCCGAAGCTCAGCGTGGTGCCGCCGGAGCCCTTGGTCTCGGTCTTGCCGGGGAACACGCGCGCCTGCACGTCGTCGCGTTCCAGCTCCTTGGTGCCGAATGCGGTGAGGAATGCGGCGTACTGCTTGTTCACCGCGTCATTCGGCGCGTACTTGCGGTATTCCTGCGCGTATTCGTCGTTGAGGGCGCTCATGCCGTCGTTGAACACCTTGAGCGCGCCTTCGCTGTCCACTTTGCCGTTGCGAATGATCGCGTCCTTGACGTTGAAGGCGAGGTCCGTGTACTGCTTGGCCGTCGCGGAGTCAAGGTCGTATTCCAGCAGGTTCTGCAGATCGTCGCGCAGTCCGTTGACGTCGATGTAGCCGTATCGCTCGCCGGAATCGTAGTGCGAGTACAGGCCGACGGCACCGTTGGACCACACAAGACGTCCCGTCCCCTGACGCGATATCTGATCCAACTGCATGTCGAACAGGGACGCATCCGTGTTCTCTCCAAGGGCGTATTGTCCCTTGGCCGTGAGCATGGGGGTGTCACCCTGATTCTTGTAGTTCTCCGAATACGTGACCTCAAACCGGGCGCTGCTCACATGCTGCATGGACTGCATCACCTGTGCGGTGATGGCGGCCGGATTCTTCGGCCCGACGCCCAGAATCTGTCGCACCGCGGGAACGTTCGGCACGGCCCACGCCAAAGTGCCGCCCACGGCCACGGCCACGATCGCGGCGATGATGGCCGCCAGACGACCGCCGTGCCGAGGGGCTGCTGATGCGGCGGCCTCCGCGACGCCGGACGATGCAACGACGCTGGGACCAGTGGCAGGACCGACGGGGACGCTCTGCGCCGGAGCGGTGAATGCGGGTTGGGCCGTGACGGGCTGCTGCGGCGCAACCGGCTGAGCGGACCGGAACGGCGCTTCCGTCTGCAGATGAGGCTGATGCTGCGACGGCATAGTCGGCTGAGCCGCCGCGGGCGTGAATACCTGTTGAGCGGATTGCGCCGCCTGCGGGCCGGACTGGAACTGCTGCGGTGCGGACGCCTCACCCACCCCAGCCACCGCATCAGACGCCGCCGGAGTGCCACAGGAGCCACAGAATTTCGCGGTATCCGCCATTGGCTTGCCGCATTGCGTACAGAATCTCATGGTGCCTTCCCTCCCATGTCGCTTCGGAACGTCGACTATGTCTCACATTCCGACACGGATCCCTTAATCCAAGGGTAGCGGAGGAAGCCGTTTTTACCCAATTTGCGCACGGATTTTGCAGGATTGGGCAGATACATGATCTGGAAGGGCGGTTTGCGGCCCTCAGATCACGGTTTTGCCCAATCTGGCAAAATTCGGGCACAGATTGGGCAGAACCGTGAGGGACGGCGAGCGAACGGAGGGTCGCCGCGAAGCCTGGTTACGGGTTACGGGTTACGGTCTGCGGGCCGCGAGGATACAGACCGCAGGCCGTGCGCCACGCACTATGCGCCAAGCAGGTCGAGCATCTGGGCGACGGACTTCTTGCCGAACTCGACCTGCGGCTCGGCGGGGGAGCCCTCAGCACCCGAGCCGCCGCGGTTGATGACGATGCACGGCACGCTCATGGCGCCGTACTGGTCCTTGAGCTCGGGGAAGTGCGAGATGTCGTAGGCTTCGGCACGCACGTTCGGGTTGAGCGACGCGATGCGCTGGGAGGCGAGGACCGTCTCCGGACACATGGTGCAGGTGAGGGAGACGAGGATCATCACGTCGATCGGCTCTCCGTTGCCGGCGGCCTCGGCCCGCTCGCGCAGGTCGTCGTCGATCGGCTGGCCGGGGCCGGCCGCGTTGTACAGACCCAGCACGAACGAGTTGAATTCGTGGCCCGAGGGCACGCCGTGGAACGCCAGCCCGGTGTAGACCGGCTTGCCGGCGGCGGGGGAGCCGGCCTCGCCCTCCACGCAAAGGCGCGCGACGGGACGGGCGCCCGGCAGCACACCGGCGGCGTCGAAGACCGCGCGGCCGGAATCGTCCAAGGTGCCGGAGACCGGGAACGGCGAGCCGTCCGGCAGCACGATCGAAGCCGGCGACCCCACAGCCGGAGCGGCGGCCGAACCAGCTGCGGCAGCGCCGTTCACCGCCGTGACCATGCCGGCCGCATCGATGGACACCACGCCGAGCTTGCCCTCGGACAGGGCCGCCATTTCACCCACGAATCCCTGCAATTCCGCGGAAAGCGGGGTATCGTCCAGCTCCAGGGCGAGCGTGACCGGCCGCGCGAGGCGTCCGAACACCACCTTGAGCTGCTGCTTGATCGCGTCGGAGAACAGCTCGCCGGGCTTGCGCGCGGACTGGGCGCGGGCGGCTGCTTCGTCGGCGCTGCGGCGGGCGGTCGCGGGGGCCGGGGTCGTGCCGGCGGAAGCGGCGGAGGATGCCTGGGCGGCAGCGGCTGCTTCGGCCTGCTCGTATGCGGAGGTGGTCGGGCGCGGCGGCACCAGACCGGTCTTCTCGCTCATCTGCTTGGCGTAGCGCTCCAGCTCCACCGCGGCGATCGCGCCGTCGGCGGTGGCGGTGACCACCTGCCTGAGGTTCTTCACGCGCAGGTCGCCGGCCGCGTACACGCCCGGCACGGAGGTCTCCAAGTAGCCGTGCGTGACCACGTAGCCGTGGTCGTCCAGCTCCACCACGCCCTTCACGAGCGACGTGGCCGGCACGTACCCGGCGAACACGAACACGCCGAACGTACCGCCGTCGGCCGGCTTCCATTCGGAGGTCTCGCCGGTGTCCGCGTTGCGCAGCGTGGCCGAGCGCAGGCCGCCCTGCCCGGCCGTCACGCCCTCGAGCTCCGTGCGGTAGCGCACTTCGATCTTCGGGTTGTTCTTCGCCTCGGCGGCCACGGAGGCGTCGCAGGTGAAGTCCTCCTCGCGCACGAGCACGGTGACCTTCGAGGCGTACTTGGTGAGGAACACGGACTCCTCGGCGGCCGCGAAGCCGCCGCCCACCACGAGCACCTCCTTGCCGGTGAAGAATTCGCCGTCGCAGGTGGCGCAGTAGGCCACGCCGCGGCCCGCGTATTCGGCCTCGCCCGCGAAGCCGAGCTTGCGGGGGCTGGCGCCGGTGGCGATGAGGATGCCGAAGGTCCTGAGGTCGCCGCGCGAGGTGTGGACCACCTTGACGTCGTCGGACACGTCCAGTCCGATGGCCTCGGCGGTGAGGAATTCGGCGCCGAAGTCCTTCGCCTGCTCGCGCATGATGCGGGTGAGCGCGCGGCCGGTGGTGCGGCCGACGCCGGGGTAGTTGACCACTTCGTCGGTGATGGTGATCTGGCCGCCGAAGTCGTCCTTCTCGAGCACGAGCACGCGGTAGCGGGCGCGCGCGAGGTACAGGCCCGCGGTGAGGCCGGCGGGGCCGCCGCCGATCACCACCACGTCGTAGAGATCATTGTTGGGCATGATGCTTGGTTCCTTTCGTCATGAATGAAGCAAGGCGGAGCCGAAGGATCGTTCGACTCCGCCTTGCGCGGTCCACTCAGGTTGATGGGATGAGTGCGATCAGAGCAGGCCCACGAGGTCGAGGCTCGGCTCGATGGTGTCCTCGCCGGGCTGCCACTTGGCCGGGCACACCTGGTCGCCGTGCTCGTACACGAACTGGGAGGCCTGCACGCGGCGCAGCAGCTCGTCGGCGTTGCGGCCCACGTTGGAGGAGATGACCTCGTAGGCCACGACCTTGCCTTCCGGGTTCACGATGAAGTCGCCGCGCTCGGCCATGCCGTCGACCTCGTTGTAGGTGTCGAGGTCGCGGGCGAGCAGGGCGGTCGGATCGGCCAGCATCGGGTACTGGATCTTGGCGATCTTCTCGTTGGCGTCGTGCCACGCCTTGTGCACGAAGTGGGTGTCGCAGGAGACGGAGTAGATCTCGCAGCCGATCTTCTTGAAGTCCTCGTACTTGGCGGCGAGGTCCTCAAGCTCCGTGGGGCACACGAAGGTGAAGTCGGCGGGATAGAAGAAGAACACGGACCAGTGGCCGAGCACGTCCTCCTTGGTCACCTCGTGGAATTCGTTGTTCTGGAAGGCCTGGACCTTGAAATCGGTAAGCTCGTGCTGCAGAAGAGTCATCATCGTTCCTTTCGAATCGGATGCGATTTCATCCGTCTTCCATCCTATACCGAGCGCGCCTGACGACGCTGGAAGCATGCTGAAAGCGCAGGGTGAGAAACATCACACCGCCTCTGATCGTTTCGCCCATTCGGTCCAACCTGCCCCCTCCGCATAGCAAATTGGACCGATTGCGCGCAAATTAGCCCTCCGCGGTGGCGATTTACGCACTGATCGGTCCAAGCTGCAGCACAGAGGGCACAGGTTGGACCGATTGCGCGTTTTAGCGAGGTCGGGAAGAAGACGGCGATCAGCGGGCGGTGGCCGTAAGATGGCCGTAGACAAAGCTGGCATGCAGACAGGCAGGCAGCCAAAACAGCCACCAAGCGACGGGAGCATCATGGCCGAGGACGATCAGATGGACGATCAGACGATGAACAGCGCGGGCGACGATCAGGACACCACGGCGAACGCCACGTGGAGCCGCATGCTGGCGGGCAACCGGCGGTTCGCGGAGGGCAAGCCGGAGCATCCGTGGCAGGACGCCACCACGCGCGAGACGCTGATCGACCGGCAGAACCCGGACGCGGCGGTGCTCGCCTGCTCGGATTCGCGCGTGCCCCCGGAGATCGTGTTCGACGCGGGGCTCGGCGACCTGTTCACCGTGCGCACGGCCGGCCAGATCATCGACGACGCGGTGCTCGCCTCGCTCGAATACGCCGTCTCCAAACTGCACGTGAGCCTGCTCGTGGTGCTCGGCCACGAAGGCTGCGGGGCGATCGACACGGCCGCCAAGGAGCTGGACGCGCTGATCGCCGAGGCCACGGACAACCCGGCCGGCTCGCTGGAGGCCGCCGCCGCGATCGACGATCTGGACGAGCGGATCGCGGACGCGGAGTCGATCGTCCTGCGCACGGTCGGCATGTCCGTGTGGCAGGCGCGCGAGGCCGAGCTGGAGGCGCACGAGGACTTCGAGCGCGTGCATGTGGCGTACACCATCGAGGAACTGGTCACCCGCTCCGAGGTGATCCAGGACGCGCTGGCGCACGACCGGCTCATGATCGTGGGCGCGCGCTACCAGCTGTCCACCGGCAAGGTCGAGGTGTTGAGCTTCTGAATCGCGGGAGCCGCGACTCCTGCAACGCTCTGCAACGCGTAAAGCCGATTGACGTGCCAATCCCCTAATGTGGTAGGCATGCCTCTAGGTTTGAACATCGCGTTGATCTTCGTCTTCCTTCTTCTTGGTTCCATCTTCTCCGGCACGGAGCTGGCGCTGGTCAGTCTGCGAGGCTCGCAGATCGACCAGATGGAGCAGGAGGACGCCCGAGGCGCCCGCGTGGCCAAGATCGCCCGCGACCCGAACACGTTCCTGTCCACCGTGCAGATCGGCGTGACGCTCTGCGGCTTCCTGTCCGCGTCGTTCGGCGAATCGTCGATCTCCCCGTTCATCGTGCCCGTGGTGGAGGGCTGGGGCGTGCCGACCAACGTGGCCGCGCCGCTGACCACCATCGCCCTGACGCTCATCATCTCCTACTGCTCGATCGTGATCTCCGAGATGGTCCCCAAGCGCATCGCCATGCAGAAGAACGCGGCCATCGCCCGCGCGGTGGTGCCGGCCATCGACGTGTTCGCCAAGGTGTGCAGCCCGATCATCTGGCTCATCGGCAAGAACACGAACGGCATCGTGCGCCTGCTCGGCTTCGACCCGAACGAGACCGAATCCGAGGTGTCCGACGACGAGCTGCGCGTGCTGGTGAACTCCAACTCCAACCTCGGCAAGGACGAGCGCACGATCCTCGACGACGTGTTCGACGCGTCCGAGACGATCGTGGCCGAGGTCATGCGCCCGCGCGCCGACGTGGTGTTCCTCGACGGCGACCAGTCCATCGAGGAGGCGGCCGCCTACGTGCGCGAGATGCCGTACTCCCGCTACCCGGTCACCGGCAAGGACTTCGACGACGTGCTCGGCTTCGTGCACGTGCGAGACCTGCTCGACGTGCGCGATCCGAACGCCAGGACCGTGCGCGACGTGACCCGCGAGGGCATCTCCCTGCCCGGCACCTCCAAGTTGCTGCCGAGCCTGTCGCTGCTGCGCAAGCGCGGCATCCATCTGGCTGTGGTGATCGACGAATACGGCGGCACGGACGGCATCGTGACCCTTGAGGACATGACCGAGGAGCTCGTGGGCGACATCCGCGACGAGTACGACCTGCCGGAGGAGAAGAGCGGGGCGAACGGCGCGAAGCGCACCGCGTTCGTCAACGGCGTGGCCACGCTGGACGGCGGCATGACGATCGAGGATTTCGCCGACCTCACGGGCATCGAGCTTGAGGACGGCCCGTACGAGACGGTCGCCGGCTACTTCCTCGCACATACCGGCAAGATGGGCGAGGTGGGCGACGTGCTGCACACGGACGACGGCTACGACATGGTCGTCACCAAGGTGGACGGCCGGCGCATCGAGACCATCGAGGTGCGCAAGCACACGGACGGGTCCGCGGAGGCCCAGGAGACCGAGAAAGCCTGACCGGACCGGGATTCGGCGCCAAAAGCCACGCCCTGAAATTACACTGGAAACGAGCGGGTTTCCGTCAGGGAAATCCCCAACAGGAAGGAGCGTTGCCATGACGCTTGCATTCACCGTACCCGGTCTCGACGAAGCGGCCAGCGAGAAGGCCGTCGCCATTCTGCAGAACCGCCTGAGCCAGGAGCAGGAGGCCGCGCTCGTGCTCAAGCACGCGCACTGGAACGTGACCGGCCCGAACTTCATCGCCGTGCACGAGATGCTCGACCCGCAGGTCGAGGTGGTGCTCGCGCAGGCCGACGAGACCGCCGAGCGCATCGCCACGCTGGGCGGCACCCTGGACGGCCGCCCGGAGGCGATCGTGCGCAACCGCACGTGGAAGGACTTCGACCTCGCCGGCCGCCAGTCCACCACCGACTACATCAACGCACTGATCGAGTACTACGACGCGTTCATCGCCGACGACCGCAAGGCCATCGCCGAGCTGGATGAGCTGGATCTCGTCTCCTCGAACATCGTGCAGGACCACGTGCAGGAGCTCGAGAAGTTCCAGTGGTTCCTGCGCTCGCACGTCGCCTGATCCGTCGGATTGCGCATCCGTTCCGGCCGCATACGCTCCGCAACGCTGAGTGTGTGCGGCCGTTTCGTTTGCACGCGTGCCCCAAGACCCTCACGGCACCGCGCCTACAGCACCACCCGCCGGTTGAGTTCGCGGCGCAGCTCCCGCCAATTCGGCAGGTACGAGCTCATCAACCTCTGGAACTTCTCGCCGTGCCCGCCGGCCCACAGATGCGTCATTTCGTGCACGAGCACATATTCCAAGAACCGCGGCTCCATGAGCCCCAATTGCAGGTTCAGCCGGATGCGGCCCGTCGCGGGCGTGCAGGAGCCCCACCGCGAACGCATCACGCGCAGGGTGACGTGCGTGGGCGTGCGCCCGATGATCGGTCCCCAGTGTGCCAGCAGGCCGGGCAATGCGGCGTTGATCGCGCGGGCGGCCTCCTTTGCGCGCTCGTCGGTCCACGTCGTAGCCGCATCGCCGGCGCCAGCCGACTCATCGCCGGTGCCGCCGACCAGCGTCCGCTCCCGCGCGGCGATCACATTGCGCTGATGGGCGAGGATCCACTCGCGCCGCTCCTCCACGAACGCCTCGATCCGCCGCATGCTCATGCGCATGGGCGCGGAGATCTCCACCCGTCCGTCCGGCGGCTTGACGCGCACGTACAGGTTCTTGATCGGTTTGCGCGTCAGACGCACCGCTATGCCGGCCATGCTGAGCGTCGTCTCCGCTGATTGCTTGCTGCTCACGTCCCTCATTGTGTCTTTCGTCGTGTCCCGAGTGTCCCCGACCGACAGCCCACCGACCGCCACAATCGGCCATATTCCGCGGGACACGCCGATGGTTACCGTATATTTGACAGATAGTTCCTTCTTGGTAAACTAAACGATTGTGCGCTTTTGAAGAGTGCATGGATCGGGCCCGTAGCTCAGGTGGTTAGAGCGCATCCCTGATAAGGATGAGGTCGGAGGTTCAAGTCCTCCCGGGCCCACGGAAAAATCTCAGCGGCTCAGTGTGGCCGCTCTTTTTTTCTGTAAAATCAATACTGCACGGGGCATTGGCGCAGCTGGTAGCGCATCTGCTTTGCAAGCAGAGGGTCACCGGTTCGAACCCGGTATGCTCCACCCGGAAAAACCCTTGGAACCGTTTGGCTCCAAGGGTTTTTGCATAGCATCCGCAGTGTTGCTACCGCAGCGCGACGCGGATCAACCGGCCCACGTTTTCGGCCGTGCGTGCCAGATTCGCGGGACCGTCGGCCAGCGCGCGGTCGAGGGCCATGGCGCCCGGCACGATGCCGAACACCGCGTCGATGCCCAGATCGTGCAGCACCTCGATGCCGTCGCCCACATACCCTGCGAACGCGACCACGCGGATGTCCGGATTGCCGGCGTGCACAGCCTCGGCCACGCCCATGGGCGTCTTGCCGTACTGGGTCTGGAAGTCGATGCCGCCCTCGCCGGTGAAGCAGTAGTCGGCACCGACCGCGCGCTCGGCCAGCCGTACCGTTTCGGCTACGATCTTCACGCCGGAGCGCATGGTTGAGTTGGTGAACGCGAGCAGTCCCGCGCCGAGTCCGCCCGCGCCGCCCGCGCCCGGCGTATGGGCCACGTCAATGCCGAGTTGGGCCTTGATCACGGCCGCGTAGTGGCTCAGGTTCGCGTCGAGCTGGCGGACCATCTCCGGGGTGGCGCCCTTCTGCGGCCCGAACACCGCGGAGGCGCCCGTGGGCCCGACCAGCGGGTTGGTCACGTCGGACGCGATGAGCAGCCGCGTTTCGGAGAGACGCGGATCCAGGCCGGACACGTCGATCGTGGCGAGACGGTCGAGGAAGCCGCCGCCGCGGGGGATCGGGTTGCCGCCGGCGTCCAGGAACCGCGCGCCCAGCGCCTCGGCCATGCCCGCACCGCCGTCGTTCGTGGCCGACCCTCCCACGCCCAGAATGATCGTGCGCGCGCCGTCGTCCAACGCATGGCGGATGAGCTCGCCGATGCCGTAGGTGGTGGTGACCAGCGGGTTCTTGGTGTGCTCGTCGACGAAGTGGATGCCGCTGGCCGCCGCCATCTCGATCACGGCGGTCTGGGACTCCCCGGAACCGTCGGCCACGGAGCCGTCGGCCCCGGAACCGCCCAACATGCCGTACGACGCCCGGGTGGGCCGCTGCAGCGGATCGAGCACGTCGGCGTAGCGCAGCGTGCCTCCGGTGGCGTCCACGAGCGACTGGACCGTGCCCTCGCCGCCGTCGGCCATGGGGACCATGACGTAGTCGGCGTCGGGGAATACGCGTGCGAGTCCGGCGCGGATCGCCTCGGCGGCCTCCCGCGCGGTCATGCAGTTCTTGAACGAATCGGGTGCGATGACGAACTTCATGGCCACCTCAGGCGCCTATGCGCGCGCCGCCGAGGATCACAGCGGCGGAAATGGTCGCCGACCGGCGAATGACCGGTATAACGTACATTATCGATTGCGAGGTCAAGAGATCCCCTGCCTTCCCTGCGTCTTTGCGCTCCAATTGTACTGGTACCAATGTTGACAAGGGAAGCTGCATATTTCCATGCGAAATGGCGGAATTACGCCAACGCCGCGCCTAATTGGTTCATTTGTTTGTCACATAGAATGGGGAGAGAGCGTTCCGAGGGAAGGAAGACGCCATGTTCTGTACGCAGTGCGGCGCGAAAAACGACGAGGGATCCAAGTTCTGCACGAGTTGCGGGCATCCGTTCGAGGAGCTGAGCCCGACGGTTCCGCAGACTCCGGCAGATGCGTCGCAGGCCACCGCACAGGCTCCGGGTCCGCAGACCGATCAGCCCGCTCAGGAGACGCAGGTTCTGCCGCCACAGCCTCAGCCGGCCGCAGACCAGACGCAAATTCTGCCGCAGCAAACACCCGCCGCGGAGGAGCAGCCCACGCAGGCCATGCCGCCCGTACGGCCAGTCCAGAACGGTCAGCCGATCGCCACGACGCAGGCCATGCCGCCGGTGCAGTCAACGCCGGTGCAACCCGCCGCCCCGGCGATTCCGACCACCACCAACGCTCCCGCGCAGGCCGCGTCCCAGCCCACGCCCAAGCCCAAGCCCAAGAAGAAGGGCGGCAAGGGCGGGAAGATCGTCGCCATCGTGATGACGGTCGTGCTGCTGCTCATCGCGGCGATCGGCGCCACGGCCTATCTCACGTGGCGTCAGGGCCTGTGGGGCGGCGCGATCCTGCCGCAGGAGTCCAGTTTCACCGTGCAGGCCGGCCAGCAGCTCACCGCCGACGTGGTCGCCGACCAGCTCAAGTCCAAGGGCGTCAAGGTCGAGAAGCAGCAGATCTTCTCCGGCAAGCCCAAGGGCGGCTTCGTGGGCTACGAGGGCATGCAGCCCGGCGACCGCGTGCAGAAGGACCAGACCGTCACCGTGCAGGAATCCGCCGGCCCCGGCGTCCCGGACGACGTGATCGGCAAGCAGGCCACGGACATCGCCGCCGAGATGAGCGACATGGGCGTGCCCGTGGAGTACAAGCAGGTCGTCATGTCCGACCAGTCGCAGGCGCCCGAGGGCAGCGTCGTCGTCACCTCCCCGCAGGCCGGTCAGCCCGTGGAGGACAGCCAGAAGGACAAGGGCATCTCCATCGGCGTGGCCACCAAGGGCGACGGGCTCGGCTGGGATGTGATCGGGCAGGACGCGGACAGCGTGCAGAGCGATCTGGAGTCGCAGGGCTATACGGTCACCGTCGACAAGAAGCTCGCCTCCTCGAAGTACGAGGGCAAGGTCGTGGACGCGAGCCCGAAGCCGGGCTCCGAACTGAGCCACGGCCAGTCGATCACCCTGTATGAGGGCGTGGGCGCGGACGACCTCAACGACCTCATCGTCTCGCAGATCGGCGGCTACGAAACGCTGTACTACTCGGACGCCATCGCCGGCACGTACTGCAAGGCCACCGTCAGCGACCCGTCCAAGGACTGCATGACGTTCGCCACCGACGGCGGCGATCAGGGGCTCGGCGGCACCGCGCTCTACCAGACGTGGGGCACCGAAGCCGCATCCTCGCCGTCCGAAGACGATGCGACCAGCCAGTGCTTCGCCACGAACGGCGGCGACATCGGCCGCTGCACCATCGACGACGACGGCTCCTACGGCTTCGACGTGACGTACGGCGCCGAGAACCGGCTGGCCGCGCACGATTGGGGTGCGTTCGACTTCGGCAAGGGCGGCGAGGGCGCACAATGCGGCTCCACGACCATCTCCGCATGGTTCCAGAGCTGCTCCAACGGCACGGCCTCGTATTCCGCCAACGGCATGGGCGCCGGCCCGTTCGACGGCGCCACGTACGAGATGCACGACTTCTTCCTGTACGTCGCGGCCGGCGCGGATCTAGATTCGATCGAGTCCAGCGGCTACTTCGACGCCGACGCGCTCGCCAAGGCCAAGGGCGAGAAGGCCGCGGACAACGACCGTCCGTTCATCCTGTACCGCGATCCGTCGCTGTACGATTCCACGAGCGTTCCGGTGACGAAGGACAACGCCACGGACAACCCGTTCGTGCCGTCCAGCACGGACACCAACGACGTGAAGTTCAAGCCGGCGCCGACCGACGCGAACGCCTACTACCTCGTGGAGGACGTGCAGCCTGATTGGGACGATCTTCCGGATGCGGACGTGTCCGTGCCGTCGCCGGACGCCAGCGCATCGCCGTCCGCATCCGCCTCGGCCACGCCCACGTCGCTCGCGGACATCCGCAAGGCCGCGCAGGGCGGCGACTTCTCCGCCATCGCGGGCAAGTACTGCATGAAGGACGGCACGATCTGCCTCACGCTCGACAAGACCGGCAAGATCACATCGTCCGGCTCCACGGGCTACGCGTACATGAGCCCGGACGATCCGACGTCCGCCAAACTGCACGTCTCCACCGGCGCGCAGGGCGACACGTGGTTCGCGCCCGACCCGGACGTGGGCATCGAGCTGCGCGGTCCGGACAGCGACTACCGATGCGGCGGCAATAAGGGGTACAAGGCCTGTTATCAGGGCAGCGGCTCCTACTCGGAGGCCGAGATCACCAAACCGTTCGACGCGGTGTACATCCCGGCCGGCGTGAGCAGCAGTAAGTACGAGACGCTGGGCGGATCGTCCTACGAGGATCCCCAGGTGCAGGGCAAGGCCAAGCCGGATTCCTCGAAGCCGTTCCTCAAGATCATGGGCTACCACATGAACGTGCCGCCCGTGGACTCGAACGTGCTGTATCTGGTCAAGTGACTGTTCCACTGAAATGCGGCGAATATTGCGCGGACCCTGTACCGGCAACATTGCACAACCTAAGATGAAAATGTCGTTATAACCACGATTGTTCGTGGGGGAAGAGAGAACACCATGAAGGCCTGTTCCGCATGCGGGGGCAACAACCCCGAAGAAGCACGTTTCTGCCGTTTCTGCGGTCATCCGTTCGAGGCGGCCGCGCCGGCGGCACCCGTTGCACCGGTCGCGGCAGAGGCTCAGCCCGCGCCCGCCGACGTCACGCCTGACGTGCAGCAGACCACCGTGCTGCCGACGCCTGCACAGCCCGTCGAGGATGCACCGACCGTGGCCATCGCGCCCGTGCCGTCCATTGCGGACGCGCCGACCACCGCCATGCCGGCGGTGTCCGCTGAACCCATCGCTCCGGCGACGACCGCCCCGGAATCCGACGAGACCGTGCCGATCGCGCAAAACGCCGAGCCTGCCGCGCCCGCTGAGCCCGCCGCACCGGAGACGCCGGCCGCACCGCAGCATTTCGACTTCCAGCAGCCCACCTCCGATGCGGCGCCGACCGCAACGGAAGAGCCCGTCAACCCGACGGTTCCGCAATCGTTTGACTTCCAGCAGCCCGCCACCGAGCCCACCGTCGAGCCCACAATGGTCACCACCGCAACCACGCCGGATGCACCGGCCGCTCCGGAGGCTGCGACCGTGCCGGCTTATGTGGCGCCCGCGCAGCCGCAGCCGGCGCCGCAGCAGCCCGCTCCTCAGCCGCAGCCCGTCCAATCGGCACCCCAGCAGTTCGGATATCAGCAGCCGGCTCAGCCGCAACCGCAGCCCACATATGCCCAGCCCGCACCGCAGCAGCCCGGCTACGCCCAGCCGAACGGCTACGCCGCACCCCAGCCCGGTCAGCCCGTACAGCCCGGTCAGCCGATCCAGAACGGCTACCCGCAGCCCGGCTATGCCCCGGCGCCCGGCGCCCCCAACGCCGCTCCCGCCGCACCGGCCGCCCCCGACCACACCGCCGAGGAGGCCAAGGCGTTCGGCCAGTGGCTGCTCGACTCGTTCAAGTCGCCGTCCAAGGACTTCAACACCAAACCGTGGTGGTCGTTCGTGGTGACCGTGGTCACCAGCCTCGCCACCGGACTGCTCATCTACACGTGGGCCGCGAAGGCCGTCAGCGCGGCGTCCGGCTTCGTCAACGGCTACTCCAGCAGCCTCAACGAGATTCTCGGCAGCAACGTCGCGCCCACGTATTCGGCCTCCGCGCCCTCGGCGTCGGTGTGGTTCAAGGCGTGGATCGCGTTCCTCGTCATCACCTACGCGGGCGTGCTCATGTCGTTCGTGGGCCGCAAGATCTTCGGCGATCCCGCGTCCTTCCTGCAGATTCACGACATGTACGCCCAGCGCCTCGTGCCGTTCTGCGCGCTGTACGTGGTGCTCATCCTGCTCTCGCTCGTCGGCGGCACCGTGGTGGCGCTCGTCATCTTCTACTTCGCCTACCTGCTCACCGTGCTGCTCATGCCGAGCGCGATCATCGTGGAGAGCGAGCAGCACCGCAGCGTCGACCGCTTCTGGCTGTGGTTCGCCTCCATCGTGGTGTGCGTGGTGATCCTGTTCGTCGCGTTCATCATCGCCGGCAGCATCGCCGGATCCGCGCTCACCGATCTGATGCGCCTGTAGTTTAGCCGACTGCCGACTCACGAAAGGCACAACCATGTTCTGCATCCATTGCGGCGCCAACAACGACGCCGACGACAAGTTCTGCGTGAACTGCGGCGCCCCGATGAGCGCACCGGAACCCGAATCCGCGCCCGCGCAAACCGCCGAAGCGCCGGCAGCCGCAACGTCGGAGACTCCGGTTTCCGCCGAATCGACCACCGAATCGACCACCACTGCGGAAGCCGCGCAGCCCGACGTTCCCGCGGCCCCGGCGGCTCCGGCTGTTCCGGCCATCACACCGGAACCCGCCGTGGCACCGCAATCGATGCAGACCCCATCCACGCCACCGGCCGGCGAACCGGCGCAATCGGGCACGACTGCCGCCGCCAAGCCCCGCCGTGGCTGGGTCAAGCCCGTGGCGATCACCGTCACGCTGGCCGTGCTGGCCACCGCGTGCGGTCTGGGCGCCTACCTCACTTGGCGTCAGGGCCTGTGGGGCGGCACCCTGCTCCCGCAGGAGTCCAGTTTCACCGTGCAGGCCGGCCAGCAGCTCACCGCCGACGTGGTCGCCGACCAGCTCAAGTCCAAGGGCGTCAAGGTCGAGAAGCAGCAGATCTTCTCCGGCAAGCCCAAGGGCGCGTTCGTCGGCTACGACAACCTCAAGCCCGGCGACCGCGTGCAGAAGGACCAGACCGTCACCGTGCAGGAATCCGCCGGCCCCGGCGTCCCGCAGGGCACGGTGGGCAAGAGCGCCTCGGACGCCGTGGAGTCCCTCAAGGACATGGGCGTGCCCGTCACCGCGAAGGAGGTCGTCGTCTCCGACGACAGCCAGTACGCGGAGGGCGACGTGGTCGTCACGTCCCCGGCCGACGGTCAGGCGCTGCCCGAGGACCAGCAGTCCGACGGCATCTTCGTCGGCGTGGCCACCAAGGGCGACGGCGTGCCGTTCGACATCATCGGCAAGGACGTTGACGAAACGAGGCAGGCGCTGACCAAGCAGGGCTTCAGCGTCACCGTGGTGAACCGCCTCTCCGCCAAGGACAACGTCGGCAAGGTCGCGGGCTCCTATCCGGCCCCGGGCGAAAGCGCCTCAGGATCCAAGAGCATCACGCTGTACCGCGGCATGGATGCGGACAGCGTCAAGAAGGCGCTCAGCAACGTCGACGACGGCTACGGCTATACGGGCACTTGGGGCTCGCCGTTCAATCTGGCCGGCCGCTACTGCACCAAGGCCGGCGACTGCCTGACCTTCAAGTCCCAAACCCCGAATTCCCAGGCCTACGCGCCGTCCCTGTACCAGACCGAGGGCAGCACGAGCCCGTTCAAGGACGACAACTACTACGGCGAATCCGGCACCATGATGGTGACCTGCGACGCGGCCCAGCAGCCGTACTGCAGCAGCGACAAGGCCCAGTATCTCGTCAACGGGGGCACCGGAGCGCTTGAGCTGTTCCCGCAGCGCGACCTCACGTCCACCATGTGCGGCGGCAAGCCGGCCGGCGACGTGATCGGTCAGGTGTGCGTCAACGGCAAGCTCCAGACCATAACCGACTGGAACAGCTTCCCGCAGTCCAGCGGCTCCACCTACGAGATGGACGACTTCTACGTGGTCTTCCCGGTGGGCGCCGACCTCGACCAGCTCAAGTCCGACGGCTACTTCGACGACGCCGCGCTCAAGGACGCGCAGGGCAAGCCCGCCGTGGACACCACGCGTCCGTTCATCTTGGCCCGCGACAAGTCGCAGTACAGCAGCACCTCCGCCTCGGCCGACGGCATGAACGCCACCAACCCGTTCCTGCCCTACAGCGGCTACGGCGACGACAGCCACGTCAAGATGAAGCCCGCGCCCACCGACGACAACGTCTACTACCTCGTGGAGAACAGCGACCTCGACTGGGATTCGCTGCCCGACGCGACCGTGAGCACATCGCCCTCGCCGTCGGCGTCCGCATCCGCTTCGGCAAGCTCGTCCGCGTCCGCCAGCGCGACGCTCGATCAGTCGATGATGAAGAACGTCACCGGATCGTACGTCTTTCCCAGCAGCGGCATGAGCCAGACCGAGCTGACGGTCAATGCGGACGGCACGTTCACCGGCTATTACGATTCCGTCGACGAGGACAAAAACATCCAGTCCACGCCGCAATCGGAATGGCACCGCTCGCCGTTCCGCGGCACATTCCTGTCAATCGCCAAGAACGACGCCGGCGGCTACGACCTGCAATGCGACGCGACGGCGCTCAAGATCGAAATGGCCTCCGGCGACAGCAGCGATCCCAGCACGTCCGCCGGCATCTACACCTGCGGCACATGGCACTGGTACCCGGCGAACACGCCGTTCTCGTCCATGAAGTCCAAGAACGGTGACGTGAAGGCCTCGATCTATGGACCGGTGAAGGGCGATTCATGGCCCGACCCGATCCTCATCAACGAGGACGGCGACGGCACGTTCCTGTCCAACTGGTCCTGATCGCGTCTCCCGACGGCCTGCCGCCATTCGCCGCGCGCGGTCATCCCCACGCGGTCATCACGCGGTCATCCCCGCACGGCGAACGGCGGCTGCGGGCCGGCCAGCGGCGGCACGTCCTGCACGGCGATGTCCGCCACGCGGCTCCACTGCGACCCGACGCGCATGCGGGCCTCCAGATCATCCAATTGCCGGTCCGTGCCCTGCGCCTCGCACTCCACGGACCCGTCGCGGCAGTTGCGCACCCAGCCGCTCACGCCGAGCCGACGGGCGGCCATGACCACCGTGTACCGGTAGCCGACGCCCTGCACGCGGCCCGTGACCGTCATGTGCCGGCGTGCCTGCACCGCATTCGCACCGCGCGTCTCGGCCGCCATGTCACACCACCAGCAGGATGTTGACCGCGGTCATGGCAATCAGGCTTACGATCGCGAGGAACGCCAGACACAGGCCGGCCAGACGCGCGTTGCCGAGCACTCGGTCGGTGAACAGCGTGGAGAAGACGCCCACCGGCGCGAGGCAGGCGAAGATCACGGCCTTGCGGACCGCCGGGTCGACCGGCAGGATGAACCACGCGGCCACAGCGAACACCGCGGCGAACAGGGTGCGCCAGCCGAACACGGTGAACAGGCGGCGCACGTCGTCGCGGCCCTGCGGCAGATCCATGAGCATGCCGACCATCATCATGGAGCAGAACGCGTTGGCGTTGGACAGCGGGCGCAGCGCGGTGCCGATCCACTGGGGCATCACAAAGCCGCTCAGCAGCACGAGAAGCATGATCATGTACGTCATGAACGCGGCGGAGGAGTAGAAGTTGCGGGCGATGCGGCGGAAGTTGGCGCGGCGCTGCAGTCGGCGGGCGTCCTTGTCGAGGATCTTGCGCGGGGCGCGCGGGCCGATCGGGCGGGCCTGCTCCTCGGGGCTCAGCGGATGCGTGTCGTCGATGTGCAGCAGCTGCGTGGTCACGGCGTTCATGCCGGCGGACATCATCACCGAATTGCCGATGTCGAACATCACCACGGCCACGGCGGCGGTCGGTCCCATGAGCGCCTGCACGACCGGCATGGCGAAGCAGCCGATGTTGAAGCCGGAGCCGTTGAGCATCTCGAACGCGCGGTCGCCCAGCGGAGCCCTGCGCGTGACGAAGTAGATCACCAGAATGGGGATGACCGAGCAGCAGAAGCCGAAGAGCGTCACCCACAGCAGGTTCATGTCGTGCGGGTTGTCCATGAAGGAGACCACGACCGCGGCCGGCAGCAGCAGGTTGAAGACGATCTTCTGCAGCACGCGGTAGTCGTTCGGCTTGAACCATCCGATGCGTTTGAACAGGTATCCGGCCAGAATGATGCACAGAAACACCACCGGCTCGATGATCTTCTCCATATCGCCTCCACGCCTTCATCAATCGGTTCCCGAGCTTATCCACAGCTCTGGCCCGGCGAGGCGGGTCATCCACGGTTTGGCGGGTTCGGGCGGTGGACGAGGCGCGGAATCCGGGTTGTCCACAGGCCCGCCAACTTGTTCACAGCGGACTATCTGTTAGCCCGGCCCCTCATTGGCACGCCCGCTTACTATGTGGGACGTCCGGGCCGAACCTCTTCCGGGGCATGACGGCTTCTGCTTACAATGAAGGCGTCTCATTGACCCAATCAAGGGAGAATCACATGCTCACTGACGAGTACGTCAAGAAGGTCTACGCGCAGGTCGAGAAGCGCGACGGCGATCAGCCCGAATTCCTGCAGGCGGTGCGCGAGGTGCTCGAAAGCCTCCAGCCCGTGGTGGAGAAGCACCCGGAGTACGAGGCGAACGGCGTGCTGGAGCGCCTCGTGGAGCCGGAACGCGTGATCAAGTTCCGCGTGGCCTGGGTGGACGACTCCGGCAAGGTGCAGGTCAACCGCGGCTACCGCGTGCAGTTCAACTCGGCGATCGGCCCGTACAAGGGCGGTCTGCGCTTCCATCCGACCGTGAACGAGGGCGTGATCAAGTTCCTCGGCTTCGAGCAGATCCTCAAGAACAGCCTGACCACGCTGCCGATGGGCGGCGGCAAGGGCGGCTCCGACTTCGACCCGAAGGGCAAGTCCGACGCCGAGGTCATGCGCTTCTGCCAGGCGTTCATGACCGAGCTGTGCCGTCACATCGGCCAGTTCACGGACGTGCCGGCCGGCGACATCAACGTGGGCGCCCGCGAGATCGGCTACCTGTTCGGCCAGTACAAGCGCATCCGCGACGAGTACTCCGGCGTGCTCACCGGCAAGGGCCTTGAGTTCGGCGGCTCGCTCGCCCGCACCGAGGCGACCGGCTACGGCCTGTGCTACTACACCGCCGAGGCCCTGCGCGTGCTGCGCAACGACTCCTTCGAGGGCAAGACCGTCGTCGTCTCCGGCTCCGGCAACGTGGCGATCTTCGCCACTGAGAAGGCGCAGGCACTGGGCGCGAAGGTCGTGACCGTCTCCGACTCCAACGGCTACGTGTACGACCCGAACGGCATCCAGCTCGACGTGGTCAAGGACATCAAGCTGGGCCACCGCGGCCGCATCAAGGAGTACGCCGAGCGTGTGCCGGGCGCCGAGTACCACGAGGGCTGCAAGGGCGTGTGGACCGTGCCGTGCGACATCGCGCTGCCGTGCGCCACGCAGAACGAGATCGACGGTGAATCCGCCGAGGCGCTGGTGAAGAACGGCTGCACGGTGGTGTGCGAGGGCGCGAACATGCCGTCCACGCCGGAGGCCATCGAGGTCTACCAGAAGAACGGCCTGCTCTACGGCCCGGCGAAGGCCGCGAACGCCGGCGGCGTGGCCGTGTCCGGCCTTGAGATGAGCCAGAACAGCTACCGCCTGAGCTGGACGTTCGAGGAGACCGACGCCAAGCTCAAGTCGATCATGGAGTCGATCGTCGCCAACTCGCTGGCCGCCGCCAAGGAGTACGGCGAGGAGGGCGACCTCATGGCGGGCGCGAACATTGCCGGCTTCGTCAAGGTGGCCGACGCGATGGTCGCCCAGGGCGTGCTGTGACCCCTCGCCCTGTGACCCCTCGTCGCACTGCATCGGCCACTGCATAGGCACTGCATAGGGCATAATGCGTCATTCGGTCCAATCTGGGCTCTCTCCGGAACAGCTTGGACCGAATGACCGAAAAATGGCCTCCCGAGAGGCTCCAAAATCGCCTGTTCGGTCCAACCTGCGCAAAATGGCCCGCAGGTTGGACCGAACGGGCGATTTTCGTATAACGCGGCATGCATCTGGCATACGTTCGGAGACGGGAACGAGAGATGAGGAACGGCGGAATGGTACCTGCGACCACGTTCCACCACCGAGGATACGCAAAAATCCACAGTTTTAACACCAAGTCTGCGCTTACTTGATGCGCACACGCCCACTTCGCGCGGAACATTCGATTTCTGACCTAACCCTCCCGATAGGCCGCCCGAATCAGCATGGCGTGGCAACCGCACAATGGCGGAATTCCAACCCTGTGCCTTCGCGCGGCAGCCGCCGGATCGGCATGCTACCCGGTGCATGAGGTCAGAAATCGCATTGCGCGAGCATTTCCCCGGTAAGGTCCGTGACCACGCGGCGCCCGGCGGGCACAGAGAACGCGCGAACCCCGTCGATGAACGCTTCGGCCCACCGACCGTCGCTGACGATGCGGAACGTGCGGCCGTCCCACTCCTGCGTGTAGTCCGTGGACGCCTTGCCGCAGGAGCCCCAGATGACCCGGTCGAACTCGATGTGCACGCCGTGCATGCGCGAAAGGTATTCCAGCACGGACAGCATGCAGGGGCCGTATGCGTCCTGCCGCTGCCCGGGGAACGCGGACTCGTACGGCCGGCCGGTGAACGGGTCGAACTGCTGCACGAACGCGCCGTCGGGGCCGATCGCCTCCATGAGCGCGCGCCCGAGCTTGGGAATCAGCTCGTAGCGGCCGTATCGCTCCAGCGCGCGGATGGCCCGCTGGTAGGTGAGTGCCTCGGACGCGCCGCTCCAGTTGTTGGTGGGCACGTTGCGGAACAGCGGGTCGTTGACCGCCACGCTCGGCAGCGGCATGGCCGGCCAGAATTCGCGCGGATTGGTCAGGTGCTCGTCCACGAACCGGTTGGCCATGGCGGGCGTGATGGCGCCCCAGTACATGGTGCGCAGCGTGTTGTGCAGCAGCACGGGCATGACGCGGTGATGCCTGTCGCGGTCGAAGTAGGCACCGCGACCGTCGTCCCACAGGTACTCGCGCATGCGGTTCAGCACCTGATCGGCCTTCGCGCGCCAACTCGCGGATTCCTCCTGCTGACCGGCAAGCGCGCAGATGCGGGCCAGCACGTCGCGCGAGGCGTACGAGTAGCCCATGAAGTCCATCGACGCGATCGGCACCACCTCGAAGCCGGTCGGCGGCGTGTCCGGCCGCCACTGGGTGGGCGCGTCGGCGAAGCGCAGGGCGTGGTCCTCGCCGGTGTCGAACTGGCACCACGTCTCCAGGCAGCCGTCGCCGTCGGAGTCGCGCGTGGCCCACAGGTAAGCGTCGAAGCGCTTGAGCGCACGGTACAGCGCGTGCAGATAGTCCGGGTTCCTGCCCGTCAGGTAGTACATGTTGAGCGCCGGCTCGGCGAAGCAGAAGCCCTGGAACTGGTTGAACTGCGGGTCGACCACGCCGCCCTCGCACGCAATCGCACCGGCGAGCCTGCCATCCTCGCGCTGGGTCTCGATGAAGAACAGCTGGTTGTTGAGCCCGACCTCAAGATCGCGCTTGGCGTACATCTCGCCGCCCATCGGCTGGGTCTCCAGCCAGATCTTCTCGTATCCGCCGCCCTCCACCAGTACCGGCCGCCCCGCAAAGTCCTTGATGTTACCGAGCGACTTGGCCTCGGCCGCGTCGAACAACCGCTGCTCCAGCTCGTCGTCCGTGGAAAACGTGACGCGTGATTGCGGCATATCGGGGCTCCTTTGCTCCTCGGACTCTTGTTTCTTCAGCTTCCGGCTTCACGCGGATTCCGACGTGCCCAGCTTAAAGGATGCCTCGGTCGGCGCGACGCATAACGCGGTTCACGCGACAACTTCGCAACGAACTTCGCAGAGCTTCGCATCATCTTAAGATCGTTGCGAAGTTTTACGAAGCTTTACGAAGTTGGCTGCGAAGTTCGTCATAAAGCCGACCGCAATATTCGCGGTTCTCCAAAGCCCCGCCGGCGGTCGCAGGCCAGCATGAGCGGCAGCGCGAAGATCATCATCCATGGGGACTGCGGCCCGAACGGCGGGGAGCCCATGGCGAACGGATCGAAGCCCAGATACTGCAGGGCGATCGACCACGCAGTTTCCGTGGGACTCACGATCACAGGACTCATAGCCGTGGCACTCATACCCACAGGATCCGCCACCCCAATGCGGTACGGCAAATACAGCACGCCGAGCCCAAACCGCGTGTTCATCATGGCAAGCCAAAGCAGGGAGAACGCCGTCATCACCACCGCAATGCCAGCCGGCGAACGACGGAACCGCCACAGCAGTACTCCGAGCACGATGAAGCATGCGCGATAGTCCCACATGGGCACGAGCCCGAAGAACGCGGCGACGAGGTGCCGATGGTCATACAGCGCCGGAACCGCATGGAACGGGAGCACTGCGTTGAGCAGCGCGAACCACGCGGCCTGCCACAGCACGTACGCGCCAAGACCGATGAGTCGCCGACGACGGTCATGCCAGAAGAGGAACGTGACGAGGAGCGCGATCTGCACCAGCGCGGGGAATGGATTGACGTCGATGTGCAGCGGCGTTTGCAGAGCCGCCGTCATCACGCTGGCCATATGCAGACGAATGAGGAAATCAACCCGGTTACGCGTCCGTTCGAAGCCCCGCCCCACCAGAAACGCGCACAGCGGCATGGCGATCTGCCCCGCCCAAGCGAGCCAGATCGGGGCACCGGGAATGAGTTGCGCGGTGACTTGCGCGATCAGGCATGCGGCCGCCATGACGGCGAGCGTCAAACCGTTCATAGCGTGTATTCCTTCCTCTCGATCGTCCGTGCAATTGCCCGCATTGCCTGCGGAACAATCCATCAAGGATGTCCGCTGATCGTCCTTCGGACTACCCTCACGGCTTGGCCATCCGATTGCCTGCGTGACCGCCGCGTGACCATCCGCCTCATCGCCCGCTCCGCTGCCCGATATCCATTCACCCGCCCGACACGGCATCACGACGGCACGGCGGCAACGAAGGCTATTTATCGGACATCCCCGCTGAAATCGCTCGCCATGCCGTCGCCCGCCACGGTGAAATACCATTCCTCCTGCGCCTGCATGCCGGCCACCCGGAATCCGGCCGCGCCATGCGCCTGGATGCGCACTTCACAGGCCATCACACGGCTCCACGCCCACCACGATCGCATGATCTTCCATACGCGCACGGTCATGCCTCCGTCACCGTCATTGCGCACGAACACGTCGTAGCGCTGCTTGCCGGTGAATCGGCGCGCGGAATACAGCACGAACGAGTCCCCGTCGCCGGGCGGCATGCTGCGTCCGGAGAACTCGAATGCGGGATAGACGACCGTGCGACGCCGCACGCCTTGTTTGATCGGCGCAAGGCTCATGGTTTGCGCGGGCATCGCCAACGGTCGGGGATCGCGGATGGCGGCGGGGGAGACGGGGTCCGTCGCTTCGATGAAGGGCCCGGACGTCGCCTCCGCGGGAGACCGCCCGGGCCCGGCAACGGTACCTGCGAAAGCGGCCACAAGCACAACCAGCAGCACGCATGCGCCGGCCAGTGCCGGCCCGCCGAGACGTTTCATGATCTTCATGCCTGCATGCTATTCGAGCGCAGTAGCCGCTCATCGAAAAGATGATGCACTAATCCAGCAAGCGTCCAATCGCAAAGAGCATCGCAATGTGCACGGGATAGAACACGTAGAAAAACCATTTGGCAGCACCGCCGCCGGCACCGCGTCGGCCATTGTATAACAGCAACAGCGGAAGAGAAGCGATCATCATCCACTGCGGATATTCCATCAGGGAACGACCCATAACCATGGGATGCATGCCAACAACCGATGCCATTTGATATGTTATGTAGTACCAATATGAATGATAATCAAACCACACTGTATCCAGAAGAAAATTCAGCAAATACCGATTATTCATCATCAGCACATACGAAATCGTAAAAATCGAAAAAGATAGCGCAATACCGAGTTTTGACTTCCCATACAACCAAAACAGAACGCCCATTATTATAAAGCCATACCCATATTCAAATGGACCAAAATTGAATAGGGCAAACAAAACCGGACTATAATAACTCAACACAGCATTATCAGTATTATAAATAGCGTAATAATACAAAGCATCACACACAACTTGCCATAGACAGTATAATGCTATTCGCCAAATCTTAGCCTTATTGCTTTGTTTGGAAATGATGTCAATAATAATAGCTATTTGCAATAAAGTTGGGAATATATTATTCGGTATTTGCAATGCGACTTGCAGCAGAGACATCACCACGCCGGCAAGGTATAGCCGCAACATGTATCGCTTGCGGTCGCGCGTATGTTCCATGCCCTGACCTATCAAAAACATGAATACAGGCATCGCCATGCGCCCCACCCAACGCATTTCCACTGGCATATGCGGAATAAACATGCCAATATGATCAATCACCATGATGACGCAGGCGATGATCTTCAGATCGAAACCCGTAAGACCGTTTCCAGCAATGAGCGGAATATGTTGCAAACGCACTTTCATCGCAATCACCAACCATCCAAGGAAAAGATAGATGGAATAGCAGCCACTACAACCAGATATTATCTTTTCGCAAAAACCTTCTCATTGATATTTTTTGATATTTATCATGACAAGATAATGATAAAACCGTCCATCCGTATATCATCTTTTAGATGATGAATATACCCTATCCGAAATCAGTCACTTAGCGACCGATAAAATCGTAGGAAAACGGCACGGTTATCTGTAATACATCCTTAAAAGATGGTACCGTAACCCAACAGACGCCCGACAATGAACAGCACCATAATGTGCACGGGATAGAACACGTAGAACAACCACTTGGTGCAGCGCCCGCCACACCCGCGACGACCGTTATGCAGCAGCATGAACGGCAGCGCGAAAATCATCATCCACCCCAAATTGTCGGAAGGCAGATTTTGCGCGGGATAGGCGTAGACCAGACGGTTGGCGAACAACACCCTATGCAACGTCTGGTTCAGGGATTCCGCCTCATTCCACTCCATTCCCAGCAAACGCCCCGGCAATTGCAGAATGGCCATGGCATAGGATTCGGAATATATCAACATGCTCACCACGCCGATGAGCGCCATGGTGACGGTCACATGCGCCCGCGACTTGCGGCACAGCCACAGCCCCACGCCAACGGCCACGTAGAACAACCCGTAGTCCATGAACAGGGCCATGCCGAACAGGCTTTGCAGGAATCGTTCGAGGTCAAACGACGCGGACCACTGTGAATAATACGACTCGGGAATCAGCCGGACGACCCGCGCCACGCCTTCGTACAGCAGCACGTACGCACCCACCTGCCACGCCACGTACAGCAGCGCGTACCGTATGCGCGTGCGCACATCGGGCTCCAGCAGCATGCAGATGATGATCGCCGTGTGCAGCAGCACCGGAAACACGTTCACGCCCAGTCCCGGCCATGGCCAGGCCGCCAGTATGAACCCCGTCGCCACGCTGGCCGCATACAGCCGCAGCAGGTACCGCCGGCGGCTACGCGTATATTCGCAGCTCCATCCGACCTGATAGAGGAAGATCGGCAGAGCCGCCTGACCGATCCACGCGAACGCAATGGGCGTACCCGGCACGTACATGGCGATGCTGCCGAACACCATGCACACGCATCCGACGATCTTCAATCCGAAGCTGCTCAGACCGAACCGCCGCCCGGCCGTCGTTGACGTTTCCATCATTCCCTCCCCTGGACATCGCCGCGGCGGCGAGCCGACGCAAGCGGCACCGTGGCGGACAGCACCCACACGCCGTCCTCCAAACTCGTGTGCAGCGTGCCGCCCAGCGCGGCCACCCGCCTGCGGTGCAACGCCAATCCGCGTCCCGCATGCGGCACCGCGCCGGGCGCATTTTCATCGGAATCCACCGCCACGCCGTTGGACTGCACGATCGTCACGCGTTCCTCGGCCACGGTCACGCGCAGCGCATAGTCGCCGCCGTGCGGATCGGCGTGTCCGGCGATGTTGGTGTACAGCTGGCCAAGCAGATCCAGCACTTCCCGCCATGCGTCCGCACTGCCCACGGCACCCGCGTCCGCAGCACCCATGTCTGCGCCAACGCCGGACCGATCAACCTCCACGACCGTCTGCCCGCCGAATCCCAGCGCATGCAGACGATCGTCGCCGCTGTGGGCCAATGCGCGCACGGCGGCCGGATAATCCTTCATGCCCGGGGACTCAACCGATGCCTCAACCGGGACGGGAATCACGGACTGATCGCTCACCGCATCCGCCTGCCTGCCGCCGAGAATGTCGATCACCTCGCGCAGCTGCCCGAGCGTGGCGCGTGCCGTCCGGGCCACCAGATCCCACGCCTTGTCACTCCCGTCGGAAGCCGCCGCGTCCGCGGACGCCGCCTCCCGTTCCGCCGTGAGCGCGATGACCGTCAGCCCCTGCGTCACCGAATCGTGGATGCGGCTGCCGAGTTCCAGATCCCGCTTCATGCGCGCGTTCTCCGCCGCCACGCGTTTGGCCTCCTCGATCCGCCCGCGCTCCACCAGCGCGTATCCGGCGAGCGCGGCCAGACAGAACGAGCCGTCCAGCGACACGATGCTGGCCATGTTCCACAGCGGGTATCGACCCAGCATCACACCGCCCGCCGTGCCCGCCACGCCCAGCAGCAGGGTGACCGCCAGCGCCGCGTGTTTGCGACGGTACGCGAGCATGCCGTAGACGAACCACAGGCTCCACACCGGCATGGGCAGGATGATGCGGGGCGTGAGCGCGGCGGTGACGGCGATCGCGACGACGCCGAACGAGCCGAACGCGGGCCACCAGTAGGTTTCCATGACGAGCAGCGCGTACAGGCAGGTGGTGACCGGCACCAGATTCGACATGGACCGGTTCGCCACGCCATCGACGATGGTGAGCAGCACGGTGGCGGCGATGAGCGGCACCGCGTAGGGGCGGGCCGAGCGCCTGAGACGTTCCATCCACGTCATTGCGCACGCCCCGATCCGGATGCGGCCCGCAACGCCGTCCACCGCTGCACGGCCTGCAGCTTGTTGCGCACGCCCAGTTTCGCGATGGCGTGGCGGACGTGCGTCTTCACCGTCGATTCGGTCAGTCCGAGCTTGGCGGCCACTTCGCGGGAGGTGTAGCCCTGAATGCAGTAGTCCATGACTTCGATCTCCTTGTCGGACAATCCCCGGAGCAGCGCATTGCTCTGCTCGTCCGCTCCCGGTCCTGCACCGCCGTGTCCGGAGGAGCGACCTGCGGCATGCCCCGCGCACAGCCTCCGATGCGCCTGCGCCGGCGTGGGAAATCCGTCCTCCGCGTATGGCCGTCCCTCCGCGCACGCGACGATCCGCCGCACAAACATGTCCGTGTCCGCCTTGTCCAGCAACGCCTGCGCCCCGGCACGCATCGCGGCGTCACGGTACCGGTTGAGCGAATACGAGGTCATGGCAAGCAGCGCGATCCGGTCGGACAGCATGCGAATCCTCCGGCACACGGTCGCCCCGTCCACGTCGTCCATGCCCATGTCCACCAGTACCAGATCGGGCCGGGACGCCACGTCCACGCACCGCTGCACGGCCTCCTCGCCACCCCGGACCGCCCAAGCGATCGTGATGCCGAACGGTTCCAGCCGCTGCCGCAAAATGGCGCGCAGGGCGACGAGCACCATGGCGTCGTTGTCCACCACGCCGATGCGAAATCGCTGGCCATCCCGGTTCGCTCGTTCCACCCCGCTCATGTCTCCAGCTTATCTTGGGCGCGCTCGGCATCGTCTTTTGGATGACGGACGGCGACTGGTCAGATGCGCACTTCTCAAAAATTTTGAGAAGTTTTGCCATTTACTTCTCAAAATTTTTGAGAAGTGTGAGCACGCGCAACCAGTCTCCAACGCCGTCCGCCAACGCGCGGCAACGAACGCGTTCCCGCGGCCCGGCGAACGGTATGCTCAAAGGCATGACAACGACGTACACCTCCCACACCATCAACTTCGGCGCCCGCGGGCACGACATCACCACCGCCACGGATTTCGACTCGCTGGCCGACGGCCTCGCCGCGCAGGGCGCGCACTGCACGCAGCTGGCGCTCGGCAAATCGTTCCCGCACATGCCCTCCGGCGCCGCGGCGATCAACCCCGGCATGGGGGAGCGCTGCCGTCTGGCGCTGGCCGCGCGGGGCGTGTCCGTGGCCGTGATGGGCTGCTACGTCAATCCGATGGACAAGTCCGGCGGCGAGCGCGAGGCTGCCGTCGCCACGTTCGAAGCGTATCTGCGCCACGCGCGGTACTTCGGCGCGCCGGTGGTGGGCACGCATCCGGGACGGCTCACGCCTGATGGCGGCGACGGCGGCGAATCGCCGGCCGCGTGGGCCGAGTTTGTGGACCTCGTGCGCCGGCTGGCCGACGTGGGCGAGCGGTTCGGCGCGATCGTGGGTCTGGAGCCGTGCCCGCACCACGCGCTGCACGATCTGGACAGCACCGAGAGGCTGCTCGACGCGGTGGATTCGCCGTTCCTCGGCATCATCCTCGACCCGGCCGGGCATGCGCTCGACGATCCGGCGGGCAACGACGCCGCCGATCCGCGCGACCCGGCCGAGCGTGAGGTTGCGGTGACCGAGGCCGCGTTCCGGCGGTTCGGCGAGCGCATCGTGGCCTTCCATCTCAAGGACTTCACGGTGCCCTCCGGCACGGCGCCCTCCGCCACGAAATCCGCTGCCGGCACAGCGCCCTCCGCCGCCGCGGAGATCACCCCCTGCCAGATCGGCGACGGCATCGCGCCCGTGGCCCGTCTGCTGGAGATCGTGGACGCGCACCGCCCCTACCTGCCGGTCATCACCGAAGGCACGCTGGACGACCGCATCGGCGAGACGATTCGCCAGTTCGCGGATTGACGATCCATGCGGTTTCGGATTTCGCAGCTCCCGATTCCGTCCACGCACACAACACCCACATCTCACATCAGATTGAGCGGATTGTTGAGCGGATTGAGTATGCGGCACCCAACCCGGACTTTCCCGCACTGGATCCGCTCAATCCACGAACGTCTTCCGACAGATTGAGCGAAACGGATGCCCAACGAGCGTTCAAGGACCGCTCACGCATCCAATCCGCTCAATCTCCGACCATCATCCTGCAGATTGAGCGGATCCAGTGCGTAGCACGCTTGAACATGCTCCTCACGCACTCGATCCGCTCAATCCATAATCAACCACCCGCAAATTGAGCGAAACGGATGCCCCACCAGCCTCGCATAGGACGCCATAGGATTTCACAAGCCTCCGCGGCCCTCCAGCGCACTCAATCCGCTCAATCCGCAACTGTTCTCCCACGGAATGAGCAGCTCCGGCCACGGGCTTCCCGGCGTACGATCGGAGGCATGAGCACGGCGATGACGAATGCGAACAGGTTCCGGCGCGAACACCTCGAATACCGCGAGCGCCGGGAGCATGAGGTGCGCGAACGGGTCGCCCATGCGCGCAAACGGGCGCGTGAGGCCACTGCGGCGCGCAAGGAGGCCCAGCGCCGGGAGCGTCTGCTGCGCCGGTCGGCCGCGAACCGGAACCGCCCCGAACGCGACTACATCGCCAAGCCCCGGCTGCGCGGCGTGATGCACCTCGTCACGTTCCCGCTGGCCGTGGCCGCGTCGATCGTCCTCATCTGCGTGGCCCCGTGGGGCGCCGTCAAGATCGCGTGCGCGGTGTACGGCGCGACGGCGATGCTGCTGTTCGGCAACAGCGCGCTGCTGCACATCGGCCATTGGGGGCCGCGCATGAACAAGGTGCTGTGCCAGATCGACTACTGCAACATCTTCCTCATCATCGCCGGCACGAACACCCCGTTCCTCTTCGCGCTGGACGGGCGCATCCGCTGGCCGTACCTCATCGTCATCTGGTCGGCGGCGCTCATCGGATCCGTCGCGCACGTGATCTGGTACCACAACCACGACTGGATCTTCACCATGATCTACATCGTGCTCGGCCTCGCACCGGTCACGCTGCTGCCGTTCCTGTGGACGGCCCCGGCGGTGGGACCGGCGGCCACGATCCTCATCGCGGCGGGCGGCGCGGCCTACATCGCGGGCGCGGTCTGCTTCGCGTGGCGCAGGCCCAATCCCGTCCCCGGCTGGTTCGGCTACCACGAGGTGTTCCACACGGGCACGGTCGTCGGCTACGCCTGCCACGTCGTCGCCGTCTACCTCACCGTCTGCGCCATGCGCTGACCGTCTTACAACCTCCGCAGGGCCGCCTGCACCGCCGGACCGGGCAGGAACGTGCGCCACGCCGTCTGCCCGCCCCACGCCGTGACGATGCCGAAGTACTGCCGCCTCGCCTCGGGACGGCTCATGGTCAGGTCGTGGATGCCGCCGCGGATGCGCGCGATCGAGACGAGGTCGCCGAGCTTCAGCGCCGCCTCGCGGATCGCGGTCACGTCGAGCACCACGTCGCATGAGCGCATGGCCTCGTCCCACGTGCCCTGCATCATCGACCGGTCGGACGTGCATACGAGCACGGGCATTTGGATGTCGAGCCCGGCGGCCACCTCCGCCTGCCCGTTGAAGATCGCCTGCATCCATCCCGCCCGCGGCTGGAACTGCGCGCCCGTGGCCGCGAGCGACGAGGGATAGTCCCATTCGCCGCCGGTGGCCTTGTCGATGGTGCGGCCGTAGAAGCCCGGGTCGTTGAGCGGCAGCGGGGTCTTGCCGCCGGCCAGCAGGAACCCCTTGAGCACCGGCGTGGAGATGAGGCGGAACGTGGTGTTGCCCTGCAGCTCGAGCCACGGGGAGTTGAGGGCCAGCGCGTGGACGTGGTGGGGCCGCTCGCGGTTGGCCCACAGCGACATGATGAGCCCGCCCTCGGAGTGCCCGATGCCGAGGATCCGCACGTCGTCGCCCAGGTCGCGCACGATCTGGTCGCGCAGGGCGTTGAGCTCGGCGGCGTACGCATGCAGGTCCTCGATGTACCCGGCGGTTTCGCCCGGCCGGTAGCTGCGCCCGTACCGCCGCAGGTCCACGGCGTAGAACGCGACGCCCATCGACTCCCAGTATTCGGAGGCGTGCCGGCGATAGAAGTAGTCGTTCCAGCCGTGCAGGTACATGATCGCCAGCGGCTTGCCGAGCATGCGCAGACGCAGACGGCGCAGGCGTTCGATCAGACCGAGCTTCGCGGGGTCCTTGCGCACGAAGGTGGCCACGGCCTCACCGTCGGCTCCCTCCGTATCCGGTCCGAGATGGACTGTGGCGCGCTGATAGCCGTCGAGAATGTCGTCGTCCTCCCACGGGTCCACGGTCCATGGATCTGCGACTTGCGCGGCCTCGTCCCGCACGTCGTTCGCACCCGCGGAGCCCGAACCCAACGTTTCCTCCGTATCCGTCGCATTTGCCCCGGATACGGCGGCGGCCGCCGATCCCGTTTCCTCCGGAATCGACGGCCGCCCGTCGTTTGCGTCATTCACGCCGGTCATGGCGTCAGTCATCGCCCAATGTGACGTGCACGCCGCCCACGAGGGCGCACACCACGTTGTACAGGAACGCGCCGATGGTGGCGAGCACCATGACGAGCACAACCTCGAAGATCGAGAAGATCGTCACGGCGCTGATCACCGTGCCGAACTGGAGCACGCTGGCCAGATCGAAGTTCAGGCCGGTGTTGGACATCATCGTGGTGATGCTGGCGAACAGGCCAGTGGCGTCGAGCAGCGCCCAGACGAGCCCCACGGCGACGATCTGGATGATCGCGCCCGCGATGGCCAGCAGGAACGACACCTTGGCCACGCTCCACGGGTCGACGTGCGTGAGCGACAGCTTCATGCGACGGGCGCGCGGCACGGCGCGGCGGGCGGAGGACAGCGGCACCGCCGGGCGCGGCTGCCTTCCCGCCTCGCGCGGGGCCGCGGCCGGCACCTCGTTGGAAGCCACGGAACGGGCCTCGCGCCCCAGATGCTCGGCGCGGGGCTCGGTGGCCTGCGGCTCGTTCATGTTTTCGGTCATGGCTTCTCCTTGAGATCGGTCTTAGGGCAGATTACCACTACTCTTGCACAGCGTCGCCGGCCTCGGCGGAGGCTTCACCGGATTGCGACGCATCGGCCGGAGCGGCGGTCTCCGAAGCGGTCTCGCCCGAGGTCTCGGACGCGGAATCCGCAGTCTCGTCCTCGTCGTCGTCCTTCTCCTCGTTGCGCGCGATGGAGATGATCTCGTCGCCCTTGTCCGGCTTGGCGAGCGTGACGCCCTGCGTGGTGCGCCCGGTGCGCTTGACCTCGGCCACGTCGGAGCGGATCACCTTGCCGGACTTCATGATCGCCATGATCTGGTCGTCCTCCGCCACGATCACCGCGCCCACGAGCGTGCCGCGCTCCTCGGTCAGCTGCACGGCCTTGACGCCGTAGCCGTTGCGGCCCTGCAGGCGATACTCCTCGATGGCGGTGCGCTTGGCGAAGCCCTCGTTGGTGACCACGAGCAGGTCCTTGTCGGTGTCGCCCCAGACCACGTCCATGGCGAGCAGCTCGTCGCCGTCGCGGAACTTCATGCCCTGCACGCCGGCGGTCTGGCGGCCCATCGGGCGCAGCTGCTCGTCGTTGGCCTGGAACTTGAGGCTCATGCCGAGCTTGGAGACGAGGATGATGTCGTCGGTGGAGTTGCACAGCGCGGCGCCCACGAGCTCGTCGGTCCACGAACCGTCCTCGGACTCCATGAGGCGCACGGCGATCAGGCCGCCCTGACGCGGGGAGTCGTACTCCGCGAGGCGCGTCTTCTTGATCTTGCCGGAGCGGGTGGCGAGCACCAGGTACTCGGTCACCTCGTAGTTCGGGATGGACAGCACGGTCTGGATCGTCTCGTCCGGGCCGAACTGCAGCAGGTTCGCCACGTGCTGGCCCTTGGAGTCGCGCGACCCCTCCGGCAACTCGTACGCCTTGATGCGGTACACGCGGCCCTTGTTGGTGAAGAACAGCAGCCAGTTGTGCGTGGACGTGAGGAAGAAGTGGTCCACCACGTCGTCCTCGCGCAGCTTGGCGCCCTTGACGCCCTTGCCGCCGCGGTGCTGGGCGCGGTATTCGTCGGCCTTGGTGCGCTTGATGAACCCGGAGTGCGTGACGGTGACGACCACGTTCTCCTCGGCGATCAGGTCCTCCACGTTCATTTCGCCGCTGAACGGCAGGATCTTGGTGCGGCGGTCGTCGCCGTACTTGGCCACGATCTCGTCGAGCTCGTCGCCGATGATCTTGCGCTGGCGCTCCGGCTTGGCGAGGATGTCCGCGTAGTCGGCGATCTTGCGCTGCAGCTCCTCGTGCTCGTCGAGGATCTTCTGGCGTTCGAGGGCGGCGAGGCGGCGCAGCTGCATGGCCAGAATGGCGTCGGCCTGCACGCCGTCCACGTCGAGCAGCTCCATGAGGCCCGTGCGCGCGGTCTCCACGTCCTTGGAGGCGCGGATGAGGGCGATGACCTCGTCGATCATGTCGAGGGCCTTGAGGTAGCCCTGCAGGATGTGGTCGCGCTCCTCGGCCTCGCGCTTCAGGTACGCGGTGCGGCGGGCGATCACGTCGAGCTGGTGCTTCACCCAGTGGCGGATGAACGCGTCCAGCGACAGGGTGCGCGGCACGCCGTCCACGAGGGCGAGCATGTTCGCGCCGAACGTCTGCTGGAGCTGGGAGTGCTTGTACAGGTTGTTGAGCACGACCTTCGGCACGGCGTCGCGCTTGAGCACGAGCACGAGGCGCTGACCGGTGCGGCCGGAGGTCTCGTCGCGCATGTCCGCGATGCCGGTGATCTTGCCGTCGCGCACGGCCTCGCGGATGGAGACGACCAGACGGTCGGGGTTGACCTGATACGGCAGCTCGGTGACCACGAGGCACATGCGCCCGTGGATCTCCTCGGTGTTGACGACCGCGCGCATGGTGATCAGGCCGCGGCCGGTGCGGTACGCCTGCTCGATGCCCTTGTGGCCGAGGATCGTCGCGCCGGTGGGGAAGTCCGGGCCCTTGATGCGCTGCAGCAGCGCCTCGAGCAGCTCCTCGCGGGACGCGTCCGGGTGCTCGAGAGCCCAGTGCACGCCGTCGGCCACCTCGCGCATGTTGTGCGGCGGGATGTTGGTGGCCATGCCCACGGCGATGCCGGAGGAGCCGTTGACCAGCAGGTTCGGGAAGCGCGCGGGCAGCACGGTCGGCTCCTGCGTCTTGCCGTCGTAGTTGGGGATGAAGTCGACGGTGTCCTTGTCGATGTCGCGCACCATCTCCATGGCGAGCGGGGCCATGCGGCACTCGGTGTAACGCATGGCGGCGGCCGGGTCGTCGCCGGGGGAGCCGAAGTTGCCCTGGCCGTCCACGAGCATGTAGCGCATCGACCACGACTGGGCCATGCGCACGAGGGTGTCGTAGATCGCGGCATCGCCGTGCGGGTGGTACTTGCCCATGACCTCGCCCACCACGCGGGCGCACTTGTTGTAGCCGCGGTCGGGGCGGTAGCCGCCGTCGTACATTGCGTAGACCACGCGGCGGTGCACGGGCTTCAGACCGTCGCGCACATCCGGCAGGGCGCGGTCCACGATCACGCTCATGGCGTACGCGAGGTACGAGTCGCGCATCTCCTGCTGCAGGTCGCGCTGCACGATCGCCGTGCCCTTGAGCAGGCCGTAGTCGGTCTTGTCGGCCTCCTGCGGGCTCAGCGGCTCGCTGGAGCCGTCGGGCGTGGGCTGGCCGTCGAAGATCTCGCCGTCGTTGGTCTCGCCGTCGTTGTTGTTGGTTTCGTCTGCCACTTACAAACTTCCTTTTGTTCCGTCAAACCGTCATCGGGACGCCGTCACGCGCATCACGCGTCAATGCTCTGCTGTCCGTTCATCTCCGCTCACGCGTCAATGAAGCGCGCGTCCTTGGCATTGCGCTGGATGAACAGGCGGCGCGGCTCGACCTCGTCGCCCATGAGCATGGAGAACGTCTCGTCGGCCTGGGCCGCGTCCTCGATGTGGATCTGCTTCAAAATGCGGTGGTCCGGGTCCATGGTGGTCTCCCACAGCTCCTGGTACGTCATCTCGCCCAGACCCTTGTAGCGCTGGATGCCCTCGCCCTTGGGCAGCTGGCGGCCGGCGGCCTTGCCCTCGGCGAGCTTGCGGTCGCGCTCGGTGTCCGTGTAGACGAAGTCGTGCGGGCCCTTGGTCCACTTGAGGCGGTACAGCGGCGGCATGGCCACGTACACGTACCCGGCGGTGATCATGGGCCGCATGTAGCGGAAGAACAGCGTCAGGTTCAGCGTGGCGATGTGGGCGCCGTCCACGTCAGCGTCGGCCATGATGATGACCTTGTGGTAGCGCACCTTGTTGAGGTCGAAGTCCTCGCCGTAGCCGCCGCCCACCGCGGTGATGAGCGACTCGATGGTGTCGGACTTCATCATGCGGTCGAGGCTCGCGCGCTCGGTGTTGAGGATCTTGCCTCGCAACGGCAGGATCGCCTGCGTGATCGGGTTGCGGCCCTGGATGGCGGAGCCGCCTGCGGAGTCGCCCTCCACGATGAACAGCTCGCACTCGGAGGGGTTGCTCGACTGGCAGTCCTTGAGCTTGTCCGGCATGCCGGCGGACTCGAAGATGGACTTGCGGCGCGTGTTCTCGCGGGCCTTCTTGGCGGCGATGCGCGCGCGGGAGGCCTCGATGGCCTTCTGGATGATCATCTTCGCCTCGGACGGGTGGGCGTCGAACCAGTCGCCGAGCTTTTCGGTCATGACCCTCTGCACGAAGGTCTTGGCCTCGGAGTTGCCGAGCTTCGTCTTGGTCTGGCCCTCGAACTGCGGGGTGGTGAGCTTGACGGACACCACGGCCGTCAGTCCCTCGCGCACGTCGTCGCCGGAGAGGTTCTCGTCCTTGTCCTTGAGGATGTTCTTGTCGCGCGCATAGCGGTTGATCATGCCCGTCAGCGCCGCGCGGAAGCCCTCCTCGTGGGTGCCGCCCTCGGTGGTGGAGATGGTGTTGGCGAACGTGTGCACGGCCTCGGAGTAGGCGGTGGTCCACTGCATGGCCACCTCGGCGGAGATGCCGAGCTTCAAGTCCTCGGCCTCGAAGTCGATCACGTCCTCCTCGACCGGCGTGGCCTTGCGGGACTTGACGAGGTAGGCCACGTAGTCCTTGATGCCGTTGGCGTACTGGTAGGTGACGGTCTGGTGCAGCTCCTCGGCCACGTTGTCGCCGTCGCCCGCCACCTCGTCGCCGGCCTCGTCGAGCTGGCGCTCGTCGGTGAGGGTGATCTTGAGGCCCTTGTTGAGGAAGGCCATCTGCTGGAAGCGGCTGCGCAGCGTCTCGAAGTCGTAGACGGTGGTCTCGAAGATCGCCGGGTCGGCCCAGAACGTCACGGACGTGCCGGTGGACTCGCCCTCGTCCATCGGGCGGCCCTTGGCCAGGCGCGCGGTGGGCTTCTGGTTGATGTAGGTCTGCGTCCAGTGGAAGCCCTGGCGGCGCACCTCGATGTCCACGCGGGTGGACAGGGCGTTCACCACGGAGATGCCCACGCCGTGCAGGCCGCCGGAGACCGCGTAGCCGCCGCCGCCGAACTTGCCGCCGGCGTGCAGCTTGGTCATGACGGTCTCGACGCCGGAGACGCCCTCGCCGGGCACCTCGTCCACGGGGATGCCGCGGCCGTCGTCGACGACGCGGATGCCGTTGCCCGGCAGGATCGTCACCTCGATGTGGCTGGCGTATCCGGCCAGGGCCTCGTCGACGGAGTTGTCGACGATCTCGTAGACCAGATGGTGCAGGCCGCGCGGACCGGTGGAGCCGATGTACATGCCCGGGCGGATGCGCACGGCCTCAAGGCCCTCGAGCACCTTCAGGTCCGAGGCGTCGTAATGCTCGGGAGCCAGCGAATCGTCCAGCTGCGAATCCTGCAGTTCGTCGGATTCGGCGTCCGGCGTTTCCCCAGTATTGAGTTCTGCCACTGAAGAGTTCCTTTCATGCGCCCGATGCCCTCCATGCCGAGGGTCGCTGCGCTGTCATTACCGTCCCAAAACGCGAATAAAGGGCGTTTCTGGGCGTTCACATACCGATGGCTAGGGTACCAGCAATAAAGGACGTCAGCGCCTTGTACGCCCGTATCGCCCTTGGCTGAACGAGCCTGCGCGCGGGCCCGTGACCACGATTCGTTCGATCGGCAAACCAACCAGCCGCTCGGCGATCTTCGATTGCAGCTGCGGTATCAGATAGGTCAGCTGCGTGGCCCACACCGTCGATTCGGTGCGGATGGTGAGCACGCCGCGGTCGTAGCCGGCCGGGCGCGAATGTGCGGCGATGCCGGGGCCCACCACCTGGTCCCAGTGGTTCTCGAGCTGCGCGAGCTTCAAGTGCGGTCCCCAGTTGCCGCGGATGGCGAGCACGTCCGCCACCGACGCCAGCCGGCTCGGGTCTCGCCCCGGCTTGCCGAAGCTCTCCCACGCCTTCTCGGCCCGCTCCTCGCGCGCGCGGCGGGAGAACTGGCGGCGGGTGAAGCGCTCGAACACCTGCGCGGGCAGCTTGCGCGCGTCCAGCTTGAGGGTCTCCGCGATCGGCGGGGTCATGCGCCCGCCCCCGCAACCGCGTCCATGTCCGCGTCCGAGTCCGAGTCGTCCAGCAGCGCGGCCACGTCGATCACGTGCGCGCCCGCGTCCGGGATGTCGCTGTGGGCGGCCACGGTGATGAGCACCTGCTCCTGGTCGGCGGCGAAGTCGAGGATCTGCCCGCGCCGGGACTCGTCCAGCTGCGCGAACACATCGTCGAGGATCACCACGGGCTTGGCCCCGGATTCGCCGACGAGCTCGAACAGCGCCATCTTGAGCGCCAGCGCCATGGTCCACATCTCGCCGTTCGACGCGTACTCGCGCGCCGGCATGCCCTCGAGCTCCACGGTGACGTCGTCGCGCTGGGGGCCGAGCAGGTTCACCCCGCGGGACGCCTCGCCCGGGTAGATGCGGCGGAAGTGTTCGCTGATGTGCGGTTCGGGGTCCTCGAAGGCGAGCACCTCCTCGAAGTTCGGCTCGTAGACGAGCCTCGCGCGCTGCGTGCCGCCGGTCAGCCGCGCGTAGATCTGCCCGAACGGCCCGTCGAGGCGCTCCACGAGTTCGGCGCGCATGCGGGTGAGCGCCACGCCGGCCTCGATGAACTGGCCGGTCCAGATCTCCAGCCCGCTCAGCGCCGCGTCGATGGGCTCGCGACCGTCGCGCCCCGCGATGCGCTTGAGCAGGGCGCCGCGCTGCTGGGCGATGCGGCCGAAGCGCTGCGCGAGGTCGTAGTAGCCGCTGGAGAGCAGGGCGCCGGACTGGTTGAGGAACCCGCGGCGCCCGGCGGGGTCGCCTGCCACGAGCCGCTGGTCCTCCGGGGCGAACGTGACGCACGGGATGCGGCCCAGGATGTCGCGCATGTACAGGGACGGGCCGCCGTTGATGCGCGCGCGGTTGGCGCCGCGGGCCGGCACGGTGAGCTCGTAGGTGACGGTCCGGCCGCCGTCCTCGACGTTCGCGCGGACCGTCGCCGTCCGCTCGCCGCGCTGCACCAGCGGCAGCGACGACGAGACGCGGTGGCTGCCGCCGGTGGCGAGCACCTCGACGGCCTCGACGATGTTGGTTTTGCCCAGACCGTTGCGGCCCTGCAGAATGTTGACCCCCGGCTCGAAGTCGAGCACGCAGGAGGTCCAGGACCGCCAGTGGTCGAGGGCGAGACGGCTGATGCGCATCAGGAGTTGAAGCGCATCGGCACGAGCAGGTAGCGGTAGTCCATCGACTCGTCGGAGTCGGCCTCCTGCTGGCCGTTGAACTCCACGGCCTTGACGGCGGTGGTCATCTTCATGCGCACGAACGGCTCGGTGATCGCCGCGAGGCCCTCCACGAGGTAGGAGGGGTTGAAGGCCACGGTGATGTCGTCGCCGTCCATGTCCACGTCGAGGGTCTCCAGCGCCTGGGCCTCGTCCACGGCGCCGGCGGACAGGGTGAGCTCCTGGCCGGCGAAGACCATGCGGATCGGGGCGTTGCGCTCGGCTACCAGCGAGACGCGCTTGATCGCGTCGATGAGCTGCTGGCGGTTGATGACGACCTGGATCGGGTAGTCGTCCGCGAAGAGACGGTCGACCGCGGGGAACTCGCCGTCGATGAGCTGCGAGGTGGACACGCGGCCGGCGTTCTCGAAGCCGAGCATCGTCGGGTTGTCCTCGTCGAAGTCGATGACCACGTTCTGCGCGGTGTCGAGCGAGCGGGCGACGTCCTTGAGCAGGCTGCCGCGCACCAACGTGACGGTGTTCACGTCCGGGTTCTGCGGCGTCCACGTGAACATGGCGCGGGACAGGCGGAAGCGGTCGGTGGAGGTCATGACGACCTTGTCGCCCTCGAACGTGATCTTCACGCCGGTGAGCACCGGTCGGTTCTCCTCGCGGGAGACGGCGACGGAGGCCTGAGCGACGGCCTGAGCGAACGTGGGGCCGTCCACCTGGCCGAGCTTGGCCGGCACGATCGGCAGGTCCGGGTACTCGGCGTCGGGCATGAGCTGCAGGGTGAACGTGGACTTGCCGGAGGAGATGGTCATCTTGGAATCGTCCGTGGCGAGGTACGCCTTCTCCGCCGGAAGGCTCTTGGTGATGTCCGCGAGGAGCTTGCCCTGCACGAGCACGGAGCCGGCCTCGTCCACGCCGGCTTCGATGTGGTGGCGGGCGGAGACTTCGTAGTCGAACGCGCTCAGCTGCAGCGTGCCGTCGATGGCCTCGAGGCGGATGCCGGCGAGGATGGGCGTCGCGGGACGCGCGGGGATGACGCGCGTGGTCCAGGCGACGGCGTCGGCGAGAGCGGAGGAGTTGATTTCGACTTTCATGGTGCCCCTTGGGTTGTGGTTTCGGCTGATCGGATCTGGATTTCATTCTAGCCGGGAGCAGGCCGGGCCCGCAGGGCCTTCGGCCGGGCACTGGTGATGGCGGTGATGAGCTTATCTATATCAATCATCGTCATAATAAGGGCGGTGGATGGTGTGGATAAGTCGGATTTTCGGCGGAACGGCGGTTGTTCACAGCGTTGTGCACAGGGGATAACATGCGAATGGACTTGTGGATAAGTGGGTGGGTTATCCACCGATGTCGAGGCTTGGAAAAGTTTTCCACAAATTCGGTGGATGGATCCACATATTGTGAACAACCGTTTTCGGCGTTTTCCACGGCTTATACCCTGCGGTTACCCACATTCGTGCACAACCCTGTGGATAACTTTGAGGATAGTGCGAGGCCGCGGAAATCCGAGTTGTGCACATCCGCCGATTCGGCCGGCCGCATTCCGTCAGTTGTTCGGATGCTGCTTGAGGCGGACCGTCAGCTCCATCACGTAGTTGTACGTCTCGCGCTTCTCCTGCATCTCGTCGCTGATGCGCTGGTAGGCGTGCAGGACGGTGGTGTGGTCGCGCCCGCCGAACACCTGGCCGATGTCGAACAGGGACATGCTCGTCATCTCGCGGGCGAGGTACATGGCGATCTGCCGCGCGTTGGCGATGTTCTTGGTGCGCGAGCGCCCCACGAGGTCGTCGAAGGTCAGGCGGAAGTACTTGGCCACCTGCGTGATGATGTCGGTCGGCTTGATCTCCACGTCCGTGGCGAAGAAGTCCTGCAGCGTCTGCTCCGCGAGGGCCCGCGTGACGGGCTGGTTGTTGAGGCTCGCGACCGCGGTGACGCGCGTCAGGGCGCCCTCGAGCTCGCGGATGTTCTCGGTGAAGCGCTCCGCGATGAGGTCGAGCACGTCGTTGGGGACGGCCACGTTGTTGCGTGAGGCGATCATCCTGATGATCGCGATGCGCGTCTCGAGGTCCGGCGGCTTGACGTCCACCGTCAGTCCCGAGTCGAATCGGGAGATCAGGCGGGCCTCGAAGCCCTTGAGGTTCTTGGGCGCCACGTCGGAGGCGATCACGATGCGCTTGTTGGCCTGGTAGAGCGCGTTGAACGTGTGGAAGAACTGCTCCATCGTCTCGGTCTTGCCGCTCAGGAACTGGATGTCGTCGATGAGCAGCACGTCCACCTCGCGGTAGCGGCGGTTGAATTCGGCGATCTGGCCCTGGGAGCGCGCGGAGTTCTGCAGCGCGGAGATGAACTCGTTGGTGAACTCCTCGCTGGTGACGTACAGGACCTTCAGCGTGGGGTCCTTGACCAGGGCGTAGTTGCCGATAGCGTTGAGCAGGTGGGTCTTGCCCAGGCCCGACCCGCCGTAGATGCACAGGGGGTTGAAGTCGCGTCCGGAGCCCTCCGCCACGGCCAGCGCGACCGTGCGCGCGAAGCGGTTGGAGTCGCCGGGGACGAAGGTGTCGAACGTGGCGTTCTTGTTGAGGTGCGTGCCCGGGTCGCGCTCGATGCGGCGGCCGTCGGCCGGGTAGTTCGGGGTGTCGAACGTGGGCTGGACCATCGACTGGTTGGCGTAGGACTCCGCCAGCTCGGCGATGCTGGGCTGCTCGGGCATGCGCGGCGCCTTCTCCGCGTCGCGGCGGCGCTCGGGCTCGGCCGCGGGGGCCTCCGGCCACGCATCGCGCTCGCGCTGCGGTTCGGGCTTGCGCGGGGCCTCCTTGGCCTTGGGAACCACCTTGACCGCGGGGAACATGTCCTTGCCCGTGACCATGTTGAGCGCCTCGAGCAGCGGGGCGTTGAGCACGTCCATGATCGCCTGCTGCGTGGCCTTGCTGGAGACGCGCAGCACGATCGTCGTGCCGAACACGGCCTCCGGCTCGATGTCCCCGAGCCACCCCTTGTCGCGGGCCGTGAGCGAATCGTTGTGCTGCAGCAGCTGCAGGACGGTGCCCCAAATGCGCCGGGTGTCGGCGTCAGGCGTGGTCTGGCCCATCGGGGGTCACCTCCGTTCCTCGGGTCGCGCGGGCGAACAACAAAATAGACAGTAGACCATATTTACACGTCTTTGGGAAAGTTATCCACAACGTTCGCGTGTTGCGCCCGAAAAACCGGTGAATAACATGTGTGTAATTTGTGGATAACCCTCGTCCGCCGCAATCTTCCCAGCCGGACGGCGGTGGATGCCCAGTTATCCACAAATGTGAAGGAATCGGTGGATAACTCGGTTCCTCGCCGCCTCCCGTTCCGCGGCATTTGACTGTGTCGCGCCGGGTGTGTAATTTGGTATAGCTTGACTTCAAGAGAAGCCGTGCGCACGCATGGCTTAAACAGACCCGGGAGTTACAACTATGAAGAGGACATTCCAGCCCAACAACCGTCGCCGTCACATGAAGCACGGCTTCCGCGTTCGCATGCGCACCCGTTCCGGCCGCGCGCTGATCAACCGTCGCCGCGCCAAGGGCCGCAAGACCCTGTCCGCCTGATCGCCACGGAACCGTCGGCCCGAACGTGGAACGGCTTAGAAGCCATCAGGAATTCGTCGCGGTGCTGAAGACCCGCGCGAAGGTCGGTTCGAGGGACATCGTCGCGCACTACCGCGTCCCCTCGTCGCCCGATGGCTTGCCGCAGCGTCGATTGGGACTGGCGGTATCCAAGGCCGTGGGCAAAGCGGTTGCCCGCAACGGGGTGAAACGTCGGTTCCGACAGTTGGCCGCCCGTTATGAGGACCAGCTGCCGGAATCATGCGACGTCGTGCTGAGGGCCAAGCCTTCGGCCGCCCACGCCGAATACGCGCAGCTCGAGGAGCAGATCTCCGGCATGTTCCGCAAGATCGCGTCCCGCAGCGCCAAGGTCGCGGACTGATGGCCTTTCCGGCGATCGCAGCCAGGGCCATGGGCGCCATGATCCGGTGGTATCAGCGCTGGATCTCCCCGCTGTCCCCGCCGCGGTGCCGGTATTATCCCAGCTGTTCGGCCTATGCCCTCACCGCCATCGAACGTTTTGGCGCGCTCAGGGGAGGGTTGCTCGCCGTGTTGCGCATCGCGCGGTGCATGCCATGGAATCCCGGCGGCATCGACGACGTTCCCCGGCGGTTCTCGCCGTTTTATCGGTTCTCGTGGTCCAAGGCCCATGAGGAGCCTCGTGTGACGCCACTGGCGTGGGAACCCAAGGAATAGGACCCAAAACATTATGTACGATTCCCAGCATTTTACGCTTGACAGCGGTTTCTTCGGATTCTTCTACACGATCCTGAGGCCCATCGAATGGCTCCAGACGTGGATCATGAAGATCTTCCACGACTTCCTGGTGCTCCTCGGCTTCCAGGATGGTCCCGGCATCGCGTGGGTGCTGTCGATCGTGTTCCTCGTGCTCGTGGTGCACGCCATCATCCTGCCCGTGTGGTGGCACTCCATGAAGTCCATGCGCAAGACGCAGGCCATCCAGCCCGAGATCATGAAGATCCAGCGCAAGTACAAGGGCAGGAACGACCCGGCCAGCCGCGAGGCCATGAGCCGCGAGACGATGAAGCTCTATCAGGAGAACGGCGCCAACCCCATGGGCTCCTGCGGCATCGCCATCGTGCAGGGCCCGGCCTTCATGTCCGTGTGGTACACGCTGTCCGCCGTGTCGTACATCGCCACCGGCGTGCGCGAGCCGCTCGGCGCGTTCACCCAGCCCGTCGCGGAGGACTTCGCCAACTCTATGGCGTTCGGCGTCACGCTGTCCCAGCGCTTCACGGAGTCGGACACGCACGGCAAGATCATCATGGGCATCTTCATTGCTCTCATGTGCCTGACGCTGTTCCTCATGCAGTTCAACAACATGCGCAAGAACCTGCCCAAGGCCTCCATGCAGGGCTCCATGTACACCATGCAGAAGGCCATGGCGTTCGGCTTCCCGGTCATGTACATCTTCTCCGGCGTGATGTTCCCGTTCGCCGTGCTGGTCTACTGGATCACCAACAACGTGTGCAACCTCATCCGCTCCCAGTACCAGATGTACGCCATCCCGACGCCGGGCTCCCCGGCCGCCGAGGAGAAGGAGATCCGCGACCACAAGCGCGAGAACGCCCGTCGCGAGAAGGCCGGCGAACCCTCACTCGAGGAGGAGGCCCTCGCCAAGGCCAAGGAAGACGCCGCGCGCAAGGCCGAGACCGGCTTCCAGCGCCAGCAGCCCGTCCGCCGGAAGAAGCGCAAGTAGGCGCCTTCCATACCCGTCACAGAGACGACCGCCGGCCGCGTGGAACGTTCGCGAGAACGCGCGCGGCCGGTCCCGTTCCGCCACGCCGTCCGCGGCAACGTAGTCGGGATGGACTGGAATACTGTTACCAGCTTGGGTAAGGAGACACACATGGTACAGGATGACGCGAAGACGATCGATCAGCTCAATGAGGAAGCCGACATCGCCGCAGACTACCTCGAAGGCCTGCTGGACATCGCCGATTACGAGGGCGACATCGAAATGGGCGTGCGCAACGGCCGCCCGATGGTGCAGATCGTCGCGGACGACGACACCGACATCAAGCATCTGATCGGCCGCAACGGCGAAGTGGTGGACGCCCTGCAGCAGCTCACCCGCCTGGCCGTGCAGCAGAAGACCGGCGAGCGTTCGCACCTCATCGTGGACGTGGACGGCTTCCTCAAGCACAAGCGCCAGCGCCTGCGCGACGTGGCCCTGGACGCCATCGACGAGGTGCGCGAGACCGGCGAGCCCGTCGACCTCAAGCCCATGAACTCCTTCGAGCGCAAGATCGTGCACGACGTGGTCCGCGAGGAGGGCTTCAAGTCCCGCTCCCACGGCGAGGAGCCGCACCGCTACGTGACCATCTACCTCAAGAACTCCGCCGCCGCTGACGACGACGTGGACGATGACGCTGCCGACGAGGTTGCTGACGCTCCGGTGGCCGCCGACGAGGTTGCTGCCGAGTGACCGCGGCGGGGCACGACGTGACTGCGGATTCCACGGCTGAGGGGCTTGCGGCCGGTAAACCGGTCGATAACGGGCCGGTGACCGACGAGCTTGAAGGTTCCCCGGTCGTTCGCGAGGTTCTGGGCGACGCCTACGAGCCGCTGGCCCGGTTCCACGCCAAGCTCATGGCCGAAGGCGAGCCGCGTGGCCTGATCGGTCCGCGCGACGTGCCGATCGTGTGGGAGCGCCACATCCTCAATTCCGCCGCCATCGTGCCGTTCGTGCGCGATGCCGTTAGTGGATTTTCCCGCAAGAACGTCGCGGACATTGGTTCCGGCGGCGGCTTCCCGGGCCTGATCGTGGCCGCATGCTTGCCCGATGTTTCGGTGACGCTGGTCGAGCCGATGGAGCGCCGCGTGGAATGGCTGGGGGAGTGCGTGGAGCTCATGGGGCTGGAGAATGTGACCATTCGCCGCGCCCGTTCCGAGGAGCTCATTGCGCAGATGACCGCCGCTTCCGGTGCCGGTGCCGGCGGCAGGCGCGGTGGTTCTCGACGCCAGCGCGGTGGCCGCGGGGGACGCGGCGGACGACGCGATGGGCGTGATGCACAGCAGGTTGTTGAGAATAATTCTCAATTGACAGGTGATGGTGCGCCCGACCGTTTTGCGGCGGTGACGTGCCGAGCTGTTGCGCCGATGACCAAGCTGTCCGGCTGGACGCTGCCTCTGTTGACCCCCGGCGGGCGTCTGGTGGCCCTGAAGGGGCGTAGTGCGCAGGCCGAGATCGAGAAGGCCGCCAAGGAGATTTCCAAGGCGCACGGCCTCAATCCCCGCGTGGTGGAGGCTCCTGTGGGGCCTGGGCTGGAACCTACGCACGTCGTGCTGGTGGACAAGCGCTGACTGATTGACGGGTTGTTCTTTTTAGCATTGGCCTTAAGGGCCGGTTGTTTCACGTGAAACAGCGCCTGATGTGTTTCACGTGAAACAACGATTCCGTCATCTCATCTTCAGACTGGTTTGGGGCCGGTTTTATGGGGGGGATTCCATCGGCTGAGTGATCAAGGTCTATTGATCAGGCTTCATTGGTTAGAGCCCGGTTATGACATCTTGGATGGGTGCGCTTCACAGGGGCGTTTTGAATTGTCCCTTCTCCGTCATCCTAAGCGTAGCGTTTCGCGACCCGCGCGTGGCCGAAGGACCGTCACTCGCTCCACTCCCTCTGGGTGACGGGGAAGCCGGGGCCTTCCCTTAATCGTGCTCAACACCGCCCTGCATTCCCAATCGAGCACCATCCGCCGTCCTGAGCAAGCACGGCAAGTCGAAGGATCCTCAATTCGCATGCAATCCAGACGCGCAGACCGCCGCAAGGACTTCGAAATTCCCACCCAACTGCCACCGTCCTGCATAACCCGATCCCCAAAAGTTATCCACAATTGTGGAGAGTCCTCCCACTTATCCACAAGCAATTCGGCCGCGATGGTGAATCGATGAAAAACCTTGAAATTGCAAGGCTTTTCTGACGTCATTTTGGCATCGTTCCCAGCTCCTGTCGCAAAACTGTCCACACTTATCCACAGATATCCACCGCAATGTGCACAACGGTGTGAAGTGGTGATTATCCCCATAAATGTCCAGTGACTCCACAAGACTTGAGCGTATTGTGTGTAAGCGAGGAGGTCTTGTGACGAAGGCGAACAACGAGGTGACATCGTCGAATGCGGATGACGAATTCGAGTCCGCGGATGATGTGATCAAGCGTATTTTTTCCGATGGAGCGTCTTCGTTGGGGCTTCAAATGTCGTCGATGAACGACCGCAGCAAGACGCTGGACGCCACCCGTTATCCGCGCCCGTCCAAGACGCGTTTCATCGCCGTGGCCAATCAGAAGGGCGGCGTGGGCAAGACCACGTCCACGGTGAACGTGGCGGCGGCTCTGGCCAAGGCCGGTGCGCGCGTGCTGGTCATCGACATGGATCCGCAGGGCAACGCCTCCACGGCGCTGGGCGTGCCGCACGGCTCCGGCCAGCCGTCCGTGTATGACGTGATCGAAGGGCGCAAGGGGATTGCGGACATCAAGCTGCCGTGCCCCGATTTTCCGACGCTGGAAGTCGTGCCGTCCTCCATTGATCTGAGCGGCGCCGAGCTGGAGCTGGCCGATCTGCCGCATCGCAACACCCTGCTCAAGGACGCCCTCACGGTCTTTCTGAACGGCACCGGCGATCATTACGATTATGTCTTCTTCGACTGCGCCCCGAGTCTGGGTCTGCTGGTGCTCAACGCCCTATGCGCGGCGCACGAGGTGATGATCCCGATTCAGGCGGAGTACTACGCGCTGGAGGGACTCGGCCAGCTCATCCACACCATCGGTCTGGCCCAGTCCACGCTCAACAAGCATCTGGTGATCTCCACGATTCTGGTGACAATGTACGACCGCCGTACGCTGCTCAGCAAGGAAGTGTACGACGAGGTCAAGGAGCATTACCCCACGATCGTGCTGGAGACCACCATTCCGCGCTCGGTGAGGATTTCCGAAGCGCCGAGCTTCGGTCAGACGGTCATTGCATATGATCCGCACGGCGCCGGTGCCGTGGCGTATAGGGAAGCGGCTTTGGAGATCGCCCAGCGGTCCGAAGCGGCTTTGCAGCTGATTCAGGATACAAAGAAATGAGGGCTGAGTGATGGCGTCGCGTTCGCGTTTGGGCAAGGGTCTCGGTGCGCTGTTTCCCACGCTGCCCGGTGATGATGAAGAGCGGAAGGAGACCGGGGAACAGGCCCCGGCCGCTGATGTTTCACGTGAAACATCTCCGGTGACTCCGAAGAAGAAGGAAAAGACCAGTGCCTCCTCTTCGTCAACCGGCAAGAAGAACAATGGTCGCATCAAGCGTTCGGCCGTTCCCGCATTGGGTGATCTGACTCATCCGGCGGATATGTTCTTCGGCGGTGACAGCTCCTCCGATGCCGCCACCTCGGTTGCGGCCCAATTGCTGGCGACGGTGGACAATCGCAATATCGCCACGGGGGCTGGCGCCAATGACGTCCGCACGTCGGTGCCTGCGGTGCAGTCGGTCGTGAACGCTGGATCCACTACGGATGTTTCACGTGAAACATCGTCCCAAGCCACCGGCGACGCACCTGAATCCGCATCCGCCGCGTCCGTTGCCCCCGCCGAGCCGCTGAAGCCGGTCGAGGGCGGCTATCTGGCCGAACTCAAGCTGGCCGATATCGGCCCCAATACCCATCAGCCGCGAACGATCTTCGATGAAGATGAGTTGATGGAGCTGTCCGACTCCATCAAGGAAGTCGGCGTGCTGCAACCCATCGTGGTTCGCCGCCGTCCCAAGTCGCAGATCGCCGCCGCGCAGGTCGCCAAGGCCGCCCTCAAGCAGGGGAGTGGTGAGGATGTTTCACGTGAAACATCCAAGAATGCGTTCGCCGATCGTATGGACAGCCCGTATGAGCTCATCATGGGTGAGCGGCGTTGGCGTGCGTCGCAGCTTGCGGGGCTCAAGACCATTCCCGCGATCGTCAAGACCACCGCGGATGACGACATGCTGCGTGACGCGTTGCTGGAGAACCTGCATCGCGTGGCGCTGAACCCGTTGGAAGAGGCCGCCGCCTACCAGCAGATGATCAAGGAATTCGGCCTCACGCAGGAGCAGCTGGCCAAGTCCGTGTCCAAGTCCCGTCCGCAGATCGCCAACATGCTGCGTCTGCTGCAACTGCCGCCGGCCGTGCAGAAGAAGGTCGCCTCGGGCGTACTGTCCGCGGGTCATGCGCGTGCGCTGCTGGGTTTGGAGTCCGCGGAGGACATGGAGAAGCTGGCCGTTCGCATCATTGGCGAGGGACTGTCCGTGCGCTCCACGGAGGAAATCGTCGCCATGATGACCATGGCCGAGAAGGAATCCGACAAGCCCAAGGCCCAACGCAAGAACAACATCTGGGCCGGTTCCGCCGCGCAGCAGAGCCTCGAAAACCGCTTCGAGACCAAGGTGGCCATCAAGGGCACCCGCAAGCACGGTCGCATCGAGATCACCTTCTCCTCCCCGGAGGACATGGACCGCATCATGGCCTTGCTCAACCCCGACGCCCCCGCTTCCGACGGCTGGGTCTGACGAGGCTGTTCTTTCACTTCCGCTGATTCGCATATCGAAGGGCGGGTGCCAAGTTGTTTGCTTGGCACCCGCCCTTTTTGCGATTGCCGGACGGGATTGCCGATTGCCGGATGGTCGGTTGCGGGACAGTCAAAGCCAGTTAAGGCCAGCCGCAGCTAGCCAAGGCCAGCTAAGGCCAGCCGCAGCCAGCCGAGGGCAGCTGACTGTCTGGCGCCCATGGCTGGTGCGCGATTATTCCGCGGCTTATTCTTCGGCACCCAGAAGGATAAGATGATGGCAGTGTTTGGAATTCGGATGGGATGATGAGGAGAGGGGAACTTCCCATGTTGGCATTGTCGCACGTGTCGAAATCGTTTGGCGGCGTGCCCGCCGTGAAGGATGTGAGTCTTGCGCTCCGGCCGGGGCGTGTTACGGCGGTCATCGGTCCGAACGGCGCCGGTAAATCGACGCTGCTGCGCATGGCGTGCGGGCTGCTGCAGCCGGATGCCGGTGCCGTAACGTTCGATGGCGCGCCCATCGACCGGTACGGCAGCGCGCTGTACCGTCATCTGTCCGCCGTACTGGAGGACAGCTCGCTCGCCTATATGAGCTTGCGGGGTTGGGAGAACCTCGACTATCAGGGTGCGCTGTACGGGTTTGGGCGGAGCGAGACCAGACGTCGCTGTGCGCGTCTGCTGGATCTGTTGGATCTGCGGCGTCATATGAACAAGCCCGTGGGGGATTGGTCACGCGGCACCCAGCAAAAATTGGCGCTGGTGATCGCGCTCATGTCCGAACCTGAAGTGCTGCTCTTGGATGAATCGACGCTGGGCTTGGATGTGGTCGCCAAGCATGATTTTCTGGATGTGGTGCGGGAGTCCCTCGGCCGGGGTGTGGCGGTGATGATGACGTCGCATCAGTCGGAGGTGATGGAGCAGTTCGCGGATGATGTGCTGCTCATCGAACATGGTCGCGTGCTGTTTTCCGGTGAGTTCCCATCGTTCATGGACGCATATGGCAATGCCGGCGGCGATGCGTCGCTGGAGCAGGTGCTGTTGCGTATATTCGCCGATGACGCGAAAGGGGAGTGAGATTCGATGAAGGCTTTTCTGATTCTGTACCGCGCGGAAATGCGCCGCTATTTGGCGGAGACGCGCGTGTATCTTTCAAGTTATGTGTCCGCGATGATCGTCACCGCAATCGTGGTGGCCATGTTCGTGTTTTCCACCGATTTCGGCAGCGATCCCGCCTATTGGGTGGGCTTTCTGTTTTGGAATGCCGCCGCCACGCTGATCAGCGAATCATGCGTCTCCATTTCGGCCGACAAGCAGAGCGGCACCTTCACTCAGCTCATGTTGCGCCCGACATCCATGCTGACGCAAATCACGGTGAAAACCCTGACGTGGTCGGTGGTGAACATCATCATCGATGTGGTCTTTCTCGTTGCGTTCTTTCTGCTCATCGGCGCCCCGGTTGGATTCGCGTGGCCGGTGATTCCCATTGCGCTGATCACGTTCGCCGGCTTGTTCGGGTTGACCATGGTGATGGCGTCGTTGACCATCCTGTTCACCAAAACGGCGTCGTGGTGTGATCTCATTGGCTACGCGATGATGTTTCTGGGTGGCGTGACGGTGCCTGTCGAACAACTGCCCATGCCTCTCGCCGCCGCCGGCCGACTGCTCCCCATCACACCGGGTATCGCCATGTCGCGTGCGGTGCTCCACGGCGAATCGCCGACCGTGCTGAATTGGCTGCTGCTCTCCGGACAATCCCTTGCCTTCGTGCTGGGCGGGTATGTGGTGTTCCAGCTCATCATGCGTCACGGGCGGAGGCATGGCATCCGCATGCGGTATTGATGTTTCACGTGAAACATCTCTGCTCGGCGTCGCCGGGGGAGTGTCGTAGGATGGGCGCTATTCGCAATGTACAGGTGTGCGGTAGGTGCTCACCAGATAGGTGTCGTTGGGAACCAGCGTGGCGTCGTCGCCGTTCCATGTCACCGTCCATGTCGGATCGCCGAACGGATCGTTGGCGGAACCGTCGCGATGCGTCCAGCCGGCATCGGTGCTCCGCGGCACCATGTGCCCGCGCGGGACGATCAGGAAATCGCCGTTGGATGACCACAAGGCGCTGCTGTATGTGGCGATGATGGTGCAGCCGTTCGGACTGGTCGGCGCAAGGACGTGCATGCGTTCGACGGCAAAGAAGGGCAGTGCACTGATGACGGACTCGACGAGCAACAGCAGGGTGACGAACAACGCGACAAGAACGCGCACGGGCTTCGCCGCCCGGTGCTCGGGTTTCGCATTGATTCGGATCACCAGCCATGCAAGCCAGGCGATGATCGCGGGAATCGGCATCAGACGCAGGTCGACGACGGTTCCATGGATGAGGACGGGGATGGGGAAGTGCAGTGGCGGCCATACAGGCTCGCCGATCACCAAGCGCTCCGCCAAAGGAATCAGCACAAGCAGCGCGGTGAATATAACGGCGAGTGACAGCGCGATGCGACGGGCAATGGCACCGATGTGGCGTCGCCGGTCCGTTGCTGATTCCATATGCCGCCTCCCATGGCCCAGCATACCGTTGATGCGACGGATGGGAAATCGGAGTATTAATCGGCCGTGGCTTCGTCTCCGAATGGTATGGTGACGCCGCCGGCGTTCATCATGCAGCCTTTGAGACCCTCGAAGTCCGCGCCGGAACCGCCCTGGGTGAGCAGCGGCATGAACGTCTCGTTGAGCTGGCGCATCCCGTCGGAGTCCGCCGGCCAGCTCGGATTGATGCGATCGGCATAGGACTTCGCGTTCGTGCGGATGCACTGCACCCTGGCCTCATAGTGTTTCCTGGAGTACGCCTCCCAGTCGGCGTGCGACACGACCCACTGCTCGACGCGGTCGAACGCGGCGCACTTGGCCAGCCGCTCCTTCGTGATCGCTTCCCCCTTGGCGAAGTACGCGTCGAACAGCGCGTCGTCGTTCATCTGCTCGTCGGTGGCGGGCGGGTACACCGATTCGGATGGGCCGTAGCTGCCGCCGTGCGTCCATGGGTAGACGTCGAGGTCATAGGAGATGGTGCCGGATAGGCCGTTCTCCTGCATGCATTGCGCCTTGGCCCGTATGGCCTGTTCGGTTTCCGCCCGGCTGACCTCGTCGTCCGCGAGGATCTTGTCCGCCAGGTCGTCGTAGGAGGACCACTGCTCGACGCGGTTGCCTTCCTGAAACACTTCCGCAGCCGGCTGCGACGGCCCACCACACGCCGCGAGAATCAGCACCGTTGCCGCGCCGATCAAGGGGAGGGAACTTAGCCCTTTTCTCGTCGTCATGATCATTGCCCTTCTGGGCCGATTGTGATGACTTTTTCGCCCGCCGACGTCATGCACGCCGTCAGTCCTTTGAGGTCCTCGCTGGAGTCGCTGTCCGTGGTGATGATCGGCGTGAACGTCTCGCTCAGCCGCTGCAGCCCCTCGGCCCCGCGGGGCCACGAATCGCTGATGCGGTCGGCGTACGAGGGCGCGTTCGTCCTAATGCACTCCACCCGGGCGTCATAGCGCGCCTTCTCGTACGAGGCGAAGTCCGCATGCGACAGCACCCACTCCCGCACCGGATTGAACACGTTGCACCGCGCCATGCGCTCCTCGTACTGTCCCGCGTTCTTCGTCTCGTAGGATTCACGCTTGGCCGGGTCGTTGAAGTCCTCGTCGCTGAGGGTCGGGACTATCGACTCGGGCACGTACAGGTCCTGCTCGGACCACGGGTAGGTGTCGAGGTTGTAGGTGAGCGTGCCGCTGAGGCCGGTTTCGTTGAGGCATTGCCCCAAGGCGTTGATGGCCTGTTCGGTTTCGGCGTGGCTGACCTTGCCGTCCGCGAGGATCTGCGCGACGAGGTCCTCGTAGGAGGACCAGTGGTCGATCTGCGTGCCCTCCTCGAACACCTCCGCATTACCCGACGAACTAGGCGAACAGCCTGAGATCAAAAACAGTAGCGGGGGCAGGATCGACAGCACGCGACCTGCCCGGACAATCAATCGGGAAACTGTGTTGCCGTTCATGATGATGCCTTTGCAAATACGGTAGGTGTGGATTGGGCCGGGAAGCGGAAGCCGAGTCATGACCGATTCATCGTCGAATCGTCAATGGTGAAAGACCTGTAGTCCCTCAAGGATACCATCGCAAGCCATCATCAGGAAAGGCCCGAGAAAGACCCCCGAAAACACAACATGCCGGCTGACCGGGGAGCGTGAGGCACTCGGCGGTCAGCCGGCATGGTGGATTATGCAATTCCGCTATGGATGATTGATGGGGAAGAATCAGCCCTCAATGGCAATCTGATGCTTGGACTCAACCTGCGGCTGGGCCTCGATCTTCGGCAGCGCAAGGCACAGCGTGCCGTTCTGATACGAGGCGTGAATATCGGATTCCTTCACCTGATCGCCCACGTAGAAGCTGCGAGAGCAGGTGCCCACGTAGCGCTCACGGCGAATCCACTTGCCATCCGAGGCCTTGTCGTCGTTGTGCTCGTCCTTGCGGGCGGACACGGTCAGATAACCGTTGTTGAGTTCGATGTTGATGTCGTTCTTGTTGAAGCCCGGCATATCGATGTTCACGTCGTAACCCTTGTCGGTCTCGCGGACGTCGGTGCTCATCATGTTCATCGGGGAAGCGGCGATCGAGCCGTTGTTGGCGGCCGTACGCCAACCCTCGAAGAACGGATCATCGAACAGGTCGGAAAACATCGTATCGTTCATCAAAGCCGGAAGCATTGCCATAATCGGTACTCCTCACATCTGCATGCATGGAGTGAAGCGGTTTGGCTTGGTCGCGACCCTCGCGGGCGGCGATCTATCGTGGCCGTTTCCGGAACCCCTCGCGGAGCTCCTGCCTTTTGCCTTGCACCATTCCCAACCCTTCCCGGCGTCGGGCATTCCCGGAGTTTACCCACGGTGAACAGATGATTTGATGACTATATACTTTCAAATATAGCGATTGGGAAATATTTAAAAGTATAGTTGGAGTATGGTGATTTATAGCGAGCAACGTCTTTACACCACTGCGGAAGCCGCACAGAAACTTGGCATATCGGTGCAGCGTGTGCGTGCACTGGCGCGTGCCAATGATCTGCATGCGGTGAATGGGGGAGGCCGCGCGTTGTTGATCACCGAAGATTCATTGCTGAGCGTTCAACCCAACCGTGGACACCGAGGGCGCCTATTCACGTCGGATGGTGCCATGGCTGCGCTGTGGATGCTTTCAGGGGAACATACTGATGGTCTGACTGCCAAGCGTCGTTACGCAATAGGGAAGGTGCTACGAGAGTGCGATGTGGATGCGCTTGTCCGACTCACTCGTAAGCGTGCAGAGGTTCGTCGATATTGGGCCAGCCCGTCCATCGCGCAGCGCCTGAAGGCGGATGCTGATATTCATCTGTCTGCGGCGTGCGGTCCGAATGCCGATTATTTTGGACTGGTTTCCCCCGACAGAGTGGAAGCGTATGCAGATGTCGGTCGGCTGGCGTCTCTGGAACAGCGCTATATGCTGTCGCATGATGATGCGGCGATGTCGGACAGTAATGTGGTGTTGCATGTGGTCCGTGATTGCCGACGCATCGGGGCAATGCCCATTGCGGTGTGTGCTGTGGATCTTGCGCAGTCCGATGATTTTCGAGAGCGTTCGGCGGGGCGGAATTGTTTACGGGAATTGTTGGATAAGTTCAAAGGAGGGGAACTATGAATGACATTCCGATTCTTGGCATTCCATCCGATGCGCATCCTTAGGGAACCGTTTTCCATTTGGCCGAAGTTACGGATGATCCTACATCATGGCGATTGACGGGCGGTCTGATGGTACAAGCGCATGCCATGATGCATGGCTTGGAAAGTCGTTCCACGGAGGATGCTGATCTGCTGATTGATGTGCTGGTACATCACAATGCGGTGAGGGAAGTGCGCGATAATTTGCAATCATTGGGGTTCGCGGTCGTCGAAGGTACGTTGACTGGGTACACCACGCGCATGCGCCGAGGACCATGCAATGTTGACTTGCTGGTTGACAATCATTTGTCGCCGTTTCTGCGCCGGCGTGCGGAGCTCAATGGATACAAGATGCTCGGTATGCCTGGGTCCCGCAAGGCGGTCGCTCGGAGCATGTTTGTGGATTTGGAGTGGAAGGGTGAGATAGCGCGAATCTGCATGCCGGATCTGCTGGGCGCGTTGCTCATGAAGGCGGCTTCGTGGAGAGAGGCGCGCCAAGATGACGTCGGGCGTCACTTACAGGATTGCGCAGTCTTGGCATCTTTGGTTGATGACCCAGTACGCGAATTGCTGCGACTGAATAACCGAAGCAGAAGTGATCGAAAGAATGTGCGAACTTTGCGGGATGGTCTTATGGGACATCCTGAATTTTTCCGGACTTTGGATCCGCGGCATCGCATGCGCGCGGAACGTACATTGGGAATTTTGGCTCGTTTGCTGGATATGCCGCGCAAATATGGCAGCGTTGAGGAGTATGTGCTTGGCGTTCAGTGATCTCACAGGGAAACGCGGGGGAGACGTGGAGGTTGGGGCGGTTAACTGTGTATCAGCAGCCGGAAGGTTGCTACATAACTGAATCCCTTTCCTTTCTTCCTTCTTTCCTCTCTTCGCGTTGAAGGCTCGACCCCCCCATCGGTCGGGCCTTCAACGTTTTTACGGGCGGTTTTCGCGGTGGGGTGTTTGCGCCACGCTTCACCTGAGCGGTTCGTCAATCCATGACCCTCGCGACCGCTCTTGGATATGTTTCACGTGAAACATGCGCGGAAGAATTTGAAGGAGTGTCGCGAGTTCCACGGGAGCAATGCCGTTTATCCGTACGCTAGTCTGCTGGTCGTCTATTGAAGGGGATAGATTAGGGGGATTTTTGGCTGTTCTATTTGTTCTATAGGGATCGTGAATCCGATGTGTTATACCGGGGCGCTGATTGTGCGGCCTCGTTTTCGGAAGTCTGTGTTGTGATGATGCGGTTGTAGATAGTACTGATGTTTCACGTGAAACAATCAGGTGATGCAATCGAGCGTGTTTCACGTGAAACATTATGAGGGAAATTGCCGCCTCGGCGTAGCAAAGGTATAGGGGGAGGGCTCGCCGTTCCCCCGCGTTTCGTCATCCTGAGCTGAGCCCGTTGGGGCGTAGCCGAAGGATCCTTGGTCTTCCGAATGAAGTGGGGGGAAGCGAGGAACCTTCGCTTCGTAGGTGCTCAGGATGACAGAGATGCGGAGTCGATAGGGAATGTCGGAGATCAGGCCTCGCCGAGATAGGCCTGCGCATCAAGCGCGGCGCGGCAACCCATGCCGGCGGCGGAGATGGCCTGACGGTAGACGCGATCCACGGCGTCGCCGGCGGCGAAAACACCGGCGGTGGACGTGCGGGTGGAGGCTCCGTCGACGACGATGTAGCCGTCGGCATCCAGATCAACCTGCCCCTTGAGGAACTCAGTGGACGGGGTGTGTCCGATCGCCACGAAGATGCCGCGGGCGGGAATCGTGGTGAGCTCGCCGGTCACGGTGTTGCGCAGCTCCACGGAGCCGGCGTGCGTGTCCGAGCCGGCGGCCTCCGTGTTGGGGTTGATGCCGATCCCGAGGCTGGGACCGTTGGCCAGCGCGTTGCTCAAGCCGGGAATGTTCAGCTTGAGTCCGGAGCCATTGCCGTTGCCATTGCCGGATTCGGCGGCGGGAGCGGAGGTGGAAGGGGCGCTCAGTCCCGGAATGGAAAGCATGTTCTTAGCCGGGGCGATGTTCACGGAGCCGGCGGCGCCATCCTGCGCGGTGCCGGCTTGTTCGTCCTTGGCATTGTCGGCGGGCAGCACGCGGTTGACCACGCTGTTGGTGAGCACGGTGATCTTCGGATCGGCCATCACGCGGTCGACCATGATCTGCGAGGCGCGGAACTGGTCGCGGCGGTGCACCAGCGTGACGGACGAACCGTAGCGCGTGAGGAACAGCGCCTCCTCCATGGCAGAGTCGCCGCCGCCGACCACCACGATCGGCTGGTCCTTGAAGAAGAATCCGTCGCAGGTGGCGCAATACGAGACGCCGCGACCGGAGAATTCCTCCTCGCCGGGCACGCCGAGCTTGCGGTACTTCGAGCCGGTCGCCACGATCACCGCGCGCGCCTTGATCACGTCGCCGCCGTCGCAGGTGATGGTCTTGACGTCGCCGGCCAGATCGGTGGCCACCACGTCGTCGTGCAGCAGCTCGGCGCCGAACTTTTCGGACTGCTCGCGCATGCGGTCCATGAGCTCGGGGCCCAGCACGCCGTCCGGGAAGCCGGGGAAGTTCTCCACCTCGGAGGTGTTGGTGAGCTGTCCGCCGGGCATGAGGGCGCCGGTGATGATGAGCGGCTTGTAGCCCGCGCGGCCCAAGTAGATGGCGGCGGTGTAGCCGGCGGGTCCGGAGCCGATGATCACGACGTCGCGGACGGTTTCGGTGGTGCTGGTCTGGTCATGCAAGTCAGTCATGTACCCAGCATACCGAGGTGAATGGTTAGAGGGGCGGATGATTTCACGGAGGGGTGATGGCTGGAGGGACGCGCTTCGCGTAGAACGACGATCACCCCCGAACGACGATATGGCGCCGGCCAACACTAAAGGCCCCGCATCGTGCATTGATGCAGGGCCTTTATGCAATCGACCGTCAGCCGCAAGCGGCGCAAATCCGCTAGAACACGGAGACGCTCTTGAAGGTGAGTCGTCCGCCGGAGGGAAGCGTCTGGGTGGGGAACCAGATCACGATCTCCTGCGTGTTCACCGGCTGGTCGAACGTCACGGAGGCGTTGCCCTGCTCGTCAACGGTGAAGCTGCCCACCGCGGTGCCGTTGTTCGGGTTCTGCGCGTTCGAGTTCACGAACACCTGACCGCTGCCGCTGGTCTGGCGGATCTGGAAGTCCACGCGGTATACGTCATGCGGGGCGTCCAGCTGAATGTAGCGTCCGTAGCCGTTGAGGCCGGTCGGGCGGCTGAGGAAGCTCTGCGTGGTGATCGGGTAGGCGGTGGTGTTGGTCGGCGTGGGCACGGGGGCGGGCGTCGGCACAGAGGAGACGTTGCGGTCCTCATGGTCCACCGCCGTTTCGGTCGAGCCACTTGCCGAATCGTTCGTGGAGGCGGAATCGGATGCGCTGGCCGACGCCCCGGCCGACGTGGACGACGAGGCCTCCGGGCTCACGCGTCCGTCGAATCGGGCGCTGGCAAGGTCGGTGGGCCACTGCCCGGGCTGTGGGTCGCTGAAACCGAAGGATCCGAACGAGGTGTTGACCAGATAGTTCATGGACAGCACCAGCGCGATGATGAGCACGATCGAACCGAGCGCGATGGCGAAGGAACGGGTGCGGATGCGGCCGAACACGTACGAATTGGAATCGTTGCTGATGTCGTCGGCGGACGCGCCGGCGGTCCCGCCGGCCGCCGCGGTCCCGCCGCCGTGATTGCCGTATTCGCCGGGCGTGAAACTGGGCGGCGCGCTCTCAACGTGCAGCGGCTGCACGGGCGGATCCACGGCCACGGGCTCCTGAATGCGCGTCTCCTCGCTCGCTACGGACTTGCCGGACGAGGCGAGATATGCCAGATGATTCGGTTCGGAAGCGGCCGAAGCCGCCGAGCCAGTGCCAACCAAATGGGACAGTCCCTCGGAGCGATGCTCGTCGGCGTTCGCGGCGGTACCGGCGTCCTCCGTGCTTGCCGCCGCTGAATCCGATATCGTCGGCTTGATCGGCGTCGCATCGTCGTGGCGGCTGTGGCTGTAGCCCGTCAGCTCCACGGGCGGCAGCGGGGACACGGAGATGTCCTTGATCTGGATCGGCCGGATCGCGGACACGTCCACGGCCTGCGTGGGGCGCGAAACGGGCATGACGGACGCCGCCGAATCGCCGAGCACCGAAAGGAAGTCGCCGTCGCCGTGATGCTGCGGCTTGATCATCTCGACTTCGCCGCGCTCCGGGAAGAGCAGCTGGTTGGCGTCCCACACGGGCTTCTTGGCGCGCGTCGACGGATCCTCCGGACGCTTGATCACGCCGTCCGGCAGGGTGAGCAGGGCCTCGGGGTCCACAGGCCGGATCTGCCCGATGATAATGGACGCCTCGTCCGGAATGGTGGACCAGACGATGTCCCGCTCGGTCAGTTCGTTGAGCGGCTTCCAATAGCCCAGCAGGGCGATGAGCTCGTTGAGCGTGTAGATCGGCGTGGGCGTGGAGCCGTCCGGGTTCGGCAGGCCCAGACCGCGCTGGCAGATGATCCAGAAGTCGTGCGGCTTGTCCTGCACGGCGATGAGCTTGTCCGCCGGATACGTCTGATCGGGCTCGTACGGTTCGCGCGTGAGCATGGCGTACAGTACGGCGGCGAGCTGGCGGACGGCCAGCGCTTCGGCGGTGTCCTGCGGGTCGTCGGGATGGACGAGCGGCCCGATCATGGCGGGGCTGACCGGGGCGTCGGCGATGCTGATGCCCTTGCGGTCCAGACGGATCACGTCGGTGGTGACCGCGCGGTCGGCCAGACGCTGCGAGATGAGCATTTGGAGGGCCAGCGCGCTTTCACCGAGGATCACGCGCATGGCGTCGAGGCTCAGCGTATCGCGGTGGGGGCCGTTGAGGTAGTCGGTCAGGCAGATGCCCGCGTCCAGATCGGTGATGAGCAGGGCCACGTCGTCGATGGAGTGCATCTGGAACACCGGCGTGAAGCGGGGGCTCTTGGACAGCGCCAGCGCGGAGGCCAGCGCACTGACCCGCGACGCGGACGCCGGGTCGGTGACGATGAACAGCTGGCAGTCGCGCGCGAGCACATGGTCGTTGGCCCGCCACGCCTCGATGCCGGGCTCGCGGCGCAAGGCCCTCACGAGCTCGTATCGGTCGATCAGCACATCACCCGGTTGCGGCGTCATCATACCCATTCTTCCTTGTCCCCGACAGCCGTTGAAGACTGTTCATGCACTTGGCTCATTCTACTGTTGGGGGTGTCCGTCCCCCGGCTTGTTTTGCCGACTGTTTCGGCGGCCGTTCCGCCGGTCGTCCGGTCATCGATCCTGCTGGAAACCGTGCGGGCCTTTCGGCTGCCTTCGCCGTTTCCGGTGCGTTCGGCGGTCTGCCCGTCGCGTCCGGTCTGCCCGTCATGTCCGCTGCGTCGGCCCCCGCCCGGCAGCCGCCTGCGGAACTTCGCCACGATCGCCCCCAGCGCCGTGAGCTCCTCCACGCGCAGCAGCTTCAGCACGGCGAAGTACACGGCCGCCGCCACGATCGACACCACCGCGCACACCACCACGGCCAGCACCCACCGGCTTGCGGCGTGCATGTCGGGGGCGTCCAACGGCATCGCGAGCTGCAGCGCCCACTGGCACACCCATCCCGCCGCGAACGACGCCGCGCCCGCCACCAGCGACTTGACGAGCGTGTTGGCGATGCGGTGCCCGTCCAGGTGGCCGCCGAAGCGCTTGCGCAGCATCACGTAGATGGCCGGCAGCGTGGGCACGTACGACAGCGACACGGCCAGCGCGACCATGGTGGCCCAGTGCTTGGGCGGGAAGACGGCGATGGCGGCGAGCAGCAGCGCGATCTGCACGCCGTTCTGCAGCAGCGCGAACAGGAACGGCCGCTTGCCGTCCTCGAACGCGTAGAACGTGCGCTGGATGAGCAGCAGGCAGCTCACCGGCACCAGATTGAGCGACAGTGCGATGAGCGGCGCGGCGATGAGCAGCACCTCGTCGTAGCTGATCGACGGCACGAGCGCGATGGTGATGGGCGCCGGGATGAGCACGAGCACCACGGTGAAGTACATCATCACCAGGCTCATCGAGCGCAGGGAGGAGCTCAGGTCGTTGCGGGCCGTGTCGTAGTCGCCCTCGCTGATCGACTTGGACAGCTTGGGGAAGATGGCCGTGGCGATGGAGACCGCGATGAGCGAATACGGCAGGATCTGCAGCGAATACGCGTACTGGTAGGAGGCGTTGCCGGCCACGCCGTGCGGGTCTCCGGCCATGGTGGGCGCGCCGGTCAGAACCTGCGAGTTGACCATGCCCATGAGCAGGTTGAGCACCACAAGGGCCATGCTCCACACGGCCACGCGTCCCATGGAGCGCAGGCCGATGCCGCGCAGCCCCCAGCTCGGTCGATAATGAAAACCAAGACGAATAAGCGGCACGAACAGGATGACCGCCTGGAACGCCACGCCCAGCGTCCACGTGCCGGCCGTGAACGCGATCTTGTCGCTCGTCCACCACGAGACGGGCTGGCGGGCCGCGTTGCCGAACATCCAGATGAACACGCCGAAGCCGGCGCAGCTGATCACGTTCGCGCCCACCGAGCTCCACGCGTACAGGCCGAAGCGCTCCTTGGCCGCGAGGATCTGCCCGAGCACCGTGTACAGACCGTAGAAGAAGATCTGCGGCATGCACCACAGCGTGAACGCGTTGGCCAGCGCGCGCTGCTCGCCGTCCCAGCTCGAATTCACGTACAGCTGCGTGACGAACGGCGTGGCCGCCATCATCACGCCCGTCACCACGATGAGCAGCGTGATCGCGGCGGTGATGAGCTTGTTGAGGCGGTCCTCCGCGTCCTCCTGCTTGAGCGCGCGCACGATCTGCGGCACGAGCACGGCGTTGAAGATGCCGCCGGAGATGAGGTTGAACACCACCTGCGGAATCTGCGAGCCGGTCTGGTACGCCATGGCGGCGATGCCGGTGGTGCCCACCGCGGCGGCGAGGAGGATCTGGCGGATCTGGCCTGTGATGCGGGAGGCGAACGTGCCCACCGCCATGATCATCGAATTACGGCCTACGGAACTCATTCGTCGGGGTCCTTCTTTCGGTGGAACTGCCGCCACAGGCCCCACAGGCCCAGAATCACGGCCAGCACGACGATCGCCATGCCGCTCATGTCGCTCATTTGCAGACGGCTGGAGATGTGCGTCTCGTGCGCGGCGCCGAACTCGTCGCCGTCGGTGTCCTGCAGGGCCAGATGCGCCGTGGCGCGTCCGGACGTGAGCACGCGGATCGCGAACGTGACCTGCACCTCGCCGTGCGCCGGCACCACGGTGTCCACCTCGCGCGAGGTGACGATCTGCATGGAGTCGGTTTTGGAGGACACGGTCACGCGCACCGGGAAATCATGGCTGTTGCTCACCGTGACCGGCATCTGCGCGGTTTCGCTCACCACGTTGATCGAATCGGACGGCGAGATGGAGATGCCCTGGAACAACTCGTCGCTCAGGCCCTTGGACTGCGTGGCCAGATCGTGGTTGAGCGCGGCGCCGTCGAGCGCGAGCGTGGCGAGGCGGTGCTGGGCCGCGTTGAGCTGGGAGATCCAGCTGCTCGCGTCGTCGCCGCGATGCGCGGTGGCGGCCGCGTCCTGACGGGCCAGCGCCTGCGTGTCCGACGTGGCGGCGGAGGACGGGGTGCCCGATGCGCTGGCCGAGGCGGAGGCCGAGCCGCTGGGCGTGGCCGTCGAATCGTCCGCGGCCACCGAATTGGCCACGAGCACCTTGGTGGCGAAGCGGTTGATCTCCGAGCGTGCGGTGGCCAGCGCGGACAGGGCGTCGCGCATGGCGGCCGTCGTCTGCTCGTTCACGCCGGACTCCTGCGGCAGCGCCTGCACGGCCCGGTTGCCGCTGCGGTACGCGTCGGCGGTGGTGAGTTCGCTCAGGTCGGTGAGCGACACCCAGGACGCCTCCTCCATCGCGCTCATCATGCGCGACACATGATCGGCGCTCATGCCGGGCGCGAAGGTGACGAGCAGAATGCGGTCGGCGTACGGCTGCTCCATTTGGTAGAACGCGCTCTGCGCCACGAAGCGGGCCATCTGCCCGGCCTCCGTGGTCTCCGCCGCCGCGTTCTGCGACGACGCCTGATTTTGCGCGAGGCGGGTGAGCGTGGTCTGCGAGGCCAGCACGGTCACGTCGCCCGCCTCGGTCGGCACGTCGTACACGCCGGTGTGGGCCGCCGCGGTGGACGACGATTCGAAGTCCGCGTTGGCGATCACGGTGGTGTAGCCCTGACGCGCGGCGCGGGTGAGGGCCTCGAGCGTCCACGCGCCCTGACCCTGCCAGGCGACGGCGTCGTCCGCCTCGGCCTTCCAATCGTCGTCGGTGATGCCGGCGGCGTCGTAGTCCGCATCCGTCTGCGTGCCGGCCGCGGTGATGTCGAAGAACCCGTTCTGCATGGTCGCGGCCACGGAGGGCACCGACGAGCCGAACGTGGCCAGATACGAGGGATCCGCCACCACCTGCAAATCCGGGTGCTGCGCGATGAGCTGCGTTTGCGCGGCGCGCTGGTCGGCGTCGGAGGCGGCGATCGAATCGGCCTGGATCTTGGCGGACTCGTCGCCGGAGACGAGCGCCTTGAACGCGGTGGGGTCGATGTTCCACGAGCCGGCGGTCAGCGGCATGGCCATGACGATCTTGAGCGGCGGGGTGTCCGCGCTGCGCAGGCCGTCCGTGGAGCGCGTGAGGAAGCTGCACAGCGAGGCGTTGGTGGCCTTGGCGCCCGAGTCGAGGCTGATGCGCAGCGGCTTGGGGCCCCATGTGGTGATCGCCTTGAGCTGGTCGCTGTCCGCGGGGACCGTCACCTGCGCCTGCGCGCTGGAACCGGCCGCGAGGTTCGCGATGGCCGCGGTGCCGAGCACGTTGCGCGTGGGGATGTTGGTTTCGCCCTCGGCCCACGCCTGCATGTCCACGCGGGAGCTGAACGTGTACAGCGCGTTGGTGGCCACGCTGAGCGTCGCCTGCGCGATGTCCTGCGCGGTGGCGTTGGTCACGGTCACGGTGGCCTGATACCCGGACGTGGCGGTCACCACGGGGGTGAGCGCGGTGGCGGTGATGCACACGGCGTTTTCGCAGGGCGCGGTGGTCGTGGTGGTTGCGCCGGTGGTGCCGGTGCCTGACGTGCCGGTGCCGGTTGCTCCGTCGTCGGCCAGCGCGGGCGTCGGCACGACGACGAGGATCAGAGCCGCGAGCATGGCGCACACGCGACCGGCAAGGCCGCGGCTAGGGGCGTGGGATGGTCGTCTTCTCATGCTTGTTTCTTGGTTTTCCTTGCATACAGCCAAGCGATTTTTCGCTCGTTGGGGTAGCTCAGCACGTCGTCCAGATCGCGGAAGTCGACCCAGATGGCGTCCTCCGCCTCGTGGTCGGGGTCGCCTTCGACGGTGAGCTCGCCGCCGATGCGCTTCAGGGCGTAGTGGTGGACCAGCTTGTGCACGCGCTGGCTGGTGCCCGTGAACCAGTAGTCGATGGTGGCGATCGATTCGATCACCTCGCCCAGAATGCCGGTCTCCTCGTGCACCTCGCGCACGGCCGTCTGCTCCGGGGTCTCGCCCTTCTCGATGTGCCCCTTGGGCAGGCACCACTCAAGGTGGCCGGAGCGCGAATGCCGGGCGATGATCGCCACGCGGCCGCGCTCGTCGAAGATCAGGCCGCCGGCGGAATACTCGCGGACCACCGGCAGCTCCTGCGCGTCCAGCGAGGCGAACGTGGCGGGCGTGTCCTGCGAGCGGCGCTGCGGCATCATGCGCGGGGTGGGCGCGTTCGAGGAACGCATGGCCATGGTCACGGCGTCCGAGTCCGGGGCTTCCTCGGTCTCGTCCTCGCCCAGCACGATCGATCCGATCGAGGCGGACAATCCGGCGTTCGGCGTGGCCGTGCTGTACATCAGCTTGCTCGGCTCCTCGGGGCCGTGCGACGGCATTTGGGTATGGTCGTCCGCATCATCGGCGGCACGCGAAAGCATGCGTGCAAGGTCTGCGGGCGTAATCATGCCTCCCACCTTACTCAATTCTGTGTGCAGGTGGGGTAACGGTATGCTGGTATGCGCACAGAAAAACGGCTGTGAAAGGGATCGAGTGGATTTCGAAGTCTGGCCTGAGGCCATCGAATTGGGACGAATGTTCGCCGAACACGGGTATGAGCTCGCCTTGGTGGGCGGGCCCGTGCGTGACCTGCTGCTGCACCGGCGGTCCCACGATCTGGATTTCTGCTCATCCGCGCGGCCCGAACAGTTCGAGCCGATCCTGCGCCGCTGGGGCCACGACGGCTTCTGGGACATGGGCCGCAAGTTCGGCACGCTGGGCGCCATGCGCCGCCGCCCGGACGGCACCGAGGTCAAGGTCGAGGTGACCACGTACCGCTCCGACACCTATGAGCCCGACTCCCGCAAGCCGGAGGTCAACTACGGCGACTCGCTCGAAGGCGACCTGTCCCGCCGCGACTTCACGGTCAACGCGATGGCCCTGCGCGTGCCCGAGCTCGAATTCGTGGATCCGTTCGGCGGCGCCAACGACCTCGCCAAGGGCGTGCTGCGCACTCCGGTCGACCCGTCGCAGTCGTTCGACGACGACCCGCTGCGCATGATGCGCGCCGTGCGTTTCGTGGCCCAGCTCGGCTTCCGCATCGCGCCGGACACCGCGGAGGCGATCTGCCGCATGGCCGACCGCATCGACATCGTGTCCGCCGAGCGCGTGCGTGACGAACTGGTCAAGCTGCTGCTGTCCGACCGTCCGCGCGCCGGCGTCGAGGCCCTCGTGGAATCCGGCCTCGCCGACCGCGTGTTCCCGGAGATCCCCGCCCTGCAGCTCGAACTCGACGAGCACCACCGCCACAAGGACGTCTTCGAGCACACCATGATCGTGCTCGACCGCGCCGTCGCCTTGGAAACCGGCCCCGACGGCCCCGTGCCCGCGCCCGACCTCACGCTGCGCCTCGCGGCCCTGATGCACGACATCGGCAAGCCCAAGACCCGCCGGTTCGAGCCCGGCGGCAAGGTGAGCTTCCACCATCACGACGCGGTGGGCGCCAAGCTCACGCGCAAGCGGCTCAAGGCCCTGCGCTTCGACCATCACATCATCGACGACGTGAGCGATCTGGTGGAGCTCCACCTGCGCTTCCACGGCTATGTGGACGAGCCCTGGACCGATTCTGCCGTGCGCCGCTACGTCAAGGACGCCGGTCATCTGTACGAGCGTCTCAACCGCCTCACCCGCGCCGACGCCACCACGCAGAACAAGCGCAAGGCGCAGATCTTCGCCTCCGCGATGGACGAGATGGAGCAGCGCGTCAAGGACCTCAAGGAGAAGGAGGACTTCGATGCGATCCGCCCCGATGTGGACGGCAACGAGATCATGGCCCTGCTGGACCTGAAGCCCGGCCCGATGGTTGGCCGCGCGTACAAGCACATGCTCGAGTACCGCCTCGATAACGGCCCGGTGGACCACGACGTGGCCGTCGCCGAGCTGCGCCGCTGGTACGCGGAGGTCTCGCCGCAGGCCTAGGCGGTGGCTTTCGATTTCTGACCTAGCGCGTCGGCAAAGAACGCCGAAAATTGCCGTTCGAGTGCCGGCATTCCGCCATTCTCGGACGGCTCGGTGGGCTTGCTATCCCGTGTATGAGGTCAGAAATCGGGCGTGCACTCGTGCGCGGGCAACGGAAGCGTGATTTTTCCCGGCCGGCTGGCGGGATTCCGACCTTCGTGGGCGAAAATTCCCGCTTCCGTTGTCGGGGCTGCCCGTGATTGGCCGCGGCCCGTGATCGGCCACGGAAGCGGGGTATTCCCCACTCGAGCGGTGGAATGCCGGGGCTGGGCGTGGAAATTCCCCTCTTCCGTGGTCGGATGTGCCCTGCGATCGACCACGGAATGCGTGCATTGTCTTCATGACCGGCGGAATTTCAATCCTTCTTGTGGGAATGTCTCTCTTCCATGGTCGGCGGTCCGCATCTGTCGACAAAATTTCCGGGGGAATTCGGTTTCCCGCCGCCGTCATTCCGTCAATCAGCCCGGTAATATGCCCGAAAGTTTGCCGATTGGCGTCCGGGTGTAACTTGGCCCACTTCGTCGTCCTGAATGGAGTAGCGGCGCTCGCCTAGAATAACGACGCCCTCTCAGCCGACAAATGCAACGAAACTCTCTCTCAGATGGTTGGAAAATGCAATCACCTACAACCAAATTCGGTTGGAAAATGCAATTCATTTGTCCAAATCCGGTTAGAAAATGCAACAGGAGGTGCTTATGCTGAACAGGAAGGTTGAACGCGAGCTCGAGGCGTGGCATGCGGCTCCCCAACGCACGGCGCTGTTGGTCACGGGAGTCAGGCAGATTGGCAAAACGTACATCATCCGTCATTTCGCCGCAAGCCATTACGATCATGTGGCCGAGCTGAACTTCATTGAAAACCCGCGATTGGTCTCGCTGTTCAGCACTCCCCGTGATGCGAAGAATCTGCTTATGCGTCTTGAATTGGCCGTGAACACACCACTGGTGCCCGGCAAGACCCTGATTTTCTTCGACGAGGTACAGGAGTGCAAGGAATTGGTCACGGCGATCAAGTTTCTTGTGGACGACGGACGGTTTGATTACGCCCTGTCCGGATCGCTGCTTGGCGTGGAGCTTGAGGATGTTCGCTCCGTGCCGGTTGGCTATGTGACCGAAGTGGACATGTATCCGCTGGATTTTGAGGAATTCTGTTGGTCGCGTGGCGTAGGCGCCGACGTCTTTGCCATGCTTCATGACCATTTCGTCAGACGTGAACCTGTGGACTCGTTTATCCATGATCGGCTGATGGATCTGTATGCCAACTATCTGGTGATCGGTGGCATGCCGGCCGCCGTCGCTTCGTTTGCCGCCAATGGCAGCGTCTCGGATGTGCGGACTATTCAGGAGAACATCAAGCGCGAATATCGACGGGACATCAGCAAGTATGCGCGCAAGGAAGACAGGCTGCATATCCGCAGCATTTACGATCTGGTGCCCAGCGAGCTGAACAACGCCAATAAGCGGTTCACGTTCTCCAAGATCGATAAAGGGCTGAGGTTCAAAGCTGTGGCGGCGGACTTCGATTGGCTTGTCGCGGCCGGGGTCACGATCGCCGCATACAACGTGAATGAGCCGTGCGTACCGCTGGAGATGAGCAAGGAACGCAATCTGTTCAAATTGTTCTACAACGATGTGGGACTGCTGACAAGCTCATTTCTGAAGAAGACTTCCTTGGATGTGTTGGATGGCAATCCCGACGTCAATTATGGTGCCATCTATGAGAACGCTATGGCGCAGGAGCTAAGTGCGCACGGATTCGGCCTGTACTATTTCAACAGCAAGAAATGGGGCGAGCTGGACTTTTTGGTGCAGGACCGCAATGACGTGGTCGTGCCGATCGAGGTGAAGTCGGGCAAGTCGTATAAGCGGCATCGTGCGATGGACAATGTGCTTGCGCAGGTCGATTATCACCTCGACGGCGGCTATGTGTTCGGGCCGTGCAATGTGTCGGTGGAGGACAAGGTGACATATCTGCCGATTTACATGGCTGGACTGTTGAGCAACGAATAGTCGACGTCTCTGGTGTCGTGACAACGGAAGCGTGATTTTTCCCGGCCGATGGGCGGGATTCCAGCTCTCGCGGTTGGTAATTCCTGCTTCCGTTGTCGGGGCTGGCCGTGATTGGTCGCGGCCCGTGATCGGTCACGGAAGCGGGTATTCCCCACTTGAGCGGCGGAATGCCGGGGCTGGGCGTGGAAATTCCCCTCTTCCGTGGCCAGGTGTGCCCTGCGGTCGACCACGGAATGCGGGTATTGTCTGCATGGCCGGCGGAATTCCAGCCTTCCTCTGGGGAATGTCCCTCTTCCGTGGTCGGCAGTCCGCGTCCGCCGGCAAATTTTCGCGGGAATGCGGTCTCCCGCCGCCGTCATTCCGCCAATCCGCCCGGGAATATGCCCGGAAGTATGCCCCGAAGTTTGTCAATCGGAAGGGAGACCGGACGGGAGAGCGGAGGGCAATGCGCCCCTCATTAGTCATCTCGCCGGTCAGCTTGTTGGCCACTTTGGTCGAAGGCGGTCCAATTCTTCCCGTTATCTTGGGTGGAAACCGTCGAGCTGCTGCCGAAGGATCCTTGGCGTTCCGTGCCGCGCAGCATTGTGGAGGGGAGAAGATGAAGGCGCTCTTGCCGAAGCCATAAAATCCGGGAATGCGAAGCTCCCTCGACGGCCCGCGCTGTCCATATGCTGATCGGCCATCCGTAACCAAGGCCATCCTGATGCCGTTCCACTAAGTATCGGTCAGCATTGATCCGAACCATCAAACATCGGCGAAATATCAACGAAATGTTCGGCAAGTTCCCCCGTAAGCTTCCCGTGAGCTGTCAGCAATCCACCCTTAAAGGGGGCAACGACGGGGATTCCATAAAGGGAAGTCGGGGGTTATCGTAGTAACCGGATGCTCCGACGGAATGACCCGTAAGCATCCATGGAAGAGAGCTGAACGGCGAGGAGGCTGCGATGACCGAAAGGTATGGAAAATTGGGGGGGGTACACCCGCTAAAAGCCTGATTTCCCGAATGCTCGGCGCCATGCTGTCCACCGCCATGATCGCATCCGTCGTCGTCGCCGGCACCGCGTCGGTGGCCGAGGCCGCCCCCGTTAACCCCTATGCGGATCTCTCCATCACCAAACTCGCAGACGGCACCGGTCACGGCACCAACAACGCCTCCTTCGTCAACTCCAAAAACGGCTTCGCTCCCGGTGACGACACCCCCACCGACGGCGTGGTGAGCTCCAACGACACCGTCACCTACGAACAGACCATCGCATTCTCTGCAGCCGGCAAGCGCGACGTATACGTGACGTATTCGGATCTGGGCAAATACCTCGCGTTTGAATCTGGCAGCGTGTGCGTGGCCGGCAACATTGTGACGACGAGCTGGGACGGCAAGACCAACACCTGCACATACAGCATCCGTGCGGGCGCCACCGAGACCATCCGCCAGGTGCTGGTGCTTCGCGCCCAGGACACTTCCGGCAGCGTGCAGGAGGATCAGGGATTCACCGTTTCGGTACGCAAGGGGAGCGCCACGGCAGACCCATACTGGCAGAGGACGGTCGATCCGGTCACGGTGGTGTCCGCCCCACGCGTGGATCTGGTGCTGGGCGATCCGGGCACGGTGCTGGAACCGGACAAGGACCAGCTGGACATGTCGCTTGCGGAGGGGCAGGAGTCTTCGGAGCGAACGCTGACGATCAAGGCGAAGACGCTTGCGCACCCCGGGTATTCGGGCACCAAGGGCGCGTCCACGAACGTGCCGTGGTCGGCCACGCTGGATGCGTCCAGTCTGCCGTCCGGCGTGGTGTGGGGCGTGAAGAGTGGCGGCACGATCCAGGCTTCGGCGGACGGCCGTACCGTGACGCTCAACGGCACCGGCGGCGACATGAAACTCACCTTCAAGTTCCCGGCCATGAAGTGGAACGACGCCCCGATCGGCACGTCGAACACGTATGACCTGCATCTGCGCAATGTGACGGTCGCGCCGGAACCGGATTCCCTGCCCAACAACGGTGACGGCACGCAGCCGGGCGATGGCAAGGGACGCGACGACACCACCGAGGATGCGGCCACGGGAGCCGCCAAGGGCTGGGCGTACGCGAACAACGATTGGGCGCACATCATCGTCACGAGGCCGCCCGATTATCATGGCGCGGTCGACATGAAGTGGCTCAAGCGCCCCTTTACGCTGGGCAAGTCGATGTTCGATCCGTCGAACAAGCTGTTTTCCAAGGCACAGCGGGAACTGACGGTTGGATACGAGAACGGGCAGGATGCCTTCGGCGCGGTCGCCCCGGGCACGCAGATCGCCGCGATAGTGGGCGTATTGCGTTCGAATATCGGTGAAAATCCCAACAGCACGCAAAAGATGGTGATCGGCGATTCCTAGAATTCCTCCGAGCAGCGCTATGATGCGTCGCAGGGCCTCGTCCGCGTGATGAGGGGCGATGAGACCTACTCCTGCGACGGTGCGAATACGGAGAAGACATGCTCCGTTGACGTCACCAGCTACAACCGGTATTCCGGTTATGACATCGGTTATGACATCCAGGGCGGATGGGTGATGCAATGGTCGAGGGAGCAGAAGAGCCCGGAGACGATCAAGAACACCGACGATAACAGCGGCTGGATCAACGGTCAGCCCGATGCGTCGGCGCAGGCGGTGCGTGTGGTCTTCAACACTCTGCCGTCGCCGGCGGACGGTATCTACAAGATCGTCATCCCGATGCGCGTGTACAAGAACAATGCGACGAGCAAGAATGTGATCGACACGGGTATTGGCTGGGGGCCCAATACGGTGCAGACCGAGAAATGGGGGCGTACGCAGTACGTCAAGGTCGTTGACCTGCAGCCGCGCGAATGGTCGATTACGAACAAGGTCGAGCTGTACGACAGCGCCGGCAACAAGCGTCAAGGCGACACCGGCCAGGTGGGTGACACGGCCAAATACACCGTGGTGCCGAAGGTGAACTATGTGGCGGACTCCGCGGAGAAGCTCAATCCGACCGTGACCATAACGCTGGACCCGCGTGTGTACCAGCCGGTCAACACGTCCAACAATGACTGGGACATGAAGGAAGGCACGACCACCAATGCCAGCGGTCAGAAGGTCGCCACGCTCACGTTCACGCTCAAGGGCGGCGCGCGTTCGTTCGACAATTATGGTTTCTCCGGCGACCGCGAGCTGCCCGCCATCACGTACGACACGACGGTGAAGAACGCGGCGAGCGGCGGCACGGTCGACAACTCCGCCGCCGTGGAGGAGCTCGGCTACACGTCCTCCGACCGCAAGAACGCGCAATTCAACGTGGTCAAAGTCGAGACGGTGAGCGGCTACATCGCCGCCGACTTCCCGACCACGGAAATCAAGGACGACCTCAAGTGGACGTTCAACCTGACGGCCGGCACGCACACGCAGGGTTACACGGAGACGGTCATCAAGATGCCGTCCGCGAACGACGGTCAGTTGGAGAACGCGCTCAACCTGAACGAGTACACCAAGGGGCATTCGAACAAGGACACGTTCGCGTTCAACGACGTCGAGCTGGATAACGAGAACAGTTCGTCCGGCGTCCAGATCTTCTACTCGACGCAGGACATCACCAACGCCAGCGCTCTCGACCCGAACGCGTACTCGTGGAGCACGCAGTCCTCGGCCAACGTCAAGGCCATCAAGGTCAGGATCCCGTATGATCGGGCGCTGTCCGGACTTGCGGCCGCGCGCGGTACGATCTCACTGAAGCAGTCCGCCACGAGCAGCCGCGAAGACGACAAGTACGCCATGTGGATCGGCGGCACGCACACGCATGACACCGGCGAAGGGGACGTGACGACCAACACCCCGTGGCCGGACGTGATCGGCGTGGTGCAGGGCGAGATCTCCGGCGTTGTGTGGTGGGACGCCAACAACAACACGTACAAGGGCAAGGATGCGGACGGCGAGGAGGAGCCCGGCATCGGCGGTGTGACGCTGCATCTGACGGGTGAGGAGACGCCGGAGATCGGCGGCGGCCGTGCGGATCAAAGCGGCGCATACACCATCACGGTGGATCGCACCACCACGACAGACCCGAAGGGCAATTACTCCTTCGGCGTCGTGCATTCCGGCACATACACGGTCACTGTGGTTAGGGACAAGGGCGACGAGATCCCGGAGGAGATCGCCAGCTACTACACCACCAAGAACCAGCTCGTGAGCGAGACCCGTTCGTGGCTCAACAAAGTGTACGACAACGCGAAGCCGGAGTCCGACCAGATCAATTTGGCGGTTGACGGCACCCAGCCGAACGTGGACTTCGGCTTCTACGCACCGGATCCGAAGGTGACGCTGGACAAGCAGAACAAGAAGATCTACTGCCCGGCGGACGAGACGAAGCCGTGCGAGATCCAGTGGGACGTGACCATCCGGAACGAGGGCAACACTACCATCGCCGCCAACACGGCCACGTTCTCCGACCGCACCAGCGACAACGTGACCATCACCGACGTGAAGACCCGCGTGAAGAACGGTGAGGAATTCGCCGGCACAATGGCGGGCCAGTTCATGGTGAGTTCCTTAGGATACTTGTACCAGATGGACAACGGTCTCAGCACCATCAACAACGAGGCGGTCAAGCTCAATGCCGTCGAGGGCGAGTTCATGCCCGGTACCGTGGTGAATGCTCAATACGGGTGGCTGGCTGACGCCAAGGGCAATTTGTATTATTTGGACAGTTATAACGCCAGTAAGAAACCCGTACTCGATAAGAACAAGAACACGGTTAAGGTGACGGCCGGGTTAGCCGTTCCCCTTATGAGCACTATGGGCCTCTATACAAAAGATAAGACGATGTACGTCGAGAGTCAGGGCAGGCTGTTCTTCGTGTCCGAGAATTCCGCCGTTGAGGTATCTACGTCAAAGAAGGTGCCCGAAGGGTTCATTTATGTTGTTGGAAAGACCCAAGCAGGGACCCATGTTGTCATTGGCATGGAAGACAGCAGCGGATTGGAGCTGACCAACGGTACCGCCACGGGCAAGATATTGACCATTGGGAATGGCATGGTCCCCGGAACGGCTTTTTCGGTGCCGGATAGTCCTAGCACTTATTCCTTGGTCACCGATCGCTCCGGCAAATTGTACCGGATAAGCTTGGATTCGTCCGATTCGTCCGTGACGGGATTGCCGTCTTCGGCGACGTTTGCCGCCGGAATGACATCGTCCGTTGAACCCGCAGGAATGTTTCTGATCACCGACGGTGGCGGAACCGTATACGTCGTTAATGCATCTAAGCGCACAGTTGAGAAGAAGTCGCAGTATACCTCGTATAATCTTGGCGCCGATCGGCTGATACCGGTTAGCACCAGCGGCTACATCACATCGGCCGATGGCGCTTTGTTCTATGCGAAGAGTGACAGCAGTGGCATCGAACTGACGGAAAAAATCTCCGGTACGAAGATGCTGCCCCTGCAGCACATTGGTCGCGACGTGAATGCTTTCATGTCGACGCAGAATGGTCAGGTATACCGTTTGGATGCTGCTGCCTCCGATCAGCCAAGGCTGGTGACGCAATACGCGTTGACAACCAACGGCGTTGATGTGCCACTCTTCGTATCCTATGACACCTATCTGGGTCTTGCTTTGGAGGACGGCACCTACTACACGGTGGAACGTTCGAGCAATATGTTTAATTTTAGGGACAGGAAATCCTTGGATTTCGAGCCTCCCATCTACGACTACGTGCAGCAGAAGACGGCCGTGTCGGAAAATGGAACCGGAGGTAGCGCGGGTTATGTGCTGCGCACCTATGACGTGCCCACGACCATCAAGCCCAACGATTCGGTGACGTACCAGATCAACGGCACGGTGTATCGCGCGAAGGGCACAAAGACCTGGGCCGTCAATCAAGCGTGGTTCGATGCCCCGGACATGCCTCGTTCCGGCACGCCGACGGCTCAGTATGGTGAAGCCGACCAGTACGGTGACGCCAAGTCCGGCAAACCGAACGTTCCGGCGTTTACCCAGAGCGTCAACCCGAACAACAGCGATGAAAAGGTCATAACGCCGTCTTCGGGATCCGAGGTGGATGCGGATACCGGTGACGTGGTGGGCAATAAGTCATGCGTGGTCGGATCGACGTTCAAGAACCGCTCGGCCATTGCGTCCTCGTCGACAACTGCCTCCGCCTCGGCGTCCGCGCTGACGGGCGTGCTGGCCGGCGCGGACGCGAGCGCGCAGAGCCTGTTCAACACGGAGAAGTCTGCGTCGGCGCTCGCGAGCGTCGCCGCTGCTGAGGAATCGCAGTCCTCCCCGTTCGTCACCGAGGACGCCACCCCGGTCTCCGAGGGCGGTTCCGCGCAGGGTCTCCAGCTTGCGGCGGCCGCGGACGGCGACGAGCACACGTTCGGTTCGCGTCAGGGCAACAAGTACACGGGCTCGTACGGTCCTCCCAGCGAGATGCGCGAGGACTCCTGCGATCAGGTGGCCGTAGCCGTAACGGCATCCTCGTCGCCTGCCCCTGAACTTGGTTCCATCGCCGGCTACGTGTGGTGGGACGTCAACAAGGATGGCAGTGACCTCGGTGAATACAGGAGCAAGAGTCTGGAGGGCATTGAGGTCTACCTGCTCGATGCGGCTGGTAACCAGATTTCCAAGACCGTGACCACCAAGGGCCAGTGGCAGAGCTATCCGAGTTACAAGTTCACCAACCTGCCGGTGAGTGCGGAGGGTGTGCAGTACTATGTGCAGTTCTCCAAGCCCGAGTTGCAGCAGGTAAAGGACAACTTCCCCGAGCCTGGTGAGAACGAATCGACGTTGACGAACGCCAAGACCGTGGAATATACGAAGATGAGGTATGCGAAGGTTGATGTCAATGATGGCGGCAGCAACTCTGATTCGGATGCTTGTGACGGCAACAGTGATTTCTGCGTCACGTCATTGGGCAACAAACTGACCGGTCGTACCAATGTCATTACGCTGACCAGTCGGCGGAAGAATTGGACCTACGTGGACGCCGGTGTAGTGCTCTACGGCCCGTCCATCCGAGTCGAGAAGTTCATCGATCTCAATGGTAACGATAATGACGGTCAGGACACCGATGGCAACGTCACCAACCAGGCCGAATACGAGGCGGAAAACAACGTCTCCGTGCCACTGGACGTCAACGGCAAGCCCGAACAGCAGACGGTGACGTTCGTCATCACCAATACCGGTGATGAGGACCTCAAGGACGTCAACTACATCAAGAACGATGCCCATCCCAACGATGGCGACAAGACGGTGGCGGGCTCCGACGTCACAGGCATCAGCTGTCCGCCATATTTCAACAGGACCTTGGCCGTGGGCGACCACATTACTTGTGTGGGTACGCTTCAGCTCAAGGCCGGCGAATACCACGAGGACACGATCACCGTATCTGCCGTCGGCGTGAACTCCGGCTCCAAGGTGAGCGACACGGACGGTATGCGCGCCCATGCGGATATCCCGGTGGACATCCACAAGCTCGACTACGCGACGAACGACCTCGTACCCGGAGCCGAGTATACGGTGAAGGCGTGCTCGGACGAGGAATGCGCAACGACGACCGGCGATCCCATCGGCACCATCGTCACGCCGGGAACCGACGACACAGTGAAGTCCTCAATCGTCACACTGCCGATTCCCCGTTACGCCAACAAAGCCAACGGCGAGGATGAGAACGGCGACGGTATCCCGGATGACGGCGACTCCGACAACGACGGCATCTCCGACATGGCCGGCAAGGCCACCGGCGAGACGAAGTACTACCGGATTGAGGAGTCCCGCGCGCCGGACGGGTATCTGCCCACGGTCGGCTGGTATTTGCTCACCGTGTCCGGCGACCCGGACGTGAAGGATGCATTGGCGCAGAACCGGTTCTCATTCACCGCCGAGGCCAAGGAAGGCGCCGAGCCGGTTATCGACGATAAAACCAAGGATGACACGACCAACGGGCACCACCTGACCATCTCCACCACCGACCCCACCGAGGTGAAGATCAAGAAGATCGGCGAGGATGGCCAGCCGCTCGCCGGCGCCAAGTTCACCCTGTGCCTGTACGGGCAGGAGAGCTACAAGGGCGCATGCCTGACGGACTCGGCAGGCAAGAGGCTCGAGCTGGAAACCGCTTCGGATGGCACGCTGAAGATTGCGAAGTTCCCGAACATCGCGAGCAACGGCCTCTCCGCCAAGGAGAGCACCTACGTGCTCACCGAGACTGTGGCGCCCACCGGCATGATGAAGCTCAACGACGGCATCCTGCTGTACTGGTCGGCCACCGGCGGCGAGGACGGCAAGGGCGGCTGGGTGCTTGAGGCGCTTGATTCACGTGACAAGGTGGGGTCCGAGATCCTCAAAATCAAGCGCGTCAGCGTAGCCGGACCAGATGGCCAGCCGGTCGTCGGCGCCAAGTACAAGCTGTGCGTGGAAAACAGCGAAGTTTGCCTTGATAACGCTATTACGACCGATGCCAACGGCGAGATGGTCATCGACAAGTTGCCAGGCGAGGGGGATCCGAAGAGTCGATCCTATACGCTGACCGAGCAGTCGGAGTCGGTGCCGGAAGGCGTGAACCCGATGAATACGGCAGCCGCATTGAGCTGGAGCAACGAGAACAACGAGTGGTCCATCTCTCTGCACTGGACCGACGACGGCCTCCTTGTCGTGACCAACAGCTCCTACACCCTGACCATCACCGACCCCGAGGGCATCACGTCCCTGCCGCTGACGGGCAACTGGTCGGCGCGCGACTGGGTGCTGTTCGGGCTGTTCGCGGTGGTCGTGGCCGGCGCGGTGACCGCCTACTACGTGTGGCGCAGGCGCAAGCCGGTGCCGATCGCGGAGCTGGACGCGGATTGGACGTCGTGGGCGCCTGATCCGGACGGTCCCGACGATGGTCCGGGAGGCGGCCAGCACAGGGCCGGGCAACCCGGGCAATCCGGGGCGCAACCCGAATAACTGAACAGGAACAAGCTTTTCGCCCCGTGTGCGGTTTGGCGCGGAGCGGGTTTGCAGAGGACCGATCGACGGCGTGAGTCATTGGCGTGAGGAACGCCGCCGACCGGTTGGCTGCGGAACACACAACAAAAAGAAGGTAAACCACAACCAGCCTCCAGCTTACCGGCTCAAAACCGGCCGGCGGGGGCGGAGAAAGGAATGATCTCTGATGAAGGGTTCATTATTGAAGAGGGGTCTTGCCGCCCTCGCCGCCTTCGCGGTCGGTCTCGGCGGTCTCGCCCTGGGCGTCGGCTCCGCTAACGCGGTTGCACCGCAGCTTGGTACGTCTATTACCCTGACGGGTTCAGATAATCAGTTGGCAAATAGTACGAAGTTCCGCGTACTCAAGATCGCCAGCTTTACCGCTAACGAAGATGGCACCGTGACTGTCACCACTGTGGATGACGTCTTGGAAACGGTCAAGAGCGTGGAACCGGTTAAGACCAGTTATACTGGCGCTGCGACCGCATATGGCGATCCGATTCGCTGGTTGTCAACGCAGAATGAGGCTGCATGGCGTACATTTGCGGATGGTCTGGCCATTACGACTGTTGCGACTTCTGCCACTGTTAAGACGGGTGCGTACAAATCCTCAGCTGACGCCAATCGTTCTGATAAGAAAGCTACGTTGCAGTTCACCGGTTTAGAAGCAGGCCTGTACCTACTTACGGATGCGAACGGTAGCGTTGCTGGTGTGACGCAGTCTCTGCCAATTCTTGTTGGCACGAAGATTGGCACTACCGGTTCCGATGTGCTTACCCATGCGACCGGTGAGGTTGAGGTGAAGAACACCCCGATTCCGCTGGAGAAGACGATCGTGGAGAACAACAAGGATGTCGACGAGGCCACTAAGGGCGTTGGCGACACCGTGTCCTACAAGATCACCAGCCAAATCCCGGACACCAGCAAGTTCACAAGTCCTGATGAGAATGGCAACAAGTACATGTTTAAGTTCACCGATACCCTGAGCAAGGGCCAGGCATATCAGGCTGGCACTCTCACTGTGAAGGTCGGTACCCAGACCCTGACCAAGGGCACGAACTACACCACTACGCCGACTATCAACTCGGATGGTAAAGCACAGCAAACCATCACAATCGATATGAGCGACTACGTGTACACGGCCGGCAAGAGCAAGGATACCGGTCAGGGCGAGATCATCACCATCACGTATGATGCCAAGCTGACTGCGGATGCAACATCTGGATCTACGGGCAACCAGAACAAGGTGCAACTCGAGTATTCGAACAACCCCAACAAGATTACCGATCACGGTACGGTTGACGATAAGACCAAGGTGTACACCTATGATTTCGAGTTCACCAAGGTTGATGGTAATAACGACCCGCTTGCGGGTGCCACCTTCACGATTTACACCGATGCCAAGTACACCACACCTGTGCAGCGTGACGGCAAGGCCCTTACCGCTACCTCTACGCTGGTGGATGGCAAGGCCGTTGTAAAGTTCGCTGGTCTCGACGAAGGAACTTACTACGTCAAGGAAACTGGAGTGCTTTCCGGGTATCAGGATCTGGGTGTGAAGTTCAAGGTTGAGATCAAGCAGAATGCTGACAAGTCGGCCACGATTACGTTCACGAACGAAACCGCGGGTCTTGGCTCCAGCTTGGTGCAGATCAGCAATGACAAGGCTGTTTTGGTCGTGAAGAACATCACCAACATTACCCAGCTGCCTGTCACCGGCGGCACCGGCATTGCGATGTTCTCCGTGATCGGCCTGCTGATCGCCGGCGTGGCGGTGACCGTGGAGCTTCGCGCTCGCGCCACCAAGCGCCAGCTGCTCGCGTAGCAGTTGACTGATTCGCCGTCCCCGCACTGTTGAGGGACGGCGAGTCGGCGCGAGAATGGGTGCCTTCCGTATTGCGGCGGGAGGCACCCATTCCTTGCACGTTGTACATCGTGGTACATCAAACAATTGGCACATCAGGAGCGTACATATGCATAGGGTGCTGTTTCTGCCGGAGGAAGTGGAATACCTCAAATCCACGTCGGCGGTGAAGAACGCGACGGCGAACCGGATCACGTACACGGACTCGTTCAAGCGCATGTGCCTGCGGAGATACCGGGCCGGCGAATCGGCGGCGATCATCTTTGAAAGCGTGGGATTGCCGTCGTCGCTCATCGGCGCAAAGCGCATCGAGCGCAGCATCGCGCGCTGGAAGAGCGATCCATCCCTCACCGAGGACAAAGACCCGGTGGCACAGGCCGAATCCAACCTGCAGATCGCGCAGTCCGACAAGGAAGCGCCGGACGATCGCGACCTGCTCATCAGCCGTCAGGCCCTGCGCATCATGGTGCTTGAACGCGAACTAGCCGCGCTGCGCATGAGCGCGCGGCAGCATGCCATGCCCGCCGCAGCACTTGACGGCGAGGCCGCACTCGTCTGATGGTTTCCTCTTCCGCCCCCGTTTTCCCCTCATCTGCGCGGCCTAGCCGGCCTGATCGCCCTGCGCGACGCCGCTACGCCGGTCCGCCGGCGTTCGAGCGCGTCATCGACACCACCGACCTCATGCGCCGGATCCATCGTCTGCGCCACCGCCTGATCGCCCTGCGCAGCGTGTCCGTCACCCTGTGTGTGGTCGCCGTGTGCGTGGTCTGCTATCCACTGGCCATGCAGTTGCGGTCGGACATCGCCTTGGCCGCATTATCCCAGCAGGTGAGCGAGAATGTGGCCGGGTGGCCCTATCCGCAGGCCGAGGAGGCTCTGGCCGCCGCACGCGCCTATAACGAGCGTCTGGCGCAGTCCGGGCAACCCGTGCTGGGGGAAGTCGCGGACCCGTTCTCCACCACGTCCGGCGCCTCGGGGGCATCCGGCGCGGACGACACAATCTCCTCGCGGGACGAGGAATATCAGAGTTTGTTGGACGCCGGCGACGGGGTGATGGGGACCGTGCGCGTGCCGAGCGTCTCCATCGAACTGCCGATCTACCACGGCACCTCCGAAGCCGTGCTGGCCCAAGGCGCCGGGCATCTGTACGGCACCAGCCTGCCGGTGGGCGGGGAGTCGTCGCACAGCGTCATCACCGGGCATCGAGGCTTGGTGAGCGCGCTCATGTTCACGCGTTTGGACGAGGTGCATGAGGGCGATTTCTTCTACGTGGAGGTCATGGGGGAGACCTTGGGCTACCGGGTGGACCGGATTTCCGTGATTCTGCCGGACGACGTGAGCCAGCTCAAAGTCGAGCAGGGGATCGACCGCATGACGCTCATGACCTGTACTCCGTACGGTGTCAACACGCACCGCCTGCTCATCTCCGGTACGCGCGTGACCATTCCCGACCCAGCGCCTGAACCGTCCAACGTGCCCGATGCGCGCGAAACCATACTGCGCGTGGCGCTCGGCGTACTCGGCGTGGGGTGGCTGCTCGTATGGACGGGGCAGATGGTCTTTTCGCGCGGGTCGTCCTACAGTGGCCTGACCGGCGCCGCTCGTCATCGTGCCTGACTTCAAGTCCGTTGGGCGGGGGATTGATCGGGTTGGGCTGGCCGGTTGCCAGTTTGACCACGGAAGCGCGGTATTTTCTATTCGACCAGCGGAATGCCGGGGCTGGGCGTGAAAGTTCCCCTCTTCCGTGGTTGGATGTGCCCTGCGGTCGACCACGGAATGCGGGTATTGTCTTCATGGCCGGCGGAATTCCGGCCTTCCTCGGGGAAATATCCCGCTTCCGTGGTCGGCAGTCCGCGTCCGCCGAGCCGCGCTCAGTTCACCGCGTCGTGCTGGATGGCCTGGGGGAGGTTCTGCATGCTGGCGGCGGCCACGCACCCGGAGATGTTGCCGAGCGGGCTGTCGTCGGAGATGGACGGGTCGGTGGAGTCCTTGAGGTCGTAGAACGAGGTGCCGAGGACCACGTCGATGAGCTTGTCCTGCCGGTCGTCCATCTGCAGGGCCGCGTCGGTGAACAGCGAGCCGAGCGTGTAGGCCTCCGGGATGGCGTTGGCGCCGAAGTAGATGGTGGTGCGGCTGACGACCGTGTCGGACGGGTAGTCGGCCACGGCGGTGGTGGCGTAACCGCGGTTCTCAAGCTCGTCCTGCACGGCGCGGGCGAGTCCGGAGGAGTCGGTGCCGTTGAGCGTGCGCACGTGGATCTGCGACGGGTCGATGCGCTTGCCGTCGAAGCCGTCGGGCAGGCACGGCGCGGTGACGCCGAAGTTCGGCTTGGTCTGGTCGGCCTTCCTGGACTTGCCGATCACGCCGTAGAACACGAGCAGCGCCAGCACCATCGCCACGACCAGCACGACCGAGGCGATCGAGAACACCAGACGCTGCCGGTTGCGCACGAACGCCTTGCGGGCCTCGCGCTCGTCGTAATGCTGTGAATCCGTCATAGTTCGCCTTCCGCCGATCTTCCCCAATACCTTATCGTTCCGCGCTGACCGTCAGCGGCGTGGCCGCGGAAGCCCCGGCAGAAGTGCCAGCGGAGGCCACGGTGGCGGTGACGCGCGGGCGTGCGGGTGCGTCCGCCGCGATGATCCGGTCCGCGGCGCGCGTGGACCGCCAGTCGTCCGCGATGCGGCGCAGGACCGTCTCGCTGGGCACGCAGGCCACCACGGACGGGCCCGATCCGGAAACGAACGCCATGGTCGCTCCGGCAGCCAGAGCCACGTCAATGGCCCGCTGCGAGCGCGGATGCAGGTCGACGGCGGCGCGCTGCAAGTCGTTCATATGATCGGGGTCGGCGCCGATCTCGTCGAAGCGGCGGTACACGTCCGGCGTGCGCAGCTCGTCGTCGTAGGCGCCCACGAGCAGCCGCCCGCCGAAGCCGGCGTCCCGAAGGCGCGCGATGTCCTCATGATCGTCGTCGAGCGGCTCGATGACCTCGCCGAAGCCGGAGCCGTGCGCGAAACCGCCGTGCAGGCAGAACGGCATGTCCGCGCCGAGCGACGCGGCGATCGGCTCCAGACGCTCCACGGGCCAGTTGAGGCCCCACAGCACGTTGAGCGCGAGCAGCGTGCCGGCCGCGTCCGCCGAGCCGCCGCCCAGCCCCGCGCCCACGGGAATGCGCTTGTCGAGCGTGATGGCCACGTCCGTGGACTCGCCGCACGCCTCGGCCAGCGCGTACAGGGCCAGCACGGCATGATTGCGGCGCATGTCCGAGTCGGTGTGGGCCAAGTCGCCCAAGTGGGCGCCGGCGAGGTCCAGCGAGAAGCCGCTGCCGGGCAGCTTGCGGGTCACGGTGACGCTGTCCGTCACGCCCACGCCGCAGTAGATGGTGTCCAGCGCGTGGCGGCCGCCCCATTCGGCGTGCGTTTCGCCCACGCGCAGCACGAGGTTCGTCTTGGCCGGACAGTCCACGGTGACGCTGGCGACGGTATGGCCGCTGCCGTTGCTGTGCTCACTGCTCATCGGTGCCCTCCTCGTTGACGGCGTTGATCGCGTTGCCGGAACCCGCCGCGTTGCCGGAATCCGCGTCTTCCATGGTACGCACCGCATGCGCGAGCCGCACGAACTCGTCGATGGTCAGCGTTTCGCCGCGACGGGTCGGGTCGATGCCCGCCGCCTCGAAGGCGCCCGCGGGCACGGTCTTTTTGAGCGCCGCGTGCAGGGTCTTGCGCCGCTGGCCGAACGCCGCGTCGATCAGCGCGAACACGGTCTTGCGCTCGGCCGGATCATATCCTTCGCCGGCCGGATGACGGCGGAAGCGCACCAGCGCGGAATCCACGTTCGGGGCCGGCCAGAACACGTTGCGCCCGATCACGCCCGCACGCTCGGCGGTGCCGTACCAGGCGAGCTTCACGCTCGGCGTGCCGTAGATCTTCGATCCGGGCGCGGCGGCCAGACGGTCGGCCACCTCCTTCTGCACCATGACGAGGAAGGAGTCGAGGTTTCCGAAGCGCTCGAGCAGCGTGAGCACGATCGGCGTCGCCACGTTGTACGGCAGGTTCGCCACCAAGCGGAACGGGCGGCCGCCGGCGAACTGCGGCACGTCCGCCGGAGTCACGGTCAGGGCGTCGTGCAGCACCACCGTGAGCCGATCGGACGCCTCGGGCATGAACTCGGCCACCGTGTCCGGCAGGCGCTCGGCCAGCGGCGGGTCGATCTCCACGGCGGTCATGGTCGCGCCGGTTTCGAGGATCGCCAGCGTGAGCGATCCCAGTCCCGGTCCCACCTCCATGACCTCGGTTTCGGCCGTGACGCCGGCCTCGCGCACGATGCGCCGTACGGTGCCCGGGTCGATGACGAAGTTCTGCCCGAACTTCTTGGTCGGGCTCACGCCGGCCTCCTGCGCGATGCGGCGGATGTCGGCCGCGCCCAGAAGGTGGCCGGTCTCCGTGGTTTCCGTGTTCTCCGCGGGGGCGGCGTCTGCGGGTGCGATGGGGGCGTTCTGCGTGTCCATGCGTTCGTTCTCCGTGTATCTGTGTCCGATGAGGTCTGGGTGCCGTTGTGCGGCGGGCTTGTGTGTTGTGTGCCGGGTGGTGCGTTTGTGGGCACGGCGTGGGCACATTGTGGGTACAACGTGGCCCGTTGCCTGACACCTCATTAGTGCGATTAGTGCGGTTGGTGCCCGATCAGTACCATCCCTTGCGCTGCCAGTAGGCCCACGCCGCGGACGGGCTGCCGTAGCGCCCGGCGATGTACGTCAGACCCCAGTCGATCTGCACGGCGCCGTCGTCCTGCCAGCCGTAGCCCATGTTCCAGCCGGGCAGGGCCTGCGGGATGCCGTAGGCGGTGGACGTCGGATTGTCCGAATACCACTGCCAGCTGGATTCCTTGGTCCACAGGGTCTCCAGCGCGGTCCAGTCGTCGCCGGTCCAGCCGCGTTGCGCAGCCGCGCCGCGCGCGTACGCCTTGGCCTGCGCCACGGTGGGGTGCCACAGACGGGCGTCGGACTGCGGGATGCGGTTGTGGTTCTCGTACCACGTCTCCAGCTCCTCGCGCGAGACGCCGGTGGGCGGGGTGTCCGAGTCGGTGGAACCGGAGTTGCCCGAATTGCCGGAATTCCCGCCGGCGGGCGGATTGCTCGTGGTCGGGGTGGACGTGGTGGGCGTGCTGGTGGTGGGCGTAGAGGTTGTCGGGGCGCTGGTCGTCGGCGTCTGCTCGGGCGTCTCGGACGGTTTCGCGGTCTCCGCGGGCGTCTGGGTGGGCGTGCTCGTCGTTGGCGTGCTCGACGGTTCCTGCGTCGGCGTCTCGGTCGGCGCGGCGGTCTGCGAAGGCGCGGCGGTCTGCGAAGGCGCGGCGGATTCCGACGGGCTGGCCGTCTCGGTCGGATCGGCCGTTGCGGACGACGATGCATCCGTGCCGGCGCCCGCGCCCTCGCTTGGGCTTGCGCTGGCCTCCGGCTCCGGCGTCTCCACCTTCTCCGGTCCGACGGCGATGATCGTGTCGAGTGCCTGTTTGGTCACCGTGCTGCCGGTCAGCGTCTCCTCCTCGGCCACGCCGTCCACGTACGTGACGCTGTACGTCTCGGTCTTCTCGCCGTCCTGGCCCTGCTGGCGGATCTCGGTCGTGCCCGGCGCCAGCGAATCGTCGATCACGGTCTGCGTGCCGTGCGGGATCGCCACCGTCTTCGTGGTCTCCCCGTGCGTGACGCGCTGGACGCGCAGGATGGTCGTGCCGCCGTCCTTCTCGACGCTGACGCGGTCCTCCTTGCCGAGCGTGATGCCCTTGGAATCGAGGATGGACGCGGCGGGCAGCTTGCCGTCCGGCGCGATGGAGGTCTTGCCGTCCGCGATCACCGTGACCGGGCCGCTTTGATTGATGACGAACCCGCCGGTGAGCTGGTTGTACACGTTCTTGATGTCCACCGTCACCTTGGCCGCGTCCGCCTCGTTGCTGGCGAAGAAGCCGAGCAGCTGGTCCGCGCTCGTGGCCACGGTCCAGAAGGGCACCTCGGTGCCGTCGATGACGATGGTGGTCTGGAAGGCGGATCGCACGGTGACCACGTCGTGGTTCTTCACCGTGTCCGTGCCGGAAGTGGACTGGACCAGATCATGGGTCTTCACGTCCACGCCCTGCTCCTGCAGAAGACGATCGACGCTCATCGCATACGTGGTGACCGTGCGCGTCTGCCCGTTGACGTCCAACGCCACGGACTTGCGCGCGCCGATGCCGAAGCTCAGCACGCTGGCGACGACGACCGCCGTCACGCACGACGCCACGCGTATGCGGCGCAGCGCCACAAAACGCTGAGGTGTCCAACGACGTGCCATGCAACCTCCCAAAAAGCCATACTCCACGCCGATTGTAGCGGCGAATCCTCACGGTGGCGCATGATCGCGGCGGTTCCTTGCACCAACCCCCACATTTACGCCCCGGCCCTCTTCCCCGGACCGGTCGCGCCCTTTTGGACAGGGAGCGGGCACTCCCCGTCCGGCACGCGCGGAATCCCCGGAATAAAGCCGTTTTCAGGCCTTCCGGACCGGGAGTGCCCGCTCCCTGTCCGGGGGGAAGGCTCACCCGGTGCAAACGGACGATTTTCGCCCTGAATTCGTCCGTTTGCACCGGGTGACCGTGGTGCCGCACGCGCACGGACGCGAGAAGATAAAGAGAAGATAAAGAGAAAATAAAGAAAAAGGGGGCGGGAGAGAAGGGGATGGTCCCGCCCCCTGGGGCAGAGCTGGTTGGGGGAACGCTCTGCCCATAACCAGAAGCCGTGTTTGGGGGAAGGCTCCTGGGGTAACTTACACAAGAGAAGTATTGAATTATCCCCTGTCTGCGGTTTTCCCCGTACGTGTAATTCTACGCGACCGGATGGAAAATCACAATCAGCGAGCCTCCTGTCGGGATCGAACCGACGACCTGCCGCTTACAAGGCGGCCGCTCTGGCCATCTGAGCTAAGGAGGCGTATTCGGCGCTTGCGCGTCGAACGAATGACCAGCATATCCCGATTGCCCGCGATTCGCCAATCAACGCTTCTCGGCCTGTCCCGGAAGACTCAACCGCTATTATGCATGCATTTGCTGAAAACGATGCACGTCGGGGATGTCGGGCGTGTCTCGATGGCGAGCAATCGGCGTCCAACCAGTGGACAACCGGATGTCCGGCCGGCTTGCAACCGGTGGAGCCGCACGCCCGGCAACCCCCGCAAAACGGCGTCAGGACGCGGGATACAGCGGCTTGCCGTCCGCGCCGATCGACGGCAGCGTGCTCGTGCCCACCTGAGCCTCGTCGAGGCCGATCGCCTTGAGCAGGCCCTGCGCGAGCGTGGTGCCGGTGTCGATCGAGTTCCAGTCCCAATACGTGCCGTTGATCGTCACGATCGGCGTGCTGACCTGGCCCTTGTAGCGGCCGGACACGTTCGCCAGCTCCTTGCGGTTGATGGTCACCTGCGTCTCCGCGGCGATCCAGTCGTTGTACTTGCCGTCGCTGATCGTCTTGGCGAGGTCCTCGCTCACGCCCGCCTTGACGGCCTGCTGCTGGATCTGCGCGTCCGACGTGGCTACGTAGTTTGAACCCTCCTGCGGCTGGAAGTCCTGCGAGTACAGGGCCTGGATGAACGCCAGCAGATGGGTCGGATCCTGCTCGGCCACGTTGATCACGGCGTTGGCCGCACGGGTGGAGTAGTTGTCCGTCGAGTAGCTGTCCATGAACGAGAGGGGATGGACCTCGAGGTTGATCTGGCCGGCCTCGACCATCTTGATGTTCGTCTCGCCGGTGCTGCGTTCCATGTTGCCGCAGCCGGGGCAGATGAAGTCCATGTAGAACTCCACGGTGGGCACGCCCTCGACCGGCTTGTTGATGCCGTCCTTGGAGATGAGGAAGCCGTAGTCGTCCGTGGCGCTGGCCGGCTTGACGGCCACCTTGTCCACTTCGCTCTTGAGCGCGGTGGTGTCCACCGGACGGTTCTTCCACCAGATCACGCCCGCGACCACCGCGATGATCACCACGATCACGGCCACCACGGTCGCCCCCAGGATGGTCTGCTGCCTGCGCTCCTTGGCCGCCTGCTCGGCGCGCGCCTTCTCCGCCGCCGCTCGCTGGGCCTCGCGCTGGGCGCGGGTGCGCTGGCGGTTCGTGTTCTTTGCCATGGATGTTCCTCCCCATTTCACGATTTGCCGCGCCCCAGTGTATCGGCCCTATCTGAACAACATGTGATGGCGGTGACGGCGTTCGCGGTGAGCTTGCCGGCGATCACAGACCGATCAGGGCGGTGATGATCGCGATGGCGAACAGGGCGGTCACGGCGAGACCCACGACGAGGTCGGAGCGCGAGTCCTTGGACGCCGGGGTTTCGGGCGCGGGCTCGGGTTCGGGCTGGACCGGCGGCTCCCACGGAACCGATTGCCCCAGCGTGGCCGCGGGAACGATCATCGGCGGCCGCGGCGGCTCCCACGGCTGGTTGCGCTCCCACAGCGTGCGCGGATTGTCGTCGTCCGCCCGCCTGTCTGGCTGGACGTCCGGCTGGACGATCGATGCTCCCGGCAGCGTTCCGGGCAGCGCCTCCGGCATGGCCCGCGTGGCGGCGATCGGCGGTTCCGGCGGCGGGCTACCTGCCGAAAAGCCTGCGCCAAAAGGGCGCACCACCTGCGTTTCCGCATTGTGCGTGATCGGCGCGGCGGGCTGGTCGTCCCCGGATCGGCCATCACCGGGCTGGGCGGCCTGCACGGGCGGTTCCGGCGGCGTGAGCAGCACGGACGGCACGGGCGCCGCATTCGTCGGCCCAGTCCCACTCGTCGGCCCAGCCCCCGGTTCCTCCACGGCTGCCGCCTCCCACGTCCCCGGCTCCATGGCGTCGCGTCGGATCGCGTCCAGCAGCTCGTCGGGCGTGCAGCGCTCCTCAGGATGCGGGTTCAGGGCGGCGCGGAACGCGGCCATCGTGCGCGGCGGCAGCCCGGTGAGGTTCGCGTTGCCGGACGCGGCCCGCTCAAGCACGGTCATCATGGGCTTGGTGCCGAACACGGGCTTGCCGGTGGCCGCGAACGCCAGCACGGCCGCGGTGCTCCACCAGTCGGTCGCCTCGTTGGACTCCGCGCCGTCGATGATCTCCGGGGCGATGAACCCCGGCGTGCCCATCACGAGCCCCGTGCGCGTCACGTGGCTTTCGCCCTCGCCCATCGCGATGCCGAAGTCCACGAGCACCGGCCCTCGCGCGGCCACCATCACGTTGGTCGGCTTGATGTCCCGGTGCACGATCCCGGCCGCGTGCACGGCCTTCACCGCGTCGATGAGCTTGGACGCCAACCGCTCCAGATCGTCGCCCACATACCGCCCGTTCGCGGCCACGTCGTCCTTGAGGTTGCGCCCGTCGATGAGCTCGGTGACGATGAACGCCACCGCGTCGTCCAGTTCCATGTCCACGATCTGGCACACGCCCTGATGGCGGATCTTGCGCATGGCCATGGCTTCGCGGCGCAGTCGCTCGCGGGCCGGCACGTTGCTGCGCAGGTCGTCGTCGTTGAGCGAATCGCGCAGAATCTTCATCGCGTACACCTGCCCGCCGCCGTCGCTCACGCGCCACACCGATCCCATGGCCCCGGCTCCGAGGCGTGAGATCAGGGTGTAGCCGCCCACCATCGCACCGGGTTCAAGGTCCAAAACGCCAACATCGCTCATGTCTCCATTGTGCCGCGTGCGTGTTTGCGGCGCGTGCGCGTTGCGGGATCCGGGACGTACGAGAATTGACGCATGGAACGTGCAATCGAACATGCAGGACGTGCGGGGCGCGCAGACGGGCGCGCGGAACGGGCGATCGAGCGGCTGAGCCTGATCGAGCGGGCGGCGCTGCTGGCCGGCGCCTCGCAGTGGACCACGCATGCCGTACCGCGCGCGGACGTGCCGGCGATGGTGCTGAGCGACGGCCCCCACGGCTTGCGGCGCGAGGCGGCCGAGCCCGGCGCTCCCACGGCGCCCGGCGCGTCCCTGCCGGCCACGTGCTTTCCCACGGCCTCCGCGGTGGCGTGCTCGTGGGACCCGGACCTCGCGGGGCGCATGGGCGCGGCGATCGGCGACGAGGCCCGCGCGCAGGGCGTCAACGTGCTGCTCGGGCCGGGCATGAACGTCAAGCGCAGTCCGCTGTGCGGCCGGAACTTCGAGTATTACGCGGAGGATCCGCTGCTCGCCGGGCGCATGGGCGCGGGATTCATCCGCGGCGTGCAGTCGAGGGGCGTGGCCGCGTGCCCCAAGCATTTCGCCGCGAACGGGCAGGAGCTGCGCCGGCAGTCGTCCAACTCGGTGGTGGACGGGCGCACGCTGCGCGAGCTGTATCTGACGGCCTTCGAGATCGCCGTGCGCGAGGCCCGGCCGTGGGCGCTCATGAGCTCGTACAACCGCGTCAACGGCGTGTACGCGCATGAGAACCGCCATCTGCTCACGGACGTGCTGCGCGGCGAGTGGGGGTTCGACGGCATGGTGGTGTCCGATTGGGGCGCCTCGAATAGCGCGGTGGCGGCCGCGGCGGCGGGCGGTTCGCTGGAGATGCCGTGCCCGGGCTATGCCTCCGTGCGCGAGGTGGTGGCCGCCGTGCGCTCCGGGCGGCTGGGCGAACGAGCGCTGAACGATCGTGCGCGCGAGGTGGCCCGGTGCGCGTGGCGGACGGAACGGGCTGATCGCGCCGAGCGGATCGGGCAGGCCGTGCAGATCGGCCGGACCGGGCAGGTCGGTCGGACCGGGCGCGCGGCGGGGAAGTATGCGGCTGAAGACGGCCAGGCCGGCGAGGCGACGGCAATGGCATCGGCGGGGAACGCGCTGACCGAGCCGACGGTCACCGCGCATCACGCCGTGGCCCGCGAGGTGGCCGAGCAGTCGATGGTGCTGTTGCGTAACGAGGGCGGCACGCTGCCGTTCGCCGAAGGCACCCGCGTGGCGCTGGTGGGGGACATGGCCGTCCGTCCGCGCTTTCAGGGCTCCGGTTCGTCGAAGGTCAACGCCACGCGCGTCGACGCCCTGTTCGACGTGCTCGAGCCCGCATCCGAGGGTGGCCTTGCGCTCGCCGGCTATGCGCCCGGCTACCGGCACGACGGCAAGTCCTCGCAGGACATGATCGAGCGGGCCTGCGCGCTGGTCGAGCGCGCGGACGTGGACGCCGTGGTGGCGTGCGTGGGGCTGGACGACCGCAGCGAAGCCGAGGGACTTGACCGCGCGACCATGCGCATGCCCCAGCCGCAGCTCGACCTCATGGACGCGCTCGCGGACGCCTGCGAACGGGCCGGCAAGCCGCTCGTCGCGGTGCTCGCCGCAGGCTCTCCGGTGCTCGTGCCGTGGGCGGTCAAGGCCGGCTGCGCGGCGATCCTGTACACGGGACTGGCTGGTCAGGCGGGCGCCTCCGCGGTGGCGCGCATCCTTTCGGGGCGCGTCAACCCGTCCGGCCGGCTCGCCGAAACATGGCCGCTGCACGACCGCGACGTCTCCACGTTCGGCCACTACCCGGCTTCCGGGCGCGACGCCGTGTACCGCGAGGGGCCGCTCGTGGGCTACCGCCACTTCACCACCGCCGACGCGCCCGTGCGCTACCCGTTCGGATTCGGGCTGGGCTACGCCGCGTTCCGGTACTCCGACCTTGCGGTCGACGACGCCGGCACGAGCTTCATGCTGACCAACACGAGTGCCGTGGAAGGCGCGGAGGCGGCCCAGCTGTATGTTTCCGGGCCGGACGCGCCGGCCGGGGGCGCGACGCGTGTGGCCCACGTGGCGCGCGAGCTCAAGGGGTTCGCCAAGGTGCGGCTCAAGCCCGGCGAGTCGCGGCGCGTGACCATCCCGTTCGACCGGTACACGTTCCGGCACTGGGACCTCGCCGCCGACGCATGGGCGCGCGAGCCGGGCGAATGGCGGATCATGATCGGCTCCGACTGCATGACCCCGCAACTGGAGGGCGCGTACGTGCTGGCCGGCTCTTCCGCGCCGGTCATTCCGGACCGGGAGCGCCCACTCCCCGTCCGCGCGGCGCACAAAGGGCTTCATGCCAACGATTTGCACGCCTCGGGACAGGGAGTGGGCGCTCCCGGTCCGGAAACAGGCGTCGGGAGTTCCGAAGGCCGACCGGCCGCGGAGCCCGCGTCCCGTCCGGTTGCGCGCCTGGGCGCGGTGCGTGCGGAGACGGCCCGCGCATTGCGCATGATGGGCGCGCCCGACGAGGCCGCCGCCGACCGTCCCCACGGCGTGCGCTTCTCCTCGAACGACCCGTTCTCCAGCTGGGCCGACTCACGCAGCCCGATCGCCCGCTGGTGGGCCGCCCGTCTGGAGCGCGGGGTGCGCGAGGCGGGCGAGCGGCTCGGCGCCCCGGATCTGGACGCGCTGTTCCGGCTCAACATGCCGCCGCGCGCGCTGGCCAAGCTCTCCGACGGTTCGGTCGACGCGGCCGCGGCCCGCGCGCTCGCCGACGTGCCCAACGGCCATGCGCTGCGCGGGGGAGTGCGGTTTGCGCTTGCCGTGCTGCGCAACCGCGCCGCCAACCGCGCCACCGTCGCCGAGCTGGCCCGCTACGGCGTGCGCTGAATGAGCTGAGTGCGCTGAGTGCGTTGACGGGCATGTCGGCGGCGTTTGTTCATCCAGCGAACAAACAAAGGCAAATTTCGGCAACACGCCTTGCGCGATGAATCGGATCGTGTATAGTGAGTCGTGGCTCAAAGAAGAGTTATCTTCGAGAACCACCGAAAAACAGACTGCTACGAAGGCGTTGTCAAGAAGGTTTGTCAGTGAGTTTCGTGGCGGTACCACAAGTGAAAACCCCTTCACTACGGATCGTTCGGCACGTACCTGCCGATGAAAGGATATGAATTATGGCAGAAGTGGTATTCGAGCACGTGACTCGAATCTACCCGGGCAACGACAAGCCCTCGGTGGATGATCTGAATCTGGATATCAAGGACGGCGAGTTCCTCGTCCTGGTTGGCCCCTCTGGCTGCGGCAAGTCCACGACGCTTCGTATGCTCGCCGGCCTCGAAGAGGTCAACAAGGGCCGCATCCTCATCGGTGGCAAGGATGTCACCACCATGCAGCCCAAGGACCGCGACATCGCAATGGTGTTCCAGAACTACGCTCTGTACCCGCACATGACCGTGGCCGACAACATGGGCTTCGCCCTGAAGATCGCCGGCACCCCGAAGGACGAGATCCGCAAGCGCGTCGAGAAGGCCGCCGAGATCCTGGACCTCACCGAGTACCTCGACCGCAAGCCGAAGGCTCTGTCCGGTGGTCAGCGTCAGCGCGTGGCCATGGGCCGTGCAATCGTCCGTGAGCCGAAGGTCTTCCTCATGGATGAGCCGCTGTCCAACCTGGACGCCAAGCTCCGTGTGCAGACCCGTACGCAGATCGCCGCCCTGCAGCGTCAGCTCGGCGTCACCACCCTGTACGTGACCCACGATCAGACCGAGGCCCTGACGATGGGCGACCGCATCGCCGTCATCAAGCTCGGCATCCTGCAGCAGGTCGGCGCCCCGACCGAGCTGTACGATCGCCCGGCCAACGTCTTCGTCGCCGGCTTCATCGGCTCCCCGTCGATGAACCTGAACACCCACCCGGTGGTCAACGGCCGCGCGAAGATCGGCGAGGACACCATCGAGCTGCCGACCGAGGCCGTCTCCAAGCTGACCGCCGAGGACAACGGCGAGATCGTCGTCGGCTTCCGCCCCGAGGATGCCTCCCTGGCTTCCTCCACCGACGCGAACGCCTTCTCCCTGAAGGTCGTCAACGTCGAGGATCTGGGCTCCGACGGCTACATCTACGGCAACATCATCACCGACGGCTCCGCCGCCGAGGAATCCCAGCTGATGTCTGATCAGAACAAGCTGACCACCGTCCGCGTTCCTCCGCGTCAGCTGCCGAAGGTCGGCGACGTCGTCAAGATCAAGATCGACCCGGCCAAGATGCACCTGTTCGCTCCGTCGACCGAGCTGCGTCTGAACTAATAGGCTTTTTCGAGGCGACTCTCTTCCTCTCTATCCGCCTCGTTAAAGTGACCCCCGCACAACTGATGTGCGGGGGTTTTCTTATCATGAGGAGCATGATGACCCCTGCAATCGATTTGAACCAACTCGATCCGCGAGCCGCCAAGGCCACGTCCGTCAAAGCCGAGGACGCGACCCCCGCGGGCGAGCCCACGGCGCTGACCATCACCGCGTCCGTGTCCAACCCGAAGATGTTCACCCTGCCGTGGGAGCAGCCGCTGGCCACGTGGCCCAAGGAGCTGCTGGCCAACCTGCCGCGAGGCATCTCCCGACACGTGGTGCGTTTCGTGCGCGTGGGCAACGAGGTCTACGCCATGAAGGAGATCACCCGTCAGGTGGCCGAGCGCGAGTACGAGCTGCTGCGCCGGCTGGAGAAGCTCGAACTGCCGTGCGTCTCCCCGGTGGCCGTCGTCACCGGCCGCCACAACCGCGAGGGCGAGCGCCTGGAGGCCATTCTGGTGACCAAGCACCTGAAGTTCTCGCTGCCGTACCGCGCGCTGTTCGCCCGCAACCTGCGCACCGACACTGCCGAACGACTCATCGACGCGCTGGCCGTGCTCATGGTCCGCCTGCACCTGGCCGGCTTCTATTGGGGCGACGTTTCGCTGTCCAACGTCCTGTTCCTGCGCGACGCCTACGCGTTCTCCGCGTGGCTGGTGGACGCCGAGACCGGTGATCTGCACCCGGCCCTGACCGACGGCCAGCGCGAGTACGACATCGACCTGGCCCGCACCAACATCATCGGCGAACTCATGGATCTGAGCTCCGGCAAGCTGTTGCCGGACGAAGTGGACGAGGTCGAGGTGGGCAACCGCCTCGTGGACCGCTACCACTCGCTGTGGAGCACGCTCACGGACACCGACAAGTTCAGCCCCGACGAGATGTGGAAGATCGAGAAGCGCGTCAACAAGCTCAACGATCTGGGCTTCGACGTGGACGAGCTCGAGATGAAGACCGCCGAGGACGGCAAGCGCGTGCTCGTGCGCCCGCGCGTGGTGGACGCCGGCTACGCCTCCCGCAAGCTGCTGCGCCTCACCGGCCTCGACGTGCAGGAGAACCAGGCCCGCCGCCTGCTCAACGATCTGGACGCCTACCGCGCGTCCACGTGGCGCGAGGGCGAGGATCTGGAGATCGTGGCCACCGACTGGATGCGCGAGGTGTTCGAGCCCACCGTGCGCATGATCCCCAAGGAGTACCGTTCGCAGATCGAGCCCGCGCAGTTCTTCCACGAGGTGCTCGACCACCGCTGGTTCCTCGCGGAGAAGGCCGGCCACGACGTCCCCATGGCCGAGGCCGTGGAGAGCTACATCGCCACCGTGCTGCCGAACTACAAGATCGACGCCAAGACCATGGAGCAGCTCAACGCCGAGGCCGACGCCGGCGTGATCGACGACGAGTCCACCTACGACGATCCCGACGACGGCTACAACCCCGACGACGATCCCGACGCGGCGGTATGGGCCCACTGAGTGCTGACCGTTCAATCGTTCAATACGGAAAAGTGCTGCGCAACGCATTTTTGCTGGATAAATTTGCCAGATACCAATGCGTTGCGCGGCACTTTTCCATATCGGCAGGCAAACACGGCCCGCTACACACTGGATTCGCTCAATCTGGCATCCGTATACCGCAGAATGAGCGGATCCGATGCGCGAGTGGGGCAAATATGCCCGTTGCGCACTGGATTCGCTCAATCCGCATATCAAGCCTCGCGAATTGAGCGAATCCAGTGCCGTCGGGCGGAGGGAGTGCTCTCTCCGGTTGCCTCGCCGCAGGCCGTCAGGCCGTCAGGCCGGAGTCGAAAGTCGAAGGATCCTTATGACGATGGAGGGGCGGCTTCCCGCGAATACCGGGAAGCCGCCCCTCCATGCGATGTGCGCTATGCGGCGATCAGCCCTTCTGGGCCGCCTTACGACGGGCGTTGGCCACGGCGTACAGGCTGATGCCGGCCGCCACGGACGCGTTGAGCGATTCGACCATGGAGCTGATCGGAATGCCGGCGATCGCGTCGCACTCCTCGCGCACCAAGCGGCTCAGGCCCTTGCCCTCCGAACCGAGCACAACCACGAGCGGATCGGTCTCGAAGCCGGTCTCGCCCACCAGCGAGTTGCCGCCGCCGTCGAGGCCGACCGCGTAGTAGCCGCGCTCGTGCAGCGACTGGATCGCCTTGGTGAGGTTCACCACGCGGGAGACGGGCAGATGCGCCGCGGCGCCGGCGGAGACCTTCCACGCGGCCGCGGTCACGGAGGCGGACCTGCGCTCCGGCAGAATCACGCCGTTCGCGCCGAATGCCGCCGCGGAGCGGATCACCGCGCCGAGGTTCTGCGGATCGGTCACGCCGTCCAGCGCGATGAACAGCGGGCGCGCCTGCATGCGCGCGAGGCCGCCCACGCCGTCCATGGCCTTGGCCTTGCGGTCGGCCTGATCGACGAGCTGGCTCAGCGGCGTGTACTCGTACGGACGCACCTTGAGCACCACGCCCTGATGGTTGCCCGAGCGCGCGATGCGGTCCATCTCCAGACGGTCGGCCTCGAGGATGTGCAGGCCGTTCGCGCCGGCGATCTTCACGATCTCGCGCGTGCGGTCGTCGTGCTCGATGCGCGCGGCGAGGTACAGCTGCAGGCTGGGCACGCCCACGCGCAGCGCCTCGAGCACGGCGTTGCGGCCGTACACCAGCTCGTCGGAGTCCGAGGTGAACTTGGCCGCCCTGCGGCGCGCGGCCAGACGCGGATCAGCGGCCTTGCGGCGGTCGGCGATCTTCTTCGCCTTGAACGCCTTGTGGTAGACGCGGTCCTCCGCCTTGGGGGTGGGGCCGTATCCCTTGAGTTTGTTGCGATGCTTGCCACCCGACCCTTTGGTCGGTCCTTTCTTCAATGCCATGGGGTCCATTGTCCCAGCACCCCGCGCCAAAGCCAAACGGATGCCGAACGAACGGCAAACGGGCGGCTTTGACGCGGGCTTCGCGCGTCAGTCCAGACCGTAGGCCGACAAGTACGCGTCGACGATCGCCGCGTTGTCGATGACCTGGCTGCGCTTTTTGATCGCCGAACTGGACGGGCTCACCAGCAGGTATTGGTCCGATGAACCGCCGCCCGTGTCGTTCCACGTCGCGTCCTCGGTCAGCCACTGGTCGCCGATCTTCACCTGATTCCACGCGTGGCGCGCGTTCTGCGTGGACGCGTTCACGGTGCCGGAGACGTAGATCGAGTTCAGGCCGGCCTTGTCCGCCAGCAGCTTGAACGAGCGGGCGTAACCGGCGCACACGGTCTTGGTGAGATCCTCGCCGTTGTAGCTGCCGAGCAGGCCGGACGCGTTCTGGTTGCTCTTGTGACGCGTGTAGAAGCTCTGGTCGACGCTCTTGCCGCCCTTCAGCTCGCTTTCGTACGTCGGGTAGTCGTACGCAAACGTGCGCACGAGATAGTCGTTGATGGCGGTTGCCTTGGCTCGGTCGTCCATGCCGGGCTTGACGATTTGCGACACGATCTGGTCGGCCTTCTGGCTCAGCTGCTGACGCACGTTGGCGGTGTCGTCGCCGTAGCTGTTGTCGTAGTATTCCACTTTGAGGAATGTGCGGCTGCCCTCCTGCTTGACGCCTGAGTAGGCGTGCGAGTGCAGGATCAGCGGGTTCTGCGCCAGCGCCTCGTCGAGCACGTCGCTCACCGTGGGCGCTCCCGCCTCCTTGACGTATTTCGTGATCTCCATGGTCGTGCGCTCCTGCAGCAGATTCGCGGCGACGAACTTCACGAACTCGACCGAGCCGTTGGCGCTGTTGAGATCGACGTCCCCTCCGACGTCGCCGGTGGAGTCGTTCCACTCCACGGTGCCGACCTGGCCTTCGGGCTCCGCGAGGCCGGCCTGGGTGTCGGACTTCTGCAGTTCCGAGGATTCCTGCTCGACGCGCGTCTTGACGTCGTTGACGTTCGTCCCCTTGTCCGAGAACGTCTCGGTGGAGTGCATGGCCGTGGCGCCCAGATAGTACGAGACCTTCACGCCTCCGCCGTCCGTCTGCGCGGTGCTCCAGTCGAACTCCTTGGGCACGATGCGCGTCAGGCCGTCCGCCACGGTGATGTAGCTGACGTACTTCTTGCCGGCGCGGTTGCCGTCGGTGATCGCGTTGAACGCCGGCGCGATCGGGATCTGCGAGAGCAGCGGGTTGATGTTGATCGTCGCGATGGGCGAGTTCGTCGTGACCTCGTTGTCGCCGTAGGCGATCACGTACAGCTGGACGTTGCTGGCGTTGCGCTGGTACTTGTTGTGGTTTTCCTCCAGCGAGAGGTTCGTGTCCGGGTCGTACTGCTCGTCCTCGGACTCCTGATCGTACAGGTTGATGAACTGGAGGTTCTGGTAGTACGGCGTCTTCGCGAACGTGGAGACCTTGCGGTCCGCGGTGTACTGGCTGATCATGCCCTTGAGGAAGTCCTTGAACTCGGGCGCTGCGGACGGGTCCCAGTCCTTGAGGTTCACGGACGTGCCGGTGGGCGCGGCGAGGATGTACGTGCTCTGTAGGCCCAGATCGTCCTTCTGCTTTTCGGCGTCGGTGGCGTTCTCGCCGAGCACCGCGCCGCCGACGCGCAGATACACCTTGTAGTGCGTGGCGCCCTCCACCGGGTCCCAGCTCACGTTGACGTGGCCCTGATCGTCCACGCGCGCCTGCAGGTTCTGGGGCGTGGCGAGCTGGTGCTTGTCGTCCTTGACGGTGAAGTACGTGACCTTGGGCTTGGCGAGTTTCTGCCCGTCCTCGCCGTAGTAGACGACGAGGTAGTACGAGCCGAATCCGGTGAACCGGGCGTACGCGTGCTGCTTGGTGTCGAAGTAGTGGTCGAGGTCGCCGGCCTCGACGGGTTCCTCGTTGAAGTAGTATTTGTTCGCCTTGATGGTGTCGAACGATTCGGCGTGCAGCTGCTGCGTGTTCGGGTCGAAGTAGTTCACCAGCACGAGGCCCTGGTTGGCCGTGATCGTGATGGTGTCCGGATCCTTCTCGTCCTGCGCGACGGAGACGTTCATCTGGTTCTTGAACGCGGGGTCGGCGTAGACGCCGGCGACCAGATCGCCGTCCTGCGTGGCGCCGTAGCCGCTCATCGACCAGTAGCTGTCGAGCCTGCTTGCCACGGAGCCGACCTTCTCGCGGAACGTGTACGTGGAATCCACGTCGAGGATCGGCTTCTGCAGGTCGTACTTCGAGGTGTCGAAGTTGTCGCCGTACACCGACATGTCGTCGCTGACGCGCCCGCCGGACGGGCGTTCGGCGAAGAAGAAGTAGGTAAAGACGATGGCGAACACGGCGATGACGGCGGTCAGCGTGATGAGCACGGTGCGCGCGGGGGAGTGGCGGCGCGCGGCCGTGGCGCCGGGGCCGCCGGGCGCGGTGGGGGCACCGGGAGCGCCGGGGTATGCCGGACCGGTTGGGGCGGCGGGATGCGTCTGATATTGCTGCTGATAGGAGGGTTGGGACGGGTAGGCGGGCTGTTGCTGCTGCGGCGGTGCCCACTGCGTCTGCTGCTGCGCCGACGCCGGTGCCGGGTATGGCTGCGAGGTCGGCGGTGCGTACTGCGGTGGCGCGTACGTCTGCGGAGGTTGTCCGTACGGCCCGTACGGCGCCTGCGTCGGCGGTGCGTACGGCTGCGGCTGCTGCGTGGGCTGCTGCGGCGCGCCGCCTGTCTGGTCGTTCGATTCGGAGTCGGACTGGTGAGGGTTTGGCTGGTCCATGTGTTCTTTCTCTCCCTACGACGCTGTGCGTTGGCTATTGCGGTCATCCTATCGCCTGCATGAAACGCCGCGCAAGGCTTCGGCCGTTCACCGCGCCGCCGTGCATTCGCCGCCCGCAACGGCAAACGATCGACGCCCGACAGGCCGCGGCCCCGTCGTTCACCTGAAAGATAAACCCGGTATGCAATAATGAGGAAAGTCCCGGCGCAGACGCTCCGGGAACCACAACCGCGCAACGCGAGCGGCAATGACACCGCACGACGTTGACTACTCCGCGGCGTACCGAGGAGCAATGAATACAGATCATGGCCCAGGCCTTGAATGATCAGCAATCCATCCCCACAACCCCGACCGACCCGTCGCTGACCGATGCGGCGGACGTGGCCAAGGCGCTCAACGTCGACCCGAACGTGGGCCTGAGCGCGGCCGAGGCGAAGCGGCGACTGGAGGAGTTCGGCCCCAATCAGCTGGCCGGCGCGCCGCCCGTGCCCAAATGGAAGAAGTTCCTGCAGCAGTTCCAGGACCCGCTGGTCTACCTGCTGCTCGTCGCGACCGCCATCTCGCTGGTCGCATGGTTCATCGAGCGCGCCCATGGCGAAGGTGGCGAGGCGCTGCCGTTCGACGCGATCGTCATCGTGCTCATCCTTATCCTGAACGCCGTGCTCGGCTACATCCAGGAGGCGAAGGCTGAGCAGGCCGTGGACGCGCTGAGCAAGATGGCCGCGCCGCAGACGAGCGTGCTGCGCGACGGCAAGATCGTGCGCATCAACACCGCCGACGTGGTGCCGGGCGACGTGCTCGTGCTGGCCGAGGGCGACAGCGTCTCCGCCGACGGCCGTCTGTTCGCCGCCGCGTCCCTGCGCATCGCCGAGGCGTCGCTGACCGGCGAATCCGTGCCCGTGGGCAAGAAGCCGGACACGCTTGAGCAGGCCAAGGCGCTGGGCGACCGCGCCAACATGATCTTCAACGGCACGTCCGTCACGCAGGGCACCGGCCGCGCGATCGTGACCGGCACCGGCATGAACACGCAGGTCGGCAAGATCGCGGACATGCTCTCCAAGACCGAGGACGACGACAGCCCGCTGCAGAAGGAAATGGACCACGTGGCCAAGATCCTCGGCATCGCGGTGTGCATCATCGCCGTGCTCGTGCTCGTGGCGCTCGCCGTGATGAGCGGCTTCCACTCGCTGCAGGACGTGATCGACTCCCTGCTGCTCGCCGTGTCCCTCGCCGTGGCCGCCGTGCCGGAGGGCCTGGCCGCCATCCTCACCGTGGTGCTCGCGCTTGGCGTGCAGCGCATGGCCAAGCACCACGCGATCGTCAAGAAGCTGCATTCCGTGGAGACGCTCGGCTCCGCGTCCGTGATCTGCTCGGACAAGACCGGCACGCTCACCCGCAACGAGATGACCGTGGAGCGCATCGTCACCCCGTCCGGCGAGGTGCAGGTGACCGGCACCGGCTACGCGCCCAAGGGCCAAATGGTCGGTCTCGACGGCAACGACTTGCCCGCCGATTCGCCGCTGCGCGTGGAGGCCGTGGCCACCATCGCCGCGGGCGCGCTCGCGAATGACGGCGACCTGCGCGAGGAGAACGGCAAGTGGGAGATCGTGGGCGACCCCACCGAAGTGGCGCTCGTGGTCGCCGCGCGCAAGATCAAGGCGCTCAAGGACTACGCCCGCTTCGAGCGAGTGGCCGAGGTGCCGTTCACCTCGGAGCGCAAGCGCATGTCCGTCATCGCGAAGGACGGCGCCGACGGCGACCGCCTGACCGTGTTCGCCAAGGGCGCCCCGGACGTGCTGCTGGGCTACTGCTCGCGCATCGCCGTGGGCGGTCAGGTCCGTCCGCTCACCGAGGGCGACCGCCAGACCATCCTCGCCACCGTGGAGCGTCTCTCCCGCGAGGCGTACCGCACGCTCGGCGAGGCGTACCGTCCGCTGGAGACCGACTCGCTGGCCGACGTGCCGGGCATCCGGGTGAACGCCGCCGGTCAGGTGACGGACATCGCCGAGCAGTCCGACGTGGTCGAGTCCGACCTCATCTGGGCCGGCATGGTCGGCATCATCGACCCGCCGCGCACCGAGGTCCGCGACTCCGTGGCCGAGGCGCACCGCGCCGGCATCCGCACGGTCATGATCACCGGCGACCACCCGCTCACCGCGGCGCGCATCGCCTCCGATCTGGGCATCATCGACAAGGGCGGCAAGGCCCTCACCGGCGACCAGCTCGACGAACTCGCCGCGCAGGGCGACGCCGCGTTCGACAAGGCCACGTCCGAGGTGTCCGTCTACGCCCGCGTGGCGCCCGAGCACAAGCTCAAGATCGTCTCCTCACTGCAGCGGCAGGGCAACATCGTGGCCATGACCGGCGACGGCGTGAACGACGCCCCGGCCGTCAAGACCGCGGACATCGGCGTGGCCATGGGCATCACCGGCACCGAGGTCACCAAGGAATCCGCCAAGATGATCCTGGCGGACGACAACTTCAGCACCATCGTGGCCGCCGTGCGCGAGGGCCGCGGCATCTTCGACAACATCCGCAAGTTCCTGCGCTACCTGCTCAGCTCCAACGTGGGCGAGGTGCTCACCGTGTTCGGCGGCGTGATCTTCGCCGGCTTCCTGGGCATCACGCAGCCCGGCGTGGAGGGCGTGACCGTGCCGCTGCTCGCCACCCAGCTGCTGTGGATCAACCTGCTCACCGACGCCGCCCCTGCGCTCGCCATGGGCGTGGATCCGCAGACCGAGGACGTCATGAACCGCCGTCCGCGCAAGCTCACCGACCGCGTGATCGACGGCGAGATGTGGGGCGACATCATCTTCGTGGGCCTCATCATGGCGGCCGTGACGCTGATCGGCATGGACATGCACCTCGCCGGCGGCCTGTTCACCGACCGTTCGGTGGACGCGCTCGGCCACGAGGCCCAGATGGTCGAGGCCCGCACCATGGGCTTCACGATCCTCGTGTTCGCGCAGCTGTTCAACGCGCTGGCCTCCCGTTCCGCCAAGCAGAGCGCCTTCGTGGGCCTGTTCGCCAACAAGTACCTGTGGGGCGCGATCGGCATCTCCATCGCCCTGCAGCTGCTCGTGATCTACGTGCCGTTCCTCAACGCCGCGTTCGGCACCACCCCGCTCGGCGCCACGGCGTGGCTGGAGTGCATTGGTCTTGCGGCCTTCGTGCTCGTCGCCACCGAGCTGCGCAAGCTCGTGCTGCGCGCGATCGACAAGAAGCGCGGCCTCGCAGTCTGAGCCGCGTGACGCCGTCGCTTAATGCCGGCCGTTTAACGCCGCCGTTTAACGCGGATTGAGCGGATCCAGTGCGTGACTGGCCTGTTGGGGGTGCGGACTTTTTCTTGGACGGCTACACCGCCAGCCCAAGGTGTCTGCGGTATTGCACCGGGCTCATCCAGCCCAGCGACTTCTTGATACGGGTCCCATTGTAATGGGACAGGTAGGCGGC
>NZ_WBSN01000006.1 GCF_009299475.1 Bifidobacterium avesanii | reverse complement strand
TGAGCCAGAATCGAACCCTCCACAAAAAAACTTCATGAAGAGAACCAATTGAATGACTCTCAATTTAAAGAAAAAGACGCGACTTCTTAATAAGGAAAAGAAGTCCGCACTCAAAACCCCAACCCCCATCACCCCACTCTCATGGACCAGCCCGGCGCAAACCGGACGGGCGGGGATTGGACTGGCAATCAAAAAACTTGTCTAAACAAGCAGTACAAACACGCTCTTGAGTTCTCAAACCACGCGAACACGCACCCGGCCCCGACCACCCGAAGGAGGAGGACCGCCGTGCGGCAGCGAGTGAACAACTTACACGCTCCCGCCCGAACACGCAAACCCGGACCGCGGGCACACCCCGCTAACCGTTGGGAACACTCGCGTCCGCCGGCGTGTCGCACACCGGCGGCAAACCGGCGCAAAACCGGACGGACAACCCCACGCGGCCGACGGAACGGGCAAAACAACCCCGAAAAACACACCACACCGGCGTGTCGCACACGCGCGGCACCGCTCACTACTCCGCACAGCGGCCCGACTGCGGAACGCGAATGCGCGCGGATGTCACTCGAGACGCTGCTCAAAGCGGGCAGCGACGCGGGCGAATCGAATGCACGCGGATGCCGCACGGAACGCATACGGACGTTCCCAATCATCGAAAGATGCCGCGCGCTACGCGGATGGCATCGTAGGTTCGCCCATGCCCTGCAGAAAAACGAAAAAGCCGACCCCTCGCATGAAGGGGTCGGCTTGGCGAATCAGGCCACGATGCGGTCAGCGCCAGCGGCGGGCGGACACGGCGTCGGCGAGCTCGTGCAGCAGGCGTTCGGTCTCGTCCCAGCTGATGCACTTGTCCGTGATGGACTTGCCGTAGACGAGCTGGTCGAGCGGCGCGGCGGGCTGGTTGCCGCCCTCGATGAAGCTCTCCATCATGATGCCGGTGATGCCGCGCTCACCTTCGGCGATGCGGCCGGCGATGTTGCGCACCACCTCGGCCTGCCGGTGGTCGTCCTTGCCGGAGTTGCCGTGCGAGCAATCGACGATGAGCCCGTGCGCTGCGGCGGAGTCGGCGGGCATCATGGCGCGCACGTCCTCCATGGCCTTGGCGACGGACGCGGCGTCGTAGTTCGGGCCGTGGATGGAGCCGCGCAGCACCACATGGCAGTCCGGGTTGCCGAGCGTCTCGACCGCGCAGGCGCGTCCCAGATGGTCGATGCCGAAGAACGTGTGCTGCTGAGCGGAGGCATAGCAGCCGTTGACCGCGGCCTTCACGGACCCGTCGGTGGCGTTTTTGAAGCCGATCGGCATGGACATGCCGCTGGCGAGCTGGCGGTGCACCTGCGACTCGGTGTTGCGCGCGCCGATCGCGCCCCAGCTCACGGCGTCGGCGATGAACTGCGGGCTGGTGGGCTCCAGGAACTCGGTGGCGGCGGCGAGCCCCTCACCGAGCACGCCGAGCAGGGTCTTGCGCGCGAGGAGCAGGCCCTTGCGGATGTTGTGCGAGCCGTCGATGTCCGGATCGTTGATGAGGCCCTTCCAGCCCACGGTGGTGCGCGGCTTCTCGAAGTACACGCGCATCACAATGAGCAGCTCGCCCTCGACCTCCTTCATCACCTTGGCGAGGCGATGCGCGTAGTCGAGCGCGGCGGCCGGATCATGCACGGAGCACGGGCCCACGATCACCAGCAGGCGGTCGTCCTGCCCGTACAGGCACGCGCGGATCTCGTCGCGCGAGTAGGCGACGATCTCCTGCGCGGCGGCGTCGAGCGGCAGTTCGGCCAGCACCTGCGCAGGCGTGGGCAGCGGTTCGAGCTCCAGCACGCGACGGTTCACGATGCGGCTGACGCCCACCTGATCCTCCCAGCGCGGCACGTCGGTGGCGACGAGCGGATTCTTGCCCTCCTCCATCGCCTGACGGATGGCGCGAAGCTCCTCCGGGGTATTGAGCGGCTGCGGTCCGACCTGCAATCCGTTCTGCTTGTCCTGCTGCTGCATGGCGCTGTCTCCTTGAGTCATGATCTTCCCCAAGGATAGGGGCCGGCGGCTACAGACGCGGCATGATGGACCTGTTACAGCGCGCGGCGGGCGTCCACGGCGGCGGCCAGCGTGTGGAGCAGCTCGTTGGTGCGGTCCCACGGCACGCACGCGTCCGTGATGGACTTGCCGTAGACGAGCTGGTCGAGCGGCGCGGGCTTCTGGTTGCCGGCCTCGATGAAGCTCTCCATCATGATGCCGGTGACGCCCTGCTCGCCGGCGGCCAGTCGCGCGGCGATCTCCTCGACCACCTCGGCCTCGCGCACCTCGTTCTTGCCGCAGTTGCCGTGCGCGGCGTCGATCACCAGACCGTGGTCGCTCGGGCCGGATGCCTTGGACGCCTTGAGCGCCGCAAGGGCCTCGCGCACGGACTGGGCGTCGTAGTTCGGGCCGTGGGAGGAGCCGCGCAGGACCAGATGACAGTCCGGGTTCCCCTTGGTTTCGGCGGCGATCACGCGGCCGTCGAGGTTGATGGACAGGAAGTGGTGCTCGAACGCGGCGGCGTAGCAGGAGTCGGCCGCGGGCTTGATGGAGCCGTCGGTGGCGTTCTTGAAGCCGACCGGCATGGACAGGCCGCTGGCGAGCTCGCGGTGCACCTGGCTTTCGGTGTTGCGCGCGCCGATCGCGCCCCAGCTGATCGCGTCGCAGATGTACTGCGGGGTGATGGGGTCGAGCCATTCCGTGGCGATCGGGACGCCTTCGTTGAGCACGTCGGACAGCACTTTGCGCGCGAGCCACATGCCCTTGCGGATGTTGAACGTGCCGTCGAGGTCCGGGTCGTTGATCAGGCCCTTCCAGCCGATGGTGGTGCGCGGCTTTTCGAAGTACACGCGCATCACGATCACGAGGCGGTCGTACAGTTCGGCGCTCACCTCGGCGAGACGCCGGGCGTAGTCCTTGGCGGCCTTCGGGTCGTGGATGGAACATGGGCCTACGATGACGAGCAGGCGGTCGTCGCGGCCGTTGAGCACGTCGCGGATCTCCTGACGGGAGCGCAGGACCAGATCGATCTGCTTCTGGCTCAGCGGCAGTTCCTTGATGAACGCGCGCGGGGCCGGAATCGGGTCGAGCTGACGGATGTTGATGTCCACCGTCTCCGGAAACACGCCCTGCTCCCCAAGACGACGCTGTTCATCCACAGAGTTGTCCGGGCCGCGAAGGTCTGCCATGATCTGTTCTCCTCGTTGCGTTCTCTCGTTGGTTCGCACGATCCGTTCACACGATCGATTCGTACGATTACCGAAGACAGTGTAGCCGCGGAATGCGCGGGCCGGGGCGCGGCGACTGCATAGTGGGACCGCCGCGCCGCAACGCCGCGCGCCCGGCGCCGAAATGCACTGTTCGGTCCAACCTGCACACTCCCGGATGCAGGTTGGACCGAACGGGATGGAATATGGGCCGATCGGGGGCCGATTCTGGCGCATTCGGTCCAACCTGCGACCGGAGGGGTGCGGATTGGACCGAATGGGAGAAAAGCGGGTGCGCGAACGGGCGCGATGGCTTGGTCGGCGTGCGAACAATGCGGGCTTAAACTGACGAAATCCGGGATTCCAAGCGCGAAACGGACGCTGTTGCGGGGGTTTGACGCTTGGAATTCCGGATTTCGTCAGTTTGGGCCCGTGATTTGGAGTGGATTTGCCTGCAATTGGGGGCCAGCCTGCGGCGGGGCTCAACGTTGCCCTCGCTGTTCCTTGCGGCTTGTCAGCCGCAAGCCGCGCCTACGCGAAGCCCACCGGGCTTCGCGTTTTACGGCGCGTCAGCTCGGCGCGCTGGCCTGATTGCAGGCCGAGGGCCTGCAATCAGGCCAGCGCGCCCATCGGATCCCATGCCGGCAGGGGCAGGGCGGGCTCGTCGAGGGCGGCCTGATACTCGGCGGGGAGCATCGCCTTGGGGACGGCGACCTCGTAGACGTACTCGGAGAACCAATCGTCGGACATGGTGAAGTAGCCCTTGTCGGCGATCTTGGCGCCCCAGGAGTTCTCCACGCGCCAGCGGCGGGTGGTCTTGCCGTCGTCGGCCACGTCGACGCCCACGAAGGCCATGGCGTGGTTCATCGCGGACTCGCCGAAGCGCACGCGCTCCTCCTTGTCGAGGTCGAAGTCAACGCCGTACACGCGGCCGTACTCGAACAGGTCAGTGGCCCAGGCGCCGTTCTCGCGGTCCATCATCGGGCCGCAGTCGGCGCCGAACCACACCGGGATGCCCTGCTCGGACAGGATCTCGCGCACGCAGTCCTTCATGAACTGCACCGGCACATTGAGGTACTCGGTCGGGTCGCCGCCGGCCACGTTGCCCAGATGCTCGATGGCGATCTTCTTGCCCTTCGGGTGCTCCTTGCGCGGATCGTCCACGAGGCACACGTAGCTCTCGAGATCGGCGGTGCCGACGTACTTGGCCCAGAACTCCTGCGGGGTGACCTCGCCGTCGCGGTGGAACTCGCCGTCCTTGTCGGTCCACTCCCAGTCGAACTTGACCGGCGGCTCGCCCAGATGGATGGTGAGGATGCGGTGGCCGGCGGCGCGGGCCTCGGCCACGATCGCGTCGATGCCCGCCGGGTTGGCGTACATGTGGGCCACGGCGGTGTGCAGCAGGGCGCGCAGCTGCTTGTTCATCGCGCCGGTGTTGGAGGAGGAGACGGTCTCCGGGAACAGGTCCTTCGGCACGGCGCCGTACTTCTTGTACACGTTCAGGGCCATGGTCCACTGGCCGCCGTCGCCCATCACGTCGTCGAGCAGGTGCTTGATCAGGCGGGAGTCGTTCGGCTCGCCGGCGCGCACGAGGTCGGCCACGTCCTGCAGGAAGTAGTTGACGCGCTCGAGCTTGTCGTAGTACATGGCGTAGTTCTGGGAGAACTCGAACTCCTTGAGGTTCAGGTTCTTCTTGGCGACGAAGCGAGCGACGTTCAGGGAGCTGAACAGCCAGCAGCGGCCGGAGCGCTCCTGGGAGGTGACCTCGCCGTTGTCGACGGTCACGGAGAAGCGGCGCTGCAGCAGGCGGGCGCGGTCGTAGTTGCGGGCGACCTTCTCAATGCCCGCGGCGGTGACGGCGTTCATCGCCAGACGGTTGGTTTCCTTGCTCTCGAAATCCTGGCGCAGGCCGGTCAGCGCTTCCTGGCTCAACGGTTCGATGGCCATGAATCCTCCTTGGTACTCGTTGGTGCTTGTGGCGTTTCGCGTTGCCACGGCGTTCGGAACGCGCCGACGGCAACGCCTACCGATCATACTCCGGCCGGGGCGGTGGACCGTACGCGGGGAGGGAAGAGGACGGACGGGGAAGGATCCTTCGACTCGCCGACGCCCGCCCAGGCCGCCGGAGAGAAAACGACGTTTGCGCAGGATGGCGAGGGGATGGAAATGACGCCCGCCCGGAATGGCGGAAAATGCAGGAAGCCGGAGGATCGGGACTCGTGAAGGGTCCTGGTCCTCCGGCTTCATCCGGCTGAACGGGGCTGATGGACTACTCGGCGTCGGCCTTCGCTTCGGCGCCCTCGGCGGCCTCGCCGGCCTTCTCCGCGGAATCCTCGGCAGACTGGTCAGGCTGGGCGGAATCGGCGCCATCGGCAGCAGCACCATCGGACTCGCCGGTCGCGGGCTCATCGGCGGCGGGCACGGGGGCGTCCACCGGCACGCTCGGCGCCCCGGCCTTCGCGTCGCCGTCGGCCGGCCCGTCGGCCTTGTCGATGTTGCCGAAGCCGGCCAGCGAGCCGAACGACTTGGCGAAGATGGACTTGAGCTCGGAGACGCGCGCGGTGATCGCGGACTCGCGCTGCTGGAGCTGGGCGATCTGCTTCTGGAGGCCGTCGAGCTCCTCCTTGGCGGCCTGACGGCGCTGCTCGATCTGCGCGTCCGCGTCCTCGCCGGCCTTCTTGACGATCGCGGCGGCCTGCTGCTCGGTCTCCTCGCGCTTGGCGGCGGCGTACTCGTCGGCGGCCTCGCGCGTGGCCTTGGCCTGCGCGATGAGCTCGTCGGACTCCTTCTGCGTGGCCTTGCGGCGCTCCTCGAGCGCGGCGAGCAGCTCGTTGACCTTGGCGGTGGCCTCGTCCTGCTGGGCGGAGATGTCCTTGCGGATCTGCTCCACCTCGGCCTTGAGCTGGCTCATCATGTCGTCGCGCTTGATGGCGGCCTCGTCGGTGATCTGACGGGCCTTGGAGCGTGCGGTCTCGGTGATCTCGCCGGCCTTGCGGTTCGCCTCGTTGAGGAGCTTGGACGCCTGGTCGCGCACGTCCGCGAGCTTCTTGTTCGCCTCGGCGATGGCCTGCTGGATCTGGTCGTTGGCGTCGCTGCGGCGCTTGGTGAGCTCCTGATCGGCGGCGTTGCGCTGCTCGCTGATCTGCTTGGTGGCCTCCGCCTTGAGCTCGGCGATGGCGCGCTCCTGCGCGGCCTTCTCCGCGGCGAGGCGCTTGGCGTGCTCCTCGCGGGAGTTCTGCAGCTCCAGATCGATGGCCTGACGCTGGTCGGCGACGGCCTTGGCGGTCTGGCTCTTGAGCTGGTCGGTCTCCTCCTTGGCGGAGGTGGTGATGGTCTTGGCGGTGGTGTTGGCCGTCTCGATGATGGCCTTGGCCTTGGCCTTGGCCTGCGCGACGATGCGGTCGGCCTCGATGCCGGCGTTGTTCTTGGTGGTCTCGGCCTGCTTGTTGGCGCTTTCCAGCGTGGTGGCGGCGTCCTGCTTGGCGCGGTTGAGCAGCTCGGTGCTGGTCTGCTCCGCGGAGGCGAGCAGCTGCTGGGCGTTGGCGCCCAGGGAGGCGAAGGAGTCCTTGGACTGCGGGGCCTTGCGCTGGCGTTCCTCCTGCAGCTCGGCCTCCAGTTGCAGCACGCGATCGTCGTAGGAGCGGATCTGTTCGCGCAGACGGGCGAGATTCTCACGGGACTCGGCAAACGCCGCATCCACCTGTTCCTTGTCGTAGCCGCGCAACACCGTCGAGAACTGTTCAGCCATCGCTGTAACTCCTTGCCCTGATAACCCCAATTGGCTAGGGATACTGTAGCGCATCGCCCCGTGCGAAACCCCGTGTCGGCGTGCAGATTTCGCGGCTTGGACACAAGTTGTTCGACGGTCCGGCGCGTCGCGCCCGCGGAGTCGATCAGGCGAGCAGGATCTCGGCGTTCGAGGGCTGCCGCCAGTAGCGCACGGCCTCGCGGATGGCCATCTGCCCGGCCTTCACCTGCTGGTCGAGGGGCAGGCCCGGCTTGGAGCGGTCGCCCGACTCGTTGACCTGCGGCAGGCTCACGAACCCGGCGACCACGCGCTCCTGCGAGGCCGCCCAGTCGAGCAGCTGGTAGAACAGCGAGTTGCACACGTACGTGCCGGCGTCCGAGCTCAGCGTGGCGGGGATGCCGGCGGTCGTGTAGTCGGCGAGGATCGAGCGCAGCGGCAGACGCGTCCAGTACGCGGCCGGCCCGCTCGGGTTGATCACGTCGTGCTGCGGGGTCATGTTGTCCACGTCCGGCCGGTCGTCGCTCACGCGGTTGGTGGCGCAGCGCTCCAGCGCGATGCCGCGGGCCGCGCGCTTGAGTCCCATGGCCACCACGATCCGGGGCCGCGTGGCCTCGATCGCCTCGTGCAGCGCGGGCCACGACTTGGTGAAGCTCACCGGCATGGACACGGCGTTCACCGTCACGTCCGCGTCGCGCAGCGGGTCGTCGGCGTCCACCGGCCCGCCCAGCCCCCGCTCGGCGAGCGCCCGGGGCACCTCATAGGCGGGGTTGACCTCCACGCCGTCGTAATGGTCGAACCCGCACACCACCACATTGAACCGTTCCATGGTTCCAGTCTATAGGTCCCCGGCGCCCGGCTCCTACCGCCGCATGCGTCCGGCGGCCTCGGCGAGCACCTCGTGCATGCGCTCCTTGGCCCGCGCCTTGGCGGCGTCCTGCGCGATGCGCTCGGCGATCGGCAGGTCGGCCAGCGTGGTGACCTTGAGGTTGGTCTCGCTGCCGGCCACGATGGCGACCGGCTCGCCCGGCAGGTAGTCCACCACCACGCGCGTGTCGTCGGTCGGATGGAAGTCCGGGTCCTCGGCGGCCCTGGCGTACGCGTCGCGGATCGTGGCGAAGCGGAAGGCCTGCGGGGTCTGCGCGCGGAACGTGTTCGGACGGTCCGGCACCGAGTCGACCACCTTGCGGTCGCCCAGGTCCCGGGTGAGCAGCACGGTGTCGGTGGAGGCGACGGCCACGGTGGCGGCGCGGTATTCGTCGAGCGCGTCGATGCAGCCGTCGATGGACGAGCGCAGCACGAACGGGCGGACGGCGTCGTGGATGAGCACCTTGGCGTCGGCGGGGATGCCGTTGGCGGCGAGCGCGTCGAGCGCGGCCATGGTGCTGTCCACGCGTTCGGCGCCGCCGTCGATGATCAGGCGCACCTTCGGGTAGCCGGCCCCGTCCACGAGCTCCTCGACGGCCGAGCGCACGCGCGGGTTCACCACGACGACGATGTCGGTGACGCGCGGGTCGGTTTCGAAGGCCTCGATGGACCAGGCGACGATGGCCTTGCCGCCCACGGACACCAGCTGCTTGGGGTTGTTCGGGTCGAAGCGCGTGCCGAAGCCGGCGGCCAGCACGACCGCCACGACGGGCGCGTCGGCGTGTGATTCGTTGTCAGTCATAAGCACCACCCTATAACGTCCCGTCCGGTCACGCGCGCACGATGAGCGCCAGCATGCGGCCCTCGTGCGCCTTGCCGGCGAGCGCGGCGCGGCGGTGGGAGAACCACAGCGGGTTTTCGAGCGTGCACATGCTGTGGCGCACCCGCCCGATGCGCTCGGCGAGGTCGGCCGGGCCCTCGCCGTCCTCCGCGCACAGGGCGGCGAGCTCGGGGTCCGCCTCGAGGTACTGGGTGGCGGCGTTGACGCGCGGGCGGGAGCTCACCACGTTGTCCGCGGGGACGCCGGCCTTGGCGAGTTCGAGCATGGCGGCGTGGTTGATGTCGATGCCGGGCTTGCCGAAGCGGGAGAGGGTGAACGATCCGGGGAACTGCGCGTCGAAGGCGTCGGCGATCTCGTCGCCCACCTCGTAGCAGTCGCCGCAGATGGCGGGGCCGAGCGTGGCGACGATGCGCGCGGGGTCGGCGCCCTTGAGCGCCATGAGCTCCACGGTCGCGCCGATCACGCCGCGTTCGAGGCCTCGCCGGCCGCAGTGGGCCGCGCCGATCACGCCGGCCTCCGGGTCGGCCATGAGCACGGGCAGGCAGTCGGCGGCGAACATGCCGAGCGCGAGCCCGGGCTGCGTGGTCACCTGGCCGTCGGCCTCGAGCACGCGGCCGGTCGCCGCGCCGTCGGCGTCCTTGGTGCCGGAGAGGTCGTTGGGGCCGTCCACCTCCACGGCCACGCCGGAGTGCACCTGGCTCACGAGGCTCAGCGGCGCGCCCACGGCGTCGGCGAGCGCGGCGCGGTTGGCGGCCACGGCGTCCGGGTCGTCGCCCATCTTGCCGCCGAGGTTGAGGTGCGCGAAGTCGCCGGCGCTCACGCCGCCGAGGCGCGTGGTGTATACGACGGTGACGCCGGGGGCGAGCGCGATCGGGATGGTCACCGGTATGGGGCGGCCCTGATCGTCGGTGGGGCTCAGTTCGTTGCTGTTGAGGATCTCGTTGTCGAAATCGGCCATGGTCGGCTCCTTATGCGTTCGTTCTTCGGCGTTATTCGGCCGCTATTCGGCCTTGAGGGTGGGCTTGCGGGTGCGCGAGCGGATCGCGGCGTTCACCGGCACCCGGTGCGGGCAGGGGAACGAGAACACGTGCGCGGGGTTGTTGATGGCGGGCACCCAGTTGCCGTCCGCGTCGCGCAGGCCGTCCGCGGGCACGTCGTATTCGAGGGGCGCCTCGCCGGGCAGCAGGAATTCCACGTGCTGGCCGGGCTCGATCTTGTTGCGGCTCATGATGGTGACGCGGCCGCCGTCCTCGCCGCTCCAGCCGAGCACCTCGCCCACGACGAGCCACGCGCGGAAGTACGCGGAGCGGTTCGTGTTCTGCGTGACCTTGCGGTCCGGGTAGTAGAACCCGGTGGAGTAGTCGCGGTGGGCCACCTTGTCGGGCTCATCGAGCAGCCAGTCGGGCAGCTTGACGGGCGGGGCCGGGCGCACGGGGGCGTGGTGCCAGCCGTCGGGCAGGATCTCGGCGGCGGTGTTGGACTTGCGGCGGGTGGAGCGGGCGTGGTAGCTCAGGTCGTCCGGCTCGGCGGCGGCGCCCGGCTCCGGGGCCGCGGTGGGGCGCTCCCCCGGCACGCCGGCGAAGGCCTCGTCGGCGTGGGCCATGATGCGGTCGGGCTCGCGCTCGGCGACCTGCGCGAACGCCTCGAAGTCGGGGTCCGAGGGGCGGATCACCCGGTCGCGGAAGGGCTTGAGGACGTTGCCGTCCGCGTCCTCGAAACCGCGCTGGACCATGTATTCGTTCACGGCGGTCTTGTATGCGTTGGTCATGGCGGCGATGTAGTAGGCGCTCTTGGAGCGGCCCTCGATCTTGAGGCTCGTGGCGCCGGAGTCGATGAGGTCGTCGATGTGCTCCATCATGCACATGTCCTGCGAGTTGAACAGGTAGGCGCCCTCCTCGGTCTGCTCGATCGGGTAGTACTCGCCGGGGCGCTTCTCCTCCACGATCGAATACTTCCAGCGGCAGGACTGCGCGCATTCGCCGTGGTTGCCGTCGCGGCCGGTCAGGTAGTTGGAGAACAGGCAGCGGCCGGAGAAGGCCATGCACATGGCGCCGTGGACGAAGCATTCGACGTCCATGTCGTCGGGGATGCGGGCGCGGATGTCGCGCACGGCCTGCAGGTCCATCTCGCGGGCGAGCACCACGCGGCGGGCGCCGAGCTCGTACAGGGCGTTGGCGGCGCCGTAGTTGGTCACGCCGGCCTGCGTGGAGACGTGCAGCTCGAGGTTCGGGGCCACGGCGTGCGCGGTCATCATCACGCCGATGTCGGTGACGATGAGCGCGTCCACGCCCGTGTCCTTCAGCTGACCCACGTATTCGCGGATCGACTCGACCTCGTTGTTGCGCGGCAGCACGTTGAGCGTCACGTACACGCGGGCCCCGTGCGCGTGGGCGTAGCGCGAGCCCTCCTCGAAGTCCTCGAGGCTCAGGTTCTTGGGCGCCGACCGCATGCCGAACGCCTTGCCGCCGCAGTACACGGCGTCCGCGCCGTAGTCCACGGCGGTCTTGAGCCCCCTGAGGTTGCCGGCGGGGGCCAGCACCTCGGGCTTCCTTCTCGTCTTGATCGTCATATCGTCCCTCATCATCCCCACCAGTGTAGTGCAGGGGGTTCTGGAGGCTCCCCTCCCCGCCTCACCGCAGCCCGCGCACCACGGCGGCCAGACGCCCGGCGGCCGCGGCGAATTCGTCCGGCGTGGTGTAGGCGTAGCTCAGGCGCAGGGAGTTGTCGCCCTCGAAGTCGTAGATGTCGCCGGGGTTGAGCAGCACACCCGCCTCGACGGCCTTGGCGAACAGGCGTCCCATCGGCATCGGCTCGTCGAACGTCAGCCAGATGTAGAAGCCGCCGGAGGGCGTGTTCCAGTGCGCGACGCCGCCGAACAGCCGGTCCAGCGTCGCCAGCGCGGCGTCCCGGCGGCGGCGCAGCTCCACGCGCAGTTCGGCCAGGAAGCGGTCGTACATGCCCGAATCGAGGAACCGGGCAAACACCCACTGCGACAGGCGGCTCGCGCCGTAGTCCATCTGCATCTTCACGTCGGCCAGACGGTGCACGATCGGCTCGGGCGCCACGATCCACCCGATGCGCAGGCCCGGGGCCAGCGCCTTCGACGCGCTGCCGAGGTAGATGACCATGCCGGTCTCGTCCATGGACTTCAGAGGGGCCGGCGTGTCCGCACCGTCGAAGACGAGGTCCTGGTAAGCGCCGTCCTCGATGATCGGCAGGCGGTCGGTCACGCAGCGCGCCATGAGCTCGCGGCGCCGCTCCGCGTCCATGGTGACGCCGGTGGGATTGTGGTTCGTCGGGATGGTGTACAGCACGGATCCGCCGCCGCGGCCCGGCTTGGCGGAACGGCCAGTTCCCCGTCTGGCATGCGGCGCGTCCCCGTTCGCGGCGACGACCGCGCGGTGCAGGGCGTCCGCGTCGATGCCGCGGCCGTCCATGCGCACGCCCTCCAAGTGCATGCCCGCCGACTGGAACACCTGCAGCGACTTGATGTAGCTCGGCGCCTCGGCGAACACGGTGGACCCCGCGCTCAGCAGGCTCACCGAGATGATCTGCAGCGCCTGCAGCGCGCCGGACGTCACGAGCACCTGGCCGGGGGTCGCCTCGACGCCCAGCCGGCGCATGTGCGCGGCGATGGCCTCGCGCAGTTCGGGGACGCCCTCCGGCTCCGGGTAGCCCATCGACGTGATCTCGTCCGCCGCGGCCGTGAGCACGGTGCGCCACATGTCCCTCGGGAAGAGCCGCGGGTCGAGCTCGCCCGTGCCGAGGCGGGCCATCGACGGGTCGAACTCCAGACGGTTGATCGCCTGGATCGTGTCGTTGTTCGCCTTGAAGAACCCCGACGAGACGTAGTCGGCCCAGTCGGGCGAGCCGTGCAGCATCAGCGACCACGTGTTGCTCGCGATGCGCGTGCCGGCGCCGTGCAGGCTTTCGACGACGCCGTAGTCGGTCAGCTCGCCCACGGCCGCGATGATCGTGGACCGGTTCACGCCGAACCCCTCGGCCAGCGCGCGCTGCGAGGGCAGGCGGGAGCCGATGGGCCACGCGCCGCCGGAGACCTGACGGCACACGTACTGCACGATCTGCTCGGTGAGCGGCGTGGCGGACGTCCTGTCCGGTTTCCAGTCGACGGCGATCGGGGCCGGTCTCGCCATGGGAGCTCCTTTTCCTTACGATTGCGGCGCGATCGCGCCCAGACGAGGGGCCGCTGACATTTTGGTTGCCTGACATACCGGCACTTTGGCTGGTTGCCAACGGATATTGTACCCCTACAATGAATGCCCGGATATAAGGAAACATTGCGATTGCAATGGATTCAGCCAAGTGGCGATGCTGTTGTGATGCAGTTTGGTTGGATGGGATGAGCCCACCAAACTTGACTTGGCTGATCGGGAAGAAAGTGTGGACGGTAGTCATGGGGTTCTATCTGCAGGGACTCACGGTCGGGTTGGCGTACATCGCGCCGATCGGCATGCAGAATCTGTTCGTCATCAACTCGGCGCTGACCAAGACGCGCCGCCGCGCGCTGCTGACCGCGCTCGCCGTGATCGTGTTCGACGTGGCGCTCTCGCTGTCGTGCTTCTTCGGCGTCGGCTCGCTCATGCAGCGCTACGAGTGGCTGCAGCTGGGCGTGCTGGCCGTGGGCGGACTGGTGGTGATCCGCATCGGCGCGGGCCTGCTGCGCGCCAAGCCGGAACCGGCCGCGGACGCGGACAGGGGCCGGAAGGCCGCCGCGGACGCCGACGGCATCGGGCGCACCATTTCCACGGCGTGCGTGGTCACGTGGTGCAACCCGCAGGCCATCATTGACGGCACGCTCATGCTCGGCGCGTTCAGCGCCACGCTCACCGCGTCGCAGTCCACGCCGTTCATCACCGGCGTCGAGACCGCGTCCGTCAGCTGGTTCATCGGCATCACGCTGCTCATCTCCGCGTTCCGCGACCGGTTCAGCCCGAAGGTCATCACCGTGCTCAACAAGGTGTGCGGCGCGGTCATCGTCGCCTACGGCATCAAGCTCCTCGTCGAGTTCGCCATGACCGTCATGGCCTGACGGGCGCGATTCGGGGCGCCGGCATTTGACGGGCCATAACTCAACGGACCGGGGCGAGGAGGCCTCCGACCCGCCGAGTTATGGCCCGTCAGGTTATGGTCGGCCATGCTATGCTGGCGGCGTCACAACCGTTCCATCGGAGGCGTAACAATGACCGCAGTCAACAGCATCTCAACCAAGGAAGGCGAGGATCGGTAACCGCCGTTCGGGCGGATTCCCAAGGATTTCATGGCACAGCCACACTCGCGGGCACGGCGCGTGCGCAATGCGCGACCGGGCCGGCGCAAGCGTGCCCGACTGCGGTTGCACGGTCCTTTCATCGGCGGCGCGGCGCAACCCGCCGCCTTGATTTGAAAGGCATTGTTACGGTGCATTCCACCGAATTCATTCATATCGACCATATCGACGACGAACCCGCGCTGCGGCTCGACCGCGTCGCCCGCTCCTTCGGGCGCGGCGACGGACGGCGATGGGCCGTACGCGGCGTGACGCTGAGCATCGGACCGGGGCAAATCGTCTGCCTACTGGGACCGAACGGCGCGGGCAAGACCACCACGATGAAGATGATCGCCACGCTGCTGACGCCGGACGCGGGAACGATCCGCATTTGCGGCGTGGACGCGGTGCGCGACCCGCGCGGGGCGAGGCGGCACCTGTCGCTGCTGCTCGGCGGCGACCGCGGCTTCTACGCGCGGGTCAGCGCCATCGACAACCTGCGCTATTTCGCCTCCGTGGCCGGCGTGCCGCGCAGGCTGCGCGAGACCCGCATCGACGAGGCGCTGGATCGCGTGGGGCTCGCCAACCGGGCGGACGCACGCGTGGAGACGTTCTCGCGCGGCATGACGCAGCGTCTGCACATCGCCCGCGCGATGCTGAACCGCGCGCCCCTGCTGCTGCTCGACGAACCGACGAACGGGCTGGATCCGGAGCACGCGCGGGACGTGCGCGCGCTGGTGGAGTCGCTCAGGGCCGACGGCACGGCGATCCTGCTCACCACGCACGTGATGGCGGAGGCCGAGGCGCTGGCCGACCGGATCGACATGATCATGGACGGCCGGATCGTGGCGTCCGGAACCAAGGAGGAACTGGCCGGCGCATTGGCGAACGAATCGGCGGCGGACGGCATGACGGGGACGGCCCCGGCCACGCAACCGGCCCCACGGTCGCTGGAGGACGTCTACCTCGCGCTGCTGGACCGAGAACGTGGCATGAACGCCCGGAACCACGGGGAGGTTGTGCGATGACCGTCTGGGACGACGCCCTCGACCTCCTTGCCGACGTCTGGTTCCACATGCGCGCGCTGTGGGCCACGCCGTTCTTCCTGCAGACCGCGCTGCTCACGCCATTCACGTTCTCGATGTTCCGTCTGATCGCCTCGCGCTGGCGGGTCGCCCCGGATCTGTGGTTCGACGCCTCGGCGAGCGGTCTGTGGGCCACGACCACCACGGCCGTGGGGATCATCGGATACCAACGGTTCCAAGGGGTGCTGCAGTATCAGGCGATGGGCGTCAAACCCGCGTGGGCGGTGTTCCTGCCGCCGGTGGCCGCCTCGGCGCTGATCGGCGTGGCGGGCGTGCCGGTGGCGTGGGCGACGGCCTCGCTGTTCGCCGGGCGGGCCATGATGCCGGAGGCGGCGCAGCTTGCCGGTCTGGCGTTGGCCGCTCTGGCCTGCGTGGCCTCCGCGGCGGCGCTGTCCGCGCTGTTCGTGCTCTCGCGGCGGGCGATCGCGTTCGAGCCGCTGGTGCTCACGCCCGTGTGGCTGCTGAGCGGCATCGTGCTGCCGGTGGACCGGTTCCCTGCCGTCGCACGCGCGATCGCGTTCGTCCATCCGCTGACGGCCGCGGTGTGGGTGGCCGACCGGCCTCGGATCGACGGTCCGGCGGCGGCCGCCGCGCTGTGGTGCCTGTTGCTGTGCATGGCGCTGCTGGGCTGCGCGGGCGCGGGTCTGCGGCGTGCACTTGGCCGGGCCGCGGTCGACGGCACGCTGGATTTGGCGTGAGGAGGTCGATCGAGATGGCGAATCACCTGACCGGACGGCCCCCGTCGGCCTTCCGCACCGCGTTCCGCGTGGCCCTGCGCACGATGCCCGACTGCGACTCCCCCGCGACGATCGCCGTGCAGGTGGCGGCCGCCCCCGCGTTCACGGCGCTGTTCTATCTGATGCTCGCCGCATCAGACTCCGGTACGGGCGCCGGCGACGCGACCGGCGCGCTGGCCGCGGCCCTCGCGTCCACGACCGGCGCCTGCTGCGCGCAGGCGAGCGTCGCCATGGCCTCCCTGCTCGCGCAGGACCGGTTCGCCGGCGTACTGCCGTATCTGACGGTCGGCGCGGGCCCGCAAGCCGCCCTGTGGGCCGGCAGGATCGCCGCGCAGCTCACGGTGTCGTCCGCGAGCGCCTGCTGCGCGCTGGCGGCGTCGCTCGCGGCGGGCGGCACGATGCCCGAACGCGGCATATGGCCGTTCATGGCGCTGCTGCTGTCTGCGTCGCTGGTCGCCTCGCTGGGTTTGGGTCTGGCGACCGCGGCGGCGAGCCTCGTGTGCGCCGACGCGCTGATGCCGGCCAATCTGGTGGGCTATGCGCTGCCGCTGTTGGGCGGCGTGGTGGCCCCGGTCGACGTGTTCCCCGGACCAATCGCCACGCTGGCGCGCGCATTGCCGGTCACGTGGATGACCGATGCGTCCCGCGCGCTGTCCGCGAGGGCCGTGCGGGACGCCGTCTCCGACATGGCCGTGGGGCTGTCCGTCGGCGCGGCGTGGGCCGTCGCGGCCGCGATGCTGTGGCGGCTGTGCCGGGCGAGGGCCAGGCGCCGCGGCGACGTGGCCGCCCTGTAGCCGGCCTCAGCCGAGCTTGGCGAGCTCGTCGGGCGTGAGCGCGAGGTCGCCGGCCTTGAACGAGTCGAGGAAGGTGGCGGGGCGATGGCAGCCGGGGATCACGAACATGTGGTCGCCCTGCGCGAGCTCCCAGGCGAGGGTGACCTGCTGGTGACTCACGCCGCGCGCCGCCGCCACCTCGCGGAACGGGTCGAACAGGTGCTCGTCGTACGGGTGGCGGAAACCGCCGAGCGGGCTCCAGCACACGAACGCGAGGCCCAGCTTGGCGCAATAGTCGAGCACGTCGCGGGTCTCCGTGTGGACCGGCGAGAACTGGTTCTGCACGGCGATCAGACGGTCGCCCAGAATGCCGCGGGCGATGTCCAGCTGCTCGATCGTCACGTTGGAGACGCCGGCGTAGCGGGCCACGCCCTGATCGAGCAGTTCGCGGATCGCCTCGATGGATTCGCCGTAGGGCACCTCCGGGTCGTGGCGGTGCATGTACAGCAGGTCGATCGCGTCCACGCCGAGCGCGAGGGCGGACTGCTTGCCGTATGCGATGAGGTGCTCGGGCTTGCCGTCGCGCGGCCAGATCGGCTTGCCGGCCTCGTCGAAGTCGCGGCGCAGCCCCACCTTAGTGGCCACGAGCACCTCGTCGCGCGGGCCGTGCCAGCTCTCCAGCGCCTCTCGGGTGAGCTTCTCGCCGGTCTGCTCCTCCTCGCCGGGGGCGTAGTAGGCCCATGCGGTGTCGATCATGCGGCATCCGGCGTCAAGTCCGGCGTGGATGGTTTCAAGCGCCGTCTCGTGGCTCGGGTAGCCCTCGATGGTCAGCCCCATCTCGCCGAGCCCGACGGCGGTGGTGCGGAAAGGCCCGATGTTGCGGTACAGCGTCATATGCGTCTCCTTCGTGCGTTTGCCCTGCCTGATTCCGCGTCCATCTTCGCGCATGAGCATGACCGGACCGCGACGCGCCGGGCCGCCAATGTGACCAGCGCCACACTGCGGGCGCATTCACGCCCCGCAATCCGCATGATCGCAAGGAATCACTACATCTAGTGCCGGTTCATGAAACGCGACACGACAGTTAGTGTTCTTGACGGCAAATCACACGCATGTAATCTATATCCAGACTTCAGCGAAGGGAGCGTTATGACCATCACCGTGTTCACCAAGCCTCACTGCCCGCAGTGCGACGCCACCAAGCGCCAGCTCAACAAGCTCGGCCTCCCGTTCGAGACCGTCGACCTCGAGCAGAACCCGGAGACCCTCGCGCAGCTGCAGGCCGCCGGCTTCCGTCAGGCGCCCGTGGTGATCACGCCCGACGCGTCGTGGACCGGTTACCGCCCCGACCTGCTGCGCGCGCTGGCCAAGCAGGCCGCCGCCCAGCCCGCCGCGACCGCCTCCGTCGCCGCGTGAGCGCGGAGCCGCTCGGCACCCTGGTCTACTTCTCGTCCGCGTCGGAGAACACCGCGCGCTTCGTGGCCGGATGCCATTTGGAGGACGAGGGGATCGACGTGCGCCGCATCCCGCTGCGCGCCTCGGAGCCGCCCCTGACGGTGAGCCGCCCGTTCATTCTCATGGTGCCCACCTACGGCGGCGGCGTGGTGAAGAAGGCCGTGCCGATCCAAGTCAAGAAATTCCTCAACGACCCGGCCAACCGCCAGTGGATCCGCGGGGTGATCGCCTCCGGCAACACGAACTTCGGCGAGGCCTACGGCGCCGCGGGGGACATCATCGCCGCGAAGTGCCACGTGCCGTACCTCTACCGCTTCGAACTCATGGGCACGCCCGAGGACACGCGCAAGGTGCGCGACGGCGTGGCGCGGTTCTTCCGGGAGATGAAGGCGGACGGAACAGGCGGCGCGAACGGCGCCGAAGCGGCCGGCCGCTGACGGCGGACGGCGCACCGGCCCACGGCATTCCGCCGAACCGACGGATCACGGATCGGACCAAGGAGCCGCGGACACCGGATCGAGCCGTTTCGCCCGCTCCCACGTCGTCTGGCGGCCGGCCGGAAAATGGAAACGCTTGCAACCGCGTGGTGACGATATGGGCACAGTGTGCCCACGATGTGCCCACATCGTCACCACGCGCAAAACGCACCTCCACACTCCCGCCCCGCCCAGACCAGACCGCATCGGCCGCATGGCGGAAACAAAAAACGAAAAACGGAGAACGGTCGCGCCGCGAAACAACCGCAACCGAGAAACCCAGCAATCCTGGAAATCAGAAGGAACACCACAAGGAAAGGGACCCACGCATGTCAGCATTCGACGCGACCGAGCTGCCGCTCGACAACACCGCGGACACCGCCACCGAGCAGTACGACCCGGCGCACGACTACCACGCGCTCAACGCCATGCTCAACCTGTACGACGCGGACGGCCGCATCCAGTTCGACAAGGACAAGGCCGCCGAACGCGAATACGTGACCGGGCACGTGGCCGCGAACACCGTGAAGTTCGACGGCACCGCCGAACGCCTCGAATACCTGACCGGCAACCAGTACTACGACCCGGCCGTGTTCGCGCAGTACTCCCCCGAGTTCCTGGACCGCTTCTACGCGCGCGCCGCCGCCAGCGGCTTCGAGTTCGGCACGTTCCTCGGCGCGTTCAAGTTCTACACGTCCTACGCGCTCAAGACGTTCGACGGCAAGCGCTACCTCGAGGACTTCCCGCAGCGCTGCGCCGCCGTGGCGCTGGAACTCGCGGCCGGCGACGAGGGCGAGGCCGTCCGGTTCCTCGACGCCATGATCTCCGGCGAGTTCCAGCCGGCCACGCCCACGTTCCTCAACCTCGGCAAGGCGCAGCGCGGCGAGCCCGTCAGCTGCTTCCTCGTGCGCATCGAGGACAACATGGAGTCCATCTCGCGCGGCATCAACGCGGCCCTGCAGCTGTCCAAGCGCGGCGGCGGCGTGGCCCTGCTGCTGAGCAACCTGAGGGAGCTCGGCGCGCCGATCAAGCACATCGAGAACCAGTCGAGCGGCGTGATCCCGGTCATGAAGCTGCTCGAGGACTCGTTCTCCTACGCCAACCAGCTGGGCGCGAGGCAGGGCGCCGGCGCGGTGTACCTCAACGCGCACCACCCGGACATCCTGCGCTTCCTCGACACCAAGCGCGAGAACGCGGACGAGAAGATCCGCATCAAGTCGCTGGCCCTCGGCGTGGTGATCCCGGACGTGACCTTCGAGCTCGCCAAGCGCAAGGCGCCCATGGCCCTGTTCAGCCCGTACGACGTGGAGCGCGTGTACGGCAAGCCCTTCGCGGACATCTCCGTGACCGAGCACTACGACGAGATGGTGGCGGACGACCGCATCAGGAAGACGTACATCGACGCGCGCGAGTTCTTCACCACGCTCGCGGAGATCCAGTTCGAGTCCGGCTACCCGTACATCGTGTTCGAGGACACGGTCAACCGCGCGAACCCGATCGAGGGCCGCGTGACCATGTCCAACCTGTGCTCGGAGATCCTGCAGGTGCAGGAGGCGAGCGAATACAACGAGGACCTCACCTACAGCCACGTGGGCCGCGACGTGTCCTGCAACCTCGGCTCGCTCAACATCGCCAAGGCCATGGACGCCGGCCTCGCCTCCACGGTGGAGACCGCCATCCGCGCGCTCACCGCCGTGGCCGAGCACACGCGCATCGACGCGGTGCCGTCCATCCGCCGCGCCAACGACGAGGGCCACGCGATCGGCCTGGGCCAGATGAACCTGCACGGCTTCCTCGCGCGCGAGGGCATCCAGTACGGCTCCGAGGAGGGGCTCGACTTCACCGACATGTACTTCATGACCGTCGCCTACCACGCCTACCGCGCCTCGCACGCGCTGGCGGTGGAGAAGGGCCGCGCGTTCGCCAGCTTCCCCTCGTCCGCGTACGCCAAGCCCGCCGGCGAGGGCAACTACTTCGACAAGTACACCGACGGCCGCCGCTCCCTCGAGCCCTGCACCGAGCGCGTGCGCGAACTGTTCGCCAAGTTCGGCGTGGCGATCCCCACCGCGGACGACTGGAAGGCGCTGCAGGCGGAGATCATCCGCGACGGCATCTACAACCAGAACCTGCAGGCCGTGCCGCCCACCGGGTCGATCTCGTACATCAACCACTCCACGAGCTCCATCCACCCGATCGCCTCGAAGATCGAGATCCGCAAGGAGGGCAAGATCGGGCGCGTCTACTACCCGGCCGCGTACATGACCAACGACAACCTCGACTACTACCGCGACGCCTACGAGATCGGCTGGAAGGCCATCGTGGACACCTACGCCGAGGCCACGCAGCACGTGGACCAGGGCCTGTCCCTGACGCTGTTCTTCCCGGACACCGCCACCACGCGCGACCTCAACAAGGCGCAGATCTACGCGTGGCGCAAGGGCATCAAGACCCTCTACTACATCCGCATCCGCCAGCAGGCCCTCGCCGGCACCGAAGTGCAGGGCTGCGTCTCCTGCATGCTGTAAACGAAAGGATTTCCCCAATGCCGCCCATTTCCATCCCCCGCAAGCCCCTGAAGCTCATCGACCGCGTCAGCGCGATCAACTGGAACCGCCTCGAGGACGAGAAGGACCTCGAGGTGTGGGACCGCCTCACCGGCAACTTCTGGCTGCCCGAGAAGGTCCCGGTCTCCAACGACATCCCCAGCTGGCAGAAGATGAGCGAGGACGAGCACGTGCTCACCATGCACGTGTTCACCGGCCTCACCCTGCTCGACACCATCCAGGGCACGGTGGGCGCGGTCTCCCTCATCCCGGACGCGCTCACCCCGCACGAGGAGGCCGTGTACACGAACATCGCGTTCATGGAGTCCGTGCACGCCAAGAGCTACTCCTCCATCTTCTCCACGCTGTGCTCCACCAAGGAGATCGACGCGGCGTTCGACTGGAGCGAGAACAACGAGTTCCTGCAGAAGAAGGCGCAGATCGTGCTCGACTACTACGAGGGCGACAACCCGTACAAGCGCAAGGTCGCCTCCACGCTGCTCGAATCGTTCCTGTTCTACTCCGGCTTCTACCTGCCCATGTACTTCTCCGCGCACGCGAAGCTCACCAACACGGCCGACGTGATCCGCCTGATCATCCGTGACGAGGCCGTGCACGGCTACTACATCGGCTACAAGTACCAGAAGGGCATCGAGCGGCTCACGGACGCGGAACGCGAGGAGCTGCGCGAGTACACGTACGACCTGCTCAACGAGCTGTACGACAACGAGGTGGACTATACCGAGTCGCTGTACGAGCGCGTGGGCCTCACGGACGACGTGGAGAAGTTCCTGCGCTACAACGGCAACAAGGCGCTCATGAACCTGGGCTACCCGGCGCTGTTCCCCGCGGAGGCGTGCGACGTGAACCCGGCGATCCTCGCGGCCCTGTCCCCCAACGCGGACGAGAACCACGACTTCTTCTCCGGCTCCGGCTCCTCCTACGTGATGGGCAAGGCCGAGGAGACCGACGACGAGGACTGGGACTTCTAACGCGATCGGTCCAATCTGTGCCCCCTTGCGCGCAGGTTGGACCGATTGCCGCATAATCGGCCGGTCCGAGACGTGATTTTCGCCCCGTTCGGTCCAATCTGCCTCCGAGAGTGTGCAGATTGGACCGAACGGGGCTTTTGTTTGCGTCACCGGCCGCCGAAGGAGCCGCCGCCGGAGCCGCCCGACGAGCCGCCGAACCCGCCGCCGGAGAACGATCCCCCGGAGCCGCCGAATCCGCCCGAGCCACCCGACGACGAGGACGAGGGCGCGGCGGCCTGGATGGTGGAGCCGATGTCCGCGAAGCCGGCGTCGAGCTGCGTGCCGATGCTGCCGAAGTCGCCGGAGAACGCGGACGGCCCCTCGAGCGGGCCGGCCATGCCGCCGGAGCCCGCAGCCGATCCCGCCGCCGAGCCGTAGGATGCGCCGCGCCATGCGCGCGAACGGTAGTTCCAGTACAGCAGCGACCCGGACGCGTTGTCGTCCAGCCAGTCCGGATCCATGACCTCGGGGTACGCCTTGGCGAGTTCGACGAGCGCGCGGTCTGCGATGCCGAACGCCGTGGCGTACACCAGATAGCGGTCCCACAGCACCAGATCGGCGGTGCCGCGGTCGGTGAAGTCGCTGAAGTCGGTGAGGTAGCGGTACAGGCCCAGCACCTGCCCGGCGTACCGCTGCCCCGCGTCAGTGATGGTTATGCGGCCGCGGTAGTAAAACGCGAACAGGGAGACGAACATCATCGGCACGCTGACCACGGCGAACAGCGCCAGATTGCCGGAGATCCCCACGAACACGATCGCGGACAGCACCGCCATCACCATGCCGAACACGGCGGCGGTCGCGGCCGCGCCGCCGCCGGAACGCGTGGCGCCAAGCATCGCGTACTCGCCGTCGCACGCGGAGTCGAAGGCCCCCACGCGCACGTAGCCGTCCTTCCAGTCCTCGCAGGCGAGCTTCATCTGCCGCATGTCGAACACCGGGGAGCCGATGCGCCGCGAGATCGCCTTGAGCAGTTCCAGCGCCGCAAGCTCGCTCGGGCTCAGCCGCAGGGACTGTTCGGCGCCCGGTTCCAGCGCGGCGGGCAGAATGACGATCGTGTTGGTCTCCCTCACGGAGGCCGCGCGGGCGCCGTCATCGCCGATCAGGCCGGACAGCTTCACGGCGTTCGCCCGGCTCATGTCGATGCCGCGGTACAGGCTCGACGGTCCGGGGTAAATGGCGAGCGCCTTCTTGGAGGCGAGCGAGAGGACCGTGGCGCTCATGCGCCGGTCGCCGCCCTTCGCGTCGCCCTTGAGGTCCATGAGCTTGGCCATGGTCGCCGCGCTGGCGGGGCTCATGTCCGGCGGTTCGCGCCAATACCCCACGTCGCCGTGGTACCGCGAGCGCTTCCAGCTGCGCAGGGCGCCCGCCATGGCCACCACGCACAGCACGGCGCCGATCAGCGTGGGGACCGCCCACATGGCCAGTTCGATGCGCGCGCGGACGCGCTGCTGGCTGCGCCACAGGGTTTCCTGACTGGCTTCGTCGGCCTGCAGGGCGGACAGGTACGAGCCGTTCGCGTAGCGCATGAACGCCGAATCGGACTGGGCGAAGCCGGCGTCGAACGCGCCCACCACGTCGAGGTGGTTACCCCGGCGCACGTCGTACGCGGTGAAGACGAGCTCGCCGTTCGCCCCGCGCTTGGTTTCCGACGTGCCGGAGTAGTGCAGCCAGCCCCAGGAGTTGCCGGCGTTCACGCCGTCCGGGAAGCGCACGGTGCCGGTGACCTTGCCGACGGGCGCCTGATTGGCCGGTCCCATGGGCTCCCATTGGAACGAGGCGATGTCGCTGTGGCGGGTGACCGCGCCCGTGAAGGTCATGGTCACGTCGAATTTGAGGCTGTTCGCCTGCTTGGTGACGGGGATGTTCCAGCCGATCTCCACGGTCCGCGCCGAGGTGCCGGACGTGTCGGGCTCGTAGGGCTGCGGGTCGTCGTCCCCGCCGGTCACGTCGGCGATGTACCAGTGCCTCGCGTAGTCGCTGTTCCACGTGTTATCGCCAACGCCGCTCGGGCTGGCCGGGTCGGTTTGCGTGTACGTTTCGCCGGTGGCGGCGTTGGTGACGCTCACGTCCGTGATGGCCGCGAGGTTCGCGCCGAGGCGGTACTGCTGGTAGAGCTGCTTCCACGGTCGCACGTTGTCGTCGGCGTCCGTGCGCTTGTTGAGGCGCATGTCGATGTGCTGCGTGACAACGAAGCGGCCGTCCGGCTGCACCGTCACGTCGTAGTCGAGCGAGCGGTAGGTCATGTCCGCGCTCGACGACCCGCCGCGGGCGCCCCATGCGGAGACCAGCGCGATCGAGAGGATCAGCACCGTGAACAGCGCCGCGCGGATGGCGCTGGAGATGGCCCGTTTGCCGTCCATGTGCAACCCCGTGGCCGGACGGTCAGAACTTCACCTGCGGCGCCTCGCGGGCCGCCTCGTCCACTTGGAAGTACTGCGCCTGCTCGAAGTGGCCCATGCCGGCGACGATGTTCGTGGGGACGGTCTCGATCCGGGTGTTGTACTTGAGCACCACGTCGTTGTAGAACTGGCGCGCGTAGGCGATCTTCGACTCGAGCTCCTTGAGCTGGCCCTGCAGGTCCATGAAGTTCTGGTTCGCCTGCAGCTGCGGGTAGGCCTCCGCGGTGGCCTGCAGGTTGAACAGCGCGCGGCTCAGCTCATTCTCCGACTGCATGCGCCGGGCCACGTCGCCGCTTTGCGCGGCCGCCACCACGCCGGCGCGGGCGGCCGTCACCTGCGTGAGCACCTGCGACTCGTGGCCGGCGTACCCCTTGACGGTCTCCACGAGGTTGGGGATCAGGTCGGCGCGCTGCTTCAGCTGCACATCGATCTGCGCCCATCCGTTCTTCACGCGGTTGCGCAGCGCCACCAGACCGTTGTACGCGCCGATGCCCCACAGCACCAGCGCCACGATCAGCACCACGACGACGATCAGGATGATCCAACCCATATCCGCTCCTTTGCTTGGCTTGCCCGGCATCCGTCCGCGGACGCGTTAGGCTCCATTGTGACACGCACGGCGGATGCGGTCTTTGAGGCGCGCGGAACGGACGCTCGAATTCACCGCTCGAATTCGGGGCCGAAGTCCGGCCTGCGCATGGCCCTGCGCTCAAGCCGGCGGGCGTTGAGATACACGCCGTAGGAGACGAAGAAGAACACCACGTAAAGCGCGAACAGCACGACGAGCGCCGGCCGCAGCCACGCGAACCGCAGCAGGAACACGCCCATGGTGATCATGAGCACGCCCCATACGCCCGCCGCGATGAGCAGACGGTTGCTGATTTTCCGCCACCAGACGTGATCGTGCATGTACCGTGTCCTTTCCGTATCGGGATGCGTTGGCCGCGCCGTGCCGTGTTACGTTGGGGCCGCTGGAGCCGTGCCGTCTCGCCGCGCTACCGCTTGTAGTCCCAGATGCCGCGGCTGTCGCCGTACCGGTGGCTTGATTCGATCGCCGCGTCGCCCGCGGCCACCTTGGCCGTCGCATACACATAATAGGCGATCGCACAGTAGACCGCGTAGCCCAGATAGATGCCCATGAGCTCGCCGCGGGAGAACCACCACCACATGAACGGCATGCCGGCGAGCAGTACCACGCCCGCCACGGCCGCCACGACGAACATCCACGCGCTGACCTTTTTCCACAGCCTTGCGTGCCTCATGCGACTTATCCCCCATCCCCGGGCCCGGCCGATGCGTCGCGGCCCGCTTGCGCACCGCCTTCAGCGTACACCCGCGCGGTTATGCACCGCGGGAGGAAGTGGATTGGCGTTTGTCCACGCCGACGGTGGAATACGGGTTGCCGCGATGAAGGTTGTGCACCGCCACGCGCACGTGATGTGGACGAGGCGCCCGTCAATCCGCCATCACCAGCTTTCCCCAAAACCGTCAATCGCCCATACGCCGGTAAATATCGCGTTCGAGTTCCCGCTTCACCTGCGCTGGACTGAGCCGACGGTAGACATTCGCGGGAGACACATACCCGGCATCGTGAAGATGCGTGGCAATCCGCATCGGCGCCGTCACCGCATACTCCTCCGGCGTACACACAATTTTCGAAAACATGGCGACCAACGCCGATTCGTCCGCCGTCTCGCGCGCCGACTGAGACGCGCGATCATTCTCCTGCTTGGAGATTCGGTTCCAATCGAGTCTCCACCCTGCGTCGTGCGCAATGAGATCCCAGAATGCGCGTTGGGCGCGTCCATTGCCTTCACGGAACGGGTGGAGGATATTGAAATTGTCATAATTGGCGGCAAGACGATCCACGAACGTTTTTCTATCCATTCCGCGCAGCAGATGGTCATCCTTGAGCGTACGCTCGGAATACCGCACGCCCATGGCGAAGACCTCCAACGGCTGGAACACCTGCCCGGTTCCTTTGGCGATGTCCACGGTCCTGATTTGGCCGGCCCAGTCATAGACGTCCTGAAACAGCTGATGATGAATCCACTGCAGCTGTTCCAACGTGCCCTTGGCCCGAGGCGGATCCGCCCGCAATTCCAAGGCCCTGGCGGACACGAGGTCGTTTTCCGCCGCCTCCAGATCCTCGCTCGTCGCGGCGCCGACCAGATTGCACAGGACATTGGTGCCGGGAATCAGGTACGGGTCAAAGGCCGCGGGCAATTCGATCATGCGACGCCCAATCCGTAACGCCGACGCGTACGGTCGAGCAATTCGCGCACGTCGATGTTCCCGTCAACGTAGTCGCGTGCGTCATCCCGAAAAGCCTGGGTGACGTCGCCGCCTTCCAGATGCGCGGAATGAATGACCTCGGCCACATCGGCGGTGCGCGATTCAAATCCCGTCATCATCAGTGCCTCCCTTGCCGTCAATCATAGCGTCGGCTCAGCGGGCGGTGCTGCCGCGCAGGACCAGCGCGGAGGGGATGTTGAACACCTCGGCGTCCTGACGCTCGCCGGCGATGCGCGCGAACAGCAGACGGGCAGCGCGCGAGGCAAGGATCGGCAGCGAGACGCGGATGGAGGTGAGCGTCGGCTCGCTGACGCGTGCCACGATGTCGTCATCGAACCCGATGATCTGGTAGTCGCGCGGCGCCTCCTTGCCGCGGCGGCGCATGGCGGCCATGAAGCCGATGGCCATGAGGTCGTTGTGCGCGATCACCGCCTGCGTGGGATGCTGCGCGTACTTGTCCGCGAACGCGAAGCCGCCCTCGAACGTGGGCGAGCCGGGCCAGAGCCGGCGCACCTCCATGCCCTGCGCCTTGCAGGCCGCGGCGATGGTGTTCCACCGCACGCCCACGGACCACGAGGTGGCGGGCCCGTCGAGGTAGGTCACGCCGTCCACGCCCTGCGCGCGCAGGTAGTCGACGGCCTGCTGCACGCCGGGGGCGTTGTCGATGAGCACGCTGTGCACGCCGCGCATGGCACGGTTGATCACCACGACCGGGCGGGACTGCGCGCACTTGCGGATCATGGCGTCCGGCATGCGCGACGAGGTGAGGATCACGCCGTCCGCGTAGGCGACGACCTTGTCGAACGCGGAACGCTCCAGCGACGCGTTCTCGCGCGATTCGGACACGATGAGGCTCATGCCGTGCGCCGCGCACTCGCGCTCCACGCCGCGGATGATGTCGGAGAAGAATTCGTTGGCGATGTCCGGCACGATGATGGCGATGAGCCCGCGCTGCCCGCGGCTCGGCACGGTCTCCACGGGCGCCGCATGATAGCCCAGTTGGTCGGCCGCCTCGAAGATGCGCTTGGTCGTCGCCGCGCTCACGCGGTCCGGCTTGGCGAACGCGCGCGACACGGTGGACGGCGACACGCCCGCCAGCTTCGCCACGTCGCGGATCGTCACTTTCCCGCCGGCGTCCGTGCCGGCATGTTCCTGTTCCTCGGTCATATCGTTCATTGTACGAACATACTGGCCAAGATCCGGGAATGACGGCCGTCACACGGTCTGCGCGCCGGTGACCTCGACGTTGACGTTCCGCATCATCAGACGCTCCACATTCGCGATCGAACCGAAGCGCGGCGACTGGATGGAGATGTTCTCAAATTCCACGTCGCGGATCGGGGACTCCTTGAGTCCCTCGACGACGAACGCGCACGGGTCGAGCACTTCGCGGTTGCCGGCGTCGTAGCCGGCCGAACCGCCGTCCCACACGGCGTCGACGTCCCTGACGCGCAAGCCGCGCACGAGCGGCATGCCCTTGCTCCGCGGCACGGATTCGGCGAGCGTGAGCCAGTGGTCGGGGATGTCGCCGTCCCAGTCGCGCGGCACCGCGCAGTAGCTGTACGCCGGATTCCAGTTGAGACCCCACTGGATGGGGTTGACCACGTTGCGCATGCGCAGGTTCTCCACCGTCACGTCTTCGATCACGCCGCCGCGCGTGGTGGCGCTTTTGATGCGGAAGCCGGCGTTCGTGCCGTCGAACGAGACGTCGTGGATGCGGATGTTGCGCATGCCGCCGCTCGTCTCCGAGCCAATGGTGACGCCCTCGCCCCTGAGAATCGCGCAGTTCCGGATCTCCACGTCCTCGCACGGGCGGTTCACGCGCAGGCCGTCCGCGTCGCGGCCGGACTTGATGCAGATGTTGTCGTCGTTGCAGTCCACGTGGCATCCCTCCACCAGAACGCGACGGCACGAGTCGATGTCGATGCCGTCCGTGCTGGGGCTCACGTGCGGGGGGTTGCCCGTCACCGTCACGTTGCGCACCGTCACGTCCTGTGAATAGCACACGTGCAGGTTCCAGAACGCCGACCGGCGGCTGGAGATGCCGTCGACGGTCACACGTTCGCAGTCGTAGACCAGCACGTTGCGCGGACGGCGGCAGTCGTAGTCCACGGCCCACCGCAGGTCGCGCTTCACGTACTGCTCGCGCATGTCCCAGTAGCGGCGCCACCACTGCTCGCCGCGGCCGTCGACGCCGCCCGGGCCGCTGATGGTCACGTTGGAGCAGCCGATGGCGTTGAGCACGCCGGCGGGCCACGGCATCTCCACGCCGGCGACGCGGGTGTCTACGATCGGGTAGTCGGCGTCGTCCAAACTGCCGACGAGCGTGGCGCCCTCGGCGAGTTTGAACTCCATGTCGCTGCGCAGGAACAACGAGCCGGTCACGTAGTTTCCGGCCGGCACCTCCACGCCGCAATGCGCCTCGCCGGCCACGTCGATCGCGGCCTGCAGCGCTGCAGTGTCCAGCGTCTCGCCGTCGCCCTTGGCGCCGAAATCCTTGGGATTGCAGTATGACGACATCGTTTCCCCCTGTTGACGTAGATGACGGTCATGGGTTATGGCCGGAGCCAGGAAAGGAAGGCACAGGCTCCGGCCACATTTCTATCAGCTTCCGGCGCCGGCGGCGACTCGCCGGCCACCGGTTGCACGGATTGCCGCGTCCGCGCTACTTGGCGGCGTCGAGGTTGGCCTGAACCTCCTCGATCATCGCCTTGGCGGCGTCCGCCGCGGACATGTCGCCGAACACGACCTTCTGCTGGTAGCGACCCAGCACCTCGCTGGTGTCGCTGCTGCCGGGAGGAGAAAGCCTCGGCGCGTCGCCGCACAGCGGATCGAAGGTGTCCACGAAGGACAGCGCCTCCTTGTCCGGCGCGGCGGCGGTCTTGGCCACGGCCTCGCGGATGGTCTTGTTGGAGGGCACTCCGCGCTCGGTGCCGAGGATGTCGCCGGCGGACTGGTTGTTGATGAAGTAGTTGATGAACAGCGCCGCCTCGGCGGGGTGCTCGGACTTGGAGGTCACCGACCAGTACATCGACGTGGGTTCGTATCCCCAGCCGTTCTGCGTATCGGACGGGACCGGCGCGAGCGTGAGGTTCTCGGTGTTGAGCGACGCGGAGTACGCGGTGATCTGGTTGGACGAGATGAACGCGACGGCGGATTTCGCGGTGGCGAAATCGGTCTGCCCCAAGCTGGCGGCGGCCGATTCGGACCAGCGGTCGGCGTTGCCGACGATGCCGAGCTTCACGAATTCGGCGGTCTGGTCGAGATAGCCCGCAAGCGTGTCGGCGCTGATCGACACCTTGCCGTCCGTGTACAGCTCCTCGCCGTGCTGGCGGGCCCAGTAGTTGAGCAGGATGTCGTTCTTGATGAGCGTGGCTCCGTAGACCTCTCCGTTGGACTTCTTGAGGATCTCCTGCTGGAACGCGGTGAACTCGTCCCACGTCCACTTGGAGGTGTCGGGCATCTGCACGCCGTATTTGTCGAGCATGTCGCGGTTGATGACCACGGCGATGGCGGCGGTGGAGATCGGCGCGCCGTACTGCACGCCCTCATACTGGCCGGTGCTCACGGTGGAGGCGTCGATGTCCCCCAGGTCAAGCTGCTTCAGGCCGGACAGATCCGCGAGCACGCCCTGCGCCGCAAACGACGCGAGGCGCGGCACGTCCATCTGCACCACGTCGGGCGCTTCGCCGCCAGCCAGCTGGGTGGACAGCTTGTCGAGGTATCCATGCATGTCCGCATATTCCGGCTCGACGTGGATGTTCGGATATTCCTTCTCGAACTGGGCGATCACGTCTTCGGTCTTCTTGAGACGGGTGTCGCCGCCCCACCAGCTGACGCGCAGGGTCACGTCGTCCTTGCTCAGTTCGGCCGTGGCGCCGCCGTTGCCACCGGACGCACCGCAGCCGCCCAGCGCCATGGACAGGGCCGCAACGATGCCGCAGCCCGCCGTCATCATCTTCGTGAATTTCCTGGTCATGGTTTCCACGCCTTTCCTTCGCTGCCGTTCATGCGACGGGAGGCCTCGGCGCCAACCCGTCCCGAATGATGTGCCCCGCGGCGATGCGGGGCGTGATGTGAAGTGGATGATCATCATTATGTGTGAATTGAATCACATTACCAGACTTGTTGCCAGCGTTTTCATAGATTTTCTTCTTAAAATTCTTGTTGCATCTTTTGTTGCATAGCGAGTGCCGCCATCATCCATCAAAAAGCGGCGGGCGCATGTGAGTACATGCACCCGCCGCATCGTTCCAGCCGCGGTTCCAATCAGTTACAGCGCGAAGTCGTGTGTTCCGCCGGTCACGGTGGCCTCGCCGCCGGGCAGCGCGACCACGCCGGTCACGTTCGCCGGCAATTCCACATGCAGCGTGCCCGCGCCCCGGTCGGCCAGCACCCGCACCGGGCCGCGCTGCGTGACGACCGTGCCGTCGATGCGCCCCAACGCGTCCAGGGCCGGGTCGACGCGCACCACGGCCGCGCCCGGTGAGACGACCTCGACGCCCAGGATCCGCTCGACCACGTACTGCAGGGCCGCCGCGCCCCATCCGTGGGATTCGCTCTGGTCGCCGCCCGGGGCCGGGTACTGCCACTGCTCCCACGTGAACGTGGCGTCGCGGTCGCGCAGCAGCTCGGCCCACCCCCAGTCGTCCGCGTTGGTGAGCAGCCGCAGCGCGGCGTCGCGCCGGCCGTTGTCGCACAACGACTTGACCAGCACGTCGGCGGTCATCGGCCCCTGCCTCATGCCCATCGCGGCCACGTGCCCCGCCAGGCGCGCGCGGGCGGCCTCGTCGTCCGGCGCGACGCCGAACGCCAGCGGGAACGAGCTCGCGTGCTGCCCCGCGTGCCCGCTCGGCGTGCCGTCCGCCATCAGCCCGTCCACGTAGACGCCGTCCGCGTTGAGGAGCTTCGCGTTCATCGCCTCCCGCAGCGCGTCCGCCTGCGCGCGCCGCCTCGCCGCGGATCCCGCGTCGCCCACGGCTCCGGCGAGCCACGCCACGTCGTCCAGCACGCGATAGGAGAGCGCGTTGATGACCGTGCGGGCCGGGCACGCCATGTCGTAGCCGAACCGGCCGGGCTGGGGCCAGTCGACGATGCCGTGGAAATACGGGGCCTTGGGGGCCGTGCCGCCGCCGTCGATGTCCACGACCAGGCCGGCGAGCGGACCGTCGGCCGGGATCGCGCGCAGCGGGTAGTCGGCCGTGCGCTCCAGGTACGGCATGGCCTCGCGCACCAGGCCCAGATCGCCGGTCTGCATGTAGTACTCGCGCACCCAGCGGGGCATCATGAGGCTGAAGTCCGGGATGTCGCGGCCCAGATCCACGTTCGGGTACACGCTGTTGTACTTGCCGGAGTCCTCGGGACGCGACGACCACCAGCGGGTCTGCGAATCGAGGAACTGGCGGATCGCCTTGGCCGTGGTGGCCCGCTCGCGCCAGCCGGCCATGGCGGCGCGGCTGATGTTGAAGCCGTCCGCGAGGAACTGGCCGCGCTCGCGCGTGGGCGTGTCGAGGAACTGGTTGGTCGTGCAGTTGAGCGCGGAGTAGGCCATGAGCGCGAACACGCGGTCGAGCGTCGGATCGGAGGTCTCCAGCCGGGCCTCGCCGCCGGAGGGCACCTCCGCGTGGACGACGCGCGCGCGGACCGCAAGCGCCGGCTTGCCGTCGGCCGGCGGGACCATGAGGTAGCGGAAGCACAGGGTGTCCCACGCGTCGTAGGTGAATGCGCGCCCGTCGCGCGGGGGCGTGACGACGAACCGCAGGTCCGAGCCTTGGTTCGCCGGATCGCCCGCCCCGGTCTTCACGCGGCCGTCGGCGTCCAATTCGTAGCCGGCCCACAGGGTCAGCGGGGGCATGGCGGGGATCGGGCCCGTTCCCGCGACGGCGGGGAAGTCCACGGAGAAGCGGCCCGTGACGATTTTCCCGAAATCGGCCACGACCGTGCCGTCTCCCAGCGTCGTCAGGCGCGGTTCGCCGGCGGGCAGGTCGGTCACGTGTCCGAGCTCGGCGACGACGTGCGGCATCTCGGGGCACGGGTGCGCGCCCAGCACCAGCGCGGGCTCGCCCCGGCCCGCCGCCTCGTCCCCGTCCGACGCGGCGTTCGCGTCGTAGGTCTCCACGAAGTCGCCCTCGCCGTTGCGCAGCACGTCGCCGCCGTACGGCGCGGGCGCGACCGTCCACGAGCCGTCGGAGACCACGTCCTCGCGCGAGCCGTCCGCGCGCCAGACGACCGCATGCAGCAGCAGCGCCGGCCGGGTGTCCGGGCAGCGCCCCTGCCCGCCGCCGTACCAGCGGCAGGTGAGGTCCAACGCGAGCGTCCCGTCCCCGGCCGCCACGGCCTCGGTCGCGTCCCACGCCTGGTACCGGGACTCGGACGGATAGTCGAAGTTCTGCCCGCGGCCGATCCGCTTGCCGTTCACGCGCAGCTCGTAGTCGTGCGCGCAGCACACGTAGACCAGCGCCCGCACGACCGGCGCCGCCCCCGGATCCCCCTTCAGCGCCGCGGTCCGGCGCGCACGCCAGTACACGTTGCCCGTGTCCGACCGGCCCGGCTCGTAACCGGCCGGCCCGCGCCCGTCCTCGCTGGCCGGCACCCACCGGGCCACCGCGTCCACCGCGCGCGCCGACTCGATCCACCGGGCGTCCCACTCGCCGTCGTCCAACCCCACGGCGAACCACGCCGGCTCGCTGAACGGGGTGGGCACGCCGTCCCGGTCCCACACGCGCACACGCCACGCGTACGGGCGGCCGTGCTCCAGCGCGGGCCCGGCGTAGCGCACGTTCGACTGCTCCGCGGACTCCACGCGCCCGGAGCGCCAGACCTCGCCGCCGGTCGCGCCGTCCTCCACCGCGATCTCGTACGCCGACTGCGCGGCTCCGGGCCGCAGCGCCTCCATCATCCACGCGAAACGGGGGTTCGGGGACGCGTTCCACGGCGTCTCCGCGTCGTCGGCGGTCAGGCCGTACGGGCGGCCGACCGCGCATGCGGAAGCTGAATTGACGGACATGTGGGTTTCCTTTCCTCTGTCGGTTCGTATGACGGACGGTTCCTCCGTCGGTCTTGCCGGATGTCGGGAGACCGGGCGGCCGGGCCGGACACGGCAACGGAACGCGGACCTTCCCGGGAAAACGGCGTCATGCCGTCCACGCCTCGCGAAAATCCGCGTTCCGTTGCCAGCGGAGAGCGTCGCCCCCCCGCCGTCAGGCCTCGTCGATGGCCTTCTGCAGCTCGGCGATGAAGCCCGTGGCCGCGTCCGCCGGGGCGATCTTGCCGAAGCCGATGTCCTGCTGGTAGCGGACGATCAGGTTGTCGATGGCGCTGGCGCCGTTCGGGGTGACCTCCGGGGCCTCGCCGCCCACCGTCTCCTTGTACCTGTCGATGAACTCGTAGTTGAGCTTGTCGAGGCTGTCCGTGTTCTCGGCCATGTACTGGCGCACGTCGTTCGGGGAGGGGATGCCGCGCTCGAGTCCCATGATCTTGGCGCCGTCGCGGTTGTTGAGCATGTAGTCGATGAGCATGGCCGCCTCCTTCGGGTGCTCGGACTTGGCCGAGATGGTCCAGTAGTTGCCGGGCTTGTAGTAGCCGACCTTCTTGGAGGAGTCGTTCGGGATGAGCTCGAGCGACAGGTTCTGCGTGCCGAGCTTCTGCGACAGCGAGTTCATGCCGAGCAGCGTGCCGATGTTCATGGCCTGCTGCTTGGTGTTGAACTTGCTCATGTCGGACGTGGTCGCCACGTCCTCGCTTCACACGTTGAAGTCGTACAGGCCCTCCTTGGCCCACTGGGCGGGCATGTTGAGGAACTCGGTCAGCAGCTCGGGCGAGATGGCCACCTTGTCGCCGTCGAACAGGCTCTCGCCGTGCTGGCGGGCCCACAGCTGCAGGCCGTAGGCGTTGCGCATCGGGAACGCGCCGATCACCTTGCCGTCGGACTTCCGGTACACCTCCTTGGCGAACGCCTTGAAGTCGTCCCACGTCCACGTGGAGGTGTCCGGCAGCTCGAAGCCGTACTGGGCGAGCAGGTCCTTGTTCACCGTGACCGCGTAGGCCTGCAGGGAGTTTGCGATGCCGTACCAGGTGCCGTCGATCTTGCCCATGTCCACCAGCGACTGGTCGAACTGCGAAACGTCGATGGTGTCCGAATAGGCGGACAGGTCCGCCAGAATGCCCTGCGAGGCGTAGGAGGCCAGGTACATCTCGTCGATGGACAGCACGTCGGGCGCGTTGTTGCCCGCGACCTGCGTGGCGAGCTTGTCCCAGTAGCCGCTCCAGTCGGAGTACTGCTCCTCCACGTGGATGTTCGGATGCTCCTTCTCGAATCCGTCGATGACCTGCTGGGTCAGGCGCACGCGCGAATCCGGCCCCCAGAAGGAGATGCCGATCGTCACGTCGCCCTCCGGCTGTCCGTTGGCGGTGCCGCCGCCGGCCCCGCAGGCTGCGAGTGACAATGCGGCAGCGCCCGCGCAGACAGCGGCCGTGGTTCTGATCAACATGGTTTCAAGGCGAGGATACTTCATTGTTCTTCCCTTCATTGCGGTGCATGGGGCATGCACGCCACGCATCAACGTCGATGCGTATAGACCATGATCGGCGCGCTGTGATCACACAACGGTTTTGTTGCCACCATTTGCACACTGCTGCAACATATGGGATGATCGCCATGCAACAAAAAGCGGCGGCCGCCGGGAAATCCAATCCCGGCGGCCGCCGCGTTCGGTCGAATCGACGGAAGCCGTCACGCCAGCGCGTCGATGAGCGGCTGGATGCCGTCCTGCTCGATCGCGGCGACGTTGGCTTCGACGGCCTCGGTCAGGCCTTCGATGCCGTTGAGGTCGGAGCCCCACAGGGAGGCGTCGCCCAGCGCGTTGGTCACGAAGGTGGCGCGGTCGGCGGCCGCGTCCTGGATCCTGGCGACCACGTCGTCCGAATCGTTGATGTTGACCGGCTGCTCGGCGAGGCCGCCGTAGGTGGCGAGCAGGGCGGACAGGGCGAGCACGATGCGCTTGGGCAGGCCGCGGCCGGCCTCGACGTTCGCGGTGACGAGCGGCAGGAGGCGCGCGGTGAACTTGGAGACCGAGTTGAGGCCGATGGAGTCGAGCGCGTGCTTGACGAACGGGTTGGAATAGCGTTCGCACACGGCGTCGGCGAAGGCGTTGAGCTCGTCCTCGGGCAGGGTGAGCACGGGGATGATGTCCTCGTGCATCTCCTTTTCGATGAAGGAGCGCATGGTCGGGTCGTTCATCACCTCGCCCACGGTGGTGAAGCCGGCGAGGCGGGCGACCTGCGCCATGGTGGTGTGCGGGCCGTTGAGCAGGTAGACCTTGCGCTCGCGGTAGGGCTGCACGGCGTCGGCGGTGACGAGGTCGATGCCGAGCCGCTTGGCGGGGATGAGCTCGTCGACCTTGGCCTGAGCCTCCTTGGAGCCGGCGACGGCCCACAGCAGGAACGGCTCGGCCTTGACCATGTTGTCGTCGCGGTAGCCGAGCTCGTCCCACAGGGCCTCGGCGTTGTCGCGCGGGAAGCCGGGGACGATGCGGTCCACGAGGGTGGAGACGAAGGTGTTCTCCTCGTCGAGCCACTTGACGAAATCCTCGCCGTAGCCGAACTTCTCCGCGGTTTCCTCGAGGCACTTCTTCAGGGCGACGCCGTTGTCCGCGATGAGCTCGCACGGCACGATGAGGAAGCCCGGCAGGCCCTTGTCGAAGCGGCGCTTGAGCAGCTGGGCGAGCTTGCCCGGGTAGCTCTTGGCGGGCTTGGCGTCGGCGGAGTCCTCGTCAGACAGGGCGATGCCGGCCTCGGTGGTATTGGAGATGATGATCTGCGTGTTCGGGTCGTCCGCGAGCGCGAGGTACGCGTCGAAGTCCTGATACGGGTCGACGGTCTTGCCCACGGAGTCGATGACCTCGCGGGACTGCACTTCCCTGCCGTTCTTCAGGCCTTCGAGGATGACGGTGTACAGGTTGTTCTGCTTCTCCAGCTCGGCGACGCGGCCGAACGGCAGCGGCTGGACGATGGCGACGTTGCCGTTGAACAGGCCGTTGTTGTTGAGCTGCTGGACGATCCAGTCCACGAACGCGCGCAGGAAGTTGCCTTCGCCGAACTGGATGAGCTTGATCGGGCGGTTGGCGGCATCGGCAGTGGTGAGCCCCCGCTCGATGGCGACGTTGACATTGAGCTTTTCCATGACTGTGTGATCCTTTCGTCTGGTGATCACCAGCCTAAAGCGCCCGGTTTGCGGGGTGGCAAAAGATTGCCACCCGTTGCAGATCGGGCGGTGGGGCCGAACGTGGCGCGGGCGCGGCGGCCCTACGCCAGATCCATGCCGATGACGACCGGTTCGGGGATGAGCCGGATGCCGAAGCGCTCCTCGACGCCTTCCTGGATGGTGCGGGCGAGCGCGGCCACGTCGGCGGCGGTCGCGTCGCCGCGGTTGGTCAGGGCCAGCGTGTGCCGGGTGGACAGCGAAGCGGGGGCGTCCGCGGCGGTGCGCCCGTCGGATGCGAAGCCCTTGGGGAAGCCGGCGTGGTCGATGAGCCATGCGGCGGAGGTCTTGACGCCGGGTGCGCCTCCGGGCAGGGTCGCCTCAAAGCGGGGAGCCTCGGCGGGCAGGCGGTCGAGCGCCGGGTCACCGGCGGGCAGGATGGGGTTCATGAAGAAGCTGCCGCAGCTGTGGCGGTCGAAGTCCTTGTCGTCATCGCCGTTGGCCTCGCGCAGGCCCGCCAGATCGGCGGCGATGTTCTCCTCGCGCTTGGTGCCGGCCATGTCCGCGCCGAAATAGCGGTTCGGGTCCTCGAGCATGCCCTTGGATGCGCGTACGCGCAGCACCGCCTCGCGGATCGCGTGCGTTTCGAGCCGGTCGCCCACCTCCACGCCGAGGGCCTTGGCGAGCTGTCCGTAGCCGACCACGCCGGTGGCGCTGTGCTTCAGGGCGAAGGTGACGGACAGGACCACGTAGCGCGGCGTGGGGAAGAACGCGTCGGCCGGCACGCCGGGGGCCCGGTACATGCTGGCCTTGAGCGCGGAGGACCGGTAGCCGAAGCCGAGTTCGTCGTGCGCGAGGTCGCGGGTTTTCTTCTCCTTGCGGTCCCACACCTCCACGGATTCAACGACGTCGCCGACCTCCTGGCCGTACGCGCCGATGTTCTGCACCACGCTCGCACCCACGGTGCCGGGGATGCCGGACAGGCCCTCGACGCCCTCGAGGCCGATGCGCACGCAGAATTCGACCAGATCGTCCCAGTTGGCGCCGGCCTCGGCGTTGACGTGCACGGTGCGCTCCCCGCCTTCGACGGGCGCGGCCTCGTCCGGCACGGTGATGAGGCGGCGGGCGTCGCGCACCACGACGCCCATGAAGTCGTCGTCGGAGGCGAGGGTGTTGGAGCCGCCGCCGATCACGAACAGCGGCAGACCCTTCTCGTCGGCGTCCTCGACGGCCTCGATCACGCCCACGCGCGAGGTGGGTTCGATGAATCGGGCGATGCGGCCGCCCACGCCGATGGTGGTGATGTCTGCAAAGGAAGTCATGCCCTCACCCTAACGCCCGCGCACGATGTGCGCCACTCCCGGCAGCTGCTGGCCGGGGAATGACCGACCAAAATCGCCCGGGAATACGAAAAGACCCGACCGGTTGGAGTCGGGTCTTTTGCAAAGTACGCAAATGTGCGATATGGCTCAGCGGGTCTCGCGGTGCACGGTCTGCTTGCCGCAGCGCGGGCAGAACTTCTTGAGCTCAAGACGATCCGGGGTGTTACGACGATTCTTCGTCGTGATGTAGTTACGCTCCTTGCACTCAGTGCATGCCAGCGTGATGCCCGGACGGATGTCGGCGCTCTTGCTTGCCATATCTAGTCACCTCTGTGTTCGTTGTTCACCGACTGCCGTCGGCCTTTGTAGCGAGGAAGAGACTCGAACTCTTGACCTTGCGATTATGAGTCGCACGCTCTAGCCAGCTGAGCTACCCCGCCATGGAGAGCCCCGAGTGAGAATCGGACTCACGACCTCTTCCTTACCAAGGAAGTGCTCTACCACTGAGCTATCGGGGCGTGGCGGATAGTGGATTCGAACCACTGAAGCACGAAGCGGCTGATTTACAGTCAGCTCCCTTTGACCGCTTGGGAAATCCGCCATTGCCGCACTTGACCAAGGCCTTGAGCGGCAACTGGACTATCATTACACAGGGCGGCGAATAACGCAAATCCGCGACACGCCGAAGCGCCGCAGGCCCCTCACAGGCCCTTCCGCCAGTGGGCGAAGGCCCGCTCAATCCGCTTGTTTCCAAGGGTTTCGACGGGAAAGCCCGCGTCCGCGAAGATGCGCATTGGGCTTTTGCCGGCCCCGTACTCGCGCAGAGCCCGCTCCCGAAAATCCGGCGAATACCGGATCATCCCGCCCGGGGTCACACGCTCCACCGCGTCGAGCAGCTCCAGCTGGGCGCGCTCCGAGGCGGTGAAGCGACGTATGGTCATGCCACAATTGTAGGCCTTCGGCGTGTCGAATCAGCGTTCGCGCAGGTCGACGCGCACGCGCTCGCTCCGCTCCGTCAGGGCGAGCGGCCTGCCGGCGTACCCGTCCTCGCGGCGCAGCGTGCCGCTCACCTCCACGTCCCTTCCGGCGCGCACGTAGACCGCGGGAATCTCGTGCTCGTACAGACCCCGGGCGCTGGGCTGCTCGTCGAACCACTTGGCCGGCTGCGTGCCCTGCCTGCGCATCGTCAGGTCGAGCTCCGTGATCCGCACGTTCTCGATCGGCGACTCGTCCTCGCCGGCGATGAACACGCACGACTCGCTGGTCATCGAGATGTGGTCGAACGTCACGTTGCGGATCACGCCCGGATGCGGCACGGTCGGCCTGGCGCGGGGCGTGGCAGACAGGAAGATTGGCTCGCCCTTGCCCCACCAGCCGCCGCGGCGCCCGTCGTGGTACGCGTCGGCGTACTGTCGGGTCGCGCCGGAGACGTGGTGGACGTGGATGTCCTCGATCGTGGCGCCGTCGCGCACCCAGATGCCCACGCCGCGCGAGCAGTCGCGGAACACGCAGTCCGAAAGGATCACGTTGCGGATCGCGCCGCCGGTCTCGGTGCCGATCTTCAGGGCCGAGTCGCGCGAGGCGAGCACGCAGTTGGAGATGACCACGTTCTCGCACGCCCCGTAGCGCGCGGCCATCGGCGGGGTGTTCTTGACCACGATCGCGTCGTCGCCGGTGGACACGATGCAGTTGGTGATCACCACGTCCTTGCAGGTGTCCGGGTCGATGCCGTCGTTGTTGGGGGCGCGCTGGTCGTTGAGGATGCGGATGCCGTCCACGCGCACGCGGTTGCAGCCGGCCATGTGCAGGGTCCAGAACGCGGCGTCGCGGAACGTGATGCCGGAGACCGTCAGGTCCGTCACGTCCTCGAAGTACGTGGTGCGCGGCCGGCCCCACAGCGCGCCCTTGACGGCGAGCGGGCTCTCGTGGAAGCCGTTGTCGGAGTCGTCGTCGTAGAACACCTTGTCGCCCTGGCCGTAGATGGTGCCGTGGCCCTCGATGGCGATGTCCTCGGCGTGGCGGGCGAACAGGAAGCAGCCGCCCTCCCAGCCGGCGTTCTCCGTGTCGTCGTCGAATTCGGCGGCGAAGTCGATGCCGTCCTCCGACTTGAGGCTGCTGATGAGCCACGCGCCGGTCGCGAGATGCAGCGTCACGTGGCTTTTGAGCACGATCGCGCCGGACAGGAAGCGGCCCGTGGGCACGACGACGCGGCCGCCGCCGGCCTCGTGGGCCTTGTCCACGGCGGTCTGGATGGCCTCGCGGTTGTTGGTGACGCCGTCGGCAACTGCGCCGAAGTCGGTGATGACGTAATCCACTGAGGGGTCCTTTCGGGGTTGATGGGATGGTTGTCGGGATGGTTGTCGGGGTTGAAGGCTCATGCGGCGTTCGGTGCGGCGTGGGGCGACAGCGTGACGGAGACCGGCTCGGGGTCGATCCCGTACCGCCCCGCGTTGGCCTTGAGATAGGCGACGGCGGCCGGCGGGATCGTCGGGGAGGATGGGTCCTGCGCGACCTCCTCGGGCAGATACGCGACCAACGCCACGGCATGACCGGCGGCGAGGGCCCCGGCCATCTTCGGATGCGCGGCGACGACGGGCTCGGGGTCGATGGCCGGGCCGACGTACAGCCACACGTCCAACGGGCGCGGCGCGACCGGGGTTTCCTTCGCGGCGTCCCCGTTGCCCCCGTCGTCCTCCCCGCCGCCGACCGGCGTGAGCAGCATGGCCTTGCGGAACGGCGAGATGTCGCCGGTGTTGTACGGCTCGGCGGTGTACTTCAGATACAGCGGGTTGAGGTACTGGTCCACCACGAGCTGCGGGCGATCGACGTCGTAGGCGCGAGGCGGCAGCGGCCAGTCGCCGAAGCCGTCGGTCACATGGGCGGCGAGCGCGCGGTATGCGGCGGCGTCCGGGGCGTCCTCGGGCCAGTCGGCGAGCACGCGGCGCATTTCGCCGGCCACGAAGCCGGCCATGCGGTAGGCGCCCACGTCGTGCATGTGGGTGCGGTCGCCGGCGTGGTACATGGGACGGGCGCCCTCGTCGCCGAGCCTTGTGACGAGCGCCATGCTCAGCGCGTGCAGGTCGAGCACCGGCACCCGCAGGTCGCGCCCGAGCTCGATCACGGCTTCGGCCCAGTCGTGGAGCAGGTCCTGATAGGAGCCGTCGGGGTTCCATGTGTTGCGCGCCAGCGAGGTGACGAGGATCGGGGCGACGCCGGCCCCGCGCGCCTCGGCGACGTACCGTTCCAGTTCGCGCCGGTATCCGCCGCGCGCGTCGAGTTCGGGCAGCTTCTGGTCGTTGTGGCCGAACTGGATGAGGAAGTAGTCGCCGGGCCGCCAGTCGGTCCGGATCGGCTCGAAGTGGCGCTCGGAGCGGAAGGTGAGCGTGGTCAGCCCGGAGCGCGCGTGGTTGGAGACGGCCACGCCGCCGTCGAGCCATGAGGGAAGCGCCGCGCCCCAGCCGCAGTAGGGGTCCGAGGGGGCGTAGGGGTATTGGGCCTCGCCGTCGGTGACGGTCGAGTCGCCGGCGATCCACACCGTGGGCACGCGGCCGGGTTCGCCGACCGGCTCGTCAGCCGGCTCCACAGTAACGTCGACCGGCCTCGCGTGCGCCCCCACCACGGCGAGCGCCACGCAGTCCACCCGCTGCGGCCCGTGTTCCTCGAAGCCGCGGGGCACGAAGTCGGAGACGTTCACCGTGGCGCGCACGGTCAGCGGCCCGCCGTCCTCCGGCATGGTCCCTCGGAAGACGAGCTGCCGGTCGCCGGCGAAGACCAGCACGTCGCGCTCCCCCAGCCCCGTGTCGGACACGTCGCCGTAGCGGGTGTCCGGGCCGTCCTGCGCGACGGTGAGCTCGACGCGGTAGTTGCCGTGCCCAGGCACGTCCACGCGCAGGCAGGTCGGCGTGAATCCCGAGGTCTGGCCGCTGCGGAACGCGCCGCCGGGCCGGTACCACGGCTGCGGGGCGAATCCCGCGTTGAGTTCCGCGCTCGGCGGAAGCGGACCGTCGCCGTGGGCGGCCCGCGTGATGAGTTCGTACGTGATGAGCCCATACCCCCGCTTCGGGTCGTACGCTTCGCTGACGTCATAAGTGGCCATCGGTATTCTCCCTCGAAGATGATGCACTATGAGCCAATGTACCCGCGCCGACGGCCATGCCCCACGGGTTTTCCGCACAACGATGCGCCATTGTTGGGAAATTGCTATCCGTTCTTGCGGCCGGGCCGACAGCAGGACGCACGCATCCGCTCTCACCCATGCACAGTTACTCTCAAACAGTCAGTTCTAGCTCAATAACTATCCATTATTGCGCCTCCGCGACACGAACGTGCGAGCATCCGACTCACGCAACGGCGACCGGCTCATTCCGTGAACCGCCGCACACTGTGAAAGCCATTGGCGAATCGGCGAAATCACAACGTTTTTAGCGTATGCGGCAACCGAGCCCACGGCCGCCGCCGGCGCACGCAACGGCAGCCCACCGGTTCCGTGAGCCGGCGGCGGCCTCCCCTATCATTTTTTCCATCCGATACAAGGACCACTCAGCGTCGAGAGACCCGGATCCAACCAAGGAGCACTAATCATGACCGCCAATGCAGACCACACCGCGAAACGACCCGTCGACTACGCCGTCGCATCCGTCGAGACGATGATGCGCAAGTTCGCCGCAGCCGATCTGCCGCCGCGCAACCACTTCCACTACCATCAGGGCGTCTTCCTGTCCGGCGTCTACCAGACCTACCTCGCCACCGGCGACGAACGCTACTTCGACTACGTGCGCAACTGGGTCAACTGCGTCGTCGCCCCGGACGGCTCCATCCCGAGCGCCGACCCGAGCCAGCTCGACGATCTGCAGCCAGGCATCCTGCTCTACCCGCTCTACGAGCGCACCCGCGACGAGCGCTACCGCGCGGCCATCGACTGGATCGCCCACACCATCCGAGACTACCCGCGCAACCCCGATGGCGGCTTCTGGCACAAGGCCAACTCCTTCGCGCATCAGATGTGGCTGGACGGCCTGTACATGGGCGGGCCCGTGATCGCCCAGTACGGCGCCGAATTCGGCCACCCCGAATACTTCGACCTCGTCGCCCGGCAGGCCCTGCTCATGCGCGAGCACACCGAAACGGCCAACGGCCTGTACCGCCACGCCTGGGACTGGTCCCGCAAGGCCGCATGGGCCGACCCCGAGACCGGCCTCGCCCCCGAGCACTGGGGACGCTCCATCGGATGGGTGCCCGTGGCCGTGCTCGACGACCTCGACTTCATCCCCGCCGGACACCCCGACCGGCCCGCCCTGGAGGCCATGGTGCGCGACCTGCTGACGGCCGTGCTCAAATACCAGGGCCCGGACGGCCGCTGGTGGCAGGTCGTGGACCGTCCGGGGGACGCGGGCAACTGGCCGGAGACGTCGTGCTCGTGCCTGTTCACCGCCGCCCTGTGCAAGGCCGTGCGCGCGGGCGTCATGGACGAGTCCGCCCTCGCGGCGGCCGGGCGCGGCTACGAGGCCGTGATCGCCAACCTCGGGCACGAGACCCGCCCGGACGGCGCGGAGGACCTGATCGTGGACGGCGTGTGCGTCGGCACCGGCGTGGGCGACTACGACTTCTACTGCGCGCGGCCCACGAGCGCCAACGACCTGCACGGCGTGGGCTCGTTCCTCATCATGACCAGCGAGGTCCAGAAGGTCTGGGACCGGCTCTAAGCCGACTCGACGCGCGCCGCTCCGGTTCACTGATTGAACGCGCCTTCATTCCGTGAACCGGAACCAATATTCATACGCGCGTGGCGTCCGCTGGAATTCCAATGGTTTCCAGCGGACGCCACGTGCGTTGTTGTTCGATTTCCGGCGCACAGGATGCAGACGCACCCAATCAGCGGACCGGAAATTCAGTCCAGCGCGCCGCGCCAGTCCACGCCGAGCCCGTCTGCGATGGCGCGGAGCTCGGAGACCGTCTTGTGATACAGCGGCACGCCGCTGGCCTCGCGGTCGGACAGCGCCGCGGCCTCCTTGTCGCCGTGCACCAGCACCTTGCGTCCCGGCACGGCCGGCAGGGCGCGCACCTCGTCGAGATACTCGGAGAAGCGGGCTTTGACGGCCTCCGGGTCGCCGTAGATCTTCGGGTCGATCGCCATGAAGGCGTGGCAGATGCCGTTGACCGGGTCGCCCTGCGCGGTGCGGTCGGTGGTCGCGCCGCCGGAGACGATGGCGGTGAAGAACTCGACGAGCATGGAGAAGCCGTAGCCCTTGTGGCCGCCCGTGTATTCGGTGTTGCCGCCCACCGGCACGATGCCGGCCTCGTTGTTGTAGCGCAGCAGGCGGGCGAGCGCGTCGGCGGAATCCGTCAGCGGACGGTTCTCCGGGTCGACCACCCACGTGCCGGGCAGCTCCTTGCCCTGCTTGGCGTACAGCTCGACCTTGCCGTAGGCGACCACGGAGGTGGAGGCGTCGAAGAAGAACGGATGCGGGTCGGCGGGGATGGCCACGGCGATCGGGTTGGTGCCGAGGAAGATCTGGCGGGCGTACAGGGGCAGCACGATCGGCTCGGTGTTGGTCATGGAGATGCCGATCAGCCCCTGCTTGGCGGCCATGCTGGCGTAGTAGCCGGCGGCGCCGTAATGGCAGGACCGGCGGACCGACGCGATGCCGATGCCGGTGGTCCTGGCCTTCTCGATGCAGGCGTTCATGGCGTCGACGCCGTTGAGCTGTCCCATGCGCCGGTGCCCGTCGATGATGCGGGAGACGGGCGTGTCGAGCAGGATTTCGGCCTTGCCGTGCGGGTCGATCTTGTTGCCCATCTGCGAGGCGTACAGCTGGAAGCGCTGCAGGCCATGGGAGTCGATGCCGTGGAGGTCGGCGAACCCGAGCACGTCGGCCACCGTGTAGCCCTCCGCGCGCGTGTAGCCCCACGCGACCATGATGTCCGCGACGAGCTCGCGCAGCTTGGCCGGGTCGTAGCGGCGACGGGCCTCCGCGGATTCCGCGGCCTCCATGGCGAACGGGTCGAGCGCGGACGATGCCCCGACCGTCTCCCCCGCTTCGGCCTCGCGTTCCAAAACCTCCGTGCCGCTCTGATTCATCATTGCCTCCCGTGACCTTCGAGACGGCGGAACGGCTTGGTTTTCACCGATCATCCCGGCTCGCCATCTCTGATATATCAGTTGATATATCAGATGGTACGACAGGTGGACGGCACATGATACGTGGTTGCCACGCGTTGCAGAAGCAGCTCGCCGCAAAATCGCCGAGAAATAGAAATGATAAAGGTGCGGGCGAGCACGTCCGAGAGAGATCACGGCGGCCGTGACGGGTTGAGCACGCCGAAGATCAGACAGGCGTGGAAACAGGGACAGGATCGCAACCTCCATCCGACGAACTTCCATTCGGCGAGCCTCAATCCGGCGAACTTCCAGACGGCAACTCTCCGGACGGCGATCTCCAGCGGAGGCCACCGGCGAATCCCCATTGCCGAATTCCAGCCAACGGTCTCCGACAACGGAAGACCGATTATTCCGCGGCCGACATTGCCATACCGCCGTCTCCGAAGAAAATTCAGCCTTCCGTTGCCAAGCAGGAACGACCGTCCGACAACGGAAGACCGATTTTCCGCATCGGGCATGACTATGGCGCCGTTCCCGCGAAAATATCGGCTTTCCGTTGCCATTCGGCTCGTTGACGAGGGAAGGAACCGGGTCATGGCGGCCACGGAGGAAATGCCACACATCTTTGACCGGGCGGGAACCGGGCGGAGACCGGGCAGGGGGGTGAGCGAACCGGTCCGCAGCAGACCACGGAAGGGGCGCTTTCCATCCGCCGCCACCGGCATGCCGCCGATTCCGCGGAAAATACACGTCTTCCGTGGTCGGGACAACGCCCGAAGCCCGGCGCTCCCCTACTCGGCGAAGTACTCCCGCCGTTCGCGGGCGATGGCGAGGTACCCGTCGCGCGTGGCCTCGAGATGCCGCTTCACCGCCTCGACCGCGCCCCGTTCGTCCCCGCCGAGGCACGCGTCGATGATCGCCAGATGCTCGTGGTACGACGCGAGGATGCGGTCGGGCGCCAGCGCGGAGAAGAAGCGGATGCGCTGGCTCTGCGCCATGAGCCGGGACATGAGGTCGGTGAAGTACCGGTTGCCGGCCACCGTGGCGAAGTACATGTGGAAGCGGAAGTCGAAGTCGTCCTCGATGGTGTCCGACCGTTCGCCGCCGCCCGCGATGCGCCGGGTCATGTCGTCGCGGAACGTGAGCAGCGCGGCGCGGTCGAGGCGGTCGAACGCCAGATGGAGGCATGCGGGTTCGACGACGAGCCTTGCGCCGAGCATGTCGCGCATGCTGGTCAGCGAGATGGGCGAGACCACGATGCCCCGGCGCGGATAGACGGTGAGCAGCTGCTCCTGCGCGAGTTTGGCGATGGCCTCGCGCACCGGCGTGCGGCTGCATCCCAAGTCCGCGGCGATGGCTTTTTCGTCGAGCAGGTCGCCGGGCCGCGCCTCGCAGAACACGATGCGCCGGCGCAGGAAGGCGTACGCCACGTCGCTTTTGCTCGTCTGCTCGCCGCGCTCCACGTCCATCCGCACGCACCTTTCGCCCCGCGCCCGCATCGCGCGCCCGACGACGATGCCGGACGCCGGGCGCCTTGCCATGTACAGGACCATCCTAGTATTGCGCGCGCCGGCCGGGCTGCACGCGCGGCCCGGATTGCATGCGCGGCCCGGGTTGCACGCGAACCCGGCCGACCAAGCCGGAGGCGGCCAAGCCAAAGCGTCCAAACCGCGGCGGGCCCTATACCAATGTCTTATGCATGGCTCTCAACACCCGGAATCCCAACGTTTTGCGCGGATCCGCCCCGATTGCGCGGGTGCGGCCGGCATGCTTGAGTTGGATCATGACCTCAGATCTCGTGCACTCCGGACAATCATTCGACGACAAGCCCCTGGGCTTCGGCACCAAGGCGATCCACCTCGGCAACGGCGTGGACGCGGAGACCGGCGCGATCCGCCGCCCGATCACCCTCGCCAACGCCTACGCCCTGCCCTACGACCCGAGCGACATCAACTGGTCGAGCTCGGACGTGAACCTGTACACGCGCAACGGGCATCCCAACCAGCGCTACCTCGAGGCGAAGCTCGCCAACCTCGAGGGCGCCGAGGACGCGGTGGTGCTCGCCTCGGGCGTGGCGGCGCTCTCCGCCGTGTTCACCACGTTTCTCAACCGCGGCGACCACGCGATCTTCTCCGACACCACGTACATCGCCGCCTACCGGCTGCTCCACCAGATCCTGCCGGAGAAGTACGGCATCGAGACCAGCCTCGTGGACACGTCGGACCCGGCCAACGTGGAGGCGGCGCTGAGGCCCAACACCAAGCTGGTGCACATCGAGACGCCGGCGAACCCGACGCTCAAGGTCTCGGACATCGCGGCCATCGCCCGGCTGGCGCACGACCACGGGCGACGGACCGGGCGGGAGACGCTCGTCTCCGTGGACAACACGTTCAACTCGCCGTTCAACGTGCGCCCGCTGGACTTGGGCGCGGACATCGTGGTCGAGTCGCTCACCAAGTACATCAACGGCCACGGCGACGCGCTGGGCGGCGCGATCGCCACCACCAAGGCGCGCACGGACGAGATCCGCTTCACCGCGCAGGTGAACTACGGCGGCATCATCTCGCCGTTCAACGCGTGGCTCATCAACCGCGGCTCGGTGACGCTGCCGCTGCGCATGCGTCAGCACAACGCGTCCGCGCTGGCGATCGCCAAGCATCTGGAGACCCTGCCGTCCGTGCGGTTCGTGAGCTATCCGGGGCTGGAGTCCCACCCGGGCCACAAGGTGGCCGCCTCGCAGCTGGCCCGACCGGACGCCGGGTTCGGCGGGGTGCTCGCGTTCGGGCTGGACGCCGACCACGACAGGCACAACCGGTTCGTCTCCAAGCTCAACGTGATCACCTCGGCCGTGTCGCTGGGGCACGACGAAAGCCTGATCGTGTTCCTCGGCGAGGACGACGAGCGCCAGTACCTGTACCCGCCGGAGTTCCACCGCGGATTCTTCCGCCTCGCCGTGGGGCTCGAGGACACGGACGACCTGATCCGCGACATCGACCATGCGCTCGCCGAGGCGGGATTCTAGCGGGCTTCTAACGGGATTCTAGCGCCGAGCGAACAGCGAGCGCGGCAGCAGCCGCTGCACCGTGGAGGCGCGGGCGCGCAGCGCGGCGAGCAGGCGGGGCACCGTGGCGTCCGGGGGCGCGACCGGTGTGCGGGGGCTTCCGTACGCGGCGGTGATCGCCCGGTCCGCGAGCGTCCGGATGGCCTCCACGCCGTCCCCCGCAAGACCCATCGCGCCGAACCGTTCGCACAGTTCGGAAGCCACTTCGCCGTCCGTGGCGGTCGCGGGCCAGCCTGCGCCCACGTCCCGCGCGCAGTCGAGCGCCTCGGCCCATGCGGCCTTCCATGCGCGGCGGTTCAGCGCGTCGTCGTCGCCCACCGCGGCGGCCTGATCGATCACATGCAATCGCGACCGTCGCCGCCGTTCCCTGAGCCCGGCCGGCGCCAACGCCAGCCCAACCGCCAACGCCAGTCCGAGCACGGTCCACAGCGCCGTCGCCGCCCATCCGGGCAGGCGCGCGGGCTTCACGGCGTCCGTCCGGTCGCCGGCGGCTTCGCCGGAAGAGGCGGAATCGCTCGCGGAGGGGTCGTCCGAAGCGGACGAGGTCGATTCGGACGCCGATGCGGAGGCGGACGCGCTGGAGCTGGAGGAGGACGCGGACGCGCTGGGCGCGGTCTGGGCCGGCTCCTCCTCGCCGCCGGAGGTCACGCCGTTGCCGCCGCCGCTGGCCGGGGTCACGTCGAACGGCGTCCAACCGATGTTGTCGATGTACACCTCGGTCCACGAATGCAGTTGCTTGGCCTGCACCTCGTAATGGGTCGAGAACCGGCTCGTCCGCCCCGAGCTTCCGTCGGACGGATCCACGACCGTGGCGTTGGCGTTGTATCCGAGCACGATCCTCGTGGACAGTCCCATCGCCCGGCCGAGCACGGCGAGCGCGGAGGCGTAGTGCGTGCAGTATCCGCTGCGCGAGACGAGGAAGTCGTCCACCACGTCGAGGTTGCCGCGCCCGTTGCCGTCGGGCTGGTTGAGCGAGTATACGAAGTCCGGCTGCGTGAGGTAGTTCACGAGCCAGCGCATGGTCGCGACCTGGTTGGCTTCGTTGGCGCCGTCGGTCGGCACGCCGTCCGCCTTGGCCTCGTCCACCACGGCCTGCACGTGTTCGGGCAGCTCGGCGGGCAGCGTGCCGTAGCGCGGCCGCAGTCGCAGACCGGTGCCGTCGTCGTTGAGCTGTTCGGCGGTGATGCCGATCGTGCGCCGCTGCGTCTGCCGCGCCGTGACCGTCGCCAGCGTGTAGCTCGCCGAGTTGCGCTCCCCGGCGAGCCGGGACATGGCCAAGCGGAAACCCTCGTTGGATTGGCCCATGGTACGCCCGTCGAGCCGCAGCACCAGCGCCATCGTGCCGCTCGAGTCCATGGCGAGCACGCCGAATCCCTCACCGACCTGAATCCCCAGCTTGTCGCGGAACCGCCTGGCGAATTCCAGACTCACGCCGCCGTTGCGCAATGCGGGCAGGGAGTGGGCGTCGTCGTCCACCTGCATGCCGTCCGCGTCGGTGATCGTGCCCGCCACGGCGTCGTCCGACATGTTGACGCGCAGGTTGACGACGAGGTAGTCCCCGCTCACGGTGGCGTAGCCGTTGCGCGCGAGGGACCGCCGCAGCGACTCGCGTTCCGACGTGGACATGCCGGACGCGGAGGAGGCCGACGAGCCGCCGCCGACGTAGTCGAGGTAGCTTGCGCGCAGCCGGTCCAGCGTTTCGATCTGCCGGAACTGCGCGGCCGAGCCGATGGGCGTGAGCGACGCGCCGCTGACCGCGTAGCTGAGTCCCTCGCCCGTGAGGGCGCTCGGGCTGAACACCGTGCCGTCGTCCGCCTGATACCATTCGCGCTGCTCGTCGGCGGACAGCCCGGAGATGACCTGCGCGTCGCCGAGCACCGGCAGGAACCGGGACGCGAGCGTCGTGATGTCCACCTGCGCCTGGCCGACCATGCTTTCCGCGATCGCCCCGTCCGCGGCGGACAGCCCGCCGGAGTACCGCCCGCCGGAGTCGTTGACGGCCACGATGGTGCGCCTGAGCGGCGTGAGGCTTTCGACGTACTGCTCCTGGCTCTGCCCGCCCGTGCGGCGGCTGAGCTGGTCGGACTGCGGCGACGCCCCGAAGTTGGGGCGGCCGCCGTACAGTCCGCCGTCGGAGGCGAGCTGGGGGTCGTAGCGCCAGGTGTCGCCGTTGAAGTCGTCGAGAGTGGCCAGGCGGAAATAGTACGGGTTGCCGTCGTAGGTGCGGTATTCGAACACCACGTTGTTGGATCCCTGTGCGAGGCCGCGCTTCAGGTCCACGAGCGGGTTGACGGTGCTGGTGGAGAACAGGCCGCCGGGCGTGCCCACGGCGAGCGGCACTCCGACGGCGAAGCTGGTGGCGGACGGGGTGAGCGACAGCGTCAGCGCGGTGACGAGCGCCGAGGCGACGACCGGCATGGGCGCCAGCGCGCGCACGGGCTTCACGGCCCACAGGAGAACGAGCGAGGCGAACACGGTCGCGCCGATCATGGCGTACGACGGCGTCTGCCCCACGAACGCGAAGCCCACGGCCATCACGGAGGCGGGGACGACGGGGACCGCGACCGCCGCCGTAGGCTGCGACAGCAGGCAGCGCAGCAGGACCACCGCCACCGCCGCCATGGCGATGAGGAACACGTCCGAATGCGGCGAGACCGTCAGCGGCGGCAATTGCACGTACATGTCCCACGCGCCGTCTGACAGCGTCTCCGGCAGCAGGCCGAAGTTCCAGTGGAAGATCCGATCCGTTCCGCCGCCGACCGGTTCCGACGAGCGGGCGAACACCCATTCGCCGGTGATGCCGTGGATGCGCACGGCCATGGCCAGCAGCGCGGCGAGGGCAACGAGCAGCGCGGCCACCACCACGCGCCGGGCCGAACGCCACGCGGTGCGGGGAGGGAACAGCATGGCCTCGCAGGTGACGGCGATCAGGCCGAACACGGCGAAGGGCGCCCACATGCCCTTGAGCTCGACCAGCCCGTTCAGGGCGACGAGCGCGACGACGTGCAGCGCGACGAGCGCCGCGGTGGCCGCCACACGTCCCGTCACGGACAGCCTGCCCCACGACCGGGCATCCTCCGGGCTTCCCGGACCTCCCGTCCCCGCAGCCGCGCCTCCCCCGATGGCGACGCACGGCCGTTTCGCCGCCGGCTCCCCCTCCGTCACGGCGACCGAGCCGACCGGATGGACGCCCACCCTGTCGCCGATCGCGGACGCGGCGAATGCGGCGGCCAGCGGCGTGCGCTTGCCGGCCGTGACGAGCACGATGCGCAGCGGCCGGCGTTGGGCCGCCACGAACGCCGCCACGATGGCGACGCGTTGCTCCGGAGTGACGGCCTGCTTCGGCTCCTTCGATTCCTTCGCCGCCGATCCGCCTCCGGGACCGTCCCCGGGCCCGGCCTTGACGACCGGCCGCATGGCGGCGAGGAACCGCGTGGCGCCGCCCCGGCCCGTGAGCACGGTTTCGCCGTCGGACACCGCGACGCTTTCGGCGTCGGCGCGCATGGTCACGAGCCTGCCCAGCGCGTAGGCGGCCGCGGCGTCCAGATCGGCGGCGAGCCCCTCCTCGACCGTGGTGTCCACGACGATGAGGGTCATGACCCGCACGTCCCGGTCGGATTCGCGGGTCATGAGCTCGCCGCGGTGCGCGGTGTGACGCCACGAGATGAGTCTGGGCGAGTCGCCGGGCGCGTATTGGCGCACGCTGCTGGCCGTCTCGCCGGAGGACTGGTCCTGCATGCGGGCGTCGGCGGCGAGCGAGGCGTCCGCGGACGGGTCGGATTCGGCGGGCAGCATGAGCGTTTCGCCGCCGTCGTGCAGCATGAGGCGCTGGCGGATCAGGCCGAACGGATCGGACCAGGTGACGGCGAGCGCAAGGCGGCGGTACAGGCCGCGTTCGGGGGGAATCGCCCCGGCTCCCCGGCGGACCACCGCACCGTACTGGTCGAGCCGCTCCCATTGCGGGGCCACGGACCAGACGCGCGGCAGCACGAAGCGTCGCCAGCCCCGAGCCGGCACGGCGACGCGAATGCCGTCGCGGTCCGCCGCCTCGCCGGCCCCCACCACGCCGGGCTCCGCCGTCCCCGCAACGCCCGTCACGGGCATATTCGCCGCCGCCGGTCCGACGACGCCCGGCGCCAGCCGCCGTTGGATCAGCGCAATGGTCAACGAGGTCAGCGGCGCGATCCACAGCGCGAGCGTGGCGGCGGCGATCGCGCGGTCGTCGAGCAGCAGGGCGAGGAAGCAGCACAGCCCGCCGAGCAGCAGCGCGACGACGCCGGCCGCCGTGGGCCTCACGACGCCATGGGCGTGCGGTCGCGGGACGCGGCGGTCGCGGGCTCGAACTCGGCTTCGGGCGCGGGCGGCCATGGTCAGCGCCGATCCACGATGTGCGGCACCGGCGTGTGGGCCACGATGTCCTCGACGATCGACCTCCCCGTGGTGCCGCCGGTGCCGAACGCCGCGTCGGGCAGGACCAGACGGTGGGCGAGCACGGGCACCGCGAGAGAGCGCACGTCGTCGGCGAGCACGAAGTCGCGTTTGGCGATGAGCGCATGGGCCTTGGCCATGGCGGCGAGGAACAGGCTGGCTCGCGGCGAGGCGCCGAACTTCACGTCCTCGCGCCTGCGCGTGGCGGTGGTGATGGCCACGATGTAGTTGGCGACCGAGTCGCTCAGGTGCACACGGTCCGCGGCATCCTGCACGGCGGCGACGGCGTTCACGTCGCACACGGGCTTGAGCCGGCTGAGCGGGCGCTTGGAGTACTCGCTGGTGAGCGTGGCCGCCTCCGCCACGGCGCTCGGGTATCCGAGCGAGGTGCAGGCCATGAAGCGGTCGAGCTGCGCCTCGGGCAGGGGGAACGTGCCTTCGAGCTCGATGGGGTTCTGCGTGGCGACCACGAAGTACGGGTCGGGCAGGCGGTAAGTGACGCCGTCCACGCTGATCTGCCCCTCGGCCATGGCCTCGAGCATGGCGGACTGGGTCTTCGGGTTGGCGCGGTTGATTTCGTCCGCCACGACGATGTTGGCGAACAGCGGGCCGGGATGGAAGTTGAAGCGCTGCGTGGACTGATCGTAGATGCTCACGCCGGTCAGGTCGCTCGGCAGCATGTCCGGGGTGAACTGCACGCGGCGCACGGAGCCCTGGATCACGGTGCCGAGCGCGCGGGCGAGCGTGGTCTTGCCCACGCCGGGCACGTCCTCCAGCAGCAGGTGCCCGCCCGCGGCGAGCGTGGTGACGGCCAGTTCGATCGGCGCGCGCCCGCAGGAGAGCACGCCGTCAAGCGCGTCGATGACGGCGTTGACGGTGGTCTGCGCGGTCGCGGCGTCGGCTTGGCCGGGATTGGAAAATCGGGAGTTCTGGGTTTGTTCGGGCATCGTCGTCCCCCTTGGTCTCTGATGCGCCGATTGTATCGGAGAATGCTGAAAGGCGGCTGACCGTTCCGCCGCAGGCAAAAGGCCGGCCAGCGGGCGGGCTGGTCGGCCTTCGGAAGGAAATAATCAGGAAAGAGAAGAGGAAGATGCCCGGGATGCCCGGGCGCGCCACGGTAGCAGACGCGCGCCCGGACGACCGAACGATGCCGCACCGGCCGGCAGAAGCCCGTCGGCCGCAACCGGATCAGACGAGGGACAGGACGTAGTCCTTGATCTCGCCGTCCTCGGCGTGGGCCTCGAAGAGCTCCTTGAAGTGCTCGCCGGCGAAGGCGCCCTTCACGAGCTCCGGGTCGAGGGCCTTGTAGATCTCGACGAGCGGCTTGTAGGCCGCGGCGCGCACGCCGTCGAGGATCTTCTTGTTGCGCTGCTCGGGCACGACGCGCTCCTTGGGGTAGCCGGAGCCCGGCGCCTCGAGCCACATCTGCTCGAAGATGTACTTGAGCTGCAGCTCCTGGCCCCAGCCGTTCTTCAGGGCGAACGGGATGGCCATGGCGTTGCCGTCGTTGATCTGCGCGAAGGTGTACGCGTCGAGCGGGTCCTCGACGTGGCCGCAGATGACGCCCGGGAAGGAGTTCAGGGCGAGCAGGGCGCCTTCGCCGGTGCCGCAGCCGGTGACCACGAAGTCGGCGGCCTTGGTGTTGAGCAGCGCGGCGGCGAGGATGCCGTTCTGCACGTAGGTGAGCTGGGCCTCGTCGTCGGCGGCGTACATGCCGTAGTTGTCGACCTCGAAGCCCTTCTCGTCGGCGACCTTCTTCAGGGCGCCGTAGATGAGGCCGTTCTTGGCGGCCTGGGAGTTCTCGTTGATCAGTGCGATGCGCATGGGTGTGATCGTTCCTTTCGTTGGAATCCAGTCGGCGGGGCGGGGACGAAGATCCCCTCGTCAGCCCGCCCGCACGTTGTCTCGTTCAAAAATCCGTCCAAAAACGAAATGACGCGTGCGGCTTCAAGCCGTCGAAGCCGCCGTCATTCACTTTTGCCGTTCAAATCACGCGTCAAATCGTGCGGCGGCGCGTGCGACTTCCGCCGTCGCCGGACGCAGGCGTACGAAGGTACGTCAAGTCCGCCGTAAGGCGGAAGGCGCTCCGCCGCCGCACGATTTGATCACTGGGGCTGCTTGCCGATGTAAGCCAGAATGCCGCCGTCCACGTAGAGGACGAGGCCGTTGACGAAGTCGGAGGCGTCGGAGGCGAGGAAGACGGCGGGGCCCTGAAGGTCCTCGGGGGTGCCCCAACGGGCGGCCGGGGTCTTGGCGACGATGAAGGCGTCGAAGGGGTGGCGGGAGCCGTCGGGCTGGCGCTCGCGGAGCGGGGCGGTCTGCGGGGTGGCGATGTAGCCGGGGCCGATGGCGTTGCACTGGATGTTGGCTTCGCCGTACTCGGAGCAGATGTTGCGGGTGAGCATCTTGAGGCCACCCTTGGCGGCGGCGTAGGCGGAGACGGTTTCGCGGCCGAGTTCGGACATCATGGAGCAGATGTTGATGATCTTGCCGTGGCCCTTCTTGATCATACCGGGCAGGACGGCCTTGGAGACAATGAACGGGCCGTTGAGGTCCACGTCGATGACCTGGCGGAAGTCCTTGGCGGACATCTCGAGCATGGGGATGCGCTTGATGATGCCGGCGTTGTTGACGAGGATGTCGATGGTGCCGAGGTCACGGTTGATGTCCTTGACGAGCTGGTCGACGGCCTCTTCGTCGGTGACGTCGGCGACGTAGCCGTGGGCCTCGATGCCAGCCTCCTTGTAGGAGGCGAGGCCGCGGTCGACGGCCTCCTGGGTGCGGTCGTTGAAGGCGATCTTGGCGCCCGCGGCCGCGAAGGCGGAGGCGATGGCGAAACCGATGCCGTAGGAGGCGCCGGTCACCAGCGCAACCTTGCCCTCAAGGGAGAACTTGTTCATATCGAAGGCCATGATGGACTTCCTTTCTGTGTCGTCGGTGACGATTCCATTCAATCTTCAATTATCCGCTTAGTCAATCCTGTTGCACGTCGTTGTCCACAGCGTGAAACCGGTTTCACAAGCTCTTAGCAATACGATACCAGCATTTCGGTAAAAGCGAGAACCGTCAGCGATTGTCCATACGGCATGGGGGTGATGGCGATGTTGCGGTAGTAGTCGAGATCGGCGCCGATGCCGGTGCCGATGGAGACCTGCTCGACCTCGCCGGCGTCGTTGATGCGGGCGGCGAGGCCCCTGATGGCGCGGTAGGCCACGTCGGCGTAGGAGGCGTCGATCAGGCGCTCGTGGACGGCCTTGAGGATGCCGTAGGCGAAGCCGGCGGTGGCGGAGGACTCCACGTAGGAATCCGGGTCGTCGAGCAGGGTGTGCCACATGCCGGTGACAGGGTCCTGCAGCCTGGCGAGCGCGGCGACCTGCTCGCGCAGCACCTCGGCCAGCCAGCGGCGCACGGCGTCGTGCTCGTCGAGGTCCAGCATGGCGAGCACCTCGGGGATGGCGATGGTGGCCCAGCAGTTGCCGCGGCCCCAGTGGGCGGCGGAGAAGTTGTTGCGGTCGTCGAACGTCCATCCGTGGAACCACAGGCCGGTGGCGGAATCCATGAGGAACTTCGCGTGGATGAGGAACTGGTACTTGGCCTCCTCGAGCCATTCCGGGCGGTCCAGCACCTTGCCGAGCTTGGCGAGCGCGAGGACGGTCATCACGAGCGTGTCGGCCCACAGCTGGTTGTGGTTCTCGTCGGCCAGGGTCACGTGCTGGATGCCGGCGCCCTCGGTGCGGGTCTGGTCGTTGTAGATCCACTCGCCCCACTGCTCGAGGTACGGCAGGTAGCTCGGCTCGCCGGTCCGCTCGTAGAGGAACGCGAGCGTGAGAATGGGGGCCACGGAGTTGACGTTCTTGGCCGGGGTTCCCTTGGCGAGCGCCTGGTCGAACCAGTCGGTCACGGTCTTGAGGGCCTTGGGATTGCCGGTGATCTGGTAGTTCTTGTAGATGCCGTAGAGGCCCACGCCCTGCGGCCAGTTCCACTCCTTCCAGCTCTTGTCGTCCACGACGGTGCCGTCCGGGTTGACCCAGAGGCCCTTGCCGTCGGTCACCTCGATAGTGACGAGGTTGTCGATCATGCGATCGATGAGCGTGCGGACTTCGTCTCGTCCGAGTGGCAGCGCGCTGTCGGCCATTGCCGTTCCTCCTTGTGTGCGGGAAGCTGTTCGTCGCGGCGTCATCGCCGTTCACGGGTTTCATTGTAGGGAGCGGCGGAAGCGGGCATGCGGTCTAGAATACGCAGTTTTTGCCAAGTGACTATCCATTGTTGTAATCTGGGTTCCGTCATCGCCGATGAGGAAAACGACGCAGGAGGGGACATGCCAGCAATCACGCCATCCCGGCCGGCCGTGGCCGTCAACCCCATGATCACCGACCGCTTCGAGGTCTTCCACGTCAACCAGGACGTGGCGGCGGACATGCCCCTGCACTACCACGACTTCTACGAGATCAACTGCGTACTCAAGGGCTCCGGCGTGTTCTACCTCGACGGCGACGAATACGAGACCACGCCGGGCACCGTCACGCTCGTCAACGCCAACGACCTGCACAACATCATGCGCCAGTCGTCCGACTACTACGAGCGCGCGTACGTGTACGTGACCGACAAGTACCTCAAGGACCACTCCTCCCCCGCCACCGACCTGACCGCGTGCTTCCGGCACTACGGCAAGCCCGTCAGCCGCGTGATCCGGCTCGACCCGGACGAGCTCGCGGAGCGGATCGCCCGCCTCGACGAGAACCCCGGCAGGGGCTACGGCGACGACCTCATGTACGAGCAGCGGTTCATCGAGCTCATGATCATGCTCAACAAGGCCGTGATGAGCGCGGACAACGACATCACGCCGGAAAGCTCCACCGTGCCCAAGCTCATCGGCGACGTGATGAACTACATCGGCGACCACCTGGACGAGGACCTCTCGCTCGACGCGCTGGCCGCGCGCTTCTACATCAACAAGTACTATCTGAGCCGCGAATTCAAGAAGCACATGCGCGTGAACCTGCACGAGTACACGCTCACCAAGCGGCTCATCCGCTCCAAGGACCTGCTGCGCGAGTACGGCAACGCCAAGCGCGTGTACCGCATGTGCGGGTTCAAGTCGTACACCCATTTCCTGCGCTGTTTCAAGCGGGAATTCCGCATGACGCCCAAGGACTTCCTCAAGGCCGGCGACGAGCCGGACGTGGTGCGTTTCGCCCACGCAATGTGAGGGCAACAATCGGCAGTTGCCGGCGGAAAACCGTCTTTCGCCGGCAACAACTATGCCGTGCGGGCGCGTGCGGGGCGGATACAATGCCACGCACGCATGGTATTTCCGATTTGTGTGGTGGATTTTCCGCGACCCGCCGAGTAGCCGTCGTGGAATATGGCCGCAATGGAGCCGCCGATACTCGGCGCATCACCGAAAAACCACCACACGAATCGGAAGTACGTGCCCGGGACGCACTACGTAGTCGCCGCGACCCCCGGGCACGGGCGTCGCGGCCGCTCAGCCGACGGAGACGAGGGTGTCGATGATGAGGAAATCGCGCTCCAGTGTGCCGGGATCGAAGTGGTCGAAGTGGTTGAACGGGTCCACGTCGAGCCAGCGCTGGATTTCCTTGGATTCCCTTTCCTCGCGGCGGATGTTCACCCGCTCGCGGTCGCGCGGGGTCTCGAAGTAGCTGAACGCCACGTCGTCGAGCACGGAGATGAACTGGTACCGGTCGCCCATGGCCAGTCCCTCCTGCACGATGAGCTGGTGGTGCAGCACGTAGTCGACCACGGTGTCCGGCCAGAAGTGCGCGATGCGTCCGCAGCGGGCGTCGGGTTCCTGCGCGCGGCGGAACGAGTCCACGTCCTTCGGCTCGTCGGACCAGAACGCCGGGTGCATGTACGCCCAGTCCACGTCGCCGCCGAACTGCGGGTACGGGCGGATCAGGCCGGAGAACCAGCCCTGGGCGTCGGGGAAGCCGGTGATGGCGGCCATGGCCTCGTGCGCGGGATGCTCGGGCACGATGTGCTCCACGTACAGGAACAGCTGGCGTCCGTAGCGGGTCAGGCAGACGGTGAGCACGCGGGACCCGGTCTTGAGACGTTCGGCGTCCGCGCGCAAACGGTCGGCTGCGCGGGCGACGTCCCCGTCCGCGGCATCGGGGTTGAGGAATGCGCGGTAGGAGGCGCGTTCGATGGTGGGCATGGGATGCTTGCTCCTTCGGGACGGGTCAGAAACGGTAGAACTTCCGGGCGTTGTCCACGAACAGGGCGTCCTGCTCGCCCCGGCTCAGATCCTCCACGCAGCGCACGTAGGCGTGCACCAGGTCGACGAGCGAGCAGTGCAGCTTGTCCACCGGGAAGTTGGACGCGAACATCACCTTGTCCACTCCGAACGCGTCGAGCACGGTGAACACGGCCGGTTTGATGCTTTCGATGGTCCAGTAGTGGTCCATGGACGGCAGGCCGGAGATCTTGATCGCCACGTTGTCACGCTTGCCGAGTTCGTACAGGCCGTTCTTCCACAGCCGCCAGCCGGCGAGGGTGCGGTCGGCGAGCATGCCGGCGTGGTTGATGACGAACAGCGTGTCCGGATGGGCGTCGATCACCTCGATCGCGCGGGCGAACTGCGTGGGGTACAGCTGCATGTCGAAGCTCAGGCCGTATTTGCCCAGCAGTCCGAGGCCGTGCAGCCACGCCGGGTCGTCCATGTACGACTTATCCACGTAGTGGTACAGGGGGTGTGGATGGATGTTGAGGTTCTGGCGGAACCCGCGCGTGTTGGCGTAGGACGCCTCGCGTTCGATCACGCCTTCGATGCCGGGCGCGGACAGGTCGCCGCCGGCCACGATCATGATCGGCAGGCCGCTCTCCTCGCTCATGCGCTGCTCGAACTCCACTTCGGCGACCGGGTCGTCGGCGTTGGCTTGCACGTGCACGGCGCCGACGATCGACGCGTTGGACCCCTCCAGCTCGGCTTTGAGGTCGTCGGCCAGATAGTCGCCGGCCGTGAACAGCGGATCCCACGGCCCCTCGAACGTGGCGGCCTTCGACGGGTTGAACCACGAGTACAGGCTCGTCTTCATGAGGTGGACGTGGGTGTCGATGAAGGGACGCGGCGCGGCGGCGCGCTCGTCGTCCTCCGGAATGATCGTGTACAGCCGGCCCTTGACCGGTTCCTGATAGTCCTCGCCGAGCGTCATGGCTCGTAGCTCCTTTGCTGACTGAATATACGACTATGCTCGCGGCATCACGGATTGCCGGGTTGGGGCGGCGCACGCCATGCCAGATATGATCGAGGCCGTTCGGCCAAACCTGCGGTCCAACATGGCGTATGCCGCCCCGGCCTTCATGCGATTGCGCATTGCACGGCATTCGTCGCCGCCGCGCGCGACCCATCATCGGAGCGCCTCGCCGCGCGCCGCGCCTATGCGGGCGCCGCGGATGCCCCATCGCAATGGTCACGTGAAATGAATGATGCGCGCGTCCTCAAGACGCACCGAGGGAAGGCGTACGAAGGTACGTCGACCGAGGAGCAACGCCGCGGACGCTCCATCATGAACACCACACTGTGGCCATTGCGATGCGTGCGGCCGCCAGGCACCGGAGGCGAAGGCGTACAACAGTACGTCGAGCCTCCGGTAACGCCGCGGACGCTCCATCGCAATGGTCACAGCACGGAACGCGTGTCGTTCTCGTAGTTGTTCCGTCCCTGGCCGGTGGCCGCGGTGGTGCCGCCATCCACGGGGACGACGAGGCCGGTGAGGTACTTGGCGCCGTCGGAGGCGAGGAAGAGGGCGAGGTCGGCGCAGTCCTCGGGCTTGCCGGTGCGGCCGAGGGCGACGCGCTCGATGTAGGGCTTGAGGCGCTCGGGGTCGGTCCAGACTTCCTTATTGATGTCGGTCTCGATGAAGGCCGGGGCGAAGGCGTTGATGCGGACGCCGTACTGGCCGTAGTCGAGGGCGACGCAGCGCACGAAGCCGTTCATGGCGTGCTTGGTGGAGTTGTAGGCGGTCTGGCCCCAGTCGCCGAACAGGCCGGAGACGGAGGTGTCGACGACGATGTTGCCCTTCGACTCCTTGAGGTAGGGCAGGGCCTCCTTGGTGAGGTAGAAGAGGCCGTCCACGTTGACGGAGAACAGCTTGTGCCAGACCTCATCGGAGACGTTCTCGATCTCGCCGCCCTCGAAGATGCCGGCGTTGGAGACGACGACGTCGATGTGGCCGAATTCGTCCGCCACGGACTTGACCAGCTCCGCGACCTGCTCGTGCTTGGAGACGTCGGTCTGGTGGAGGTGGCCCTTCTCGTAGCCCTTGATGGTCTCCTCGAGCGGTTCGCGGCGGATGCCGACGGCCACGACGGTGGCGCCGTTGTCGAGGAATCCGCGGGTGATGGCGCGGCCGATTCCGGTGCCGCCGCCGGTGACGATGACGACCTTGCCTTCGAAGTTGTACTTGTTCGCGGTCATATGATGATTCCTGCCTCTCGACTGCTTTGTCCGGTGGATGGCACGCCCGTCGCGCGCGAGGCGAGGCGCGTGCACTGCCTACCAGTATATGCGGATTTGAAACGGAATCCCATCATTTGGGAATTGCGGCGCAGCGATACGGCGCGGCACCGCACCCGGCCGGCGAACCAAGCGGGATATTCCCATCGGCAATGGCGGAATCGCAACGTCGCCCGGCATAATGCCGCGGTTTGCTTGCCGGGCATGAAAAGCGGACAGGCGAATTGCCCAGACAAAACAAAAGGGCCCCGAACCCATTGCGGTGGGTTCGGGGCCCTTCAGCCGAAAGGCAATCAGCCGAGGATGGCCAGAATGTCGCGGGCGGAGACGATGAGGTAGTCCTCGCCCTGGTAGTGGACCTCGGTGCCGCCGTACTTGGAGTACAGGACCTTGTCGCCGACCTTGACGTCGACCGGGATGCGCTCGCCCTTGTCGTCGCGGCGGCCGGGGCCGACGGCCAGCACTTCACCCTGCTGCGGCTTCTCCTTGGCGTTGTCCGGGATGTACAGGCCGGAAGCGGTCTGCGTCTCGGCAGCGGCCTGCTTGATGATGATCTTGTCTTCCAACGGCGTAAGTGCGATGGACACTGTGTGCCTCCTCATGCAACAGAAAACCAATAGTTCCCGCGCCAAGGCCCTAGGTAAGAGGCTGACGATCACTTGACCGGAACCCTCACGCGCTACCCCATACTGTAGCGCGAATTTAGCACTCTGCCAACTCGAGTGCTAACGCTGTGGGAGAAAAGCGGGCGAAACGGACGGGAATCGGAACCGGCCTTCAGTGGCCGCGGCGCGCGATGACCGCGTCCACGTCCACGCCCAGCGAGTCGGAGGACTCGGCCGGGGCCTCGACGTCGCGCTTCACTTCGGCGGCGTGGAAGTCGGGGTTGGTCGGCGGCACCGCCTTGGCGACCTGACGGGTGGACTTGATCTCCATGCTCTCCGGCGCCGCGGATTCGACCGGCGTGCCGGCGCGGGAGGCGCCCAGCGAGAAGGAGATGAGATCCTGCGAGGCGGCCATCTCGAAGGCGTCGAGCGCGTGGGACGGGGAGATGCGCTCCAGCTCGTTGGTGGCGTCGCTCGGCTCCTCGACGATCTCGGCCGCGGCGGCGGGTTCCCCGACGGCGGGCTCCACAACGGCGGCGGGCTCGGAGGAGGAATGGGAGGAATCGGAAGAAGGATCGACGGCCCCGGCGGGCGCCACGGCCTCGGACTGCTCAGCCGGAGTCTCAGCCGGCGCTTCGACGGCAACATCAACCGGAGCCGCGGCGGCGAGGGCTGCGGCGCGCGCGGCCTTGGCGGCCAGCTGCTCGGCGCGGCCGCGGTCCACGGCGTCGCGGATCTCGGCGGCGGTCAGCGTGTCCGTGGCCGGATCGGCGTCGTCGGAGTTCGACGGGGAAGACGAGGAAGAAGCGGACTGGGCGGTCATGGCGGGACGCGCGGCCTTCCCCACGGTCTGCGGCAGCACCTGCGCGACGCCGGCGCCCTCGCGCAGCACGGCGGCTACCTCGGCCTCCCATGCGCGCGCCTGACGGGAGGCATGCGCGCCGAGGGCCAGCACCACGGCGTCAAGGGCCAGCGGAATGAGCGCGAACAGCGGGCTGAACTTCAGCGCGATCGCCAGCACCAGCACCAGCACGGCCGCGGCGGCGAGCGCGGACACCAGCACGCGGCGGCGGCGGATGGCGGCGCGCCGCAGCAAACGCACGCGTGCGATGCGCTGCGGAGTGTACCGGGACGCCTTGCGCTGCTGTTCTGCCTGCATCGTCAAACCTTTCATGATGGGGGGTGTCGTATCGCTGAACCGGGTGGCGCTCGACGCGTCGACCAAGTGCAGCGAGGCCGAAAAGCGATCCGCACGGTGCTCGGAAGCGTCCTTCATGCCTTTACGGGCCTTGCGAGGCGCCCACACGAGCACCAGCAATACGGCTATCGCGACCAGCACCACGCTGCTCAACGACTCGTAACCCATAGGCTTAACCATAGACGGGTTTGCGGATGTTGTGGTGACGATTCCGTGAGCGTGTCGCCGGAATGGAATGATTCAGCCGCGCGACGGCCCTCAGCCGCGCAGCCGGTCGGTCACGCTGCCCGCGCAGTCGTCCGCGAGCAGGCTGTAGCTTTCGTGGTCGCGCCACCGGCCGTTGACATACATATAGGAGCGTTTGAGTCCTTCATCCACGAGTCCGAGCTTGGCGACCACGCGCTTGGAGCGGTGGTTCTCCGGCAGAATGGCGATTTCGATGCGGTGCAGCCCGGGCCCGGTCGGGTCGTGGAACGCCCAGTCGGCGAGCATGGCCACCGCGAGCGGCGCGAAGCCATGGCCGGCGTACCGCTGCGAGACCCAGTAGCCCACCATGCCCGAGCGCAGCGCCCCGTAGCTGATCGCGCCGAGCGAGACCTGGCCGACGATCTGCATCTGGTATTCGATGAGGAACACCACGCCGCAGCCCGCGGCCTCGTCCTCGCGCATGCGGCGCACCCACGCGTTGAAGGAGAGCGGTTTGCCGCCCACCGGATTGCCGGATTCCCACGGCGCCAGCCATTCGCGGTTGCCCCAGCGCACGTCGTTCCAATCCTCCTGGTCGTCCTCACGCACGGGACGCAACGTGATTTGCGCGAAGCCGGCCGGCGCCTCGATGCGCTCCGGCACGTTCAGGGCGTTGGCGCGCACGCCCTCGCGTACGGCGAACATATCTCGAATCGACTGGAATACAGACACGCCCTCATTGTGCCACGCCGTTGCCCGGCGCGCGCGTCCGATGTCAGGCGCGGACCGGACCGATGCTGCCCGCGGGCATGAAGCGGGAGTGCAGCACCTCGGGCGCGGTGCCGGCGTCGGCGATGTGCAGCACGCGGTCGAGGAGGTTGCCGGCCGCCAGCAGGCCCACCGCGTCGCGGTCCACGCCGATCGTGGCGAGCTTGGGGCTGGACATGCGCCCCTCCATCGTGTCGTCGAAGCCGATGACCGAGACGTCGCCGGGCACGTTCAGCCCGTGCCCCTCCAGCAGGCGCATGAACGAGACCGCAAGCCCGTCGTTGTACGCCACGATCGCGTCGGTGGGCCGCTGCGCGAACCGTTCGAAGGTCTCCTCGTCCACGCCGCGCTCGGTGTACGAGCATTCGACGCGCCGCAGTTTGACGCCCTCGCGCTGGCAGACGGTGAGCAGCCCCTGCCATCTCAGGCCGTTCTGCCACGAGGACGCCGGGCCGGGCGCGTAGGTGATGGATCGGTGGCCGAGCCGCTTCAGCTCCAGCACGGCCTCCTCCACGCTGGCGCGGTCGTCCACGATCACGGACTGCACGCCGCGCACGAGGCGGTTGATCACCACCACGGGCTTGGTCTGCGCCGCCTTGCGGATCACCGTGTCCGGCACGCGGGAGGCGACGAGCACGAGCCCGTCGGCGCGCTTGAGGCAGCGGGCGATGAGATCCCGCTCCGCGTCGCCGCGGTCGCCGGTGGCGTTGACCGAAACCGCGTAGCCGCGTCCGTCGCACAGCCGCTGCATGCCGTGCATATAGTCGGCGAAGATCGGATAGCTCAGGTTGGGCACCAGCACGGCGATCTCCCCCACCAGACGCCGCTCGAGCGGATCGACGGCCACGTCGCGCGAACGGTAGCCGAGTTCGTCCGCGATGCGGCGGATCCTCTCCGCGGTTTCGAGCGTCACGCGCCCCGGCTGGCTCAGGGCGCGGGACACGGTTGCCGGGGACACGCCGGCGGCGGTCGCCACGTCGCGAATCGTCACTTTCGTCATGCCCCTTACGGTAGCCGGCCAAGTGGGACATTCGGACACGCGACGGCGACGGGCCGGTGAACAACGTGGAAAACGTCTGAAACAAACACCGGCGGCGCCCTCCCGCCCGTACCTTGGAATCAAGAGGCGCGGCGACAATGCGGTTCCCGCGCTCCGGTTCGATCGCAGATTAAGGAAGGACGAATCCCATGCGCACCATCATTCCGTTGACCGACGGCTGGCTGTTCACCAAGGCCGAGCAGGACGGCGTGCCCGCCTACGCGCCCGGCGCCGACTGGACCGCCGTGACCGTGCCCCACACCTGGAACAAGTTCGACGGCCAGGACGGCGGCTCGGACTACTACCGCGGCGCATGCTGGTACGTGCGCAAGTTCGACCTCGGCGAGCAGCCGGAGGGCGCGCTCACCTACGTGCAGTTCCACGGCGCCGCCAACGTTGCCGAGGCGTACGTGAACGGCGTGAAGGTGGCCGAGCACAAGGGCGGCTTCTCCACGTTCCGCGCGGACATCACCTCCACGCTCATCCCCGGCGAGAACGTGCTCGCCGTGAAGGTGAGCAACGAGGAGCGCTCCGACGTATACCCGCAGATGGCCGACTTCACGTTCTACGGAGGCCTGTACCGCCCGGTCGAGCTCGTCACCGTGCCGGCCGCGCACTTCGACCTCGACTACTTCGCCGGCCCGGGCGTGACGGTCTCCTCCAAGCCGCACCTCGGCCCCGACAGCGACGGCCACGCCACGATCGACGCCCGCGCCTACGTGACCGGCGCCGAGGAGGGCGACTTCGTGAACTTCCAGGTGACCGACGAGATGGGCGTGGAGGTGGCCGGGGCCTCCGCCGTGGCCGGGCCGGACGTGCGCGTGGCCATCGACCTGCCGGACGCGCACCTGTGGCAGGGCGTCGAGGACCCGTACCTGTACACCGTGACCGCCACGCTCATGCGCCACAACGAGGTGCTCGACGAGGTGGAGGTGCACCACGGCGTGCGCGAGTTCCGCATGGACCCGCAGCAGGGCTTCTTCCTCAACGGCAGGCTCACCCCGCTGCGCGGCGTCTCCCGCCATCAGGACCGCCTCGGCAAGGGCAACGCGCTGAGCCTCGAGGACCACATCGAGGATGCGTACATGATCAAGGAGCTCGGCGCGAACACCGTGCGCCTGGCCCACTACCAGCAGGCGCAGGAGTTCTACGACCTGTGCGACATGCTCGGACTCGTGGTGTGGGCGGAGATCCCGTTCATCTCCCGCATGAACGAGGACCCGGCCGCGCACGAGGACTGCCGCCAGCAGATGACCGAGCTGATCGTGCAGAGCTTCAACCACCCGTCGATCGTGACGTGGGGCATTTCCAACGAGATCCTGATCGGCGGCGACAGCGAGCAGCTCGTCGCGAACCTCAAGGACCTCAACGAGCTGTGCCACAAGCTCGACCCGACCCGCGTGACCACCATGGCTCAGGTCTCCAACACCCCGAAGGACTCCGAGCACAACCAGATCACCGACATCCTGAGCTACAACCACTACTTCGGCTGGTACGGCGGCAAGCTCGAGGACAACGAGGAGTGGCTCGACGAGTTCCACGCCATGCACCCGGACCGCGCGACCGGCATCTCCGAATACGGCTGCGAGGGCATCATCAGCTACCACTCCGACAACCCGCAGTGCGGCGACTACTCCGAGGAGTACCAGGCGATCTACCACGAGCACATGGCGAGGATCATCGAGGAGCGCCCGTGGCTGTGGGCCACCCACGTGTGGAACATGTTCGACTTCGGCTGCGACTCGCGCGACGAGGGCGGCGTCAAGGGCCGCAACAACAAGGGCCTCGTCACCATCGACCGCAAGATCAAAAAGGACTCCTTCTACGTCTACCAGGCCTACTGGTCCCACGAGCCGATGATCCACATCGCCTCCAAGCGCTACGCCCTGCGCGCCGCGGACAGGATCGCCGTCAAGGTGTACTCCAACGCCGATTCGGTGGAGCTGCTCGTGGACGGCGAGCCGTTCGCCTCCCTGACCGCCCACCGCGTGTTCGAGTTCAAGGACGTGCCGCTCAAGGACGGCGCCACCGTGATCGAGGCGCACGCCACCGGCTCCGACGGCACCGCGCTTTCGGACACCGCCACCTTCACCAAGGTCGCCGAGCCCTACGCCCCGTACACGTTCGTGGATCCGGACGGCGGCGCCGGCGTGGCCAACTGGTTCGACGACGTGAATCTGGACACCGTGAAGGAGGACGCCCCGATCGATCCGTCGAAGTACTCGGTCAAGGACATTATCAACGACGTGCTGGAGAACAAGGAGGCCTCGCGCATCCTCGCGAACGTGGCGTCCGGCCTGTCCGGCATGCGCCTCAAGGCCAGCATGTTCGGCATGATGGGCACCTCCACCGTGGAGGAGCTGTTCGGCAAGATGGGCGGCATGTCCGGCAAGCCGATCGACGAGGAGGAGCTCAAGAAGAAGATGGCCTACGCCAACGCCGAGCTGCAGAAGATCGCCAAGTAACGCGTAGCCTTCCCGGCCGCTCCGACTGAAAGGGGCCGTTCGTTCCAATCCGCGCCATGCGGTTCGCGGATTGGAACGAACGGCCCCTTTTGCATGGTTCGGAGAGCTTGTCCGCCATGCGAGGGGCGCAGGTTGGAACGATCGGGACGAGACGATCGGACGACGAGGACGAGCTCGGCCGGTCGGGGCTGGAGCGCGGCCGGGCGGTCAGGGCCGGGCGGTCAGGGCCGGGCGGTCAGGACTGCAGAGATTGGCGGGCGACGCGGCGGCGGGCCATGAGCCAGCCGGCGAAGGCGAGCGGCACCGCGCAGCCGGTGAAGAGGAACGGCAGCATGAGGCCCATGGCCGGCCCGCCCGCGTCGAGCACCACGCCCGCCGCCGAGGATCCGAGCGAGGCGCCCACCGAGCCGCCCGTGGTCACCCACGCGAGCCCCTCGGTGAGCGAGCGCGCGGGCACGCTCTCCTTGACGATGAGGTTGCCGGTGGCGAACATGGGCGAGACCACCAGACCGGCGAGGATCTCCAGCACGCCCAGCAGGATCAGGTGGTTCATGGCGAGGCGGAACAGCACGAACCCGCCCGTGAGGATGGCCAGGAACAGCACCATGAGCTTCCAGTGCGAGCCGGGGAACCTCACGGAGCCGAACACGATCGCGCCCATGCAGGAGCCGACCGCGAACATGGCGAGCTGGAGGCCCACGAACTGCTCGAGGCCCATGGCCTTCATGTTGGCGGTCACGGAGACGTCGAACGCGGTGAAGCTCATGTTGAACACCACGAACACCACCACCACGATCCACACGCCGGGGTAGAGCAGTGCGCTTTTGGCGCGGGCGGGCGCGTTGATGCGCGGGCTCCTCGCACCGGATCGTCCCGCCGCCCCGGATTGCGCGGCCTCGACGGCGACGGGCGTCATGACCGGCGGCTGCGTGCCCTTGAGGGAGAAGAACACCGTGCCGCCCGTGGCCGCGGCGATCACCGGCACGAACAGCTGCGAGACCGGGTTGACGGACGTGGCGAGGAACGCGGCGAGGATGGGGCCGACGATGAACACGATCTCGTCGATCGCCGATTCGAGCGCATACGCTGTGTTGAGCAGCGAATCCTCGTCGCCGTGGCCGCGCAGCGCGTAGGCCCAGCGGGTGCGCACGAGCGCGCCGAACGAGAACTGCGACAGGCCGGCCATGACGGCGAGCGCGAACAGCGCGGGGATCGGGATGCGCAGGGCGGCGCCGGTGGCGAAGCCGAGCATGACGACCGTCTGCACGCCGAGCGCGACCACGCCCACGCGGCGCTGGCCGAACCGGTCGAACAGACGCGCGTAGAACGGGGTGACGATCGCCGCGCAGAAGATGTAGGAGGCGCTCATGGTGCCCGCGACGGTCCAGTTGTCGTACAGATGGTTGAGCGCGAGCACGATGCCGAGGCTCATCATGGAGATGGGCAGGCGCGCGACGGCCGCGGAGACGCAGAACGCCTTGGCGCCGGGCAGACGGAACAGTCGCGCGTAGGGCGAGGGGGCGGCGCTCATCGGTCGGCTCCCTGCGCGGCGGTTCGCGGCGTCGCGGTTTCCGGCGCGACGGCAGGCACGTCACCGGCGTAGATGAAGATGTCGTCCATCGGATCCTCGCCGAGGCGGTTGTCCTCGGGATGGTCCTTGGCGTAGCGCTCGGCGAGGCAGTCGAGGCCCTTGTGGCGGTAGAAGCCCACGTCGCAGCTCGAGTCGGTGTGCAGGTAGTAGCGTTCCACGCCGCAATCCGCGAAATGAGCCATGAGCCGCCGCCACAGCGTGCCGCCCACGCCGTGCCCGCGCGCGTCCTTGGAGACGAGGAACAGCTCGAGTTCGGCCTGCGTGGATTCGTTGACGCCGATCGCCGATTCCATGTCGGTTTCGATGTCGTGCCAGTGCAGCGTGTCCGCGAGCCCCCGGGAGCCGGCGTCGGTCGCGTTGAGTTCGGCGTTGACGCGCTCCAGCTCGGCCGAGGCCTGCGGGAACAGGACCGGCGCGCCGACCGTGCGGGACAGGGTGACGCCCATGAACCGGCCGTCGGCGGTTTCGGCCACGTCGCCGCAGGTGGCGGGTTCCAGATAATGCAGCACGAAATGCTTGGACAGCAGCCACGATTCGGGCTTGCCGCCGGTCACGCCCCAGCTGCCCCATGTGTCGTCGAACGCCCTGACGATCCTGTCGATATCGTTCCAGACGACGGGACGGTACCTTATCGATGAAGTGACCACCGGCGATGCGGCGACTGCGGCGCACATGATTTCGCTCCTTTGACTATCGTGCGGCCCTGTGGGAGGACCACACGATGCTAGCAGACCGGGGCGGATATGGGCGGGCGCGGCGGACGGGCGGCGCTCAGTCCTCGTCGGATCCCTCGGGGACGGCCACGCGCAGCTGGCCGAGGATCTCGCCCTCCCCCTTCGGTTCGGCGGGGATGAGCCGACGGGCGGGGTCTGCCTCGCTCACGTAGTACAGCGCGGCGTCGATCGCCCCGATGGGCAGTCCCTCCACGCGGGCGAGCAGCAGACGGTACAGGTCGAGCTGGGCGAGCTTGCGGCGAGTCTCCTCGGCGGTCCTCGGGCGGCGGCCGGTCTTCCAGTCGACGATGGTGTACCGGACCCCGTCCGCGCCGCCGTCCGGCCCGCTGTCCAGCCCGCCGCGGAACACGGCGTCGAGCTTGCCGTTGACGATGCCGCCATCCAGTTCCGGCAGGCTGACGACAAGCTGGCGTTCGGCCCACACGGGCATGCGCGACGCCCATGGCGAGGCGAGCAGACGGCGCTGCCACGCGCCGATTTCGGTGCCTTCCGCCTCCGGTGCGGGGGCGTCCGGACGATCGGGGTCGAGCTTCGCGTCGAGGAGCCGTTCGGCCCACGCGTGGAAGACGGTGCCGGCCTGCGCGTTGGGCGAGGCGACGCGCGGAATGGGACGGACCACGCCGCGCCAGTAGTCGCGCGACTCCCGTTCGGTCAGGTCGCCGCCCAGCGCCTGCAGCGCGGTGACGCTGCGGCGGCTCCCGGCGGCGAGGCGCATGCCCTTGGCCCGGACCGCCGCGTCCAGATCCGCGGCGGGCGCCCCGGCGGCGAGCAAGTCGCCCATGAGGTCCTCGTCGTCGCACAGCATGCGGGCGTGCGCGAGCAGCGAATCGTCGCCCGTGCCGCCGTCGGCCGAAATCCGGCCGTCCGTCGTCCCGTCCGCCATGCGCGCGCGCACGGCTTCGGCTCCTGCGGCGAGCACATGGCCGAGTCTCGCGCTCAGTTCGCCCGGCCACGGCAGCCCCGTTTCGTCCGAGGCACCGGCCACGGGTTCGCGCCACGCGTCGCCCACCACGCGCGCCTCGTAGTCGGCCGCAGCGTCGCCCGCGAAGAAGCCGACGGGCAACTCCGGGCGACCATCGGAATCGTCGGCGGAATCGGCATCCGTGGCATCCGCGCCCGTCCCGGCGAGCGACGCCCCCGCGGCCACGCGGTCCGTGCGCCCGGCGAGCGCGTCGCGCGTCTCCAGCCAGAAATTGGAGGCCTTGGCGTCCTCGTCGAGCGGCTTGGCCGGCCCGTCCGCGTTCGGATCGCGGTTCAGGGAGCCGGACGCGGAGAACGTGAGCAGCGCGTCCGTGCGCGCACGGGTCAGCGCCACGTAGGCGAGGCGTCGTTCGTCGGCGTGCAGGCGGCGGCCGTACTCCTCGCTTTGCGTCAGATACCACGCGTCACGGTCCCGCGCGCCGGCCCCACCGTCGCCATCGTCGCCGCCGTCCAGTCCGGGGACGGCCCGCATGGAGCCGAACACCTCGTCGTCGATCGTCTCCACGTCGTCGAGCGCGTCCAGCGCGGCGACCGGATCGGCGACGGCGCCCGCTGCCGTCACGGCGGCGTCATGGGGGAAACGGGGCAGGATGCCGGCGTCCACGCGCATGGGCACGGGCACGGCGGCGGGGTTCTCGAGCCACGTGTGCGCCGACTCATGGTATTCGGGCGGCTCGTAGTCCCCGCCCGGCCGCCCGGGATGCCCCGGATCCGGCTCCACCTTGAGGCGGTCTCCCTGGCTGCTCGGGAAATCGCCCCTCCCCATGCCGACCACGGCCACGGCGTCCCATTCGAGGCCCTTGGACTGGTGGACGGTCATGAGCACCACGTCGGCGGGCTCGTCCGGCATGCCCTGCGCCTCCTCGGGCACCGCGCGCAGCGAATCCACCCACGCCATGAAGCCCGCGAGGCTGGGCATGCCGTCGCCCACGATCTCCTGCGTGTAGGTGTCCACGAGTTCGATGACCGTTTCGAGCGGCGCGTGCGCCTGCGCGGGCAGGACCGTGCCGTCCGGGCGGGCGATGGCCTGCGCGAGCACGGTGTCGACGTCGAGGTCCAGCGCCTCCACGGCGGCCCGCACCACGTCGGCGAGCGGACGGCCGACGGTCCGGCGCACACGGCGCAGCGCCTGCGAGGCCCGCAGCACGGCCCTCACGCCGGCTTCGGACAGCGTGCCGGTCTTCGCAAGCCGCTCGGGCAGGTCGTCGCGCAGCAGCAGGTCGGGCAGGAACACGGCGTTCGCCACCTCGTCGCGGTGCTCGCGCACCACGCCGGCCCACGTGCTCGCCGGGGCGTCCGGGTCCGCCAATCCGGCCTCGGCGAGCGCGCGGTACCGGTATTCCACGTTGAGGCGCTCGGCCAGATCGGCGAGCGCGGCCAGGTCCGCGGCGGACAGACCGTAGCGCGGCGTGGCGAGCAGGCGCATGAGCGGGGCCGCGTCGGTGTGGTCGCCGGCCGCGTGCAGGAGCGCGAGCATGTCGCGCACGTCGGGGCGTTCGAGCAGCGCCGAGTAGCCGACGGTGAGCACACGGAGCCCCGCGGCCTCGAGGCCTTCGCGGAAGGCGGGCATGCGCGTCTTGGAACGGAACAGCACGGCCACGCGCGGGCTCGGGTCCGCCGTCTCGCCGCGGGCGGCCGCCTCACGCTCGGCTGCGGCCCGCCATGTGGCCGACGCCGCCTTGCAGAACCGCGCCACGCCGTCGATCTCCTGGCCGAGCGTCTGGTAGCCGAGCAGGCCGAGCGTGCCGTCGCCCTTGCCGGGCAGCGCGGAGAGCGCCGGCACGTCCACCTCGCGCATGAGCGAGCTGCCTGGGCGGCGGGGCGCGCGGCGCAGCGGCAGGGTGAGCGCGTTGGCGGCGTCGAGCACGATGCGCGCGTTGCGCCGGGTGACGCTCAGGGCGCGCGGCCGGTCCGAGGGATCCATGCCGAAGTCGCGCTGGAACATGCGGAACGCGCCGGGGCTGGCGCCTCGCCACGCGTAGATCGACTGGAACGGGTCGCCCACCGCGCTCACGGCGGACCGCTCCCCCGCGCCCGCGCCGCGGTGGAACAGCGCGGCGAGCAGCATGGCCTGCGTGGTGGAGGTGTCCTGATATTCGTCGAGCAGCACGTGCGTGTACCGCCTGCGGCATTCCTCGCCGATGGACGGGAACCGCGTGACGAGCTGGAACGCGGCGATGGTGAAGTCGCCGAATTCGGCCATGTTGCGCCGGCGCTTGGCCTGATGGTACGCCTCCACGAGGCTCAGCAGGACCTCGCGGCGGCGCACGGTCCGGCGCAGCTGGTCGGTGGTGTACACGCAGGTGCGGTGCAGCGCGTCGAAGCAGTCGTCGCGCCATGCGGCCATCCTGCGCTCGAGGTCCTTCTTGCCGCGCGGCCTGGCGGGCGCCTTGGGGCGTTCGTCCGGCACGGGCTCGTCGCCGATGGCGTGGTCGAGACGGTCGGCGAACGCGCCGTCCCATCGCCGGATGCGCGCGACGGCATCCTCCACGGTGGTGCAGCCGTCGCCGATCATCGCCCCGCCGATCGCGTCGCTCAGCGCGAGCACGGCGCCGGCGAGCGTGGCGAAGGAGCCCATGTCGAGGCCCTCGTCGCGGGCGGCGCGCACCAGATCGAACCGCTCGTCGATCACCTCGCAGGCGAGCTGGAACGCGCCGGCCTCGCTCAGCGGCTGCGTGTTGCGGTCGAATCCCACGAGCAGGCCGTATTGGCGCACGATCGACTGGAAGAACGCGTCGTACGTGCTCACCTCCGGTTTGAGCACGGAGGATTCCACGGCGGCGCAGACGCGGGAGAGCAGCTCGGACGCGGCCTTGCGCGTGAACGTGAGGCCGAGGATGCGTTCGGGGGCCACGCCGCGGTCGATGAGGCGGATGATGCGTCGCGTCATGGTGAACGTCTTGCCCGAGCCGGCGCCGGCGACCACGAGCACGTCGGCGTCGGTGGGCGCGTCGAGCACGGCCGCCTGTTCGGGCGAGGGGACGAACCGCTCCGGGGCCTTGGCGGTTTCGGGGGTTTCGGGGACTGCGCTCATGCCTGCCTCGTTTCAAACACGGTGTCGATCTGACCGGAGCACGCCGGGCACACGCCGAGGCACCGGCAGTGCCGCACATGGTCCGGCTGCGGATGCGCGACGATGCGCGCGGAGACGCTGGCGCCGGCGGCGTAGAACACGCGCGAGACCATGGTCAGCGCCCAGACGGCCTGCGTGCCGCGCAGGGCGGCGAACCGCTCCCAGTCGTCCGGGGCCACGCCCTCCGGAGGCTCCGCCGGCAGCACGCCGGCGGAGTCGAACAGGCGCTGCGGGCCCTTGAAGTAGTAGCGCGGCGCGAAGGGTTCCGCGTTGAGCGACCCGTGCGCGAACAGCGGCGGCTGATAGGCGCTTTCCGCCCCGTAGCTCGTGGCCGGGTACGGGTCCGCCGCCACGTGGAACAGCGCCGCCTGCGCGATGGCCGGGGCCCGGCGCAGCGCCTCGAGGCCGCCGGGACCGCCCTCGGGGAACATGACGCCGAGCTGGTAGCACACGAGCTGCAGGTCGCCGAACAGCTGCGGCATGCCGGGTTTGCGGCCGGTCTTGTAGTCGATGAGGCGCAGCTGCGCGGACCCGTCGGGCAGCGTGCGGGTTTCGGCGCGGTCGATGCGGCCGGACAGGCGCACGGTGAGGTCGCCGGCGTCCCGGTCGCCGCGCAGCGCCTCGGGCCAGCCGCCCACCAGCGCGCCCATGATGCCCTTGAGCGTGGGCGGGTCGATCGGCGTCATGCCGTCGATGGCGTTGTAGGCGGCGAGGATGTCGTCGAAGCCGAAGCGGGCCGCGAATTCGAGTTCGCAGTCGGCGCCTTCGAGCCGGCCGACCGTCATGTTGGCGGCGTTTTTCGGCGGGTAGTCGGGCGCGTTGGAATCGGCGAAGTACGCGGCCATGTTGGCGATCATGCCGGCCGCGTCGGCGTCGCGGCGGGCGGCGGCGTACCGTTCGCGCACGTCGTCGATCGCGTCGGCGTCGGGGCGCAGGGACGCGTAGATCTCCCCCATGCGCGCGGCGATCGCGTCGGCGTCCAAGCCCCGGTCGGGCATGTCGAGCCCCTCCCGGCTGGCCTGTTCGGCCACGGCGTGCATGATCGTGCCGAAGCTCGCCGCGGCTCCCCCGCGACGGGGACCGGCGAAGCGGTTCTCCAGCAGCCAGCACACCGGGCAGGCCCACAGGCCATCCACCGCGGACGGGGACAGGGACACCACGCGCGGCGTCTCCCGGTCCCGGTTCGGCCGCAGCTCCGCATTCGGATTCGAGGTCTCGGATGCCGCCGGGGGCTCCGCTACGGGCCTCTCCGACGCCATTGCCTCGACGTTCCCCGTCTCCCCCTTCCGCGGCACGAACGCCCAGCGGTCCGGATCCGCCGATTCCACGCCGTGCGCGGCGAGCAGCGCCAAGGCGTCCGCCGCGTCCCGGGCCCGCCCGCCGTCCAGCGTGCCGTCCATCGCGGCGCGCGCCAGCGTCATGCGGGCCGCCGCGACCAGTCCGCGCGGATCGGTCTCCAGTCCGGCGTATTCACCGCCGCCGCCGACTTCGGTGTAGGTTGGCTTGCCGCCGCGCGGGTAGCGTTCGGGCAGGAATCCGTACAGGAAATCGGAGGGCGCGAGCTCGTCGCTCATCGCCGCGCTCACGTACGCCGTGACGCGCGCGCGGGTGAGCGCCACGAGCAGGCTCTTCATCTCCGCGTACAGCACCGAGGCGAGGCGGGGGCTTCGCACGCCCGTCGCGGCCATGTCATCGGCGTCGGCAAGCCGGCCGCGCAGCATCACGTCGGCCAGATCCTCGCCGCCGAACATGGTGTTGCGCGAGGCGAGGTTCGGCCACACGTCCTGCTGCACCGCCGGCATCCACACCAGATCCCAGTGGCGTCCGGCCGCGCCCGCCGGGGTGGTGAGCGTGACCGCCTGCTCGACCGGCGCCACATGGGCGAGCGAATCGGCCTCGACCTGCATGGCGCGCACCTGCGCGATGAACCCCTCCACATCCCGGTCGGCGGTGGTGTCCGCGGCGAACTGGAACAGGCGCATCGCCACGTCGAGCCGGTCGTTGGCCGCCCGCCCGGCCTCGCTGTTCGCGAGCGCGAGCCTCTGCCAGTCGCGGGCCACGCCGCAGGCCTTCCACGCGGCGGACAGCACGTACTGCGCCTCGCGGTTGCGCAGACCGCCGATCGCCTGCGCCGTCCCGTCCACGATCCGCCACACGCGCCCGAACGCCTCCGCATGCCCGTCCGCATGCGCCGGAGTGGAGCCGCACACCGCATGGACGGCGCGCAGCACGCTTTCGGAGTCGTCCTCGCCGCCGAAGGCGAGCATGAGGTACAGCGCGTCCCGTCCGAACTCGGGCGGCTCCGCATCGCCGATGGCAGCCCCGGTGAACGCCTCGTCGTCCACGGCGACGCCGGGCGCGTCCGCCGCCCGACCGGGCTCCGCGGGTTCAGCGGCGGGCATGGCACGGTCCCGGAACCGCTCCCATTGGGCCATCAGCCGGGGCAGGTCGCCCACGGATCCGCCTTCGTCCGCGGATCCGCCCGGCTTCCCGTCGCGCCCGGCGTCCCCGACCACGCCGGCGAGCGACTGCAAACTGTCCATCGCGGATTCGGCCACGTTGAGCCGCGCCGGGTATCCCTCGCTCCGGTCCGACGCGCCCACGGCCACGAGCGGGCCGTTCATGACCGCCGCCACGCGCGATCGCACGTACGCGGCGGCCTCGCGCAGGGGCATGCCGCAGTCGGCCAATCCGCGCCGCTTGAGCCGGGCCAGCTCCACGATGGCGAACAAGCCCGCCACGAACGGTTCGTCCTTGAGCGGGCGTGTGACCGAGGAGTACAGCACGGGCACGCCCTCGCGGCGCAGCCGTTCGCCGATGCGCCGCACGGTGGCATTGTCGTGCGCGATCACGGCCATGTCGTTCCATTCGCGGCCGGCGCGCAGGTGTTCGTGACGGATGCGCCACGTCACGTCGTCGATTTCCTCCCGCGGGCTGCGGTACAGCGCGGTCATGAGACTGCCGTCGCCGTTCGGCTCCCTCATGCCCTCCTGCGGCGCGACCGGCAGCGCTCCGGGCCATGCGGGCAGTTTGCCGGGGCGCTGGGCGACGGGCAGCGGATCGTCCTCGAGCGACAGGATCGCAAGGCTCACGCGCGCGGCGGCCAGATCGAGGTTGCGCGGCGCGGGCGACGCGGCGGCATCGGCCCCGGTTCCGTCCTCCCCGGGCAGCCGGATCTCCGTGACGTCCCGCCAGCCGCGGATGCGCGCGAACACGTATTCCGGGTACGAGCCGCGGAACGACTGCACCGACTCGTCCGGGTTGCCCACGAGGGTGAGCGCGCAGCCGGCGTCGCGCAGCGCCTCGAGGAAGGCCAGTCCGGCGAGGGTGAGGTCCTGCACGTCGTCCACGACCACGAGCTGCGGCAGGTCGTCGGGATGGGCGCGGCACACGGCGTCCACGCCCTCCACGAGCAGACGGGAGGGATCGAGCCGGTATTCGCCCGGATAGTTCGTTTCGATCGCCCGCACGTATTCGCGGCGCAGTGCGAACGCCAGCCGCCATTGTACGCGCAGCCGGTCGCGGCGCAGCACGTCGGCCGGCGACTGCGAACCGTCCCCGTTTTCCCCGTCGGACGCGATCGCGGCGATGATCCGCCCCTCCTGCGCGTTGGAGGCGCCGAGCTCGTTCATGCGCGCGAGCATGTCGCGCAGCTGGTCGACGAACGCGTCTCCGATGCCCCGTTCGAACAGCTTGTCCGCGGCGGCCGTCGAGGCCGGCTCGGCGTCGGGCCGCAGCACCATGGCCTCCCACCGTTCGGAGGCGAAGTAGGCGGCGATCATGCCGCAGGTGGCGCAGTCGCCGGTCTCCCCCGCGGCGGCGTGACGCAGGTGCACGGCCATGACGCGGCGCAGCAGCGCGTCCTGCTCGGCGCCGTTGAGCAGTCTGGGCGCGGATTCGCCGTCCCGCCGGCGCACGGCGTCGATCAGGCGGAATGCGATGGCGGACAGCGTGGTGACCGGACGCGTTTCGGTGGACGAGCCGATTTCGCGGATCACCCGGTCGGCCAGCGCGTCCGCGGCCTTGCGACCGGACACCGCCATGAGCGCCCTGTCCGCGCCGAATTCCCGGATGCCCTCCAGCAGCGCGCGCAGTGCATACTCCGTCTTGCCGCCGTTCGGCGTCCCCACCGCCAGCTTCACGTCCGCATTCGTCATGCTCCCAGACTAGGCCATCGGGCCGGACTGCGCCGCTCAGTCCTCCTCGTCGAAGGTGACGGTGAGCTTCTCGCCGTCGATGGAGAACGTGCCGGTCATGCGCGCGTAGGTCCATGCGCTGCCGTCGGTCCACTCGGCGTCGGTCGACCAGTGGTATTGGTATTTGGCGCTGATCTTGAACGAGTTCGTGGTGAACGTGCCGTCGTTGAAGTCGATGTCCGAGATGGACGGCTTGGTGTCCAGCGAGCGGCTGACGGTCTCGTTGTTGATGGTCGCGACCGAATTGCTCAGGTCGATGGCGTACGAGCAGCCGTCGGGCGCGGCGGCGGTCTTGGCGGCCAGGCACGGCTTGAGTTTCTCGTTGATCTTGTCGAGCAGCGCGCTGGAGAGCTTGGACGTGGCTTCGGGCAGCAGGTACGCCGTGTCGCCGGGTTCGGTGACCGTGATCGTTTCGGTGGTCACATAGTCGGACGGCGACGTGGTGAACGCGTAGGCGCCGGGATAGGCGACGAGGGTGTAACTCGTCATGTCGTAGTAGTCGGCGTTCGGGTCGTAGTTGACCGAGTTCTTCGGCACGGTGTCCACGGAGGAGCCGGGGCCGAGCGCGCCCAGGTCGACGCTCACGCCGTTGACGTCCACGTGGTGCATCGCGGCGGGCACGGCCACGGAAACCTGCTGGAGCATCGGCGTGGACACCTTCCACGCGTCGAACACCAGCCACTGGCGGCCGGAGCGTTCCAAGGTGACGGGCATGCTCTGCTTGGCGCCGTTGACCGTGTAGGTCACCGTGGCGCCGTAGTCGCCAGTCGCCTTGTCCTGCGTGAGTTCGCCGATTTCGACGTTTTTGATGCGGTTGTTCTCGTCCTTGGCGGCGTCGTTGACGAGCAGGACGCGCTTGGCGTTGTCGATGCCCGGGTCGACCAGTTCGCTCGCCTTGGCGAAATCGCCGGAGGAGATCGCGTTGACGTAGGCGCTCAGCGGCTCGCGCGGGGAGAACAGCGTGGCGCGCAGCGTGAAGAACGCGATGGTCAGGCCCGCGACGAGCACGAGCAGCGTGCAGAGGACCGCGATGGTGGACCGCTTCATGCGCCTGCGGGCCACGGGCGCGGCCGCGGCGGGCGCGGCGGAGGCCAGAACGGCCGGGGCCGGTTGGGGGAATGCGGGCTGCTGCGCGGACTGGGGTTGGGGCACGGGACGGGGCGCGTATGATGGCTGCGCGGGCAACGGCTGGGCGGACGGCAGCGGCTGCGCCGCGGGCGGCGTCTGCGGGGACGGCACAAAGGCCGGCGGCTGGCGGAAGTCCGGGGATGCCGGCGGGTTCGGATGCGGCGTCGGCACCGGCGTGGATGCGGTCTCGGGCGCGGCGGGCTCGGGCGCGGCGGACTCGGCAGATTCGTCGACCGGCACGTCGTCGGCGAACCGCTGCCCGCATTGGGTGCAGAATCTGGTGTCGCCGTCTCGCGGCGTGCCGCAATTCGTGCAGAACATCATGGGCGTTTCCTTCTTCTCTCTTTGTTCTCGTCGTTCTTCATGCGCGCAGAGCCGATGACCGCCGCCCGAGGTCTCTCTTCGACGGGCGGCGGTCATCGGCTGCACCAAGCGGGCGCGTCAGTAGGAGAACCGCACCGCGTCGCTGACCGCGGACCCGCCGATGGAACCGGCGAGCATGAGGCCGAGCAGCAGCACGACGACGGCGATCACGATGGCGATGAGCCATAGCCAGTAGGAGTCGAGCTTGCGGTGGTTCTCGCCGGTGGCGATGATCGCGCCGGGCAGCACGAGCAGCACGACCATGAAGCCGAGCGAGAACAGCAGCGCGGCGACGGCGATCGCGCCGACGAGCGAGAGCAGCAGGGCGGCCAGGTCAAGGACGACGAACGGCAGCAGGCGCTGGGCGAACTGGTCGTGCAGCGCGAGGAACGAAATCGGGTCGCCGAACAGCTTGCGGCCGATGAACGCGATGACGACCGCCACATACAGGAGGATAAGGAAGGCGAGCCACGCCTTGAGCCACACCGTCGCGGACGGGGCCGCGGACGAGCGGTAGGAGCCGCCGAGCGCCGCGCTCAGCTGGTTGGTCCAGCTGTTGACGCCGCTGTACGCCTTGGCCGTCCACGTGTAGGTGATCAGGCTCATGATCAGGGCGGTGACGACGGTGACCACGAACGACCACCACACCTGCGTCTTGAACACCTTCGACGGAGCTTTGAGCGAGTCGAGCAGCCAGCGGCCGAACGCCTGCGCCTCGACGCCCGCCTGGCTGGGCTGGGTCGGCTGGGCGGGCGGCGCAGGCTGCGGAGCCGCGCCCGGGGCGGCCGGTCCCGGCGTCGGAATCGGGCCGGTGGCGTATCCCTGCGGCTGGCCGTAGTCCGGCGCGGGCGCGTAGCCGTAGGCCGCCTGCGGCTCGGGCTGGACCGGCGGAACGGGCTGGGCCTGCGGAACCTGCTGCACGGGCTGCGGAGCCGGCTGGTAGGAGGGGACCTCGGGTTGCGGCGGCACGTACGGCGAGGCCGGCGCATCCACGGCCGGCTCCGGTTCCGGCGCGGAAACGGCGGGGGCGGGAGTCTGGGCGGCGGGCGCGTCCTCGGGGAACGGCTGGCCGCAGGAACGGCAGAACTTGGCTTCGGCGGGGTTGTCGATCCCGCATCCGGAACAAATCTTCATGGGGTACTCCTTTGCGCGTTGAACGTGCATCGACGCGCCACGGCAACGTGACGTTGCTGCCATCATACCGTTCCACGCTTGCGTTCCCCGTTAATGTCCGACGGGCGGCTCCACAGTGGAGCCGAGGGATGACGGCGAAGGAGACGCCATGGACGATGCGATCGCGGTTTTGGCAAGCGGCGGGTATGCGCCGCTGCGGAGACTGGGCGTCGGCACGACCGCCGAAGTGTGGCTGTGCCGGCACGTCCCCTCTGGCCGCGAGGTGGCCGTCAAACTGGCCCGGCGGCGCGCCGACGACGAAGAGGCGAGGCGGTTCCTCGCGGAGGCCGAGGTGCTGTCCGAACTATCCGCGCATCCGAGCATTCTCACGGTGCTGGGAGCCGGCGTGGCAGCGGACGGACGCCCGTATCTGGCGCTGGAGTTCGCGCCCGGCGGCAACGGCCGGCAGCTCATGGCCGGGAGCCCGCTCGGTCCCGCCGAGGCGCTGGACGTGGGTGTGCGTCTGTCCGGCGCACTGCTGGCCGCGCATCGCCTCGGCGTCACGCATCGGGACGTCAAGCCGGCCAACATCCTGTTCGCCGCGGACGGTTCGCCGCTGCTCGCCGATTTCGGCGTCGCCGCCAGCGTGTACGACGTAGCCGTCGCCACGGGCCATTCCGAACCGTGGGCCGCGCCGGAGGTGCTGGGCGGCCGGTCCGGCGGCGATGAGTCGACGGACCTGTATTCGCTGGCCGCGTCGCTGTTCGCCCTGATGACGGGCCGTCCGCCGCGCGACGCCGAGGACGTTCGCGGCGAACCGACCGTGCCGCCGGCCGTCTCCCGCGCGCTGGCCCCGGCGCTGAGCGCGAATCCCGCGGACCGGCCGTATTCGGCGCTGGAGTTCGCGCGAGGGTTGCAGACCGCGCAATGGCTGGCGTTCGGCGGGGTCACGCCGTTGGTCGCGGACGGGGAGCCGGCGTATCCGCCGCGCATCGCGGCGCGGCTTGAGATGCGGGTCCCGCCCGGCTCCGCGCTGCGGACCGGTTCCGTTTCGCCGGACCACCCGGCATCCCGCTCCTCGCGGCGGAGTCCCTCGTGGACGCGCGCCGTCGCAATTAGCACGGCCGTGGCGGCATTGCTCGCGCTCGGCGCGGGCGTGGCCGTCCCGGCCGTCCTGCGCCGCGTCGATTCGGTGCCCGCCGGCGTCACCGTCGAGGCGCCGGGCCCTTCCGTCCCGCCCTCGGACTCGCCCGTGCCCCTGCCTCTGAAGGACACGCCGGGCGAATCCGCCGCCTCGTAGGATTCCGCGCCGCCGGTACACACCTGCCGATACGTTGGGCGGTGAGGGATAACAACAGAAAATCGAGGCTGATTTCCATGGTTCCCTCATGTCGTTTTCCCATCCGTTCACACCGTCCGGCCCGTCCGCGCCGGCTGGTTCCCGTCGCGGCCCTGCTGCTGTTCGCGGTCGTCGTCGTTGGCACGGCGCTTGCCGCGTCCGTCACCCGCAGGCAGGTGCATCTGGACGACGGCACCGTATGGCTCACGTCGCTGACCGACCGCAGCGCGGTGCGCTACAACGTGCGCGCGGAGGCCTCTGACGCCGCCGTCAGCGTGGAGGCGGCGCGGTTCGACGTCCTGCAGCACGATGGCGCCACGGTCATCGACGCCGATGGCGAGGCGCGTGCGATCCACGCGGCGACTCTGGCCGATGCGTCCACCGCGCGCATCGATTCCCGTGGCACGCTGGCGCTCAACGGCGGCTGGCTGGCGGCGGTGGACGCCGCCACGGGCGACGTGCGGCTCTCCCCCGCATCCGATCTCGCCGCCGCGGATTCGCGCTCCGGTCCCGTGCGCATGACGCTCGGCAGGGGCGGCCGCATCGCCGTGGACGCCGCCGGCACGGCGTACGGCTACCGGCCCGGGGACGGCATGGTGCTCGCGATCGCGCCCGGAGACGGCCAGCCGCGCGAACTCGGCTCGCTGACCGGCGGACGACGGCTGGTAGCCGACGCCTTGACCGTGGTGGGCGGCGTGCCGGTGATCGTCGCCGGCGACGAAGCGCTGTGGCCCGGCGGACGCGTGGCGCTCGACGGCGAAGGCGACGGGAACGGGACCACGGCGGACGTCGGCTATGCGTTGCAGACGCCGCCCGTGGACGGCGAACAGCGCGGTTGGGCGGCCGTCGCGGGAACGGGCGGCGTATACGTGGTGGATCTGGACCGGGGGTCGACGCGATTTCTGGCGAACGGCGGCAGCGGGCGGCCGGCCGTGCCCGTCTCGTCGCAGGGCACGGTGCATGCGGCGTGGGCCCAGCCGGCGCGGAATTATCTGGCGCTGCGGGGGCCGGACGCCAGCGACGACGCGGATTTCGGCACACTGCGGAACGTCGGTGCGAGCGACCGGCTCGTCTTCCGCGTCAACCATCGGCTGGTGCTGCTCAACGACGTCGCCGCGGGCAAGGCGTGGCGGCCTAGCGTCTCCCCGGAGACGCTCGCCGTGGCGTGGCAGTCGCCGCAGACGGAGGACGGCGACGGGCAACGGCGGAACGGCGCGCAATCGGCAAAATACCGCCACGAATTCGACGACGACTGCGCCGCGCAATCCGCCCCGATCCGCGCGACGGACGACGAGTTCGGCGTGCGTCCCGGAACCCGCATGCTGCTGGACGTGCTGCGCAACGACGAACTCGCCGGCTGCGCGGTGCTGCGCGTGTCTTCCCTGACCGCGCCGGGGCGGGATGACGTGGCCGTCTCTCCGGCGTTCGACGGCCGTTATCTGCAACTGGACGCCTCGCGGGCCGCGGCGGGCGACGTGCGATTCGCGTATGCGATCGACGACGGACACGGGCAGACGGCGTCCGCCACGGTCACGCTGCGGCTGCGCGACGACGGGAACGCACCGCCGGAGCAGGTGGACGCGCCACCGGAATACGACGTGGAGCGGGGCGCGACGCGGACCGTCAACGCCTTGGACGGTTTCATGGACGCTGACGGGGACGCGCTGACGCTGGTCGCTGCCCGGATGCTTGACGGCGGACGGGCCACGGTGTCCTCGCGCGCCGACGGACAGCTGGCGTTTCATGCCGGCGGCGCGGCGAACGGGCTGGCGAGCGTGCAGGTGACGGTGTCCGACGGACGGCTGACCGCCACCGGCACCGTGCTGTTCGCCGTGCGCGACGTCGGTTCGCTGCCGCCCGAAACCGACCCGTCGCTGGCCGCCGTGCGCGTGAACGAGGAGACGGACGTCGATCTGGCGCCCTACGTGCACGGCACGTCCGCGCAATCGCCCGTGTTGCGGGACGTGACGCCGCCGGACGGCATGACCGCGACGATGGACGCCGAAGCGCTGACGGTGACGCTCCGCGCGCAGCGCCCGGGCGCATACGACGTGCCATACGTCGCGACGCAAGGTGACAAGGCCGCCCAGGGGCTGCTGCGCGTTGAGGCCGAAGCGCCCGAGGAAAACGACGATCCGCCCGTGGCGGTCAACGACGTGGCGCTGCTGGATGCCTCGCATGCCGCCATGGTGGAGCCGTTGGCGAACGACCGCGATCCGGCCGGCGGGGTGCTCGCGGTCCTGCGGGCGCAGGCGGAGGACGGCGCGGGCGCCTTGGACGTGGCCGTGATCGACCATCGGCGCGTCGTGATTCAGGCGCGGAGCGTTCCCGAGGCCCCGGTTGCGGTGACGTACGTCGCGGCGAACGCGCGCGGGACCGCACAGGGCACAATCACGGTCCATCCGCCCCGCGCGGATGCGGCGGTCCAGCCGCCGAGGGCCGAGGATTTCACGGTGCCGGTGCGCGCCGGGGGAATCGTGGAGGCGAAGGTGACGGATCATGCGTCCGGTTCGGATGGCGACGTGCGGCTGACCGGTGAGCTGGCCGCGGACGACGCGTTCCGGGGCTTGGCGTTCGTGACCGGTGACGCCGTGCGCTATCAGGCGCCGGAGACGCCGGGCGCGTACAAGGCCACGTACACCGTAGAGGACGTCCATGGCGCCACGGCGTCCGGCACGGTCACGTTCGACGTGCACGCCGCCGACGCCGGGAACAAGGCCCCGCCGCGCCCGAAGCGCGTGGAAGCTCAGACGGCCGCCGGGCGCAGCGTGCGCATTCCGATCGCGCTCGCCGGCATCGACGCCGACGGCGACGACGTGACGCTGCTGGGCTTGGGCAATGCGGCGCCGAAACTCGGCCGCATTGTGGAGACGCAGGCCGACGCGCTGGTGTACGAGGCGTATCCGGATTCCGCGGGCACGGACACGTTCAGCTACGCCGTGGAGGACTGGACCGGGCAGCGCGCGCAGGCGCAGGTGCGCGTCGGCGTGGTGCCCGACGGCGGCGGGAGCGGCGTGCACGCCCGCGACGACGAGATCACGCTGCGTCCGGGCACCGAGGCGAGCGTGGCGGTGACGGCCAACGATCTTGCGGACGACGACGAACCGCTGACCGTGACCGTCGAGCCGCGGACGGACGTCGAGGCGCATGTCTGCGGGCGGGCCTTGTGCTTCGTCACGCCAGGCGAGCCCGGCGACGCGCGGATCGTCTATGCCGCGCGCACCGCCGCCGGCCTCACGAGCACCGCCATGCTGACCGTGCACGTCGATCCGCGGGCGCCGATCGAACCGCCGGACGCCTACGACTACCGCGTGCCGCCGGCCGCCACCATCGACAAGCGCAGCGTCGACGTGGACGTGTCGCCGTGGATCGCCAACCCGTCCGGCGGCATGGACGAGTTGTCCGTGGGCGTGCACGAATCCGCGGCGGCGCATGCGCGGACGATCGGGGGCACCACGCTGCGCATCGAGCTGACCGACCAAGCGCGGGCCGTGCCGTACACGGTAGCCAACACGACGCACGGGCTCACCGCCACCGCGTTCATCCACGTTCCGGCGTACGGCGCGTTCCCGCCCACGCCGCGTCCGAAGGCGCCGCGTCTTCAGGTCAACGCGCGAGAGACGATCACGATTCCCATCGCGGACCACGTACGCGTGGGCGCCGGCAAAACCGTGACCGTCGACGCGTCGCAGCCGGTGACCGCCACGAAGTCGGACGGCGGGGAGCTCATTGCGGACGAGGGCACGCTGCGCTTCACCGCCGCCGCCGACTATGCGGGACCGGCATCGATCACGTTCACCGCCGCGGACGGTCCGGCGGGCACCGCGCGGCGCACCGCGGTGATCACGCTGCCCATCACGGTGGTCGGACGCGACGTTCCCCCGCCCGCGTTCTCGTCCGCGACCGTCGACGTGGAGCCCGGCGAGGACGCGACCGTCATCGATCTGACCGCGCTGACCCGGGCGCCGCGCGAAGCGTACGAGGACGAAACGCGCTATACGTACGCCTCGCCGGGGCTCTCCGGCCCGGTCGTCGCAACCGTCGCTCCGGCCGGCCGGCTCACGCTGGCCGCGACCATGGACGCCCGGGCGGGGACCATGGCGTCCGTGCCCATCGACATCGTCTATCCGGGCGGCACGGTGCATGCCGGCGTGACCGTGCGCGTGGTCGCCTCCACGCGTCCGACCGCGCGGGTGCCCGATCGGGAACTCCGGCTGGCTGCCGGCCAGTCGGCGCGCGTGGAGCCTCTGGCCGGGGCGTTCAACCCGTTCCCGGATGAGCCGCTGACGGTCGTCGGCGTGCGCGGCGAGGGCCTGGACGGGCTGATGGCGGACGCGGACGGCAGCGATGGCAGCGGCGGCGTCACCGTGACGGCGGGAACGGCGGCCGGAACGGGACGTGTGCTGGTCACCGTGGAGGACGGCACGCACGACGTCTCCCGCCGCGTGACCGGAACGATCACCGTCACGGTCGTGGCGGCGCCGGGCGCTCCCCTGCTGTCCCCGGTGGCGCAGGACGGACGCGACGGCATGGTCGAGCTCCGGTGGACGCCGGGCGCGGCGAACGGCAGTCCGGTTACGGAATATCTGGTGGAGTACGATTCCGGGAACGCCCGCGGAGCCTTCCCCTGCGCGACGAGCACCGTGTGCCGCGTCACGGGGCTGACGAACGGGATGCAATACCGTTTCACCGTCAAGGCGCGCAACGATGCCGGCTGGTCTGTCCCGTCGAACGCCGTGGAGGGACGACCGGACCGCACGCCGCCGGCGCCCGCACAGGTGACCGCCACGGGGGAATACCGCCGGATCACGGTGAGTTGGATGCCGCCCGCCTATGATGGCACGCCGCCCGACGGCTATACGGTGATCGTGCGCGGCGGCAACGGGTTCACGGCGTCGGTTGAGGCGGCTGCCTCCCCGGCCAGCGTGCCGGTGCCCGACGCATCGATCACCGACGGAGCCGCGTTCACCGCCACCGTCATGGCGCGCAACCGCGCAGGGCAGGGTGAGACCAGTCCGCCCAGCGCCGCGGCCAAGCCATGGGGCGATCCGACGCCGCCGAGCGTGACGCTGAACCAAGGCGCGGGCGGCGAGGCGACCTCGATCGGCGTGACCGTGTCGCTGGGCGATCTGCGCAACGCCGGATGCGCGTCCGTGACGCTGTCGGGCGCCGCCGACCGGGCGGGCGCGTCCCGCACGCTGCCGTGCGCGCAGCCCGTGGGCCGATTCACCTTGGACAAGCGCGAACTGGGCGCACCGCTGACGGTGACGGCATCCGTCGCGCCCGAACGCCCGGGCGCTTCCGCGGCCAGCGGTTCCGCGACCATGACGCCGTCCTACGCGGTGCCGCCGCCGCGCGCGGTGGAAGTGCTCGGCAAGGGCGACCGGTGCACGGTGCGGTGGGAGCCCGCGGGACTGCGCGACGGCGTCCTCGTCACGCCGGCCGGGCGCGAGCCGATGACCGCTGGCGAGCGCGACGCTTCGGTCTCGTTCGCATTGTCGCCGTGGAAGTCCTGCGGTTCGGTCGCCGTGGCGCAGACGCTCAACGGCACGAGGGGGCCAGCCGTGAGCGCCGGCAGTGCGTATGTGCGCAAGACGCCGGCCGCGATCGACCCGCGCATGGCGTTGCGCTGGGACGCCGACGACCGCAGTCTGCTGCACGTGGAGAACGGTTCGGTCGAGCTGTACGGCCAGCAGGCGCGAATGGCGCTGACCATTGACGGGCAACCGGTGGAATGGCGGCCCGGCCAGCGCACGGTGCGACTGCCGGCGGAGGCAACGCCGGTGCCGGGCACGGGCGGGACGGGATGGACGCTGGCCGTCATCGGGGATGATCCGGCGCTGTCCGCGAGCACCGGCAAGCCGAAACCCGTGCTCGGCATCAGGCCGGTTGGACCGTCCACTCCGACCACGACGACCGTCCCGGCCGCGCAGAACGCCCGATCGGGGTTGCCGCCGTCAACGCCACCGCAGTCAACGTCATCGCGGTCGGCGTTCACGCCCATGGCCGGCGGACTGCCGCACCGCGCGGGGAGGACATCATGAACCGGCGCGCTGCGAACAGCCCGGCATTGGAGCGGCTGCGGGCAATGAGCAATGCGGGCAATGATGCGGGCAATGATGCGGGCAATAATGCAGGCAATGCAGGCGATATTGGCGGCATGGCGGACCCGGATGCCACGAGGATTACCGGCATCGCACTCGCCGCGACGGATCCGGACGCCACCCGAATCTCCGGCATGGCCGCTACGGATCCGGACGCCACGCGCATCCGACCAGCCGCACCGGCCACGCCGCTTATACCGGCCAAGCCGCGCATGAGGCATGCGGCGCGGCGTGCAACGGATGACGCATGGGACGACGGGACCATCGTGAGCGACGCGAATGACGCCACGCGGGTGACGGGCACGGGCCGTGCGGTTCCCCGGCGTGCGGCGCCCAGCCCCGGCGCGTCATCGCCTCCCGTCCACGGCAATCCCGCCGGAGCTCCCGTCACGGCTCCCCCAGCATCCACATCCGCTGCCGTCGAGCCGGCGATCGCCGCCGTTCCCGCGAATGCGACCGTTCCTCCGGATGCCCATCCGGTCTCCGCGTCACCCGTCCCGCCGGCCGACGCGGAGCTGCTCGCGTTCCAGCGGACGTTCGAACTGCTGTTGGACGCGGTGGGATCGGTGGTGGTGGGCAAGGAACGGGCCATCCGCCATTGCCTGCTGACGCTGCTCGCAGGCGGGCATCTGCTCCTCGAGGACGTGCCCGGCACCGGCAAGACGCTGCTGGCGCGGGCGCTGGCCCGGACGGTCGACATGCCGTTCCGCCGCATCCAGTTCACGCCGGATCTGCTGCCCGGCGACGTGACCGGCGTGACCGTGCTCGACCGCGACACCGGGACGTTCTCGTTCAGGAAGGGCCCGGTGTTCGCGTCGATCGTGCTCGCCGACGAGATCAACCGCGCGTCGCCGAAGACGCAGTCGGCGTTGCTGGAGGTCATGGAGGAGCGGCATGTGACCGTGGACGGCGTCGCCCATGCGGTGCCGTCGCCGTTCATGGTGGTCGCCACGCAGAATCCCGTCGATCAGATCGGCACCTACCGTCTGCCGGAGGCGCAGCTGGACCGGTTCATGTTATCCACGTCGATCGGGCACCCCGACCGCGAGGCGAGTCTGGACATTTTGCGCCGCGACGGGGCGGGGACCGCATGCGGACGCTGAGACCCGTCGTGGACGCCGCACGGTTGGAGGCTCTGCGAGGCGTCATCGCCCGCATCCACTGCGACGACCGCGTGCTCGCATACGTCGTGCGGCTGGTGGAGGCCACGCGGCACCGGGACGATTTGGCGGCGGGAGCCTCCATCCGCGGGGCGTTGGCGCTGCTGCGCTGCGCCCGCGCGATGGCGGCGGCCGAGGGACGCGCGTATGTGACACCCAGTGACGTGTCGGCGCTGGCGGTGCCGGCTCTCGCGCATCGCGTCATGCTCGGCACGGCGGCCGCGTTCGACGGGGTGACCGCCGCGGATGCCGTGGCCGCCGTGCTGCGCGACGTGCCGGCGCCGACCGGGGAGGCGTCATGACCGCGCCAGCCGTGTTGCGCCGCATCACCGCCACGGGCTGGTTGGGCGTGCTGCTGGCCGTGGGCGGCGGTCTGGGTTTCGCGCTGTCCGGATGGCGGGAGCTGCTGGCCGTGACCCTCGCGTCCGGCGCATTGCTTGCGGTCGCCGTGGCCATGACGTTCGGCGGGGTCGACTGCCGTGCGACGGTCGAACCGGATGCGTTTCGACTGGTCGTGGGCACGTCGTCGCGCATCACGGTGAACGTCCGTAATCCCGGCGGCCGCCGAACCGGACGGTTGCGGGCGTGGCTGGCCGTGGATTCGGAACGCGTGCCGCTGACCGTGCCGGCGTTGGAGCCGGGCGGCGAAGCGACCGTTGCGGTGCCGTTCGTCGCCGAGTCGCGCGGGCTGGTCCGCGTGGGGCCGTTGCATGTTTTCCGCGGCGATCCGCTGGGATTGGCGCGGCACGGGCGGCGGCTCGCCGGATTCCGGACCGTCATCGTGCATCCGCCGACCGTGCCGCTGCCGGAGCGCCGCGGCAACGGCCCTCTGGATCCGGATGGGGCGTCCGACGGGCGTCCGGCCGCCGATGGCATGGCGTTCCGCAGGTTGCGCGAGTACGCACCGGGCGACGATGTGCGCCGCATCCACTGGCCGTCCAGCGCGAAGACGGGCGTGCCCGTGGTCCGCGAATCCGAGTCCACCCGGCGTGACGATCTGTGCCTGATGCTGGATGATGCCCCTGACCATTACCGTGACGCCGATGAGTTTGAATGCGCGGTGTCCGTGCTGGCGTCCATCGGCGTGCATGCGCTGGCCCGTTCCCGTACCCTCACCGTGCGGTGCGGACCGCGGCTCGTCCGCCCGGATCGTTCCGAGCTGCTGCTGGACGCATGCGGGTCCATCCCGCCGCTGGCGGCGCTGGCCCGTTCCAACGAGGACAACGAGGATGATGAGAACGGCGGAGACGACGGATACGGCGGAAATATGGCGTCCGGCGCCCACCCCGCTTGGTGGTCCGGCTGGACGCCCGCGAAGCATTCGCATCCGTTCGCCGCCGATGCATGGCCCTCATCCCGCTATTGGATCACCGGCTCGCCGGCCACGGACGCGCAGCCTCCACGGTCTTCGCAGCTGCCGCAGCCACAATGGCAGCCCCGGCCGTCCGTGATGTTTCATGTGAAACCGGGCGATGCCTCCGGTTTGGCGCGCGGCGGCACGGGGACGACGGTGGTGACGGTCGGCGCGCTCGGGGATCTGCCGATGGTGTGGGCGGCGCTGCCATGACCGGGGACGCCAATATCAGCGGTCCGATTCGTCTGTTGCAAGACCGCCCCGGTTCCGTCATATCTCAACCGTCCACCGGCGCGAAAATCGCGGCGTCGACGGCCATGCCGGCGGCGATCCTTGCGCTCACGCTGACGGCCGTCAGCCCGCTCATTCCCGTCTACGGTTCGCCGGGCGTCTGGCTGCTGGGGGCTCTGCCGGCCGCGGCGCTGGGATGCGTGATCGCCGCCGGATTGCGCGCGCACGGCATCCTGCAGATCCTCGCGCTGATGGCCGCGCAGTTCGCGGTCGGTCCGGCGGTCGCCGCACTGCCCGGTCTCGTATGCGCTCATGGCGACGTCACGGCCATGTCCGCGGCGTTGAGGGAGGGCTGGCATGGCGTGTTCGGGGCGTTCAAGCTACTGGTCGTGCTGCAGCCGCCGGTGGGCGCGACCGCCGGCTCGCTCATGGCCGTGTGGACGCTCGGACTGTTCGCCGCGTTCGGCGGCACGTTCGCCGCCTCGGCCATCCCCGCGGGCAGGGTCTTGCCGCGCGGGTTGGGCATGATCGTCCCGCAGACGCTCGCCCATGGATGCGCCGCCCTGATGGGCACGCATGACGGTTGGCATGCGGCGGCCGTCGGAGCCGTGTTCGCCGTGGTGTTCCTATCGACGATCGGCGTGGCCGGCGCGCATGCCGCCGTCCGGCATTTCCGCTTGCCCGGCGCAGCCGCCATGATGGCCGTCGCCATGGCAATCGCGCTGGCCGTCGCACCGGCCGTGCCGCAACGGCGTCTCACGCTGCGGGACCGCTACAGTCCGCCCGCCGTCGCGCAGCCGATGGGCAGTCCGCTGAGCGGCATGCGCGGATTGCTGCGCCGGCACCGCGATGATCCGCTGGTGACGGTCACCGGTCTGCCCTCGGGAACGCCGGTGAGGCTGGCCGTGATGGACGACTTCGACGGTGTGGTGTGGAATCTGTCGTCCGGGGATTTCCGCCGTTCGGGCGGCGTCATCGCCACTGACGATAGCGCGGGCAACACGGACAATGCAGGCAATACGGGCGACGCCGGCGCGAACAGCGCGGCGGCCGGCACCCCGTTCACGGCCACGTTTACCGTGCACGGCGCATTGGGTGACCATTGGCTGCCCGTCAGCGGCGCTGCGCGGCGCGTCGTCTTCGCGGATCCCAGCCATGCGTCGGCGTTGTACGCAAACGACGACGGCACGCTTATGCTGACCGACGAGCTGTGCGAGGGTCTTGCCTACACCGTCGGCGGCGTCGTTCCCCGCCGGCCGGGCGCCGCGGAGCTGGAACGGGCCGAAGCCGGTGCGATCGCACAGCCCGCAGCGAGGGATGCGCCGGAATCGGCGGGACGGTTCGCCCGGGCGATCGCCGGTGGCGCATCCGGCGCGGGAGCGGCGGCGGAGGCATTGGCGTCGTCGTTGCGGCGCACGGGATGGTTTTCGCATGGCTTGGACGACGATTACCCGTCGCCGCCCGGCCATGGGAGCCACCGCATACAGATGCTGCTGGCCGGGGATGCGATGGTGGGCGATGGGGAACAGTATGCCTCCGCCATGGCGCTCATGGCGCGGGAGTTGGGACTGCCGTCGCGCGTGGTGCTCGGATTCCGCGATGGCACGACAGACAGCGACGCAACCGGCGGCGACGCAACCGGCGGTAATGCCGACGCCGAAGCCGATGGCACAACCGTCACGTTCACCGGCAACGACGTCACCGCGTGGACGGAGGTGAATCTGGACGGATACGGCTGGGTGGCGTTCGATCCGACGCCGCCCGAGTCCAAAACGCCGGACGACACGCAGCAATTGGCGCCGCCGGATCCCCGCACGCTGGTGCGACAGCCGCCGGTGCCGCTCACCGACCCGCTGCGCGAGGAGACGCGGCCGAATGGGCAATCCGCCGTCACCGGGGACGATGCCGCGCCTCCGGGCGACGCGACGCCACCGTGGCTGGCCTCCGCCGGGCGCATCGCGGCCGTCGTGACGCTGGTCGGCAGCCCGGTTTGGGCGTTGGCGGCGGGCACGGGCCTGATTCTCGTAATCAAGGCGCTGCTGCTCGCCCGCGCGCGTCGGCACGGTACACCGCGGCGGCGCATCCATGCAGGGTGGCGGGCAATCTGTTCGTTGGCCGCGCATTGCGGAACGCGGGTGCCGTGGCATGGCACCGCCCCCGCGCAGGCGCAGGCGATCGCGGACGCATTGCGCATTGACGCGCGCGGTCTCACCGCCTTGGCCCGGCAGGCCGATCATGCGGCGTTCTCCGGCGAGCGCGTCAGCGACCGGACCGCCCGGCGGTATTGGAGGGCGGTGGACCGCTCCCGCCATGCGATGCTCCGGTCGCTGCCCCGGACGAAACGGTGGCGGGCGCAACTGGCGATCGTCCCGGGACGCCGGCCGGTGAAAAGCGGGAAGGAGCGAACCGCCAACGCAAAAGGGCGGCCCACCGGCGCGCGATGCGTGCATGTCGGTCATGCACGCCGCGCACCGGCGAACCGCCCTCGGCACCAGACGCTCAGCGCCCGGCGCCCGTTAGCGTGGGAACGATCGATCAGGCGTTCTGATCGTCGGAGCCGTCGGCGTGGTCGGAGTTATCCGAGCCGTCGGCACCGTCGGCGCCGTCGTTGCCCGAATCGGCGCCGAAGCCGGAGTCGAGGTCCCCGTCGTCCAGCGTGGTCTGGCCACCCTGGTCGTTGAGGAAGTCGTCCGGGTTGAAGTCGTCGCCGAGCTTCAGATCGCCGAAGTCGATGTTGGAGAAGTCCACATCGCCCAGATCGGCGTCGGAGAGGTCCACGTCGCCGGCCGCGTCGTCTCCGCCCAGACCGAAGTTCGGGTAGATGGTGTCGCGGATGGCCTTGTCGGGCTCGACCACGGCGTTGCGGTAGCGGGCGAGGCCCGTGCCGGCCGGGATGAGCTTGCCGATGATCACGTTCTCCTTGAGGCCCTTGAGATCGTCGACCTTCTGGCTCAGGGCGGCCTCGGTGAGCACGCGGGTGGTCTCCTGGAAGGAGGCGGCGGACAGCCACGAGTCGGTGGCCAGCGACGCCTTGGTGATGCCCATGAGCTCCGGACGGCCGGCCGCGGGCTTGCCGCCGTTGGCGACGGCCTCCTTGTTGGCCTCCTTGAAGCGCGCCTGATCCACGAGCTCGCCCGGCAGCAGCTTGGTGTCGCCGGAGTCGATCACGGTGATGCGGCGCAGCATCTGGTGCGCGATGACCTCGATGTGCTTGTCGTGGATGTCGACGCCCTGGGAGCGGTACACGGTGTGCACTTCCTCCACGATGTTGACCTGCGCGGCGCGCGGACCGAGGATGCGCAGGATCTTCTTCGGATCCACGGAGCCCTCGATGAGCTGGCGGCCGGCCTCCACGTGGTCGCCGTCCTTGACCATGAGCGGCGCGCGGCGGGTCACCGGATAGGTGATCGGCTCGACGGACTGGTCGTCCGGGGTCAGCACCACCTGACGGCCGCGGTCGGTGTCCTCCACCTTCACGGTGCCCGGGTACTCCGCGATCGGCGCCTCGCCCTTAGGCGTACGCGCCTCGAAGAGCTCGGTCACACGCGGAAGACCCTGGGTGATGTCGGACGCCGAGGCGACGCCGCCGGAGTGGAAGGAACGCAGCGTCAGCTGGGTGCCGGGCTCGCCGATGGACTGGGCGGCCACGATGCCCACGGCCTCGCCGACGTCCACCAGCGTGTTGGTGGCCAGCGACCAGCCGTAGCACTTGGCGCACACGCCGCGCTTGGACTCGCAGGTGAGCACGGAGCGGCACTTGACGTCCTCGACGCCGTGCTTGACGAGGTCGCGCAGCACGTCCATGGACAGGGCGTCGTCGCGCTTGTAGAGCACGGTCTGGCCGTCGGCCGGGTCGATCACGTCGGCCGCGAGCAGACGGGAGTACGGACCGCCGTCGGCCGCCTTGACGAGCACGAGGTTGCCGTTCTCGTCGCGCTCGGCCACCTTGATGGTGAGGCCGCGCTTGGTGCCGCAGTCCTCCTCGCGCACGATAACGTCCTGGGAGACGTCCACCAGACGACGGGTGAGGTAGCCCGACTCGGCGGTACGCAGTGCGGTATCCGCCAGACCCTTGCGGGCGCCGTGCTGGGAGATGAAGTACTCCAGCACGGACAGGCCGTCGCGGTAGTTGGACTTGACCGGTCGGGGGATGATCTCGCCCTTCGGGTTGGCCACGAGGCCACGCATGCCGGCGATCTGGTTGATCTGCATCATGTTGCCTCGCGCGCCCGACTGGACGATGATGGCGAGGTTGTTCTTGGCGTCGAAGTCACGCTCCACGGCCTTCGACACCTCGGCGGTGCACTTGGTCCACAGGTCGATGAGCTCCTGGCGGCGCTCCTCCTCGGTCATGAGACCCATCTCGTAGTTCTCGTTGACCGTGGCGGCCTCGTCCTCGTACTTGGCGACGAGCTCGTTGCGCTCGGCCGGCTCGATGACGTCGGAGAACGCGAAGGACACGCCGGACCACGGGGCTCGGGTGAAGCCGAGGTCCTTCAAGGCATCCAGCGATGCGGCCACCTGCGCGGTGGAGTAGCGGGACGCGATGTCGTCGACGATCTTGGCCAGACGCTTCTTGCCCACCTGCTCGTTGACGAACGGGTAGTCGACCGGCAGGGTCTCGTTGAACAGCATGCGGCCGTACGACGTGGCGAACAGCACGGTGCCGTCGTGGAAGCGCTCCTCCTTGGCGACCGGATCGGCGCCCGGCTCCGGGTCCACGACCTCGACCTCGCCCGGCTCCCAGCCGGTCGGCAGGACAAACTCCTTGGGCAGGCGGATGAGCACCTTGGCCTGCATGTCGATGTCGTGGCGGTCGAGCGCCATCTCGGCCTCCTCGAGCGAGGAGAACACGCGGCCCTGGCCCTTCGCGCCGTCGATGACGGTGGACAGGTAGTACAGGCCGAGGATCATGTCCTGGGACGGCATGGTCACGGTGTGGCCGTCGGCCGGCTTCAGGATGTTGTCGGACGCCATCATGAGCGAGCGGGCCTCGGCCTGGGCCTCGGCGGACAGCGGCAGGTGAATGGCCATCTGGTCGCCGTCGAAGTCGGCGTTGAACGCGGCGCAGGCGAGCGGCGGCAGGTGGATGGCCTTGCCCTCGACGAGGATCGGCTCAAACGCCTGAATGCCCAGACGGTGCAGCGTAGGCGCGCGGTTGAGGAGCACGGGATGCTCGGAGATGACCTCCTCGAGCACGCCCCACACCTCGGAGTCGCCGCGGTCCACGAGACGCTTGGCGCTCTTCATGTTCTGCGCGTAGTTGAGGTCCACGAGGCGCTTGATCACGAACGGCTTGAACAGCTCGAGGGCCATCGGCTTCGGGACGCCGCACTGGTGCATCCTGAGGGACGGGCCGACGACGATCACGGAACGGCCGGAGTAGTCCACGCGCTTGCCGAGCAGGTTCTGGCGGAAGCGGCCCTGCTTGCCCTTGAGCATGTCCGAAAGGGACTTGAGCGGGCGGTTCGAGGCGCCGGTGACCGGACGGCCGCGGCGGCCGTTGTCGAACAGGGAGTCGACGGCCTCCTGCAGCATGCGCTTCTCGTTGTTGAGCATGATCTCCGGAGCGCCGAGCTCGATGAGTCGCTTGAGTCGGTTATTGCGGTTGATCACGCGGCGGTACAGGTCGTTGAGGTCGGAGGTCGCGAAGCGGCCGCCGTCGAGCTGCACCATCGGGCGCAGGTCCGGCGGGATGACCGGGATCACGTCGAGCACCATGGCCTCCGGCTTGTTGCCGGTGGACAGGAAGGCGTTGACGACCTTCAGGCGCTTGAGGGCGCGGGCCTTGCGCTGGCCGGAGCCGGTTTCGATCTCCTCGCGCAGCTGCTTGGACGCGGCCTCGAGGTCGAAGTCCTGCAGGCGCTTCTTGATCGCCTCGGCGCCCATGCAGCCCTCGAAGTAGTCGCCGTAGCGGTCCTCCATCTCGCGCCACAGGTCCACGTCGCCTTCCATGTCGCCGGGCTTGAGGCCCTTGAAGCGGTCCCACACGGCGTTGAGGCGCTGGATCTGGTCGTCGTAGCGCTGGCGGATGGCCGCCATGTCGCGCTCGGCGCCGTTGCGCAGCTTGGCGCGGGCGGAGCCCTTCGCCTCGCCGGCGGCCTCGAGGGTCGCGAGATCCTCCTCGACCTTCTTGGCGCGCTCCTCGATCTCGTTGTCGCGGCGCTTGGCGAGGTGCTCGATCTCGTGGTCGAACTCCTCCTGCAGGTCCGGAAGGTCCTGATGGCGCTGCTCGTCGTCCACCTTGGTGACCATGTACGCGGCGAAGTAGATGACCTTCTCGAGGTCCTTCGGCGCGATGTCCAGCAGGTAGCCCAGACGGGACGGCACACCCTTGAAGAACCAGATGTGGGTCACGGGGGCGGCCAGCTCGATGTGGCCCATGCGCTCGCGGCGCACGCGGCTGCGGGTCACCTCGACGCCGCAGCGCTCGCACACGATGCCCTTGAAGCGCACGCGCTTGTACTTGCCGCAGGCGCACTCCCAGTCGCGGGTCGGGCCGAAGATCTGCTCGCCGAACAGACCGTCCTTCTCCGGCTTCAGGGTGCGGTAGTTGATGGTTTCGGGCTTCTTGACCTCGCCGTGGCTCCAGCCGCGGATGTCGTCGGCGGTGGCCAGGCCGATCCTCAGTTTGTCAAATGCGTTGACGTCCAGCACTTGTTTTGTCCTGTCTTTCGAAATCTAACGGTCCAATTAGCGGTATTCGGGTTCGGGGGCCGCCTGGTCGGCCTTCGCGGCGGCGTCCGGGCGGGCGCCGATGTTGAAGCCGAGGTCGTTGGCGGAGGAGTTCGGATCGTCGTCCTCGTCCTTCATGTCGATGGGCTGGCCTTCGGCGTTGAGCACCTCGACGTTCAGGGACAGGGACTGCATTTCCTTGAGGAGCACCTTGAAGGACTCGGGGATGCCCGCCGGCGGCAGGTTGTCGCCCTTCACGATCGCGCCGTAGACGCGCACGCGGCCGTCCACGTCGTCGGACTTGGTGGTCATCATCTCGTGCAGCGTGTACGCGGCGCCGTAGGCCTCGAGGGCCCACACCTCCATCTCGCCGAAGCGCTGGCCGCCGAACTGGGCCTTGCCGCCCAGCGGCTGCTGGGTGATCATGGAGTACGGGCCGGTGGAGCGCGCGTGGATCTTGTCGTCCACGAGGTGGTGCAGCTTCAGCATGTACATGTAGCCCACGGAGATCGGCTTCGGGAACGGCTCGCCGGTGCGGCCGTCGAACAGCACGGCCTTGCCGTCGTCGCCCACGAGCTTGTTGCCGTCGCGGTCCGGGAGGGTGGTCTTGAGCAGGCCCTGGATCACGTCGGGGCGCACGCCGTCGAACACCGGGGTGGCCACCGGGGTGTTCGGGTCGCCCTTCTCGGCGCCCGCCGGCACGTGCTTCTTCCACTCGGCCTCGAGGTCCGGGTCCAGGCTGATGTCCCAGCCGGAGTGCGCGATCCAGCCGAGGTGCAGCTCGAGCACCTGGCCGAGGTTCATTCGCGAAGGCACGCCGAGCGGGTTGAGCATGATGTCGACCGGGGTGCCGTCCGCGAGGAACGGCATGTCCTCCTCGGGCAGGATGCGGGAGATGCAGCCCTTGTTGCCATGGCGGCCGGAGAGCTTGTCGCCCACCGTGATCTTGCGGTGCTGCGCGATGTACACGCGGATCATCTGGTTGACGCCGTTGGGCAGCTCGTCGCCGTCCTCCTCGGCGTCCTCGCGGGTGATCTCCTTGACGGCGATCACGGTGCCGGTCTCGCCGTGCGGCACGCGCAGGGAGGTGTCGCGCACCTCGCGGGACTTCTCGCCGAAGATGGCGCGCAGCAGGCGCTCCTCCGGGGTCAGCTCGGTCTCGCCCTTCGGCGTGACCTTGCCCACGAGGATGTCGCCGGCCTCGACCTCGGCGCCGATGCGGATGATGCCGCGCTCGTCGAGGTTGGCCACCGCGTCCTCGCCCACGTTCGGCAGGTCGCGGGTGATCTCCTCGGCGCCCAGCTTGGTCTCGCGGGCGTCGATCTCGTACTCCTCGATGTGGATGGAGGACAGGGTGTCGTCCTGCACGAGGCGCTGCGAGATGATCACGGCGTCCTCGTAGTTGTAGCCGTTCCACGGCATGAACGCGATGAGCAGGTTCTTGCCCAGGGCGATCTCGCCCTTCTCGATGGCCGGGCCGTCCGCGAGGACCGTGCCCTTCTCCACGCGCTCGCCGTCCTTGACCAGCGGGCGCTGGTTGTAGCAGGTGGTCTGGTTGGAGCGCTGGAACTTGTACAGCTTGTAGCTGGACTGGGTGCCGTCGTCGTTCATGGTGCGGATCATGTCGGCGGACACGTAGGTGACCACGCCGTCCTTCTCCGCGATCACCACGTCGCCGGAGTCGTACGCCACGCGCCACTCGGAGCCGGTGCCCACGAGCGGGCGCTCGGACTCGATCAGAGGCACGGCCTGGCGCTGCATGTTGGTGCCCATCAGCGCTCGGTGGCCCTCGTCGTGCTCGAGGAACGGGATCAGGGAGGCGCCGATGGAGACCATCTGGCGCGGGGAGACGTCCATGTAGTCGACCGTGTTGGTCGGCACATCGACGGCCTCGTCCTCGCCGACTCGCGCAAGGGCGGTGTCCTCGACGAAGTTGCCGTTGTCGTCGAGCTTCTGGTTGGCCTGGGCGATCACGTGGTCGAGATCGCGGTCGGCGGTCATGTACTCCACGTCGTCGGTCACGTGGCCGTCGACGACCTTGCGGTACGGGGTCTCGATGAAGCCGAACGGGTTGGTGCGGCCGAAGGTGGCCAGCGAGCCGATGAGGCCGATGTTCGGGCCTTCGGGGGACTCGATCGGGCACATGCGGCCGAAGTGGGACGGGTGCACGTCGCGCACCTCCATGGAGGCGCGGTCGCGGGACAGGCCGCCGGGGCCCAGGGCCGACAGGCGGCGCTTGTTGGTCACGCCGGCCAGCGGGTTGTTCTGGTCCATGAACTGGGAGAGCTGCGAGGTGCCGAAGAACTCCTTGATGGTGGCGTTCACCGGGCGGATGTTGATCAGGGACTGCGGGGTGATGGCCTCGGAGTCCTGCGTGGTCATGCGCTCGCGCACCACGCGCTCCATGCGGGACAGGCCGGTGCGGAGCTGGTTCTGGATCAGCTCGCCGACCTGGCGGATGCGGCGGTTGCCGAAGTGGTCGATGTCGTCCACGTCCACGCGCAGCTCGACGTCCTGGCCGTCGCGGCGGCCCGGGAAGGTCTTGTCGCCGGCGTGCAGGGTGACGAGGTACTTGATCGTGGCGATGATGTCCTCGCGCTGCAGGGAGCGCTCGTTGTAGTCCACCTCGAGGCCGAGCTTGCGGTTGATCTTGTAGCGGCCCACGCGGGCGAGGTCGTAGCGCTTGGTGTTGAAGTAGAAGGAGTCGAGCAGGTTACGGCCGGCCTCCGGGGTGGCGGTGTCGGACGGGCGGATCTTGCGGTACAGGTCCGTCAGGGCCTCGTCCTGCGTCTCGATGGTCTCCTTGGCGAGGGCGTCAAGCACGAGCGGGTAGCCCTGGAACGCGTGGGCGATCTCCGGCTTGGTCATGCCGATGGCCATGAGGAAGACGATGGTGGACTGCTTGCGCTTGCGGTCCACGCGCACGCCGAGGACGTCGCGCTTGTCGATTTCGAACTCAAGCCACGCGCCGCGCGACGGGATGATCTTCGCGCCGAAGACCTCCTTGTCGGAGGTGCGGTCCGGGGTGCGGTCGAAGTAGACGCCCGGGGAGCGCACGAGCTGGGAGACGATCACTCGCTCGGTGCCGCCGATGATGAACGTGCCGTGCGGGGTCTGCAGCGGGAAGTCGCCCATGAACACGGTCTGGGACTTGATCTCGCCGGTGTCGCCGTTCTCGAACTCGGCGTTCACGTACAGCGGGGCGGAGTAGGTGTAGTCCTTCTCCTTGCACTCCTGGACCGTGTGGCGCGGCTCCTCGAAGTACGGGTCGGAGAAGGTCAGGGACATGGTCTGGGCGAAGTTCTCGATCGGGGAGATCTCCTCGAAGACCTCGTCGAGGCCGGAGGTGTGGGGCACGGTGTTGGTGCCGTTCTTGAGGTCCTCCTCGACGCGCGCCTTCCAGCGCTCGTTGCCGATCAGCCAGTCGAAGCTGTCGGTCTGGACGCCCAGCAGGTAGGGAACGTCGATGGGTTCCTTGATGGAACCGAAGTTCACGCGGTTCGAAGCCTTGTGCAGCTCGATGTCGTGCTCGTCCGCGCGTGCGTATGTGGTAGTAGCCAAGAGACTGTGTCCTTATCGCTCGCTAATTCGATTCTGGTGTTTTCCCCGGAGCGCGACCGCGGGCCACCATATGCCTGACGGGCGCTTCCCCTGTGAAGACATGCCCGCCATATGACACACTTCATGCAAAGTCAAAATTTTAGCACCTCGGGCGTGTCGCGTCAATTGGTGCGGCCGGTGCGGCGTTTCGTCTTTTGGGCGAGGTCTTTCGATCCTTCAGCGCGACCATCGTCAACCCATCGTCAATCCATCATCGATCCATCGCCCTCCGCCGTTCCTCCCCGCGTCGCATTCCGGCAAACTTGCGATTTTGCGCTTCCCGGAGCCTCGTTTTTCCTGTTCAAGGCCTCTCAGAAGGCAAAAATCACAGGTTCGTTCGCATCCGGCCGGCGATCATGCCAAGAATTCATAACGGATCGCCAATGTCGGGCAACGAATCGTATCGCATCGCCATGCACCGCTCCTCTATCGTTGGACACACACGACGCGCCCACGCACAGCCAATGACGACCGGCGGGCGCGCAATCCACAGAGAAAGGAAGAACGATGACGTTCAATCGCAGGTATTTGGCGGTTCCGGCAGCCGTTTCGGCGCTGGCCATGACGCTCGCGGGATGCGGCGGGTCCACGGCCGGCGGCGGCGACACGCCCCAGGCGGCGGAGGGCCCGGTGACGCTGGAAGTCTCCTTCTGGGGCAGCGACAGCCGCGTCAAGCTCACCCAGCAGGCCATCGACCTGTTCCACAGCAAGAACCCGAATATCACGGTCAACATGCAGTACTCGGACTTCAGGGCCTACTGGGACAAGCTGGCCACGCAGTCCGCCGGCGGCGAAGCGCCGGACGTGATCCAGATGGACGCCTCTTATCTTGCTTCTTATTCCAGCCAGGGCAGCCTATACGACCTGTCCAAGCTTTCGGACAGCCTCGACCTCAGCACCATGAGCGACTCCCTGAGGGACACGGGCAAATACCAGGGCACGCAGTACGCCGCCCCGATCTCCATGGCGTCCTTCGCGGTGGTCGTCAACAACGATCTGCTCAACAAATACGGCGTCAGCCTGCCGGATACCTCGAAGTGGACGTGGGACGACTTCTACGAGGTCGCCAAGCAGGTGCAGGAGAAGTCGAACGGCGAGATCATCGGCGCCTACGCATCAGCCTACGAGTTCCCGCTGCAGCTGTGGGCGCGCCAGCACGGCAGCTCCCTGTACAAGGACGGCAAGGTCGTGATCGACCCGCAGGTGCTCGCCGAATACCTCGAGATGCCGAAGGTCTGGCATGAGAATGGCGTCTCCCCGGGCGTGGACAAGTGGTCGGAGAACATCGTGGCCACGTCGGATCAGCAGGCGTTCGGCCAGAACAAGCAGGCCCTGATGCTCGCCCCGTCCAACCAGATCTCCACCTACTCCAAGGCCACCGGCTCCGACAACCTCACGCTCGAGCCGCTACCCAGCGACGTCGGAACCACCACCAAGTGGAACTACTTCAAGCCCGGCCAGCACTGGTCCATCTCCTCCAAGAGCGAGCACCCGGTGGAGGCCGCGAAGTTCATCGACTTCATGATCAACGACGCCGACGCGGCCAAGATCCTCGGCATCGAGCGCGGCGACCCGGCCAACAACGCCAACCGCGAGGCCCTCGCCAAGACGCTGACCGGCGCGGACAAGAAGGCCCTCGAGTTCGACAGCTCGCTCACCGACTCCGTGGGAGAGGCGCCCGAGGTCACCCCGAACGGCGCGAGCGGCGCGGAGAAGATGCTCACCCGCTACGTGCAGGAGGTCTCCTTCGGCCGCATGTCGCCCATCGACGGCGCCAAGGGATTCATCGAGGAGCTGCAGCGCGACATCGACGCCGCCTGACCCGATCCGTCTCATCCATCACAACAAGGTGCCAAGCCGGTCGCCGGCGATCGCCGGCGACCGGCTTGGCACCGAACTCGTCAGATGCGAGCTGGGGACAGACGAACACCACCACGCTCCAGCTCGCATTTCAGTCCCCGAGAAATCAAACACTCACAAGTTTGCCCACGGCCGGCCGACAATCATGCCAAGAATCCATAACGGGTTGCCAACGATGAATAACGAACCATACCTCCGCTCCGCAACCGTCCCCCTATCGTTATAGGCACACGACGCGCCCAAATACAGCCAATGGCGGCTGGGGACGCGACCTACGAGAAAGGAAGAACGATGACGTTCGATCGCAGGTATTTGGCGGTTCCGGCGGCCGTTTCGGCGCTGGCCATGACGCTCGCGGGATGCGGCGCCGCTGGCGACGGAAACAGCGCGCCCAAGGCCGCTGATGGTCCGGTAACGCTGGAGCTAACCTTCTGGGGCAGCGATAACCGCGTCAAGCTCACCCAACAGGCCATCGACCTGTTCCACAGCAAGAACCCGAACATCACGGTCAACATGCAATACGCGGATTTCACCAGCTACTGGGACAAGCTGGCCACGCAGAACGCCGGCGGCGAGGCCCCTGACGTGATCCAGATGGACGCTTCCTACCTCGCCTCCTACTCCAGCCAGGGCAGCCTGTACGATCTGGGCAAGCTGTCTGATCAACTTGATCTCAACACCATGAGTTCCTCTCTCAAGGACACGGGCAAATATGAAGGCACGCAATACGCGGCCCCCATTTCCATGGTCACCCTGGGCGTGATGGTAAACAACGACCTGCTCGACAAACTTGGCATCGAGCTGCCGGACACCTCCACATGGACGTGGGACGACTTTGCCAAGGTATCCAAAGAAGTGATGGATAAGTCGAACGGCGAGATCATCGGAGCCTACGCGCCTTCCGCTGAATTCATTTTGCAGCTGTGGGCGCGCCAGCATGGCACCGCATTGTACAAGGACGGCAAGGTGGCGATTGATCCGCAAGTGCTCGCCGAATTCCTCGAGCAGCCCAAGACCTGGTACGAGAAGGGCATGTCCCCGAGCGTGGACAAGTGGTCCGAGGACATCGTGGCCACGCAGGACCAGCAGCCGTTCGGCCAGAACAAGCAGGCATTCGGCTTTGCCACATCCAATCAGCTGACGGTCAACGTCAAGGCCACCGGTTCGGAGAACATTTCCGTCGAACCGATGCCAAGCGATGATCACAATACCAAGTGGAACTACTACAAGCCCAGCCAGTACTGGTCCATCTCCGCCAAGACCGAACACCCGGTGGAATCCGCCAAGCTCATCGACTTCCTCATTAACGACGCCGACGCGGCCAAGATCCTTGGCGCCGAACGCGGCGATCCGGCGAACAACAAGAATCGCGAGGCACTTGCCGCCACGCTGACCGGCGCAGACAAGAAGGTCCTCGACTTCGACAGCTCGCTTGCGGATTCCGTCGGCGATGCTCCTGAAATCACGCCGAACGGCGCGAGCGGTGCGGAGAAGATGCTCACCCGCTACGTGCAGGAGGTCTCCTTCGGCCGCATGTCGCCCATCGACGGCGCCAATGGGTACATCGCGGAGCTGCAGCGCGAAATCGATGCAGCCGCCTGATAACCCAAGACATTCCAACCAAGGAGCCAAGCCATGACCTTCGCCGGCAATCCCTCACCCGTGCGCCCGCCCCGCGTGGTGTGCATCGGAGACAGCATCACCTTCGGCGACACGGGATTGGGGTACATCGCGCCCCGCCCGTGGCCGCTGATCGCCGGCGAACGGCTTGGCGCCGAATTCGTCAACTGCGGGCATTGCGGGGCGAGCACCGCGGACTACCGGTCCCTGCCGGAGTGGACGCGGGCCCGCGCCGCACTGCCCGGGGCGAGCCTCGTCACGGTCATGCTCGGCACCAACGACATCGACGGCGGGCACTCGCGCGATGAGGCCGCGCTGCGCCGCGTGATCGAACGGTATGAAAGCATCGTCTCGGACGTGCGGGAGCTCGCCGGCCCGAACGTGCCCGTCGCCGTGCTCACCATCGCGCAATTCGCGCTCGATGAGCCGATCTTCTCGCGCTTCACCTACGGCGAGCTGGTGGTCATGAACCACGCGGTGGACCGGTTCAACGCGCTGCTGCGCGATGCGGCTGCAAGCCACGGCTGGCACGTCGTGGAGATGGCCGGCGTCATCGACGGGCGGCGCGACCTGTACGGCAACACCATCCACCCCAATGACCGTGGATACGAGGTCATGGCCGACGCCGTCACTCCCCGGTTCGCGCGGCTGCTGGGCGGACGCGCATAGTCGTCATTCCGCCGCCCTACCTCGGCCATTGTCGATGAGCACAGGATCGGAGCCAGCCGTCCGCGCGCGGTACTCCCCCGGTGTCACGCCCACGGCCGCCTTGAACGCCATGCAGAAATTGCTCGTCTGCGCGAACCCGCACGCGCGTCCGACGGCGCCGACCGTGTCGCCCGTATAGCACAGCAGGTACTTCGCCCGGTCCATGCGCACGCCGACCACATACTGATGCGGCGTGACGCCGGTGAACGCCTTGAATGTCTTGGCGAAGTGGAATTTGCTCATGTTCGCCATGGCGGCCATCGCCGTCAGATCCATCACCTGCTCCGGATGGTTGAGTACAAACGCCTTCACCCGCGCGATGCCCTCCGCGGCGGCGGACGCCGCGAAACCCCTGACCGGCCGCCCGTTGGCATCGGCCATGTGCCCGCCGTCGGATCGGACCACGGACCGCGTCGCCAATTCGGTGAGCAGCGTGTCGATGTGCCAGGACATGCGCACGTCGTCGATCGGCGTGCCGTTTTTCAGCGTGTCATAGACGAACCGCAGCTCCGCCACAGCGGGTTCGGGGTCGTCCAACGTGAGCACGTTGCCGGACCGGCGCGTGATCAGGGAGCAGTACATGCGCGCCATCGGACCGCTGAAATGCATGTAGACGTCCCGGCTGCGCGTCACCGAGCTGAACACGTGCGGTTGGGACAGGTCGGCGATCATGAACTGGCCCGCGTGGATGTCCTCGTCTACGTCGCCGATGCGCAGGTGGTAGGTGCCCTCGTCGAAGTACGCGACGATGATCTCGTCGAGCGCCTTGCGGCGCAACAGATACCCGGGCTCGAACGTGATGGTTCCGGCCCTCAGCGGGTAGAACGGCATGCTGCGGGCGTAACCCGTGGGCATGCTGGGAAAGGCCTCCGCGGTTCCTGGCACCAGTCCCTTGGCTTCGAAACGCATGGTTCGCCGCCCCCTACTGCACCGTGATCACGACGGGGTCGGACTGCACGGACGGGTCCGACTTGAGGCTCAGACGCGCCACGTACGAGCCCGCCTTGACCTTGGGCAGTTCCGAGTCCTTGCGGCACGCGGTGTCCGAGGCGTTGGCGCTGGTGGACCACGCGATGGTCTGCTCGTCCCGCTTCATTTCCGAAGCCCGGCTCAGCAGCAGTTTGCGCGGGCTGGCCGTGCACACGTCCGAGCGCCACACGGTCTGGTCGCCGGTGGTGATGGTGAGGATGCGCGAACTGTTCGAGCCGTCGATGAGGCACTGGCCGGTGCCGGTGTAGTTGATCGCGGCGGCGAACTTCACGCTGCCGCCCACGCCCACCGTGGACGCGTCGGCGGTGAGCTGAAGGGACACGTCGGACGACGAGCAGTTCGGCACGCCGGAGGTCTGGCGCGGGGTGGGCGGGGCGCTGGTGCGACTGATCGCGTAGATCTCGTCGTGGTTGATCCACCGGTACGCGGCGCCGACGCCCTGCACGACGCCCCAGATCAGGCCGCCGCACGCGGCGAGCAACGCCAATACCACCACGAGCGCCACAATGCGGCGGCGACGGTACATACGACGCTGCGCGGGCGTCCAACGCTTCCTGTTCCTGACCATAACCACCTCAGTGTAGGGGCACGCCGGACCGTTGCGGCACCGGAGACGCCGCACTCTTGCCGGTTGTCCACATCCGGCACGCCATCCATGGCCCGCCCGGGCATGTTGTGCACACGTTTATGCAGGGTATCTGCACAGTGTGCAGCAGATTTTCGAAGTTATGAACATATATCTGCACAGTGTGCAGCACTTCCCTGCGCGACTAAGGCCGCGATGCTGGACTTTTCCACCTAAAAATGCGGCTTTTGGACCCATCTCGGCCGTTTTCACCTGCCGCCCCGGGAAAGCGAGTGCTGCACACTATGCAAATGGCCGTCCGCACGAGCTGATGAGATGCATTCGGCCTTCCGAGGGCAGATTATGGCTTCTGCGGACATCTACTTGGCTTTCCGAGGGCATTGCGACGGTGACAGACACGGAATTTGGGGCCGCCATTCCGCGGAAAAGCCCGGAATGGCGTCGCGATGAGTCCACTGGACCGTCGCGAACCTGCCCTCGGAAGACCAAGTAGATGTCCGCAATGATGGAAATCTGCCCTAGGAACGTCAAGTAGCCGTGCATGGCGCCTTACGCCGGCAACCGCAGCGAACCGTCGGGCTGGATTTCGATCAGGCCGTCCTCGTCAAGGCTGGCGATGCAGGCGTCAAGCTGCGCGCGGTCCTTCCAGAGTCGCTCGACCTGCACCCGCGGCAGCGAGGCGCCCGCTCCTGCATTCCCGCCCCGCACATCGCCCGGCAGCTTGCGCAGGGCATCGAGCACAATGCCCCGCACCTGACGATCGGTGCCTTGGAATCGCTGCCGGGGGCGGGTGCGCCGCTCCCCCAGTCCGGGCCGGCCGGCGGCCAGAAACGCGCACCGATGCGCCACCGGACAGACGTCGCACGCCGGCGCCTTGGCCGTGCACACCAGCGCGCCCAGCTCCATGACCGCCTGGTTCCACGTCACCGACCGGGCGGCATCCTCGGGAAGCGCCCGGTTCGCCAGCTCCCGTTCGGCGGGCGACGCCGCTCCCCCGCGCGATTCGACGCCCAGAAACAGGCGGCTCAGCACGCGGCGGATGTTGGTGTCCACCACGGCGATCCGCTCGCCGAACGCGAAGCTCAGCACCGCGCTGGCCGTGTAGTCGCCGATGCCCGGCAGCGCCGTCAGACCGTCGTAGTCGCGCGGCAGCTCGTCGCCGCATTCGTCCGCCACCGCGCGGGCGCATTCCTGCAGGCGCAGCGCCCGGCGCGGGTAGCCGAGCCGCCCCCACGCGGTGATCACCTCCGCTTTGGACGCGTGCGCCAGCGAGGCGGCGTCCGGCCACACCGCCATCCAGCCCTCCCAATAGGGCACCACGCGGCTCATCTGCGTCTGCTGGCTCATCACCTCGGACACGAGCACGCCCCACGGCGTGGTTCGTCCGAAGCGCCACGGCAGGTCGCGCGCGTTGGCGTGCCACCACGCGAACAGCGGGGTGGAGACGGAGGCGGAAAGCGGTGCGGCAGTGTCGTTCATCGTCCCTATTCTTAGCATTCGTGACGAACGAAGCGAACAACACTGCCGAGAATCCCGAATCCGCCAATCCCGAATCCAAGGTCGAGAAGATGTTCGAGTACGGCTACCGCAAGTCGAACTACGGCCCGGACGAACTGGTGACCGACGCGCACGGCAACCCGATCTCCGTGGTCGACGCGATGCTCTCCGCGGAAAAGGCCGCCGCCGCGGAGACCGTGACCCCGCACCTGTGCTACTACTCCCCGCGCATTCCGGGCAACACCGGCTCCGCGATCCGCCTGTGTGCGGTGACCGGCACGATCCTGCACCTGGTGGAGCCGCTGGGCTTCAACCTGCGCGACACGAAGCTGCGCCGCGCGGGCCTCGACTACCACGACATGGCCCATGTGGTGCTGCACCCGAACTTCGAGAATCTGGTGGAGTCGATGCCGAACTCGCGCATCATCGCGTTCACCGCGCACGCCACCAAGCTGTACACCGAAGTGGAGTACCGCCCGACCGACATCCTGCTCTTCGGCCCCGAGCCGGGCGACATCCCCGACCCGATGGACATCATGGCCGGACCGCACGTGGCCGAGCAGGTGAGGCTCCCCATGCGCCCGTCCCTGCGCTCCCTGAACCTCACCAACTGCGCGTCCATCGCCATCTACGAGGCCTGGCGCCAGCTCGGCTTCAAGGGAGGCCAGTGAGATCCGGCACAGATCCACGTCGTCTTGAACGGGTGAGGCCCGTGGGGTGCGGTCGAAGAAATTGTCGACCGCACCCCACGGGCCTCACTCACAATGATGGACGGGACGGCGAATCCGATCAGTTCTTGAACGAGTGGATCGGCGCCGGGATGCGCCCGCCGCGGGTCACGAAGGCGGCGCAGGAGGCCTGGTTGACCGGCATGATGGGCGCGTAGCCCATGAGGCCGCCGAAGTTGGCCTCGTCGCCCACGGTCTTGCCGACGACGGGTATCACGCGCACGGCGGTGGTCTTCTGGTTCACCATGCCGATGGCGGCCTCGTCGGCGATGAGGCCGGAGATGGTGGCCGCGGAGGTGTCGCCGGGGATGGCGATCATGTCGAGGCCCACGGAGCACACGCAGGTCATGGCCTCGAGCTTTTCGATGGTGAGGCACCCGGAGGAGGCCGCGTCGATCATGTTCCTGTCCTCGGAGACGGGGATGAACGCGCCGGACAGGCCGCCCACGTAGCTCGACGCCATGATGCCGCCCTTCTTGACCTGGTCGTTGAGCATGGCCAGCGCGGCGGTGGTGCCGGGGGCGCCCACCTGCTCGAGGCCGATCTTCTCGAGCACCTCGCCCACCGAGTCGCCCACCGCGGGGGTGGGGGCCAGCGACAGGTCGATGATGCCGAACGGGACGCCGAGGCGGCGGGAGGCCTCCTGCGCGACGAGCTGGCCCACGCGCGTGATCTTGAACGCGGTGCGCTTGATGGTCTCGCACAGGAACTCGAAGTCCTTGCCCTTGGCGGCGTCGAGCGCGCGGGAGACCACGCCGGGGCCGGAGACGCCCACGTTGATCACCGCGTCGCCCTCCGTCACGCCGTGGAAGCCGCCGGCCATGAAGGGGTTGTCGTCCGGGACGTTGCAGAACGCCACGAACTTGACGCAGCCGTAGGAGTCGTTGTCCGCGGTGGCGGCCGCGATGTCCTTGATCACGTGGCCGAGCAGCTCGACGGCGTTCATGTCGATGCCGGTCTTGGTGGAGCCCACGTTCACGGACGAGCACACGATGTCCGTCTCCGAAAGCGCCTGCGGCAGGGAGCGGATGAGCAGCTCCTCGGCCGGGGTCATGGACTTGGAGACGAGCGCGGAGTAGCCGCCGATCAGGTCCACGCGGCACTCCTTGGCGGCGCGGTCCAGCGCGTGGGCGATCTTCACGAAGTCCTTGGTGGACTTGCACGAGCTCGCGCCCACGAGGGAGATCGGAGTGACGGTGATGCGCTTGTTCACGATCGGGATGCCGTAGTCGCGCTCGATCGCCTCGCCGGTGGACACGAGGTCCTTCGCGTAGCGGGTGATCTTCTCGTAGACGTTGCGGCACACCTCGTCCACGGTGCTCGCCGCGCAGTCGAGCAGGGAGATGCCCATGGTGATGGTGCGCACGTCGAGCTTCTCCTGCTCGATCATCTGGTTGGTCTCGTGGACCTCCATGATATTCAGCATGTTGTTCCTCCAGTCGCCTTCGTCTTCACTGGTCCGTCTCCGCGCTCACACGCGGTGCATCTTGGTGAAGATCTCCTCGCGCTGGCAGCGGATGCGCACGCCGATGTCCTCGCCGAGCTCGTCGAGCGCCCCGACCATCGCGCCGAACTCCACGTCCGCCTTGGAGTAGTCGACGATCATCATCATGTTGAAGAAGCCGTCGATGATGGTCTGCGAGATGTCGAGCACGTTGACCCTGTGATCGGACAGGTAGGTGCAGACGCGGGCGATGATGCCGACCGTATCCTGGCCGACGACGGTGATGATTGCCTTGTTCATGGCGCTCCGATCGAAAAATGGGAAGAACGGCAGATGTCCCCAGTATAGATGCGACGCGTTGCGCCGGCCCTTTCCATCCCACCCGTCGGGCCATCCCCGGCCCATCCCCGGGCCATCCGCCGGACACGGCCCGCGCGCCATCGCCCGCCCTCACGGAAAACGAACACCACCGGCCCACGCCGTCCAAATAGTGACCCCACTATTTACATTCGGGCCGCGCCTTCCGTATGTTTGGGCTTCAGCTTCCGGCCAACCGCCGGAACGCAGCCCGAACCGCACCGTCGCCGTTTCCTCTCTGGCACAACCGGGGCGGATCGGCGCGCGGGCGTGGTTCACCTGATGTATTGAGATAGAGGGGTTTATTCTCATGTCCGCAACCGCTGCAGCCGCCTCCAAGGCGACCACGGTCAAGAAGGATTCCGTGCCGGAGATCATCGCCGCGTCGATGGTCGGCACCGCAATCGAGTTTTACGACAACTACTGCTATTCCATCGCCTCCGCCAGCTACTTCGGCGTGATCTTCTTCCCGGGCGCCACCAAGGCCAACCCGGCCGTCGGCACCATGCTGGCGTTCCTCACCTTCGCCGTCTCCTTCCTCGCCCGCCCGTTCGGCTCCATGCTGTTCGGCCACTTCGGCGACAAGGTCGGCCGCAAGACCACGCTGGTCGTGGCCCTCATGACGATGGGCATCTCCACGTTCCTCGTCGGCTGCCTGCCCGGCTATGAGCAGCTCGGCATGCTGTCGATCATCATCCTGTGCATCTGCCGCGCCTGCCAGGGCGTGGGCCTCGCCGGCGAATGGTCCGGCGCCGCGCTGGTCGCCACCGAGAACGCGCCGGCCAACAAGCGCGCCCTGTACGGCTCCTTCCCGAACCTCGGCGCCCCGATCGGCTTCTTCTGCGCCTACGGCCTGAACCTGCTGCTCGACACCACCCTCGGCCCGGACAAGATGCAGGCCTGGGGCTGGCGCATCCCGTTCCTGTGCTCCGCCGTGCTTGTGATCATCGGCCTCTACGTGCGCCTCCACATGAGCGAAACCCCGATCTTCCGTCAGGCCGAGGCCGAGGACCGCGTCTCCAAGCACCCGCTGCGCGACCTCGTGCCCTACTGGAAGGAAGTCCTGCTGGGCACCGCCGCCATGGGCATCACCTACACCCTGTTCTACGTGCTCGGCACCTGGTCGCTGTCCTACGGCGTCAAGGTGATGAAGCCGGCGTTCACCCAGAACGAGTACCTGGCCATGCAGATGGTCTCCGTGGTGTTCTTCGCCATCTTCATCCTCGTCACCTGCGTGTACTCCGACCGTCTGGGCCGCAAGACCGTGCTCATCGCCACCACGCTGGCCACGCTGGTCTTCAGCCTCTTCGCCATGCAGTCCCTGCAGCACAACCCCGTCACCGTGATGCTGTTCCTGTGCGTCGGCTTCGCCCTCATGGGCGGCCTGTTCGGCCCGTGCGGCGCCTACCTGCCCGAGCTGTTCCCGACCCACGTGCGCTACTCCGGCGCCGGCCTGAGCTACAACCTCGCCGCGATCTTCGGCGGCGCGTTCGCCCCGACCATCGCGACCGCCCTGGTGCAGGCCACCGGCACCGTCGCCTCCGTCGGCTGGTACATGGCCGTCATGGCGGTGATCGCCCTCATCGCGCTGTTCCTCATCAAGGAAAGCAAGAACAAGGACTACACCGAGTGATCTAGCGCTCGTCTGATCGATCCATTCAACACAAGAGCCCCGCATGGCAATTCATGCGGGGCTCTTTTGTTTGGCGACGGACGAACGTCGGTGCGACGGCGATCGGACCGCACGACGGTCAGGCGGCCAGATCCTCGGCGACGGACGCGGACACGGGCGCCACGGCCGCGGATTCGGCAGCGGCAACGGCCGGACGCCGCTCCCCCTGACGGGCCTCGCGGCGCTCCTCGCGCAGCAGGAACGAGCCGGCGAGCACCAGCGCGATCAGCGCGAGGCCGAAGACGTAGCCGTAGCGTGAACCGGTGACGAAGCCGGCCTGCGTGGAGGCGTCGCCCAGCCCGAGCAGGCAGGTGGCGACGGCGGTGCCGATCGCGCCCACGACCTGCTGCATGGTGTTGAGGATCGTGCTGCCGTCGGCCGCCATCTCGCGCGGCAGGGCGTGCAGCGCGGCAGACTGCGTGGACTGCTGGATGAACGGGATGCCCACCATGATCACGATGTGCGCGGCGAGGAACAGCGCCACCGGCGAGCCGACGCCGATCGCGAGGAACAGCGCGCCGCCGACCGCGGCCATCGCCACGCCGGCCCACACGAGTCGCTTGGCGCCGAGGCGGTCGTACAGGCGGCCGGCCAGCAGCGTGCACAGCGCGTTGACCACGCCGGCGGGCAGCATGAGCATGCCGGCCATCGTGGAGCTCATGCCGAGGCCGCGCTGCAGCTCCTGCGGGACCAGGTACATGAACGCGAGCGTGCAGGCGAAGGAGCAGCTGACCATGACGGCCGGCACCGCGAAGGCCGGGATGCGCAGGGCCTTCAGGTCCAGCAGCGGGTCGGCGATGGCGAACTGGCGGTGCGCGTAGAAGGCGAGCACGAGCGCGCCCACCACGATCAGGCCCACCACCATGGCGGAGAAGCCCATGTCGCTGATCAGGCTCACGCCGGCCACGAGGCAGCCGAAGCCGAGCGCCGAGGCGATGACGGAGAGTACGTCCACGGCCGGACGGGTGCGCTCGATCGGCGTGACGAAGAACACGGCGGTCAGCGCGATCGCCGCCACGGCCACGATGGCCAGCATCGCGAAGATCGCGCGCCACGAGAACGCGCCGATGAGCACGCCGGCGAGGGTGGGGCCGATCACCGGGGCGAACATGATCGTCAGGCCCGCCACCCCGTTGGCGGCGCCGATCTTGTGCGGCGGGAAGACGCGTACGATCGCCGCGTACATGGTGGGCAGCATGATGCCGGTGCTCACGCCCTGGATCATACGGCCGGTGAGCAGGACGGGGAAGTTCGTGGCCGCGGTGCACACGACGGCGCCGATGAGGAAGCACACGAGGGCGAGCAGGGCGAGCGTCTTGGTCCTGACCCACTTGAGCAGGAAGCCGACGCACGGCAGCACGACGCCGATCGCCAGCATGTAGCCGACGACCATCCACTGGGCGGTGCCGGAGGTGACGGAGAACTCGTCCATGAGGTCGGGCAGGGCGATGTTCATGGACGTTTCGGACAGCATGCCCAGAAACACGCCGGCGTACAGGCCGGACATGACGCGGTGCGGATGCGCGAACGACGGATGCGCGAATGATTGCTGCAAAGTTTTTACCTCTCTCTGAACGCAGAAAACCGCATGGCCCCGCACCGAAATACTCGATGGTATTTTCGGCGCGGGGCCATGCGGTTTTGAACAGCTTCGCAACATAACACGTTTCGGCCGGCTTCGTAAGTCGGCCCGGGCGTGTCGCGCGCTTAGGCCTCGCGGGCCGAGCCGTCAAGCGGGATGCCCGGTGGGCATCCCGTAGGCGAGGGGAGCCGCCCCCCCACGGCGGCGACGGCGTCACGCCTCGCGTGACGCCGCGGCGGCGGCCACGGCGGGCAGGGCGCGCGGTGCGTTGAAGCCTTGGGCCTTGAACTCGTCGGCAATGCGCTGGGCGATCTCGCGGCCGGCGCCCTTGTCCACGAGGGCGATGATCGAACCGCCGAAGCCGCCGCCGGTCATGCGGGCGCCGTACGCGCCGTGGGCGCGGGCGATGTTCACCGCGGTGTCAAGCTCCGGCACGGTGACGCGGTAGTCGTCGCGCAGGGAGTTGTGCGAGGCGTTGAACAGCTCGCCGGCCTTGGCGATGTCGCCGGCCTTGAAGGCGTCCACGAACTGGGTCACGCGGCCGATCTCGGTGATCACGTGGCGGGTGCAGCGCACCTGCGCCGGATCGTCGAGCTGCTCGAGCACGTCGGCGAGCGCGGCGATCGGATCGTCGGCCGCGTTGACCTTGTCGGCCACCACGCGCAGGTTCTCCACGCCGAGGATCTTCGCGGCGGCCTCGCAGGTGGCGCGGCGCTGGGCGTACTGGCCGTCGTTGAGCTGGTGCGGGGCCTGGGTGTCCACCACGAGCAGTTCGAGGCCGTACTTGTCGAGGTCGAACTCCTGCTGGGAAACGGACTCGAGGGCGCTCAGGCCCGGGCGGCAGTCGAGCAGGATGGCGTGGCCGGCGGTGCAGCGCATGGAGGCGTTCTGGTCGAGGCCGCCGGTGGAGGCGCCGGCCATGTCGTTCTCCGACTTGATGGCGGCGTTGATGAGCGTGACGCGGCCGGCGTCGGTGGAACCGTAGCCGAGGCCGTACACGTCGTCCAGCGCGAGCGCGGTGGAGCAGGTCATGGCGGCGGACGAACTCAGGCCGCTGCCGAGCGGCACGCAGGAGACGAACGCGGCGTCGAAACCCTTGACCTGATCGAAGCCGGCCTCGCGCAGAGCCCAGGCCACGCCGGTCGGGTAGGCGGCCCAGCCGTCCACGCCGCCGGCCTTGAGGCCGTCGAGATCCGCGGTGGCGACCTTGTCGGGGGCCACGTCGGACACGAGGCGCACGGTGGTGTCCTCTCGCGGCTTCAGGGCGATGAACGTGCGGTGCGGCAGGGCGATCGGCAGGCACAGGCCGGCGTTGTAGTCGGTGTGCTCGCCGATGAGGTTCACGCGGCCCGGGGCGGCCCACACGCCGGCGGGTTCGCCGCCGTACGTGCGCTTGAACAGGTCGGTGGCCTGCGCGACGCCGTCGTCGTGGCTGATCGGTTCGATGAATTCAACAGCAGTCATTGGTGTTTCGTTCCCTTTCTGTGAGTATTTGCGGTCTCGGCCGGAGTTCGGTCGAGACCCGGTTGAGGCTCAGTCGTCGATGTCGACCGCGCCGAGCTCGTGGAAGCGCTTGGCGATGAGCTCCGGCGTGGTGTCGGAGATCCACGCGGCCATGCCGGACTCGGAGCCGGCGAGGTACTTGATCTTGTTGGCGGCGCGGCGGAAGCTGAAGAACTGGAGGTTCAAGCGGTAGTTCTCGCGGCGTGGGTCGTGGACCGGGGCCTGGTGCCAGGCGGCGATGTACGGCAGGTCCATGCCCTTGCCGTCGCCCTTGTCGAAGAACGCGTTGCCGCGCTTCAGGAGCGTGGAGTACATCTGCGCGAGGTCCCAGCGCTCCTGGTCGTTGAGCTGGTCGATCGTGAGCACGTCGCGCACCGGGGCCACGTGCACCTCGAGGGGCCAGCGGGCGGCGGCCGGTACGTAAGCGACCCAGCTGTGGTTGCGCATCACCACGCGCTCCTTGGCCTCCAGCTCGGCGTTCATGATGTCCTTCAGCAGGTTGCCGCCGGTCTTCTCGTGGTAGGCCTCGGTGTGCTTGAGCTCGGTCTCCATCTTCGGGGCGATGAACGGGTAGCAGTACACCTGGCCGTGCGGGTGGGCCAGCGAGACGCCGATCTCCTGACCGTGGTTCTCGAACGGGAAGATCTGCTCGATGCCCTCCATGGCGGAGATCTCGGCGGTGCGGAAGGCCCACGCCTCCACGACGGTGCGCAGGCGGGAGACCGGCAGGTCCGCGGGCAGGCCGTGCTCGTTCGGGTCGAAGCAGATGACCTCGCAGCGGCCGGCGGCGAGCTTCTTCTCCCACAGCGGGTTGCCGTCCACGTAGGAGACCTCCTCGGAGACGCCGGGCACGCGCACCATGGACGGGAAGCGGTTCTCGAACACCACGACGTTGTAGTCGGTGTCCGGAACCTCGCCGTCCTGGTACGGGTCGCCGGGCTTGCGGGCGGCCAGCGGGTTGCCCTTGGCGGTGGCGCCGGGGCCGGCGGTGATCGGGCGGTTCATGCGGGCGGTGGCCATGGGGATCCAGTCGCCGGTCAGCGGGTCGCGGCGCATCTGCGGGGCGGCGTACGGCACCTCGTTGCCGTCGGCGTCCAGATGCGGGGCGAAGCGGTAGGCGAGGTCGCGCGGATCCTTGAGCTCGCGGGTCTTGTTGCCGGACACGTACTCCGGATCGTCGTCGAGATAGAAGAAGTCACGGCCGTCCGCCAGCGTGGTCGGCGTGATGCGAATGTGCTCGGACGCATACGCCCCGGGGGTGTACTGTGCGAATTCGCTCATTGGATGTGCTCACTTTCTTGGTTTTGTTCGGTCTGTTTGGCCAAAACGAGTTCCTTGACCAATTCCTTGGTCTGTTTGGCGGCGACCGGGTCCAGGCCGTCGTCGGTGATGACCGTGTCCACCTGGTCGAACCGGGCAAACAGGGACAGGGACGTGCACTGCCATTTGGTGTGGTCGGTGAGGATGATCGTGCGGTCGGCGATGCTCATGAGGGCCATGTCCGTGGCGGCCTCCAGCGAGTTGGGCATGAGGAAGCCGTGCGGGATGGACACGGAGTGGGTGCCGAGGAACACGGTGTTCACGCGCAGGGAGCCGACGACCTTGTCCGCGATGGGCCCCACGAGCGAATTGGAGCGGGTGATCACGCCGCCGGTGACGATGACTTCGACGTCTTTCGTCTCCAGCGCCTGCACGAGCTCGGCTACCGGGATCGAGTTGGTGAGGATGGTGATGCCGCTCGACTGCTGGGATTCGAGCAGGTGCTGCGCGAACACGTAGGCCGTGGTGCCGCCGCCGATGGCGATCACGTCGCCGGGGGCCACGTATTTGACGGCCTCCTGCGCGATGGCGTCCTTGAGCCCGATGTCCATCTGCGACTTGACCGAGAACAGCGGCTCGGCCAGCAGCGTGGACGTGGTGATCGCGCCGCCGTGGACGCGCTTGAGCAGGCCCTTGTCCGCGAGATCGGCGATGTCGCGGCGGATGGTCATCGCGGAGACGCCGAGTTCCTTGGACAGCGCGGTGATGCGCACGGCTCCTCGCGTGCGCAGCCGGCTCAGTATGAGATGTTGGCGTTGTGACGATATCATTCGAACATTATCGCACACATACGCTCATTGAACAAAACGAGTCTGAGCGTTTCGCGACAAATGCGCACGCGTGTTGCCATCCCTGATCGCGCGGGCCGCTCCCCTGCGTTTCCGCCCACGCTAGGCACGCAGAATGCCAAATTGGGCAGGAACATGATGCTGCGGGCGCGATTCGGGCTCCAATCCTGCGAATCCGCCCAATCCTGCATTTTGCGATTGGATTATGGGCAGATCCGCAGGCCGCGATGGTCAGCTGCGACGATCAGTTGCGGTGGGACAGGCGCTCCAGCCCCCACTTGGTGACCATGAGCATAGCCTCGGCCACGATGCGCGAGCTCATCTTGGAATTGCCGCGCACACGCTCCACGAACACGATCGGCACCTCGCGGATCACGCCGCCGGCCGCCGCCACGCGACGGGTCATGTCCACCTGGAACACGTAGCCGTTGGCCTGCACGCGCTCAAGTCCCAGACGGGCGAGCATGGAGGCGCGGTAGATGCGGAATCCGGCGGTCATGTCGTGCACCGGCAGGCCGAGCATGGTCCGCGCGTACCACGAGCCGCCGCGCGAGATCGCGTCGCGCACCCACGGCCAGTTGACCGTCGCGCCGCCGGGCACGCGCCGGGAGCCGATCACCAGATCCACGTCCGGGTTCATCACGGCCACGTCGAGCATGCGGCGGAAGTCCTCGGGCCGGTGCGAGCCGTCCATGTCCATTTCGCAGATCATGTCGTAGCCGCGCTCGAGCGCCCACTGGAAGCCGGCCAGATACGCCGGGCCGAGGCCGTTCTTGCCCTCGCGGTGCATCACGTGCAGCCGGGGCTCCCCCTGCGCCATGAACTGCGCGAGGCGTCCGGTGCCGTCCGGCGAATTGTCGTCCACCACCAGCACCTCCGCCTGCGGGGCGTTGGCGAAGATCCCCGAGAGCGTGGGCTTGAGGTTCTCCACCTCGTTGTAGGTGGGCATGACGATGAGCGTGCGGACGGCGGTGTTGGTCGCGGACATGGTTCCCCTTTCTGGCGTCTACTCTAGCGTCAGTCCACGTCCACGCCGACGGCCTCGGACACGGAGTCGAACCCGTCGCGGCGCAGCAGTTCGGCGAGGCCGCGCTTCAACACGGTGATCTGCTGGGGGCCGCGGTACATGAGCGCGCTGATGAACATGACGAGGCTCGCGCCGGAGCGGATCTTCGCATACGCCTGACGCGGGGTGAACACGCCGCCGATGCCCGCGATGGCGAAGCGGTCGCCGAACTCGCGGTACGTCTTCGCGATGATGTCGTTGCTCGCGCGGTACGTGGGGCCGCCGGAGAGGCCGCCCTCCCATTCGCGCGGAATTTCGAGTCCGGTGCGGTCCTTCTGCAGGTTCGCGATCGACAGGCCGTCCACCTTGTGCTCGGCCAGCACGGCGACGAGGTCGCGGAATTCGGGCCACGGCTTGTTGAGTGGCATCTTGACGAGCACCGGCTGGGGATGCTCGATCGCGTCCAGTGCGGTGAACAGGCGGTCGAGGTTCTCCGGGCTGGAGGTGAACGGCTCGCCCACGTGCGTGTTCGGGCAGGAGACGTTGACCTCGATCATGGCGGTGCGGCCGGCGGCCCGGCGCATGGAGGTGCAGTAGTCCTCGATGCCCTCGTCGAGGTCGCCGCAGTACTGGTCGTTGGTGCGCGCGATCGAGACGGACACCTGCATGCCCCTCGCCCTGCGCCACGCGGCCTCGGCGCGCGGGATCACCTGCTCGGAGCCGTCGTTGGCGAGGCCCACGTGCACCATCATCGAATCGTATTCGGGCAGGCGGTGGAACCACGGCTTCGGGTTGCCGGGGCACGGGCGCGCGGTGGTGGAGCCGACTGTCTCGAAGCCGAAGCCGGCGTTGTCGAGCAGGACCGGCATGTCGCAGTTCTTGTCGAGCCCGGCGGACAAGCCGAACGGGTTGGCGAACTTGACGCCCATGACCTCGGTTTCGAGGATCGGGTCGGTGTAGTTGAGCATCTCGCGCTCGAGCCACATGAGCGGCGGGATGTTGCGCGTGACGCGGCAGAACTGGATCATCTGGTCGTGCGCCACGTCGGGCGTGTGGTTGAACACGAAGTACGGCTTGATGACGTGCTTGTATCCGAAGGTGAAGAGGTCGGTGGTGGCTTTGTTCACGGCGTCGTGCCAGAAGTTCTCGGAAACGTAGCTCATGCGTCCCATTGTGTCACCGCGCGCGGCGAAGCGCCAGCACCGGCCTCCCGTCCGACGCATGCCGCCGCCCGACTGCCGCCCGCCGACCGACGGCCGCCGGTTCTACGCCCGGCGGCTCGGCGAATCAGTTCGGCGAATCAGTTCGGCGAATCGGCTCAGTACGCGCCGCGGATGTACTGCGGCTGGTAGGGCGCCTCGGACGGCTTCAGTCCCAGCTTGTCGGCGGCGCGCAGCGGCCAGTACGGGTCGCGCAGCGCGGCTCGTCCGATCTGCACGGCGTCGGCCTCGCCCCGGCGCACGATCCGGTCGGCCTGCTTCGGCTTGGTGATGAGTCCCACCGCGGTGGTGGGCACCAGGGCCTTGACGCGCACCTGCTCGGAGAACGGCACCTGATAGTTCGGCTTCACCGGGATGGCCACGCCCGGCAGGATCCCGCCCGTGGACACGTCCACCAGATCCACGCCGTGTTCCTTGAGCACGCGCGCGGTGGCGATGGTCTGGTTCAGATCCCAGCCGCCGGCGGCCCAGTCGGTGGCGGAGATGCGCACGAACACGGGCACGGCCGGGGCGACCGCGCCGCGCACGGCGTCCACCACCTCGACGAGCATGCGCATGCGGTTCTCGAGGCTGCCGCCGTATTCGTCGGTGCGCACGTTGGTGAGCGGGTCGAGGAACTCGCTGAGCAGGTAGCCGTGGGCCGCGTGGATCTCGATCACGTCGAACCCGGCGTTCACGGCGCGCACGGCGGCGGCGCGGAAGGCGTCCACGATGCCGTGGATCTCGTCCACCGTGAGCTCGCGCGGCGCGGCGAGGTTGTCGAACGCGATGGGGCTGGGCGCCACGGTCTGCCAGCCGCCGTCGTCCTGCGGCACGCTGCCGCCCTCATAGCCCGCGGAGAAGCAGCCGGTCGAGCCCTTGCGCCCGGCGTGGTTGAGCTGGATGGCCGCGACCGCGCCGGCCTCCTTGACGCCGTCGACGATCCACTGGAACGCGGCGATCTGGTCGTCGTCCCACAGGCCCAGATCGCACGGGGAGATGCGTCCCTCCGGCGCCACAGCGGTGGCCTCGAAGCACACCAAGCCGAAGCCGCCCATCGCGCGGGAGACGTAGTGCTGGTAGTGGAACGGCGTGGGCTTGCCGGCGCGGGCCACGGCCGAATAGGTGTCCATCGGGGGCAGCCAGACGCGGTTGCGCGCGGTCACGCCGCGCAGGCTGATCGGGCTGAACAGCGCCGGTGATTCGGCTTTGACGGCCTTCTTGGCACTCTTGAACAGCCTCTTGGACTTGGGCTTGCCGGCGGGCCTCCCCGCGGAGTCGGCATCATCGGCGTCATCCGCGTCATCCGCATCGTCCGCATCCACGTCGTCCAATGCCGAATCCGCGGCTTCCGGATCGGCGGCCACCTCTGCGGCTTCATTCTCCACGGCCGTCTCGTCGTCCACTTCGTCGTCCTCGCGGTCGTAGGCCGACGTCTTGTCCGCCACGGTGAACCCGCGCATGTCGAAACCGGCCAGATCGGCCTCGTCGTAATCGGATTGCATCATCGCTTCTCGCCCCTCTCGAAATCACCGGCCGCCCGAGCTGGCGGCCACCCTTGCCATTGTAGGCAGGAGACGACGCGACCCCCACACCCATTTGTGGATGGGTCGTGAGGGTCGCCGTTGCGCGCTGCCGGTCAAACGCTACTGCTGTTGCTGTTCGTTGGTCGCCGCGCTCGACTCGGCCTGGCTCGGGTCGACCGTGACCGTGGCGTCCGCGGACGGAGCCGCCGAATCGGTGGCGGACGCGGAGGGCGAAGCGGACGCCGTGGCCCCGTCGGTCGCGCCGCCGGACGTTCCGGACGTCGCGCCCGACGACGAGGACGAGCTGGCGCCGCCCATGTACTTCGCGGACGGGTTGCCGTAGTCGTTGTTGATCGGTATCTGCGCCGAGTCCAGATAGGTGTTCATGAAGTTCACCCACGCCGGGGTGGCGAGCATGTAGCCGAACCACGTGTCGTGGAAGACGCCGTTGATGGTGCGGTTGGTGAAGCCGTCCGTGGTCTTGTACGTGCCGGCCTTCTTGTCGTATTCCTTGTGGTAGCCCTGCGCGTTGCCGGCGATCGCGAACGCGGCGACCTCCGGGGTGAAGCCGGCGGTGACGAGGTACTCGTTCTCGTTCGTACCGGTCTTGGCGAAGGTCTTGCGGCCGTTGGCGAGCTGCGCGGTGTGCGCGGCGCCGGACGGGGTGACCACGCCCTGGTTCATGGCGTAGGCCACGGTCTGCGCGATCTCCGGGTCGATGGCCTGATGGCAGTTGGCGCTCGGCACGGGGATGTCCTTGCCGGTGCTGTCGATCACCTTGGTGATGGCGATCGGGGTGCACTGCACGCCGTTGGCGGCGATGGTGGCGTACACGTTGGCCATGGTCAGCGGGGACGCGGACACGCCGGTGCCGATCACCATGGGCGGGTTGTACAGCACCTTCTGCTCGAGCAGAGACTTGTCCTTGTCCGCGATGGTGGCGCTGTGGTAGCCCATGTCGGCGGCCGCGTTGAGGATCGGGGTCAGTCCGATCACCTTGAGCATGGCCACCTGCGTGGTGTTGTGCGAGTTGACGAGGCCCTGCAGCGGCGACTCCGCGGTGCCGCGCGCGCCCGAGTTGGAGATGTTCCACGTCACGTTGGCGTGGTAGTCGGGCACCTCGTTGCGCTCGTTGAGCGTGTTGCCGGCCGGCAGCACCTCGGTGATCGAATGGCCTTCGCGCATCCACGCCACCAAGTTGATGGGCTTCCACGTGGAGCCGACCGAGAAGCCGGTGCCGCCGCCGTCGATCTGGTCCACGGCGAAGTTCACGGCCGTGCGGCGGAAGTCGTCCTTGGCGGCGTCGGTGGCGTCGTACGTGCGGTTGATGCCGAAGCCGAGCACTTCGCCGGTGCCCGGGCGGATCGCGGCGATCATCATCTCGAACTGGCTCGGATCGTCCACCGGGATGGCCTGGCGCGCCGCGTTCATGGCCGCGTTGTTCGCGTTGACGTCCATGGTGGTGTGGATCTCGAGGCCGCCGGAGTTGAGCAGCTTCTGGCGGTCCTCCTTGGTGGCGCCGAACTCCGGGGAGTTCTCGATCTGCTTGACCACGTACGAGCAGAAGAACGCGGCGTCGCCGGCGGTCATGCAGCCCTGGTCCACGGACGTGATGTGCAGGGTGTCCTTGATCGGGGTCTTGACCGCGTCGTCGTGCTCCTGCTGCGTGATGTAGCCCTCCTGCAGCATGAGGTCGAGCACGATGTTGCGCTGGCGCTCCGTCTCCGGCTGGTTCGCCTCGATCGACGGGTCGTACTTGGAGGGGTTCTGCGTGATCGGCGTGATGGTGGCCGCCTCCACGATGTTGAGGTCCTTGGCGCTCTTGTTGAAGTAGCGGCGGGCGGCGGACTCCACGCCGTACAGGTTGCGCGTGCCGAACTGCGCGATGTTGAGGTAGCCCTGCAGGATCTCCGCCTTGGAGTATTCCTTCTCGAGCTGCACGGCGATGAGCATCTCGCGCAGCTTGCGGGCGATGGTGTCCTCGGTGGCGTGGTAGGCGGCGATCGGGTCGTCGTCCGATTCGGCCTGCGCGAGCAGCATGTTCTTGACGTACTGCTGGCTCAGGGAGGAGCCGCCCTGGGTGCTGCCGCCCTTGACGTAGGTCTGCACGAACGCGCGCAGCACGCCCTGCACGTCCACGCCGGAATGCTGGAAGAATCGGCGGTCCTCGCTGGCCACCATGGCCTTCTGCATGATGTCCGAGACTTCGCTCAGCGGCACCACGATGCGGTTCTGGGTGTAGAACGAGGCCATCTTGCTGCCGTCCGCCGCGTACAGCGTGGACGCCTGGGGCAGCTTGGTGATGGAGAAATCGATGCCCTCCGCCTTCAGGGACGGGGTGACGGTCTTGATCACGGAATTCGCGCCGAACACCGCCGGCAGCAGGAATCCGGTCGCCACCACGCCGCCGGCCCCGCAGAACATGATGTAGGCCAGCAGCAGCGTGAAGACGCGCTTGACGGAGTTGGATTTCTTTTCAGGCATGGTGCCCATTCTAAAGGGGTGGGTCTACCGGCGGGCAAGCGCGGACGGCAAACGATTACAGTAGCTCCACTAGCTGGAAATCCGCCGAAAAACGGCTGAATGGGTGGGTTGTGGTCTCTCCTGCAGCTTGCCGCCGCCCGCCACGATTCACCGCGGTTTGCCGCAGCGTGCCGCTGTTTGCCGGATCCCGCCGTGCCTCAGCGCCCGGTTGCCTCACCGCTTCGAGCGGCGGATGAGCATGCCCGGCTGGAAGATGATGATCGAGCGTCCCTTGCGCGCGATCCAGCCGCGGTTGTCGAAGTCCATGAGCGCCTTGTTCACCGTCTCGCGCGAGGCGCCGACCAGCTGGGCGAGTTCCTCCTGCGTGAGGTCGTGCGGCACCATGAGGCCCGCCTCCATCGGCTCGCCGAAGCGCTGGGCCAGATCGAGGAGCGTCTTGGCCAGTCGCGCGGGCACGTCCATGAACACCAGATCGGAGATGCGCTCGTTGTTGGCGCGCATGCGGCCGGCGAGGACCTGCAGCATGTCCACGGCCACGCGCGGATGCTCGTCCAGCCACGCGAACAGGTCGTCGTGTTCGAGCGAGACGACCGTGGTGCCGTTGGTCATGGCCACCGCATTGGCCGTGCGCGGGCCGCCGTGGGGGTCGAACACCGGGATTTCGCCGAGGATTTCGCCGTGGCCGTGGATGCTGAGCAGCTGCACGCGGTGGTCGTCCGACTGGCGGGTGAGCTTGACGCGGCCGTTCTCCAGCACGTACATGCGATGGTCCACGTCGCCCTCGCGGAAAATATAGCCGCCCTTGTTGAGCGTCCAGCGCTTGAGGTGCGGGATCAGCTGTTCGGCCTCCTCGGGCGACACCTGCTTGAACAGCGCGGTGTGCAGCAGCATGTTGTCGCCGCTCGCGATTCCGTCCGACGCATGGTTCGCCGCCTGACCCGACCTGCTGACGCTCATCCCCACCTCCGTGCAATCCGATGGCTTCCTCGGCCCGATGTACGGGTAGACATTGTATCGCCGCGCGCCGACGCTCCCGCCGCCGATCCGGGCGGGACGTTCCTTCGCGCGTCACGTCTCTCCGCCGCGCGACCGCTCATTGTCACACGGCCGGTCTTTGTCGTGCGGACGCCGTCGCGTTCACGGTCACGGAATGAGCGCGGTCCATTCGGGTGTGGCGAACCGGATGCGCGCCAGATCGGCGGCGCGGTCGAGCACGTCCCGCCCGATCACGTCGTCCGCACGCTCCGGTCCGGCATACCGCGCACGATACGGACCTTCCGGATCCGTGAGGGTGGCGATCATGCGGTCAAGCACCTCGGCGCGCGTGAGCCCGGTCTGCGAGCGCAGCGGATCGACGCGCTTGGCCGCCGACTTGACTGCCTTGTCGGACATCTTCTCTTTGGAGACGTTGAGCACGCGCAGCATTTTGGCGGCATCCATGTCGTACGAGAGCATGGTGTGGTGCAGCACTGCGCCGGGTCCGCCGCCGTGCCCGGTTCCGTCCGCCGGAGCGGGGAACCTGCGCTGCGCGGCGCCGCCGATCTTGCCCAGCGGCGAGGCGATGTCGTTGATGGGCTGGTAGCGCGCCTCGATGCCAAGCGGCCGCAGCGCGTCGAGCACCCACTGGTCGCAGCGGCGGTAGGAGTCCCCGATGCTCAGTCCGGTCACCCAGTCCAGCGGGGCGATCAGCGAATACGTGATGACCGACTCCGGCTCGGCGAACATCGCGCCGCCGCCGGTGATGCGCCGCACCACGGTCACATGCTCCGCGCGCGCCTGATCGAGGTTCACCTCGTTGCCGACCGACTGGAAGCGCCCGATCACCACGGCCGCGCGGTCCCACTGCCACAGTCGGATCAGCGGCCCCATCCGCCCGGCGGCCATCGCCTCCGCGCACGCCTGGTCGAGCGCCAGCTGCATGGCCGGCTCGCGGGGCGTATCCCGCAGCACGGTGAGATTGGGGAAGAGGGCGGCGGCGGACTCGGTGTCAGAGTTCTTCCCCGCGGCCCTCGCAGTCCCGGACGACATTGATTTCACCGACGCGGACGCTTTCCCCGGGAGGCCTTCCCGTCGCGCCGCATCCGACGTGACGGCGGACTCCCCTGCGCCCGCGGTTGCATGCGTCGCGTCCGATGTTCCCCTATTCGGATTGACGGCGTCCCCCTGATGCACCATGCCCAGGTGGGACGACGTCGGAGCGGCGATCATCCGATCATCATCTCGCCGAGCGCCCTTACGAGCCCGTTCACGGGCGGCGTCATGGCCATCGGCTGCGTCCCGGGTCGCAACAACCGTCGTCGCACCACCCAGTGCCCGCATGGCAGCCGTCGCAATCGTCGCCGCGGTGGCGCCGACCAACGTCGCCTCCGGATGCGCGTCGATCACCGCATCCAACCGTGCGGTCAGCGAATCGCACGCCGTCGTTTGTTCCAGGGTCGGCACGGCTGCGGACCGATTCCTCTGACGGGCGTCATGCCGGTCATGCGTTACGGGCAAGCCGCGGTCTTGACCATGTCCCCGGACGACGGACTCCTTTATATACGAGTCCGCGCACTCGCCCGCACCGGCGATCATTGCGTCACCGATCGTCGCCTCCAACGCGTTCAGCAAATTCCGCGCGGCATCGGCGTCGCCCTCCACGAAGAAGTCGCCGTCGATGCGGGCCGACCAGTGCGCGGCGGTCCCGTTCGCGTTCCCATTTGGCCTTTCGCCCGAGCCCCCGTCCTTGTTCCCGTCCCTGCATAGGCTGACCGCCACCAACTTGCCGCCCGGCATCTTGCATTCGCCGCGGCGCCACATGCCGTCCATCGCCATACTTGCGTCCCGCCTTCCATCCGATTGGTTTCGACCGTTCGTCATGCAACTGTTCGTCATACATCCGCCGTGCCGAATGCCATATCACCCGACTGGGCGTCCGGCGACCATCTATCCGTCGCGCCGCCGGCCATATCATCACCATACCCCGTCGGTCATGTCATCCGCCGTGCCTACTCATCGGATTATCAGCCACGCGTTGCCGCCCGTGCCGTTGTCCGCATCATCGCCATGCCGCCGATCACACCATCGGCCGCGTTGCCGACAATACCGTTCCGTCGACCGCGCCATTGCCGTTCCACCGATCGGACCGTCAGTCATGCCATCGCATCGTGCCCTTCCCCATGCCGTCCGCCATTCACCGGCCCATTCCATCCCGCTGCCCGTCACTTTTGTAAAACCGTTACAAAACAGGCGCCGAAACCGGCCCTAACCTGTCGTTGTTGTAACGGATTTACAAAAGTGACACCGAACATGGTCCCTCGGCATCCATTTTGTAACGATTTTACAAAAGGGACGCTGAACGTGCCTCTACGATGCACTTTTTGTAACGGATTTACAGAAACGACGCTGAACGGCACTCCTCGGCGTCCGGTCTGTAACGAATTTACAAAACCGGCACCTAGGCTGATCCCTCGATATCTGTTTTGTAACGGATTTACAAAAAGTGACGGCATTCGGCTTTCACGGTGCCGTTCCCATCGACTCCCCAGTGCCGTTACCGGTGTCATCTCCGTATACGCGCATACGAAACCGACCTCAGGCGGCGGGCTTCACGGTCCATTCCGTATACGTGTATACGAAAATGGACGATTTCGACGGCCTTCACTGCACTTTTCGTATACGTGCATACGCGGAAGACCGTGGACGGCCGCTTTCACTAACGTTTTCGTATACACGTATACGGAATATGCGGGGAGATGGCGGGAAACACGCGACACCACGGCACAGCAGACCCGCGAATCTATGACAACCCCACGCATGCCAAACGGGCGCCAGACATACCAGCCGCAAAGGTTGATATGCCCGACGCCCGTCAACGCACAAGCCACACAAGCCACATAGACCGCATAAACCGGCTCAACCGAAGCAGGTCAGACAAACCCGCACAGGCCAATATGAGGGCCGCACAAGCCGCACAAGCCGGCGCTGTCAACCGCAACGGATCGGCGGCACCGGCCCGCCGGCCCAGAGATCCCGATCAGATGCGCGCGAGGATGTCCTTGCCCACCTGCTCGGTGGTGCGGGTGGTGGAGCCCAGCTCCTCGATGTCCGCCTCGACGGCGGCGTCGATCTTCGCGGCGGCCTCGTCGAAGCCGAGGTGGCGCAGCAGCATGGCGGCGGACAGGATCGCGGCGGTCGGGTTCGCGATGCCCTTGCCGGCGATGTCCGGAGCGGAACCGTGGATCGGCTCGAACATGGACGGGTACTCGTTCGACGCGTTGATGCAGCCGGACGCGGAGTAGCCCACGCCGCCCACCACGGCGCCGGCCTCGTCGGTGAGGATGTCGCCGAAGAGGTTGTCGGTGAGGATCACGTCGAAGCGCGACGGGTCGGAGACGAGGTAGATGGTGGCCGCGTCGATGTGCGAGTAGTCGTGCGTGACCTCGGGGTATTCCTCGCCCACGCGGTCGACGATGCGCTGCCACATGTCGCCGGCGTTGACGAGCACGTTCTTCTTGTGCACGAGCGTGATGTGCTTGCGGCGCTTCATGGCGAGCTGGAAGGCGTAGCGGACCACGCGCTCCACGCCGTACGCGGTGTTGATGGACACCTCCGTGGCCACTTCGGCCGGGGTGTCGCGGCGGACCGCGCCGCCGGCGCCGCAGTACAGGCCCTCGGTGCCCTCGCGCACCACCACGAAGTCGATGTTCCCCGGGTTGGCGAGCGGGGAGGTGACGCCCTTGTACAGCTTGGACGGACGCAGGTTGACGTACTGGTCGAGGTCGAAGCGGAGCTTCAGGAGCAGGCCGCGCTCGAGGATGCCGGCCTTGATGCGCGGGTCGCCCACGGCGCCGAGCAGGATGGCGTCGGCCTGCTTGATGCGGTCCTCCTCGTCCTGGGGCAGGATCGCGCCGTCGCGCAGGTAGCGTTCGGCGCCCAGATCGAACTGCTCGTAGGTGAACGAAGCCTCGCCTTCGGCGGCCTTCTCCAGGGCGGCCTGAGCCCACGGCGTGACTTCCTTGCCAATGCCGTCGCCGGGAATAACTGCAATGTGATATGTCTTGCTCATAGCACGGCAGACTACTCGCGAGGCCACGGGGTGAGCGGAAGCCGCTCAGCAGGTGGACACGGAGCCGGCATCCGCCCGAGCTGACGCCCGCCGAGGGACGCCGGAACCAACGGCACCGACGGAACAAACGGAACAAAACCGCCGGAACCAACCGAACTGCCAAATCCAACGGCAGTGCACCGCCGGCAAGCCGACGCCGCTACTCGGTGATGCCCATCGCGCCCAGGCACCACGCGTTCTCGTAGGAGACCTCCTCCCACTGCTTGTAGCGCCCGGTCGTGCCGCCGTGACCCGCCTCCACCTCGATCTTGACGACCACGTCCGCGCCGACCTCCGGCTCCTGCAGGCGCGCCGCCCACTTGAGCGGCTCCACGTACAGCACGCGTGTGTCGTTCATCGACGTGGTGATGAAGATCTTCGGAAAGTGGTCGGTGCCGAACCGCTCGAGGCGCTCGGCCGCCGTGGGCACGTTCTCGTACGGCGTGTACGACTTCATGTAGTCGTACACGGCGGCGTCGTGCAGCGGGTCGCCCCACTCGTCCCACTCGGTGACGGTCAGCGGCAGGTCCGGGTCGAGGATCGAGGTGAGCGCGTCCACGAACGGCACGTCCGCCTCGATGCCCGCGTACAGGTTCGGCGCCATATTGGCCACCGCGCCCATGAGCAGGCCGCCCGCGGAGCCGCCGTTCGCCACGGTGCGCGTCGGATCGGCCCAGCCGCCCTCCTGCAGCGCGCGCGTCACGTCCACGAAGTCCTCGAAGCTGTGCTTCTTGTTGAGCCGCCGCCCCTGCTCGTACCACGCGCGGCCCATCTCGCCGCCGCCGCGGATGTGCGCCACCGCGTACAGCACGCCGCGGTCCATGAGGCTCAGCCTCGGCACGGAGAAGCCCGGGTCCATGCTCACCTCGTACGCGCCATAGCCGGTGATGAACATGGGCGCGGGACTGCCCTCGATCTGCGGATGGCAGACGGACGGGCGCCACACCAGCGAGACGGGGATCTGCTCGCCGTCGCGCGCGGTGACCCACAGCCGGTGCTCCACGTAGTTCTTCGGGTCGAAATCGCCCAGCACGGTGGCGCGCTTGAGCAGCGCGTCCTCGCCGGTGGCCGGGTCGTATTCGTGCAGTTCGCCGGGCATGGTGTAGCTGCCGAACGAGTAGCGCAGCCTCGGCGCCTCGTACGACGGGTTGCCGCCGGAACCGATCGAGTACAGGCGCTCGGCATACGGCTGTTTGAGCGCTGCGGCGGGCTTCGGGCGGATCTCCTCGAATCGCCACGGCCGGCCGGCCTTCCAGTCCTCCACGGCGTCGTTCTTGGTCATGACCGCCAGATGCGGCAGGCCCTCGGCGCGGTAGGACAGCAGCACGAAGTGCCGGTGGATGGCGATGCCCTCGATGCCGAGCCCGCGCGCGCCGTCGAGGATCGACGGGTTGCCGGGGGCGTGGCAGGGACGGCCGACCGGCATGGCGGAATACTGGCCGCCGCGCTCGCACCCATAGGGCGAGCCGGCCGCGACCACCGTGCCCTCGTCGAGGTCGTACGGCGGCTCGTGGCGGCGCATGTCGATCACGTTGATCTGGAAGTTTGGGTTGGACACGTTGTGGTACACGACGGCCACGGGCACGTCCCCGCCGTCCTCGCCGGCGCCCTCGAAGCAGGCGAAGCTCACGTCGTATTCGATGCCCTCGCGGCGGGGGATGAACGCGCGGAACCCGCCGGTCGGATCGGCCACGGGCAGGGTGAGCACCTCGGTGGTGGTCTTGGAGCCGGTGCCGATGACGATGTTGCGCTCGTCGAAGCTCAGGCCCACGCCCACCCAGAAGCGCTCGTCGTCCTCGCGCCACGCCTCCTCGTCCTCGCTGGCGGGCGTGCCGACGCGGTGGCGCCACACGGCGTACGGCCGCCACGCCTCGTCCACCTTCACGTAGAACGCCCATTTGCCGTCCGGCGTGAGGCACCCGCCCGCGGACACCTGCTCGATGACCTCCGGCAGGTCCTCGCCGGTGGAAAGGTCGCGGATCTTGAGGTCGTACCGCTCGTCGCCGGTCACGTCCACGCCGTAGAGCATCCAGCGGCCGTCGTGGCTCAGGTCGATGCCGCCGCAGCGGAAGAAGTCGTGCCCCTCGGCCTCCCTGTTGCCGTCGAACACGATCTGCTCGCCGGGCATGGATCCAGGTTCGGCGGCCGCGTCCACGGTCGGCGGCGTCCAGTCGTCGGGGTCGGCCACGGGGATGCGGCACTGCACGGCGTACTGCTTGCCCTCCTGCGTGCGTGTGAAGTACCAGTAGCCGTTGAGCCGGGTGGGCACGGACATGTCGGTTTCCTGCACGCGGGACTTGAGCTCGTCGAACAGGCGTGAGCGCAGGCCGGCGAGCGGCTTCATGCGCGCGTCCGTGTACGCGTTCTGCCCGCTCACGAACGTCTGGGTGCGCGGGTCGTCCTTGGCCCGCAGCCACTCGTAGGGGTCCTCGAAGACGTCGTTGTGGAACGATCGGGTGTGCGGCTCGCGCGCCGCGACCGGGTATTCGATGGCTTCATCACTCATAGTGCGTCCATGCTACACCGACCCCGCCGCGGCGAACCCGCGCGTTGCGCCCGTCCTCACACGTTGTGGCGCAGGTACGGCAGCATGGTCTTCATGAGGTTCGAGCCGGTGGTGCCGGTGAACACGGGCACGTCGGTCACGGGGATGGGCTGCGTGGTGGTCATGCCGGCGATCTGCATGGCCGGCACCACGGACGCCTCCTTGGGCGTGAGCTGACGGATGCCGATGCAGATCACGCGCCCGGGGTACCGCTTGGCGATCGTGGCGTACGTGGTCGGGTCCTTCTGGCCGTCGTCGCCGATGAGGATGAAGCGCATGCGCGGGAAGTCGGCCATGAGCTGCTCGGCGAACTCGAGCTTGTGCTGCACGCCGGAGGGGATGAACGTCTTGGGGCGCGGATCGAGGTCGCGCAGCAGCAGCGGCCCCTCGGGGTATCCCTGATAGCGGATGAAGTGGCGGATCGAGGTCTCCACGTTCCACGGCGAGGTGGACAGGTAGAAGAACGGCGCGTCCGGGAACAGGTCCGCGATCTTGGAGTACAGCACGTTCATGCCGGGCACCACGGCGCGCTTGCGCGGGTTGAGGAAGAGCAGGTTGTACGCGGCCTTCCACAGCGTGGGCGCCTGCGTGACCATGATCGTGTCGTCCACGTCGGAGATGATGCCCACCTGCGCCTCGGACGGGATGGTGAACAGCGGCGCGGTCACGTCCGGCCGGCGCTCCACGCTGTACGAGACTTGATGGATGCCGGGAGTCATGTGGTGCTCGGCCACGAGGTCGAGGTAGCCGGCGTCGTCGGAGATGGCGAAGCTGCTGGGCTGGTCGCGCGAGGGGTCGATCGGGTCGTACGCCTCGGACGTGCCGATCTGCACAGTCTCCAACGGGCGGCGGTCCACGGTGATGCGCACGTGCGTGTGCGGCGCGGGCACGGTGAGCATGCCTCGGATGCCGCGCATGAGCACGCCGGCCTCGCGCCTCTCCGGCGCGCGCACGGTACGGCAGATCAGACGCGAGTAGGCCTCGGTGCCGTAGCCCACGTACGGCTCGACGCGCGGATACCAGCCGAGCTGCTTGGTGAACAGGGTGGACAGCGCCGACCAGACGCCGAACCCGTGCGTCACCACGCGGCGGGTGGCGCGGACCACGATCGGCTTGTTTTCGATGCGCTCGCGCCACGAGGCGGCGTCCACGATGGTGGTGGTCCGCCTCGCGCGGATGGGTTTCTGCTTCGCTTCCCGGTTCGACATCCTGTGCCCCCTTGCGGGTCTCGTCCGATGCTGATTCCGTGTACTTGGTACTTGCCTTACTTGCTGATCATGGCGGCGTAGGCGTCCGCGTCGAGCAGCTCGGGCTCGTCGTCGTCCAGTTCGATCTTGACGATCCAGCCTTCGCCGTACGGATCGTTGTTCACCACGCTCGGATCGTCCGCCGCGCCCTGGTTGACGTAGCGGATGACGCCGGCCACCGGGCTGATCAGCGGCTCGACGGCCTTGGAGGATTCGAGCTCGAGGATCTCGTCGCCGGCCTCCACGCGGGTGCCAACCTCGGGCATGTCGATGAACACGAGGTCGCCGAGCTGGCTCACCGCGTATTCGGTCACACCGATGATCGCGGGCTCGACGGACTGGTCCACCCACACATGCTCCTCGGAGTACTCGAGGTGCTCGGGGATGTCCAGATTCTGGGGCTTGTCTTCTTCAACGCTCATACCGACACCATAACACGGCGTTTCGAGCGCGGACGAAGCGGGCCCCGGCCCTCGGCAATCCTCAGCTCGCGCGCACGGCTGCGGTGGGCGTAGTGCCGACCACCTGCACCATCGCGCCGACGGGCAGGAAGTCGTAGACCCACTTGGCGTCGGCCACGTTCATGTTGACGCAGCCGTGAGAGCGCGGCTCGCCCTTGGCGATGCCGTCCGGGTTCCACGGGGCGCCGTGCAGAGCCTCGCCCTGGTTGTAGAAGATGGCCCACGGCACGTTCGGCGTCACGTAGTCGGCGCCGCGCATGGTCTTGGACTCGTACTTGATGTACACGAAGAACGTGCCGTTGTCGGACGGGGTGGAGAGCTTGCCGGTGGAGGTGAGGAACGTGTTGACGAGCGTGGAGCCCTTGTACGCGTAGACCTTCTGCTCGCTCAGGTTCACCACCACGTGCGGGTCGCCGTTGGGGCTGTCGTAGTCCACCGCACGCGATTCGGTCTCGAACTTGGTGGTTTCCGTCTTCACGGTGGAGGTGGCGGATTCGCCGGAGTGCAGGGCGGCGGTCACGGCGGTCACCGCATCGTCCACGCCGGTCACGGTCACGCCGTCCACACCCTCGCGCAGCGTGGTCATCACCGCGCCGGCCTTGTTGGTGACCACGGAGGCCTTGACCATGTCCTGCTTGAGCTCGTTCGGCAGCGTGGCCTCGAGGTAGCTCTTCACGGCGGCATCATCGTACTTGAGCGTCACGGTGCCCTGCTCGGGGTCCGTGTCGAAGCCGATCCACTTGGCGATCTCCGCGGCGGGCACGGTGAAGGACTTCTTGGAGCCGTTGTTCACCACGAGCTTGGATGCGAGGCGGGCGTTGGCTTGGTCGGCGGCCTGCTGCGCGGTGCCGACGCTCACCGGCATGGCCACGGACTCGTAGGTGACGGATGCGTTGACGACGGTGCCGGGGCGCTCGGCCACGGCGGCGACGGCCTGTTCGACCGGCTGGGCGATCGGCGACTGGCCGTCCCTGCCGGCGGTGACGGCGAAGTTGGAGGAGGCGTCCGCATAGGCCACGGTGGAGGCGACCGCGCGGTCGTCCTCGTGCACGAAGCGCTCGGTGAGCGCGTTGGCGAGCGCGAGCTTGTCGGTGCTGAGGCTCAGCGGCACGTCGCTCGAGGCCCACGGGTTGATGCGCGCGATCTCGGCGCCCAGCGTGCCGCCGGACTTGGCGTTGAGCAGGTTCATGACGGTGCCGTCCACGTCCGCGGTGACGCCGAGGTCCTTCAGGGACACGGTGGCGGTCTTGCCGTCGGAGGCGGTGATGGCGATCTTGGATTCGTCGGCCTTGGCGGCGACCACGTTGCGCGCCTCGTCGGCGGTCATGCCCGCAAGACTCGTGCCGCCGAAGCTCACGCCGGGGGCCACGCGGTCCGCGAAGTACGCGCGGGCGCCGAAGAACCCGCCGACCAAGGCCACGAGCAGCGCGGCGAACACGCACAGCGTGACGATCAGGCCCACGTGGCGCCTGCGCGCGCCGGAGACGGCCGCGGCGCCGGCGGCGTGGCCGGCAATGCCCTCGGGCGGGATGGATTCGGGCGCGGACGGGGCGAACAGCGCCTCGAACGCCGGCTGCTCGGCGTGGCGCGCGTGCGCGTGGGACTGCGCCGCGCCGCCCGGTACCGGCAGCGGCGGCAGGTAGGCCGTGCGCTCCGGGTCGAAGAGGGCATCATTCGTATCGTTGGCCATGGCCATCCGTTCCTCTCGTGTCCTATGTCTCTTGTCTCTCTGCATGTCCCATGCAGCTACGTCTCTGTTGCGGCCCACTATATACCGCCAAAACGACGCGGAAGGCCGCGATTGCCGCCTCTTGCCGGCGCTCTTGCCCACGGCGAACGGCACGCGCGCGCTGTGAGCGGTCACAACGTGACGGGGATCACACCGCATGTTCACGGCATATGCACAATCTCCCGCGGCACGGTCCCGAGCGAAGCCCGCGCCGCGCATGTTTCGCGCTCACGGCTTACGGTTCACAGCTCACAGCTCACAGCTCGCGGCTCACAGCTCGCGGCCGAGCCACTCCTCGATCATGTACCGCGCGATGGTGGCCCTGCCCGGCGCCTCGAGACGTCCGGCGATGAGCGCGTGCGTGTACTCGTCGCGGGTCATCCACGCGGCGTCGGTGACCTCCTTGCCGTCCACGCGGATCTCGTCGGTCTCGGCCTGACCCTTGAACGCCATCATGAGCGACGAGGGGAACGGCCACGGCTGCGAGCCGAGGTAGCGCAGCTCCCCCACGCGCACGCCGGTCTCCTCGCGGGCCTCGCGGCGGGCGGCGTGCTCGAGGTTCTCGCCGGCCTCCACGAACCCGGCGGACACCGAGTACAGCAGCTCGTTGCGCCACGCCGCGTTGTGCTGGACCATGAGGCGGTCCTTGCGGTCCACGATCGCGGTGATCACGGCCGGCTCGATGCGCGGGAACAGGATGCGCCCGCGGTCGTCCGGAGACGTGCAGCGCTGCGCCCATCCGCCGAGGGCCGGGGCCACGGGCGCGCCGCAGCACGGGCAGAAGCGCTGGGAGTTGTGCCACATGCTCAGGCTCGCGGCGCTCGTGGCCAGTCCCGCCTCGCGTGCGGAGGCGTGGGGCGCGAAGCCGCGCAGATCCACCCAGTCGAAGCGCTGGGCCGCCTGATCGATGATCGACGTCGCGGAACCGGCGGGCGCCTGGCCCGCGCCGACGGACTCAAAGGCGTCGTCCGCCCCCACGCCGGCCGCGTCGGGCACGGGCGGGACGGCCACGGGCTTGGCGGCGCGGGTGATGTCCACGGCCACCATGTGCTCGGCGTCCGTACGGGGCCCGTACGCGCCGAGGAAGATCGGCACTGCACCGGGATGCGTGGCCAGTTCGTCGGCCATGTAGGCGCCGGGCAGCAGGGCGAGCCGCATCTTGGCAGCCTCGTAGTCCACCACGGCGGCCTGCCCGCGCGGCACGGCGAGCTTGCCGGCGTTCACCAGCAGCACGCGCGTGGTCGGTTCGGCGAGCACCTCGTCGATGAGCCCCTCCTGCCCGCGGCGGTCGACCTGATAGTCGATGTCGCCCTGCGCGAGCGGCAGGAACGGCAGCACGCCGGTCAGCGACAGCGGGGAAAAGCCCTGTATGCCCATTCCCTGCGATGTTCCCTGCGACCCCGGCATCAGCGGCCGCCCTCCTTCATCGCCTCGATGGTGTTCACGCGCGCGATGAGCGCCACCAGCGGGCGGGCCAGCTCGTCCGGATGCTCCATGGCGGAGAAGTGGCCGCAGTCGTCGATCACGGTGAACGCCGCGCTGGTGCCGGTCATGGCCTCGGCGATCGGGCGCATCACGGCGGGCGGGCTGGACGGATCCTTGTCGCCGCACACCACGGCGGCGGGGGCCGTGACGAGCGGCAGCTGGTCGTTGAGGTCCGGGCGGCCGGCGGCCATGCGCTCGCGCCACGCCACGCCCTTCGGGTCCTGCGCCTCGATGAGGCCGGTCATGCGCGCGATGAACTCGTGGGAGCGCTTGACCGTCGAGTCGCGCATCGGATTCGCGGCGGCGAAGTGCATCACCGGCTCGCGCGTGCCGGTCGCCTCCATCTCGTCCGCGATCCTGAGGCGGCTGGCGTGCGCCTCGGGGCCGTCGGCGTCCGCCTTGGTGTCGCACAGGGCGAGGCCCGCCACCGCGTCGGGGTGCAGGCGCTGCACGTCCAGCACCAGATAGCCGCCCATGGACAGCCCCACCCAGATCGCGCGGTCGTATCCCGCCGCGCGCAGCATGTCCACGTATGCGTCGGCCATGCGGTCGAGCGCACGGGGGTACGAGCCGTCGTCGGCCGCGCCGCCGCTCTCCTCGACGCTCGGGATCGGGCCGCTGCCGGCGCCAGGCATGTCGGGCGCCCAGATCGTGGGCCGCGCCAGCCCCTCCTCCTCCGCCTGCCGCACGATCTCGGCCGCGCACTCGTCCCACATGTGGTGGTCGACGGGAAACGCGTGCACCAGCACGACCGGCACGCCGGTCCCCCGGCTGAGCACATGGTTCAACATTCGCATTGCGCTAACAGTCCTTTCGCAAGTCTTCCGCGTGGGTCTTCAGTCTTCCGGGCCTTTCGGCCCTGGCGTCCCGCGTCACACGCCGGCCCACGCCAGCGCCAGGCGCACCAGACGCCCGTGCCCGTTCGGCATCTGCGCCACGAACCGGTCCAGATCCTCGCTGCGCGGGTCCACCCACTCCACGTCCAGCGTCTCGTCCTGCGGCTTGCAGTCGCCGGCGATCGGCACCACGTAGCACAGGGCGATCGCGTGCTGGCGGGGGTCGTAGAACTCGCTCACGCCGGGCGTCGGGAAGAATTCCGCCACCGTGAAGGGCTGCAGGCCGCTCGGCAGCACCGGCAGGGCGATGTCGCCCAGATCCTTGGCGATGTTGCGGGCGATCGCCTCGCGCAGGGACTCGTGGAAGAGCACGCGGCCCGTGATGAGCGTGCGCTCGATGGCGCCGTCGTCCCCCACGCGCAGCAGCGAGCCGACGCGGTTCACGCGGCCCAGATCGTCCGTGCGCACGGGCACGATCTCCACGTACGCGATGGGCAGCTGGCGACGGGCGCGGTCGATGTCCGCGGGGCCCAGCCACCCGGGCGGATTGTGGTGGCCGCTGCCACGCACGAAATCCTCGGGGGTGATGTTGTCGAATTCGCCGCGCGGACGGTTCGCATCGAAGTCGTCCGGACCCGGCACTTCATCATTCATGACTGGCATGCCCCCATTATCCGGCGTGCGTATGACCAATCCGTGACGCCCACGGCGAACGCGCCCGAACGCGCCGTGCCGCTTATCCACTGGTGCTGGAATGCTGGAGGGCAGGAACAACCGCAGCACTTCAGCCGCAGCACTTTTAGAGACAAGGAACGATTATGGCCACGCGTGCAGTTACCTCCGCCGAATTCGAGCAGCTCGTCAACGACAACGATCTGGTGCTCTTCGACTTCTGGGCCACTTGGTGCGGCCCGTGCAAGGCGTTCGGCCCGGTGTTCGAGGCCGCGAGCGAGGCGAACCCGGACATCGTGTTCGCCAAGGTGGACATCGACCAGAACCAGGATCTGGCCGCCGCGGCCGGCATCTCCGCCGTGCCCACGCTCATGATCGCCAAGAAGGGCCAGATCGTCTTCAAGCAGGCCGGCGCGCTGCGCGCCTCCGATCTGGACGACCTCATCGCCCAGGCCAAGAAGCTCGACGTCACCGCCCAGCAGGCCTGATCCGTCCCTTTCACCGTTTTTCACGATTTTTCGTGCATTTCGCGCCGAAGAACCCCGAACCGCACTCATGCCAAGGGTTCTTCGGCGTTGTCATGGGTGCCGGGAACCGCTTTCACCACGCCAATATCTAGTGGCCCGCGCCCTCCCGATTACCAGATTTAGCCAAAGTGGGCTAATGTGGAGGACGTGTGTGCGTGCAAGGCACCCGTTTGTGCCGCACGCCGCCGTGCATTATTGGTCGAATTAAGGAGTTTGATGGGTCGCCATCAGAAATCGCATACGGCAGCGCTCAAGCTGATCACCAAACGTCAATGGGCGCGTTGCGTGGCCGGGCTTGCGGCGGTTGCCACCGTGGTGTGCATCGGCGTCGCGTCGCGTGACTTCTACGCGCATTCCACCGCCGTCGCCACGGACGATTCCACCGAGGTGACGTCCTATTCGGCCACCAACATGCAGGGCATCGAAGTCTCCCGTGACACCGTGCGCAAGGCCATCAGCGAAGGGGCCGGCGGCGCGAGCGCGAACACGTCCTACGTCACGGTGGACATCAACGGCGACTCCCGCGTGGTGCTGGGCGACAACCTCACCGACGTGCGTTCCGTGCTCGAGGCCGGCAACATCACGCTCGACCCGTCCGACGTCGTCTCCCCCGGCCTTGACGAGCCGGTCGACGAGTCCACCACGATCACCATCACGCGCGCCAACGCGACGATCGAGACCTCCGACGAGGAAATCCCGTTCAACACCGTCGAGAAGGAGGACGACTCCCTGCCCGCCGGCACCACCAAGGTGGAGACCGAGGGACAGAACGGCGTGGTCGAGTCCACGAACCTCGTCACCCGCAACGGCGACACGGTCATCTCCTCGAACACCATCTCCAAGTACGTCAAGACCGCCCCGGTGGACAAGGTGATCCTCAAGGGCACCAAGAAGGCGGCCGCGAAGTCCTCCGGCTCCTCGTCCGCCTCCGCCTCGATCGGCACCACCACCCCGGTGGGCGCCATGCAGCAGTGGGCGCACGACTACCTGCTTTCCAACGGCTACAGCGAGGCCGACTTCACCGCCACCGTGTTCATCATCAACCACGAGTCCGGCTGGCAGGTCAACTCCTCCAACCCGTCCTCCGGCGCGTACGGCCTGCCGCAAGCTCTGCCCGGCAGCAAGATGGCCTCCGCCGGCGCCGACTGGCGCACCAACTACCAGACGCAGCTCAAGTGGTTCTTCAGCTACTGCAACAGCCGCTACGGCAGCATTCAGGGCGCTTACTCGTTCTGGGTGTCCCACAAGTGGTACTGATCCTCAGCGCTTTGACCTGATGCGAAAGAGCCCTCCCGCGAATTCCGGTTCGCGGGAGGGCTCTTTTTCGTGATGCATTCGATGGCGCCGGAATCCAACGCCAATGAGCCAATAAGCCAAGCGGCGGTCAAGCCCAAGTTCAAAACCACGCTCGAGCCCGATCGCACGCCGCGATTGATGCGGCTTCCAGACGCACAAAACGCGTCGGGCACGTTTTGTGCACGCAACATTGCCGCTTGCCAACGGCCATGCCGATTTCTGACCTAATCACGCGTGAAGAACCGCCCCTGAACCGCGAGAAAACCGCGGAATTGCAACGGCCGGCAGTGCGCTGTAACGCTTTGTACCGGGAACATTAGGTCAGAAATCGAAGGCTCTTTTCATAAGCACCCGCGCGGGTATGAAAAAGCCCCGTTCCGGGCGGAACGGGGCGGGAAACAACATAGGCGCCGAGCCGACTACGTCGTGTCTCAGCGCCTATATCTATAGCAGGACTGCGGCACGCCTTACAGCACGGCGAGCAGGATGAAGTTGAGGATGAACAGCACCGAGACGATCCAGATGATCGGGTGCACGTCCTTGGCTTCCTTCTTGCAGATCTTCACGATGCAGTACGTGATGAAGCCGCCGGCGATGCCGTAGCTGATGGAGTAGGAGAACGCCATGAACACGGACGCGAAGAACGCCGGGATGGCGGCGGAGATGTCGCTCCAGTCGATCTCCTTGAGGGAGGAGGCCATCATGCAGCCAACGATCACCAGCACGCCTGCGGTCGCGGCGGACGGCACGGCGGAGACGATCGGGGACAGGAAGGCGGACAGCGCGAAGCAGATCGCCACGACCACGGAGGTCAGGCCGGTGCGGCCGCCCGCGGCGATGCCCGCGGAGGACTCCACGTAGGTGGTGGTGTTCGAGGTGCCGCAAATGGCGCCGATCGAGGTGGCGATGGAGTCGGCGAACAGGGCCTTGTCCAGCTTGGAGGAGAAGCCGCTGCCGGTCTCCATGTGCTTCATGTCCTCGTCGGAGAAGATGCCGGTGCGGCGGCCGGTGCCGATGAAGGTGCCGAGCGTGTCGAACGTGTCGGACATGGAGAACGCGAAGATGGTGACGAGCACCAGCGGGATCTTGGCCGGGTCGGAGAACAGCGCCGGGAAGCCGTCGGCCGTGAAGATCACGCCGAAGGTCTGAGGCAGCTGGGCGAAGGTGTCGGAGATGGACACGGAGTTGGCCATGGTGGTCTGGCCCATGGGGATGCCGATGAGCGCGGTGATCACGATGGTCAGCAGCATGCCGCCCTTGACCTTGAGCACGGTGAACACGACGGCGAGCAGCAGGCCGATGAGGAACAGCCAGAGGGTGGGGTTGTTCAGCGTGGCGAGGCCGGGCGTGGCGCCGACGGCCTTCTCGGTGGTCGCCTCGTCGGGCGTGAACTTGACGAGGTCCACGTTGAGCATGCCCACGTAGGCCACGAAGATGCCGATGCCGCCGCCGATGGCGTTCTGCAGCATGGGCGGAATGGCCTCGATGATCATCTTGCGGATCTTGGTGACCGTGATGACGATGTTGATCAGGCCGCACAGGAACACCATGCACAGCGTCTGCTGCCAGGAGAAGCCGAGGCCGAAGCAGACGGTGTAGGTGAAGAAGGCGTTGAGGCCCATGCCGGCCGCCTGCGCGTACGGCACGTTGGCGAACAGGCCCATGACGAGCGTGCCGATGATGGCCGCGATGATGGTGGCGAGGAAGACGCCGCCCCACGGCATGCCGGTCTGGCTCAGAATCAGGGGGTTGACGACGATGATGTAGCTCATCGCGAAGAAGGTCGTCAGACCCGCGGTGATCTCAGTGGAGACGGTGGTGCCGCTCTCCTTGAGCTTGAAGAATTTCTCCATAACTCGCTCTCCTTGCATTTCTCTCTTCCCGCCGCGGAATGCGACGGCAAGCGGAGCGGCCACGGCGCGGGCGAATGCGAAAGATCAAAAGTCAAACGACTGCCGGACCGTCGCTCCGAACAGCACGAGCCTAACACCGGGATGAGTCAGCGGTGTGACGCGCATAATGAAAAAGCCCCGCCGAAGCGGGGCGGGAGACGTGATCGGAGGAAACGGGGCTGCGCGCTGTGTTGCTGGTTCGCCTGCCGGCTCACCCTCGCCTACAAACAACCCGTTATATGGGCTCTTCGCATTTTGGTGTGTAAGGGCCGTGCGGTTTGATTCGGTGTGTGATTGAAAAAGTGAAGGAAACCGCGCGGCTTGGTATTGAGTCTAGCGCGTTCGATGGTCGGGTCCTGCTTGGCTTGG
>NZ_WBSN01000005.1 GCF_009299475.1 Bifidobacterium avesanii | reverse complement strand
CGCAGTCGAGCTATGGTCCGATGTTCGCGATGAGCGTGTTGTCGATCATTCCGTTGTTCATCGTGTTCTGCTTTGGTCAGAAGTATCTGGTCGAGGGCATCGCGACCACCGGCGGCAAGTAAACCGCTATCATCCCCAACCAACACTTCCCGCAGCGATGCGGGACCCGACAACCAACCAATAACCGCGGAACGCGGCCCCGAACCGTTTTTCGTTCCTTTCCTCCCGGCGACGGGCCGCGAGTTCCGCACCTTTTACCAACCAAACTTGATTCTTCACGAGAAGATCAACAAACAAAGGAGAAAACAATGAGGATTGCAAGGAAGCATCTCGCCGTCCCGGCCGCCATCGCTGCTGCGGCCATGGCCCTCGCCGGCTGCGGCGCCGGCGGCGACACCGCGGGCGGTTCCGACGTCAAGCTGTCCGACGAGCCGGTCACCCTGCACATCGCGTGGTGGGGCTCCGACACCCGCGTCAAGATGACCCAGGAAGCCATTTCCAAGTTCGAGGCCGCCAACCCGAACATCAAGGTCGAGACCGAGTACAAGGACTGGTCCGGCTACTGGGACAACCTAGCCACCCACATCGCCGGCGGCGACATGCCCGACGTGATCCAGATGGACGAGCTGTACCTCGCCTCCTACGCCTCCCAGGGCACCCTGTACGACCTGGGCAAGACCTCCGAGTTCCTCGACCTCAACCAGATGGACTCCTCCCTGCGCGACATGGGCAAGGTCGACGGCGTGCAGTACGCGGCCCCGATCTCCACCACCCCGATGGGCGTGCTCGTGAACAACGATCTGCTCAAGAAGCTCGGCCTCACCCTGCCGGACACCTCCAAGTGGACGTGGGACGACATGATCGACTTCGCCAAGCAGATCGTCGAGAAGTCCAACGGCGAAGTCACCGGCATCGCCCCGCTCAACAACGGCATGAGCCTGCAGCTGTGGGCCCGCCAGAACAACGAGTCCCTGTTCAAGGACGGCAAGGTCGCCATCTCCGAGGCCACGCTGACCAGCTACCTGCAGATGGCCTACGACTGGACCCACGGCGACCAGATCGCCGGCACCCCCGACCGTCTCGCCGAGAACTCCGCCGGCACCGTCGACCAGGGCGACATGGCCCAGGGCAAGCAGGCCATGACCTTCACCCAGGCCACCCAGATCGGCACCTACGCCAAGGCCTCCGGCGCCGACATGAGCCTGGTCCCGATGCCGAACCTCGGCAAGAACGCCAAGTACGGCTACTTCAAGCCCGGCATGTACTGGGCCATGGGCGGCAAGACCGAGCACCCGGCCGAGGCCGCGAAGCTCATCGACTTCCTCATCAACAACGAGGACGCCATCAAGACCCTCGGCACCGACCGTGGTCTGCCGGGCAACAACAAGCTGCGTGAGCAGCTCGCCTCCTCCGCCACCGGCACCGACAAGAAGGCTCTCGAGTTCCCGTCCGCCATCGCCGACACCATCGGCGACGCTCCGGAAATCACCCCGAACGGCGCCTCCGACCTCGACAAGACCATCGCCCGCTACGAGCAGCAGGTCTACTTCGGCCAGAAGTCCGCTGCCGACGCCGCCAAGGAAATGACCGCCGAGCTCCAGTCCGCGATCGACTCCGCGGCCTGATCGCCAGACGGGCCCATCGGCCCCGATAACTGAATAACCCCAAGCCGGACGGAACGGGAAGCATTTCCGTTCCGCCCGGCTTTTGCGCTTTCACCGCATACTTTCACCGCCATCCATCACATCGTTCGCAGAAAGGAGACGCTCATGACCGTATACATCGTCGGTGGCTCGTCCGCCGCCCGCAAGGAAACCAAGTACCGTCCCGAAACCGCATGGGCGGAGCGCTTCCCGGACTGCTTCACCAATCCGGAACTCGTCCGCAATCTGGCGGTCAACGACATCGACGTCGTGCGCTACGCGGCCTCCGAGGAGTTCCTGCAGCTTCGCGGCAGCCTCAAGTCGGGGGACTGGCTGTTCGTCGACTTCGCCGGCGACGACGCCGTGCCCGCGGGATTCGGCGGATACCGCGGATCCAGCGTCAAGGACATCGCCATGTTCGAGTACGGCGTGGACGCCATCGTGGACGCCGCGCAGACCGCCAGCGCCGTCCCCGTGCTGCTCACCCCGGTCGCCCGCCGCCGCTTCGACGGCAACGGCGTGCTGACCGACACGGACACCGTGCGCTCCGCCAGCGTGCGCAAGATCGCCGCCCGCCGCAACGCCCCGCTCATCGACCTGTACGCCCGCACCTACGCGCTGCTCGCCGAATGGGGGCCGCTGCGCAGCCGCTCGCTCTACCTGCACGGCCGCAGGGGGGAGCTCGTCAACTATCCGCAGGGCGTGGACGACGACGCCCACCTCAACGGCACCGGCGCGGAGATCGTGGCCCGCATGGTCGCCGACGGCATACGCTCGCTCGGCCTCACGCTCGCCGACCAGCTGAGGGAGGTCGGCCGGCCGATAGCCGTGCCGATGATGGCCGTCCGATGACGCGCCCGATAGACTGTCCATGATCGAATAAGGGAGAGAACCACTCATGAAACTGCTGCAGAACGTAGCGATCACCGGCGCCGTCGACGCCGAGCCGGTCCGTCTGGCCATCGCGGACGTGCGCCGCGACCTCAACGCCGTGCTTTCCGCGCCCGACGCGCCGGCCGCGGGCGATGGGACCGCGGCGGACGACGCGATCGCCGCCATCAACCTTGTTCGCGCGCAGGGGACCGGTCCCGACGCCATGGCCGCGGAGACCTTCACCGTGCGCCTCGACGCCGGCGCCCGCACGCTCGTCATCGCCGCGCCGGACGATCTGGGCCTCGTCTACGGCCTGTACCACGTGAGCCGCGACCTGCTCGGCGTGCCGGACTTCTGGTTCTGGACCGACTGGACTCCCTCCCGCCGTTCCGACGCCGTGGACGTGCCGGACGGCTACGCGTTCGCCTCCAAGCCGTTCGCCGTGCGCGACCGCGGCTGGTTCATCAACGACGAGGTGCTGCTGCTCGGCTGGCAGATCGGCAACGATCCGCTCGAACCGTGGCGCATGGCCTTCGAGACGCTGCTGCGCTGCGGCGGCAACATGGTCATCCCCGGCACCGGCCTCAACGTGGAGCAGCACGTGCCGCTGGCCGTCGCGCGCGGGCTCGCCATCGCGCAGCACCACGCCGAGCCGCTCGGCGCCACCATGTTCTCCACCGCCTACCCGGACCTCAACCCCTCGTGGGACGAGCACGCCGACAAGTTCAAGGCGCTGTGGGCCGACTCACTGCGCCGCCACAAGGGCCAGCGGATGATCTGGAACGTGGGCTTCCGCGGCCAGGGCGACTCCCCGTTCTGGGACTGCGACCCCACGTACGACACCGACGAGTCCCGCGGCAGGCTCATGGGCGACATCATCCGCGTGCAGCGCGAGATGATCAAGGCCGACGACCCGCACGCGCAGATGTGCGTCTACCTGTACGGCGAGACCATGGAGCTGTACTCCAAGGGCTGCCTCGACCTGCCGGACGACGTGATCAAGGTGTGGTCCGACAACGGCTTCGGCCGCATGGTCACGCGCCGTCAGGGCAACCACAACCCGCGCGTGCCCGCCATGCCGAACCCGGACGACCCGGGCGCGCAGGGCATCTACTACCACGCGTCGTTCTACGACCTTCAGGCGGCCAACCACATCACCACGCTGCCCAACCAGCCCGCGGACATCGCGCGCGAGCTCGGCGAGGTGCTGGCTAACGGGGGAGACGACTTCTGGATCGTCAACTCGTCGAACGTCAAGCCGCACATGTACTATCTCGACCTCATCGCCGAACTGTGGCGCGACGGCCTGCCCGCCGGTTCGCTGAAGGACCCCAAGGCGATCGGGGACTTCGTGGACGCCCACGCCCGCCGCTTCGCCGCCACCTACTTCACGCCTGACCGCCCGGACGTGGTGGCCGGCGCCTACAAGGCGTACTTCGACCTCGCCGTGCCGTACGGCCCCCACTGGGACGACCACGCCGGCGAGCAGTTCTGGAATCACGTGTCGCGCATGCTGGTCAGCCAGTTCGTGCGCGACCGGCACACGGGGGAAGGCGACCTCGCATGGGCCACGGACGCCACCGATCTGCGCGCGCAGGTCGAGTGGTATCTGGGCCTGTGCGAGCGGGGAGACGCCAACTACACGGCGCTCGTGGAGGATCTGGAGCATCGCCGGCTCGAACTGGAACCGGGGCATGTGCGCCGGCTGTTCGACGACACGGTGCTGCTCCAGTCGCGCATCCAGCTGCACTGCGCGCGCGGCGCCCGGAAGGCATGCGAGGCCATGCTCGAGGCGTTCGGCCTGTTCGAGACGTTCGACCCGAAGACAAGCGACCATGTGGCGTGGGCGCACGCGTTCTATCTGGCCGGCGAGGCCCGCGGGGAGTACCGTGCGGCGCGCGCGGCCATGGACGAGGCCGAGCACGGCGTGTGGCGCGGCTACTACGGCAACGAGTGCCTTGCGGACGTGGCACAGAGCGCGTGGGTGATGGAATACCTCATGTCGTTCCTGCGCAACGTGGACGACGGCCCGCACTTCTACCAGTGGCAGCGCGAGTTCATCTACTCCAAGGAAAGCCGCAAGGTGCTCACCATCCTCAATCTGGAGAACCACCTGACGGACGACGAGATCTTCGACGCCATGCGCCCGCGCTTCCAGCGGTGAGTTCGGCGCGTCCGCTCCGCTAGGGACGACGCAATTGGGGGTTGGCTTCCGGTCGATATCGGAAGCCAACCCCCAATTGCGTCGTTCTGCCAAAGCGGCGCCGCTCCCGGTCGGCGTCACTCCCAGTCCACGCTGCTGTCGCGGAAGGAGATGGCCTGCGGGTAGACGGGCTTGACCTGCTGTTCGATCGAGGGATCGTCGATGCGCGCGAGCAGCATCTCCACCGCCAGACGCGACACGGCCTGCGGGCGGGGGGAGACGTTGGTCAGGGTGATCTTGGCGCTCGTGGCCGTGTGGTCGTCCACCACGCCCACGAGGGAGACGTCCTTACCCGGCAGGATGCCGTTCTTCTCCAGCAGACGGCTCATCCAGTCGGTCGCCAGCGGGCCGCGCGTGATGAGCGCCAGACGGTCATCGCAGTCGGAGAGCAGCGCCGAGGCCACGCGCTCCACGCCCGCCACGCCTCCCGTCGGGGGATTGACCACCTTGAACCGCATGCCCCGCTTGGCGGCGCGCTCGCGGGCGCGGGACACGTATTCCTCGTAGATGCGGAACTTGCCGAATCCGGACTGGGGCGTCTCGCCGACGAGCACGACATGGTGGTGCCCGGCATCGGCCATCGCGTCCACGATGGCCTCCGCGGCGGCCGCGTAGTCGAAGTACGTGTAGTCCAGGCCGCACGCGTCGTCGGGCATGCCGAACAGCACGGTGGGCATGCCGATCGCCTGCGCCACGGGGATGCGGGGGTCGGCGTGCTTGATGTCCATGATGATGAACCCGTCGCACACCGCGCGTCCGGCCAGTCGGCGCAGCGTATCCGGGCCCTCCTGCATGGTGTTGAGGATCACGTCGTAGTCGTGCTTGCGCGCCTCGGAGACGATGGTGGACAGGTACGGGGGAATGCCCACGCCGTCGGAGTCCACGTCGATCTGCTCGATCAGGCCGATGAGCTGCGTGCGTGAGGTGCGCAGGGTGCGCGCGCTCGAATTGGGATGGTAGTTGAGCTGCTTCATGGCGGCCTCGATGCGCGCGCGGGCCTCCTTGGAGACGGGACGCGAACCGGTGAGCGCGTAGGAAACGGTGCTCTGCGCCACGCCCGCCAGCGCGGCCACGTCCTTGCTGGTCGCGTGTCCGCGGGTGGAACGTCGTCTGGGCTGCTTGTCTGCTGTGCTCACTTCAACTCCATTGCAGAAGATCGCCGGCTATACGTATCGCCGGTTCCTACCATTGTACGAATCGTATCGGCGGTTTCCGCGGCGTGGCGCACGCATTTTCATTACACTGGTGGCCATGGGTGACGCAACGAAGCGAAACAACGGCGGCAAGGTCTCCGGCAAGGCCATCGACAAGGCACTGGACAAGGCCGAACAGGGACTGGCCAAACTGGACGCCGTGCACGGCTCCGACTCCACGGCGAGCGCCGGCGAGCGGCTCGGGCAGGCCGCCAAGTCCAGCGCGCTCCTGAGTTCCGTGTGGAGCGAGGCGCCCGCGGAAAGGCTGCGGTTCGGCGCGGGCTGGCGGCTCGACGACGCGATCGGCGGGACGACGCCCGGATTCCACGGCGACAAGGCCGACGGCGAGCGGTTCATCGCCATCAGCGCCGACCAGATCGCCCGCTACCAGCGGCTGCTGTACGCGTGCGGGCTCAAGGGGTCGCGCCGGCGCGTGCTCATCGTGCTGCAGGGCATGGACGCGTCCGGCAAGGGCAGCCTGGTCAGGCACGTGTTCCGGCAGGGCGATCCGATGGGCATCCACTACCACGGGTTCGCCGCGCCCACCGCCGAGGAGCGCGCGCACGACTTTTTGTGGCGCGTGGAGCGCGAACTGCCCAAGCCGGGATGGATCGCCGTGTTCGACCGCTCGCATTACGAGGACGTGGTCATGCCGCGGGTGTGGGGCACGCTGCCGGAGGAGGAATGGCGGCCGCGCTACGAGCGGATCGCGGACTTCGAACAAGCTCTTGCGGATGACGGGTGCGCGATCATCAAGATCTTCCTCGCCGTGAGCCGCGAGGAGCAGCGGCGGCACTTCCTCGGGCGCCTGAACGACCCGACCAAGCACTGGAAGTTCGCCATGAGCGACCTGGACGCGCGCGACCGCTGGGACGACTACATGGCCGCGTGGCGCGAGGTGTTCGAGCGCACGTCCACGGATGCGGCGCCCTGGTACGTGGTGCCGGCCGACAACCGCTGGTATTCGCGGGCGGTGGTCTCCGAGCTGCTGCGCACCACGATCGCGGGCATGGGCCTCGACTGGCCCGGCTTCGACGCCGACGTGGACGTGGACGAAGTGCGCCGGCGGCTGGGGTAGCGGGCGGTGCGCGGCCGCCCGCCGGGCCTACTGCTGGTCGACGCGGTAGTCGACGAAGACCACCTCGCCGGACTCCTGCGTGGCGTCCAGATCGACCGAGCCGGTGATGGCCCAGTCGTTGTCCCCGTCGGAGTCGCAGATGATCTGGCGCACCTTCCAGATGTGCTCCTTGGCCTCCAGCGAATCGTCCAGCACGAACCATTCGCCGCCGCGCGCCTTGGCGTCCGTGTCCACGTACTCGTGCTCGTCGTAGAAGTCGTCGAGCACGTCCTCCCACTCGTGCACGCCGTAGCCCCAGTCCTTGTCGAGCGCGCCGAGCGCGTCCGGATCGTCCAGGTCCATGAGCTGCACGCGGCGGAACAGCGCGTTCCTGACCAGCACCGTGAGCCCGCGGCGGTCCTCCACCACGGCGTCGCGGCGACCGGGCGCGGCCAGCGACGCGGCGGCCTCGGAGGCGTCCGCCGAACCGTCCGCGCCGGCGTTCTCCCACTCGTCCACGAGGCTCGAGTCGATGGAGCGCACGAGCACGCGCAGCCACGCGATGATGTCGTCGAGCTGCTCGTCGCGCTTCTCCGGCGGCACCGTGCGGGCGAGCGAACGGTACGCGTCGGAAAGGTAGCGCAGCAGCGTGCCCTCGGAGCGCGCGATGTTGTAGCGGGCGATGTAGCCGGTGAAGTCGGAGGCCGTTTCGACCATGTCGCGCACCACCGACTTGGGGGAGAGCCAGTAGTCGTTGGCCCACGGCACGTCGCGGCGGTACTGGTCGAACGCGGCGTCGAGCATCTCCTCCAAAGGCTTGGGATACGTGATCTCCTGCAGACGGTCCATGCGCTCGTCGTAGTCGAGGCCGTCGGCCTTCATGTCCGCCATGGCCTTGTCGCGGGCGGCGCGTTCCTGCGCGCGCAGCACCTGTTTCGGGTCCTCGAGCGTGGCCTCCACCATGGAGATCACGTCCAGCGCGTAGGTGGGCGACTCCGGGTCGAGCAGCTCCAGCGCGGCGAGCAGGAAGGGGGACAGGGGCTGGTCGAGCGCGAAGTCCTCCGGCATGTCCACGGTCATGTAGTAGTTCTTGCCGCCGTCGTCGCGGTCCTCGGTCTCGATCACCTCCGTGTCGAACAGGGTCTGGAAGATCTCGTCGGTGCGCTGGTGCAGATGCTCCTTCTGCTCCGGCGTCTGCGCGGAGTCGTCGATGAGCTCGTCCACGCGCCGGCGCGCGTCGCCGCCCTGCGCCACCTCGTTGAGGACCATGGAGTGCGTGATTTTGAGGTGCGGGACCAGCGTCTCCGGCGCCGCGTCGATGAGCTTGTCGAACGTGTTTTCGTTCCACGTCACGAAGCCCTCCGGCGCCTTCTTGCGCTTGATCTTCTTGAGCTTCTTCGGGTCGTTGCCGGCCTTGGCGACGGCCTTCTGGTTCTCGATCTCGAACTCCGGCGCCTCCGCGACCACCAGTCCCTCGGTGTCGAAGCCCATGCGGCCCGCGCGGCCGGCGATCTGGTGGAACTCGCGGGCGCGCAGCTTGCGCATGCGGGTGCCGTCGAACTTGGTCAGGGCCGTGAGGACCACGGAGTGGATGGGCACGTTGATGCCCACGCCAAGCGTGTCCGTGCCGCAGATCACCGGCAGCAGGCCTTGCTGGGCGAGCTGCTCCACCAGCCGGCGGTAGCGCGGCAGCATGCCCGCGTGGTGGATGCCCACGCCGGTGCGCAGCAGCCGCTGGAGGATCTTGCCGAACGCGGTGGTGAACTTCACGCCCTTGATCGCCTCGGCGATGGCCGTGCGCTGCTCCTTGCTGGACACGCCGGTGGAGGCGAGCGCCTGCGCGGTTTCGAGCGCCGCGTCCTGCGAGAAGTGGACCACGTAGATCGGCGTCTCGCCATTGCGGAACGCGAGCTCCACGGTCTTCTCGAGCGGGTCGAGCGTGTACTCGTAGCTCAGCGGCACCGGACGCGGGGCGTTGGCGATCACGTCCACGTCCGGGGTGTCGTTCAGGTCCGAGAGCTTGTCCGCGATGGCATCCACGTTGCCCAGCGTGGCGCTCATGAGCAGGAACTGGGTCTGCGGCAGCGTGAGCAGCGGCACCTGCCACGCCCATCCGCGCTCCGGGTCGCCGTAGTAGTGGAACTCGTCCATGGCCACGAGCCCCACGTCCGCGTGCACGCCCTCGCGCAGCGCCTGGTTGGCGAGGATCTCCGCCGTGCAGCAGATGATCGGCGCGTCCGCGTTGATGTGGCTGTCGCCGGTGATCATGCCCACGTTGTCGCGGCCGAACACCTCCACCAGATCGAAGAACTTCTCTGAGACGAGCGCCTTGATCGGCGCGGTGTAGTACGAGCGGCGGCCGGTGCACAGCGCCGCGAAGTGCATGCCGAGCGCCACGAGCGACTTGCCGGAGCCCGTGGGCGTGTTGAGGATCACGTGGTCGCCGGCGAGGATGTCCATGATGGCCTCCTCCTGATGCGGCCACGGCTCCACGCCCTTGACGTCCGTCACCCAGTTGAAGAAGCGCTCGTAGATCTCATCCGCGTCGATGTTGCGCGCGTCCTCGCCGTCCCAGCTCGGGGCGAGCGCGCCCAGCGAGCCATACGTCCTGTTGTCCTTGTCCTCAGCCATGGTTGCCGATTCTACTTGCCGGTGGATACGGGGGCGGCGGTCTACGACGCCAATGATCGAACGCTTGTTCGAGCCCTTGCGCTATGATGGCGGCATGAGCGAACAGGATCTGTTTGGGGCGGCGGACGCCCCCGAGGACGTGACGCGGCCGCTGGCCGTGCGCATGAGGCCCGCCACCGTGGACGAGGTGGTGGGCCAGTCGCACGTGCTCGGGGAGGGCTCCCCGCTGCGCAGGCTGGCCAATCCGGCGTCCCGCGGGTCGCTCACGGCCCCGAGCTCGATCATCCTGTTCGGGCCTCCCGGCGTGGGCAAGACCACGCTCGCGTACATCGTGGCCAAGCAGTCCGGCCGCGTGTTCGAGGAACTGTCGGCCGTCACCTCCGGCGTCAAGGACGTGAGGGACGTGCTCGCCCGCGCCCGCCAGCGGCTCGTGTCCGAGGGCAGGGAGACCGTGCTGTTCATCGACGAGGTGCACCGCTTCTCCAAGTCGCAGCAGGACGCGCTGCTGCCCAGCGTGGAGAACCGGGACGTCACGTTCATCGGCGCCACCACCGAGAACCCGAGCTTTTCGATCATCAAGCCGCTGCTGTCGCGCTCGGTGGTGGTCAAGCTCGAATCGCTGTCGCCGGAGGATCTGAAGACGCTCGTCGAACGGGCGCTCGCGGACCCGCGCGGGCTCAAGGGCGAGGTGAAGGCCACCGACGAAGCCGTGGACGAGATCATCCGCATGGCCGGCGGGGACGCGCGCAAGACGCTGACGATCCTCGAGGCGGCGGCCGGCGCGGTCACCGGCGACCAGGCGCGCAAGAAGGGCGCGCGGCGGCCCATCATCACGCCGGACGTGGTGGGCACGGTGATGGACGTGGCCGCCGTGCGCTACGACAAGGACGGCGACGACCATTACGACGTGATCTCCGCGTTCATCAAATCCATGCGCGGGTCGGACCCGGACGCCGCCCTGCACTGGCTCGCGCGCATGCTCCGCGCGGGGGAGGACCCACGGTTCATCGCCCGGCGCATCATGATCGCCGCCGCCGAGGAAGTGGGCATGGCCGCGCCGCAGGTGCTGCAGGTCACGGTAGCCGCCGCGCAGGCCGTGGCGATGATCGGCATGCCGGAGGCGCGCATCATCCTTTCGGAGGCGACGCTCGCCGTGGCCACCGCGCCCAAGTCGAACGCCAGCTACGTGGCCATCAACCAGGCGCTCGCGGACGTGGACGCCGGCAACATCGGGCAGGTGCCGCTGCATCTGCGCAACGCGCCCACCAAACTCATGAAGAGCTGGGGCAACCACGAGGGTTATCGGTACGCTCACGATTACCCGGGCGCGGTGGCCCCGCAGCAGTATATGCCGGACGAGCTCGTGGGCCGCGAATACTACCATCCCAACGACCGCGGCTACGAACGCGAGGTCGGCCCCCGGCTGGAGCGCATCCGCTCGATCCTCCATCAGGCGCCGGGCAATGGCGGCAGCGGCGGCAGCGGCGGCCAAGGCGGCGGCACGGGAGCCGCGGCGGCGTGATGCTACACTGATCCGTGGCCCCGCGCCGGCTGGCAAGCCTCATATTCCACTTTTCCGCACGTAACCCCGAATCAGATGAGGTGAACCATGGCCGAACAGGCACAGTCCATGCAATCCGCGCAGTCAGCGCAACCGGCGTCCGGCGACGACCGCGTCCCCGGCAAGCTCATCGGCGCCATCGTGGCGGTTGGCTCGCTCGCGTTCATCGGCATCCTCACCGAAACGGTCATGACCGTGCTCTTCCCGCAGCTCATGGGCGAATTCCACGTGGACACCGCCACCGTGCAGTGGATCACCACCATCTATCTGCTCGCCGTGGCCGCCACCATGCCGGTCTCCTCGTTCCTGAAGCGCCGGTTCCGCCTGAAACCGCTGTTCGCCGCCGCCGTGATCCTCGCGATCATCGGCTCGTTCATCATGATCGTCGCCACCGCGTTCCCCATGCTCATCGTCGCGCGCATCATCCAGGGCATCGGCTCCGGCATCGCCACGCCGCTCATGGTCAACATCATCCTCGAACAGTCGCCGCGCAGCAAGATCGGCCGGCTCATGGGCGTCGGCTCCCTCGTCATCACCGTGGCCCCGGCCATCGGGCCCACCGTGGGCGGCGCGGTCACCAGCGTGCTGCCGTGGCGCGCGATCTTCATCGCCGCGATCCCGATCACCATCGTCGCCGCCGTGATCGGCATGGCATGCATCGAACAGAAGACGCCCACCGAGGACGCCTACCTCGACCCGATCCAGCTGACGACCATCGTGTTCGCGCTCGTCGGCATGATCCTCGCGCTCAATCAGGGCGGCGTCGCCGTGAGCGCGCTCGTATCCGGCCGGCCGTTCGCCGTCTCCGCCGTGACCGCCGTGGTGAGCCTGATGGTGGGGCTCGGCTCGCTCGTCGCGTTCTGCCTCGTCTCCCGCCGTTCGTTCTCCCCGCTGCTGCGGCTCGGCATCCTGCGCGACCCGGTGGTGCTGCTGTACTGGATCGAATACCTGCTGCTGCCCATCGTGGGCATCGGCTTCGGCTATGTGATCACCAACGTGGCGCAGCTTGCGCTCGGCACCGACGCCTTCCTCGCCGGCGCGCTCGTGCTGCCCGGCGCGCTGATCGGCGCGGTGTGCGCCCCGGTCGGCGGCTGGCTGTACGACCGCTTCGGCGCGGCCCGGCCGATCCTTTCGGCGCTGGCGATCGCCACAATCGGGCCGGTGCTGCTGTGCGCGTTCGCCCTGCATCTGACGCCGGGCCTGCTCGCCGGATTCTACTTCATCTTCGGCTTCTTCTACGCGCTGGGCAACCCCAACGTGATGACCAGCGCACTCGCCGAAATCCCGCGCGAGTTCACGCCCGACGGCAACGCCATGTTCAACACCGCCCTGCAGTTCGGAGGCGCGGCCGGCACCGCATTGTTCTCCACCATCCTGTCCATGGCACAGGCGGGTGCCGTGGCCGGCGGGTTCGGCGAGGGCACTGCGGAATTCGCGCACGCCACGGCGGTCGGCGGCATGTGGACGTTCGGCGTCATGGTGGCGATCTGCGCGACCGGCTGGGCGTGCCTCGTCGTCGCGTTCCGCATCCGTTCCGCCCGTGCGGCCCGTGCGGATCGTGCGGCTCGTGCGACTCATGTCCGCTGAGCGGCTCGCCGGAAGTAATCTCACTAGGATGGACGCGTGACCAAACCGAAGTCGGGGAGCGGGCCGTCGAAGTACGCGCGCGGCACCCGCAGCTACACCATGTCGCGCATCCGCAGCGCCAACACGACCATCGAGGTGCTGGTGCGCCGGTACCTGTTCGCGCGCGGCCTGCGCTTCCGCAAGAACGACAAGCGCTATCCCGGGCGCCCGGACGTGGTGCTGCCGCGCTGGCATACGATCGTGTTCGTCAACGGCTGCTTCTGGCACATGCACCCCGGCTGCGCCAAGCACTCCATGCCCAAGTCCAACGTGGAGTTCTGGACCGCCAAGCTCCTGCGCAACCGCGAGCGCGACAAGGCCCAGCATGCGGCGTTGGAGGCCATGGGCTGGCGGGTCATCACCGTGTGGGAGTGCGAGCTCGCCAAGGCCACCCGCGAGCGGCGGCTCGAGCGGCTTTACGATGAAATCACCGGGGCCGGGAGCGGTGCTGGTGCCGGGGCCGAGAGCAGGAGCGGTGCCGGTGCTAGGTTCGGAGACGACGCCGATGCCGGGCGCGGGGATGACGGCGGGCGTGGAAATGGTGCCGGGGCCGGTGCCGAGCCGTCGTTGGAAATGTGCGCGGCTGCGGAGGATGCGGATGCGGCGACAGCTGCGGACATGGATGCGACTGCGGCGACTGCGAATGCCGCAACGTGCGTGGACGCGGCGGCGGACGCGGACTCCAACACGGCTCCGGACGCGGCGAACATGGGCGCGAACGCGAACATGGATCCCGCGGCTTCGAATACGTCGTCGAACGCGCATGCGCGTATACGGAAATGACGCCGCGAGACAGGCTCCGTCTCACGTTTTGTATACGCGTATACGAAAGTGACTCCGAAGAGGCACCCATATCGCATTTTCTGTATACGTGTATACAAAAACGGCGTTGGGAGAGCGGCTTTACCGCATGTTTTGTATACGCGTATACAGAGGTGACGTTGAAGCGGCGGTTTCGCTGCGCGTTTTGTATGCGCGTATACGAAAGTGACGCCAATGGGCGAGGAGGAGACAACAGCCAGTGTCGCGGAGCGACTGCAGCTTCTCGTGACGCCAATGAGCAAGGGAAGAGGCATTGCATGCAGGCGGCCCGCGTGCATGTGGGCGGATGCATGCGTGGGCGTATGTGTGTGCATGCGAGTGCGAGCGCGTATGCGTGTGGAAGTGTGTGCGTATGCATGTGCAAGCAGTATGTGCGCGCCGAACCCCGAAAATGTGATGGTTTTGTGACGGTCGTCATGCGGTTTGGCGGCTGTCAACAGTATCTTGGATCCGCCCAAGTCGAACGATGCTATGGTGCTTGCTGGAAGAAAACGGACGACAGAACGAACGGCCCAAGGAGGACGACGGTGCGCGTGGTGGATTTCGACGGAACCGTGTATCGCGGCGAAAGCCTGTTCGACTTCTATCTGTTCACGGCGCGGCGCTACCCCAAGGTCCTCGCCGTCATGCCGCCGGTGCTGCGCAACGCCATCGACTACAAGCTCAACCGCGCCAGCCTCGACCATCTCGAGATCGCCATCGCGAAGGTGGGCCGGCGCTACCTCAACGCGCTCGACGCCATTCCGGACACCGACGTGCGCGGTCTCGTGGAGGAGTACTGGGACCGCAACATCCACCGCATGAAGGCGTGGTACACGCCGCGTCCCGACGACGTGGTGCTCACCGCGTCCTTCGACGTGATCGTGGAAGAGGCATGCCGCAGACTCGGTGTGCGCACGTGCATCGCGTCCGAAATCGACACGCGCACCAACGAGCTCACATGGCTCAACTTCGGCGACAACAAGCGCATCCGCCTGCGTCAGGTGCTCGGCCCCAATACGCAGGTGGACGAGTTCTACACCGACGCCCTGTACGACCAGCCGATGATCGACATGGCCAAGCGTGCCTACTTGGTCAGGGGCGAACGCGTCAAACGCATCAAGTAGCGCCCAAACGGCGCCGGATGCGGACCGCGCGCGCCGCATGGTGGAACGGGCCGCGGCAAAGGGCCCCCGATGTCTCCCGCGGCGGATACAACTCGAGGCATGAATGAATCAGCGAAGTCCGCGCCCGCGTCCCGCCGCCCCGCCATGTCGCGCCGTGCGGTCGAATCCGAACCGTTCCGTGCCATGGTGTTCGGCGAGAAGGCCGACAAGATGATCGCGGACGGCGTCGATGTGGTCAAACTGTCCCTGGGGGAGCCGGACTTCGGCGCCCCGCCGGCCGTACGCGACGCCATGTGGGAGCTGTACGACGGCCGCCCGCTGCCGTACACCGCCGCGTTCGGCCTGCCGCAGCTGAGGGAGGCCATCGCCGGGTTCTACCACGACCGGCACGGCGTGGACGTGGACCCCAAACGCATCATCATCACCGCCGGAGGCTCCACCGCGCTGCTGCTGTCCGTGGCAGCCACCGTGGATCCGGGCGACGAGGTCATCGTGGCCGACCCCTCCTACCCGTGCAACCGCGAACTCGTGAAGTCGTTCGGCGGCAAGGTCGTGGACGTGCCCACCAGTGCCGCCACGCGCTTCCATCTGACGCCCGAAAGCGTGGACGCGCACTGGTCGGAGCGCACCAAGGCCGTGATGATCACCTCGCCGTCCAACCCGACCGGCACCACCATCGCGTTCGACACGCTCAAGGGCATCTGCGACCTCGCCCGCGAGCGCGCGGCCTGGCGCATCGTGGACGAGACGTATCTGGACCTCGCCGACCGCGAACCGGACGGCTCCGAGGTCAAGACCGTGCTCGCCGCAGACCCGGACGCCATCACGCTCAACAGCTTCTCCAAGTTCTTCGGCATGACCGGCTGGCGCCTCGGCTGGGCCGTGCTGCCCGAATACATGCTGCACGAGGTGGACGATCTCGCCACCAACTACTTCCTGTGCGCGCACACGCCCACCCAGTACGCGGCGCTCGCCTGCTTCACGCCCGAGACCCTCGCCGTGTGCGAGGAACGCCGGCAGGAGCTGCTGGGCCGTCGCCGGCTGGTGGTCGACGGGCTGAAGCGCATCGGCCTGCCGGTGGACGTGGAGCCCAACGGCGCGTTCTATGCGTACTTCTCCGTGGAGTCGACCGGGCTGGACGCGTGGACCTTCTGCGAGCGCGCGCTGGACGAAGCCCATGTGGCCCTGACGCCGGGGCGCGATTTCGGCGCCGCCACCGCGGACACGCACGTGCGCCTGAGCTACGCGGCCTCGCGCGAGGCGCTGAGCGAGGGCATCGACCGGCTCGGCGCATTCGTGGCCAAGCTGGGCTGACGGGCAATCCCACTCGCCCTTCCGAGGGCGGATTTACGGGGTTGCGGACATCCACTTGCCCTTCCGAGGGCACCTTGCGGACGGCATCCGCCATATGATGGATGGAAAAACCGCGAAATACCGCGGTTGTTGGTTTGGATAATGGCGTCGCGCATTGTTCGCGGTGCCCTGGGAACGGCGAGTGGATGTCCGCATGGGAACGAATCTGCCCTCGGACAGCGGGTTAGCCGGCCGAAGGTCGTCGCAAGGGCTGCGGCAAGGGCGCGGGGAACGGAAAGTTCATGGAATGCAAGGAGCGCATGATGGAGCATAAGGAGAACGCTGACCGGCTGATCGTCAACTGCCTGCCGCTGACCGAAGCGGAACGCGAACGGTTCCGCGAGGCGGCGGCCGGCGTGCCGCAGGAATTCGTCGGCGTGCCCGAACAGCGCGGCTCGATGACGTGGACCGCCGTGGTGCCGCGGGAGCTGCGCGCTCGGGCGAGCGCGGTGATCGGCAACTTCCCGGCCGGCGACGCCCCGCAGTACCCGCGCCTCGAATGGGTGCAGACATGGTCCGCAGGAGTCGACAAATACACGGCCGAAGGCGCGCTGCCGGACGGCGTGATGGTGACCAGCGCATCCGGCGCCTATGGGCAGAGCGTGTCCGAGCATCTGTTCGCGTTGATGTGGGCGCTCATGCGACATCTGCCCCAATACCGCGACCAGCAGTCGCGCGGCGAATGGCGTGATCTGGGACGCGCGCTGAGTCCGGTGGGCGCGACCGTGCTGGTGATCGGCGCGGGCGACATCGGTTCGCACTTCGCGCGGCTCGCCTCGGGCGTGGGCGCGCACGTGATCGGCGTTCGCCGCCACGCCGGGCAGTCCGCACCGGGCTTCGCCGCCATGCACGGGCTCGACGAGCTGGACGCGCTGCTGCCGGCCGCCGACGTGGTGGTCTCGATCGTGCCATCCACGCCGCAGACGCATCACCTCATCAACGCGGAGCGCCTGGCGCTCATGAAGCCGGGCGCGATCCTGCTCAACGCCGGGCGCGGCGACGCCATCGACCCGGACGCGCTGCTCGAGGCCCTGCGCAGCGGGCGTCTTGGGGGAGCGGGCATCGACGTGACCGAACCCGAACCGCTGCCGGCCGACCACCCGCTGTGGCGCGAGGAGCGGTGCCTCATCACCCCGCACGTGGCCGGCGGCATGCACCTTGAGGCCACCGAGGGGCGGGTCATCGAAATCGCGCTGGAGAACGTGGCCAACTACGTTGCCGGCCGGCCCCTGCGCAACCGCCGCAGATAGCGGCGGGCAGCGGGTTTGATCGCGCTGGGCCGCGCTCGGGTGCGCTCGACCGTGTCCGACCGTGCCCGAGCGCGACCGCCCGCGCGGCGTCACGCCGAGCGAAAACTCACTCGAACGGGAACCGCAGCCCCCAGTCGGCGCGGATGCGGTCCATGAACGCCATGATGCGCAGCGTGTCCGCATGTGGCATCTCCGCGCATTCGGTGCGCCCGTCGACGAGCGCGTGCGCGGCCGCCGCCACCTCGTACTCGTAGCCGGTGAGCTGCTCGGGCACCTCGCGGCTCACAATCGGCTTGTGGTCGCGTCCGAACACGACGACGCGCCGCACGTTGTTGATGTTCTCGCACACCACGTAGCCCTCGGTGCCGCGGATTACGCCGAACCGGTCGCCCACGCAAGACATGGAGCTCGTGGCCGACGCCATCACGTTGCCCGCGTAGTACAGCGTGGTCGCATTCTGCTCGTCCACGCCCGTCGGATACAGTGCGCAGGAGGTTACGATGCGCTCCGGTTCGCGCCCGCGCAGCACCATGTCGATGAAGTTCAGCGGATAGACGCCCACGTCGAGCAGCGCGCCGCCCGCCAGCGCCGGATCGGTCATGCGCGCCTTGCCGGTGGTCACGTAGCTCAGGTCCGCGGACACGGACCTGAGCTCGCCGATGAGCCCGGCGTCGACGATCTCGTCGATCATCGCGCGCGAGGGCATGTAGCGCGTCCAGATCGCCTCGGTGCACAGCACGCCGGCCCGCTCGGCTTCGGCGAGCACCTCGCGCGCCTGCGCCTCGTTCGCCGTGAACGACTTCTCCACGAGCGTGGCCTTGCCCGCCCCGATGCACAGCTTCGCCTGCTCGGCGTGCAGGCTGTGCGGCGTGGCGATGTACACCAGATCGACGTTCGGGTCGGCCACGAGCTCCTCGTACGAGCCGTGGGACACGGGGAAGCCGTATTGGTCGGCGAACGCGCGGGCCCGGTCGCCGTCGCGCGCGGCCACCGCGTACGGGGCCACCAGATCGGCGTAGCGGGGGTCGGCCGCCATCTTCACCAGCGTGTCCGCCATGGCGTGCGCGATGCGGCCGGCGCCGAGAATGGCCACGTTGACTTGGGAATGGGACGTGTTGGGCATGGATGCGCTCCTTTGCGAGTTGTGCGTGCGGTTGCGTGCGGTTTGCATGGCGGGTACAGAAAGGCCCCTTCACCGGCGAAAGGCCGGAAGGGGCCGGAAGCGGGAAGGTCAGAGCACCTCGACGGTCTCGATCATCGCGGGCTCGAGCGGCGCGTCGGAACGGTCGGTCGGCAGCGCCTCGAGCTTGTCCACCACGGCCTTGGACTCGTCGTCGGCGACCTCGCCGAAGATCGTGTGGTGGCCGTTGAGCCACGTGGTCGGCACGGTGGTGATGAAGAACTGGGAGCCGTTGGTGCCGTGCACCTCGCCGGTGAACGGGTTGCGGCGCAGGCCGGCGTTCGCCATGGCCAGCAGGTACGGCTTGTCGAACGTGAGGGACGGGTCGATCTCGTCGTCGAAGGTGTAGCCGGGGCCGCCGGTGCCGTTGCCGAGCGGGCAGCCGCCCTGGATCATGAAGTCCTTGATGATGCGGTGGAAGGTCAGGCCGTTGTAGAACGGCTCGTGGCTCTTCTCGCCGGTGAGCGGGTCGGTCCACTCCTTGGAGCCGGTGGCCAGGCCCACGAAGTTCTTCACGGTCTCGGGGGCCTGCTCGTCGAACAGGTTGATCTTGATGTCACCTTCGGAGGTGTGCATAATAACGGTAGTCATGCGCTCAAGTGTCGCATGCGCCGCATACAACCGCCGTCCGCCATCGAGGAACCACATGACCACAGTGCTCATCACCGGCTTCGACCCGTTCGGCGGCGAGAAGGTCAATCCGGCCTTCGAATCCGTCAAACTCCTGCCGTCCGCCATCGTCGGCGCGAGGATCGTCAAGCTCGAGGTGCCCACCGCCTACGCCCGTTCGGCCGCCGTGCTCGAGGAGGCCATAGAGCGCGAGCGGCCCGACGCCGTCATCTGCGTGGGACAGGCCGGCGGCCGCTCCGCCCTGACCGTGGAGCGCGTGGCGATCAACCTCGCCGAGGCGAGCATCCCGGACAACGACGGCGATCAGCCCGTCGACCGGCCGCTGCGCGAGGACGGCGACGCCGCCTACTTCGCCTCCGTGCCGGTCAAGGCCATGATCCGCGGCATCCGCGACCACGGCCTGCCCGCATTCGTCTCCTACACGGCCGGCACGTTCGTGTGCAACGCGATCATGTACAACCTGCTGTACCTGATCGACCACAGGTTCCCGGGCGTCAAGGGCGGCTTCATCCACGTGCCCTACGAGCCGGGACAAGTCGTCGGCAAGCCCAACGGCACCCCGTCGATGCCGCTCGCAACGATCGCCAAGGGACTCGAGGCCGCCGTGGAGGCCGCGGTGAAGGACATCTCCGACGGCGGGGCTGGGTCCGGCGGGATCAAGTCCGGCGATCCCGCCGGCGCGATGGGCGAGATCCACTGAGCGGCAGCGGCCGTCCGAGCGTACGCCGGGCTTCCCGCGAATCTCCTTTGTTGGAGAGGGCTCGCGGCAAGCCCGGCGGCGCATTGGAGTCCGACGGCGTCTATCCGATCACCCCGAACCGCCGCAGCGCGTTGGCGATGCCGCCGTGGTCCACGTCGTCGGTGACGTAGTCCGCCGCGGCCTTTACGTTGTCGCGCGCGTTGCCCATCGCGACGCCCACGCCGGCCGCCTCGATCATGGCGATGTCGTTGCCGCCGTCGCCGAACGCGATCGTGTGCTCCAGTGCGAAGCCGAAGTGCGCGGCGAACACGCGCATGCCCGCCGGCTTGCCGCCGTCCGCGGGGATGAGGTCGGTGAACGCGGGATGCCAGCGCACACCGGTGACGTGCGGCAGCGAGGCCACCAGCTCGGCCTCCTCGTCGGGCGTGATGTACGGGCTCACCTGATACGTCGGGTGCGTCAGGGCCCGGGCCGGGTCGTCCACGTACACCGGCGGGGCGGTTTTGCCGAGGCTCTTCCACGTGGCGCGCATCCCCTCGTCCACGTGGTTGAAGTACACATAGTCCTTCTCGCCGAAGTTGCTCACCACATGCGGATGCGCGGCGAGCCAGTCGAGGATGATCCTGAGGTCGCCGGTATCCAGCGGATGCTCGGCGATCACGCGGGAGCGCCGGATGCCGTCGCCCGCGGTGCCGCCCTCGTCCGTGCGCTCGTCGAGTAGGCAGTACTGGCCGTTGAACGTCACGTAGCCGTCGAACGTGACCGGAATGGTGTCCAGCACGGTGACGGCCTGACTGGGGGAGCGTCCGGTGCAGATGAAGATGCGCACGCCGGCCCTGCGCAGGGCCGCGAGCGCGTCGAGCGCAGAGGCGGGGACCTCGTGCGCGGTGAAGCTGGTCAGCGTGCCGTCGATGTCGAAGAACGCGGCCGCGATGGGACGGGGATCGGTGCTCATGCGCTCATTGTACGGGCGGCATGGCGATTTCTGACCTAGCATCGCGGCAAAGAACCGGTGTGCCCGTTCGGGGAACGGCGGAATCCCAATGCGAGGAACGGTGATTTCGTGCTTTATACTTGGCGCGTTAGGTCAGAAATCGGACGTGGCACTACGGGATGCGCCACTGGGGGTTCTCATACGCGTTTTCGTATCGCATTGATACGCAAACGGACGTTTGGCGGGCCTTCATGTACGGTCCCGTATCGTATCGATACGAAATCGTACGTTGGATCGTTCCTCGCGTTCGTTTTCATATCGCTGGGATACGGGATCGTGCGTTTTGTGATTCCCCATTCGCGTTTTCGTATCGTGTTGATACGAAATCGTACGTTTGATGGGTCTTCGTATACGGTCTCGTATCGTGTTGATACGAAATCGTACGTTTGATGGGTCTTCGTATACGGTCCCGTATCGTATCGATACGAAATCGTGCGTCGGATCGTTCTTCGCGTACGTTTTCATATCGCCGGGATACGGGATCGTGCGTTCGATGATTCCCCCTGCGCGTTTCCGCATTTCCCGCTGAGGCGAAACCCTGCGTTGACGGTCCCTCCCGTGCGTTTCGCATCGCGCCTATGCGGAAGCGTGCGTCGGGGAATTGCTCATGCGTGTTTCCATATCAGGTCCGTGCTCTGGCGGGAAGAGCCGCGGAACGACTAGGATCGCAACCATGACCACTGCATCCACAGCATCCTCATCGTCCTCCGCGCCGTTCACCCCCGTCCGCATCCCGCTCGACCCGCAGCTCGTCGAGATCCGCCACTACCTGCACGCGCACCCCGAGCGCAGCTTCAGGGAATTCGAGACCAGCAAGTACCTGGCCGGGCAGCTTCGGGACCACGGCATCACCGTGCTGGACCTGCCCAAGCCCCTCGAAACCGGCGTGATCGGCCTCATCGAGGGCACCGCCGGCCCGGGCCCGCGCGTGGGGCTCCGGGCGGACATCGACGGCCTGCCGGTGCACGAGGAGACCGGCCTGCCGTACGCCTCCGTGAACGAGGGCGTCATGCACGCCTGCGGCCATGACTTCCACATGGCCGGCCTGCTGGGCGCGGCGTTCTGGCTCGCCGAGCACCGCGACCGATTCGCCGGCTCCGTGAAGATCGTCTTCCAGCCCGCCGAGGAGCTGGGGGAGGGCGCCCACCGTTGCATCGAGGCAGGCGTGGCCGACGACGTGGACGCGATGGCCGGCACGCACAACAACCCGAACTACAAGCCCGGCGAGGTGGCGGTGGGCGTGGAGCCCATGATGGCCGGATGCGTGAAGTTCCGCGTGTCCCTGCACGCCACCGGCACGCACGCCGGCTACCCGCACAAGGGCACCGGCCCGATCGAGGCGCTCGCCAGCATGATCCTCGCCCTGCAGACCATCGTGAGCCGCAACGTCTCGCCGTTCCACGCGGTCGTGGTCTCCATCACGGAGGTGCACGGCGGCGACGTGTGGAACGTGGTGCCCGCCGAAGCCGGCTTCCAGGGCACCGTGCGCTTCTTCGACCAGGCCGACGAGCGGATCGTGGCCAGTCGCTTCCGCGAGCAGGTGGAGGACACCGCGCGCGCCTACGGCATCACGGCGGACATCGTCTGGGACGTGAACCAGCGACCGCTCGTGGGCGACCCGAAGCTCAGCGAGACCGTCGCCGACGACGTGCCCGCCTATGCCAAGCTGCGCCCGATCCGCCCGTCCATGGCCGGCGAGGACTTCGAGGAGTTCTCCCGCCACGTCCCGGTCGTCTTCGCGTTCATCGGCTCCAACGGCGAGCTCGGATGCCCCGACTGGCACAGCCCCAACTTCATCGGTCTCGACGGCGCGATCGAGCCGGCCGTGAACTTCTACGCCAACGCCGCGCTGCGCCTGCTCCGGGAACTCGCGTAGCCGGGAGCGGCACACCCGCGCCCGCATGCCCTCCGCGGCATCGCCTGCGCTGCGTCGGCGGCAATGTGCCCACGGTGTGCCTACGCCGTGCCCACGGTGTCGCCGGCGAATTGCGGGAGCCCCCGACTTTCCGGGGCCGCCGGACCCCGCCCAGTTCACCGGGGCGAATTACACTGTCATCTATGAGTGAGACACCGATGAGTGAGATTCGTTTTGCACTGGCCCAGATCGACACCTGCGTGGGCGACTTGGACGGCAACGCCGACAAGGTTCTCGACTACGCCCACCGCGCCGCCAAGCGCGGAGCCGAGGTGGTGGTGTTCCCCGAGATGACGCTGACCGGATACCCGATCGAGGACCTGGCCCTGCGCGCCACGTTCCGCAAGGCCGCGTGGGACAAGGCCAACTGGCTCGCGGTGGAGCTCGCCGCCGACGGGCTGGGCGACCTGTACGTGGTGGTCGGCACCGTGGGCAGCGCCGCCGCCGAGGCCGGGCAGGACCCGCGCGACGCCAAGCCGACGAACCGTCTCGTCGTGCTGCACGACGGCGTGGTGTGGTCCGGCTACGACAAGCACTTCCTGCCCAACTACGGCGTGTTCGACGAATTCCGCATCTTCTCGTCCGGCGGGCGCTCCGTCGCATTCGAAGTGAACGGCCGCAAACTCGGCGTGGCGATCTGCGAGGACATCTGGCAGGACGGCGGCCCGGTCGCCGAACTCGCCAAGGAGCATATCGACGTGCTCGTCACCATCAACGGCAGCCCGTACGAGGAGGGCAAGACCCACGTGCGCCGCGAGATCGCCGCCAAGCGCGCCGCCGAGGTGAACGCGCCGATCATCTACGTCAACCAGGTGGGCGGGCAGGACGACCTCGTCTTCGACGGCGGCTCCTTCGTGCTCGACGCCGACGGCGCGCTCGTGGAGCGCTCCCCGCAGTTCGTGGAGGACCTGAGCCTGTTCACGCTCGGCGCGGACGGCAGGGCGCTGCCCTCCACGATCGCCCCGGACCTCGATCCGGACGAGGAGGTCTACACGGCCTGCGTGCTGGGCCTCAAGGACTACATGGCCAAGAACCGCTTCACCGGCGTGTGCCTGGGCCTGTCCGGCGGCATCGACTCCGCGCTCGTGGCCGCCATGGCCGCCGACGCGTGCGGCGGCGCGAACGTGTGGGGCATCTCCATGCCGAGCATGTACTCCTCCGACGGCTCCAAGGACGACGCGGCCGATCTGGCCCGCAACATCGGAGCCCACTACGACGTGCAGCCCATCGAGCCGCTGTTCGTCGCGTTCCAGCGCCAGCTCGACCTGCACGACGTGGCGGCCGAGAACCTGCAGGCCCGCATCCGCGGCGTGATCGTCATGGCCTACTCGAACTCCAAAGGCGTGCTCGCCCTCGCCACCGGCAACAAGTCGGAGCTGGCCTGCGGCTACTCCACCATCTACGGCGACGCGGTGGGCGGCTACGCGCCGATCAAGGACCTCCTCAAGACCCGCGTGTGGGAGCTGGCCCGCTGGCGCAACAGGGCCGCGGCCGCCGGCATGGGCATCGGGGGCTTGAGGATCGTGGGCAACGAGTCCGGGGAGCCGGGCGTCGCATTGCCCGACGGCGTGATGATCCCCGTCAACTCGATCACCAAGGCGCCGAGCGCCGAGCTGCGTCCCGGGCAGAAGGACTCCGACTCCCTGCCCGAGTACGCGCTGCTCGACCGGGTGCTCGCCGCGTACATCGAGCACGCGCACGGCCGCGCGGACCTGCTGGCCGACGGCTTCGACGAGAAGACCGTGGACACGGTGATGCGGCTCGTGGACCGCGCCGAATGGAAGCGCCGCCAGTACCCGCTCGGCCCCAAGGTGACGGCCCTCGCGTTCGGACGCGACCGCCGTCTGCCCGTGACCAGCGCGTTCCGCGAATAGACCGTCCCCGCGGCTCCCCGGAAAAGGGGAGCCGTTTTCATAGCGAAGACAGCGAAGACAGCGAAAGGCAAGGCAATCCGATGGCAGACAAGCAGTGGTACTTCAACACGGTGACGGGCGAGCCGGAGCTCGGCAAGATCTCCCCGATCTCCCGCCGCATGGGACCGTACGTCTCGCGCGAGGAGGCGCTCAAGGCGTGGGACATCGTGCGCGAGCGCAACCGCAGGTGGGAGCGTCAGGACGCCGACTGGAGGGGAGAGCGGCCGGAGGGCGGCGAGCCCGATTCCAACGATGGAAACGCCTGAAAGAGGGCTGGGGCGACCGGGCGAAAACCCTTGGAAATACTCGCATCTGTGACGCTTGTCACAAAACCGACAAATGTGACATACATCACGGCAAAACCCAAGGTTTCGCCCAGTTTCCCCGCTACACTAGTCAATTGACGACAGCGCATGGATGCGCTGACGATGATCACCAAGGAGTGAGTATGGCAGCAGTTGAGCAAACCGCAGTCTCTCAGGAAGAGCTCGAGGCCAAGGCCTGGGCCGGCTTCACCGAGGGCAACTGGCAGAAGGATATCGACGTCCGCGACTTCATCCAGAAGAACTACACCCCGTACGAGGGCGACGAGTCCTTCCTGGCGAACGCCACCGAGAAGACCAAGCACCTCTGGAAGTACCTTGACGACAACTACCTGGCCGTCGAGCGCAAGCAGCGCGTCTACGACGTGGACACCCACACCCCGGCCGGCATCACCGCCTTCCCGGCTGGCTACATCGATTCCCCGGAGGTCGACAACGTGATCGTCGGCCTGCAGACCGACGTCCCCTGCAAGCGCGCCATGATGCCGAACGGCGGCTGGCGTATGGTCGAGCAGGCCATCAAGGAGGCCGGCAAGGAAGTCGATCCTGAGGTCAAGAAGATCTTCACGGTCTACCGCAAGACCCACAACGACGGCGTCTTCGGCGTCTACACCAAGGACATCAAGATCGCCCGCCACAACAAGATCCTCACCGGTCTGCCGGATGCCTACGGCCGTGGCCGCATCATCGGCGACTACCGTCGTGTCGCCCTGTACGGCGTGAACACCCTGATCAAGTTCAAGCAGCGCGACAAGGACTCCATCCCGTACCGCAACGACTTCACCGAGCCGGAGATCGAGCACTGGATCCGCTTCCGCGAAGAGCACGACGAGCAGATCAAGGCCCTGAAGCAGCTCATCAAGCTGGGCGCCGAGTACGGTCTGGATCTGTCCCGCCCGGCCCAGAACGCTCACGAGGCCGTGCAGTGGACCTACATGGGCTACCTCGCCTCCGTGAAGTCCCAGGACGGCGCCGCCATGTCCTTCGGCCGCAACTCCGCCTTCTTCGATTGCTACTTCGAGCGCGACCTGAAGAACGGCACCATCACCGAGACCGATGCTCAGGAGATCATCGACAACATCGTGATGAAGCTGCGCATCGTCCGCTTCCTGCGCACCAAGGACTACGACAACATCTTCTCCGGTGATCCTTACTGGGCGACCTGGTCCGACGCCGGCTTCGCCGACGACGGCCGTCCGCTGGTCACCAAGACCTCGTTCCGTCTGCTCAACACCCTGACCCTTGAGCACCTCGGACCTGGCCCTGAGCCGAACATCACCATCTTCTGGGATCCGAAGCTGCCGGAGGGCTACAAGCGCTTCTGCGCCAAGATCTCCATCGACACCTCGGCCATCCAGTACGAGTCCGACAAGCAGATCCGCGCCCACTGGGGCGACGACGCCGCCATCGCCTGCTGCGTCTCCCCGATGCGCGTCGGCAAGCAGATGCAGTTCTTCGCCGCCCGCGTGAACTCCGCCAAGGCCCTGCTGTACGCCATCAACGGCGGCCGCGACGAGATGACCGGCATGCAGGTCATCGACAAGGGCGTCATCGAGCCGGTTCAGCCGGAAGCCGACGGCACCCTGAACTACGAGAAGGTCAAGGCCAACTACGAGAAGGCTCTCGAGTGGCTGTCCGAGACCTACGTCAAGGCGCTGAACATCATCCACTACATGCACGATAAGTACGCGTACGAGTCCATCGAGATGGCCCTGCACGACAAGGAAGTGTACCGTACCCTTGGTTGCGGTATGTCCGGTCTGTCCATCGCCGCCGACTCGCTGTCCGCCTGCAAGTACGCCAAGGTGTACCCGATCTACAACAAGGACGCCAAGAACCTTGAGGGCCACGAGTACGAGTACGTCGAGGGCGCTGACGACGATCTGGTCGTCGGCTACCGCACCGAGGGCGAGTTCCCGATCTACGGCAACGACGACGATCGCGCCGACTCCATCGCCAAGTGGGTTGTCTCCACGGTGATGGGCCAGGTCAAGCGTCTGCCCGTGTACCGCGGCGCCGTCCCGACCCAGTCCATCCTGACCATCACCTCCAACGTCGAGTACGGCAAGAACACCGGTTCCTTCCCGTCCGGCCACAAGAAGGGCACCCCGTACGCCCCGGGCGCGAACCCGGAGAACGGCATGGACTCCCACGGCATGCTGCCGTCCATGTTCTCCGTCGGCAAGATCGACTACAACGACGCTCTTGACGGCATCTCGCTGACCAACACCATCACCCCTGATGGCCTCGGTCGCGACGAGGAGGAGCGCATCGGCAACCTGGTCGGCATCCTCGACGCCGGCAACGGCCACGGCCTCTACCACGCGAACATCAACGTTCTGCGCAAGGAGACCATGGAGGACGCCGTCGAGCACCCGGAGAAGTACCCGCACCTGACCGTGCGCGTCTCCGGCTACGCGGTGAACTTCGTCAAGCTCACCAAGGAGCAGCAGCTCGACGTGATCTCCCGTACGTTCCACCAGGGCTCCGTCACCGACTGATCTCGGTGCTAGAACCGCGTAAACGGTAGAACACGAAGGGGCGGGGCTATAATCGGTCCCGCCCCTTTTCATATACTTTTCGACCCCGCATATCATCCACGGAGAAAGGACAAGGATGTCTGAAGCCACCCAATTCCGCACCACGACACGGCACATGCTCAAGGAGTCCAAGGAGTACGCCAGCCAAACGTTGATGGGTGGGCTCTCCGGATTCGAATCCCCGATCGGCCTCGACCGCCGCGACCGCATCAAGGCGCTGCGCTCCGGCGACGTGGGCTTCGTGCACTCGTGGGACATCAACACGTCTGTCGACGGCCCGGGCACCCGCATGACCGTCTTCATGAGCGGCTGCCCGCTGCGCTGCCAGTACTGCCAGAACCCCGACACCTGGAAGATGCGCGACGGCCAGCCCGTGTACCTCGACGCCATGATCAAGAAGGTCGACCGCTACAAGGACCTGTTCAAGGCCACCGGCGGCGGCATCACGTTCTCCGGCGGCGAGTCCATGATGCAGCCCGCGTTCGTCTCCCGTGTGTTCCACGCCGCCAAGGAGATGGGCGTGCACACCTGCCTCGACACCTCCGGCTTCCTCAACGCCAACTACACCGACGAGATGATCGACGACATCGACCTGTGCCTGCTCGACGTCAAGTCCGGCAACGAGGAGACCTACAAGAAGGTCACCGGCGGCACGCTCGCCCCGACCATCGAGTTCGGCCACCGCCTGCGCGACCGCGGCAAGAAGATCTGGGTGCGCTTCGTGCTCGTCCCCGGCCTCACCGACTCCGAGGAGAACGTCGACGAGGTGGCGCGCATCTGCAAGTCCTTCGGCGACTCGCTGGAGCATGTGGACGTGCTCGGCTTCCACCAGCTCGGCCGCCCGAAGTGGCATGAGCTGCGCATCCCGTACCCGCTCGAGAACCAGAAGGGGCCGTCCGCCAAGCTGCGCGAACGCGTCGCCAACCAGTTCAAGGACTACGGCCTGACCGTCTACTGAGCCCGTCCGCCAAGCCCGTCCGCCGCGCTTGCCATCGCCCAATCGGTCCAACCTGCGCACTCCGGTTCGCGGATTGGACCGATCGGGCGTTTTTCGGCCCTTTTCGGGGCGGTATTTTCGTCGGATCGGTCCAACGTGCGATTCGAGGGGCGCAGGTTGGACCGATCGGATGATTTTCCGGCCTTGCACAGCGTATTCGCCTCACTGCGCGTCGCGCATTCTCCCGATCGTTCCAATCCGTCCGTTCCAATGCGCGGGTTGGAACGATCGGATATTGCCGTTCTTTGCGCAATGCCGCATTCCTGCGCGATCGTTCCAACCCGCGCCGCTTGAAACGTAGCTTGGACCGATCAGGCATTTTTCGGGCCTTCCGGAGGCGCATTTTGCGGTCGATCGTTCCAACGCGCGTTGCACAGGGCGCAGGTTGGACCGATTGCCGCGGTCAGGCGCAGTCATACGTGATCGGACTTGGCCGGCGCGACACGCCGGGCGGCCGGCGCGACCCGCAATGCGCGGATTCGCCCGGCGCACCGCGTAGCCTTGAATCATGGCCAGCATCTTTCGGTTTCCGGGTGCGGACGTCCCGGCTGACTTGGAGGACATGCGGCGCGATGCGGCGCCCGTGCCCCGGGCCGCCGACGCCGTACCGGCCAACGCGCCGGCCAACGCACCGGCGAATGCGCCCTCGGAGGCGTCCGCCGGCGTGCCCACGGATGTTCCCGCGGGCGTTCCCGCCGACGTGCTTGCGGCGGTGGCGTCGGTCAAGGCCATGCCGCGCGTCGAAGGCGTGTCCTACCGCGAAATCCCCGTGCCCTCCGGCCTGTGCGACTACGGCATCGGCGTGGAGATCGCGTGCGGCGAAGGCCGGCGCTCCGGCTGGATCATGGTGCTCCACGACCGCCGTCCCAACCCCGCGTGGCGCTCCCGCTGGCGGTGCGTCGCCCTGCTGGCCATGCCGATGGATTCCGGCCCCTCCGACACCCACGCCAACCACGCGCTCGCCGCGGACATGGCATGGGACGGCGTGATGGACGTACTGCAGCCGCTCGCCCTGCCCGGCAGCCTCGACGGCACGGTCACCGTAGCCAGCAACGCGCGCTATCCGGCCGATCACGGACCCCACATCGACGACTGCTCCCTGGAGATACGGGTGTCATGGACACCTGCCACCATGGAGACGCAGGATGCCGACGCCGGCGCGCACGTCGCCGCCTGGGCGCGGTTCGCATCCTCAATCGTCGTTGAATGATCCGGTCGCAAGACCGTCCGTGAAGGAGCCGCCGCCGTGAACGCAGCCGATGAGCCTCGTCTGCTGGCCGAACCGCGCGGGGGAGTGCCCGAGCTGACCGACACGCTCGACGCATTCCGCCGCGTGATCCAACGTTTCGCACAGGGCACGGGGTCCGTGGCCGCCGACGCCGAGCGCGCGTCCGGCTTCCGCTACGGGCACGAGGACTGGCTCGTGCAGTTCAAGCGCGAAGGCGCGGGCATCGCGCTCGTCGACCCCATCGCCGTGGCCGCCGAGGGCGGCAGCTGGGACGACTTCAACCTCGCGGTGGGCGACTCGGCGTGGATCCTGCACGACTCGCTTCAGGACCTGCCCGGCTTCGCGGATCTGGGCATGCGCCCCAAGGCCCTGTTCGACACCGAAATGGCCGCGCGCATGCTCGGCCTGCACCGCTTCGGGCTGGCCGCCGTCACCGAGCACTTCCTGGGGCTCACGCTCGCCAAGGAGCATTCCGCCGCCGACTGGTCGTACCGTCCACTGCCGCGCGACTGGCGCAACTACGCGGCGCTGGACGTGGAGCTGCTCATCGAGCTGGAGGACCGCATGACCGCCGAGCTCAGGCGGCAGGGCAAGGACGGCTGGGCGCGCGAGGAGTTCGCGTACCTGCTCGCCAAGGGCATGGCCCCGCGGGAGCGTTCGCCCCAGCCGTGGCGGCACATCTCGCGCATCAACGTGCTCGCCCGCGACCGGCGGGGCCTTGCGGTCGCCCGCGCCCTGTGGACCCGGCGCGACGAGATCGCCCGCCGGTACGACATCTCCCCGAACCTGCTGCTCGCCGATGCGTCGATCATCGAGGCGGCGGTCAAAAAGCCGCGCAACGCCCGCGAATTCCGCGCCATCCGCTCGCTCAACGAGCGCGTGCGCGTCCACACCGGCAGCGAGCAGGACAAGATGTTCGAGCGGTACGCGCCCATCCAGCGCGAGGTCAAGCCCTCCGTGTGGAAGGACGCGATCGGCGAGGCGCTGGCCCTCAAGCCCGACGACTGGCCCGTGCCGCCGCCCCCCGCGTCCGACGAGGGCAACGCCCCGCGCTCCATGCGCTACTGGGAGGACCGCCACCCCGAGCGCTACGCCCGCCTGCAGGCGGCGCGCAGGGTGATCAACCAGATCGCCGAGGACACGCGCACCCCGGCCGACGTCATCGTCAAGCCGCAGTACATCCGCAACCTGTGCTGGACCGACGAACCGGCGTCGCGCGACGTGGCGGAGTTCCTCGCCGGGCAGGGCGCAAGGCGCTGGCAGGTCGGTCTGATCGCAGCGTCCGTGACCCGCGCTATTATGTAACGGTTGCCTTTTGGCAGAACTGTATGGTTTCAAGAATATTGGAGCATAAACGTGAAAATCAGCGTTCGTAACCTCGAGCCGACCAAGGTGAAGCTCACCGTCACCGTTGACCCGGAGGAGTTCAACCCGTACCTCGACGCCGCCCGCAAGGAGATCGGCAAGCAGGTCAACGTCCCCGGCTTCCGCAAGGGCCACGTGCCCGGCAAGATCATCGACCAGCGCATCGGCTTCGGCGCCGTCGCCGGCGAGGCCGTGAACTCCGCGGTCCCGGAGCTGTACTCCAAGGCCCTCGAGGAGAAGAAGATCCACCCGATGGCCCAGCCGGAGATCGACGTGCAGGACGTGCCGGCCTCCGCCAAGGACGAGACCAAGCTCAAGTTCGTGGCCACCGTCGAGCGTCGTCCCGACGTTGAGCTCCCGGAGCTCAACGGCCTCGAGATCGAGGTCGCCAAGCCCGCCGTATCCGACGAGGACGTGGATAAGCGCCTCGAGAACCTGCGCCAGCGCTTCGGCACCCTGGTCGGCGTGGACCGCCCGGCCGCCAAGGGCGACTTCGCCAACATCGACCTGACCGCCTCCATCGACGGCGAGACCGTCGACTCCCAGGAGGGCGTGAGCTACGAGCTCGGTTCCGGCACCATGCTCGACGGCATCGACGAGGCCCTCGAGGGCCTGTCCGCCGGCGAGGAGACCACCTTCGAGTCCACCCTGCAGGGCGGCGACCACGAGGGCGAGAAGGCCCAGGTCAAGGTGAAGGTCAACTCCGTGAAGGCCGAGGAGCTCCCGGAGCTCAACGACGACTTCGCCCAGGAGGCCTCCGAGTTCGACACGCTCGACGAGCTCAAGGCCGACGTGCGCAAGCAGTGCGAGGCGGACCTCGAGGCCCGTCAGGCCACCGACGCCCGCGACGCCTTCATCGCCAAGCTGCAGGAGGGTCTCGAGATCCCGCTGCCGAAGGGCGTGAAGAAGGAGATGATCGAGCAGCAGCTCAAGAACGTGACCGCCGACCCGGCCAAGGCCACCGACGAGCAGAAGAAGGAAGCCGAGGAGACCGTCGAGAAGGAACTGCGCGACCAGATCGTGCTCGACGTCCTCGCCGAGAAGATGGACGTGAAGGTCTCCCAGAACGAGGTCTTCCAGTTCCTCGCCTCCATCGCCCAGCAGTACGGCATGGACCCGAACCGCTTCATCCAGGCCATCATCCAGAACGGCCAGATCGGCTCCGCCGTGCAGGAAGTCGGCCGCTCCAAGGGCATGGTCGCCGGCATGAAGGCCGTGACCTTCAAGGACACCGAGGGCAACGCCCTTGACCTGTCCAAGTTCCTGGGCGAGGCCGCCGAGGAAGAGGAGGAGCAGTCCGTCGAGGCCGCCTCCGCCGCTGCCGCCGTGGCCGACGAGATCGCCAACAAGGACGACAAGGCCGCCGACGCCGAGTGAGCCGGTGAGGCCGTACGCGTCTAGCACGCGGCCCGCATCGGTCGCGTAAGTACAGGCAACGAGCCCGGGACCCGAGTGGTTCCGGGCTCTGCTTTTGTCCGGGCATCATCCCGATCGCGTGGAGGAACGAACATGGAACGGAACGTTGACGTCAAACGTCTGGGCTGGATCGCGGCGGCGATCGCCGTGCTCGGCGCGCTGATCGGCGCGGGCGCGGGCCTGCTCACACTGCTGCTGTACGGCGTCGAGCGCGTGATGCTCGGCTACGTCGAGGGGTCGGGTCAGCCCGGGCCGTTCGCCGTGCCCGCCGTGCGCAGGGGCCTGTCGGTGGTCGCCGGGCTCGCGATTGCCGGCGTCGCGTGGTACCTGCTGCGCGGCAGGACCGCCAAGGTGCCGTCGGTCAAGAGGGCCGTGGCGGGCGACCGCATGCCCGTGTGGCAGACCGTGGTCCACGTGGCGCTGCAGATCTTCATCGTGGGCTCCGGCGCGTCGATCGGCCGCGAGGTCGCCCCGCGCGAACTCGGCGCGATGCTGGCCCAGCGCTTCTGCGACCTGTTGCGCATCGACGGGGAGCACGGCCTCGACCGGCGCACGGTGGTCGCCGTCGCCGCGGGCGCGGGCCTGGGCGGCGTGTACGACGCGCCGCTGGCCGGCATGTTCTTCGCCGTGGAGATCCTGCTGGCGGACGTGACGATCGAGAAGGTCGCCTTCGGCCTCGGTATGTCCGCCGTCGCCGCGTTCACGGCCTCCGCCATCAAGGGCCGCCACACGTTCTACGACATCACCGCCATGCAGCCGGAGTCGACGCCGAGCCTCATGCTCTTCGCACTGCTGTGCGGCGCGGCGTGCGGCGTGGCCGGCGCGCTGTTCCGCAGGGGCTCCGCGTGGGCCGAATCGCACAAGCCCAAGGGGCGGGCCATCCTGTGGCGGATGCCGCTGGCCGGCCTCGCCACCGCCGCGGTCGCGGTCTTCGTGCCCGAGGTGATGGGCAACGGGCGCGCCGCCGCCCAGCTCGGGTTCAGCACCTTCCTGTCCGACGCGGCCGGCTCCTCCGGCGCGGTCCAGTCGGCCGAATCCGCTGCCGCCTCGCCATGGACGCTGCTCGCCGGGACGGACGCCGGGCTCGCGGTCAACGCGGGCGCCGCCTCCACGCGGGCGCACGTGTGGGCCATGCTCGGCGTGCTGGCGCTCGCGTTCGCCGCCAAGGCCGTGGTCACGCTGCTCACGATCCGCTCCGGGGCCTCCGGCGGCGTGCTCCAGCCGGGCATCGCCCTCGGCTCCACGCTGGGCGCGATGCTGGGCCTCATGTGGCTGTTCGCGTTCCCCTCGGATTCGGTGGCCGCCTGCGCGCTGATCGGCGCCGCGGCGCTGCTGTCCGCCTCCCAGCAGGCCCCGCTCATGGCCACGTGCCTGGTCATGGAGCTCAGCGGGGCGCCGATCGCGTTCTTCGTGCCGGTCGGACTGGCCGTGGCCGTCTCCGCGCTCGTCTCCTCGTTCATGGTCGGGCGGATGGGCAGGCGGGCGGACAAGCGGGCGGCCAAGTAGGCCGCCGAGCGGGCCGGCCGTTGCGCGGGGAGCCGAAAGACGGGCGAAACCGGGACGCGCGTCGGTTGGAGTCGGTAGGATGGACGGTGTTTGTGCAATGTATGAAGGAGACAAGGTGAGCGATTTTGCAACCCTGCCCATGATGGCCGGCGAGGACGCCCCCGCGGGTCCCATGGATCCGATTTTCAACCGTCTTTTGAAGGACCGCATCATCTGGCTCGGCGAGGAGGTGGCCGACGCGATGGCCAACCGCATCTGCGCCCAGATGCTCATGCTCGCGGCCGAGGACCCGAAGAAGGACATCTGGCTGTACATCAACTCGCCCGGCGGCTCGATCACCGCCGGCATGGCCATCTACGACACCATGCAGCTCATCGAGCCGGACGTGGCCACCGTGGGCCTGGGCATGTGCGCCTCCATGGGCCAGTTCCTGCTGAGCTCCGGCACCAAGGGCAAGCGCTTCCTCACCTCGCACGCCCGCGTGCTCATGCACCAGCCGTCCGGCGGCGTGGGCGGCACCACGACCGACGTGCGCATCAACGCCGAGCTCATCATGGACATGAAGCGCACCATGGCCGAGCTCACGGCCGAGCAGACCGGCCACACGGTGGAGGAGATCTACCGCGACAACGAATACGACCACTGGTACACCGCGCAGCAGGCGCTCGAGTACGGCTTCGTGGACAAACTCGTCACCAACGCCGGCTCGATGAGCGCCGCGCAGCACAACGGCGAGAACGCCTGACGGGAAGGAGCAAACACATCATGGCAAGCGAAGAAGCCCGTTTCGTGGCCCGCGCCCAGCGTCTGGCCGGCCCGCAGGCCCGCTACATCCTGCCGCAGTTCGAGGAGAAGACCCCGTACGGCTACAAGCGCCAGGACCCGTACACCCGCCTGTTCGAGGACCGCATCGTCTTCATGGGCGTGCAGGTGGACGACACCTCCGCCGACGACATCATGGCCCAGTTGCTGGTGCTCGAGTCGCAGGATCCGAACCGCGATGTGACGGTGTACATCAACTCGCCCGGCGGCTCCATGACGGCCATGACCGCTATCTACGACACCATGCAGTACATCAAGCCGGACGTGGCCACCGTGTGCCTCGGCCAGGCCGCCTCCGCCGCCGCGATCCTGCTGGCTGCCGGCGCGCACGGCAAGCGCCTCATGCTGCCGAACGCCCGCGTGCTCATCCACCAGCCCGCCATGGGCCAGGACTTCGGCAAGGCCACCGAGATCGAGCTGCAGGCCAAGGAAATGATCCGCCTGCGCGAATGGCTCGAGAACACGCTCGCCAAGCACACTGGCCAGGATCCCGAGAAGATCCGCAAGGACATCGAGGTCGACACCATCCTCACGGCCCCGCAGGCCAAGGAATACGGCATCGTCGACGAGGTGCTCGAGCACCGCAAGTAACGTGCCGGATCCGGCGTCCGGCCGGACACGCGATGCGCTTCGCAGCCCGCGTTCCCGCGCAGTGCGGCTTCATGCAGTACTGTGGGGAATGCGGGCTGCGGCGTATCGGGGACCGCGTCTGCAAGGGAGGAGAACGCCATGGGGCGGGTGATCAGCTACAACGAGGATTCGCCGCGCTGCGAATTCTGCGGCAAGTCCGAGCGCGAGGTGCAGAAGCTCGTCACGGGGCCGAACTGCGCGATCTGCGACGAATGCATTGCGCTGTGCGTCCAAATCATCTCCGACGCGCGCGCCGACGACGCCCGCCGGAACGCGCTCGACCTGCCCAGGCCGCATGAGATCTTCACCTACCTCAACCGCTACATCGTGGGGCAGGAGGCCGCCAAGCGCACGCTCGCCGTGGCCGTGTACAACCACTACAAGCGCGTGAACATGGAGCTCATGGACGCCTCGCAGAAGCTCGCCCGGCAGGCCTCGGAGGCGGTTCCGTCCTCGGCCCCCGGCGGGGAGGGGACGCCGGCCGACCCGCTGGCGGACGTGGAGGTCGCCAAGTCGAACATCCTGCTCATGGGCCCGACCGGCGTGGGCAAGACGTACCTCGCCCAGACGCTCGCCCGCGTGATGCACGTGCCGTTCGTCATCACCGATGCCACCACCCTCACGGAGGCCGGCTACGTGGGCGACGACGTGGAGACCGTGTTGCAGCGCCTGCTCGCGGCCGCGGACGGGGACGTGGACCGCGCCCGCCACGGGATTGTGTACATCGACGAGATCGACAAGATCGCGCGCAAGAGCGGCGAGAACACGTCCATCACGCGCGATGTGTCCGGCGAGGGCGTGCAGCAGGCGCTTTTGAAGATCCTCGAAGGCACGGTCGCCTCCGTGCCCGTGGACGGCACGCGCAAGCACAAGGAGCAGGAGACCGTGCAGCTCGACACGCGCGACATCCTGTTCATCTGCGGCGGCGCGTTCGTAGGGCTCGCGGACATCGTGGCCACGCGGCTGGGCCGGCACGAAAGCGGCTTCGGCGCCTCGTGGCACGACCGCGAGATCGACGACCACGAGCTGCTCGCGCAGGCCAACGCCGACGACCTCGCGGAGTTCGGCCTGCTGCCCGAGTTCATCGGCCGCCTGCCGGTGATCAGCGTGCTCAGGGACCTCACCGCCGACGACCTCGCGGCCATCCTCACCGAGCCGTCCAACGCGCTCACCAAGCAGTACCGCAAGCTGTTCGCCGTGGACGGCGTGGATCTGGTCTTCACCGACGGCGCCGCGCGGGCCATCGCGGACACGGCGATCAGCCAGGGGACCGGCGCGCGCGGGCTGCGCTCGATCATCGAGAAGACTCTCGAGGACACCATGTTCCGCCTGCCGGACATGCACGGCGTGACGCGCGTGGTCGTGGACGAGGACGCGGTGATGGGGCGCGGCGAGCCGAAGCTGGTCGCGGACGGCGATGCGGGTTCCTTGGGCGTGCCGGCGGCCGACCCGGCGGTTGATCCGACGGGGGAGGGCGACGACGTTGCCGGCGACGGCGTGGGGGACGCGGATGCGGAGGATGCCGGCGTGACGGGCGCCGACACGGACGACGCCGGCGAGTTTCATGATTTCCGTGATTTCGGTGACGAGGATGAAGCCGGTTTGGATGTCTGAAAACGTTGGAATTCCGCGCGACATGCCGACGTTTGGACAAATCCGGCAAGAGCGGTAACATATTCGAGTTGCCTGAAGCAAGCACTTCTTCGGAAGGACTGCTTTGACGGGCAACATGCGCCAGTAGCCCAGCGGATTAGAGCAGCTGACTACGGATCAGCAGGTCGCAGGTTCGAATCCTGTCTGGCGCACGTGAAGGTCTCGGCCTGAAAGGGCCGGGTTCTTTCATGAAGGGAGCTATCTCCTTGAAACGGTAGCATGCGCCAGTAGCCCAGCGGATTAGAGCAGCTGACTACGGATCAGCAGGTCGCAGGTTCGAATCCTGTCTGGCGCACTTGAAGCCCTCGCCTCCGCATGGACGCGAGGGCTTTTCCAATTTCCGGCCGTCATGCTGTACGGCCGTCGTGCCGGCGGCGGCGCGGCGCCGACCGCCTCGCCGCCTCCCGTCCGGCTCCCGGAATGAGTTGCCCGGCTCGTGGGCGCTGCGTGCGATCGGGCGCCGGTCGTCCGCAAGGGGCCGTTACAATCAACATGTTCCCGAATTCATGCAAACGGTGGGAACGGAATTGCAGGTGGGCAACATGTCGGGCAAGGGGAATCGACGGAATCGGCGCGGTGGCTTCTGGACCGCGGTCAGGCACATCGCGGCATCGGACCGCATCTCCGGCCTCATCATGCTCGGATTTGCCTTCCTCGGGCTGGTGCTCGCCAACCTGCCGGTCACCGCGGACCTGTTCGGCCACATCGCGGAGACGCACGTCGGCATCCCGCACACCAACATCGACCTGCCCATCGGCCATTGGGCGCAGGACGGGCTGCTCACCGCGTTCTTCCTCGTGGTGGGGCTGGACCTCAAGCAGGAGCTCACCACCGGCTCGCTCGCCAACCCGAAGGCGGCGGCCGTGCCCATGCTGTGCGCGGTGGGCGGCATGCTCGTGCCCCCGGTGCTGTTCCTCGGCGTCACATGGCTGTACTCCGAGTACGCGCCGCCGGGACCCGGCTTCCAGACCATCGCCTCCGGGCAGGTGTTCGACTATGCGACCATCGCGCAGGGCTGGGCCGTGCCCACCGCCACGGACATCGCGTTCTCGCTCGCGGTGCTCGCCCTGTTCGCCAAGGCGCTGCCCGGCTCGATCCGCGCGTTCCTCATGACCCTCGCCACCGTGGACGACCTGCTGGCCATCATCCTCATCGCCGTGTTCTTCTCCTCGCTCAACGCGTGGTACTGGTTCATCGGCATCGCCCTCGCCGCGGCCGCGTGGGCGTGGCTCGTGCGCCGCCGCCGCGTGCCGTGGCTGCTTGCCGCGGTCGTGGGTCTGCTGGCGTGGGTGATGATGTTCGAGGCCGGCGTGCACCCCACGCTGGCAGGCGTGCTGGTGGGCCTGCTCACCCCGTCGCGCGAGATGTTCGGCGAGAAGTCGCCGCGCGCCCATCGCTACCACCACAAGTTGCAGCCGCTGTCCGCGCTCGTCGCCCTGCCGATCTTCGCCCTGTTCGCCACCGGCGTGCGCTTCAGCGAGCTCACCCCGGCGCTCATGGTCTCGCCGGTCGTCGTGGGCATCACCGCGGCGCTCGTGGTGGGCAAACCCACCGGCGTCATGCTCACCGCGTGGCTCACCACGCGCGTGTTCGGGCTGAAGCTCGCCAAGGGGCTCGCCGTGCGCGACCTGTTCCCGGCGGCCTGCGCCTGCGGCATCGGCTTCACCGTCTCGTTCCTCATCGCCTCGCTCGCCTATGCGGACACCGAACTGTCCGCGGAAAGCCGCTTCGGGGTGCTCGTCGCCTCGCTGCTCGCCGCCGCGGTGTCCGGCGTGCTGCTGCACGCGCAGTCCCGGCGCTACGAGGCGGCCGCCGCGGCCGGGCCCAAGGCGGCGCATGCGCCCGCAGCCGTTGCCCCGCAGGAGCGCGAGGGACAGCTGGACGACGGCACGGTCACCATGAGCATGCCCGCGTTCACCCCGGAAACCCTCGAACGGTTCCGCGAACGGTTCCATGAGGACCGGTCCAAGCGCCAATAAGCCCGTATGGGGGCCGTCTGTCGATTTCTGACCTAACATGCCGTTCATCACCGTGCGATGCATTCCCGAAAACGGCGGAACGGCGTTGCATGCATACCGTTTGGAGCGACTCTTTGCCGAGGCGTTGGGGCAGAAATCAGCATGTGCGTGCGATGATGGATGAACAGCGGAAAGGAGCAATGGAATATGGCCAAGAAAGGCAAGAAGAAGGGGGCCGCGAAGGGCGCGGCGACGGCGGACAACAAGCTTGAGGAGCTCGCCACGGCGCTGGTGAGGCCCGACGAGCCGTCCGCGGCGGGATCCGGCGCCACAAGCCCCGTGCAGGGCGCCGCGGGGGAGGACGGCGGCTCGGCGGCTGGCGGCCGTGCGGGCGCCGGCACGGGCGCGGGGCCGGCGTCCGGCGCATCCCCGCTGGGCGAGGCCTACTACCGCGGCCCGGTGCTGCTGCGCGGCTCCATGGTGCCCAAGGACAACACCACCGCCAACCTGCTCGCCGCCGACCAGTCCGCCGACTGGCTGCACATGGACCCGTGGCGCGTGCTGCGCATCCAATCCGAGTTCGTGGACGGCTTCGGCGCGCTCGCCGAACTGGGACCGGCCGTCAGCGTGTTCGGCTCGGCCCGCACACCGCGCACCGACCCGGCCTACAAGGCGGCGCGACACATGGGCAAGCGCATCGCCAAGGCCGGCGTCGCGGTGATCACCGGCGGCGGCCCGGGCATCATGGAGGCGGTCAACAGGGGAGCGGCGCTCGCCGGCGGCAAGTCGGTGGGCCTCGGCATCGAACTGCCGCACGAACAGGGCCTCAACGCATGGGTGAACTTGGGCATGACGTTCCGCTACTTCTTCGTGCGCAAGACCATGTTCCTCAAGTACTCGTCCGGCGTGATCATCTGCCCGGGCGGCTTCGGCACGCTCGACGAGATGTTCGAGGTGCTCACCATGGTCCAGACCCACAAGGTCGCCACCATGCCCGTGGTGCTCTACGATTCGGAATACTGGAAGGGCCTGTTCGCGTGGCTGTCCACCACCGTGCGCGAACACGGCATGATCTCCGCGCTCGACCCGAACCTCGTGGCGATCACCGACGATCCCGACGAGGCCGTGGACGTGGCGTTGAGCGCCATCCGCAAGTCCTGAGGGGCGGGGCTGCGGGCGTCATTCCTTGCGGGGCAGAAAGGATCCCTCGGCCCCGCAAGGAATGACGCGGAAACATATGAGCGTGGCCGCGCCTACCGCTTGATGCTGAGCATGAGCCCGGTGCCGACGGGCGCGAGGGTCGTGTCGAACTCCTCGTCGGCGGCGACGGTGTCCAGCAGGGTGCGCAGCTCGACGGCCTTGTCGCTGCGGTCGGCGGGGTTGAGCAGGCCGCCGTTGGCGTTCGCGCCGGCGAAGGCGAACGCGTCGGTGAAGACGAGCGCGCCGCCCTCGCGCAGCAGGCGCACGGCCTGACGGTAGGCGGGCGCGTAGTTGCCGGCGTCACCGGCCACCACGATGAGGTCGTAGTCCGAGGCGTTGAGCCTGGGCAGGAACTGGCTAGCCGCCACGTTGACCATGCGCAGGGTCGTGTCGGTCTCGTTGTCCAGCTGGGCGAACATGCGGCGGATGAGCGTGGTGCCCTCGGGGGAGGAGTCCACCGCGGTGAGCTGCCCGCCGCCGGCGAGCCCGGCGACCAGCTGGTACGTCTCGACCGCGTTGCACGTGCCGACCATGATGATGGAGCGCGCGCCGGTCAAACGCACGAGCATGCGCAGGAAATCGGCCTGCGACGCCGAGCCCTGCGGGAAGCCCGTCTCCTCGGCGTTGAGCCGCAGCGCGTGCAGCCGGTCCGACTGCCGGGCGAAGGCCGTGTCCTCGGCGAGCTCCCACGCCTTGGCCAGATTGGTGTACGAAGTCTTGTTCATAGCCCCTACAATACCGGTTCGATGTTCGTCAGTGCCGCGGTGGTCGCCCCTTGGCGGGCGTCAGCGTTCGCGCACCTTCGCGATGATCTGCCACATCTCCTCGCCGACGTCGATGCCGCGCGGGCACTGGCGTCCGCAGGCGCGCACCGACTGGCACGCGGCCACGCCGTCCTCCGTGTCGATGGCGTCCAAGCGGTCCATGGTCCTCCCGTCGCGCGAATCGTTGACGAAGCGGGAGGCGGCGATGAGCGCCGCGGGTCCGATGAACGCGTCGCCGCCGGCGAACACCGGGCAGGAACCCTCGCACACGCCGCACGCGATGCAGTTGGTGAGCGTCTCGTATTTGGCCAGCTCCGCGGGGCTTTGCAGGTATTCGAACACGTTGACCTTGCCGTCCGCGGTGGTCCTGAGCTCGCCCTTGGCCTCAAGGTACGGCTTGAGCTTGCGGATCTGGTCGAGCATCGGGTCGATGTCCGCGATGAGGTCGCGCTGCACGGGGAAGCCGGGCAGCGGGGACAGCTCGATCACGCCGCCGTCCGCGGCTGTTTCCCCGGGTTCGCCCTCCTCGCCGGTGCGGCGGAAGCCGTCGTTCCTGATCCACGCGTGCACGGGGGCCGTGCACAGCAGCGTCGGCGTGCCGTTGATCGCCACCGCGTCCGAGCCGCACATGCCGTGGCCGCACGAATAGCGGAAGGCGAGCGTGGGATCCAACGTGCGCTTGACGGTCAGCAGACAGTCGAGCACGGTGTCCTCGGGACGGACGGTGAGCGTGTAGTCCTGCGTCCACTGCTTGCCGCGCGGGCGTCGGCGCGCGCCGGAATCGCCGAACGGGGACGACTTGCGCGCGAACGGGTTCGAGCCGTGGCGGCGCTCGCGTTCGGCGCGCGGTGTGAAGCGATGCACGCGCAGGGTCACGCTGACCATGTCGTTCTCATTGCTCATCACGCCGCTCCTTGCTGCCGTCGTCGGGGTCGCCCGCTGCTTTTCTCGGGTATCCAGTGTGCCACAAGCCACCGTCAGCGGCGAAACGGCGGCTTGCGGCCGTGGCAAATCAGTAGGCGCGGGCCTTGGGCGGGTAGTCGACGATGTGCACCGGCTGCCAGCCGACGCTGTGCCGGGACGCGTCCGACTCGTCCGGGTTCGCCTCGCCGCACAGTTCGATCATGGAGTGCGCGAGGAAGCGCTTGTCGTCGCGCTGCGGGAAGTCGAGCCTGCGCAGCGAGCCGCGCGATTCGGTGCGGGAGTCGGATGCCTTGAGCACGGCCTCGGCGAGGGCGACGAGGTGGCGCGCCTCCCAGATGGCCGTGATCTCCTGATTGAAGGCGGGCGTTCCGTCGTGCGCGCGCAGCGCGTCGGCGCGCGGTTCGAGCTCGTCGCGCAGCGTCGCCAGCGCGGTCCCGATCGTTTCGGCGGTGCATCGCACGGCCACCGCGCGTTCCATCGCGGCGCCCAGATCGGCGAGCAGACGGTACGGGTTGTCGTCGGGCGTCGCGTCTGCGTCGTCAGTATCGTCCGTGTTGTCCGTGCTTCCGGCGAGCAGCGTTTTGGCCTCGTCCTCGCGCGCCTTGGCCGCCGCGTCCACCAGCGGCGCGTACTCGTCGTCGGCCGGGTCCCCGCCCTCGAGCTCGACCTGCGCCACCGGGGCGTCGGCCACGCGCGCGGCGATGGCCTCGCCGGCCCGGGTGCCGAACAGACAGGCGTCGAGCAGGGAGTTGCCGCCCAGACGGTTGGCGCCGTGCACGCTCACGCACGAGCATTCGCCGGCCGCGTACAGGCCCTCCACCACGTCGCGCCGGCCGTCCGCCGGGTCGTCGCCGGACTGGATCCAGCGGTACACCTCGCCGTCGGTGGTGATCGGCACGCCGCCCATGGTGTAGTGGGCGGTCGGCTTGACCGGCACGTACTGCGTGGCCGGATCGATGTTCGCGTAGTCGCGGATCGTCTCGACCACCTGCGGCAGCACGGCCTCCATGTGGTCCCTGTCGATGCCGGTCATGTCCAGCCACACGCAGTCCTTCGGGCCGTCCGGGTCCTTCGGGTCCGCCACGCCTCGGCCGGCGTCCACCTCGGCCATGATCGAGCGGCTCACCACGTCGCGCGCCGCCAGATCCGCGTGCCCCGGCGCATAGCGGGCCATGAACGCCTCGCCGTCCGCGTTCCTCAGCACGCCGCCCTCCGCGCGGGCCGCCTCCGACAGCAGGATGCCCGTGTGCGCCAGACCCGTGGGATGGAACTGCACGAACTCCACGTCCTCGAGCTGCAGGCCGGCGGCCAGCGCCAGCGCCATGCCGTCGCCGGTGAGATCCCAGGAATTGGATGTGGTGCGGAACAGCCTGCCCGCCCCTCCGGTGGCGATGAGCACGTTGCGCGCGTGCACCGCGTGCACGGCGCCGGAATGCGTGTCGTAGGCGACCACGCCGGCCGCGCGCGACTTGGATTCGTCCAGCACCAAGTCGGTCACGTACCATTCCTCGGCGAACTGGACGCCCTGCGCCACGCACTGCTGCCACAGGCTGTGCAGGATCTGGTGGCCGATGCGGTCCGCGGCGTACGCGGCGCGTTTCACCGGCTCGCCGCCGAATTCCGCCGTGTGCCCGCCGAAGCGGCGCTGCGCGATGTGCCCGTCCCCGGTGCGCGAGAACGCCACGCCGTCGTGCTCGAGACGGATCACCGTGGCCGGCGCCTCGCGGGCGAGCAGCGCCGCCGCGTCCTGATCGACCAGCCAGTCGCCGCCCTTGACGGTGTCGTAGTAGTGCCAGTGCCAGTCGTCATGGTCGATGTTGCCGAGGCTCGCCGCGATGCCGCCCTCCGCCGAACCGGTGTGCGAACGCAGCGGCTGGAGCTTCGAGATCACGAGGATCCTCGGGTCCAGCCCCTGCCCCTTCAGCTCGCGGATGTGATCGGAGCGCAACAGGCCCAGCGCCGCGGACAGCCCCGCCGCGCCGGCGCCCACGATCACGGCGTCATACATATCTTCCAACTGCTTCGGACTCATACCCCTGATTCTCGGGACAAGCCCGGACGAGGGCGGCGTGCGCGAACCGCGGCGGGAACCATAATGGAGGCATGACGCAGAACAAGGCATCCTTCAACGCGCGCGTGTACGACGTGGTGCGCCGCATCCCCGCCGGCTCGGTGGCCACCTACGGGCAGGTCGCGGCATTGGCCGGTGCCCCGCGGTCGGCGCGGTTCGTGGGGTTCGCGCTGCACGCCAATCCGGAGCCGGGCGTGATCCCGTGCCACCGCGTGGTGTTCCGCGACGGCTCGCTGGCGCCCGGGTTCGCGTTCGGCGGTCCGGAGCGCCAGCGGGCCCTGCTCGAGGAGGAGGGCGTGCGGTTCAAACCCGGTTCGGGGGAGCCGGCCGGGGCGGACGGCTGGCGGGTGGACTTGGACGCGTGCCAGTGGCGGGCCTGAACGCGCCGGTCCCGTCCCGCTCCGCCAGTCCGGCCAGCTCCATCGATCCCAGCTGACGGGCGATCCACGCGGCGTTGAACGGCGTGCGGTCCGCATTGCGGGGGAGCGCGTCGCGCAGGGCGGCGCCGATCGCGTCCTCGCCGGCATGCACGCCGCGTCTGCGGCAGGAACGGATGGCCGCGAGCACCATGCGCTGGCCGTCGTCGGGCTCGGGAGGCGCCTGTCTGGGCCGGGTGTCCGGAGCGGCGCCGGAGGGCGTCTTCCCGCGGCCCAGACGGCGTTTGATCGACGGCGTGGCGGCGGGCACCTCGTCCGCGGCGAGCAGCGCGGGCTGCGGCTGCTGCTGCGTGGGTGCCTGCGCCTGCGGCATGCGTCCGCCGCGTCCGTCATGTCCGCCGTGTCCGTCGCGCCCGCTCCGCGCGCCGGAGGCATCCGCGGGCTCCGGCGCGGGCTGCGGACCGGACTGCGGATTGAACTGCGGGCTGAACTCCGGTTCGGTGCGCGGCTCGCGCGGCTGATGGTCCGGATGGCACAATTCGGTCACGTCCTCGCAGTCCACGAGGATGATCGCGCGGTTCTCGTGGATGAGCATGTTGCAGCCCGTGTTCGACGGCTGCATGATCTCGCCGGGCGCCGCGTACACCTCGCGGTTGAGGTCCGCGGCCCAGCTCGCCGTGTTGAGCGCGCCCGACCGGTGCCTTGCCTGCGCCACGACCACCACGCGCGCGAGCCCCGCGATGATCCGGTTGCGCAGCAGGAACCGCCGCGCCTCCGGAATGGTGTCCGGGCTCATCTCGCTCACCAGCGCGCCCGAGGCGTCGAGGATGCGCTGGAACATCTCGTGGTTGCGCTGCGGGCCGATGTGGTCGAGCCCGCCCGCGAACACGGCGACCGTGCGCCCCGCGCGGGACGGGTACCGTTCGGCCGCGGCGATCGCGCCCCAGTGGGCCGCCGCGTCCACCCCGTACGCGCCGCCGGAGACGATGAGATGGCCCCTCAGCGCCGCGTGCGCCGCCACGTCGCGCGCGACCGTGCGCCCGTAGTCGTTGGCGCCGCGCGAACCGACCACGGCGATCGGCGCCTCGCAGCTCGTGAGCGCCGCCGGATCGCCCTGCCCCCACAGGCACAGCGGCGCCGCCCAATCGGCCTTGACGGACAGGTCCTCGAGCTGCTCCGGCCAGCACGGATGCCCCGGGGCGATCACCCACATCGACCCGTCGCGGGTGAACAGGGCCCGCAGGTCGTCGGCCCGCAGCGACGGCAGCGAGTCGAGCCGCCGCATCCACCGGTCCACGGCCGAGCGGAACCGCCCCACATCCTGCGCGGTGGCGCGGTGCCCCCACTTCGCGGCGCCCGTCAGGAACATGCCCTCCAAGTCCCCGCCCGCGCCGCGCGACGCCGCGTCGTCGGGGTCGGCGTCCCTGCGCGATGCGCGGCGGTCGGCCAACGCATCCACGAGCGCCATCGCGTCCGGCGCGCCCCGGTGCGCCGCGTACATGAGGGGGTCGGGGCCGTCCATGCAATGCGCGAGCGCCGCGCGTGCCAGCGCGTCGTCACCCATGGGCTCCATGCTGCTCTCCATGCCGTTCGCGCCGCTCATGCCAGATGCGTCCTCAGCTGGATGCCGGTCTCCACGTCCCGCTCGTTCGGGCTCGTCCGGCCGGCGAGGTCCGCGATCGTCCACGCGAGCCGCAGCGCGCGGTCCGCGCCCCTCAGGCTCAGGGTCTGCCGGTCGAGCGCCGCGTTCACCTTCTCGGTCGCTCTCGCGGACGTGTTGCGCCGCAGCCACTGCCCGCTCGCCTCGGCGTTCGACGCCCACCCCTGCTCGGCGTACCGGTCGCGCGCGGCGGCCCTCGCCTGGATCACCCGCCGCCGGATGTCGGCGCTCGACTCGCGCGCCTCGCCCGCGTCCGCCGTGAGCGTGGAGACCGGCGGCACGTTGATCTGGATGTCGATGCGGTCCAGAATCGGCCCGGACAGCCGGTTCCAGTAGCGGGACCGCTCGCGTTCCGTGCACCGGCACTGCGAACCGTTGCCGGTGTGGGAGAAGCCGCACGGGCACGGGTTCGCGGCCATGACCAGCAGGAAGCGCGCCGGGTAATACGCGGTGCCCCGGATGCGCGCCACCGCCACGCACCCGGTCTCCAGCGGTTCCCTGAGGGACTGCAGCGTGCGCGGCTGGAACTCCGGGGCCTCGTCCATGAACAGCACGCCGCGGTGCGCGCGGGTGATGGCCCCCGGCTGGGCGACGCCGCTGCCCCCGCCGATCAGCGACGCGGTGGTGGCCGTGTGGTGCGGCGCCTCGAACGGCGGCACGTCGCGGATGCCGTACAGGGGCAGCGTGCCGCACAGGGAGCGGATGGACGCGACCTCGAGCTGTTCGCGCTCGCTCAGCGGCGGCATGATGCCCGGCAGCCGCGTGGCCAGCATGGTCTTGCCCGAGCCGGGAGGGCCGACCATGACCATGTGGTGGTTGCCCGCCGCCGCGACCTCCAGCGCCCATTTCGCGTTGGCCTGCCCGATCACCTGGGACATGTCCAGACCGGACCGGTCGGCCGCGGCGTTCGGGTTGACCTGCGGATTGAGCTCCGGCTCGATGAGGTGCCGCGGCAGATGGTCGGCGTCCAGCCGGTATTTGGGCTTGCCGCCCATGCGCTCGATGAGCTCGCCCAGATGCCGCACGCCGGTCACCTCCACGTCGCCGACCAGCGCGGCCTCGTCCAGGTTCGCGTACGGCACGAACGCGCGCGTGATCCCGTTCTCCCGCGCGCACAGCAGCATGGGCAAGATGCCGTTGATCGGCAGCACCGTGCCGTCCAGATTGAGTTCGCCGAGCGCCAGCGCGTGTTCCATGCAGTCGTGCGGGATCATGCGTCCCGCGGCGAGCACGCTGGCCGCGATGGCCAGGTCGTGCGAGGAGCCGTGCTTGGGCTTCGAGGCGGGGGAGAGGTTGACGGTCACGCGGGTCTCCGGCCAGCGGAAGCCGCAGGCCATGCACGCCGATTTGACGCGCTCGCGGGCCTCGCTCAGGGAGGCGTCCGGCAGCCCGATGATGGAGAAGTACGGCAGGCCCGGGCTGATGTACGCCTGCATCTGGATGCGGAAGGCCTGAAGACCGAGCAGGCCGATGGAGCTTGCGGTTCCTATGGCCATCAGAACGCCCCCGGAATGTGGGTGGTCTGCGGGCCCGACGACGCGACCCGGACGGCGATCACGTCGAAGCGGGTGCCCTGATGCGGCACGTAGTGGGCGTCGTCCAGCAGCCACTCCATGGCGGCCCGGCGCAGGGCCGACTGCTTGCGCCGGTCCACGGCCTCCTGCGGGGAGCCCTGCATGGAGGAGCGGCGGGTCTTGACCTCCACGAAGACGATCTCGCCGCGCGGATCGAGGGCGATGAGGTCCAGTTCGCCGTAGCGCGACCGCCAGTTGCGGTCGAGGATGCGCCAGCCCTGCTCCTCGAGCCACAGCGCGGCGTAGCGTTCGCCGGCGCGGCCGAGCTGGCGGGGCGTGAGCCGGCCGCGGACCAGATCGAGCGCCGCGGCGTCGATCGGGGCGATGAGCGGCGTCGCGGATGATGCGGATGATGCGGATGATTTGGGAAGGACGTGTGCGGAGATGATGTGCGTTGCTGTGTTCATGCCTCCAGTGGAGCATCCGGCGGGCCGTCGCCGCAATCCGGAGCGGGGCATGTGCGCGGACGTGGCCCCCGGTCGGGGTGTTTCGCGCGTGTCGCGCCGCCCGCGGTGGACGGAACGGTGGACGGACGCGCGCCTGTGGACGAATGTGCCGTGCGGATTCGACCGCGCGGATTCGACTGCGCGGCTCCCCGGCGGCCCGGCTCGCGGGTCAGTCGGCCGGCGATTGCCGGCGCAGCGCCGCGACGAGTTCGCCGAGGCTCAGTTCGAAGCTCACGCCGCGCAGCTCGTGGCCGGGCTGGTCGGGCGTGTGCTCCATGGCCGAGCGCACGAACTCGCCGGCCACGCGCGCCGCCTGCGCGAGCCCGAGCCCCGCCATCACGCCGCCGCACAGGGCGGAGGCGAACACGTCGCCGGTGCCGGGGGCCATGAACGGCATGCGCCGGTGCGCGATCTCCACGCGTCCGTCCGCCCCGCCGCCGGACGCCCCGGCCACGTAGTTGCGGATCATGCCGTCGCCGCGGTCCACGCCCTTGAGCACCACGTTGCGCGCGCCCAAGCCGAGCAGCGCGTCCAGCCAGTCGGCCACCGCGCCCTCGTCGAGGTTCTGGCCCGGGTAGTCGCGCCCGGTGAGGATGGCCGCCTCGGTGAGGTTCGGCATGAGCACGTCCGCGCCGGCGGCGAGGCGGCCCATCGCGCGGCACAAGTCGGGCGTGTACGTGGGGTAGAGCTCGCCGTCGTCGCCCATCACCGGGTCCACGAGCCGCAGCGCCGCGGGGTAGTCCCGGTACAGGCGCTCGATCACGGCCACCTGCGCGGCGTTGCCCAGAAAGCCGGAGTAGACGCCGTCGAGCGCCACGCCCTCCCGTCGCCACGCGTCGAGGTAGCCGTCGAGCATGGGGGTGGTGTCGTGGAACGTGTAGACGGGGAACAGCGTGTGCGCGGAGAACAGCGCGGTGGGCACCGGGCACGCGTCGCAGCCGCACGCCGAGAGGATCGCGATCGCCGCGGTGAGCGAACAGGTGCCGTAGCCGCACATGTCGTGCACGGCGGCCACGCGCGGAATGTAGCGCGGATCCCTTGAATACAGCTTCACGTCTTGGCTCATGAGTCACGACTTTAGCGACACGCCGAACCATCGCGGCCATCACGGTCACGAAATCTTCACAATCCGTGTGAGGGTGGCGTGGTGCGGCGGACGACTTGCGAAAACCGCACGCATCCGGGCCGGGCGCGAGGGGACTGAAACCCGCCGACGCGATCGGCGTGCGAATCGCGCGAGGCGCCGTCCGGGGCCGGCGGCGGAGGGACGGCGCATCGCGGAACCGGCAGGCCGGGCGCGCGATCCGAACCCGTAGCATATGCACTGAAAACTCACAGCCTCATGGCGTCGGCCGCGAACGAAGGGAACGGATATGGCTGAAAACAGGGCGGAACTCAACAGGAATCTTGCGCAGATGCTCAAGGGCGGCGTGATCATGGACGTCACCACCCCCGAGCAGGCGCGCGTGGCCGAGGACGCCGGCGCCTGCGCGGTCATGGCGCTCGAGCGCATCCCCGCGGACATCCGCGCCGCCGGCGGCGTCTCGCGCATGAGCGACCCGGCCATGATCCGCGGCATTCAGGAGGCCGTCTCCATCCCCGTCATGGCCAAGGTGCGCATCGGCCACATCGCCGAGGCGCGCATCCTGCAGGCCATCGACATCGACTACATCGACGAGTCCGAGGTGCTCTCTCCGGCGGACGACGTGTACCACATCGACAAGAACCAGTTCGACGTGCCGTTCGTGTGCGGCGCCAAGAACCTCGGCGAGGCGCTGCGCCGCATCGCGGAGGGCGCGGCCATGATCCGCACCAAGGGCGAGCCCGGCACCGGCGACGTGATCCAGGCCGTGCGCCACATGCGCACCATGAACAAGCAGATCCGCGAGCTCGCGGGCCTGCGCGACGACGAGGTCTATGAGGCGGCCAAGCAGCTCGCCGTGCCCTACGACCTCGCCAAGTACGTGCACGACAACGGCCGCCTGCCCGTCGTCAACTTCGCCGCCGGCGGCGTGGCCACCCCGGCCGACGCGGCCCTCATGATGGAGCTTGGCGCCGAGGGCGTGTTCGTGGGCTCCGGCATCTTCAAGTCCGGCGATCCGGCCAAGCGCGCGGCCGCGATCGTGCAGGCCACCGCCAACTGGCGCGACGCCGACCTGCTCGCCAAGCTGTCCGCCAACCTCGGCGAGGCCATGGTGGGCATCAACGAGGACGAGATCCAGACCATCATGGCCGCCCGCGGGGAGTGAGCCATGGTCGTCGCAGCCGAATACATCGACAAGGAGGAGTCGGACGGCGCCGAGGCCGCGGGCCGCGGCGTGACCGGCATCCTCGCCGTGCAGGGCGCGTTCGCCGAACACGCCGCCATGCTCGACCGGCTCGGCGCGCCGTGGAAGCTGCTGCGCCAGGCCTCCGACTTCGACGACTCGATCGACCGGGTGATCCTGCCCGGCGGCGAGTCGACCACGCAGGGCAAGCTGCTGCGCTCCACCGGGCTGTTCGATCCGATCGTGCGGCACATCGCCGCCGGCAAGCCCGTGTTCGGCACCTGCGCCGGCATGATCCTGCTCGCCGCCCGGCTCGACAACGACCCGAACGTCTACTTCGGGGCGCTCGACGCCACCGTGCGCCGCAACGCGTACGGCCGCCAGCTCGGCTCGTTCAGCGGCACCGGCTCGTTCGGCGGGTCCATCGCGGACTTCCCGCTCGTGTTCATCCGCGGGCCGTACGTGGTCTCCGTCGGCCCCCGCGCCACCGTGGAGACCAGCGTGGACGGGCATCCGGTGGCCCTGCGGCAGGGCAACATCATCGCCACGGCGTTCCACCCGGAGCTCACCGGGGACACGCGCATCCACGAGCTGTTCCTCGGCCTGTAGGCCGAGCATCCGCGCCGAATCCGAACCCCGAACGCGCGATCGTTCCAACCTGCGCCCCATGTGTGGCAGCTTGGACCGATCGCGCGTTTTTCGATGCTTCGTGAGCGTTCACAATCCCCGGATCGGTCCAATTTGCGCTGCGAGGGGGCACAGGTTGGGCCGATCGGGGCATGCGTGGCGTGCGACGGCGCGCATGCGGCGCGGACCGCGACCATGCGTGACCGTGCGCGTGACGTAGACCGTCCATGCATGGTCACGGCCGAGTGAAATCGGCGTGATTCCGCCGTCGTGCGATGCACGCGACCGTGCGCGGACGGACTTTGTCACGGTCCTTGTCACGGCGCGGACTCTGTCACGCCTGCACGCGGACGAATGTCGTTCACGGTCGGCGGTGGAAGCGCTCGAGGCTCCGTCGCATGTTCAGGACGGCCGGCGGCTCACCGCAATCCCGTCGCTCGCGTCGGCGTGTCGCGCGTTTTTTCGGACGGGAAGGCGGGTTGTCGACAGGTGCTCAGGCCTACTGCCGTATGGGATTTGAAGGGGCTATAGATAACACGGATAGCGTTCGGCTTGCGCGGGGCGGGCGGCCCGCCGTAGGGTCATAACCAACACCTCGCCAACCGCCTCACGGCCGGCGGGTGGCGAACAGAGCAGTACCCGCATCAACACGAAGGAGCACCTCATGACCGAGGCCAACAAGAAGTACCGTTTCGAAACCCTGCAGCTGCACGTCGGCCAGGAGCACGCCGACCCGGCGACCGATTCCCGCGCGGTCCCGATCTACGCGACCACCAGCTACGTCTTCCACAACTTCGACCACGCCGAGGCCCGCTTTGGCCTCGCCGATCCCGGCAACATCTACGGCCGCCTGACCAACTCCACCCAGGGCGTGTTCGAGGACCGCATCGCCGCCCTCGAAGGCGGCACCGCCGGCATCGCGGTGGCCTCCGGCGCCGCGGCCGTCGAGTACGCGGTGCGCAACATCACCCAGTCCGGCGACCACATCGTCTCCTCCAAGAACATCTACGGCGGCACCTTCAACCTGCTCAAGCACACCCTGCCGCGCGACGGCATCACCACCACCTTCGTCGATCCGGAGGTCCCGCAGAACTTCGAGGACGCCATCCAGGAGAACACCAAGCTCGTCTACTTCGAGACCTTCGGCAACCCGAACGCCGACCTGCCGGACTTCGAGGCCATCTCCGAGATCGCCCATAAGCACCATCTGCCGGTCGTCGTGGACAACACCTTCGCCACCCCGTACCTGTTCCGCCCGCTCGAGCACGGCGCGGACGTCGTGGTGGAGTCCGCCACCAAGTTCATCGGCGGCCACGGCACCACGCTGGGCGGCGTCGTCGTCGAGGGCGGCAAGTTCAACTGGGCCGAGGTGCCGGGCAAGTTCCCGACCCTCACCGAGCCGGATCCGTCCTACCATGGCCTCAACTTCTACGAGGCCCTCGGCGGCACGGCCTTCGTGACCCGCATCCGCGCCATCCTGCTGCGCGACACCGGCGCCACCCTGTCCCCGTTCGCGGCCTTCCTGCTGCTGCAGGGCACCGAGACCCTGTCCCTGCGCGTCGAGCGCCACGTGCAGAACGCGCTCAAGGTCGTCGAGTACCTGCAGACCGTGCCGGAGGTCGAGTCCGTGTCCCACCCGTCCATCCCGGGCCGCCGCGACCACGCGCTGTACGAGAAGTACTTCCCGAACGGCGCCGGCTCTATCTTCACGTTCGACATCAAGGGCGGCAAGGACGCGGCGCGCGTCTTCATCGACAACCTGCACCTGTTCAGCCTGCTGGCCAACGTGGCTGATGTGAAGTCCCTCGTGATCCACCCGGCCTCCACCACCCACTCCCAGGAGACCATCGAGGAGCTCGAGGACCAGGGCATCCACCAGGGCACCATCCGCCTGTCCATCGGCACCGAGAACATCGAGGACATCCTCGACGACCTCAAGGCCGGCTTCGAGGCGGTCCGCGCCTCCGGCCTCGCCAAGTGAGGCAGTCCCCGCCGATTCTCCCGAATTGATTGATCCAGCCATGGCGAAGGCCCCGCGTGTCATGTCGCGGGGCCTTCGCCCGTTTGCGCCGGCCGCGTGCGTCTCCGGTCGCCGCGGGGCTGTCCACGGACGGTGACATGTTCGTTTGCGGTTCGTGTGATGGATGCGGGGCATTCCTTTCGCGGGCCGGACGTCTCGCCGGTGTCGGTAAGCGGCGAGGCGGCAAGCGGCGGACGGCAAACGGCAGGCGACGAGTGGCGGAGGATGCGAACCCCCTTTCGCCATTCCACGCCATATTTTGATCTTTTGAAAGAAAACAGCGCAGTTTACTTTCAATTTGTACTATATTGGCAGTCGAAGTCATATGTTTTGAAAGAAGAGAGGGAAATATGGCTGCCAAAACCCAGAAGGCGCTCACCGCCTCCACCATTCCGCTGATCGCCATCATGACCGCCGTGACCACCGTGGTCACCATGTTCGTCAAGATCCCCACGCCCACGCGCGGCTACCTCAACCTGTCCGACGCGATGATCTTCTTCGCCTCCTACGCGTTCGGCCCGTGGGTCGGCGGCATCATCGGCGGCCTCGGCCCGGCGCTCGGCGACCTCATCAGCGGCTACCCGCAGTGGGCCGTCTTCACCTTCGTCATCGACGGCGTGCAGGCCGTCATCGTGGGCGCTGCCGTGCGCAGGTTCAAGCCGTTCGACGTGATCCTGTGGTCCGTGGTGGCCGGCGTGTGGAAGGTGTTCGGCTACTTCATCGCCGGCGGCATCCTCTCCGGCTGGGGCCCGGCCCTGGGCGAGGTGCTCGGCAACTCCGCGCAGGCCGCCGTGGGACTGGTGATCGGCTTCGCCCTGTTCGCCGCCGTGCGCAAGGCCTACCCGCCGCTGGTGCGCCTCGGCAACCTCGGCGTCAAGGCGGGCGAGTGAACCCATCCGCGCACGCGCTGATCGAAGCCCGGGGGCTTGGCTGGCGGTACGCGCCGATCATCGACGGCGGCCGGCCGGTCCCCGGGCTTCGCGGCGTTGACCTGACCGTCCGGCCCGGCGAGTTCGTCGGCGTGGTCGGTCCCACCGGCGCCGGCAAATCAACGCTGCTTATGGCGTTGGCCGGCATCATCCCCGAGCTCGCCGACGGCGACATGGCCGGAAGCGTGACCGTGGCCGGCATGCGCACCGGCGAGACGGCCGTGGCGGACCTGTCCCGGCGCGTGGGCTACGTGCAGCAGGACCCCGAATCCCAGCTGTTCTGCGCGTCCGTGGAGGAGGAGATCGCGTTTCCGCTCGAACAGCGCGGCATGGATCCCGCGCTCATGGACCGGCGCATCGACGACGTGCTGCGGCTCGTGGGCCTTGACGGCTTCCGCGGCCGCGTGCCGACGAGCCTGTCCGGCGGGCAGATGCAGCGCGTGGCCATCGCCGCGGCGCTCGCGGGGGAGCCGGACGTCCTCATCCTCGACGAGCCGACCGCCGCGCTCGACCCGGACGGCCGACGCGAGGTCTTCAAGGCGCTGTCCGGCATCCGGCGGGCGCGCGCCGCATCCGGGCGCAGCCTCACCGTCGTCATGGCCGAACAGGACACCGACCATCTGGCGCAGTGGGCGGACCGCGTGGTCGTGCTCGACCGCGGCCGCGTGGTGCGCGACGCCGGGCCGGACCTGTTCGCGCGCGAGCCGGAGCTGCTGGAGGGCCTCGGCGTGGCGTTGCCCGGGCCGGAGCCACGCTTGCGCGTCACGCCCGAAAGCCCGTTGTCCGATTCGCCCGGCGGCGAGCCCCCGGCGGTCGCCGCCGACCATCTGACGCACCGCTACGCCGGCCTGCCCGCCGGCGCCCCGGCCGCGCTCGACGATGTGAGTGTGGACATCCCGCGCGGCGCGTTCGTGGGACTGGTCGGCGCGAACGGATCGGGCAAGACCACCTTCGCCCGGCATCTGAACGGGCTGCTCAAGCCCACCGCCGGCAACGTGGTCGTGGACGGGCTCGACACCCGCGGGCATACGGTCGGAGGGCTTGCCCGGCACGTCGGATACGTGTTCCAGAACCCCGACCACCAGATCTTCTGCGCCTCCACGCGCGAGGAAATCGCGTTCGGGGCCAAGGCGCTCGGCCGGCCCGCCCCGGAAGTGGACGCCGCCGTGGAACGCATGCTCGACCTGTTCGACCTGCGCGACCTGGCGGACGTGTCCCCGGCCACGCTCGGGTACGGCGACCGTCGTGCCGTGGCCCTCGCCTCGGTGCTCGCCATGGGAACCGACGTGCTGGTGCTCGACGAGCCGACCGCCGGGCTCGACCGCAAACGCTCCGCGAGGCTGCTCGGCGCGGTGGACGCGCTCAACCGGCGGGGGACCACCGTGATCATGATCAGCCACGACATGCGCGCCGTCGCGGACCACTGCACCCACGTGCTACGCCTCGACGCCGGGCGCGTGGTCGAATGGGGACGGCTCGCCGGCCGGGACGCCGGTCCAGTTCCAGCTGCCGGTCAGGCTGGCGGCTTGGCCGCCGAACGGGAGGGATCCGATGGACGCTGACCTGTACGTGCCCGGCGACGGCTGGCTGCACCGCGCCGACCCGCGCGTCAAATTCCTCATGAGCCTCACGCTGCTCGTGCTGTGCCTCGTGTGGCGCGACCCGCTCGTCATCCTCGCCGCGCTCGCGGCCGAGCACGCGATGCTCGCCGCCGACCATGTGCCCGCCGAGCGCATCGCATGGGTGTGGAAGGCGCTCGCCGCCATCATCGCGCTCATCGTGGTGCTCTGGCCCGTCTTCGACCCGTCCGGCGAACACGAACTGTGGCGCTGGGGATGGCTCAGGATCACGCGCGAAAACCTCGTCATGGCGGCGGTCATGGGCCTGCGCATCCCGGCGCTCGGCTTCGCGTGCTTCCTCACGCTGTTCACCACCAGCCAGCCGAGGCTCATCCGCGGGCTCACCGCGCTGGGGCTGCCGTACCGGGCGGGGCTCACGCTCGCCACGTCCCTGAGGTACATCCCCGTGTTCTTCCGCATCTTCCAGTCGGTCGTGGACGCCCAGCGCGCCCGAGGGCTCGACCTGTCCGGCAAGTCGCCGCTCGCCCGTGCGCGCGCCTACCTGCCGGTGATCGTGGCGGTGCTCATCCGCGCCTACCGCATGAGCCAGGGCGTCGGATGGGCCATGGCCTCGCGCGGGCTCGGCATGCACGGCGTCGCGCGCACCTCGCGCGTGGGCCTGCGCATGCGGGGCGCCGACTGGGGGCTGCTCGCCGCCACGGTCGCACTCACCGCGGCGCTCGCGGCGCTGACCGCATGGGCGCGTGTCTAGGCCGTCGGGCGTTGGATGCCAGACGTCGGAAGGAAGGAGGGCCGAGCAGTGCCGATCATGGAACCAACGGGCGTGGACGCGACCGATCTCGCCATCGTGGCCGCGCTGCAGCGCGACGGGCGCATGCCGCTCGCCGCGCTCGCCGAGCGGCTGGGCATCTCCGTGTACGCCGCCACCGAACGCTACCGGCGGCTCACGGAATCGGGCGCAATGCGCGTGACCGCCGTGGCCAACCCGCTCGCCTTCGACAACTACTGCCAGGTGATCGTGGGCCTGCGCGTGGACGGCCGGCGCGACGAGGCGCTTGCCCGGCTCAAGGCCATGCGCGAGGTCACGTACGTGGTGTGCGCGCTGGGGGACGCGGACATCATCGCCGAGGCCGTCGTGTACTCCAACGCGGCGATGGACCGGTTCCTCAAGCACGACCTGCGCACGCTGCCCGGCTGCTCGCGCGTTCAGGTGTTCTCCTGCGGCCGCCTCGTGCTCGACGACCACAACGTGAGCGTGGTGAACCGGCTGCTGCGCGCGCACGGCGTGGAACCCGCCGATTGCGGCGCGCTGACCAAGCGCGAGGCCAACGTGGGCGCGGATGCGGCGGTGCGCGCGCTGGACCCCAGACTCGCGGAGACGTTCAACGCGCTGCAGGACGACGGCCGCGCCAGCTACCAGACCGTGGGGGAGCGGCTCGGCGTGACCCACACCGCCGTGCGCGGGCGCATCCGCCGCCTCGAGGAGGACGGGCTCATGCGCATCATGGCCACTGTGAGCCCCATGCGCCTCGGCGGCTTCCGTCAGGCGTTCCTGGGCCTCGCCGTCCGACCGCCGCACGTGATGGACGTGGACGCGCTCGTGGACATCGACGAGGTGACCTACGTGATGAGCGGCGTGGGGCTCGGCGGCGCCGACTACCTCATCGAGATGATCGCGGACGACGACGCCTCCCTGTGGCGCACCGTCGACCGGTCGATCCGCACGCTTCCCGGCGTCGAGCAGGCGTGGTGGGCCTCCACGGTGAGCGTCGAGAAGGAATCCTACGAGCTCGCCGTGCGGTGAGGCGGCATCATCCTCAAGGATGAGGAGCGCAGGGCGGCATGGCGTGATTTTCATCCCCGCGCACCATGACGGGGCCGGGCGCGCGCCCGTAGTCTGGGGACCAGCAAGCGGGGAGAGGCCCCGGAACCGAGACGAAGGACGCAATGATGAACGACGCAATGATGAACGACGCAGCGATGCACGACGGCGCGACGTTGGACGGCAACGTGCAAATCACCGTGGCCGGCACGCCGCGGACGTCCGAACCGCCCCGCCCGCCGCGGACGCCGCTGGATCAGGCAAAGGCCGCGCCCGCCCCGCACGTGGCCGATTTGAACGCGCCCGTGGCCATCGAGGCGATCGACCTCGTCAAGGACTACGGCTCCGGCGACGCGGCCGTGCACGCGCTGCGCGGCGTCAACGTGCGCTTCGAGCAGGGCCGTTTCACCGCGATCATGGGCCCCTCCGGCTCCGGCAAGTCCACGCTCATGCACACGCTCGCCGGCCTCGACTCGGCCACGCGCGGGCACATCATGTTCGGCGGCAAGGACCTCACCGCCATGAACGACAACGAGCTCACCCTGCTGCGCCGCCACCGGATCGGCTTCATCTTCCAGAGCTTCAACCTGCTGCCCATGTTCACCGCCGAGCAGAACATCCTCATGCCCCTGACGCTCGCCGGCGCCAAGCCCGACCGCGCGTGGTTCGACCTGCTCGTCACCACGCTCGGCCTCAGGGAGCGCCTGGACCACCGTCCCAACGAGCTGTCCGGCGGCCAGCAGCAGCGCGTCGCCATCGCCCGCGCGCTCGTCACCAAGCCGGATCTGGTGTTCGCCGACGAGCCGACCGGCAACCTCGACTCCGTTTCCAGCGCCGAGGTGCTCGCCTTCCTCAAGCGCTCCGTCAGGGAACTCGGCCAGACGATCGTCATGGTCACGCACGACGCGGTGGCCGCCTCCTACGCCGACCGCGCGATCGTGTTCGCGGACGGGCGGATCGTGGCCGACGTGGACCGGCCCGACGCCGACGCCATGAACCGTCTGCTCATGGCCGAGCGCGACCGCGCCACCAGAACCGTGGGCGGCGTCCGCCCCATGGCCCGCCACGCCTGAGCCGGCCGGATCACGATCAAAAGCACGAAGCAATCAGAAGGGAAACCGCCATGTGGTCGGTCACGCTCAAACTCATGCGCAACAGCGCCAAAATGCTCATCCCCGCCGGCATCGCCATCATCATCGGCACGGCGTTCATCGCCAGCACGTTCCTGTTCGGCAATTCGCTCAACGCCTCGTTCCGCCGGATGGTCTCCGCGAATTTCGGCGGGGCGAACTACATCGCAACGTATTCCGGCGACCAATCCCAATCCTCGGACGCGCAATCCTCGGACGCCCAATCCGCCGGGAACGGTCAGGAGGCGGCCGCCACGCCCACGCTCGGCGACCTCAACCTCGACGCCATCCGCAGGGTGGACGGCGTCGCCGGCGCCCGTCCGGACATCAGCGCCTCGGTGGACCTCTCCCACGGCCAAAGCCACACCATCACCGTCGCCATGCCCATGACCAAGCCGGAGGACATCATGGTCCAAAAGCTGATGGAAGGCTCGTGGCCCGCGGACGACGGGCAGATCGTGGTGTCCAAAGCCCTCGCCGACCGGATCGGCGCGACGATCGGCGACCGGATCGACGTGACGCCCTACGTGCCCTCCACCGCGCCCGGCAGGTCCAAGGCGGCCGTGCAACTCACCATTTCCGGCTTCGCGGACGACGGGGCGGATGTGTACTACGGCGGCTCCGCGGTGGTCACCGACGCCGCGCTCGATCGGCTGATGGTCTCCTATCCGTCCATGAACGACGCCAACGTGTACTTCCTGTATCTGGACATCGAGGCGCCCGCCGGCTCCAGCGACCAGGCCGTGCTGGACCGCGTCAGCGCGCTGCTGCCCAAGGGATACAAGGCGATTTCCAAGACGCAGTACGAGAACGACGGCCTCAAGTCCATGAGCGCGGAGGACGGCACCGACGTCACCACCCAGTTCTTGCTCGCGTTCGGCGTGCTCGCCATGTTCGTGGCCGCGCTCGTGATCGCCAACACGTTCCAGGTCATGGTCGCGCAACGCCGGCGCACGCTCGCCCTGCTGCGCACGATCGGCGCGAAGCGCGGACAGCTGTATGCCTCGGTGATCTTCGAAGCGGGGCTGCTGGGCCTGGTCTCCTCGGCGCTCGGCATCGCGCTCGCGATGGGATTGATCGGCGCGCTCGCCGCGACGCACGTCAACGCGGGAGGCGTGGCGTTCTCGCTGATCCCCACGTGGCCCGTGTTCGCCGTGCCGGTCGCGTTCGGCGTGGTCGTGACGATCCTCGCGTCCCTGTCCTCGGCCCGCGCCGCCACGTCCGTCACGCCGCTGGAGGCGCTGCAGCCGCTGGAGATCAGCCAGGAGCGGAAGTCCGGCGCGCTTCGCCTCGCGCTGAGCCTGCTCCTGATGCTGCTCGGCGTTGCGGTGGCCGCGTTCGCCGTGCGCCAGACGTGGCAATACCTGCACGGCCGGAGCTCCATGCTTGACGAGAACTTCAGCATGGTGCTGCTCGCCTCGATCGGCGCGGCGATCCTCTTCTTCGTGGGGCTGCTCCTTTCCGCCGTGCGCTGGATGCCCGCCCTGCTGCGCGGCGTGGGCGCGATGGTCTCGCACTGCGGCCCGTCCGCCGCGATCGCCGCCGCCAATATCCAGAAGAACCGCCGCCGCGTGGCCGCCACGGGCGCGGCGCTGCTCATCGGCGTCACACTCGTCAGCTGCCTCGGCACCGGCGCCGCATGCGCCAAGCTGTCCCTCGCCAAGTCGCTCGACATGCGCTACAGCGTGGACATGCAGGTCGCCGCGGCCACGGGCTCCGGCGTCGCGGTCGACCAGACCATGCTGGACAAGCTCAAGGCAGTGGACGGCATCGAGGACGCGCGGCTCGTCAAGGTGCTCGACGCGAGCTACGGCGCCGATCCGCAGCCGTCGGACCTCGGCGATGTCATGAGCCTGTACGGCATCTCCGCCACGGACGCGAAGGCCGTCATGAACGCCGGCTACGCGGCCGACGCGATCGCCGACGGGACGGTCGTCCTGCCCGAGAAGCACCTCAACGACTCCATGGGCATCACCGACGGTATGACGCTCAAGGTGCTCCCGATCGACTACGCGGCCGACGGCACGGTGCGCGCGGCATCCGCATCCACGCCGCTCACGGTGGCGATCAGCGACTTCCGCCGCGTGGACGCCGACTACCAGCTGTTCGGACTCGTCTCGCCCGGCACGTTCGACGCGGTCGAGCGCTCGCTCGCCGCGGCCGGCGCGAATGGTGCGGCCGGCGCGAATGGTGGCGGCGAGCGGGACGGCGGCGTGACCTACCAGATCTGGGCCAAGGTGAGCCGCGACGCCGTGCCCGCCGACCTGCTGAACGCGGTGCAGGACGCGCTGGGCGACAACCCGAACGTGGAGGTGAACGGCGCCTTCGCCCAGCGCGCCGTGTGGGACAGGATGGTCGACATGGTGCTCATGGTGATGGTCGGGCTGCTCGCCGTGGCCGTGGTGATCGCGCTGATCGGCGTGGCCAACACGCTGAGCCTGTCCGTGATCGAGCGCACCCGCGAATCCGCCACCCTGCGCGCCATCGGCATGACCCGCGGGCAGCTCAAGCGCTCGCTCGCCGTGGAGGCGCTGCTCATCGCGCTCGTCTCCGGCGTGGCGGGCGTGGTCGTGGGCAACCTGTTCGCATGGCTCGGCTCCTACGTGATGTTCAGCCAGTTCGGTCAGGTCCAGCTCACCGTGGACTGGGGCATGGTCGGCATCATTCTGGCGGTGGCCGCCGCGTCCGCGCTGCTCGCCAGCGTGTTCCCGGCCCGCCGCGCGGTCCGCACCCCTCCGGTTGAGGCGCTGGCCGAAGCCTGACGGCTGGGGCTTAAATGCCGTCTCAATCGGTGGCCGCCGCGTTGACCGTATTCCCTTCGCCAAGCGGACACCTATTGGGCCGCCCGCTTGGCGGCTTGGCTGGCGGCTCGACTGATGAGCGGAACTTTGACCAAGTCGTGGCGTTCCCGCTCTTCGCTTGCGTCGATCGTTCCAACCTGCACTCCCGAAAGCGCGGATTGGAACGATCGACGTGTTTTGGGGTGTCGGGGATGCCGGAAAACGCATTGATCGTTCCAATCTGGGAGCATGGCCCCGCGGATTGGAACGATTGCGCGTTGCGATGGCCACTGGGCGCATGAGCGGCGGCAGTGAAGTGTGACGGATGCGATGGGGAGAGACATCGGGTCTTCTTGTCGAGTCATCGGCGTCGACCGGTGCGCTGCGGACGCGGAGACGAAAGATCCTCCTGGCGTCGCCACCAGCGTCGAAGGTTCCGAATGCGCCGCGGACGCGGAGGCGGGAGGCGCCGCCGCGCTGAGGGGATTGTTCGGCGCGCGGAGTCCCCGCCATGGGCCGTGCTGGCGCCGCAGTCACGCGTATGGGGTCGTTCATCCGTGAAAGTCGTAGGTTGAAGGCAAATAACGCGTGATTGGCGGGTTCCCGCTGTTCCTTCCGCTTTTCGTCAGTTGTATTTCCGATTTGTGTGGTCGATTTTGGCGCATGGCCGGATATGCCCCTTGAAATAACGCCGGAATCGCAATGGGGCTACTCAGTCCACCCCGCACAATCGACCACACAAATCGGAAATACAAAACTACATGGCGGCCGCAAGCTGCAACTCGAGGCAAAGGAATGCCGGAACGGGCCCGCCGCGACTCACCATGTACAGTGAAGAACATCGCATGACACCAATGGAGGCTGGCATGATCCCTCGCGCCACAGGCTGCGCGGTTCGCGCGGACGATTTGACGAAAACCGGCAAGGACGACTCGTTCGACGTCACCGACTTCGGCGCGTCCCCCGGGGCGACGCCGCAGGAGAACGCGAGGGCCATCAACGCGGCCGTCGCGCACGCCGCCGGGCGCCCGGGCGGGGGCACGGTCGTCATCCCCGCGGGCCGGTTCGTCACCTATACCATCGAGCTCAGAAGCAACGTCAACCTGTATCTGTCGCAGGGCGCGACGCTCGCCTCCGGGAGGTACTCCATCCGGGACGGCGTGAGCGACGTGACCGGCGAGGCGTTCACCGCGGATGGGGGAGCGGACGCCGGGAACGCCGGAAACGGGGATGGCGCCGGCAACAGCCTCGAGCCGGAGGTCAACCCGTACGTGGGATTGCAGGACCACGCGCACTCGTACCTGCGCAATTGCCTCATCTGGGGCGACCACGTCGAGAACGTCATGATCCACGGCCCGGGCCTCATCGACGGCAGCTGGGTGGACGAGCACGGCGTGCGCCACACCGCGCTGGTCTATTCCGACCCGCAGGACCCGCCGCGGCGCGACCTGCCCGGCCACACCACCGAATGGTTCGGCAACAAGGGCATCGCGCTGAGGGGCGGCGCTCACGTGGTGCTCCGCGACTTCCGCATGCTCTACGGCGGGCACTTCGCCATCATCGCCACCGACGTGACGGACCTGCTCGTGGAGAACCTGCTCGTGGACTCGAACCGCGACGGCATCGACATCGACTCCGTGCGGGACTGCACCGTGCGCGGCTGCACGTTCAACACGCTGCACGACGACGCGATCGTCGTCAAATCCTCCTACGGCGCCGAACGCTTCGCCCCCGCGCGCAACGTCCTCGTGGAGAACTGCACGGTCTCCGGCTACGATACCGGCAGCGTGCTCGCCGGCAACCCGTCCTCCGACCGCATCATGGGCTACCCGGGCATCCCCGGCATCGGGCGCGTCAAGCTCGGCACCGAGGCCACCGCCGGCTATGATCTCGTCACCATCCGCAACATCCGTTTCGAGCACTGCATGGGCCTTGCGCTTGAGGCGGTGGACGGCTCCGACATGACCAACGTGGTGGTCGAGAACCTCGACATGGAGGACGTGCTCACCTGTCCGATCTTCATCCGTACCGGCGACCGCGGACGGTTCCCCGTCACCGGGCGCACGACCGAGCCGCTCACCGAGCCCGACGGCGACGTGCGGCTGGACGACCGGCGCTGGATTCTGCCGAATTTGCCCGGATATGACCGATACCCGGTCCGCCGCTACATTCCGTCCTACAACTACACGCAGGCGGAGCTCGACGGCGGGCGCATCCTGCGCGTGGTGGACCCGGCCGACCCCGTGCGCCTCAACCCCGCGAACTGGGCGGAGATCGACGGCGTGAGGCATCCGTACGTGTGGGACGAGGCCGCCGGTGGATACCGCCCGGACATGGACGCCGCGCTGGGCGATCAGGACGTGAAGAGCATGGGCAACGCGGTGGGCGCCGACCATGTGGCACGTGCCGCGCACATCGAGATCACGAACGTGCGGGCGTGCAACGTGGACCCGCGCTATCCGATCATCGTGGCCGGCACGCTCGACGGGCGCATCGAGGACCTGCGCATGAGGAACATCGACGTGACGTACCGCGGCGGACTCAGCCTCGCGGACGCGACCGAGCAGCGGTTCGTCAACACGCCGTGGACGTTCCGCGAATGGGACATCGCGCCGGAGACGCAGGACCTGCCGTGGCTCGTGCAGCGCGACAATGCGGACGTGATGCCGCGCGTGCGGTTCGAGCCAAGCGCGCCGGACAAACCGAGCGCATCGGGCAAACCGGGAGCGGACGGCGGGACGGCGGACAGCGTCGGCGGCTCGTGGGTTCCTGACCCGTACAACGTGGCCGAGAGCGTGCGCACGTACCCCGAGCCGGTGCAGTTCGGCATTCTGCCCGCCTACGGCCTGTATGCGCGGCATGTGGACGGACTCACCGTGGAGGGCCTCGCGCTGGGCTTCGAGACTGAGGACGCGCGGCCGGCCATCGTGCTCGACGACGTCAGCGGCGGCACCTTCGCGCACGTGCACGCGGCCGTGGCGGACGGCGTGAGCCACGTGGTGGAGGTGACCCACCCGTTCAAGCGCCGCACGGGCTTCGAGTTCGTGCCCGGCGAGCCGTACCTCACCACCACCGTGCGCGACGTGGCCCTGCCCGGCGACCTCGCGGTGGAGCAGGCCGTGCTGCGTGCGCCCGAGCCGATGACCCCGCCGGACGAACGGTACGCGCTGCCCACCGTCCCAAGCCTCGCCAACGGCTACCGCTACGACGTGCCGAACGACCGCAAGCCGCTGCCGAGGAGCGTGCACCTGCCGTACTTCCTCGCCGAGGCGTCGCCGCGGGCGCGCGTGGGGGAGGAACTGCGGCTGCCGGTGATCGTGCGCGACCCGCTCGGTCAGGTCGGCGTGCGCGACGTGACGGCGGACGGGCTGCCGGACGGGGCTTCGTTCGGCATCGTCGCGGGCGCGGGCGACGGTCGCGAAACCGGTGAAGGAACCGGCGAAACCGCCGAACTGGTCTGGACGCCGAAGCCGGGCGACGAGGGCGTGCATCACGTGACGCTGCGCGTGGAGGCCGGCGCGTTCGCCGTGTCCAAGACGATCGCGATCAGCGTGGGATGAGCCGCATGAAGGTGACGCGCGGTTGGCGTGCGAATTGAGACGCGCGGAATGATCCCGTGCGGCCGCGGGCGAAACGGCTCGGTAAGTGTCACCGGCGTCACCGGCGATGACCCGTCTCCCATCCAAGGGGAGCGGGGCCATCGCCGTCGCCATATAAGAGCCATACAAGAAAGGGGCTCGCCTTCCGCATTGGGAAGACGAGCCCCTTGAGCTGAATGTATTTGGATTCAGTCAGTTGCGACGAACCGATCAGGCCGCGGTGGCCGCGTTCTCGGCGACGACCTTGGCGGAACCCTTCTCGCCGTTGTCGGAGTCGTGCGCGATGGCGTGCTTGTCATCGTGGTTGCGCCACCAGCTGGAGAGCACCGAGCCGGAGATGTTGTGCCACACGGAGAAGAACGTGGACGGCACGGCCGCGAGCGGGGTGGCGGCGAAGGAGGTCAGGGCCAGCGTGGCGCCGAGGGCGGAGTCCTGCATGCCCACCTCGAAGGTGATGGCCTTCTGCTGGGCGTAGCGGAAGCCCTTCGGGTAGATCTTGTACATGAGCTTGGAGAAGCCGAAGCCGAGCGCGTAGCCGGAGAGGTTGTGGAGCATGACCACCGGGATGGCGAGCAGGGTGGCGGCGGAGAACAGCTTGGGCTGGTTGGCGGCCACGACCACGCCGATGATGAGCAGGATGGCGACCTGGGAGACGATCGGCAGCGCGACCGTGACCTTTTCGATCTTCTTGCCGAAGATCATGTGGCACACCACGCCGAGGGCGATCGGGAAGAGCACGACCTTGAGGGCGTTGATGAACAGGGACTCGGCCGGCACGGACACGTACTGGGAGGCGAGCCACTGCATGAGCAGCGGGATCATGAACGGGGCGCACAGGGTGGACAGGATGCCGATCGAGACGTCAAGCGCCACGTCGCCGCGGGACAGGTAGCTCATCACGTTGGAGGAGGTGCCGGACGGGCAGCAGCCCACGAGGATCACGCCCACGGCCAGCGGGCCGTCGAGGCGGAAGATCCAGCACAGCAGCACGGCCACGAGCGGCATGATCACGAAGTGCGCGACGGTGCCGACGATCACCATGAGCGGCTGCTTAACGATGCGGGCGAAGTCGTCCAGCGACAGGGTCAGGCCCATGCCGAACAGCACGATGCCCAGCAGGTAGCCGGTGTAGCTCTTGGCCCACACGCTGGTGGCGGGCACGAAGTAGTTGAACACGGCCCAGATGACGACGATCGCCGTGAACCACTTGGTGAGCCAGTCGGCGAATTTCTTGACCTTTTCCATGAGTAGGTCTTCTTCCTCTCTATTGTTTGCTGTGATAAGCAAAAAGCCCCGCCGCATCCGGCAGGGCCCGTCGAGATTTTGTCCGCTGGTCCCGCCGCTCGCTGGCGGGGCACAGCTTCAAAGGATGCTGTTCAGTCCGCCAGCGATGACGTGATAATAATTCGAACGGACAGCAGCAGAATCTTCTTGCCAACAGTGTTGTTTTCCGTCATCATGGCGAACCTCCTTTCGCATCGTTTCCGTACCGGATCGTTGTTCCGACCCGAACTGGTGCACACCATAGGACGCGCCGCCGGGCGGGCGCCATGTGATGGCCACTATGTGAACACTTCGTTTCGGATGTGTTGCGCGTGCGGGGCGCGTGCCGTGCGGAGGGCGGATCCGCGCGGACGGCTCACACCAAGTGGTTCTCGTAGGCGAACACCACGGCCTGCACGCGGTCGCGCGCGTTGATCTTGGCGAGGATGTGCGCCACGTGGGTCTTCACCGTGGGCAGGGAGACGACGAGCCTGTCCGCGATCTCCTGGTTCGACAGGCCGTGCGCGATCTCGACGAGCACCTCGCGCTCGCGGTCGGTGAGCAGTTCGAGCTCCGGGTCGGTGTACGGCTCCGCGGGCTCCTCGGGAGCGGGTTCGGTCCCGTCCGGCTGCGCGAACCCGCCCTCCATCATCTTCTTGATGAGCCGCTTCGTGGCGGACGGGGCGATGATCGCGTTGCCGTTGAACACCGTGCGGATGGAGCTGAGCAGCGTCTCCGGCTCGGTGTCCTTGAGCAGGAAGCCCGAGGCGCCGGCGTTGATCGCGGCCATGACGTACTCGTCGAGGTCGAAGGTGGTCAGGATGATCACGCGCACCGGACGCGCCTGCGGGGCATCGGCCGCGGTCGCGACGCCCAGCGCGGTGATGCGCCGCGTGGCCTCGAGCCCGTCCATGCCGGGCATGCGCACGTCCATGAGCACCACGTCCGGGTGCAATCCCTCCGCCAGCGCCACGGCCTCGCCGCCGTCGCCGGCCTGACCGACCACCTGCATGTCGGGTTGCGAATTGATCACCATGGCGAAGCCGGCGCGCACCAGCTCCTGATCGTCCGCGATGACCACCCTGATTCCCTGCGTTTCACTCATGGTTCCCACCATAGCCGGTGCCCGAGGCCGATCGCCGTCGCGGACGGAGGGCTATCGTCCCGCATGGCTCATCCGCTCGCTCATCTGCTCGTCCAACGAGGCGGCCGGGGCGAGCCGCATGGCGTCGATGCCGCCACGGTGCGCCTCGTCGGTGGAACCGGTCTCGCGCAGCACGCCCAGCAGCTGGCGCATGTGAGCGAGGGCGGAACGGCCCTGCTTGCCGATGGTGTCGAACGCGTTCGAGATCGCTTCGGGCGAAGGCGTCTCGCCCCGGCTTGCGGCGGTGTCCAGCATGGCGAGGCCCGCGTCCGCCTGATTGATCACGCCGGTGAGCGTGGTGGTCACCTCGGCCTGGATGGCCGCGCCGATGCGGTTGCGCTCCATGTTCGCCGCGAGCACCTTCTGCTTGGCCTGTTCGGCGCGCAGGGCGTCCTCGCGCATTTGCAGCACCAGCGCGTTCGAACCCCTGGAACGCGTCCAGCGGCCGAGGGCGATCGTGCCGGCGCACAGCACGGCCACCATGATGCCGTAGGAGATGGCGATTCCGCTGATGCGGACGGATCCGCGAACGTCGAGGTTCGCCGCGGTGTGCCACAGCATGCCGGCCAGCGTGTCGTAGCCGTTCATCTGCGCGCCGAACTTGACGCCGGCCAGCAGCGAATCCGCCATGGCGGCCGCCGTGATCCAGCGCCACGACTGCTCGCGCCCGTAGACGATCGCCGCGTACAGCGAGCCCAGCGCGAACAGGTCCGCATAGAGGATGTCCGGCATGACGAGCAGCTGCAGGGCGGCGAATCCCGCCACCACGGCCGCGGAGCCCTCCGGGAACCGCCGGCGGAACGCCAACGCACCCGTCATGACGGTGATGATGAGCGTGGAGAGTTCCGGATTCTGAATCCAGTTTCCGAATAAGCTCAGGTCATGCACGCTGGTACGCATGCACAGCAGAAACAGCGCCAGCGCCGCCACGGAGTCCATGAGCAGATAATGCCGTTCGGTCCAGCGCGACAGGCGTTCGATGATGTTCGATCGCCGGTCCGATGCGCCGCCCCCCGCGTCGGACCCGCTGTTGATCGGCTTCGACCGCAGGGATGCGAGTGTTTCCCGGATTCGCGCGGTGAACGCCACGGGGACGGCGGGGGAGCTGACCGCGGTCGGTGCCGTGGAACCGGCCGGTTCGGCGGAACCGGCGGAACCGGCGGAACCGGCGAGGGAAATGGGCGCGGTTTGCGGAGCGTCCGTCCCGAACGGCACCCACGCGCGCACCTCGTAGCCGCCGCCGATGCGCGGGCCGGCGCTCACCGTGCCGCCCACGGCTGCGATGCGCTCGTGCATGCCGATCAGCCCGTAGCCCGGCTGGTGCCCGTCCATGGCCGCCGCGGCGCCGCGCCCGTCGTCGGTGACGGCGACTGCAAGCCCGTTCGCGTCCCACCGCTCCTCGACGCTCACGCGCGCGCCCGGCCCGGCGTACTTGCGCGCGTTGGTGAGCGCCTCCTGCACCAGCCGGTACACCGCCACGCCGGCCTGCGCGCCCAACGCGGTCGGATTCGCCGTGCCGGTGACGCGACGCGCGACGCTCCCGCCGCCGGACGCCTCCAACGCCGCGTCCGCCGTGGCGACCAGCGAGTCGATGTCGGCGTACCCGGCGTGCGCGGACCCGCCGAACACGCCGAGCAGGCGCTTCATGTCGTTGAGCGCGCGTTCGGATTCGCGCCGGATGGTCTCCATGGTGGAGCGCGCGACGGCCGGGTCGTGCGCGCCCGCGTACCGGCCGCCGTCGGACTGGATGATGATGATCGACAGGGTGTGCGCCACCACGTCGTGCATGTCCCGCGCGATGCGGGCGCGTTCGGCGGACGCGGCGATGCGGCGCTCCTCGGCCTCGCTCGCCTCGAGCGCGGCGTTGCGCTCCTGCATGGCCAGAACGGTGGCGCGCCGGGCCCGGTTCCACAGCGCGATGATGACGACGCTGCCCAGCACAAGCCAGATCATGGCCGTGGTGATGCCGCCGTCGCGCAGCAGCACCCGCGCGCAATCCTCGGTCAAACCGGTTCGATACATCGTGGCGCACTGGGGGGCGTGCTGAGGCATGCCCACGCCGATCTCGTCGCGTAGCGTATTGACGACCGACCCGGCGTTCGTGGCCAGCGCGATGGCGACGCCGTCCAGTGTGCCCATCGCGAACGCGAGCGCCGCATACAGCGCGGTGTCCTTCGGGGCGCCGTACACCAGCGCGGAGTACAGCATCACCAGCGCGAACAGGTCGCCGGTCGTGGCCACCGGGCCCAGAATGATCTGCGCGAGCGCGATGCCGACGAACGACAGTGCGGCGGCCTTGGGATGCGAACGGCGGAACGCCACCGGCAGGCCGAGCAGCGCCATGCACGTCAGCTCCGCCGACCACGACCACTGCGGGGTGAACAGCAGTCCGGGCGAGTACATGCCGCTCGCGCCGCCGGACAGGTTCATCAGGAACAGAACGCCCAGCGGCAGGAGGGCGTCGGCGAGCGTCGGGTGCCTGCCGAGCCATGCGCCTATCCGTTTCGTCCATCCATTGCGTGCCATGGAACCAAGGCTAGCCGATGCCGGCGCGGCGGCGGCATCGTGCGCGGGGATGATTCCGCCGGATTGTCGGGCGGTGTGGGTGAGATGGATTCCAGATGTCGCCCATCCACCGGCGGAAGAGAAAGGACAAACGCGATGACGTTGCTTGCGCAGTATTACGTACCCGGCCTGCATGTGGAGGACCATGCGATCGACGTGCCGCTCGACTGGTCGGGCAAGCAGCCCGGCGAGGGCTTCGACGGCGAGTCGATCCGCCTGTTCTACCGCGTGGTCACCGCGCCCGAGCACGTGCACGACGATCTGCCGCTGCTCGTCTTCCTGCAGGGCGGCCCCGGCGGCGAGGGCCCGCGCCCGCTGAGCCCGTCGAGCGACGGCTGGATCGAGGAGGCCGTCAAGCACTTCCGCGTCGTCCTGCCCGACCAGCGCGGCACCGGCCGCTCCAACCGCGTGGACGGCACCGTGATGCGCCGCATCGGCGACCCCGCCGCGCAGGCCGCCTACCTCAAGCACTTCCTCGCCGATTCGATCGTCAAGGACTTCGAGCACCTGCGCCGCACCGTGTTCTGCGGCCGCCAATGGGTCACGCTCGGCCAGAGCTACGGCGGATTCCTCACGCTCACCTACCTGTCGTTCTTCCCGGAGGGCGTCACCGCGAGCTTCACCTGCGGCGGCATCCCGCACGTGCCCGCCAACGCGACCGAGGTGTACGAGCACACGTTCCCGCGCATGGCCCGCAAGACCGCGCAGTTCTACGAGCGCTACCCGCAGGACGCGGAGCGCGCCGCCGCCGTGGCGGACATCCTCGCCGCCGGCGACGTGACGCTGCCCAACGGCGACCAGCTCACCGTGGAGCGCTTCCAGATGCTCGGCTCCGACTTCGGCATGAAGCCCAGCTTCGAGCGCGTGCACTGGATCCTCGACCAGGCGTTCCTCGACGGCGACGGCTCCGCGTCCAAGGATTCGCCGCTGAGCGAGCCGTTCCTCGCCTCCGTGGCCGCCGCCACGTCGTCCCGCCCGCTGTACTGGCCATTGCAGGAGTTCATCTACGCCGACGGCGAGATGGACGAGCCGATCCGCTGGGCCGCCCAGCGCGTGCGCGACACCAAGCCCGAGTTCGATCCCGCCGCCCGCCTGCTGCTGTTCACCGGCGAGGCCATGTTCCCGTGGATGTTCGAGAAGGAGGCGGCGCTGCGCCCGTTCGGCCCGGCCATGGACCTGCTCATGGAGGACACCTCGTGGGGCCATATCTACGACGAGGACCAGCTCGCCCGCAACGAGGTGCCGCTGCAGTCCGCCGTGTACTTCGACGACCTGTACGTCGACTCCGGCATGCAGCTCGACACCCTGTCGCGCGTGGGCAACTCCCACTACTGGACCACCAACGAGTTCGAGCACGACGGCCTGCACGGCTCCCTCGTGTTCAAGCACCTGTTCGACGAGGCGCTCAACCGCGGCGACCTCGAGGCGCTGTACTGAACCGGCACTGAACCGGCCGCACTGAGGAAAGGACGCAATCATGGCTGACGTGAGCGATCTCACCATCGGATTCATCGGATACGGCAACATGGCCCAGGCCATCGCGCGGGGGCTCGTGGACGCCGGCGTGGTCACCGGCGGGCACATCGTCGCGTGCGCCGCGCACTGGGACAAGCTCAGACGCACCACGGCGGAGCTCGGGGTTCGTCCCCTGAAGTCCGCCGTCGAGGTGGCCGCTGCCGCGGACGTGGTGGTCGTGGCAATCAAGCCGTACCAGATCGAGGCCGTGGTGGGCCCGCTCGCCGCCGAACTCGCCAAGCCCGGCAAGTTCGTGGTCTCGATCGCCGCCGGCTGGGATCTGGCGAAGTACCGCGCGCTGTTCGGCGAGCAGGCGGACGCGATCCACGTCCAGTGCACCATCCCGAACACGCCGATGGCCGTCGGCAAGGGCGTGCTCGTCACCGAGACGGACAACACGCTCACGGTGGAGCAGACGGAGGCGTTCGAGGCGCTGTTCGAGCCAATCAGCCTGATCGAGCGCGTGGACACCGCGCACATGACCATCGCCATGACCATCGCCGGCTGCGCGCCCGCCTTCACCGACATGTACCTGGAGGCGCTTGCCGACGCGGGCGTGAAGTACGGCCTGCAGCGCGCGGCCGCCTACCGCCTCGCCGCCAAGATGGTCGAGGGCGTGGGCGCGCTGTACATGGCCACCGAGACGCACCCCGGCGCCATGAAGGACGCGGTCTGCTCGCCCGGCGGCACCACCATCCGCGGCGTCGCCCAGCTCGAGAAGGACGGGTTCCGCGGCGCGGTGATCGACGCCGTGGACGCCATCGCCGGCTGACGGTCCGCGGGCGGCGGACCCCTGCACTGGCGGCGCCCCTGCCGAGCGGCGGGGACGCCGCCTTTTTCATGCGCGGCTGCGCGGCGGCACCCGCCAATGTGAAATTCATCACAGATAGCTAATCGTGAAAAGCTATCTTTTATTGCTATCGGACTATCAACTTCGGTCGGACCTCAAAAATCGATAGCCTTTGTCTGTGTATTGATAATTCTTGCAGTGTGTACGCCGTTTTTTCCGCGGTAGATTCTCCCTGAGTTCCAAAACGTCACGAAAATCGCACGCAATGGAACATGAAACACATATTCAATCAAGCAATTGGATTCGCAGCGTGGCGACCGGACCGGACGCCGCGGCGGCGAATCGGTCAGGGGAGAGGGAATGGCCACAGCACAGACTGCGCCGGCGATGACGGCGAAGGCGAAGGTGCCCGCGTTCGGCATCAGGGACAAAATCGGATACGCGTTCGGCGATGTCGGCAACTGCTTCATCCTGAGCCTCGTCAACGGCTTCGTCCTGAAGTTCTACACCGACGGCCTGGGCGTGCCGGCCGCCATCGTGGGCATCACCATGATGCTCACCAAGTTCCTCGACGCCTTTGTGGACGTCTACGTGGGCAACAGGGCCGACGAAAGCGACGCCAAGCCCGGCGAGGGCCGCTTCCGCCCGTGGATCCGCCGCTTCCGCTACCCGTTCGTGATCGTGACGATCCTGCTGTTCCTGCCCGTCGTGTCCGTCTGGCCGCTCGAGGCCAAGGTCGCCTACATCGCCGTCACCTACGTGCTGTTCAACGTGTTCCTATCCACCGTGAACATCCCGTACGGCGCCCTCGCCTCCGCGCTGAGCGCCAAGTCCGACGAGCGCGCGTCGCTGTCCACCTATCGTTCTGTGGGCGCCGCCATCCCGAACGTGATCACCGGCTACATGATCCCGATCTTCATGTTCTCCACCGCGGCCGACGGCACCCAGTCCGTCTCCGCCACGAACTTCTTCGTCATCGCGATCGTCTGCGGCGCCCTGGCCTTCTGCTCCTACGGCATCACCGTGGGTCTGACCACCGAGCGCACCAACGTGCAGGCCGGCCGCAAGCTCGACGCCGGGAAGATGGTCACCTCCCTGTTCCGGGACCGCGCCCTGCTCGCCTGATCGTGGCCGACTTCTTCGTGGTGATCAACCAGCAGCTCGCCTCCATCAACCAGACCTACCTGTTCGACACCTACTTCCACAGCAAGACCGGCATGGCCATCGCCGTGATGTTCAACTACATCACCGTGCTGGCGCTCGCCCCGTTCGCCACCAAGTTCGCCCGCCGCTTCGGCAAGCGCGAGACCTCCGTGGCCACCATGCTGTTCGCCGTGGCCGTGTACGGCGCCATGTACTTCATGCACATCACCGACTGGCGCGTGTACCTGGCGCTCATGTTCTTCGGCGCGATCGGCGCCGGCTACTTCAACCTCATGGTCTGGGCGTTCATCACCGACGTGATCGACCACCATCAGGCCATCACCAAGATGCGCGAGGACGGCACCATCTACGGCCTCAACTCGTGGGCCCGCAAGATGGGGCAGGCCGCGTCCAACGGCATCAGCGGCATCCTGCTCGGCGTGATCGGCTACCAGTCCAGCGCCGGCCACGCGGTCGCCCAGTCCGCCGGCACCGTTAACGGCGTGTACGCGCTCGCCACGCTGCTGCCGGTCGTCTGCCTCGGCGCCGCCGCGCTCATCCTCCTGTTCTGGTACCCGCTCGGCAGGAAGGAGATCGCCGAGACCGAGGCCGTCCTCGCATCCGACCGCGCCAAGGCGGAGGGCGAACGCAAGGTGCGGGCCGGCGTGTGATCCGGCCCGGCGGGCGCCCGTCCCTCGGCTCCGCCCGCCGGCCCGCCGATCGCCCCGGCCGTCCGCGGTCCGCAGCATGCCATCCGCGGCGCGCGGCCCGCAACGCCGGTTGAATGACGGTTGAATGACGGCTCCGCCCTGTGCTCGGTGGCGCCCGAATCGCCCACGGGCAAGGTGGAGCCGTCGCGCTAGGCTGTGAACCATGTCTCTTACTATCGGAATCGTGGGCCTGCCGAACGTGGGCAAGTCCACCATGTTCAACGCATTGACCCGCAACAACGTGCTGGCGGAGAACTACCCGTTCGCCACCATCGAGCCGAACACCGGCATCGTGCCCCTGCCGGACGACCGCCTGCCCGTGCTCGCCAAGCTCGTGCACACCGAGAAGATCGTGCCCGCCACGGTGACGTTCGTGGACATCGCCGGCATCGTCAAGGGCGCCTCCGAAGGCGAGGGCCTGGGCAACAAGTTCCTCGCCAACATCCGCGAGGCCGACGCGATCTGCGAGGTCGTGCGCGCCTTCAAGGACGACGACATCGTGCACGTCAACGGCAAGGTCGACCCGTCCGACGACATCGACACCATCAACACCGAGCTCATCCTCGCCGACCTGCAGACCATCGAGAACGCGCTGCCCAAGCTCGAGAAGGACCTGAGGGGCAAGAAGATCGAGCCCGCGTACATGGACGCCGTGAAGAAGGCCAAGACGATCCTCGAGAACGGCGAGACGCTCGACAAGGCCGCGCGCGAGGGCCGCTTCGACAAGGAATCCGTGTACGACCTGCACCTCATGACCGCCAAGCCGTTCATCTACGTGTTCAACGTGGACGACGACGAGCTGGCCAACGACGACCTCAAGGCCAAGCTCGCCGCCTCCGTGGCCCCCGCGCCCGCCGTGTTCCTCAACGCCCAGTTCGAGGCCGATCTCACCGATCTGGACGAGGCCGACGCGCGCGAAATGCTCGCCGACGCCGGCTTGAAGGAATCCGGCCTCGACCAGCTCGCCCGCGTGGGCTTCGACATCCTCGGCCTGCAGACCTTCCTCACCGCCGGAGAGAAGGAAGTGCGCGCCTGGCAGATCCACAAGGGCTGGACCGCCCCGCAGGCCGCCGGCGTGATCCACACCGACTTCGAGAAGGGCTTCATCAAGGCCGACATCGTCTCCTACGACGACTTCGTGGCCGCGAACGGCTCCATGGTGCAGATCAAGGAGGAGGGCAAGCTCCGCCAGGAGGGCCGCGACTACGTGATGCAGGACGGCGACATCGTCGAGTTCAAGTTCAACGTGAGCAAGAAGTGATTGCCGCATAGCGCTGAGGGCCTTGGAATCCAAGCGATTCCAAGGCCCTCGTCAAATGGGGAGCGCTGGCCGTTGCGGCGTGGTCTGTGTTGGGAACGGTGCATCGCCGGGGTCTGCGCCCGGTGTGACGGACGATTGGATCGGAGAGAAAGCCACAGGTGCCAATCGTGGACATAATCGCGTTTTGTGTAGCGCGAAACGAAGCCTCTCCATCACGCGGCGTTCTGTAATGGAGCCATGACCAACAACAGTGCCAACAACTCAGCAATCTCCATTCAGGTTATGGTGGCCGGCCGTGTTTGTGTCTCACCGGATCTGCCTTTCGGCAACGGGTGCGGATTGGTCCGCGGTTCGGGCTTTTTCGTGCCCGCGTCCAAGCGCATATGGCTGCCCGTGTGCGCGTTCCTCGTCACCACGCCGCACGGCTGTATCCTGTTCGACACCGGCTGGGGCCGGGACATGAGCCCGGACGGCGTCTACGACCGTGGGGCGCAGATCCGCTCTCTCGGCTCATGGTCCCTGTACCGGGTCAACCAGGGTGTAGTGGGTACGGGGATGACCGTGCCTGAGCAGCTGGCCGCGCAGGGCCTGTCCCCGGCTGATCTCGACGTGGTGGCGATCTCCCATCTCGATTGCGACCACGCGAATGGACTGCGCGGCGTGAGGAACGCCCGGCGCATCATGGTATCCAGGGACGAGATGCGGTGCGCCACGCGGTTCCCGAACAGCCTCGTGCGCTTCAATGCCTCGTGGTGGAGGGGAATCGACCTCGACCTGTACGACTGGAACGACCATGAGGGCCCCGCCGGACGATCCTACGACCTGTTCGGCGACCGCAGCGTGCAGCTCATCAACATCCCCGGCCACACCGACGGTCAGGTGGCCATGAAGATCACGGCGCCGTCGGGTCGGTACGTACTGCTGTTCGCCGACGGCGGCTACGCCACGCGATCATGGAGGGACATGGTTACGTCAGGCATCGTCTACGACCGTCACGCGCAGCGCTCCTCGCTCGAATGGATACGCGAGCAGAGCCTGTCGCCGCTATGCGTGCGGTCGATCGCCTGCCACGACACGGCGAATCGTCCCGAGACGATCCTGCTGAGCTGAAACGGCGCACGTCACGGCACGATCAGTGCGTCCAGCGCGCCGAACACCGTGTTGACGATTCCGTCCACTCCCTGCTCGTGTACCTTGGATGGGTCGTGCAGCCAGAACGTGGTGGCCGACACCATCGATGAGGCGACGATCTCCAGAATCAACTCGCGGTTGACGGTGGGACGACGCGGACCTTCCGCCCGTGGCGCCTCACCGCCGTCGGTCATCCGCAGTCTGCATTGCCGCTTGATGGCGTCCTTCCATCGTTCAGTGAACCGAACGTCGGGCGCCGAGACGAGCAGCGCGCGGAACGCATTCTCGTTGGCCCGGATGTAGTCCAGCGTGGGCATGAGCGTGACGCGCGCTGCTCCGTGCGCATCCCCGCCATCGGCATCCCTGACGGTCAGCGGCTCGTTCAGCTCCTCGAGGTCCCTCACCAGTCGACGTTCCAACGTCTCGAGCACCTCGCCAACGTGGTGGTAGTGCGCATAGAACGTGCTGCGCGCCACGAACGCTTTCGCGCATAGCGTCTTGACCGATGGCAGCTCGACGCGTCCCGCCGGGCCGGATGGATCGGCGCCTTCGTTGAACAGATCGATGAGCGCGCGCTCGATGGCAGACTCGACGTCGTCCCGCGGCTTAGACGCAACGGGCGGCGGATCGGCATGTGAGGTCTCCATGTCTCAACTCATATCCGCCATTCCGGACAGGCGACCCCATCGCCGAGGGCGCCAACACCAAGGGTGATAAGGCGTTGTTCATCCGGCGTGCATCCCGACTCGTGGGGTTTCGCGTGGTCTTACTCAGGAATACCAGTACATTGCCATTAGACTCGCTGTCACGGCGGATGACTGAGATCAATGCGTGGAAACGAGCGACTGTTGCAGAAGAGCAAGCCGGTCGAGTTCAAGTTCTCCCCAACGTCTAAGCAGTGATTGTCGGGTAGAGTGACAGGGGGTCTTGGAATTTCGGTAATTCCAAGACCCCCTGTCATATGTGGAATCAATGGTCGCATGTGTGTGCCGTGTCGGGAATGACGTATTCGAGGTCTGCGCATGGGCACGCTTTCATCAAAGTGGGTTTGAACTTGTGGCCTCACCCCAGGCTTCTTCCGCCGTGCGATGGCGTGTGTTGCATGAGGAGGAACGTGCGCGCGGCGTCAATGTACTGCTGTTCAGCCCCGGCAACATGGACACCGAAATGAACGTGCGCGGCGCCGCATCCGGTAAACTGGTTCGGCTGCCGTACCTTGATTTGCGCAGGGAAACGGCGAAGGCGTTGGCGAAGGCCGAACGCGGATGCGCGAACTACACGCCGCTGACGTTCTACAAGCTGTACCATGTGTTCGCCAAGCTGGTGCCGACCACGTTGGCCGTGCGCGTCACCAGTCTCAGGTCTGGCGGTGCCGTAAGTCGGGGTTGATGGTCATGGCCGATTCGCATCGTCCCTGTCGTTACGAGGGATCCAAACACAGCCACCGGCCGGAGGCGGCGGTAGATGTTGTACCGTATACTCCGCAATGCAATATCTTGTATTGAAGGAGACGGATATGCCGTACATCAGGGCTCGTGTTGCGGGAGATGGATCAACGGAAATCGCAGCCAAGGTTGCGGATTTGCTCACCGGTCTGGCGGTGGACGTTCTCGGGAAGCAGCGTGACGTGGTGTCCGTGTCCGTGGACTTCGCGGATCCTGCGTGCTGGTTCGTCGGCGGGCGGTCTGTGCCGGATCGTGGCGAGGGCACATTCTATGTGGAGATCAAGATCACCGAGGGCACCAACGCCAAAGGTGATAAGGCGTTGTTCGTTCGGCGTGCGTTCGATGGCATGGCGGCGATTCTCGGAACGGTGTCCGAAGCCAGCTACATCGTGGTTCAGGACGTGCGTCCGGACTCGTGGGGTTTCGCCGGTCTCACGCAGGAATATCGGTACATTGCCGGCAGGCTCGCCGCCAAGACTGATGACTGATTCATTGACCGTACCAGCCGGTACGCGGGGGAAGGAAGGCAAGTCAGCCGAATCCAAGTAGTGATTGCTGAGTAGTGCCGAGGGTCTTGGAGTCCTAGTGATTCCAAGATCCTGATTTTGTAATGGCATGTGAGATAGCTTTGCCGCCGTTGGTCGCGGATAACGGTCAGCCGTTGCGTCTGTAATGGTAAGGAGCGCTTCCGCCTATTCCGTTTTCCGATGCAAAGAAGCGAATAACGGAGCAACGCTGACCAACCACTTATGCTCTCCTCAGTTCGTCATTTCTCGGTCTCGCCACTGGCGTGGGGTGGTGTCCATGTGCTGCCGGAACACGTAACTGAAATAAGCGGGTGATGAGAATCCGCAGACCTGCGAAATCTCCTTGATGGACATGGTTCCCTCGGACAACAACTCACGGGCCTTGCCAAGGCGATAATCGGTGAGGTAGTCGATTGGCGTCTGCCCGGCATATGTGCGAAACAGTTCGCAGCAGACGCGACGGCCGACTATGCCGGCTCGCGCGATGTCGTCAAGGGTGATCTTTTGCGATGCGTTGGCGCGGATGAAGGCCATCATAAGCAGGAAAGATCTGAACTCAGGCCCCGGATCGTTTGCCGCGGCATGTGCCGATGAAGGAGTTGGATATTCCGAGGTTCTTTGGTCCACCGTCTTGGGTTCGGCGGTAATGGTTCCTTCGTTGATTCTTTCCAACGTCAGAAAGCACAAGTGTGCGGACTGGGCGACTGCCGGCAACACCGTCAGTGCGTCGCCTGTCTCCTGTTGACTTTCGCACCGGGACAACAGTCGTTCGAGCTCGTCGATACCGAACAGCAACGTGCGGTCCCGTTCGCGGGTTGAGTCGAGTACGACGTAATCAGGAGCGGTGTCATCCATGCGTTTGAGCATGGCGGCTGCCAGTGGCGCGTACATCGCGCCTAGCAGTGAAGCATCGATTACCGCCGAGACGAATCCGGCATCGTCGCCGTCGTCGCATATCAGATAGTGCATGCGACGCGAGTTGATGAAGATGCCTTCGCCTGCATGCAACGGAATGAGCGCGCCGTTGACGAATACGCGTGGATGGCCGTTGAGAACATGGATGAATTCCAAGTCGCGATGCCAATGACACGCCATGCGGAAGCCATAACGATGCATGGAGTCACGTCTTGCGTACATCGGCAATCCCGGCAGATTGTAGTGCGGGGTTTCCGAAAGGTCGGAGAAAATGGTCAGAGGATTGGAACTCTTCGGAGAACTCTGATCAATCGTTCGCTCGGCAGTCATTGTTATCACGATTTCTATAGTAATGGAAACTATAGTGATGGTTCGTCTCGTATCTCATCGAGTTCGTATCGCTATCATAACAGTAGTTTTTAAGCGAATGATGTGAACATATATCAATAGTCATGTTCACCTTATTTCGATAGTTAATCATGTCGTCCAAGAAAGGATGCTGATAGTGGATGTCACGAGGACGCGAAGTGGATCCCGGTTCTTCACTGTGCCGGTCGTCACGCTTATCGCGTTGACGTTTTTGCTGGGACTGAGCGAGTTCATCGTAGTTGGCGTCATGCAGCCGATTGCCTCGGACATGCGCGTTTCGTTGGCGGCCATCGGTTCATTGGTCTCTGCCTTCGCGCTCGTATACGCGCCGATGACTCCAATCGGAGCGGCCGTATCCGCCAAATTCAATCGATTCCATGCCTTGATGGCGATGACGGGCATCTTCTTGGCCGGCAATGTCCTGTGCGCCTTTGCCCTGAATTATCCGATGCTGCTGGTGGGGCGCATCGTCATCGCCACGGTGAGCGGACCACTCGTGGCCGTGCCCATGACGTTCGCACCGGATCTGGTCGGCGCATCTGATCGGCCCCGGTTCATGTCCTGGATCTTCTCCGGCATCTCCATCGCCGCGGTCTTCGGCGTGCCGATCGGTACGTTCATCGCACAGCAGTTCGGCTGGCGATGGTCATTCCATCTGATCAATCTGCTGACCGTGATCGTCATCATATCGATGCTGCACTGCCTGCCACGCGCCTCATATACAACTGGAGCCACGCGTTTCCTACCACAGTTCCGTCTCTTTACCGACGTGCGGGTCTGGTATGGCATGCTGGCGGTCGTCTTCGGCGCAGCGGCGACATACTCCTTCTATACATATCTTTCCCCTATCCTCACCGAGGAAATCGGCGTCCCCGAGCGGTACCTGAGTCTTGCGTTGACCGCGATCGGTCTTGCGGCATTGTGGTCCAATTTGTACAGCGGCAAGTTGGCGGCTCGTGGCACCGGCTCGCAGCCGATCATCGGTCTGATTCCGCTGTACCTGTTGCAGGCTGTCTGTCTGGCCGTGCTGCCGTTCGCAAGTATGATTCCGGCGCTCGGGGCCGTGGATCTGCTCGCACTGGCCTGTCTCATGTACCTGCAGAATTCGCCGTCGCAGGTACTGCATACCGCCATCGCTGCCGAACGGTTCCCCTCGTCCATGACATTGGCCTCTTCGATGAACGCGATGGCATTCAACATCGGCATAACCTTGGGGTCAGCCATCAGCGGACTGGCCATGACGCATCTGGGACTGCGTTGGTTCGGCCTCTTCGGCGCGGTGCTGGCACTGGGTTCGGTCGGCGTGCTGATGCTGCTCAAGCGCGCGGAATCACGCGGCGTCGCATGCTAGCTTCGACTGCTGTTTCAACAACACTCAACCCAACAATGAAGTAAGGAGTAACCATGAGAACAGTGCTGTGCTCACCCGGCAGCTACATCCAACAGGAGGGTGCGCTTGGCTCGCTCGCCTCGGAATACGTGGAACTCGGTTCAACAGGCGCGTATCTGATCGTCGACCCGTTCATCGACCGGATGTACCACGATCGAATCACTTCGAGTTTCGATGCTACGAACACCCCATATCATTACGAGGCGTTCGCCGGTGAATGCTCGATGACTGAGGTCCACCGTCATCAGAAACTGCTGGACAAATGCGATGTGGTGCTCGGTATCGGAGGCGGCAAGGCGCTCGATACGGCCAAAGCCGTGGCGTATTTCGCCGAGCTGCCGGTCATCATCGTGCCGACGGCCGCGTCCTCGGACGCGCCATGCTCGCGGCTTTCGGTGCTGTACACCGACGACGGGCAATTCGACAAGTATCTGCCCTTGCCCAAGAACCCGGACAAGGTGATCATGGACACGGACGTCATCGCTAAGGCACCTGCCAGACTCCTGACGGCCGGCTTCGGCGACGCCTACGCCACCTATTTCGAGGCTCTTGCCTGCATCAAATCGAACGCGGTCACCATGGCCGGCGGCCATGCCACCAATGCCGCCGAAGCGATGGCACGCCTATGCCATGATCTGCTCATCGCCGACGGCGTGAAAGCCTTGGCGGCGGCGCATAAGGGTCTGCGCACCCGTGCCTTGGAACAGGTGGTCGAAGCGAACACGCTGCTCAGCGGCATCGGTTTCGAGTCGAGCGGATTGGCGGCGGCGCACGCCGTGCATAACGGCCTGACCGCGCTGGAAGGCACGCATAAGTATCTGCACGGCGAGAAGGTGGCGTACGGCACCCTCACGCAGTTCGTGCTGGAGGACCGGCCGATGGCTGATTTCGAGGAAGCGTTCGGATTCTTCCGCGCGGTCGGCTTACCAACCACCTTGGCCGGCATCGGCATTGCAGACGCCACGGACGCCGACCTGCTGCGCGTGGGCAAACTGGCCTGCTCACCGGACGACACGATGGGCAACATGCCGTTCGAGGTCACTCCGTCCGACGTGGCCACCGCCCTGCGTGCAGTGGACTCGCTCGACGCCGTAGTCAGATAGTGGGACTTGTTCGTATGAACGGCCTGTTGCTGGAGAAACAGCCTGATGCCGTATAGCGACTTCGTCGAGTTCAAATTTAATGTGAGCAAGAAGTGATTGCTCCGTAGCATCGAGGGCCTTGGAATTCCAGTGATTCCAAGGCCTTCAGCTATACTGTGCTCAGTTGTTAGGAATAGCGTCGGCATGAGTTCCGTACGTGCCTGATTGGAGGGAGCGGATATGACCGGTTATGTGTTGCGTCTGTATGACACCCCGCTGCTCCAGTTTGATGCAGCATACGGCGAAGGGCTGCTGGCCGGCAAAGTCGAGGCCCGTATCCGTTGGTTCGACGAGTCGAAGCGGACGCTGCTGCCGTTCCCGTTGGCCCCGGAACCGGACGACGCGAAGCTCACCGCCTGGTTGGAGCGGCGGACCATTCCGAAGAATCGTGAGTTCGCGGTCCAGATCCTCGCGCAGGCCGGGCTGAACATCGCGGATACGCTCGGCATCATCGACTTGTGCAAGGGACTGTCGGTCAACGATTCGTTCTGGGTGGAACGGTCCGATGAGGATCTGAGGTTCGCGGACATCAACCTGTATGACAATCCGCTGGACGAGACGCTCGCGATCGTGGCGTACACGGGGTACACGTCGAGCGAGAAGCATGCGATCGGCCTGTCGAGCGAGTGGACGACGGACGGGCAGTTCCCGAAGGCGTGGCGGCATACGGGCAATGGGCTGGAATTATGGAAGGCCGGTTCCGAGGGTTATGTGAACGCCGGGCTGGAACCGTATTCCGAGTATCTCGCCTCGCAGCTGGCGCACAAGATCGGCGTGAACGCGGTCGATTACCGGATGGCCCGTTGGAAGGGCAAGCTGGCGTCGGTGTGTCCGTCCATGAACTCGAAGGACGTGTCGTTCGTGCCGTTCTACGCGGCCACGCAGCTTGCTTCGTTCCCGGAGATTCTCGCGGCCGCCCGTGCTGTGTCGGAACCATCGTTCGAGGCGATGCGCACGATGCTCGTCTTCGATGCGCTCATCGTCAACCAGGATCGTCATGCCAACAACCACGGGTTCCTACGTGACAACCATACCGGACGCATCCTCGGCCCGGCACCCCTGTTCGATCACAACATGTCGTTGTTCAAGAACGACATGCGTGCCGATTGGGAGCGTGGCATGTGGACGCCGAAGGTACTGGAGGAACGTCAGCCGTCGAATTCGCGCATGACGTTCCGAGACCAGTGTGCGGCCATCATGGGGGTTGTGCAGCATGAGATGCTGCGCAAGGCGTTGGACGTCACGTTGGAGAACGATCCGACGTATCCGCTTGAGGACGGCCGCATCGAGGCATTGAACGACTATCTGCACGCCACGGCCCGCACGCTGCTCGACATCCCCGTGGTGAACGAGGCGAAGCTCGCCGCGCAGCTCGACGCACTGCAGCCCGCCATCGAAAACGCGCCCGCGATTCTCAACGACAGACTGCTTGAGAAGAGATAATCGGACGAGTTCAATCTCCCCAATGTCTAAGAAGCGAATGCCGGCTAGCGTCGTGGTCTTGGACGGGGCATGTCCTAGAACCGCCGCGCTACGTGTGCGACCAATGGCAACATGGCAGCGGCCAGCATGAACGTCATCGCCAGAACCGCTCCCGCTGGATAAATGCTGTACGCCCAGCCGTATGCGATCTGCCCGAGAGGCTGGGCGCACATGCTCGTGGAGAGCGCGAGCGACATCACCTTGCCGGTCATGTCCTCGGGGCAGCTCATCTGGATCGCCGGCACGGCGATGAGGTTCGCGAGGGTGATGGCGACCATGGTTCCGCAGGTGCTCGCCGTGAGCGTCGCAAGGCGCACTCCATCGCCGGCGGGAAGCGCCATGACGAGCGCCTGGGACAGGATGGTGAGCGAGAAGGCGGCGATTGCCGTCGGGAATCGTCGCTTGGAAAGCGACTTCGCGGCCCGTCCTCCGACGAGTGCGCCAAGCAGTCCGGATGCTCCCACGAGACCATATGCGAGACCGTACGCCGTGGAGCCGAACCCCAGCACGGTCCGCACCATGTAGGGGAAACCGACCTCCGCATAGCCCGTCACCAGAAAGTTGAGCGCAGCACAAAGCAGCACCAGATACAGTACATGGGGGCGCTCGCGAGTGAGGAAACGTCCGGCGCGCGCAAGGTCATCGAGGGCCGAGGTGCGCCCATCGTCACCGCGTTCGGGGGCACCGAGCCGGATGAAGCACTCCACGACAGCGGCCGTGCCGAACCCCGTGATGGTGATGCCCATCATGGGCATGGCGCCCACCGCCGCATAGAGCACACCGCCGAGCACGGCCGGCACGAGCGTGCTCGTCTGGTTCACCACGTTCACCACGGACATGGCGCGACGCATCACGTCCTCGCCGTGGGATCGGAACATCTGCGGCAACGCCGCCTGCACCGTGGGCGTTTCCATGGCATCGAGCACGGCGAGCACCACCTGCATCACGGCAATCGCCGCCAAATTGAAACCGATGACCGAAAAGATGGTGGCGCAGACGAGCACCGTTGCAGCGGAGAGCGTGTCGAGCGCCACCATGACAGTCCGGCGGTTCGTGCGGTCTGCCACCACACCGCCAAGGGGTGAGAGCAGGATCGTGGGCAGGATGCTCGCCGTGAGGATGGACGCGAACGCCGCGGCCGAGCCGGTCTCGTCAAGCACCCACATGGACATGGCGAACCGCAACATGAGGTTGGCGAAGAGCGATATGCCGAGACCTGCGACAAGCAGATAGAAGTCGCGTATGCGAAGAGGGTCTACAACTTGGCTGCTTTGCGGTTGAGTCGTGTATTCGGACGTGTTCGTCATTATCGAGTTCCTTTCCTTGGTATTCAGGGATATTCATTCAGACCGACCGTCGGTCTGTTATGGTGATAAAAATGCGCCACGGCAAAGGACGTGCAAACGTCCTTTCACTTGGGCGCCATAATGTGCAAACCAGCATGCCCGGGGACGGTCTACGCGGACGCCGCTTCCCCCTCTGGCATCAGGGCTGTGAGGCCCTTGACCGCTCGCAGGATGAGCGTCTCGTCGAAGACCGGTACGCCGATGGCGTCAAGCATCGTGGCGAGGCAGCGGATACGCCGTTCCATGTCGGTGCGGTCGGCGGGATAGAAGCAGGGCATGAGCCAATAGTTGCCGAGGAGCGAGAGCAGTTGCGCCGCCTCCTCGGGATATGCTGTGGGAATCGAACCGTCCTGCACGCCCAGGTCGATGAGCGAGCGGAAGGACTCCGGCAGCCTCGTTGACCAGAAGCGCATATTCGCGGTGAAGAACGCGGGATCCTTGAGAAGTGCGAGCTGGGACCGAACGAGATCCAGGTGGTCGGGGGCGTCCACGGCGGAAATGACGAGTGCGCGCAACTTCTCCAACGCGCGCATGTCATCACGCTCGATGAGTTCGTCGAGGAGACGCGAGGTGACGGCCCACTCATCGGCGTTCAGCTGGTCGAGAATCGCCTCCTTCGATTTGAAATGGTGATAGAGTCCGCCCTTGGACAGCCTCAAGTCGTTCAGGATGTCCTGGATGGATGTCTTCTCGTAGCCCTTTTTGGCGAAGAGCCTTCGTGCGGAATCGAGGATTCGCCGTTCAGTGTCCTCGTGGTGCGTATGGTGCGCCATGACCTCCTCCTTTCTTTTCTTCCCCAGAGCATACAGACCGTCGGTCGGTCTGTCAAATGGTCGAATAGACTATCACGCGCTGTGCTTGAATATCCGCAACGCGGCAGGATGAAAAAAGACCGACAAACAGCGAGCTTCAATTCAACGTGTCTGAGGACAAATACATGACTTTTGGCATGACATGATTTCACTGTCTGGATGACCATCCGTCGACTGCGTAAGTGTGAGGGCATGGACGGCTGTTGCGGTACGGCAAGTCGGTCGAGTTCAAGTTCAACGTGTCGAAAGGCAAGTAGCTGATCATAGAAAGTGACTTAAAACGGCGGTTTTCCAACGTTTTCGATGTCTCGGAGCGTGCGAAAACCGCCTTTTTCGATTCGCGGAAATAGCTGATTATGCCCCGTATCTGACCGTTTTGTGACCGCGATAGTGCGCCCATAGAGTGCCCTTTGAGGGGTGCTGGCGGCGGATGCTCGAAGGAGCTCTCAAAAAGGAGGAACGTCACGGCAATGGCCGGCAGACGACGCGCGAAGGGCGCGGACAGCATCATTCAACGCGCGGACGGAAGATGGGAATTCCGTCACGAGATCGACCGCGACCCCGCAACAGGCCAATGCCGCTACATCTCGGCCAAGGGGCGCGCCGAGGCCGACGCCCGCGACGCTCCAACGCGAGGATCGCGGAGATGGAACGTATTCGGACTATTGCCCGGTGCCACCGGCATGATCGATGCCGAAGTCGTCGATCACATTTCTTCAGCACGAAAGCCCCTGCGCTCACGATGAGGACGACGCTAATGTCTGCGGCGCTTCGTGCGTATCTGATTCTTCATGCTCCTGCACTTTCTGATTCCCCAAATGGTGAACAGGACGGCCGGAACCGTCATGATGAGCATGTACGGGGCAACGATGCAGACAAGCGCCAGCACTGCGGACAACGTACCCAATATGCATACCAGCGCCACGAACGACCAATAGTAGAACCGCGAGACCGGCTTGGTGGCATCCGCCTCGACCATCTTCGGCATCGGCTTGGCCGACTGACCGACTTCCGGCGGTTTCCTTGCATCGACGCTCGCTGGCGTTTCGTCCGACCGTGTGGCGTCATATGCACGCGCTGTCTTGACGACCGATTCCATTCGCGCGCGATCCTCTTCGGACATGGCGGTGTGGGACGAATGAAGAGATGTCCGGGCGGTACGCCACGGTAAGGGCTTGACGTCGAGCTTCGACTGCACCGCCAATGTCGCACGGCAGTCCTCCAGAGCGTCGTGCGCGTGATACCGGTAGCCGCATTCCGCCGCCGCTTTCTCCAGCTTGTAGTAGGGCGTGGAATGATATCGGCGTCCGTACTCGCGCATGGTGTCCACGACTTTGCTTCTGTCCAGCCGCAAACCCAGCTCGCCGAGAAACGCGAGATCGAAGTCGGCGTTGTACACGCATACCTGCTGTGCCCGGTCGAAAATGTCCTGAACCGTTTGCAGATCATCCTCTATGAGCGGCTTGCCGGCCACCTGCGTGGGGCTGATGCCGTGGATACGTTGCGCCTCCGGCCATGAATCGTGGTATTTCGGCCGGTACAGATTGTTGAGCAGCGCATTGCCGCACCCGTCGATGATGGACAGTTGCAGAATCTCGTCGTACTGCGGCTGCAAACCCGTGGTCTCAGTGTCCAAGATGATTTGCTCGATCGGTTCTTCCGCCGCAATCTTCCGCTTGCCCTCGACGATCCTGCAGCTGAGATAGGCACCCGCGCCGATATCCGACGCCTTCCGCTCCCATGAGAACGACCGTACCTTACAACCCTCCAGTGGCTGCAAGGCCGCATACGCGGCACGAGCCTGCGCCCCGACCTCGAGCACGACCACGCCCTTGCCGTCACGCAAAACCAGATGAGGCTTACGACCCTTGGGCTGAGGAACGCTCTCCACGCTACACACGCCGAAACGCTGGCTGCGGGAAGGATCATTGGGCACCACCACCGCATTGACACCAACGTTGAACACGACCGTGCCATGCAGCTTATTCCGCCCACGCTTATATGCGGCCTTCGACATAACCAACCTCCTCAAACAACAAACCGAGCCACACCGCGAATGCGGCAGATTCGAGGGCTTTTCGTCGTTTTATCTGGCGAATAGGCTCATGTACTCGCTCGGGGTGACTATCGAAGGGCTGGACACCGTCACGTCGTCGAAGTCCTTGTCGCCGGTCACGAACACGTCCGCCGCACCGGCGATCGCCGAGTAGAGCACCGGATAGTCGAGCGGGTCGCGTATCTCGAACAGTCCGGGCTTTGGCGTCAGCGGCGTGACGACGGTCTCGAAGCTCAGTTCGAACAGATATTGTTCGAGCACGCCTGTGCGGGCTGGCCATTTGCGGGCGACCACTTCTCGCGCCTCGTCGATCGTGTAGGTGGACAGCAGCAGCGTGTTGTCGCCGCGCCCCGCGTCGACGATCACACCGACGGAGTTGGACGACCGGAAGATCACGGCGGACAATAGCACGTTGGTGTCGATCATCACGCGCATTCGGCTACCTCCCGGTGGCATGGTCCCGGCGCACCGATCTGATGAGGTCGGTCAGGTCATCCTCACCTTGCAGTCCGGCCTCCTCGGCCGCGCCCTCGAAGCCGGTCTGCGCCCTCGTCAGCGCCTCGAGGTTCGAGCTGCGCAACGACACGCTGCCGTCGTCCATGCGCACGAACACGACCTTGTCGCCCTCTCGGATGCCAACGGCCTCGCGTACGTCGGCGGGGATGGTGATCTGCCCCTTGGCCGTCACCTTCGCCACGTCCATCACCACGCTCATGATGCACCTCCCTAAGTAATGAAATCATTACAATCATTATTTTACCGCGCCGACCGGGGGAAGGACAAGCCTGCACCGGCGCGGCGTATGCAATGGAACGGACAACCAAATAGAGTGCCCATAGAGTGCCCGGCATGGAGCGGGATGCCCGGGAAACAATGGAAAGACGAAAAGGCCGCGACATTCAAGTTCTCCCCAACGTTTAAGAAGTGATTGCCGTATAGCGCCGAGGGCCTCAGGATCCAACGATTCCAAGGCCCTCGGTTGCTCCTGTTACAATTGCCCTTCTTGCCAGATTCGATTATGCGCATCGCTGTAATGCGCGAATAGGGGTCCGTTATGAGTCTTAGGTTGCCAATTCTCGTTGTCACCGATCTTGATGGCACGTTACTCAATGAGCATGGGCAGGTCTCCTCTCGACTGCAAGACATGCTTGGCCGAGCTAATAATGCCGGCGTTCTTTTCGCCGCGGCGTCAGCGCGTCCGCTTCGCTTGGCAAAGCAAGTACTGGGACCGGTATTGCCTTTATTCTCCGCTTTGTTTGTATCCAACGGTGCGCAGATTGTGGATACGGCCACATGCCAGGTTATTCATTCCGAACTGCTTGATGAGGGACAGTGCGCTGGCATTATCGCCATGCTGAAGAATAGATATCCGCAGGCTGGATTCGGGTGGGAGGACAGGGAAGGATTCGGTTGCGATCAAGCATTTTGGGACCTGCGCGCGCATGGAGGAATACTGCGCGATCCGGATCCTCAACGCATATCGTCAGTTCCGAATGCTCCGGTTCTTGAACTTGTCATGGCAACGCCCGGCTACCAAGCGGACCGGTATATTGACGGTTGCCATGAGTTGATTGGCGGGGACTTTACGGTTACCGATTCCAGCGGCGGTGTTATGGAAATCTCAAACGCTCATGCGAACAAGGCGCATGCTTCGCAGATCTGGGCAAAAAGCCTGGGCGCTGGTTTGGGGAATGTCATCGCTTTTGGTGATGGGCTCAATGATGTTCCATTGCTGCGCGCGGCGGGGATGGGCGTCGCTATGGCAAACGCCGATGAGCGGATCAAAGCTGCCGCTGATGCTATCGCTCCGTCCAACCAGCAGAATGGGGTAGGGGTTTTCCTTGCCGACTTATTAAGGGATGAGGGTCTTTTGTGTGACCATGACCATGCGCCCGCCGATTGCCGGTGACGGCGCTCCTGCTGCGGGAATATGCTCGGAATATGGTCTTTCTCATATGAGATATCGGAAGGAGCCTGTCATGTTTGAAGTGAACGGCATCCTGTATGCGGATGAACCTGTTCGGGAGTTGGAGGTCCGGTCGGCTCGCGTCACGGATGACCACGTCATGCTGGTGACATTCTCCACAGGCGAGACGCGCCTGTGCGATTTCACCGAAATGTACGACGATGTCCCCGCCTTCGCCCCGCTGCGGGATGAGAAGACGTTTGAGGACTTCCATATCGATCACGGGATTCTGACTTGGTGTGACGGTGACATCGACATTTCTCCCACGTATCTGTACGAACACTCATACGAATACACCGCCCACGGCGAACTGGTTTCGGCGTGAGCCCGTTTGCTTGTGGAAAGAGGTATGGTCCTCACCCGATCCTCACCGCGGCGTCCTGCGGGAGATCAGCGCGACGACTCCGAGGGTGGCGGCGATGACCGCGGCGGCCGCGGCGAAGCTGCCGGTCATCGCGGATTCGTAGGCGCGGGAGGCCGCCTGCCGCATGAGATCGCCCGTCATGCCTGTCATGTCGGCCGCCCGCTGGAAGTCCAGCGTCACGGAACCGGCGGATTGCGGGGCCAAGCCGGCGGATTGCGCGAGATCGTGGAATTCCGCCGTATACAGTCCGCTCTGTATGCTGCCGAAGATTCCCACGCCGATGATGGACCCGAATTGGCGGAACACGGTCAGCAGGCTGGATCCGGCGCCGGATTGCCCGATCGGCACACGGCCCATAGCCCAGGTCAGCATCGCCGGCTGGCCGGCGCCCAGCCCGAGGCCGGCCATGAGCTGGCCGACCAGCACCGTCGATTGCCTCATCATCCCGTCCGGCCACCACATGGCGGCGCCGATCGTCAGCATGCCGGCGGCCAGGCACCCCAAGGCGAGCAGGCTCGTGCCGCGCGGGCCGATCCGGGAGACGATCCGGTCGTTCATCCGCGCCCCCGCGATGGACGCGACGACCAGCGGCATCAGCAGCATGCCGCCGATCAGCGCGCCGTGACGCAGCACCGTCTCCAGATAGGCGGGCATGATGAAGATGATGCCGTACATCGAGAAGTTCAGCATCATCAGCGCCGGCGCGCAGGCCGCGAACGACGGGTCCCGCATCAGGCCGAGCTCCATCAGCGGGTTGCGGGACGCGCGGTCATGCAGCACGAATCCCGTGATCAGCGCGGCGCCGACCGCCATCGGCATCCAGGCTCCCGCAGTCAGAACGCCGTGCTGGGCGTTGACCAAGCCGGCGGAGAACAGGGTGAATCCGGCGAACATCATCGCCACCGACGCCCACGGCACATGCAGCGACCGGGACTTGCGCGATCCGCCCGTCCGCGGGACGTTCATGCGGATGACCGCGATCACGGCGAGGAACACCACGCCGTCGAACCCGAAGATGCCGCGCCAGCCCAGCGTCGCGGTGAGCGCCCCGCCGACGAGCGGGCCGAACGGCACGCCCAGGGTGCCGGCTATCGCCCATGCGGTCATGGCGCGGGACAGCGCGGGGCCCCGGAACAGGATGCCGAGCAGCGCCTGCCCCATCGGGATGACCACGCCCGCGCCGGCGCCCATGATCGACCGCGAAACGAGCAGCACAGGCACGTTCCCGGCTGCAAGACCGATCGCGGACGCGACGACGAACATGCCCAATCCGGCGATCATGGTCCTGAGATGGCCGAGCCGGTCGCCCATGAATCCGGCCAGCAGCACCACGGCCGCGAACACGAGGTTGTAGCTGGAGACGATCCACTGCTGCTCCGCCATGCCCGCCCCGAGCGACTCGGCGATGTTCGGCAGGGCCACGTTGAACGCGGTGGTGTTGACCATCATCACCAGTTCGGCCGCGCACAGGCAGAGCAGCGAGCGTTTCAGGCTCCGTTGCCGTTCCTCATCGACATCCATGAATCCATCCTTTTAAGATACTAATTCGTTTCTTAAAAACCATGGATGATTATAGACGCTTGGTAATAAGAAACGCCATGGTATCTTGTAGAGGAAGGCATGAAGGGTGGCTGTTGGACACGGCGCCCATGCCGCGTATGGAGGCGAACCCATGGAAGCGAACGAATCGAACGAAGCGAACAAAGCGAGCAAAGCGAGCAACGGACCAAAGCGGACGCGCCGCCGGGGCAAGGCCCTGGAAGAGGCCATTCTGGAGGCCGCGTGGGAGCAGCTGTCCGCATGCAGCGCCGAGGAGTTCACCTTCGACAACGTGGCCGCGAGGGCGCACACCAGCAAACCGGTGCTGTACCGCCGATGGCCGAACCGCACGGAACTGTTCGTGGCCGCCATGAGACGGCATCGCGGCCGCGCCGTCATCGAGCGCCCGAACACCGGCACGCTCAGGGGCGACGTCATCTCCATCCTCCTGCAGCTCAACCGCAAGCAGTCCGACGCGGTGATGGTGCTGGCCAAGTTCGGCGTCTACGCCGACTGGCTCGGCGTGAGCGCGCACGAACTGTACGAGCGCACGATGATCAGCGACCGGCCCAGCATCATGATGGCCATCGAAAACGCGCGGGCGCGCGGCGACATCACCTGCGAACTGCCGGAATCGCTGCTGCGCATGCCCGGGGAACTCGGTCGCGCGGCCATCCTGCGCGACATGCGGCCCCTGTCCGAAGCGGACATCGTCGCCACGGTCGACGAGCTGTTTCTCCCGCTCGTCGATTATTACGAGCGCCGGGCGCTGGCCGCGGTCGGCAAGTAATGCAACGGCGGGCGTGACGGGCGGAGTTGGCTGCCCGTATCCGAATGCACGCCGCTGTAGTGTTGATCCGCGGATGCCGATTTTGCGGCCTTGAAGGATTGGAGGCGGAATGGCCAAAACGATCGAAACCGGGCGGCTGCTGCTGCGCCCATGGAAGCCTGACGACGCGGCCGACGCGGCCTCGCTGTTCCGGTACGCGTCCGACCCGGAGATCGGACCGCTGTGCGGATGGCCGCCGCACACGAGCGTCGAGGAAAGCCGGAACGTCATCGGCACCGTCTTCGCGGTCGAGAACAATTGGGCCGTCACCGTGAAGGGCGGGGCGGCTTCCGACGGCGACGATGGGCCGATCGGATGCATCGAGCTCAAACCCCTGAGGCACGTCACCGGTTCCATCCGTTCGGATTGCGAACGGTATCTCGGCGGCAACGCGCTGGAACTCGGCTATTGGCTCGGACGGCCGTTCTGGGGGCTCGGCTACATGTCCGAGGCGCTGCGGGCCGTGATCGATTACGCGTTCGATGCGTTGCACGTGGATGCGGTGTGGGGCGCCCATTATACGGAGAATGCGCGGTCCGGCCGTGTGATGGAGAAGTGCGGCATGAGGATGGCGGGCGGGTCAAAGCACGACTATTTCAGCCTCATCGACGAATATCACGATGAGTTTTTCCGTATCGTCACCGCCGAGGAATGGCGCGCCGCATAGCGACTGGTGTTCGCGCGGCACGCCGACACCGCGAAAATGGGGTGTCGGACGAAAACTACATGCATAAATCCGATTTGTGCGGTCAAAATGCGGGGATGCGCGGGTATCGGCGTTGGCATTTCGGCGGAATGACGTGGCGGCTACTTGGCGCGGAGCCGAAATCAACCGCACAAATCGGATTTATGATTCGGGACCGCTGGCGGACGGCCGTAGTTTGAGTGCAAGGCACGTAGTGCATGGATGTATTGCCGGTGGATCTCAACGCAACCGTCGGTTGGCCGGTGCCGCGGATGCTGTTGGACGCTGGTGGATGCGGACTGTACATGCCTTTCGACAACGGAGTGCGGATACTCTCGAGCTGATCGGCGGGATTCCGCGAATCGGCGTGGGAATACCGGCATTCCGTTGTCGGTGCGGGCGGATCACCGGCGCGGATGAATACGCCGACTCGGGCGGTTGCGCCGATTGGGAGGCCGCGACGGTTCGGAGGAATGCCCCGACTGGTCGGCTGCCCGTCTCATCCGATGATCGATCAATGCAATGATCCGTCGGCCGGGACCCGAGCGGAGTGGACGGGTCGAGTGAGCGGGTTGAGTGAACGGCTCGGGCTGCCAACGGCGGGAAACTCGGCGCGTCCGTCGTCCAATGGCCAGTCGAAATGAATGCGTCCTAAGGTGGAGTCGTTTGCGATAGCCGAACGATCGGGAAGGAAGGCGCATCATGGGCGAACGGGCGGAAAGCCGGTCGGGGGAAGTCGGGGAAACCAACAAGGACGTTCAGGAAATCAAAGCAGCCGGTGAAGCGTATGCCCCCGCAACGCTGCGGCGACTGCGCGAGGCGTCGTCCTCCAACGACGTCGAGCCGGAGCCGGGCCGCCGCGGAGGCGGTCTGCGGCTCGAGGGCAGGGGCTTCGAGGACATCATCTTCAGCCACTGGGGACCGAACCCGAACAAGAAGCCGGCCGAGCGCAGCCCGCTCGCGGACGACGCCGCCAAACACTGCGCCGAACTCGCGGCCAAACTGCCGGGGGAGCGGCTCGTCATCCCCGCCGGGGCTGTCCGTCACCGTACGTGGGACACCGATTTCCCGTTCCGCACGGGCACCGCGTTCGCCCATATGACCGGTCTCGGGCGCGATCTGGAGGCCGACGCGGCGCTGGTCATCGATCCGACCGTGAACGCGGACGGCACGGTGGGCCACCATGCGGCCATCTTCCTCGAGCCGGCCATCGACCGCACCAACCCGCGGTTCTTCTCCGACTCCAAGCACGGCGAATTCTGGGTGGGACCGCGCCCGCTGCCCGCGGACTTCCACGTCATGACCGGCCTCGACATTCGAGACATGACCGAATTCGAGAATGCCCTTCGTCAAGGCGCCGGTCCGGACGGCATCCGCATCCGCGTGCTGCGCGGCTACGATCCGAGGATCGACGCGCTCGTGGACCGCGTGCGCGAGGAGACCGGCCTCGGCGACGCGGCGGCCAACCGCGGCCTCGACGCCGTGCTCGAGCAAAGCTCCGACGAATGCCGCATCATCAAGACGCCTCGCGAGATCAACGAAATCAAACGGGCGGTGGCAGCCACCGAGCGAGGCTTCGACCGCGTGGCCGACGTGCTGCCCATCGCGCGCAAGGTCAAGCGAGGCGAACGCCTGCTCGAGGCCACGTTCACGCATTCGTGCCGCTACGAGGGCAACGGCATCGCGTTCGGCACCAACGCCGCGTCCGGCCCGCGCGCCACCATCCTCGACTACCACGCCAACGACCACGCCCTGAAGGACGGCGACCTGTTCCTGCTCGACGCCGGCGTCGAGCTCGACTCGCTGTACGCCGCGGACATCACGCGCACCATGCCCGTCAACGGGCGGTTCACCGAGCCGCAGCGAGAAATCTACCAGGCCGTGCTCGACGCCTCGAACGCGGCGATCGCGGCCGCCAACAAGCCCGGCGCCGTATACCATGACATGCTCGCCGCGGCGCTCGAATCCACCGCGCGGTCGCTGGCAAAGCTCGGCATACTGCCCGTGAGCGTCGAGGAGGCGCTGCGTCCCGACGGCCACCAGCACTACCGCTGGCTCTACCACGGCACCGGCCACCATCTGGGCATCGACGTGCACGACGCCTACCGGTCGCGCAACGAGCTCTACGCCGACGCTCCGCTGCGCCCCGGCATGGTCTTCACGCTCGAACCCGGCCTGTACTTCGACGCGGCCGACGAGCTCGTGCCCGAACGCTACCGCGGCATCGGTGTGCGCATCGAGGACGACCTGCTCGTGGGGGAGGACGGCGTGACCCGCCTGCTGTCCACATTCGCCCGCACGCCCGACGAGGTGGAGGCGTGGCTCGCCGCGCACAGGCCCGAGGACTATCTGGCGAGCTTCCTCGAGCACGAGGCCGAGTGCGCGTGAGGGGTGCGTGGGCCGTGTCTGCCGTCCTTTGGTCGCGTTGTCGCGCGCATGCGGCAAGGTGAGGGGACTTCGGAACATGAACGATGGATGCGGAACCGCGGCAGCCGCGAGAACCGCAGGACAGTCGTAAAGGAGAACGCGCATGGACCAGCTGAGCCAGATCAAGGACCAACTATCGGGTTTCGACCAGATCGTCGTGTGGTACGGCACGCTGCCGGGTGCGGCGAAATCCGCGATCACGCTGGTGGTCGGCGCGGTGCTGGCCTACGTGGCGTTCAAGGTGGTCATCCGCATCGTCAAAACCGTGCTGCACGCGGTGATCGCCGCCGTGCTCGCGTTCCTCATCGGCACCGTGCCGGGCAACCTGATCCTCAATCAGGCGTACGGGCGGCTCGAGGAGCGGTTCGGCGCGACGATCAGCCAGATGACCCAGGCGGCGTCGGCGCGGGCGAACCAAGCGGGCTGGCTCGACCGACTGGGCTGATTCATGCTATTTCGTGTCGGTGCACGGCGGACGTGGAGGCCGGATGCCGTCCATCCGCCGCGTCCGGCAGGTCCGGGCGGGCCATGTCGCGGTCGGTCGGACGATCGCCGCGTCGCCGGGCCGTGGCCGTATGGCATGCTTTGGCTCCTCATCGTGCCATCGTGCGGCATCGTGCGGATGAACGGGATTCCGGTGTCGCCGCGTCGCCATGCGCCATCGGTGTGCCACAATGAAGACAGTCGTTCCGGCATGGACGCCGGATGGCGGAAATCCGAAGCCAAGGAGAATGCCATGAGCCAGCCCAGCCAGCAGCAGTACGTGTGCCCCAAGTGCGGGTGCACCTCGTTCGACAGCGACCAGTTCCAGGCGACCGGCGGCGGCTTCGCCAAGGTCTTCGACATCCAGAACAAGCGGTTCATCACCATCAGCTGCCGCAACTGCGGTTTCACCGAACTGTACCGCGCCGAGACCAGCACGGGCATGAACGTGCTCGACTTCCTCATCGGAGCCTGACCGGCGTGGAACCGCTGGAAATCCGCGCGTACGACCATGCACCGGAGGATGCGCGCGCGATCCGCCTCGCGGCGTTCACCGCGCTCGCAGATGTGCGGCCGGAGTTTGACCGGTGGGATGGGCCGGGCTCCGGAGCCGTGCATCTGCTGGCGTTCCTGCGGCTCTCCGACGGCTCCCGGCCGGCCGCCACATGCCGGTTCTACGCCGATTCCGGAACCGGCTCCGATTCCGGTTCTGATTCCGTGCGCGGTGACCGGTCCGGGCGCTACGTGATCGCACGGCTTGCCGTGGAGCCGACCCTTCAGGGGCATGGCATCGGCACGCGCCTGCTCGCCGACGCCGAGTCGCGGATTCGCCGGGTTGGCGGCCGCGTCGCCGCGGTGCACGCCGCGCGGGACATGTTCCCGTACTATGAACGGCTCGGCTATGCGCCCACCGCGGACATGTACGACGGCGGTTCGCACGGCTGGCTCGCCAAGGCGCTGGACTGAGCGGGACGGCCCGGCCGGAGGAACCGGATGACATGGGACCGGCCATGGGCCGCGTGCCCTCCGCCGTCGCGCGTTGTTTCGCGAATATGGTGGAATGGCGTCAACCCAGTCGATTCCGCCATCATCGTCCGCCATTGTCAGACCGAAAGAAAGGACCTCCCATGCAACGACCCATCATGACCTCGCCGGCGTTCCTGCGCGTGCCGTCGTCGCCCGCGTCCGAAGCCGACCTGCCCGTCGCTGCCGACCTCGCGGACACGCTTGCCGCGCACGCCGACCGATGCGTGGGCATGGCCGCGAACATGATCGGCGTGTCCAAGCGCATCATCGTCTTCGCCGACGAGGAGACCGGACGGACCATGACCATGTTCAATCCGCGCATCATCGCGCAGGCCGAGCCGTACCGCATCGAGGAGGGGTGCCTCTCGCTCACTGGCATGCGCGAGGTCACGCGCTACCAGCGCATCACCGTCACGTACCAGGACCGGCGCATGCGCGAGCACACCGCGAAATTCGACGGCTTCACCGCGCAGATCATCCAGCACGAGGTCGACCACTGCGACGGCGTGCTGGTCTGAGGCGGACCTTTTTGGCGTGCGTTTGGGGTCGGGACGCCCATGCGCGCCCCCATATCCCGTGTATCCCGCTTAAGTGCGCGTCAGCGGGGATGCGGAGGGACGTACTTCCGATTTGTGCGGTCGAATCGCAGGAATACCTCGGATATCATCCCCGGAAAATCGGCGGGATGGCGTAGAGGCTATCCGGCCAATCCGAAAAATCGACCGCACAAATCGGAAATCCAACGTCGGCCGACGGCGTATGAGCGCCGTTGTGCCTCCGCAACGACGTAGAAACCGTATTATGGCGGGTAGCTACATCGGCAGACTTAGAAGTACGTGCTCCAGCCGAGCTTGACGGCCAGAATCACGCCGGCGAGCACCGCGGCCGCGCGCATGATGCGCGCCGGGATGCGGCGGGTGATGGGCGGCGCGATGTAGCTGCCGATGAAGCAGCCCGCGCACAGGGCGACGGCGAACGGCCAGTTGACCGATCCGCGCACGATGAACATGATCGAGGCGGTGATGTTCGCGCCGAAGCCGACCACGGTCTTCAGCGCGTTGATCTCGTGGAACGGGCCGATTTTGCCCACGTCGAGCATCGCCAGCGCGAGCGTGCCGGCGCCCGCGCCGAAGTAGCCGCTGTAGATGCCCACGAAGCTCACGCCGAGCCACATCCACCACGGGTCGCGGCGCACGTCGTCCTTCGGGCGGGAGGCCGCGACGGCCGCGGCGTCGCGCGCCTGCGCGGAATCCGGGCCGAGCGCCTTGCCCACCGCGTCGCGGGCGTGGGCGCGCTCGCGCGGGTTCAGCGCGATGATGAGCGCGCTGAACAGGATGAGCGGCGGCACGAGGTATTCGAACACGGCGGCGGGCAGTTCGAGCAGCAGCAGTCCGCCGACGATGCCGCCGAGCACGCCGATCGTGGCGTAGAGGATCACGCGCGTGCGGTGCCCGGTGAGCTCCCTGCGCGCGGAGATGCAGCCGCCCACGCCGGTGCCCACCACGCCCACGGTGTTCGTGGTGTTCGCCAGCACCGGCGGAATGCCCAGCGCGAGCAGCGCGGGGTAGGAGACCAGTGAGGAGGCGCCCACCGCGTAGCCCACGAATCCGGCTCCGATACCGGCCAGCAGGACCAGCAGCAGGGTGACGATGGAAATGCCGGCGATGGTCATGGGCGCGCCTCGATTGCGGTTCGGTCGCGGCGGGTTCGGGGGACGTTCCCGGTTCCGGACCGCCGCGCGCCGCGGAACCGCATGCGAGCATACCGACTTGGGACAGCGGCGGAGGGGAAGTTTCCGAACGGTGGTCAGGGAACGCGGCTGTGGGGGAGCCGGTGGCGGAATGACCGTGCGTTCGGTTCGATGCGGCGGAAGACGGCGGGCGGCGGGGCGTCGAGTGCCATCGCCGCGGGACGGGAGCGGAACGGGAGCGCAGCCCGACGCAGCGGTGACGCGCAGGGCGTAACGGCTGGCCGCGATGGACGGGCGCCGCGCTACCATGGGGACGTATTCGAGACGGGGCAATGGGAGAGCGCACACGATGAAGGATGTCCGGAAGTTTCTGGAAACGTACCGCACGCTGCTGGCGGTGATGGTCGGCGCGGTGGTGGTGATCGTGGTGTGCCTGTCGCTCACCTCGTGGCTTTCGGCCCGCGACGCCGACGCCGCCCAAGTCGCTCAAGGCGCCGAATCGCAAACGATCGACGTGACGCCGTCGATGGAGCGCCGCGCCACGCCGGCGGTGAACGAGACGCTCGCGAACCGTCAGGCGCTGGTGGAGCGCGTGCGCGCGAACTGGCGGGACGCGACCGGCGAGCAGCCGGACCTGAGCCGGTACCCGGACATCTCCGTCGACGTGAGCCTCAAAGACCAGATGGTGTACGTGAAGTCCGCGGGCAAGGTCATCTACGAGATGGTGGCGAGCACCGGCATCAACGACACCACGCCGCACGGCACGTTCAGGACGAACGGCCAGGGCGGCGACCACTTCTACACCCCGCGCGACCACATGGGCGGCGACTACTGGACGCGCATCACCGGCGTGTACCTGTTCCATTCGGTGCCGACCAACGAGGAGGCCGGCGACTACATCGTCTCCGAGGCGGTCAAGCTGGGGGAGCCCGCATCGCACGGCTGCGTGCGCCTCACGGTGGCGGACGCGAAGTGGGTCCACGAACAGCTGCCCAAGGGCACGCCGGTCACCATCGAATAGGCCGGCGTCGTCCGACGTCGTCGGAACAGACCGAGAACGGGGCGGGAGCTGGGCCGCCCGTGTCCGGGCATCCCCGCCTTGCCCGTACCGCGGCGACCGCCGTGATCGTCACGAGCCGAACATGCAAAGCGGCCTGCACCGGGGAAATCGGTGCGGGCCGCGGGAAACACAATTCAATCAATGGGTGCGAACGGGCCGGTATGCCGACCGCCCGATCGCGGGAGAAGTCTTAATAGGTTGTTCGCCGTATTACTTGCGCAGCATGCGCTTGATGGCCTTGGAGATGCCACGCGCCATAACGTAGGTGGCGACGCTCGGGTCGGTCATCGAGACGCGAGAGCGAAGAATGGCGTCCATCATTTCATCATCAGACATGATCTCTGTCCTTTCCTCATTTGTTTTCGTTGACAGTTGTCATGATAGAAAACGCGCCGCGCGAATGGGATACCGATTTGCTCTCATCTTTTGTATAATCATTGGGTGGTCAATGAATAATGTAACAAACATGTGTACGGGAGGTTGACGCATGGCGGTCGTGGACGATTCCAAGCTGCGGTATCTGGAGTTCATCCAGCGCGAGGACCGCGTGCGGCACCACACCTACGTGCAGGAGATGCGCCAGTACGACCTCATGAAGGCCGGCGACCCCGAGGCGATCCGCGAAAGCGTGCGCATGTGGGACTCCGGCCTGTACGGGCACGTGTCCGACGACCCGGTGCGCAACGCCAAGTACCTGTTCGTCACGTCGATCACGCTCGTCACGCGCTTCGCCATCGAGGGCGGCATGGACGAGGAGGACGCCTACAACGCCTCCGACCTGTACATCCAGGACATGGACCACTGCCAGAGCGTGGACGAGGTGCGCCGCCTGCACACCGACATGATGACGTTCTTCACGTGGGCCATGGCCGACCTCGCCAAGCAGGACGTGCAGTCGCGTCCCGTGGTGGAGTGCCTCGACTACATCCACTACCACCTGCACGAGAAGATCACCGTGGCCATGCTCGCCGCGCACGTGGGCCTCAACCCCACGTACCTGTCCGAGCTGTTCAAGAAGGAGACCGGATCATCCATCTCGCAGTACATCACCGACCGGCGCATGGAGGCGGCGTGCAACATGCTCAAGTACTCCAAGTACTCGCTCGCCGAGATCGCGCAGATTCTCGCGTACCGTTCGCAGAGCCACTTCACCAAGGTGTTCGGCAAGGCGGAGGGCATGACGCCCAAGGAGTACCGCGACCGGTTCGCCAAGACCGGCATGTGGCCGGAGTGACCGGCGGCGGAGTGAGCCGCGGAGCCGCTGCCGGGCGGGCGAACCGGCTGGCCGGACGGCCGGGGCGACGTGCGCCTGCGGTGGCCGCGCGGTGACGGCCGTGCGTCCCCTCGGTGAATTCTCGTCGCGACGGGCGCGGGCGGGCGGCGCCATGGACTACGTTGTCTGGTAGCGATGTTGTGCGATGGCGACGCAATGACGATTGGCGGAACGGCCACGGCAACGAACAGGCGACGAACATCTGAACAATGACGAACGGAGGACCATCCACATGGGCATGCCCCTTGACCTGTATGTGATCAGGCACGGCGAATCGGAAGCGAACGTGATCGTCCAGGCCGGCGAGCAGGGCGACAACTCCCTGTACACGCAGGACAACGTCACCGTGCCGGACCGCTCCTGGAGGCTCACCGCCACCGGGCGCAAGCAGGCCGACTGCATCGGCCGCTGGCTTGTGGCGCAGCAGCAGCTGTTCGACCGCTACCTCGTCTCGCCGTACGTGCGCACGCGCGAGACCGCCGCCACCATGGCCCTGCCCAAGGCCCGGTGGGAGGAGACGCGCGCCCTGCGCGAGCGCTCGTGGGGCGAGATCAACACCATCACCAAGGACGAGTTCAAGAACAACTACAGCCGCAACTGGATGTTCAAGGCCACCGACCCGCTGTACTGGCGCCCGCCGGCGGGCGAGTCGATCGCGGACGTGTCGGAGAACCGCGTGCACAACATGCTCACCTCCCTGAACCGCAAGTCGGACGCCGAATCCGTGGTGGCCGTGACGCACGGCGACTTCATGCTCGCGCTCATGCTCACCCTCGAGGACCTGTCCGACGAGGAGTTCCTGCGCCGCGCCGACGCCCCGGAATGGCGGATCACCAACTGCACGTGCCTGCACTACTCCCGCCGCGACCCCAACACCGGGCGCACGTCCAAGCGCGTGCGCTGGGAGCAGACCGCGCGGCCCGTGTACGTGGAGGAGACCGGCCGCTGGGAGGTCAAGGTGGAGCCGTGGCGCGAGTTCCAGCGCCCGGTGATGTCCAACGGCGATCTGGTGGACGTGGTGCACGCCGTCGACCCGCACCTCGACCTGTAATCGCAGATTTGCCGTTTTCGTCCTCTGAGAAGTGCTGAAATCGCTTTCAGGCGCGCGTGAAAGGGCGGAAATCGCAAACGTGTGATCTCGCTGTGAACCCGGCCGGGTAGAATGTCTCCGAATGCGCGGAATGGCGAAGCGTACGCGGATCCGCGCGGGAGTGAAGGAGACGAAGTTGTCCAATCTGTTTTCCTGGGGCCTGCACGGCGACGGCAAGACCCTGGCGCCCGGCGAGGTCGTCGAGCCCGACGAGCGCCTGACGTGGGGTCGCACGGCCGGCATCGGCGCGCAGCACGTGATCGCCATGTTCGGCGCGACCTTCCTGGTCCCGATCCTCACCGGCTTCGACCCGTCGACCACCCTGTTCTTCACGGCCATGTCGACCGCCCTGTTCCTGCTCATCAACAAAAACAAGCTACCCAGCTACCTCGGTTCGTCGTTCGGCTTCATCGCGCCGATCACCGCCGTGGCCACCGCGGGCAAGGGCCTCGCGGTCGCGAGCTTCGGCATCATGGTCACCGGCCTGCTGCTCGCGCTCGTGGGCGTGGCCGTGCACTACGCCGGCGCCAAGTGGATCGACATCATCATGCCGCCGGTCGTCAACGGCGCCATCGTGGCGATCATCGGCTTCAACCTCGCGCCCAGCGTGTGGACCAACTGGCAGAAGGGCATGGACACCGCGCTGGTGACCCTGCTCGCCGTGCTGCTCATCGCCGTGCTGTTCAAGGGCCTGATCGGCCGACTCAACATCCTGCTCGGCGTGCTCGTCGGCTACGTGTACGCGTGCATCCGCGGCCAGGTCGACTTCTCCGCGATCGGCGAGGCGGCGTGGATCGGCCTGCCGAAGTTCCACACCCCGCAGACCGACTTCTCGATCCTGCCCATGTTCATCCCCGTGGTGCTCGTGCTCGTGGCCGAGAACGTGGGCCACGTCAAGTCCGTGGCGCAGATGACCGGCCGCGACTACGACTCCCAGATGGGCACCGCGCTGCTCGCCGACGGCCTCGGCACCGCGATCGCCGGCTTCGGCGGCGGCTCCGGCACCACCACCTACGGCGAGAACATCGGCGTGATGGCGGCCACCAAGGTCTACTCCACCGCCGCCTACTGGTGCGCGGCCGGCTTCGCGCTGCTCCTGAGCCTGTGCCCGAAGTTCGGCGCGGTCATCAACACCATCCCCTCCGGGGTGCTCGGCGGCGTGACCACCCTGCTCTACGGCATGATCGGCATGATCGGCGTGCGCATCTGGGTGGAGAACAAGGTCAACTTCGACAAGCCGCTCAACATCATGGTCGCGGCCATCGTGATGATCATCGGCATCGCCGACTTCACCTTCGCCGTGCAGGGCGTGCAGTTCAACGGCATCGCCATCGGCACCGTGGTGGTGCTCGTCGCCTACCACGGGCTCAAGGCCGTCGGCAAGGCCACCGGCACCATCGAGAAGGACGATCCGGACATCCTGTAGCCGCGGATCCGTGGATCCGGTTTCGGCTTCGGCGTTGTCAATGCAGGGTCCCCGGCCATGCGCGTGCGTGCGTGGCCGGGGATTTCCCGTATGCGGTCCCGGCCGTCATGCGGCCTCGTCGGGGCTACCGGGATTCAGTCCGATCTGGGCGAGGGAAGGGCGCGTTCGCGGAATTCGCCCGGTGTGAGGCCCGTGCGCCGGCGGAACACGCTGATGAAGTAGCTCGGCGACGAGAACCCGCACGCCCGCGCGATCTCCGCCACCGACGCGGCCGTGGCGTCCAGCAGCCGTTTGGCCTCGCGGACGCGGCGGTCGGTCAGGTATTCGTTCGGCGTGAGGTTCACGTACCGGCGGAACAGGGCGCAGCAGCGCGTGCGTCCCATGCGCCCGGCCGCGGCAATGTCCGCGAGGGTCAGCGGGTCGGCGAACCTGCGCTGGATGAGGCCTGTCATGGCGAGCACGTCCATGCGGTCGCGGCGGTCCCCGGCGGCGTTGGGGGCGTTGGGGGCGTTGGGGTCTTCGGCGGCGGCCGTCTTGTCGGCGGGCCGGAACCGGTCGAGCACCCCGTCGCACAGGTCGAGGGCAGCGGAGACCGCGGGCAGGGGATTGCGCGCGGCGTCGTCCATACGCCCGACCAGCCGGTCGATCGCCGCCATCGCGTCGCGCTGCCAATCGACGGCGGGGGAGAGCGTGAGAAAATCGTCCATGCCCTGATCGAAGGCCCGCTCGCATCGCTCGGCGGCGGCCGTGGTCAGGCCCTCGAACAGCGCGGGGCTCACCAGTGCGCAGGAGAACAGGCATTCGCGCTTGTCCGGGGGCGTGCCTTCGGGCGAGAACCCGTAGTGCAGGCGGCTGGAATTGACCACAAGCCCCTCGCCGGCCGCAAGCGGCGTGACGACGCCGTTGACGAAATAGTCCATCCGGCCCGCGATCACGTGGATGAATTCCAGATCGCGGTGCCAGTGGCAGGGGCAGCGGTAGTCGGTGTAGGAGGACAGCGGGTCGCGGTGTGCGTAGATGGGCAGCTCCGGCACGTTGTACGGCACCCGTTCGGACAGGTCGGACAGCATGGCGATGCTTTTGCGGGTTTCCGGCATGGCGGGCGCCTTTCCTCGGGATTCCTCGGGGGTGGACGGGGAACGCATGGGGTTCCTCCGTACGGTTCTTCCGTACGATTCTGATATTAGTGCGCATGTTGCCGTTACGACGGTACGGGTGTCGCACGGTACGAATCCCTATCATCGCAGGTGTCAGTGGAAGATGGCGACTGGGAGGTTGCATCATGATGAACGCACGTTTTTCGCATATCGTTGATCGTCTGCTCGGCGCGTACCTGACCGCGTGCCGCCGTTGGATGGCCGATCGGGCTGCCCGGTGCGCGGCCGCAGCCGGAAACGACGGCTCCGATGGCTTCGACTGGTTCGCCGTCTGGTACCCGTCCGCCGCGCGCGCCTAGCGCCCATCGCCGCCCCGGGCGCGGGCTTCGCGTCGTACCGGTTCGATAGGCTGTCTCCCAAGGCATACGCACACGCAGGGAGGCGGGCATGAGGTATTCGGACGGCAAGGCGATCGCGATCGTGACGGGCAGCGCGATGGGGCTCGGCTACGAGCTCGCGCGCCAGCTCATCGCCAAGGGCTGGTTTGTGGCGGGCGTCGACTTCAACGAGGAGCGCCAGCTCGAACTCGCCAAGGAGTTCCCCGCCGACTCGTACAAGGCGTTCGTGGGCGACGTGTCCGACGAGATCTTCGTCAAGAGCACGGTCGCCGACCTCGCGCGGATCGGCCACATCGATTTGCTGATCAACAACGCCGGGCAGCCGTCGTTCAGGAAGCCCACCGCCTACGGGGCCGCGGACGTGGACCGCTGCTTCAAGGGCCTCAAGGGCATGATCCTGTGGAGCGTCGAGACGCTCAAGGCCTGCGGCGAACAGGACCTCAAGATCGCCAACGTGATGAGCACCGCCGCCACGCGCGGCAACCCGGACGAGTCCGTCTACTGCGCGACCAAGTGGGGCGAAAAGGGCTACACGCAGAGCCTCAAGGCCGCGTACAAGGGCTCGAGCGTCAAGATCGTGGGCGTGTACCCCGGCGGCATCGACACCGACTTCTACCGCGACAGCCACGACTACGTGCCGCTCGAGAAGCAGCACACCTTCATGAGCCCCGCCGAACTGGCCGGGGTGATCCTGTTCAACCTCGTCAACGAGGCCAACCTCACCGTCTCGGACATCCTCATCGAGCGCAACTACCGGTAGGGCGGACGACGCCGCTGGTATGGGCGCCCGGGTGCCCGGGCATCGGATTTAAACGATGTTCCCCCGCCACCGGACAGGGAGCGCCCACTCCCCGTCCAACGATCTGCAAATCCTTGATTTTTCAACGGTTCAGCGCGCTGTGGACGGGGAGTGGGCGCTCCCTGTCCGGTGAAACGCCCTGTCCGGTGGGGAACACCGTCCGGCGGCGGGATGCGCTTTGGGAACGTCATCGGCGCGGAGCGGATACGGCCCCTCATCGAGGGGACACGCTATGATCGACAAGTTTGCGCAACGCGCGCGAAATTGCTGACATGAAAGGCCGATGTGCCCACTACCGAACCGTTGAACGAATCGCTGAACAACTCCTACGACCCCTATGACGACGAGCCGTCCGTCACCTTCGCCGAACTCGGCGTGCCCGCCCCGCTGCTGCGCGTCCTCGCCGCGGACGGCAAGACCGAGGCGTTCCCCATCCAGGCCGACACCCTGCCCGACTCCCTGAACGGCCGCGACATCCTTGGCCGCGGACGCACCGGCTCCGGCAAGACGCTCGCCTTCTGCATCCCGCTCGCCGCCCGCCTGTGCCCGGTCACCGTCACGCCCGACCTGCCCATGCCCGAATACCGCAAGCGCCTCAAGCACGCGTACCGCCGCCAGCTCGAGGAACGCGTGGACGCCGGCCGCGACTTCACGCCGCACCCGCGCGGACTCATCCTCGCCCCCACGCGCGAGCTCGCCAACCAGATCAACGAGGTCCTTTCCCCGCTCGCCCGCATGGCCGGCATGACCACCACCGTCGTCTACGGCGGCGTGAGGCAGAACCGTCAGGTGCGCGAGCTCAAGGCCGGCGCGGAGATCGTGGTGGCCTGCCCGGGCCGCCTTGAGGACCTGCTGCGCCAGAAGCTCCTCACGCTCTCGGACGTCGAGATCGTGGTGATCGACGAGGCCGACGAAATGGCCGACATGGGCTTCCTGCCGCCGGTGCGCCGCCTGCTCGCGCAGATCCGCCCCGACGCGCAGCACATGCTGTTCTCCGCCACGCTCGACCACGGCATCGACGAGCTGGTGCGCGAGTTCCTGCGCGACCCGAAGACCCACAGCGTGGACGAGCCGACCGCCGTGGACGGCGCGATGACCCAGCACGTCTTCGAGGTCGAGAAGTCCGAGAAGCCGGAGATCGTGCGCGCGCTCGCGTCCGGCAAGGGCCGCCGCATCCTGTTCACTCGCACCAAGTTCCAGGCCAAGAAGCTCGCCGCGAGCCTGACGCGCCACGGCATCCCCGCGGCCGAGCTGCACGGCAACCTGTCGCAGAACCAGCGCGACCGCAACCTCGCCGCATTCGAATCCGGCGAGGTGAACGTGATGGTCGCCACCGACGTGGCCGCGCGCGGCATCGACGTGAGCAACGTGGAGCTCGTGGTGCAGGTCGATCCGCCGGAGGACCCGAAGTCGTTCGTGCACCGCTCCGGCCGCACCGCGCGCGCCGGCAACTCCGGCGACGTGGTCACGCTCGTGACCCCCGACGTGCGCCGCAAGGCCCGCCGCATGCTGCGCGAGGCCGGCATCACGGTCAAGCCGGTCAAGGTGCGCGCCGATTCGCCCGAGGTGCTTGAGCTCGTGGGGGAGCGGGCCGAGAAGGTGGAGGGCTGGACCCTCCCCGAGCCGCAGAACGGCGGCAAGGGCAAGAACGGCGGCAAGGGCGGCAAGTCCGGGAAATCAGGCAAGTCCGGCAAATTCGACAAGGCCGACAAGCCGTTCAAGAAGGGCGGCAAGACGCGCCGGAACCGCGATCGGGACGATGCCGTGGATGCGACCGTGAATGCGACCGCGGATGCGACCGCGGAGCCGGCGAACGCCGGAGACTCCGCGGCGTTCCGCCACATGCCGCAGGACGACGACCGCGCGCTGACCCCGTCCAGGAAGCGCCACCGTCACGACAAGCGCGACCGTGCCGCCGCCGCGCCCGACGCCGGCAATGAGCGCAAGTCCTCATGGAAGGCCCCGCACCGGCGTCATCGGGACGATATGCGTGCCGCCGAAGGCGAGAAAAGCGGTCGTCGCGGGCGCGACGACCGTGCATGGCGCGAGGACGATGCCCCGCGCGGCGGCAAGCGCATCCACCGCCGCGACGAGAACCGCATCGTGCGCGACGAGCGTTCCGAAATGGTCAAGCGCCACGAGCGCCGCATGAACGCCAAATACGGTTCCGGCCACGGCACCGACGGCGAGCATGGCCACGGCAATCCGGCCGGTCCGCGCCGCCACCACGGCAAGGCCGCCAAGCGCGCCCCGTTCCGCATGCGGTGAACCGCCCACTTGCCCTTCCGAGGGCGGATTTCGGGCATTGCGAACATCCACTTGCCCTTCCGAGGGCACCTCATTGCGCGCAATGCCCGTTGTTATGCCGCAATGACGGCGCAAATCCAAGGAAATCGACGCCACTGCGCGAACTGGAATGCCCTCGGAAGAGCAAGTAGATGTCCGCATCCCGCTGGATCTGCCCTCGGAAGGGCAAGTGGCTTCCGTGGACAGATGAAACCACCAAGCCGGTGATGAATATCCGGGTTGCGGCTGTCCGAAGGCTGCTGGTAAGGGCTATTCGGCGGCCGCGTCGGCGAGCAGCACGTCCGCGATGGCCTGCGCCAGACGGGCGTGGCTGTCCGCCTCCATGTGCAGCTTGTCGCGGTCGGACGCCTCGGCCACCGTGGAGGCGTCGAGGAACAGCAGTCCGCGTTCCTCGGCCACCTCTCGGTAGTAGGGGGACAGACGGTGCGAGCGATCCACGGCGTCCTCGGCGAAGCCCACGTACGGGCTTTCCGAGATGCCCGGCTTGACCCAGATGGGGGAGACGAGCAGCACCTTCGGGGCGGGGCCGCAACCGCCGTAGTTGTAGTTGAGGACCGCGTCGCACACCATGGCCGCGCCGGCCGCGATGGTACGCGGGGAGGCATTGAAGATCTCCTTCAGGTCGTTGGTGCCGAGGCTTACGATCGCATAGTCCAGCGGGCGGTGCGACTGCAGGGCGATCGGCAGGGCGCCGATGCCGTCGCGCTTGGGTTCGAGCGGGTTGACGAACACGGTGGTGCGCCCGCCCATGCCCTCCTCGATCACGCGCCAGTCGGGGCCGAGCAGGCCGGTGAGGCGGCCGGTCCAGCGCACGTCGAACGGGTGCCGCGTGCCGGGGCGGGCGGGGTTGGTGCCGAAGGTGTTGGAATCGCCGAAGCACAGTACGTTCTTCATCGTCGTTGATCTCCTTGATGCGGTTGGTTTGGTAAACGATTACGCTCCGTGGCCGATTGTACTCCCGGCCCGCTCAGCGCCGGGCGGAGGGGTCGTCCCCGTTCATGAACGCGGCGATGCGGGCGTTGAGCGCGCGCGGCAGGAGCCGTTCGGCGAGGGCGCCGGCCAGCGCGGTCGTCCCGTGATAGGCGAGAGTGGAGCCGCGCATAGTCCTCCGCCACGCGAACCGGGCGAGCGAGGCCGCGGAGGCCGGGCGGGTCATGGTGAAGAAGTTGCGGCCGGACATGCGCGCCACCTGCTCGAACCCGGTGGTCGTGGGGCCCGGGCAGACGGTCGTCACGGTGACGCCCGTGCCCTTCAGCTCGTATGAGAGCGCCTCGCCGAGCGAGCGCACGAACGCCTTCGAGGCGAAGTACATGGCCATGTACGGCCCGGGCATGGTGGCGGCCACCGAGGCGATGTTGAGGATCCGCCCATGGCCCCGCTTGCGCATGTCCCGCCCATAACGGTAGGCAAGCTCGGCCAGCGCGTGCATGTTCACCTGCATCATCGCGCTCTGGCGCACCCAGTCGGCGTCGAGGTAGCCGGTCCAGTCGGCGAACCCGGCGTTGTTGGCGAGCACGTCCACGGCGATGCCGAGACGTTCGGTGCGCTCGTGCAGCAGCGCCGCCGCGTCCGGTTCGGCGAGGTCCAGCGCGACGGTCGTGACGCGCACGCGCGTGCGGCGCCCGATCGCGTCGGCCAATGTCTCCAGCCGGGCCTCGTTGCGCGCCGTGAGCACGAGGTCGAATCCGTCCCGTGCGGCGAGCAGCGCCAGTTCGCGGCCGATGCCGCCCGTCGCGCCGGTGATCAGAGCCGTTGCCATGGCGGGCCTCACGCTTCCACGCCCGAGCCGGACGCGTCCATCCAGCCGCGGTTCATCATCTCGCTGTTGAACGCGAACACGCCGGAACCCTTCGCGGGCACGACGATCATGCCGCCGTCGCCGTGGTGCGAGGCCACGCCGTCCAACGCGGCCGCGGCGGCGTCGGACGCGGACTGGCCGGCGAAGCGCATCCGGTCGGCCACCTCGTGCGCCGCCACCTCCTTGACGAATGCCTCGCCGATGCCCGTGCACGAGACCGCCGCCGCGTCGTCCGCCGCATACGTGCCGCAGCCGGGCAGCGGGGAGTCGCCCACGCGCCCGGGCAGCTGGTTGGTGATGCCGCCGATGGACGTGGCCGCCGCCACATGACCGTCCGCGTCCCGCGCCACGGCGCCGACCGTGCCGTGCTTCTCCCATTCGTCGCCCTCGAGCCGCGCGCGCTCCAGCGATTGGCGCCGCGCCTCGGTGACGAAGTATGACGGATCCTCGGTCTCGACGCCCCAATGCCGCAGCTGGTCGGCGTCCGGATGCGCGAACAGCACGTGCTTGGTCTGCTCCTTGACCGCGCGCGCCGCGTCGATCGGATGCCGCGCGGCCGTGACGCCGGCCACCGAGCCCACCTCGCCGTCCTCGCCGGTCATGAGGCAGGCATCCATCTGCGCCTTGCCCTCGCTGGTGAGCGCCGCGCCGCGTCCCGCGTTGAACTCCTCGGCGTCCTCCATCACGCGCACCGCCGCGCACACCGCGTCCGCCGCGGAGGCGCCGGCCTCCAGCAGCGACCAGCCGGCCTCCAGCGCGCGCCGCAGGTCGGCGGCCACCCGCGCCCGGCGTTCGGGCGTGGAGGAGGGGCCGTACGATCCGGCGCCGCCGTGCACCAGCAGCAGCGGACCGGACGCCGAGCCGACGGTTTCCCGGATTGCGATCGACGATTGCGTGTGCGTCATGATGCTCCTTTGCGGATGGGAATCAATCTGGACGACAGTCTAGCGTCGGGCCGCCGCGCGGGGGCGTTCGTGTCTGCCCTTCGATGTCTGCCGTTCGACGTCGGTCGGGCGTCCCGGTCGGCCGCGTCGGACGGGGTTGCGGCCGTATAATGGCCAATCGGCGCTTTGCGAAGCGCGACGACGGACAGGGCGACAAGAGGAGCGGAACGGGCCATGGCGGGCGACGGCGTGCGCGAGGATGCGCATCACGGCGGGCGGAACAAGGCGGGCGACGGGGACGGCGCGCACGACGGCCGCACGGCCACGCTGGCGCACACGCCCAAGGACATCATGATCGGCTCGGTGCTGGCCCTGCTCGGCGGCACGCTGTGGGGCGTCAACGGCACCGTCTCCAAAATCCTCATGGACGACTACCAGTGCAGCCCGCTGTGGATCGCGTGCGTGCGCCAGCTCGCCGCCGGCGTGATCTTCGTCGTCTGCGCCGCGGCCACCACGCCGCGTCAGCTCGCCGGCGCCGTGAAGGACCGCGGCTCCTGGCCGTCGTTCCTGCTCAACGCGCTCGTGTGCGTGTTCTTCGTGCAGGTCGCCTATCTGCAGTCCATCAACGCCACGAACTCCGGCACCGCGACCGTCCTGCAGTCGCTCAACCTGCTGCTGCTCCTGCTCTACACGTGCGTGCGCGGGCGCAGACTGCCGCAGAGGCGCGAGGCTGCCGGCGTGGCGCTCGCGTTCGTGGGCGTGGTGCTCATCGCCACCGGCGGCAACCTCTCCTCGCTGAGCCTGCCCGTCGACGGCCTCGCGTGGGGCATGCTCAACGCGCTCGTCACCGCCGCGTTCGCCGTCATGCCCCTGAAGCTCATGGCCCGTTGGGGAGGCATGACCGCAAACGGCATCATGTTCCTCATCTCCGGCGCGGCCATGCTGCCGTTCGTGCGCCCGTGGCAGAACATGCCGCCGCTCGACGCCGCCGGATGGGGACTCATGGCGTTCACCGTGGTCGGCGGCACGTTCGGCGCGTTCTGGCTGTTCCTCACCGGTTCCATGAAGGCCGGCCCCATGCGCGCCACCATGCTGGGCACGTCCGAGCCGGTCATGGCCACCGTGTCCGCGGTGCTGTGGACGTCCGCCGTGTTCACGCCGACGGACCTGACGGGCTTCGCGCTCATCATCCTCATGGTGTTTTTGGTGCGCTGAGTGTTTTTGGTGCGCTGAGCGTTTCTGACGCGCTGGGCGTCCCGGTACGTTGGCCTGCGCCCGCGCTCACCCCGCGTAGTGGTACAGCGTGCGCCCGTCCGCCGGATCGGTGACGGTCACGCTCGGTCCCGGCTCCAGCGCCAGCTCCACCACGATCGCCTCGCGTCCGTCCGCGCTCGCCGACCGGTAGCGGTAGCGCCGGTTCTCGAGCAGCAGTTTTTCCGTGCGCGCGTTGACGAGCCACGGGTGCTGCCGGCGCAGCGCGATGAGCGCCTGATGCGCCCGGTACATCCATGCGCCCAGATGCGAAAGCTCGCCGGGGGAGCGGGGGAACTTGGGCCGGACGTCGTCGTCCCCTCCGAGCCGGTCCTCCTTGACGCCCGCGTACGCCTGCTCGTCGCCGTAGTAGACGCTCGGCACGCCGCCCACCGTCATGAGCGCGGCGAGCGCGAGCACGGCCCGGTGCGCGCCGATTTCGGAGGCGATGCGCGTCACGTCGTGGTTGCCGATGAACGTCTGTGGCGTGAACGCGTCCAGAAACGCGTTGTGGCGCGTGAGGTTCCAGTCCAGCTCGAAGAAGTTGTCGGTCTGGATGCTGTGGCGGATCGACTTCCACAGTTCGTACTGCGTGACCGAGTCCATGCCGGATTCGCGCACGATCGCCGCGTAGTCGCCGTGGATCACCTCGCCGAAGATCCACGTGTGCGGATGGGCGGCGCGCACGGCCGGCAGCACGTGCCGCCAGAACGCGGGATCGGTGGCGTAGGCCGCGTCGAGCCGCCAGCCTGAGGCGCCGCGGTCGAGCCAGTGGTTCATCACGCGCGTCACGTACGCGGCGGTGCGCGGGTCGGCGTGGTTCAGGTCCACGAGCCCGCCGTGGCCCTCGAACACGTCCAGCTCGGGCCGTCCGCCCGCGCCGGGATGCGTGGCCACGAGCCCCGCCCACGGGCCGTCCGCCCGCCCGGACAGCGCCTCCTGCACGGCGGGGTGGTGCCAGCCCACATGGTTGAACACGCCATCGAGCACAAGGCTCATGCCGTGGTCGCGGCAGGCCTCGGCGAGCCGGTCGAAGGCCGCGTCGCCGCCGAGCCGCACGTCCACGTGCATGTGGTCGAGCGTGTCGTAGCCGTGGGTGGAGGATTCGAAGATCGGGCCGAGCAGCAGGCCGGAGACGCCCATGTCCCGCGTGTAGTCCAGCCAGTCGGCGATCGAGTCGAGGCCGCGTCCGTGGAATTCGCGCGGACCCGAGGGGCGGATGTCCGCGCCCACGAAGCCCAGGGGATAAATGTGCCACCAGATGCCGTAGCGCACCCAGTCGGGAAGCGAAGGAAGCGAACCAGCCTCGGGAACCATGGGAACCTCCTCGTCACAAGCTCATGGAACGGAGCCGAACCACCTCCATTGTGGCAGGAATCGCGCGGCCGAGCATCCGACGCCACGCCGCGCGGCTGTCAGTCCGAGCCGCCGGTCCGAGCCGCCGGTCCGAACCGCCGGTCCGAACCGCCGGTCCGAACCGTCGGATCTACAGCCGGCGGGGCCACCACGCGCCGTGGCGCATGCGCCTCCACGGCCGGCGGCGGAACCACAGGACGAGCAGCCCGAGCGCGAGCGGCACGGTCACGGCCACCGTGGTCCACAGGCGCGCGTCCTTCGGGGCCTCGGCGATGTCCGGCATCATGGCGGGGATGTCCTCGCGCACGCCGGAGACGAGCAGACGGTGGGTGTTGACGCCGTAGGGCGTGCACGTCATGAGCGTGACGCGGTCCTCGCCGGGCACGATCTTGAGCTGGCTCGTGTCGTCCGGCTCGATCACGGTGATGCGGTCCACCTTGTAGCCGAGCGTCTCGCCCATCACCTTCACGTAGAAGTAGTCGCCCACCTGCATCTCGTCGAGGCGCGTGAACATGAGCGCCTCCACGAGCCCGCGGTGGCCCGTGAGGACGGCGTGCGTGTCCGCGCCGCCCACCGGCAGGCTCGAACCGTACAGGTGACCGGAGCCGGAGGCGAGCACGCGTTCGGACGTGCCGTGGTAGATGGGCAGGTCCACGGAGATCTTGGGGATCACGATCGAGCCCATCACCCCGTTGCCCGCGTCGAGCAGGCTCTGGTATTCGGTGTCCTTGCTGGCCTGCGAGTCCTCCTCGTGCGCCTGCGAGCCGCCGGAGGCCGCGGTGAACGGGTCGATCGCCTCGCCCATGACCGGCTGGCCCGACTCGGCGAGCCTGCGGTTGTACGCCTGCGCGGCCTGGAAGGCGAGCTCCGCCTGCGGGTACGGCCAGCCCATCACCTTGTTCTCGGCCTGCTGCGAGGTTTCGGCGAGCTTCATTTGCGACTGGTACTGCAGCGCGAGCGGGAACCCGCCCACGGTCACGGCGGCGACGAGGAGCAGCGCGGTGAGGATGCGCATGGCGACGAGCTGGCGTTTGAGGGAACGCTGCGTGCGCGCCACGTCCGTGACGTCGGTCGCCTCGTCGAACGGCGTGGGCGTCCAGACCTTGTCCTCGCGGTCTTCGCGGGGGACCTCCGTCCCGCGTCCCGCCGCGAGCCCCGCCTTCCCGCGTCCGGCGCCGCCGCGCCGCGCGTTCCTTCCCGCATGTCGAACCACCATGCCGCCACCCTTTCGATCGGCCCCATTGTACCGTGCGCGCCCGGCGGACCCGCACCCCCGTTCGCCCGGCGCATGATCGGGTGGGCGCCGGTCCGGTCCGCATGCCGTGTCCCGCGCTCCGCGTCCCGCACCCGTTCACGCCCCGTTCATATTGTGAGCGATGTCACATGGACGCAACGGACGGGCCATAGGGTGAGGGCAATGCCAAAAGCACATCCATAGAGGGATTCGGGCCGCCCGCCGCACGACGATGCGTCGCGGGGACGCCCAAACCGGCCGGCGGGCGCGTCGCCGCGCTGCCTCGGAAGGCCGGAAACAAGAAGAGAGAGCATCCAAATGACGAATGCCGCCGCACCCGCACCGGGCGCATTGGAATTCAAGGACGACTACACGCCGGCCGAAGCTGCGCGCGTGATCCGCAACTCAAAGGGCCTGCCCGTCGGCGTCAGGCCCAAACTGGTCTGGACGCCGGCCAAGATCGCGCTGTGGGCCGCCATCGCCGTGGTCTGCGCGGTCGCGTGGTCCGTGCTGGCCGTCTCGCGCGGCGAGCAAATCTCCGCGATCTGGTTCATCGTGGTGGCGCTGAGCTCCTACGCCATCGCCTACCGCTTCTACGCGTACTACATCCAGATCAAGATCATGCGCACCGACGACGCGAACGCCACCCCGGCCGAGCGCGTGCACGACGGCGCCAACTTCGAGCGCACCGACCGCCGCGTGCTCTTCGGCCAGCACTTCGCCGCCATCTCCGGCGCCGGCCCGCTCGTCGGCCCCATCCTCGCCGCACAGATGGGCTACCTGCCCTCCACGCTGTGGATCATCCTCGGCGTGATCTTCGCCGGCGCCGTGCAGGACATGATGATGCTGTGGATCTCCGCCAGGCGCCGCGGCCGCTCGTTCGGCCAGATGGCCACCGACGAGATGGGCAAGTTCGGCGGCATGATCCTGTCGATCTTCCTCGTCGTCATGACCGCCATCGCCATGGCCTTCCTCGCGCTCGTGGCCATCAACGCCATGGCCTCCTCGCCGTGGGCCGTGTTCTCCATCGCCATGACCATCCCGATCGCCCTCGTCATGGGCTGCTACCAGCGTTTCCTGCGCCCCGGCCGCGTGATCGAGACCACCATCCTCGGCTTCGCGCTGCTCATCCTCGACATCGTGGCCGGCGGCTGGATCGCCGAATCCTCCCTCGCCTCCGTGTTCACCCTGTCCAAGCCGGCGCTGGTGATCGCCCTGGTGATCTACTCGTTCGCCGCCGCCGCGCTGCCGCACTGGCTGCTCGTCACCCCGCGCGACTACCTGTCCACGCTCATGAAGATCGGCACGCTCGCCCTGCTCGTCGTCGGCATCGTGATCGCCAACCCGTCCGTGCGGTTCCCGGCCGTCTCCGAGCTCGCGTTCGTCTCCAACGGACCGACGTTCTCCGGCAGCCTGTTCCCGTTCCTGTTCATCACCATCGCGTGCGGAGCGCTGTCCGGATTCCACGGCGCCGTCGCCTCCGGCCTCACCCCGAAGGCCGTGGAGAAGGAGAACCAGATCCGCATGATCGGCTACGGCTCCATGCTCGTCGAGTCGTTCACCGCCATCATCGCGCTCATCGCCGCCGTGACCCTGAGCCAGGGCCTGTACTTCTCCACCAACATGTCCGCCGCGCAGATCCAGGCCGCCGCGGGCCAGTCCTACTCCGCGTCCGCGTCAGCCGAGACCAACGCCGTCGCCGCCGTGGACGGGCTCAAGGTCTCCGACATCGAGGGCAACCACCTTGCGACCACGTGGGAGTCGACCGACGAGGCCGGCAACCCCAGGACCTACGAGGGGGAGGAGGCGCTGACCCGTGCGGCCGCCGACCTCGGTGAGAAGACCATCGTCTCGCGCACCGGCGGCGCCACCACGTTCGCCATGGGCATGGCCAACTTCCTCAAGTCCTACTTGGGCGGGCAGGGCGCCATGGCCTTCTGGTACCACTTCGCCATTATGTTCGAGGCCCTGTTCATCCTCACCACCGTGGACAACGGCACGCGCGTGGCCCGCTACCAGATCGGCGAGCTGCTCGGCAACGTGCGCAAACTCAGGAAGTTCGCCGACCCGACGTGGAAGCCCGGCAACATCGTCACCACGCTCATCGCCACCGCCCTGTGGGGCGGCCTGCTGTGGATGGGCGTGGCCGACGCTAACGGCGGCATCAACTCCATGGTCCCGATCTTCGGCATCTCCAACCAGTTGCTCGCCGCCGCTTGCTTCGTGCTCGTCACAGTGTGCGTGGTGAAGATGGGCTATGTCAAGTACGCGTGGGTGACCATCGTGCCGCTCGTGTGGGACGTGGCCGTGACCTTCACCGCGGACGTGCAGAAGATCTTCGGGCCGCTGAGCTACTTCGCCGTGGCGCGGAAGTACCAGGCGCAGATCGCGTCCGGATCGCTGGAGGGCAAGGCGCTCGAAAACGCGCAGGCGGGCCTGAGCAATGCGTACCTCGACGGTGTGCTCTCCGTGTTCTTCCTCGTGATGATGGCCGCGTTCGTGGTCGTGGGCGTCGTGGTGGTCGTGCGCACGCTGGCCGCCGGCAGGTTCGGCGCCAAGACCACCAGCGAGGAACTGTTCGCCGAGTCGCAGTGGTTCGCGCCGTCCGGGCTCGTGGCCACGGGCCTTGAGAAGAAGGTGCAGCGCGAGTACGCGGCCAAGCTGCACGCGCTCAAGGCGGAGGCCGCCGAATGACGGTCGCAGGCGTGACGGCCGGCGCGGCGGCGGAACGGAATGGGCGGAATGAGGGCGGTCGGGGCGGCGATGCGCATGCTGGCCGTTCTGCCGGTCGTTCCATCGAGCGTCCCGCTGGCCGTTCTGCCGGACGTCCTGCGGGGCACCTCGTTGGGCGTCCGGCAAGGCACATCGTTGGGCGTCTCGCTGGTTATTTCACCGCACGATTCGGCCGCCTTGCCGCCGGTCTCTCCGCCGCGTGGCGCGCCGTCGTCTGGTACGCCCGCGAGGTGAGCGGCGAGGCACGGTACGACCACTACCTCGAGCGCTTCGCCGCCGAGCATCCCGACGAAACGCCGCTCACGGAGGCGGAGTACCTGCGCCGGCGCGAGGAGTACGACCGTACGCACCCCAACACGGGTTGCTGCTGCTGAGCGGCCGTCGTCGTTGGATTCCCTTCCGTCCGGTTCCCGCGACCGCGCTCTCCCCGCCCCTCCTCGCATCCTCCGTCCGTATCTGCTCTCGCGCCCGCCCCGCACTCGATCCGCCCAATCCGCGACCCGATTACGAAGGATTGAGCGAATCCAGTGCGGTGGCGGCGTCAAACGGGCTCCAGCGCATTCGATCCGCTCAATCCGTGCGTTTAGCTCCCCACATTGAGCGGATCGAGTGTCGGACTGCGGTGTCGGACCTGTGGCGTCAGACTTGTGACGCCGGACTTTGTAATACCGGGCTGGGCGCCGGGACAACGGAAGGGCGACTTTTCCGGGGCATGCATGGCGGTCATGCGGATGTCCCGGAAAAGTCGCCCTTCCGTTGTCGGTCGGACCGCCGCTTCTCCCCGCATCATCCCGAGCGAAGCGTGCAATCCGGAACCGAAAAATCCATCGGCCCGCCGAGTTCGCTCAGGATGACGCGGAGGGAGGAAAGCGGCAGGAGCCGGGCCTCAGCTGCCGAAGTCGATGTCGCCCAGCTTGTCGATGAGCTTCATGTTCTCGCGGTAGTCCACCGGGCAGGCGATGATGTCCACGCCCGAGCCGGAGCGCAGCGCCTGCCGCAGCACCGGGTACAGCTCGTCCGCCGACGTGATCTCGTGGCCCTTCGCGCCGAAGCTGGAGGCGAGCTCCACCACGTCCGGATTGCCGAAGTCCACGTACTCGTGGCTGCCGTCGTGGATGTCCATCTTCCACTTGATCAGGCCGTACGCCTCGTCCACCCACACGAGCACCACCATGCGCGCGCCCACGCGCACGGCCGTCTCGAGCTCCTGCACGTTCATCATGAAGCTGCCGTCGCCCATCACCGCGAGCACCGGGCGTCCCGGGCGTTCGAGCGAGGCCGCCACCGCGCCGGGCAGCGTCCACGCCATGGTGGACAGCGAATTGTCGATCACGCACGTGTTCGAGTAGTACGCGGGGTACAGGCGCGCCATCCACATCTTGAGGGCGCCGGTATCCACGAGTGTCACGTCCGTGTCGTTCTCCATGGCGCGGCGGGTGTCGTACACCACGCGCTGCGGCTTCATGGGGAACGAGTCGTCGTGGGCGTGCGACGTGTACTCGTCCGTGAGCAGCTCGTGGATCTTCGGGTGGGACTCGTCGAAGCGCACGCCGCGCTCCTTGAGCTTGGCGATCAGCGCGGCCAGCGTCGCGTCGATGTCGCCCATGATGTTCAGGGCCGTCGAATAGTGCGCGTCGGTGTCCTCGGCGAACGTGTTGATGTGGATGATCGTCTTGTCGTCGTTCGGGTTGATCTTCTTCGGGTCGAACTGCTGGATCGAGAAGCCCACCGCGATGATGAGGTCCGCCTGGTCGAACGCGAAGTTCTCGTAGTCGTGGCGCATGAAGCCCACCACGCCGAGCGCGTTGGGGATGCGGTCGGAGATCACGCCCTTGCCCTCGAACGTGGTGGCCACCGGCACGTCGAGCTGCTCGGCCAGCGCCAGCAGACGGTTCTCCGCGTGCCCGCGCGCCACGCCGTTGCCGGCGAGGATGATGGGGTGCTCGGCCTGCTCGATCACGGACACGGCCTCGGCGATCGTGGCGTCCGTGGGCACGATCTGCACCGGCTTGGGCAGGGGGAGGGGACGCGCGCCCTCGGGGGCCGGCATCTCCGCCACGTCCTCGGGCAGGATCAGGCAGGTGGCGCCCGGGCGCTTGCGCGTGGCGATGGAGAACGCCTTGCGGATCATCTCCGGCACGGCCTCCGGGGTCATGACCATGCTCGTCCACTGGGTGAGCGGGCGGAACACGGATTCGAGGTCGATGATCTGGTGCGACTCCTTGTACAGTCGTCCCACGTTGCCCTGCGCGCAGATGGCGACCAGCGGCGTGGTGCTCGCGTTGGCCTGCGCGACCGGCAGCGTGAGGTTGAGCGCGCCGGGGCCGAGCGTGGCCAGGCACACGCCGGGCTCTCCCGTCAGGTGGCCGTGCGTGGCGGCCATGAAGCCGGCGCCCTGCTCGTGGCGGGTCAGCACGAACCGGATGCGCCCGTCGCGCTCGATGGCCTCCATGAGCGGGATGTTCTCCTCGCCCGGGATGCCGAACATCACCTTGACGCCCTCGTTGACGAGGCATTCGACGAACAGGTCCGCCGTGGTCCTCACGTGGCCGTCGGTTTCGATCTGGTTGCTGGGATTCTTCGATGCTTCACTCACGGGCCGCTAGCATCGCACCACCGTATGACGACGGTGTTTCCGCCCCGCGCCGTTGCGTTTGCCGTCCCGTCCGCCGGTCCGCCCACCCGTCCCCGTTCGCGCGCCGTTCGCCATGCGTTCGACCGCCGTTCACGCGCGGATGCCATACTGGCCGTATGTCGCAGGAGACGGTGGAAAGAGGCGTATGGGTCACCGCGGACCCGAAGCTGGCACGGCGGGCGTGGCGGGGCATGCCGCCGCCGTGGGCGATGTTCCCGATCGTCCTGGTGTTTTCGACGGTGCTCGTGGCCCTCTTCGTCCTCCTGGTCGGCAGGGGACCGGCGGACGAGCTCGTCGCGCGCATCGGCCTGCCGGACGGCGACGAGGGCCTGTTCATGCTGTTCGGCGCGATCGTCGCGCTGTTCACGCTGATGATGACCTACAACTCATGGGCCAGCGGCCGGAACATGCCGGACGATCTGGTGGCCGTTGAACCGGAACGCTTCGGGCTGGACCTGCGCTACGGGCCCGACTACAAGGACGATGAAGGCGACATGTGCCCCCGCCGCATCTCGGCCATCATGTTCGTTTCCGGCGTGGACCGCGCCTTCACGCTGCCCAAACAGGACGGCGACCGCGTCGTGCGCGCCCGCTTCGCCGTCTCGCAGGGCCAAATCCGCTACGACGGCGACGAAAACGCGGGCCCCGGGGAGGACCGCTACGCCATGGATCCGGACATGCGCGTCGTCAAGGACAGCGTGTTCGTCCCCTGACGCCGCCGATTCCTGATTCCGCCGGCTCCGGACCGCCGGCTCCCGACGACCGCCCGCCGCGTCAGTGTCACACGATCAGCACCCCACGATCAGCACTCCACCACGTTGACGGCGAGGCCGCCCTGCGAGGTCTCCTTGTACTTGCTCATCATGTCCGCGCCGGTCTGCTTCATGGTGCGGATGGCCTGGTCGAGCGAGACGACGTGCGAGCCGTCGCCGAGCATGGCCATGCGGGCCGCGTTGATCGCCGTGTTCGCGGCCATGGCGTTGCGCTCGATGCACGGGATCTGCACGAGTCCGCCGATCGGGTCGCAGGTGAGCCCCAGATTGTGCTCGATGCCGATCTCCGCCGCGTTCTCCACCTGCTCCGGCGTGCCGCCCAGCACCGCGCACATGCCCGCCGCGGCCATGGAGCAGGCCGAGCCGACCTCGCCCTGGCATCCCACCTCCGCGCCGGAGATGGACGCGTTGCGCTTGAACAGCATGCCCACCGCGCCGGCCGTGAGCAGGAAGCGGATCACGCCGTCCTCGCTCGCGTTGTCGGCGAACAGCCAGTAGTAGTGCAGCACCGCGGGGATGATGCCGGCCGAGCCGTTCGTGGGCGCGGTGACGATCCTGCCGCCGCCGGCGTTCTCCTCGCTCACCGCGAGGGCGAACAGGTCCACCCACTCCACGGCCGACGCGCGGTCCGAAAGCGAATGGCCGGGGCCGGACGGACCGCGCGGGTCGAGCGGATCGGCGGTGAAGCGCGCGTACAGCTTCGGCGCGCGGCGGGGTACGTCGAGGCCGCCCGGCAGCGTCCTTTGGCCGCTCGTGCAGCCGTTGTGCACGCACTCGCGCATGACCCGCCACACCGTGAGCAGATCGGCGCGCAGCTCCTGATCGGCGCCTTCGGCGTCGGCGCCCAGCGCCATGAGCATGGCGACCTCGTTGCGCCGCACCAGCTCGGCGATCGAAATGCCCTCGCGCGCGCAGATCGCGAGCATCTCCTCGGCGGAGTCGAACGGGTAGGGGACGGGGACGCTCTGCAGGTCGATTTTGGCCGTGCCGTTGGCCATGGCAGCCGCGTTGACCGGATCGGCCGCATTGCCCGGATTGGCTGTGTCGCCCGGGTCGGCCGCCTTGCCCGCTTCGGACGCGCCCGACGTCTCGCCATGCGCGTCCCCGCGCCCGGCGTCTCCGTCGTCGTCACCGGCCGGCTCCAGATCCGCCGGCACGCCCTGCTGGATGAACCCGCCGCCCACGGAGAACCACACATCGTCCGCCAGCGGCCGCCCGTCCGCGGCGCTCGCCTCGAAGCGCATGCCGTTCGGATGCCGTCGCGGGGTGATCCACCGTTCGAACACGATGTCGCGGTCATAGTCGAACGGCACGTCGTGCGAGCCGGCCAGCCGGAGCGCGCCGTAGCGGGCCACGCGCTCGCGGATGCGCAGCAGGTCGTCGGTGTCCACGGTGACCGGCAGCGAACCCTCCAATCCGGCCATCACCGCCCGGTCCGTGCCGTGGCCGAGCCCGGTCGAGGCAAGCGAGCCGTACAGCGTGACCTTCACGCGCGCCACGTCGTCGAGGATGCCGTTCCCTCGCAGTGCGCATGCGAAGGCCGCCGCCGCGCGCATGGGCCCCACCGTGTGCGACGACGACGGACCGACGCCGATCGAGAACATATCCAACACGCTGAGCATTCGCGGACCTCCGGTTTGCGGGACGGGTGAGACCAACACGCACCAGCGTAGGCGCGTGCCCGTCCGTCCGCCACGCGCGCCGGCGGGCCGCGGAACCGAAGGAGCCAACATGTGGGACCGCGTCCCGAACGTCCGGGGCGCTGCGGGATACTGGACGCTGACGACTGCCAAACCGTGCCATTCAAGGAGGAACATGCGGTTTTTCGACGAGACGATCAGCGGCATTGACGGCACCGGGGACGCCGAGGCGCGCTTCCGCGGCTATGTGATCGACAATTCCGAGGAGATGGACCCCGCCCGCGTGCGGCCGGCCGTGCTCATCCTGCCCGGCGGCGGCTATCGGCGCACGTCCGAGCGCGAGGCCGAGCCGATAGCCCTCAAGATGCTCGGCTACGGCTATCAGGCGTTCATCCTCGACTACGCGTGCGCGCCGGCCCAATACCCGGTGGCATTGCTCCAGACCGCCGAGGCCATGCGCCGCATCCGCGCCCACGCCGCCGAATGGCACGTCGACCCGGACGCGATCGTGATCGGCGGCTTCTCCGCGGGCGGCCACGCGGCGGCGTTCTTCTGCGAGCGATGGAACGGCGACGAGCTGCGCAGCCGCGGCTTCGAGCCCCAAGAGATCCGCCCCAACGGCCTTATGCTCGGCTACCCGGTCATCACGTCCGGCCCGTTCGCCCACCGCGGCTCGATCGACAACCTGCTCGGTCCCGCGCGCAGGGACGACCCGCAATGGCTGGACTACGTCTCGCTGGAACGTCACGCGAGCGCGGACGTGCCGCCCACGTTCATCTGGTCCACGGTGACCGACCGCGACGTGCCCGTGCAGAACAGCCTCCTGTTCGCCAACGCCCTCATCGGCGCCGGCGTGAACGTGGAGCTCCACATCTTCCCCGAGGGCAACCACGGCTCCAGCCTCGGCACCCGCGAGACCGACAATCCAGGCCACTGGATCGGCGACCTCACGTGCGTGCAGGTCTGGCCCGACCTCTTCGACGCGTGGGTGCGCGGCCGGTTCCCCGCCGCCACCGCGTGGAAGTAGGGCGTACGGCGGGAACCGGGAACGGCTCCGAGGCCTAGTCGGCCAGCCCCATTTCGATCTTGAGCGCCATGACGCGCGCGGCGGATTCGGCCACCCGCTCGGCGAACGCCGGGTCCGCCTTGGCCTTCGCTACGAGCCCGTCGAGGATCGGCGTGACATAGGAGGAATTGCCGATGCACGCCAAGTCGCCGCCGGCCTCGATCAGCCGGACCCCCAACTGGTCGGTCGGCACGCCGCCCAACGCCTCGGCGGACAGCGAATCGGAGATCACCACGCCCTGATACCCCAGCGTCCCGCGCAGATGCCCGTCGATGATGGCGGACGAGAACGCTGCCGGCGCGGAGGCGTCGACGGCCCGGTACGTGGCGAGGGCCATCATCACCATGGCCGGCCGTCCCTCGCGGATCGTCCGGTCGAACGCGGCGACCTCCGGGCCGTCCAGCGTGGTTGTGGAATCCTCGATGCCGTCCGCCGTGAAGTCCGTGTTGCCCGTCACCGCGCCCAGACCGGGGTAGTGCTTGACCGCGCCCATCACGCCGGAGTCGCGCATGCCGTTCACGAACGCGATCGCATGCTCGGCGTTGCCGTCCGCGTCGAGCCCGAAGTCTCGGTTCAGCGCGCCGATCGGAGCGTTCGACTTGCGCGCGCCGCGCACGGTGTCGGTCACCGGCGCCAGATCGACGTTCACGCCGGCCTCCTTGAGCTGCGAGCCCCAGCGGGCCGCCGATGAGCGCAGCGCGGCCGCGTCCATCGCGCCCTGCTTGACGCCGCTCGGCATCGCGTCGAACCCCTCGCCGGTCAGGTGCTGCACGCTGCCGCCCTCCTGATCGGTGGCGACGATGAGCCCGTCGCCCTCCGGCGCATAGGCCTGTAGCGCCGCCGTCTCCTTCGCCACGGCGTCCACGCCGCCCGTCCACTTGCCGATGACGAGCACCGAACCTACGTGCCGGTCGCGGATGGCCGGCGCGAGGCTCGACGCGTCCGAACCGGCGAACAGCGGGGCCATGACCAGCTGGCCCACGCGCTCCTCGAGGCTCATTGCGTCCACCAGCGCGCGGGCCCGGTCCTGCGCCGTGGCGGGCGTGGACGGTGCCGCCGGCGTGGACGGTGACGACGGCGCGGAGGAGGCCTCGCGGGAGGCGCTGGCGCCGGCGGCGTCCGTCGCCGCGGATGACGAGTTGCCGGCGGGCGCGGATCCCGGCCACCCGCAGCCAGCGGCAAGGCACAGGACGATCGCGCACAGCGAGGCGGGCAGCGAGACGGACATCATGCGGCGAAGGCTGGAAATGCTGTGGAGACGATGAAAGACGGTCATATCCCCGATTATGCCCGGGTGCCGGCCGGAAGGGCAATGGGCCGCAAGTGTCCACAATCGGCTGGACGGCGGGCGAAACAGGTTGGAGACGGCTACCGCGCCCCGGCCGCGCCGCGGCAGCCGTCGAAGCGGATGCGGACGGTCGCGAGTGGCTGCGAATGGCCACAATGCCGGCTACGTAGCGGCCGCCCGTCGCGTACTTCCGATTCGTGTGGTGGTTTTTCCGGGGTCGGCCGGATAGCCGCCGCGCGGTTCCGGCCAGATTGCAACGGCGCTACTCGGCGGGACGCCGAAATCGACCGCACAAATCGGAAATACCGTGCGGGCGGGTGGCCGATATCGCCTCGAAAAACGTCGAAACGCGTAGTTTGCGCATGAAATCGGCATTATGCGGCCAGAACTATCGAATGTTGCATATCCCATTCCCTGTTTCCTCCTGTTCCGCCGCCGGCGGGATTACGCCCACCGCGAGTGGAATCTCCCCGTATCCCGGTAGGCTGGCTGCATGTCTTTCTTTGATGCCTTTGGTGGAATATTCGACCCGGACTACGATCCGCGCAAGAGGGGAAGCCGTGGCCCCAACGCCCGGCGGAACGACGACGATCCGATCATCATCAACGTCGAGTCCGACGGCGACGAGCCCGGTGCGAACGGCGGCGCGGGCGGGCCGGGACGCGGCTCCGGCATGCCGCCGCGCGGCCCCCGGGCCCCGCGCATCACGCGTCGCCCCCAGCGCCCGTCCGGCTCCAACCGCGGCAGCCGCATCCTGTGGGGCGTCCTCGTGGCCGTGGTGGTCGTGGTCGGCGTGTTCTTCGGCCTGTCGCGCTTCATCACCGACCTCATGTGGTACGGCCAGCTCGGCTTCGCGTCCGTGGTCTGGACGCAGCTCGGCGTCAAGGTGGGCCTGTGGGTCGCCTACGCGCTGGTCATGGGGCTCATGACCTTCCTGTCCGCGTGGCTCGCCATCCGCGCCCGCCCCGACGCGGCGGACGGCTCCACCATCCGCGTCAACGGCGACGTGATCGAGATCGGCAAGGGCGTGAGCTCCAGGACCGCCGTGCGCGTGGCCGTGGTCGTCTCGCTCGTCATCGGCGTGGTCTTCGGCTCCCAGTTCAACGCCAACTGGTCCGAGATCCTGCTCATGTTCCACAACCAGTCGTTCGGCGTGAAGGACCCGCAGTTCGGCATCGACAACGGCTTCTACGTGTTCGTGCTGCCCGGCCTGCAACTCGTGGCCGGGGCCGTGTCCCTGCTGCTCGTCGTGGCGATCGTCGCCTCGCTGGTCACCCACTTCCTCATGGGCGGCATCCGCCTGCAGATGCCGCTGCACGGCAAGTCCATCCTCAACGTCACCGCGCGCGCCCGCCGCCAGCTCGGCGTGTGGCTCGTGCTCAACTTCCTCATGGTCGCCTTCCGCATGGTCCTCGGCATGTTCGACCAGCTCACCGCCGCGGGCGACCGCGTCACCGGCGCCACCTACGTCTCCGTGCACGCCACCATCCCCATGACCATCGTCACCGCCGCGCTCATCGCCATCCTCGGCGTGGTGCTCGCCGCGTGGATCATGACCACCAAGGCGCTCGGCGGCGCGCCCTCGGCCTCCGTCGGCGAGGCGTTCCGCGTGTGGCGCACCCCGGTCGTGTCCGTCGCGATCGTCGTGGTCGCGGCCCTGATCCTCAACGTCGCGTGGCCCGTGCTGCTCCAGCGCTTCAAGGTCAACCCGAACGCGCAGGAGCTCGAATCCACGTACATCCAGCGCAACATCGACGCCACCACGGCCGCGTACGGCCTGAACAACATCAAGGTGGAGGAGTATAACGCGACCACGCAGGGCAAGACCGGCGCGCTCGCCGAGAACGCGGACACCACCGCGCAGATCCGCCTGCTCGACCCGCAGGTCGTCTCCGCCACGTTCAAGCAGCTCCAGCAGTCCAAGCAGTACTACACCTTCGCGGACACGCTCGCGGTCGACAAGTACGACGTCAACGGCGAAAGCCAGGACACCGTCATCGCCGCGCGCGAGATCAACCTCGCCGGCAACGACAACCGCAACTGGGTCAACGACCACACCGTGTACACGCACGGCTACGGCATCGTGGCCGCGTACGGCAACAAGGTGACCTCGGACGGCCAGCCGGAGTTCTTCGAAAAGGACATCCCCACCTCCGGCGCGCTCACCGAGTCGGAGAAGTACGAGCCGCGCATCTACTTCTCGCCCAACGCGCCCGAATACTCGATCGTCGGCGCGCCGGAGGGCACCGCCTCGTGGGAGTTCGACTACCCGACCGGCTCGCAGGGCGCCACCACCACGTTCAACGGCGACGGCGGCCCCTCGATCGGCAACATCTTCGCCCGCCTGCTGTACGCGGTGCGCTTCGGCTCTGACCAGATCCTGTTCTCCGACCGCGTGACCTCGGACTCGCAGATCCTCTACGACCGCAGCCCCAAGGAGCGCGTCGCCAAGGTGGCGCCCTACCTCACGCTCGACGGCCGCGTCTACCCGGCGGTGGTGGACGGCCGCGTCAAGTGGATCGTGGACGGCTACACCACGTCCGCGAACTACCCGTACTCGCAGACCGTGGACCTCGCGGAAGCCACCGAGGACTCCACCACGGAGACCTCCGCGACCATCAAGAGCCTCAACTCGCAGAAGGCCAACTACATCCGCAACTCCGTCAAGGCCACCGTGGACGCGTACGACGGTTCGGTGGACCTGTACGCGTGGGACGCCGACGACCCGGTCCTGAAGGCGTGGGAGCAGATCTTCCCCGGCCAGTACCACCCGATCTCGGAGATCTCCGGCGACCTCATGAGCCACATGCGCTACCCGGAGAGCCTGTTCAAGGTGCAGCGCGAGCTGCTCGCCAAGTACCACGTGCAGAGCGCCAGCCAGTTCTTCTCCGGCGAGGACTTCTGGCAGACGCCCACCGACCCGACCGAGCCGGACACGCAGCGCGCGCAGGGCGTCAAGCAGCCGCCGTACTACCTGACCCTCCAGACCGGCGGCAGCAAGGAGCCCATCTTCTCGCTGACCTCCACGTACATCCCCGCCGGCACGTCCACGCGCGAAATCCTCACGGGCTTCCTGTCCGTCGACTCCGACGCGGGCAGCGAGAAGGGCGTGATCGGCGCGAACTACGGCACGCTCAGGCTCATGGAGCTGCCCAAGAACACCAACGTGCCCGGCCCCGGCCAGGCGCAGAACAACTTCAACGCCAACGCGGACGTGTCCAAGGAGCTGAACCTCCTGCAGTCCGGATCCACGAACGTGGTGCGCGGCAACCTGCTCACCCTGCCCATCGGCGGCGGTCTGGTGTACGTGCAGCCCGTGTACGTGCAGTCCAGCGGCTCCACGAGCTTCCCGCTCATGAAGAAGGTGCTCGTGGCGTTCGGCGATCAGGTCGGCTTCGCGGACACGCTCGACGAGGCGCTCGACCAGGTGTTCGGCGGCGACTCGGGCGCGGCGGCCGGCGACGCGGCGAACTCCGACGGCAAGGAGACCACGAAGCCGCAGGTGGGCGGGTCCGCCAACGGCGGCGCGAACGGCTCCGGTTCGGGCGGCTCGGGTGATTCGACCGGTCAGACGGGCGGCTCCTCGTCCGGGGCGCAGTCCGGCTCGGACGGCTCCTCGTCCGGCTCCTCCTCCGCGGACCTGAAGCAGGCCCTGCAGGACGCCTCCCAGGCCATGAAGGACTCCGACGCGGCCATGAAGAAGGGCGACTGGGCGGCCTACGGCGAAGCCCAGAAGCAGCTGCAGGACGCGCTGAACAAGGCCCTCGCCGCCCAGCAGTAGTCCGGCGGCCAACCGCGGTCCCGCGCCTCCAGTCGGTTTGAATTCCGATTGCGGTTTTGGCCGCATCGCCGGGCCGCATCGCCGGGGCGCATCGGACACGGCGAGTGCACCGTGACGAGTCCGCGGCCCGTGCGCAAAGCGGCTTCCTCGCTTCCGGGGAAGCCGCTTTCTCATATGGAATTCATGCGGAATCGAGCCGTTCGCGTCATTCGTTCCAAGCTGCGCCCGTTGCTGCGCAGGCTGGAACGAACGACCGCGAAACTCGCCTCGGAAGGCCCTCGGAATCGGCCGAACGTTCCAATCCGCATCAGGCTCCTCGCAGGTTGGAACATATGGCGTCGAAATGATCCCGCGGGAGGCGCGACAGCCAATCGAATGTTCCAATCTGCGCCGGGAGACTTGCAGGTTGGGACGAATGCGCCGCGGGCTTGTCGCCGACGCTGCGCTACGATGCGCGGCATGGAGATCAACACGTCCCGTTACCGCATCCGCCCCGTCGCCGCCGACGACGGGCACGCGGTGCGGGCCATCACCGACATCTACAACGCGGCCGTCATGGCTGGCGGCTCCACCGCGGATCTTGAGCCGCAGACCCTCGGCCAACGCCGCGCGTGGGTCGAATCCCACAAGCCGCCGTACGTGGTCGCAGTGATCGAGGACGAATCGCTCGGCGGGCGCGTCGTCGGCTTCGGCGCGCTGTCCGTGTTCTACGACCGGCCCGGCTACGACGGCGTGACGGACCTCGCCTACTACATCGCCCCGGACGCGCAGGGCAGGGGAGCGGGCGCCGCCATGCTCGACTGGCTGCTCGACGCGGCCCGCGAACGCCGCATGCGCAAGGCCATCGGCATCATCTTCGCCGACAATGCCGGCTCCACGGCCCTCATGCGCCGCTTCGGATTCACCCGCTTCGGCCTGCTGCCCGCCGCCGCCACGGACGCCACGGGCGCGATGCACGACATGTCGTACTGGTATTTGAATCTGTAAACGGCCATATGCTTGAGGCATGATGCAGCAGGCCAATCCCTTCGACGCGCAGGCGCGGCCCAACGGCGTGGTGGGCGACCGCGACCGGGCGATGCTGCGGCGCATCCGCCTCAAGGCGGTGGCGAGCACGGCGGGCTTCGCCGTCTCGCTCGCAGGGGCCCTGGCGACGTATATGGGGCCGGTATACCCGTGGTTCGCGTGCGCGGCGTGGATCATGCTGATCGCCGCGGGCGCGTATCTGGTGGGCTGGGCGCGCGGCTCCCGCCAACTGCGGCTGGCGGACGAGGGCGACGAACTGGCGGTGCGCTATACGCTCGAGGGGCCGGTGTTCGGCTCGATCGAATGGTGGTGGACGGCGCCGCCCCGCCGCCGCAATCCGGGCCGGCTCAAATTGCGGCTCATGGGCGCGTTGATGCTCGCGCTGGCCGCCGCGTACGCCGTGGGCTGGTGGTTCGCGCGCGGCCTCGGACCGCTGTACGCGGCCGTGACGCTTCTGTCCGCGGTTCCGCCGCTCGCCGTCGGGGCCACGTGCTTTGCCTTTCTCTCGCATCCGTCCGCTAGGGCCGCGGACTGGTTCTCCCGCGTGCGATGGGCGTGCCTCTTCTATATGGCGTTCGCCCTCATCGTGCTCGGCTGGATCGCCGTTGGCGCCGGAGAGGACGCCACGGCTCCGCTTGTGGCGTTTGCGGGGATGGGCGCGCTGATCTCCGCTTCGACCTCCGCGCTGGGAAAGGTGGCGTTGGAATCGCTTCGTCGGCCGGGGCAGTTCACGCCGCAGCGCGAGCGCATCCGGGCGGATCTCGACCGCATGGCGGACCAGGAGCCCCAACATGCGCTGGACGGCGTGGGCATGTCGCAGGTGAACCGCCGACGCGAACGGAGACTGCTGCTGCGGGCGGTCGGATGGGTCGCGGTGATTGTCGTCGTCGCCGTCGTGAGGGTGCTGCTGTAACGGGCTGTGCGTCACGCACGGCGGGCGATGCGTGACGTCGATGGACGACGGCGGATTGTGCCGATTGTCGGTTCGTTCCAGAGGAATTGCGCGACGCGCCGACGGCCGGTGATTCGAACATTTGTCCGCATGATTGCGTATGATGGTAGCCACAATTGAAAACACGGCAATTCGGTTAAGGGCGCTCCCAAGTTCGCGGGATGCGCCCTTTTATGTTTTCGGAAAGGGGCATCGTCATGTCGGAACGGGTGACGGATGCCGTTGGTCTCACGCGGGGAGACGTGCTGGAGGACAGCATCGGCATCATCGAGGAGGCGCGCCACGCGGCGTACCGTGCGGTCAACACCGCGCTGGTGCGGCGCAACTGGCTGCTTGGCGAGCGCATCGCACGGGAGGAACTGCGGGGCGGCAAACGCGCCGAATACGGTGAGGCGGTGGTCAAGCGGCTCAGTGCGGAATTGACAAAGCGGTACGGGAAAGGGTTCACGAAGACCAACTTGTATCAATTCGTTCAGTTCTACGAATATTTCCCCGAGATTTTCCACTCACCGAGTGGAAAATCCCATCCGCTGCTTTCATGGACCCATTACCGGGTTCTGCTGCAGGTTGCCGACAAGGCCGCACGCGATTGGTATGTCAAAGAGGCCGCCGAGCAGACATGGAGCGTGCGCACGCTGCAGCGCAACGTCTCCTCGCAGTATTACGAGCGCATGCTGTTGTCGCAGAGACCGGAAGCCGTCAAGGCCGAAATGGAGCGGATCACCAAACCGCTGCAGGGTGACAGGCTCGAGTTCGTGAAGAACCCGGTCGTCGCCGAGTTCCTCGGCCTCGCCCCGAATGCCGATCTGACGGAGACGAAGCTGGAATCCAGCATCATCGCCAATCTACAGCGGTTCATGATGGAACTGGGCAAGGGGTATGCCTTCGTCGCCAGGCAGCAGCACATCCATACGGAGAAACAGGATTACTTCATCGATCTGGTGTTCTACAACTACATACTCAAGTGCTTCGTGCTGATTGATTTGAAGACCTCGCGCATCACGCATCAGGACGTGGGACAGATGGACATGTACGTGCGCATGTACGACGAGTTGAAACGCTCGCCGGGGGACGGCCCCACCTTGGGCGTCGTGCTGTGCACGGACACGGACGAGGACATAGCCCGGTATTCGGTGCTCAAGGGCAACGAGCAGTTGTTCGCGGCGAAGTACCAGCTGTATCTGCCCAGCGAGGAGGATCTGCGCCGTGAAATTGAGCGGCAGAAGGAGATTTTCGAGATCCAGCGCGCGGAAGGGGAGGCATGATGCGGATGGACAACGGGCGCGGAGCGCAAAATCGGGCCGGGCGGGTAGAATCTCCTCGGTTTGGGCGCGGCGCGGCTGCGTGCGCGCGAAGGACGAGGCAACGGCAACAAGCGGAGGAACGCAACGATGGCATCTGATTTCTGGCTGGTCGTGGGATTGGGCAACCCCGGCGCGAAGTACGAGAACACCCGGCACAACATGGGATTCATGACGGCGGACGTGCTGGCGGAGCGCTGGTCGGTCGCCTTCGCGGACCACAAGGGGCTCGCCAAGCTCGGCAAGGGCGTCATGAACCTCGAGGGGCGCAACGTGAAGTTCTTCCTCGCCAAGCCGCTCACGTACATGAACGACTCCGGCAACGCGGTCGCCTCCATCAGCGCGTACTACCAGATCGAGCCGGATCATATCGTGGTGATTCATGACGACATGGACCTCGACTTCGGCCGCATCAAGGTCAAGGCCGGCGGATCCGCCGGCGGACACAACGGCATCAAGTCCATTGACCGTTCGCTCGGCACGCCCAAGTACGCGCGCGTGCGCATGGGCGTCGGGCACGCGGCCCGCGGGCCCCGCGCGCACGACAACACCGTCAACTGGGTGCTCGGCGGCTTCGGCCCCGACCAGCGCAAGCAGCTGCCCGACTTCCTCGCCGACGGCGCCGACGCCGCCGAAATGATCATCTTCGACGGACTCGCCAAGACGCAGGAGCACTTCAATGGCCGCTGAACCAGTTCCGTCGCCGGGCAAGGCCGCGGGCAAGGCCCTGAACGCGCCGGTCGGCCACGGCACGCTCGCGCATCTGCTCGACGGGCTTGAAACCGATCCGAGCTTCCGAGACCTCGCCGAAGGCCGCATCGACGTGCCCGAATCCGACGTGGATCCGACGCTCACCGTCGGCGTTCCCGAAGGTCTGCGCCCGGCGCTCGCCGCCGCCACGGCCAAGCGCGCGCCCGTGGTGCTCGTGGTCGCCTCCGGGCGCGAGGCCGAGGAAACCGTGGACGCCCTGCGCTCGTGGTACGACGGCGACCCCAACGGCATCGCCCAGCTCGAGGCGTGGGAGACGCTGCCGCACGAGCGGCTGAGCCCGCGCGCGGACACCGTCGCGAGCCGCATGGCCGTGTTCCGCCGTCTCAGGCACCCGGACGCGAGCAACCCCATGTTCGGCCCCATCCGCATCCTCGTCATGCCCATCCGTTCGCTCATCCAGCCGGTCGTGGCCGGATTGGGCGACGTGGAGCCGCTCGTGTTCACCGTGGGAGAGGAGCTGGCGCTCGACGAGGCCGGCAAACGACTCGTGGAGAACGCGTACACGCGCGCGGACCTCGTGATGGACCGCGGCGAGTTCGCGGTGCGCGGCGGCATCCTCGACGTGTTCCCGCCCACCGCGCCGCATCCGGTGCGCATCGAGTTCTTCGGCGACGAGATCGATTCCATCCGCGAATTCCACGCCTCCGACCAGCGCACCTACGGCGACGGGATCAACACCATCTGGGCCACGCCCTGTCGCGAGCTGCAGCTCACCGACGCGATCCGCAAGCGCGCCAAGGCGCTCATCGGCTCCATCCCGAACGCCGAGGACATGCTCGAATCCATCGCCAACGCCATTCCCGTGGAGGGCATGGAATCCCTGCTGCCCGCGCTCGTGGACAGGCTGGAGCCCGTGGCCGGCATGCTTTCGAAGCACGCGGTCGTCATGCTCTCCGACCCGGAGAAGCTGCGCCGTTCCGCCGAGGACCTGGCCAAGACCGCCAACGAGTTCCTCGCCGCCAGCTGGCATGTGGCCGCCTCGGGGCACGGCGCCGGCGCGCCCATCAGCTTCGACGAGGCCAGCTTCCTCGACTACGGGGAGACCATCAGCGCATTGTCCTTCAGCGAACACGACGTGTGGAAGCTCACGAGCTTCGGCGTGGACCCGGAACGCGCGGGGCACGTCCAGCTCGCCGCCGAGGCGCCCGAATCGTTCCGCGGCAACGAGGACAAGGCCCACGCCGGCATCGCCGGACTCGTGGACAAGGGCTACGAGGTCGTCGTCACCGCCGCCGCGCAGGGCACGCTCGCTAGGCTCAGCCGCGCGATCCACGAAACCGGCATCGCATCCATCACCCCGATCCGTTCGCGGGCCATCGACGGATTCGTCGACCGGGCCGCCAAGCTCGCGCTCCTGACCGAACGCGACCTCACCGGCCACACGTCCGCCGCCGGACAGGCCAAGACGCCCAAGCGCCGTCGCAAGGCCATCGACCTCATGGAGCTGAAGCCCGGCGACTTCGTGGTGCACGAGCAGCACGGCATCGGCCGGTTCGTCGGCATGCGCCAGCGCACCATCGGCGCAGGCGCGAACCAGACCACGCGCGAGTACCTCATCATCGAGTACGCGCCGTCCAAGCGCGGCGCCCCCGCGGACAAGCTGTTCATCCCCACCGACCAGCTCGACCAGGTGAGCAAGTACATCGGCGCGGAGGTGCCCAAGCTCAACAAGCTCGGCGGCTCCGACTGGGCGGCCACCAAGGCCAAGGCGCGCAAGCACGTGCACGAGATCGCCGAGGATCTGGTCAAGCTGTACTCGGCCCGCCAGCGCACGCCCGGCTTCGCGTTCAGCCCGGACACCCCGTGGCAGAAGGAGCTCGAGGACGCCTTCCCGTACCAGGAGACGGCCGACCAGCTCACCACCATCGACGAGGTCAAGGCGGACATGGAGAAGCCCGTGCCCATGGACCGCCTCATCTGCGGCGACGTGGGCTTCGGCAAGACGGAGATCGCCGTGCGCGCCGCGTTCAAGGCCATCCAGGACGGCAAGCAGGTGGCCGTGCTCGTGCCCACCACGCTGCTGGTGCAGCAGCACTACGAGACGTTCACCGAACGCTATGAGGGCTTCCCGGTCACCGTGGCCGCCATGAGCCGCTTCCAGACGACCAAGGAGATCAACGAGACCATCGAGGGGCTCGCCTCCGGCGGCGTGGACGTGGTGATCGGCACGCACAAGCTGCTGAACCCCAAGATCAAGTTCAAGGATCTGGGCCTCGTGATCATCGACGAGGAGCAGCGCTTCGGCGTCGAGCACAAGGAGACCCTCAAGGCGCTCCGCACCAACGTGGACGTGCTGAGCCTGTCCGCCACGCCAATCCCGCGCACGCTGGAGATGGCCGTGACCGGCATCCGCGAAATGTCCACGCTCGCCACCCCGCCCGAGGACCGCCTGCCCGTGCTCACCTACGTGGGCGCCTACGAGGACGCGCAGGTCACCGCGGCCGTACGGCGCGAGCTGCTGCGCGGCGGACAGGTGTTCTACGTGCACAACCGCGTGCAGGACATCTCCAAGATCGCCGCGAAGATCCACGAGCTCGTGCCCGAGGCGCGCGTCGGCATCGCGCACGGCAAGATGGGCGAGAAGCAGCTCGACCAGATCATCCGCGACTTCTGGCACCGCGACATCGACGTGCTCGTGTGCACCACGATCATCGAGACCGGACTGGATATCTCCAACGCCAACACGCTGATCGTCGACCACGCCGACCGCTTCGGCCTCTCCCAGCTCCACCAGCTGCGAGGGCGCGTGGGCCGCGGCCGCGAACGCGCGTACGCGTACTTCCTGTACGACCCGACCAAGCCCATGACCCAGCAGTCGCACGACCGTCTCGCCACCATCGCGCAGAACACGGCCCTCGGCTCCGGCTTCGACGTGGCCATGAAGGATCTGGAGCTGCGCGGCACCGGCAACCTGCTGGGCGACGAGCAGTCCGGGCACATCGAGGGCGTCGGCTTCGACCTGTACATCCGCATGGTCTCCGAGGCCGTGGAACAGTACAAGGAGCCCGAGCGCCACGAGCCGGTCGCCGTGAGCATCGACCTGCCCATCGAGGCGTCCATCCCGGTCGACTACATCGACTCGGACAAGCTGCGCCTCGAGGCGTACCGCAAGCTCGCCGCCGCGCGCACCGAACAGGATCTGAAGGATCTCGCCGAGGAGCTCACGGACCGTTACGGCAAACTGCCCGAGGAGTTCGAAATGCTGTTCGGCGTGGCCCGGCTGCGCGCCAAGGCCCGCGAGCTCGGCATCTCGGAGATCATCGCTCAGGGCAAAAACGTGCGCATCGCCAAGATCGACCCGCCCGAATCCATGCAGATGCGCATCAACCGCATCTACAAGGGCGCCCAGTACCGGCCCGTCACGCACACGTACCTCATCCCCGCGCCGTTCGCCGGCTCGCTCGGCTCCGGACCGATGAGCGGCGAACAGGTGATGGACTGGACGAGCGACCTGCTCAACGATCTCGCCTGGAAGCCGCAGCCGCGCAAGTAGGGGTGACTCGGCGGATCGCGCGGAGTGCGCGTCGTCGGGGCGGGAAAGGAAGGAACGTATGGGACAGTTCGGCGTCGTGGTGGGGCAGCTCGTGGGCTTCCTCATCATGCTCATGGTCGGCTACGGGTGCGTGCGCCTCAAGTTCTACGGCACCGTGGCGCTCAACGGCATGTGCTCGCTGCTGCTCAACGTGCTCATCCCCGTGCTCGTGTTCTCCAACGCGGTGGATGGCACCGACCGCGCGGACCTCGCGGCCAACTGGGGCGTGATGCTGCTCACCGCCGTCATGTACGCCCTGCTCGCGCTCGCGTTCTTCGTCCTCGCCTGGGCGTTGCGCCTCAGGGCCGAACGCGGCCGTGTCTTTCAGGCGGCGCTCATCTTCGGCAACGCCGGCTTCCTCGGCATCCCGCTCATCATGGCGCTGTTCCCCGACCGCGGCGCGATCTACGTGGCGCTCATGTCGATCGTCGATCAGGCGATTCTGTGGACGTACGGCGTGTATCTGTGCGAGCCGATCGCCAAGCCGTCGCCCGGGGCCGGAGGCGAAGCTGGAAACGGGAGCAAAACCGCCGTGCCGCGCCCGTCGTTCGCCAGCCGCGCGGCCGGACTGCTGCGCCGGTTCGTCAACCCCGCGTTCATCGGCGTCATGATCGCCCTCGCGCTCATCCTCGCCGGCGTGCGCGTGCCGGGCCTCATCCTCAAGCCCCTGCACACCATCGGCGGCATGGCCACGCCCATGTCGCTCATCTACCTGGGCGGCCTGTTCGCCACCACGCGCTGGTGGAGCGTGCTGAGACGCTACGAGCTGTACGTGGGACTCGCGGCCAAGATGCTGCTGTTCCCGATCGGGCTGTACGCCCTGCTCGCGTGGACGCCGCTCGCCGGACTGCTGCCGGCCACGCACGACATGATCGTCATGATCGCGCTCATCGCGGGCCTGCCCACCATGACCACGATCGCCATGTTCACCGGACGCCGCTCCAACATGCCCGAATACGCCACCGGATTCGTGCTGGTGAGCACCCTGTTCTCGCTCGTCTCGCTGGCCGTCGTCTCGTCCGTGATCCTGTGACGGTCCAGTCCGCGGCGTATTCCGTGGCAAGCCATGCGACGCCGCGGCGGTTCCGGCCGACCGTGGCGGCAACGCCGTGACCTCGCCGTTGCGCGGTCCCGGGACGTCAATCCGCCCCGCGCGCGGCTACACTGTCGTCCATGACAACGCCAACGCAACCGCAATCATCGCCGACGCAGCTCCACATCCGCCGCGCGGAGAATCGTGACATCCCCGAGCTCCACCGCCTCCTGCGCGAGGTGCTGGAGGTCCATCACAACGGCCGGCCGGACCTGTTCAAAACCGGCGCGACCAAATACACGAACGACGAGCTCGCCGGCATCCTCGCCAGCGAGCGAACCCCGGTGTTCGGCGCCTTCGCCCCCGACGACGCCACGCTGCTCGGCTACGCGTTCTGCATCTTCCAGCGTCACGAGAACAGCAACATCCTCACCGACGTCCTCACGCTGTACATCGACGACATCTGCGTGGACGAGTCGGCGCGCGGGCGGCACGTGGGCGCCGCGCTGTACCGGCACGTGATCGACTTCGCACGCGCGGCCGGATGCCACAACGTGACGCTCAACGTGTGGTCGTGCAACCCTGGCTCGCAGGCCTTCTACGAGCGCATGGGCCTCAAGCCTTACAAGGTCGGCATGGAACAGCTGCTGTAGCGGCCCGCCATACCTCCGTCAACAAATACGGAATCGCCGTTTGCATCTCCGAAAGAGCCTTGATGCAAACGGCGATTCTTGTCAATGGGCGCGCATCGCATGCGCCCGGGCGTCGCCTACCGCAGCGCGTCGCGCAGACGGTCCTCGAGCGCGGCGTGGTCCGCGGGCCGGCCGTGGCGGTCGAGCCGCGTGCGGTCGATGTCGAGTTCGGCGCCGATGCGCCCGTCGGCCAGCACCAGCGCCCGGTCTGCGAGCCGCACCGCCTCGGCCACGTCGTGCGTGACCATGAGCACCGACCAGCCGTGCGACGCCCGCAGCCCGGCCAGCAGATCCTGCATGTCGAGGCGGGTGAGCGCGTCGAGGGCCCCGAACGGCTCGTCGAGCAGCAGCAGCCGCGGCTCCCGGACCAGAGCGCGGGCCAGCGAGACGCGCTGCGCCTGACCGCCGGACAACTCCGCGGGCCAATCGTCCGCGCGCCCGTCCAGCTGCACCGCCCTGAGCGCCCGCTCGGCCACCGCGCGCAGCTCCGCCCGCGAACCGCGCATGCCCAGCGTGACGTTGCGCCACAGCCGCTCCCACGGCACGAGCCGGGAATCCTGGAACCCGAACGCCGTGTCCTCGGTCACGTCCACCGCGCCGGAACCGGGCGCGAGCAGCCCCGCGGCGAGGCGCAGCAGCGTGGACTTGCCGGAGCCCGAGCGGCCCGTGAGACATACGAACTCGCCCGGCGCCACGTCGAAGGAGACGCCGCGCAGCACGGGCGTGCCGTCGAAGGCGAGGGACACGTCGCGGAACGAGGCCACGGGAGCAGGGGAAGCGGGAGCCGGGGAGGAGCCGGCGGCGGAATCGGCGGAGTTGGAAGCGGGAAAGGCGGACGTCATCGCTTAAAACCTCACTTGGTGCAGTCAATCACGTGGTCGGTCAGGTCCGGCTTGGCCTTGATGAACCCGAAGTCCACATACTGCTGGGCGATGTCCTCGAGCATCTGGCGGCCCTTGTCGTCCACGGGCAGGATCTCCGGCACGTCGAACTTGCGCACCTGATCCACGATCTGGTCGGAGGCGCCGAACTTCTTGTACGCGTCGTAGATGAACTCCGGGTCGCTCTGAGCGCGGTCCGACTCCTTGACGAGCGCCTGGTAGAGCTTCTTGACGATCTCCGGATGCGCGGTGGCGAACGCCTTGGACACCATGTGCAGCGAGACGTTCTTCGAGTCGTAGTCCTTGCCGGTCACGAGCAGCTTCGAGCCCGGGGTCGCGATGGCGGAGGCGAGGTTCTGGTCGTACGTGGCGAGGGCGTCGATCTTGCCGGAGGAGAACGCGGCGGCGAAGTCGGTCTGGCTGAGCTCCACCTTCTCCACGCTGTCGTAGTCGAGTCCGGCGTGGGCGAACGCGGCGCGCACGATGTAGTCGCCGGTGGCGCCCTTCTTGTCGATGCCGATGCGCTTGCCGACGAGGTCCTGCAGCGAGTTCACGTTGCTGCCGGGCGCGGCCACGATGCCCTGCGAGTCGCCGTTGTAGTACTCGATGGCGAACGCGACCCACGGGGCGCCCTGCGAGACTAGGTTGATGTAGTGGCCGGTGCCGGTGCTCGACGCGTCGGCCTTGCCGGACATGACCACGGTGTACGCGTCGTCCGGCGGGTTGTACGGGCCGGAGAAGTCGGCCTTGTACGGGGCCATGGTGTCCTTGAGGAACGATTCGTCGCGCACGGTCGTCAGGAAGTTCGCGGTGGACAGGTAGGCCACGCGGATGGTGTCCGTGGAGGCGGACGCGGAGGAATTGGGCGCGGAACCGCAGGCGGCGAGCGGGGCGAGCAGCGCCGCGGCGGCCAGTGCGGCGATCGGGCGGAGGAGGCGGGTGCGGAGGTTGGCGGTGTTGAAGTTGAACATGATGGATTGGTCCTTAGAACTCAAATAAACAAAACGATGGATAATGAAAAACACGGTGGCGGAGCCGGCGGAACCGGCGGGAACGGGCGGCCGGCTCAGCGCGCGGCGACGGCCCGGTACGGCATGGCGGCGCGTTCGATGAGCCCGACCAGCGCCTCCGAGGCGAGGCCGAGCGCGGCGTAGAGGATCACGCACAGCACCATCTGGTCCGTGCGTGAGAACTGCTGCGCGCGAGAGAGGATGTAGCCCAGCCCGACTGTGGAGTTCACGGTCTCGCACGTGACCAGCGCGATCCACGAGACGGTGATCGCGAAGCGCATGCCGGTCATGAAGCTCGGCAGCGCGCCCGGCAGCAGGATGCGCAGGAACACGGTCCGCCGGTCCATGCGGTAGGCGCGCGCGAGCTCGATCAGGCGCGGGTCGATGGCCCGCACGCCGTCGCGCACGTTCACGTAGATGAGGCCGAACACGCCGATCGCGATGAGCGCGACCTTCATGGACTCGTCGATGCCGATCCAGATGATGAGCAGCGGCGAAAGCGCCGGGAACGGGATGGCCCTGAGCATGTGCACCGGCTTGTCGATGATCGCCAGTCCCAGCCGGGACGCCCCGGCGACGAGCGCGGCGGGCAGGGCGAGCGCCGTGCCGAGCGCGAGCCCGGCGCACACGCGGGCGAGGCTCATGCCGACCGACGGCCACAGCAGGCCCTCCTCGGCCAGGTCGCCCAGCGCGGCGATGACTTCGCCGGGGGAGGGCAGCGGCCGGGTTTCGGCGGGGGAGAGGGTGGCGGCGTACCACCACAACAGCAATACAAGCGTCGACAGCCATGCGGCGATGGCGGCCGTCAGGCGCGTCGGAAGATGACGAGAGGTCACACCGACGGGCGTGCGCGCCCCGGTTCGGGTACGCGCGGACGACCGGTCCGCCGAACGGATGGCGACGCGCGACGATGCGCGCATCTGACATTCCCTTCGATAGTACTGGCTACATCAGGTTCGACGAGTGTGATCTCAGCCCGGCCACCCGCTTTCCGCCTTGCCGCGCGTGCGATCCGCGCGGCGCGTCCAGCATGTTTTGAGGTCTCAGCCTGGGCACCCCGTGTCAACGTTCATTGTGGGCGCATGCCATGGACAACGTGCGGGGCAATGTACGGGACAATGCGCGGGGCGCCATGCGGAACGGGCCGTTCCGACAGATGGACGCGCGGCGGCGAAAATGCGGGGGAAATCCTTGGCAACGTCCATCAATCCCATTAGTGTAGATTCCGTAATCACAACATACAGTCTGTAAGGAGCAGTTGTGGCAGCTATTGAAAGCGTGTACGCGCGCCAAATCCTTGATTCCCGCGGCAACCCGACCGTCGAGGTCTACCTCGAGACCGAAGACGGCGCTCAGGGCAAGGGCCTGGTCCCGTCCGGCGCCTCCACCGGTGAGGCCGAGGCTTGGGAGCGTCGCGACGGCGACAAGTCCGTTTACGGCGGCAAGGGCGTTCTCAACGCCGTCAAGGCCGTGAACGAGGTCATCGCCCCGAAGATCATCGGCATGGACGCCGCCGACCAGCGCGCCCTCGACGACCTGATGATCGAGCTCGACGGCACCCCGAACAAGGGCAAGCTCGGCGCCAACGCCATCCTCGGCGTCTCCCTGGCCGCCCTGTACGCCTCCGCCGAGTCCGCCGGCCTGCCGCTGTACCGCTACATCGGCGGCACCAACGGCCATATCCTGCCGGTTCCGAACATGAACATCATGAACGGCGGCGCCCACGCCGACTTCGCCACCGACATCCAGGAGTACATGATCTCCCCGTACGGCTTCGACACCTACTCCGAGGCCCTGCGCGCCGGCGTCGAGGTCTACCACACCCTGAAGAACGTCCTCAAGAAGGAAGGCCTGAACACCGGCCTCGGCGACGAGGGCGGCTTCGCCCCGAAGATGAAGTCCAACGAGGACTCCCTCAAGTACATCATGGACGCCATCTCCGCCGCCGGCTACGAGCCCGGCAAGCAGATCGGCATCTGCCTCGACGTCGCCTCCTCCGAGTTCTACAACAAGGAGACCGGCAAGTACCACTTCGACGGTGAGGACCGCGAGTCCGCCTACATGCTGGACTACTACGAGAACCTCATCAACGAGTACCCGATCGTCTCCATCGAGGATCCGTTCAACGAGGAAGGCTGGGAGGACTGGGCCGAGATCACCCGTCGTCTCGGCGACCGCCTGCAGTTCGTCGGCGACGACCTGCTGGTCACCAACCCGGCCCGCCTGCAGAAGGCCATCGACCTGGGCGCCGCCAACTCCCTGCTGGTCAAGCTCAACCAGATCGGCTCCGTCACCGAGACTCTGGACGCCATCGAGCTGGCCACCTCCGCGGGCTACACTTCCATGGTTTCCCACCGCTCCGGCGAGACCCCGGACACCACCATCTCCGATCTCGCGGTTGCCAAGAACACCCGCCAGATCAAGACCGGTGCCCCGGCCCGTGGCGAGCGCGTCGCCAAGTACAACCGCCTGCTCGAGATCGAGGAGGAGCTCGGCTCCACCGCTCAGTACGCCGGCTACAGCGCCTTCAAGGCCTGCAAGAAGTACCTGGCCAAGTGAGCTAGTCGCCCTGCGTCGCATTAACCGGCGCTAGGCGTTGCGAATACCCGCCGCATTCCGCAAGTCGAATGCGGCGGGTATTTTCGTATCCATGGCGTCTTCAGGAAGAAAATCAACATCCCGCATTCCCTCGGGACCCATCGCGTTTTTCCTGTCGATCATTCTGGTCGTCATCGGACTGATCCAACTGGTCTCCACGTTCCACACGTACGCGACGAACCTCGCCGAGCTCAACGCGCTGAAGAAAACGCAGGCCGCGCTCGTCGAGAAGAACCAGGAGCTGCAGAACGACATCGCCCGCTGGTCGGACGACGCGTACGTGGCCGCGCAGGCCCGCGAACGCCTCGGCTTCGTGTTCCCCGGCGAACAGGCCATCCGCGTGCTCCATCCGGAGGCCGTGGGCGGCGACGCGTCCTCGGACTCCTCCAACACGTCGGACGGCACCACGGCGGACACCCTGCCGTGGTACAAGGAGCTCTCGTACGCGTTCGAGGAGGCGGACAAGCAGGACGACGCCAACGCCGACGGCAATGCGAACGCGGATTCCCCCGGCTCCGGCGGCACCCCCAGTTCCACTTCCACCAGCGAAACCACCAAGGACAACAACCAATGACCCCCAATGACCTCAAGTTCGTGACCGATCTGGCCGCCGCCAAGCTCAGCGAGGGCGCCGCGGAGCGGGACATCGCCCTCGTGCAGGAGCAGCTCGGCCGCTATCCGCGCGGCATGGTCGCCGTCGGCGCGCGCTGCGTGTGCGGCAACCCGCTCGCCGTGGTGACCCGGCCGCTGCTGCCGGGCGGCATCCCGTTCCCCACCACCTGCTACCTGACCGGCCCCGAAGTCGTCAAGGCCGTCTCCCACGTGGAGGCGAACGGCGAAATGCCGTCCTACACGGCGCTCGTCGAACAGGACGAAGACGTGCGCGCCGCCTACGAGCGGGCGCACGAACTGTATCTCGGCTTCCGCCATGCGCTGGCCGAACGGCTCGGCGACGACGAAAGCCACATCGAGGGCATCAGCGCCGGCGGCATGCCCGTGCGCGTCAAGTGCCTGCACGCCCTCGTGGCGCAGTCGCTGGTCATGGGACCGGGCGTGAACCCGATCGGGGACCGCGTGCTCGAACGCATCCGCGGCGAGTTCGATCCGGCCGTGTGCCGGTGCGGCCTGCGCGCGGACGATGCGGATGATGCGAACGATGCGGAAGGAAACGATCGCAAGGAGGGCGAGGACTGATGACCGGCACGAGTGCAACGAACGCAGTGAACGCCACGAATCCGGGTGCGGTGACGGTCGCCGGCATCGACTGCGGCACCAATTCGATCCGCCTCAAGATCTCGCGCGTGGACGCGAACGGCTACACGGACGTGCTGCCGCGCGTGCTGCGCGTCATCCGCCTCGGCCAGGACGTGGACAAGACGCACCGCTTCGCCGACGACGCCCTGCAGCGCGCGTACGCGGCGGCGGGGGAGTTCGCGGACCTGCTCGCCGAACACCATGTGGACGGCCTGCGCTTCGTGGCCACGTCCGCCACACGCGACGCCGCCAACCGCGAGGAGTTCGAGGACCGCATCGAGGGGATCCTCGGCGTGCGCCCCGAAGTCATCCCCGGCACCGAGGAGGCCCGCCTGAGCTTCCTCGGCGCCACCAGCGTGCTCGGCCCCGAGCAGGACGGCACCGTGCCCGCGCCGCCGTATCTGGTGGTCGATCTGGGCGGCGGCTCGACCGAACTCGTGCTCGGCGGCGACGGCGTGGACGCGCCCGCCGACGACGTGACCGCCGCGTTCTCCATGAACATCGGCTCCGTGCGCATGACCGAGCGCCACCTGCTCGCCGACCCGCCCACCGAGGAGCAGATCGCCGAGGCCGTCGCGGACATCGACGAACACATCGAGGAGGCGTTCCGCACCGTGCCCGCCGAGCGCACCGGCACCATCATCGGCGTGTCCGGCACGGTCACCACCATGACCGCCCTCTACATGGGCCTGCCCGAATACAACCACTCCGCCGTGGACGGCCGCCGCGTGCCCATCGCGGACATCACCGCCGTCAACGACCGGTTCCTCAGAATGACCCGCGAGGACCGCCGCGCCTACAAGACCATCCACCCCGGCCGCATCGACGTGGTGGGCGGCGGCGCGCTTGTCTGGAGCCGCGTGCTCGCCAAGGTGGCCGAACGCGCCAACGCGGCCCGCGGCGAGGGAACCGTCACGTCCTACGTGGCCAGCGAGCACGGCCTGCTCGACGGCATCGTGCTCGACTACGGCCGCCGCCTGCTCGCCGCGCGCTGACGGACGGAGTGGCGTGCGACGCGTTGCCTCGGCAAACGTGGCATAATGACCAAGTACTTGATGCGAACTCCGCGAGTTTGCTCGGAGCCCGCATCAGGCCCCCGTGGCGAAATCGGTATACGCAGAGGACTTAAAATCCTTCGCTTCGGCTTGTGGGTTCGAGTCCCACCGGGGGCACTTTTCGCGAATCGGATTTTATTAGGCGGCGTGCAGCAGCAATCTGCCGTCTTGGAAATGGCATCATGTTGGTCACAATCTTCTCAATGGGAAACTCGCGATGCCCGTCATTGTCCGTGGCTTTCGTCGTGAACGGTCCGTCATGGTTGGTCCGTGTGACGCCGATTGATTCCGCGAGCGTATTCCAAAGTGTGCGGGATACACTGGAGGCAAGCTAGCGGAAGGTGGTGATCGTGCCATTCGGAGATGTTGTGGTCGATCCGCGCGTCAGCAAACGTCACCCCGACGTGTCCGAGCATTCGGTGCATGTCGCATGGAGCAACGTCGTGCGGTTCATGCCGCGGGAGGGCACCGATCCGTTGCGGTATGTGGCGGTCGGCTATGACGAACGCGGCCGGCTGCTGGAAATGGTCGCGGTGCTGGACGAGTCGGATCGGTGGCATGTGTTCCATGCCATGAAGGCGACGCCGAAGGTGCTGCACGAGTTGATGCTGTTGTAGGAGGAGATGGCCATGGCTTTCGTTGCCAAGGGTGGCCGTGTGGTCACCGACGAGATGTTGGACGAGTGGGCGGACGCCGCGGATGACGGAGAGTTCGGAGGCAAGCCGGGCGCCGTGTATTCTGGGCCGGTCGTTCCCGTCGCCCAAGCCGATGCGGTGAGCCGTACGTTCTCGTTGAGCGCCGATATGTCTGCCATGCTGGACGCCGTCGCGAAACGCCGCGGCGTGTCCGCCGACGACGTCATGCGCCATGCGCTGGTGCGTGAGTTCGCGTCCATGTGAGTTCGATCGGCGCGCCGGTCTGATCGCCGTCAACGATGCGGACGCCGCCCCTCCCGTTTACAAACGGTCCGTATACTGGGCCGCTGTAATCCGGCGGGCGGCGATCCGCGTGCCGACGTCGCAGAGTTGAGGAGAGTCATGGCGGGAAGGAACATCCAGCGGTCCGCGCGCAACGCATCCGGGGAGCCGGGCACGGCGGACGGCGGCGAAGTCGAGGGCGGTCTGCCGAGCCTGCTGGTGCAGGGCGTCGTCGCGGCGATCGTCGCGTGCGTGGGGGAGTTCGTGTGCGCGCCGATCTACGCGTCCCTCGCGCATCTGGCGATCGTGCCGTGGGCCATGGTCGCCTGCCTGCTCGCCGTGGCGTACACGTACATCGTGGGCTTCGCGCTGCTGTGGGCCGCCGATTCGCTGTCGCACGGCGTCAAAAACCCCAAGGCCGTGCCGTTCGTGTACGGGGGCGTGGGTCTGTTCGGCTTCGGCGCGTGGGGCGTGTTCGTGCTGCCGGCCATCATCGATTCCCTCGCGGAGCCGCAGGGCCTAGCCGGCCTGTCGGCCGGGAACGTCGCGGCGACGGGCTTCAACTGCGCGGTGATCGGCTTCGTGGCGTTCTTCGTGGCCAGGGTCGTCTACCCGCGTCTGGCCGCCCGTCGCGCCGCCGTGTTCGCCATGGTCGCCCTGACCGTGCTGTTCGCCGCGCTGGGCCTGTTCTTCATCGTGCGCATGTACGGCGTGCTGTACTGATCGTATTGATCATACTGATCGCCGCCGCGCGGCCGGCCGCGGCCAACGGCCAATGGCCTGTCGAAAACGGCCGCATGCGTTGCGATCGGCGCCGAAAGCCGCTAGGATAGCGCGATATTGAACAGCGACAAGGAGACAACAATGGCTGATACGAACATGCCGAAGGTCAACGCCGAGTTCGGCGCCACCCCGACGATCGAATTCCCGTCCGAAACCGCGCCCGCCGGCCTCAAGGTCGTCGAGCTGGTCGAGGGCGACGGCCCGATCGTGCGCCGCGGCGACACCGTGACCGTGAACTACCACGGCGTGGTGTGGGGCAAGGACTCCGCGTTCGACTCGAGCTTCGCGCGCCATCAGCCGGCGAGCTTCGGCATCGGCGTCGGCCAGGTCATCAAGGGCTGGGACCAGACCGTCCCGGGCCACAACGTGGGTTCCCGTCTGGTCGTCTCCATCCCGCCGGAGTACGGCTACGGCTCCCGCGGCGTCCCGCAGGCCGGCATCGGCGGCGGCGACACGCTGGTGTTCGTGATCGACATCATCTCCACCCGCTGACGGGCGTCGATCACAGGCACGCACCACAAGATTTTCAGCGCCGGCTCATCGTGCGGCCCCGTCGCATGGCCATGACGCCGGCGTTTTCCATGCACATTGTTCCATGCACATCGAAGGGAAACACCATGGCAGATGAGGAAAAGGTCGTCCTGCTCACGCAGGAGGCGTACGACAAGCTCAAGAAGGAACTCGAATGGCGCGAGGGCGACTACCGCAGCGAAATCGCCGAGCGCATCGCCGCGGCGCGCGCCGAGGGCGACCTGTCCGAGAACGGCGGCTACCAGGCCGCCCGCGAGGAGCAGGGCAAGAACGAGGGCCGCGTCAACGAGCTCACCGTCAAGCTGCGCAACGCGAAGATCATGCAGGCCCCCAAGGCCGGCACCGTGGGCAACGGCTCCGTGGTCACCATCCTGCTCGCCGGCCGCGAGAAGACGTATGTGCTCGGCTCGCGCGACATCGCCGTGGCCACGCAGCACGAGGTGATCAGCCCCGAGTCCCCGATCGGCGCCGCCATCCTGGGCGCGCACGCCGGCGACGAGGTCTCCTACAAGGCCCCCAACGGCCGTGAGATCACCGTGACGATCAAGGAGGCCAAGCCGTTCGAGGCCTGAGCTCCGATCCATTCGCCGGCCTGCCGCGTTGAGGCGGCCGGCGGCGGCGCAATACGGCGCGGCTGATATGACGAAGGGCGGCGTTCCCGAATGGGGGAACGCCGCCCTTCGCCGTAGCCGGCCGGTCGGGCACGTGGCCCGGCTCACCACAGCTGCACGATGACCATGTAGATCGCCACCATGTGGCAGGCGTACCCCGCGACGGTGCCCACATGGAAGATCTCGTGGAAGCCGAAGACGCGCGGCCACGGGTCGGGCTTGCGCAGCGCGTAGACGATCGCCCCCGCGATGTAGCAGGCGCCGCCCGAGGCGAGCAGGATCACCACGGCGGGGCCGGCGACGGGGGAGTTCCAGAACAGGCTCATGAACGCCACGCCGGACACGCCGAACACGATGTACGTGATGGTGTACAGCCAGCGCGGCGCGTTGATCCAGATCACGTGGATGACGAGCGCCACGGCGGTGCACCCCCACATGCCGCCGATGATGAGGTTGCGCCAGAACGGCTGGAGCGCGAAGGACGCCGGCGTGTACGTGCCGGCGATGAGCAGGAAGATGTTCATGTGGTCGATGCGGCGCAGCACGTCGGTGACGCGCGGGCTCCAGTCGCCCAGATGATAGGCCGCCGAATTGGTGAACAGCACCAGCGAGCAGGTCATGAACACGGCGCACGCCCACTTGAGCGAGGCGAACGGCGCCAGGCAGATGAGCACGATGCCGGCGGCCAGCGCGAGCGGCGCGGCCACGGCGTGGATCCAGCCGCGCAGCAGGGGCTTGGGCCGGCCATGCACGTCGAGGCGCACCTTGCGCGCCATCTCGGCGGGGGCGATGCCCTCGATCTTCGCCGCACGCTCCTCGGCGCGCGCGATCACCTTGCTGGCCTTCTCCTCGGCCTTCATGCGGATCGTCTCGGCGCGGGCCTGCGCGGTGGCCCTCACCGCGTCCGCCTTCGCCTGCAGATGGTCCTCCCTGGCCTTGATGACGGCCCGCCGCTTCGCCTCGATCTCGGGTGTGCTCCGCTTCGCCATGTCGCTCCCGTCCATCCGAATCCAATAACCTACGCTTGCGTAACCTACGATAGCGTAACCACGGCGGAACGTGAAGGGGCGACCCGCCGTGACATTGGCGCCCACGCACCTTACACTAAGTGACATGGCTGATTTCACGCATATCCTCGCAACACGACCCGATCTGACCGACGACGACCGCGAATGGCTCCACCACCTCGTGGGCGACTGGCAGGTGATCGCGGACCTGAGCTTCGCGGACCTCATGCTGCTCATCCAGAACGGAGACGGCGAATACGTGGTGGCCGAGCAGTGCCGCCCGTCCACCGTCATGTCGCTGCGCTTCGACGACGTGGTCGGCAAGGCCGTGCCCGGGGAGCAGGTCGCCGAACTCGACCAGGCCATGAAGTCGAGCAGCGTGTTCCGCTCCACCCGCCTGCGCACGCAGGGCCGCAACACCATCTGCGACGTGTACGCGCCCGTGCGCCACAACGGCAAGACGCTCGGACTGGTGGTGCGCGAGACCAACATGGCCACCCGTGAATCCAACGGCCGCTACGAGTCCGAAAGCATCAAGGCCGGCAAGCAGCTGTTCGAGATGATCCCGCGCGGCCAGTTCCCGTACAGCGACTCCGTGCTCAACCAGCGCCACAACGCGCGCGTGTCCGACGGCTTCATCGTCCTCAACGCCGAGGGCATCGTGCGCTACGCCTCCCCGAACGCCATCAGCTGCTTCCGCCGACTCGGCTCGCTGCAGGTCATGCAGGGCCAGTACCTGTCGGAGATCGGCACCGCGCTGCTGCACCAGAACGATCCCGTGCCGGAGACGCTGCCGCTCGTGCTCACCGCCAAGGCGCCGGTCGACTCCGAGCTCAACGCCAACCGCTCCGCCGTCTCCCTGCGCTCCCTGCCCCTGTACGACGCGAACGGCCGCGTGGGCGGCATCGTGCTGTGCCGCGACGTCACCGAGCTGCGCCGGCGCGAGAAGGAGCTGCAGACCAAGGACGCCACGATCTCCGAGATCCACCACCGCGTGAAGAACAACCTGCAGGCCGTCTCCGCATTGCTGCGCCTGCAGGCCCGCCGCACCAAGAACGAGGAGGTCCGCAAGGAGCTCGGTGAGGCGCAGCGTCGCGTGCAGACCATCGCCGTGCTGCACGAGGGCCTGAGCCAGAGCGCCGACGAGGTGGTGGACTTCGACAAGGTCATCGCCAACCTGCTGCGCCTGAGCGTGGATCTGGCGGTCTCCAAGGACCAGCACATCGACATCAGCTATTTGGGCAAGTTCGGCATGATGCCCGCGCAGGACGCCACCCCGCTGAGCCTGGTGCTCACCGAGCTGGTCACCAACTCCATCGAGCACGGCTTCGAGGGGCGCAAGGAGGGCCACGTGACGATCTCCGTGGGCCGCGGCGGCAACAACCTCAACGTCGTGGTGGAGGACGACGGCAACGGCCTCGCCACCGAATCGCACGAGGGCATGGCGCGTTCGTCCGGCTCCGGCCTGGGCACGCAGATCATCAACACCTTCGTGACCAACGACTTCGGCGGCACCGTGCGCTGGGAGCCGCGCCGCGAGGGCGGCACGCGCGTGATCCTCGACATGAAGCTGCGCGCCGCGCAGGAGTAGCGCGCGGCGGCCGGAGGCAACGGCCAAGACAACGCGAAAGGGGTCGGCTCCCGGATATCGTTCGTATCCGGGAACCGACCCCTTTCGCGTAAGCGCTGCCGTGCGTATGGCGCGGCGCTCGGGTCAGGCCTGCATCTGCATGGCCTGCGAGCGGCGGGCGCGCATGGCGCGGCGCTTGAGCGCGCGGCGCTCGTCCTCGCTCAGGCCGCCCCACACGCCATAGTCCTGATTCGTGTCGAGGGCGCACTTGAGGCACGCGTCGATGACCTTGCACGTGCGGCACACGGCCTTGGCCTCCTCGATCTGCTGGTATGCGGCGCCGGTGTTGCCGACGGGGAAGAACAATTCAGGGTCCTTGTCCCGGCAGGCCGCCTTTGCACGCCAATCAAAAGCACTACTCATCTGTCGCCTTCCTTCACGTCGATGTCCGCGGATTCGTTTCCAAGTCCTTATAGAAGGAAAGCACGAATGAGCCGACTTTTCAAGGGTGTTCCTCCAACGGACGAGGATTTTTTCGCCGTCAGCGGTCGCACAGCTGGACCGGATCGGCCCGCCCCCGCGCGACGACCACGGCCCGTCCGGGAATCCGCGTGGCGTCGCCTCCCGCCCGGTCGAGCGCGTCCGCGGGCGCGCCGGCGAGCAGGTCCGCGGTGCGGTCCCCGCTCGGCAGGACGATGCGCATGGTGACGCGCGAGGCGTCGCCGAGGCGGCGTGCGGAGGACAGCGCGAAGACCACGGTCACCGAACCGTCCGCGAGCAGCCGTTCGAAGTCCTTGCGCCGCGGGTCGCCGCCGAGCGGATCGGCCAGTTCGTCGGCGTCGTCGACGAGAACCACGCGCGTGGATGCGTCGGCTTGTTCCGGGGCGGTCGCGTACGGCACGCCCGCTTGGGCGAGCCGCGCGGCCAGCCCGGCGATCAGCGTGCTCTTGCCGCGTTTCGCGCCGCCGATGACGGCCACGCACCCTCCATCGAATCCGATGGCGCACGGATGGAGGCGCACGCCGTCGTCCCACGCGCCCACGATCGCGCCGCTTCCGTCCGCGGCGGCGTGGGAGCCGGACAGATATTCGGGCAGCGGCTCGCTGAACAGCGGCTCGGCGGGCCTGACGCCGCAGAACCGAGCGGCGTCGGACACCGCGCGCACCGGCCCGAGGGCGTCCTGCGGTCGGGCGCAGCGGAACGCCTCGAGCGCGTCGCCGTCGTGGCGATATCCGACGCCGGGGCTCGTGGAGGGGATGAGCGCGGCGGCCTTGGTGCCGAGCATGCTGATCGACTGCAGGTCGTCGCGCACGCGCATGCACAGGTTGACCGCGATGTTGGCCTTCATCGCCGCGCTCACCTGTCCCATGGGATGCTGGGTGCACGCCACGAGGTTCATGCCGAGCGAACGGCCCAGCGACGCCAGTCGCGTGAGCCGGTCCATGGCGTCCGGCAGCTGCTCCTTCAGCGCGTTGAACTCGTCCACCATCACCAGCAGGCGCGGCGGGGGAGCGGGCAGGTCGTCGATCTGCGCGCCGCCCGCCTCGGCCACCAGCCGCTCGCGCCGCTTGAGCTCCGCCTCGATGGCGTTGAGCGCGCGCACCGCATGGGCGAGGTCCAGGTCGGACACGCAGCCGACCGCATGCGGCAGCGCCTCGAGGCCCCGGAACGTGGCCCCGCCCTTGAAGTCCAGAAACACCATGGCGAGCATGTCCGGCGGATAGTTCACCGCCAATGCCAGGCACCACTGCTTGAGCAGCACCGACTTGCCCGAACCGGTGGTGCCCGCCACCAGCGCGTGCGGCCCGTGCGTGGCCAGATCCATGACGGCCGGGCCATGCTCGCCCATGCCGATCGGCGCCGGCTGCCCGGCGTGGGCGCCGAGCCCGCCGATGCCGGGCATGCCGTCGTCGCGCCGCTGCCGCGCGAGCGCCCACCGGTGCACGACGGCCCGCCACCACTGCGAGGCGTCCTGCGGCAGTCCCATGAGCGTGGGCCATGGCACCGACTCCAGATCGGGGATGGCGGTCCCTCCGGCGTCGGCATCAATTCCGGCCCGCGTTCCGTCGCCGGCTCCGGGCGGCCCTCCCGGTTGCCGCGCCGACTGACGCGAACGCATCACCATGAACGAGGCGACGCAGCCAAACAGGCCGGGCAGCAGCATGATCGCGAACGTCCAGCGGCCCTCCAACACCATCATGACCGCCATGGCGATCTGCGCGCACGCCGGGGCGAGCATGCTCATGACCATCCACGGCGCGGCGGGGTCACGGGCGGCGGACGGCTCTTTCCCCGGGCGGTTGAATATCCTCATGCCCCGAGTGTGGAGGCCCGACGGGCGCGGGTCAAATCACGGGCGGCCTGTGGTCGAATGTGGGGAAACGGCGGAATCACAGGCTTCCGACGGTACCGGGATCGTGCGTGCCCTTGGCGAGCTGCGAGAAAAGCTCCGTGTTGCGCGTCTCGTCCAGCAGCACCGACGAGCCGACGCCGGCGCCGCGGTAGTCCGCGTCGGTCCAGTACACCGTGCCGGTCACGCCCCGGTCTCCGGACGCGGCCTTGAACGCCAGCGCCATCTGCGCGAGGCTCCACGGGCTCGCCTTCTCGTCCACGACGATCGAGCCGAGGCCGGCCTTCATGAGCGCGTTGACCTTGCCGAAGTTGAGCAGTGTGTCCCTGGAGGCCGCCTTCTTGGTGATCGCGGAGATCACCTGCCGCTGGCGCTCGGCGCGGCCGAAGTCGCCCTTGGGGTCCGAATAGCGCATGCGGGAGAACGCGAGCGCGGTGTCGCCGTCCGCGACGTGGCACCCGGCCTGCCAGTTGAGGCCCGACTTGACGTCGTTGACGGTGCGGTCGTAGCACAGCTCCACGCCGCCGATCGCGTCCACCACGTTCTTGAGTCCGCCGAAGTGGATGACGGCCACGTGGTCCACGTTCATGCCGGTGATTTTCTCCACCTGGCCCACGAGCGCCGGGTAGCCGCCTGCGGCCGCCGCGGCGTTGATCTTCATCTTGCGGCCGTTCACCTCGACGAGCGAGTCGCGCGGGATGGAGATGAGCGAGCTGCTGCCGTGCTGAGGCTTGGTGAGCACGAGGATCGTGTCCGTGCGGAAGCCGTCGGTGGCGTCGTTGATGCCGGTGCCGTCGTTCGCGTCGCGTTCGTCGGAGCCGAGCAGCAGCCAGGTCTGGGCGGGCGTGTTGGCCGCGCCGGTGAGCATGTTCTGCCTGACGAGCTGCCCGTTCACCCATCCCCACGCGGAGAAGACGCCCACGCCGGCCAGCAGGATCAGCGCGAGCAATACGGCCAACGCGATGCGCAGGGGATTGCGGCGCCGACGGACGGCAACGGCGGTGGAGGCTGCGCCGGACTTCGCCGGTCGCGCGGCGGAAGCGGAAAGCGGCGCCGCGGGACGGGGGGACGGCTGGCGGCGCAGGGAGGCGTTCTCCGAAGCGGTTCGCGCGGAGGGCACGCGTCCGCGCGAACGCGCCTTGGGCTGGAACTGCACGGGCTGCGGCGACGGCGTTGCGGCCCGTGCGGCGGGAATCGAGGCCGGCCGGCGCAGCGGCGGCGTGGAGCGCCGTTCGGCGGTCGGAGGCTGGGAGGCCGAGGCGGATGCGGTAGCGGACGACGAACCCGCCGTGCGCGCGCGCCCCGCATGGGAGCCGTGGGAGCCATGGGAGGCGGGCGTGGGGGAGAAGCTCGGCGGCGTCTGGTCGCCGGTCGTGCGCGCGGCGCGCCTGCGCGAGCCGGAGGGAATGAAGCTCGGCGGCGTGTCCTGCGGTTCGTGTCCTGATGGCTGCGTCATGATCCCTCCTGAAAGCAATGCGCTGCAAGCCTTGTTAACACGCGAATGTGTGAGCGGGTGGTGACGGCGGGCATTTCTCCCCATGAACGGCACAACCGCGGGGCCAAAACGCGCTCCGGGAACGGCGGGCGCGTTGACGAACACGGCAATATACCACATGCGCGGCGCGGGATGCCGCATTGACGCGAGACAATTTGACAAATTCGAGGGGCCGCGTGTGTAATCTAGTACGGCCACGGCAGGATCTAGGCGAAGGAGGACGGCATGTGGGGTCTGTTCGACGATTCCGACGACGACGCGCTGTCCCGCCTGTGGGGCCTGTTCAAACCGGACGGCGACCTGTCCTGGCAGCACAAGGCCCTGTGCGCGCAGACCGACCCCGAGGCCTTTTTCCCCGAGAAGGGCGGCTCCACGCGCGACGCCAAGCGCATCTGCGCCGAATGCGAGGTGCGCGAGCAGTGCCTCGAATGGGCCATCGACCACGACGAGCGCTTCGGCATCTGGGGCGGCATGAGCGAACGCGAGCGCCGGCGCTACAAAAAGGAGCGCAGGAACAGGGCGTGACGCGCCCGACCGCGGGCTGTGCTTAGACTGGAACCATGACTTTCGAGACCTCAACGGACGCAGGCGTGCAGCAGATTCTGGTGAACGCGCTCGCAGCCCGTCCCCGCGGCGTGCGCCAGGACGTGGACATGACCGTCGTCGCCGTCGTCACCGTAGAAAAGGACCGCCGCTTCCTCGCGGACACCGTGAGGGCCGTGCTGGCCCAGCGCACGCTGCCCGGCGTCGTCATCGTCGCCGACTGCAGCGGTCAGACGCCCAAACCCGTGTATTCCACGATGGAGGTCATCCGCCCGCACGCCCCGCGCGTCGACCGCCTGCCGCAGGTCGCCACCGCGCAGGTGCAGCTCGTGGGCGTCAAGGGGGCCGCGTCGTTCGGGGACGCCGTGGACAAGGCCCTGCGCGCCGCCCGTCTGCCCGAGACGGCCGAATCCGTCTGGCTGCTGCACGACGATTCGCGCCCGCGCGACCCCTCGTGCCTCGAAACGCTCGTCGAGGCGCACCGCAACGTGCCCGGCGCCTCGGTGATCGGCGCCAAGCAGCTCGCCTGGGACTCCGACGCGCTGCACAACGTCGGCTACTACGCCGCCCCGCACCACCGGGTCGCCAGCCTCGTCGTGGACGGCGAACCCGATCAGGAGCAGTACGACGGGCGACAGGACGTGTTCGCCGTGTCGCTCGCCGGCGCGCTCGTGCCCCTGTCCGTGTGGCGCACCCTGGGCGGCGCCGACGGCTGGTTCACCTCCTTCGGCGAGTCCAAGGACTTCTGCCGCCGCGTGTGCCTCAACGGCGGCCGCGTGCTCGTGGTGCCCAAGGCGGTCATCGCCCACCGGCGCGCGCGCCTCGAGGGCGTGCGCACCCGCTCCGGCGAGGCGGTGGACGAGGACGACGCCCTCAACTCGGCCCTCCAGCGCATCACCGCGAGCCAGCGCTACCGCATCACCGACGTGCGCCGCGGACGCTGGCCCCTCCAGTGGCTGTGGCTGCTCGTCAAGTCCTTCGGCCTGTTCTTCGCGCTCCTGTTCGCCAAGAAGCCGTACGAGGCCGCGTGCGAGCTCGCCCTGCCGTGGCGCGCGCTCGCCGGCGTGGCCGGGGCGTCCCGTGCCAGAAAGCGCGTCGCCCGCCAGTCCGTCACCTCATTGGGCCGGCTGGGCGTGCTCGTGGCCAACCGGCAGCAGCTCAAGCGGTGGCGGGAGCGCATGCGCGCCTTCGAATCGCAGCGCTACGTCACTCTGCTGAGCCCGCTCGCCAAGGCACATCTGCGCCGCCAGTGGCGCGTGCGCGCCTCGTGGGCCGCCGTCATGGCCGTCGCGCTGGCCGCCGCGGTCACCGCGCTGCGCTGGAACGTGGTGCGCGGGCTGTTCGCGGGCGGCCGGCTCGCCTCCGAGACGCTGCTGCCCACCGGGGCGTCCTACGGGCAGCTGGTGGACGCCGCCACCACGCCGTACAGCTTCGGCCTCGGTGTGGGCCTCGCGGGTCCCCCGTCGCCGTTCCTGCTGGTGCTGGCCGGCGCCGCGGTGCTGACCGGCGGCAACGTGGCCGCGGCCATGGCCCTGATCTACCTCGCCGCCGCGCCCCTGTCCGCGCTGTCGTTCTGGGCGCTCGCCGGCGTGTTCACCCGCTCCAACCCGGTGCGCGTGGTGTGCGGCCTGCTGTGGGGCACGCTCGCCGCCGCCATGGGCCTGTACCACGCCGGCAACCTCGCCATGCTCGTCTTCATGGCGTTCCTGCCCGCGGCGTTCGCCTTCACCTTCCGCGCCACGGCCATGTACCTCACGGAGGACCCGGTCAAGCCCGTCGCCTCGGTGCAGCGCGCGGCCCTCGCCTCGCTGTGCTTCATCCCCGTCGTGGACGCCGAACCGCAGACGCTGCTGCCGCTGTTGCTCGTCTTCGTGGCGTTCCTCATGCTGGTGCGCCGCCACCGCCCCACGCTGCTTCTCATCCCCGTGCCCGCCGCGTTCACGCTGGCGCCCACGCTGGTCAACGCGGTGCGGCACATCGGCTCCGGCGAGTGGCGCGAGCTGTTCGCGGACGTCATGCTGCCGTCCTCCGCGGCGAACGGCGCCCCGCAGGCCATGAGCCTCGCTGACATCACCGCGCACGCGTTCGGACTCGAGCTGCCCGCGTCGTGGACCGACGTGCCCGCCGCCGAACACTGGCTCGGCGTCCTCGCCATCGTCTCGGTGCTCGCCCTCGCGGCGCTGGCCGTGGCGGCGCTGCTGCTGCCCATGGCGCTGCGCATGTCGCGCATGATGTGGGTTGTCATCATCGCCGGCGCGCTGCTGTCGCTCGTCTCCGCGCGCGTCGCCGTCGGCGTGGACGGCGAAGGTCAGGTGGCCGGCTCCGTGCTGCCCGGCTTCGCCATGGCCATGCTCGGCGTGATCGCCTGCGTGTGCCAGGTGGCCGGCGGCGCGGTCAAGCGCTTCAACCCGCTGGTCGGCATGATGACCTCCGACCGCCGCGCGGCGCAGCGCGACGGCAAAACCGCGTGGGCCAGAATCGGCCGCACCGCGCTGACCGTGGCGCTGGCGTGCTTCGTGGCCCTGTGGGGCGCGCTCGGCGCACAGCGCACGCTCGCCGCCGGCGGCGTGACCGCCACGGACCGCGGGCTGCCCATGGTCGCCGTGGACTATCTGGACCAGAATCCGGCGCACCGCATCCTCGCGCTCAGCGCCCAGTCGTCCACCGTCGTCGACTTCACCGTGATGCGCACCGCGCGCGGCGAGATCATCGACAACACGCCCGTCGTCCACGCGCGTGTCGTCTCCGGACTGGAGGACGACGCCACCGGGCGCATGGCCACCGCCGCGTCGCAGCTGCTGAGCAACGGGGACGCCGAGGCGATCCGCACGCTGAGCGACCTCGGATTCGGCGGCGTGTTCGTTGCTCCGGCCTCCGGCGACGTGACCGACGATCCCTCGTACGACGCGCTGGTGTCCAACATCACCGCCAGCGAGGGCACGCAGAGCGTGGTGAGCAACGCGTCCGGCACGTACTTCCGCCTCACGCTGGCCGACGCGGCCACGCAGGGCGTCGACCTGACCGGGCTGGAGGACGCACGGGCCAACGTATGGCGCTGGGCGTGGCTGTGGGGCGCCGGCGTGGTCGTCGTGCTGTACGTCCTGGTGGCACTTCCCAGCATTCGCAGACGAGAGCAGGAGCAGGCATGAGCGGCAAGCGCGGCATAACGTCAACGACCCATCGGAAGACCGGCTGGACCGTCGGCAAGGCGGTGACGGGGCTCGTCACGCTCGTCGCCATGGTGGCCCTGCTCATCGGCATGATCGTGGTGCGCCCGCTGCCGGGGTTCGTCCTCGGCGGCTCGCGCGACACGTCCGCCGTCGGGCAGACCGTCAGCCAGCGCGTGGGCGTCAACTACTGCCCGGCGCGCATGACGCTGAGCGACAACGCCCAATACGGTGACAGCGCCTTCCAGACCAGCGAGGGAGACATCGCGTCCTCGTCGCGCTACGTGGCCTTCGGCTCGGTGTACAGCTCGCGCATCGCATCCATGACGGGCGAGGACAAGGGCGAGCTGGAGGACAAGGATCCCACCGACGCCTCCGCGGTGCGCACCCTCGCGGGCAACGCGGACGACGGCTCGATCCTGCAGACCACGCGCCTGCTGTCCGCCGCCGACGGCACCGGCGTCTCCTCGGCCACCGTGTCGTGGGCGTCCTCCGGCGACCTCAGGGGCCTGGCCGCCACCAGCTGCGTGGACGCTGGCCTGAGCCACGAGTTCCTGGTGCCGGCCACCCAGACCGGCTGGTCCGAGCGCCTCGTGGTGTCCAACGCCACCGCCAAGGCGACGACCGTGAACGTGCAGGTCTGGGGCACCTCCGCCTCGGGACGCATGTCGCTGAACCTGTCCGGCACCCTGTCCGTGAGCGCCAATGCCGAAACGGTCTTCGACCTGTCCGCCGCGGCGCCCGGCCAGGACGCGCTGTATGTGACCGTGACGAGCAAGGAGACGCCGGTGAGCGCCGTGGTGCGCGCCACCGCCATGAACGGCCTGACGCCGCAGGGCAACGACTATGTGCTCGATTCGCCCGACGCCGCGCAGCGCATCGCCATCGCCGGCGTGCAGGGCGCCCAGGGCGTCAAGGTGCTGCTGCTCGCGCAGGAGGGGACCTCGGTGGACCTGTCGTGGATCACCGCCAACGGCCTGGCCTCCGCGCAGACCGTCTCCCTCGAGGGCGGCAGGGCGCAGGTCGCCGATCTGGGCGCGCCCCCGGCCGACGCGATCGGCGTGGGCGTCACGGCCGACGCCGGGGTGACCGCCTCCGCCGTGCTCACGCGCTCCGGCGACGGCGGGCAGGCCGATTTCGCCGTGGTGGCGGGCGGCAGTCCGGCCGCGTCCTCGGCGGTCGCGGTGCCCGAGCAGGTGGACGCCACGGTCAACGTGACGAATGCGACGCGCGATGCCGCTTCGGCGACGGTGTCCGCCTACGATGCGGACGGCAAGCTGCTCGGCGAGCGGAAGATCGACCTCACGGCGAACGGTGCGGCGTCATTCGCCGCATCCGAACTGGGGCAGGGCGTGGCCGCATTGCGCATGGACGATCCGTCGTCCGCTGCCAGCTGGAACGTGACGCTGTCCCGCGGCGACCTCAACGACAAGCACGTCGGCGCGGTCGCCGTGATCGAGCCGCGCGCCCTGACGCCGCTGCGCGCGCAGGTCTACGCGCACCCCACGCTGGGTGTGGTCGGCTGAGCGTTTGCGGCCGAACGGATCACAGCCCCCAGTCGGGGTTTATTGCTGACGCCGAAAAGCTAGCAGCAGATCCGGGCGTCGGAGACAACTATGAAGACCGCTTGACGGACCAATCCGACTGTTCTTCGGTTGATTTGTCCGAACCGGCTGCCGATCGCCCGTTCAGCGTCACCGCGACGTCGGATGCAAACCGACCCAGCCACCGCCCGGCGCGCCAACATGGACGCCGCACGCATGCGCATCGATCAGGCCAATTACATCGTCGTCGAATAAATCGGCGACATGCGGATGGCCGGGGGAATTGGCGTTATGCCATGGGGCGTCCACGCATACAGAATGTGGCTCCGCGATCACGTGGGACTCTAAACAAAACCCTGTTCGGCATGTCAATGCCGAACGGGATCCAAGCCAGATGGCCGACGCACTCAATGTCACGCCCGAGATCATCGACGACTGCAGAGGATGTCTGCGCGACGGAGATGCCCTTCTTTGATTTGGTTTCCTCTGTTTTGTAACTGTTGAACGTTTATTTTGCTTTTCTATATATCGATTATGGGCATTTTCGACATATAGAAGGGTATTATTTGTATTCCAAACATCGATATGAGACGAAACGAGGTGGTAGGAATGGAATACAAGAGCATCAGACAGACCATCAACATGTCACAATCCACGGAGAAACCCACGGAACTGGCCCAGCATGAATATGAAGCGCGGCTCGGCGGATGGTCCACGTTCCGTTCCGGAATCACATTCGATGGACATGAGATGTTCGCCGTATGCTTCAGGGAGCTCGGCACCGCACTCGACACCGTAAGGGAACTTGAAGGGAAGGTGGAATCACTGTGGAACGGCCTGCCGAACATCGCGAAACGCGCCTATCTCTTCGACCTCATCGGAGCTGAGGTGCAGAGCACCAACACCATCGAAGGCGTGCACACCACACGCAAGGAAATAGCCGACGCATTGGAATCGGCCGCGAGCGAAGGCCCCCGCAAACGGCTGACCGAATTCGCGAAACTGTTCCTCGGACTGTCCGGCGAGGAGGGCAAGCAGCTCGAACTGCCACGCGAGCTCAAGGACATCCGGAGCATTTACGATCAGGTCACGGACGGAGAAATAGCCGACAAGGACAAGCCCGACGGCATAATGTTCAGAAAAGGCACGGTCTCCGTATGGGACGACGGCAACGGGCGCAAACTCCATGACGGCGCATACCCGGAATCGGAGATTCAGGTGCAGCTCACCAAATGGATCGCCCTGCTCACCGACGTGAACATACCGCCGATCCTGCGGGCCGTGATGTGCCATTACGCCTTCGAGTACATTCACCCGTTCTACGACGGCAACGGCAGAACAGGCCGGTTCCTGATGGCGTTGCAGCTGAGTAAGCATCTGAGCGTACCCACCGCGATATCGCTCAGCCCGGTCATAGCCGACGCCAAGGGACAGTATTACAAGGCGTTCGACGACACCCAGTTCCCCCTGAATTGCTCCGATGTGTCCCTGTTCAGCTACCGGATGGTGAAATTCATCATTACCGCGCAGAAAAACATCATCTCCGACTTGGGGAACAAATGGGGCATGCTTACGACGGCCCATGACCGGCTCGGCAAATACGCCGAAGATAAAAGCCTGTCCGGCGACCAGAAGGATATCCTGTTCTACCTGCTGCAGGTGGAATTGTTCGACAACGACCCGCGTCCAATCTCCCGCAGGGTGCTCTCCACATGGCTCGAAGTGGGAAGTGTGAAGCTCATGACCGCCATCAAAGGACTTCTGGCCCTTGACCTGCTGCAGGAGCACGGCAAACGCCCGATACGTTATTCACTGTCGGCAAAGGCCCGCGGACGGCTCCTGCAATAAAAGGAAAGCCCTGTCGGTGCTACCAACATCGACAGGGTTGAAACCAGGGAACGCTACCAACATTCCATCGGCGGAACGAGTCTTAGAAACGGCGGAATAACGCCGTTCTTGAGCCTTGGGATCACAGCCCCCAGTCGGGGTCGATCTCCTCCGGCCTGCGCCCGTAGTGGTCGGCGATCCGGGAGACGAGCTCGTCGCGGATGATGAACTGCATCTCGTCGCGGTCGCGCGTCTGCATCTGGATCGGCAGGCGGTACAGCACGATGCGCGGCGGGATGCCGTGCCCGGCGGGGAACGCCTTGCTCAGCAGCTCCGGCTCGTCCTCCCATGGCAGCGGGTCCGACGGCGGCACGTCCTCGACCGCGAACTGCAGCGGCTTGACCAGTTCCGGCCACGCCTGACCGAGCCGTTTGAGCTGGGCCGCCACCATGTCGTCGAACATGCCCGAGCGCGTGCGGTAGCGCGGCAGGCGGGCGCCGAACGTGGGTCGGCGCAGGCCGCGGCCATGGCGGTTGCGGTAGGTCTTGCCCATCCAGGGCGGTTCAGGTGACGGTCTTCTCATGAGGCCTCACCCTAGTAGCGAGGGACAACAAGCCCGCGATGGTACTATGTTCTAGCCAGTACGCCGCATGAGCCACAGGAGGTCGCATGTCCATCGCCATCGCCGATTCGTGGACCGAGCTTGATCTTGACGCCATGGGCGCGAAGGCGCGTCTGATCGGCTTTGATCTGGACAATACGCTGGCACGCTCCAAAATGCCCATGCACGACGACATGGCCTCCGCACTGGCCGCCCTGACCCATCTGACGCAGGTGGCCGTCATCTCCGGCGGACGCTACGAGCTGTTCGTCCGCCAGATCCTCACCGTGGACGCGTTCCGGGGCGACGCGGCATACGCCAACCTGCACCTCATGCCCACCAGCGGCACGCGCTACTACCGCTTCGAGGACGGCGGATGGCGTCTCCAGTACGAGCAGGACCTGCCCGAAGCCGACCGCATGGCCGCCCGCGAGTCGCTGGAACGCCATGCGCGCGAACTCGGCCTGTGGGAGGCCCATACGTGGGGCGAGCGCATCGAGGACCGGGGCAGCCAGGTCACGTTTTCGGCGCTGGGCCAGCAGGCGCCCGTCGACGCCAAGGAGGCGTGGGACCCGGACAACGCGAAGAAGAACGCGCTGCGCGTGGCCGTGGCCGCGGACCTGCCGCACCTGCTCGTGCGCTCCGGCGGCGCCACCAGCGTGGACGTGTCCGGCCGCGGCATCGACAAGGGCTACGCGGTGCGCGAACTGGCGCGGATCCTCGGCATCGGCGTCGGGGACATCATTTTTATCGGCGACCGCATGGACCCGAATGGCAACGACTATCCGGCGGCGCAGGCCGGCGTGATGCCGGTGCGCGTGCACGGGCCGGAGGAGACGCTCGAGGTCGTGCGACGGCTCACCGGGATTCTGCGGGGATAGCCATGGACGGCGTGCTGCGGGCGGCGAGGGCGTGGGAGCGCGAACTGCGCGACCTGCTGCTGCCGCGCGGGTGCGCCGGATGCGACCGGCCGGACGAGACGCTGTGCGCGGATTGCCGTGCGCTGTTCCTGACGGGACGCGCGTGGACCCTGCGGCGCGACGGGATCGCCGTCCCGTGCTTCGCGTGCGCCGACTACCGCGGTGCTGCGCGCAACGCCGTGCTGGCGTGGAAGGACCACGACGACGTGGAATTGGACGCCGACTTCGCCGATGCGATGCGGGCATTGGGCGCGGCGGCTTGTGGAAGCGTCGTGGGTGCCGTGGACGTCGACGCGGTGGTTCCCGTGCCGTCCTCCGCGGCTTCTCGACGCCGTCGCGGCCGCGCGCACGTCCGTCCCCTTGCGAAGGGCGTCGCGGCGGGGCTGAAGCCGTGCGGCGCGGGGACCGGTCCCCGCATTGCGGACGTGCTGCGCATCGGCGGCGCGGGGGCGAAATCCGTGGCGGTGGGCGGCGTGCGCGGTCGCGCGCATCGATTGGACGACAGGGTGCGTGTGGCCGGGGGAGGAAGGGGATCCGAGACGCTGAGGGGCCGGCGTGTGGCGCTGGTGGACGACATCGTCACTACGGGCGCCACGCTGGCGCATTGCGCGCTCGCCGTGCGGGCGGCCGGCGGTGTGGTCGTGGCGGCGTTCGCCTTGGCCCGCACGCCGGCGCCGGGGGAGTGCGGGCCAACCCTCAGTGGTATTTCGGCAGGGTGATCTCGAAGTCGGCGCCGCGCTCGTCGTCCACGACCTTCACGGTGCCGCCGTGCAGCTGCGCGGCCCAGCGCGCGATCGACAGGCCCAGCCCGGTGCCGCCCGACTCGGTGCCCGGCCCGGTCTTGCCCTTGACGAAGCGGCGGAAGATGTCGGAGCGCGCCGAGGGCTCGATCTGCGAGCCGAAGTTCACCACGTTGGTCACGACCGTGCCCTGCTGTTCGTTCTCGTGCGCCTCGATGAGCACCGCCGTGCCGTCGGGGGAGTGCTTGAGCGCGTTGGCGATGATGTTGGTGAACAGCTGGCGCAGACGGTCCTGGTCGCCCTCCATCACGATGCCGTCGGGGATGTCCATGGTGATTTCGTGCGCGTGGCCCGCGTCGGCGATCTCCAGCGGCTCGACGGTCTCGTCGATGAAGTCGGCGAAGTTGAAGGACTCGATGTTGAGGCTGGCCGCGCCCGCCTCCATGCGGCTCAGGTCGAGCAGAAAGGCGATGAGGTCGCTCAGCCGGTGGGTCTGGTTGAGGATGCTTTCGAGGTTCGCCGGGGTCGGCTCGGTCACGCCGTCCGCCATGTTCTCGACCATGGCCTGTAGTGCGGAGACCGGCGTGCGCAGCTCGTGGCTCACGTTGGCCACCATGTCGAGGCGCATCTGCTCGGCGTGCTGCAGTTCGCCCGCCATCTCGTTGAAGGACCGGGCCAGCTGGCCGATCTCGTCGTTGCGCTCCGTGGCGGTGCCGTCCACGCGCACGGTGTAGTCGCCGTCCGCCATGGCCTTGGCCGCGTCGCGGATCTGGCGCAGGGGGGCGGTCATGCCGCGCGAGAACAGGTACGTGATGCCGAGCGCCACCGCGAGCGTGAGCGGCATGGCGATCCATCCGCTCCAGCCCACCTTGAGCAGGAACCACGCCATGACGAACGCGATGGCGGTGGCGACGACGATGACCAGACACAATTCGACCTTGAGCGAGGAGAAGCGTCCGATCGGCCTCTCCTCGCCCTGCATGCCGTGCCGCACGCCGGTCGCCGGGTTCCTCCTCACTGCGCGCCGGCCCCGCTCGGCGGCTCGAACGCGTAGCCCACGCCGTGCACGGTGCGGATCATTTCCGAGCCGAGCTTGTGGCGCAGCGCCTTGACGTGCGAGTCGACGGTGCGGGTGCCGGAGGCGTCCACCCAGTCCCAGACCTCCTCGAGCAGCTTCTCACGCGTGAGCACCGACTTGGGCTTGCGCGCGAGAGTGGCCAGCAGGTCGAACTCGGTGGGCGTCAGGTGGATCTCCTTGCCGTCCAGCGTGACCATGCGCTGCGCCGGGTCGATCACGAGGGTGCCGAAGTCGAGCAGCTTCTCGTTCTCCGCGTTCTTCGCGATCACCTTGGCCCTCTCCACGCGGCGCAGCAGCGCCTTGCATCGGGCGATGAGCTCGCGCATGGAGAACGGCTTGGTCATGTAGTCGTCCGCGCCGGCGCCGAGGCCGATCACCTTGTCCGCCTCGTCGTCGCGCGCGGTGAGGATGAGCACCGGCACCGGGCGCTCGGCCACGATGCGCTTGGTGGCCTCGAGCCCGTCCATCACCGGCAGCATGATGTCCATGATCACCAGATCCGGCTTGAGCGTCGAGGCCGCCTGCACGGCGCTGGCGCCGTCGGAGGCCACGCGGGCGGTCCATCCTTCGGCGGTCAGTCGCTGGGCGACGGCCGTCGCCAGGGTCGGCTCATCCTCCACCACCAGCACGGTGTACGTGTCGCGGTGCGTGTTCGCGCTATTGATCATTCCTGTGATGCCCTATCTTGTTCCGTGAAATCACTGTTCCGGCTTCAAGAATAGTGCGCCGAGCGCCGGGACGGTGATTTTCGCGGACCAGTCGCGGGAATGGTATTCGCCCTTGACCGCGGTGATGTCCGTATTGTGGATGCCCGAGCCGCCGTAGCGCTCGTCGTCGGTGGTCAGCGCCTCGACCCACTTGCCGCCCTTGGGCAGCGGGACCTGATAGTCCTGCCACGCGGTGCCGGCGAAGTTGACGACCACGACCAGCTCCTCGCCGTCCTTGCCGATGCGCATGAAGCTCAGCGTGTCGTGCTCGTTGTCGTCGGAGGTGAGCCACTGGAAGCCCGCCGGGTCGAAGTCCTGGCTCCACAGGGCCGGCGATTCGCGGTAGAACGCGTTGAGGTCCGCCACCAGATGCTGCACGCCCTTGTGGTCGTCCCAGTTGAGCGCGTCCCAGTCGATGGACTCGTTGTAGTTCCACTCGCCCCACTGCGCGATCTCGTTGCCCATGAACGTGAGGTTCTTGCCCGGGTGCGCCCACTGGTAGGCGAACAGGGCGCGCACGCCGGCGTACTTCTGCCAGCCGTCGCCCGGCATCTTGCCGTAGAGCGAGCCCTTGCCGTACACGACCTCGTCGTGGCTGATGGGCAGCACGTAGTGCTCCGAGTACGCGTACACCATGGAGAACGTGATCTCGTTGTGGTGGTACTGGCGGTTGATGGGCGTCTCGTGGAGGTACTCGAGCGTGTCGTGCATCCAGCCCATGTTCCACTTGAGGCCGAAGCCGAGGCCGCCGGCGTCGGTGGGGGCGGTGACGCCCGGCCACGCGGTGGACTCCTCGGCGATCATCATGATGCCCGGGTTGTTCTTGTACGCGGTGGCCGTGGCCTCCTTGAGGAAGTCGATGGCCTCGAGGTTCTCGCGCCCGCCGTAGATGTTCGGGCGCCACTGGCCGGGCTCGCGGCTGTAGTCGAGGTAGAGCATGGAGGAGACGGCGTCCACGCGCAGGGCGTCGATGTGGTACTCGTCCAGCCAGAAGCTCGCGTTGGCGACGAGGAAGTTGCGCACCTCGTTGCGCCCGAAGTTGAACACGTAGGTGCCCCAGTCCGGGTGCTCGCCGCGCAGCGGGTCCGGGTCCTCGTACAGCGGGGTGCCGTCGAAGCGGCCCAGCGCGAAGTCGTCCTTGGGGAAGTGGGCGGGCACCCAGTCCATGATCACGCCGATGCCGGCGCGGTGGAAGGCGTCCACGAGGGCCTTGAAGTCGTCCGGGGTGCCGAAGCGGGAGTCGGCGCCGTAGTAGCCGGTGACCTGGTATCCCCACGAGCCGGTGAACGGGTGCTCCTCGAGCGGCAGGAACTCCACGTGCGTGAAGCCCATCTTCTTGACGTACGGCACGAGCTCGTCGGCCATGTCGAGGTAGCTCAGGCCCTGCTTCCAGCTGCCGGCGTGCACCTCGTAGATGGAGACCGGGCCGGCGTGCGGGTCGGTCTTGACGCGGCGGTCCATCCACGCGCCGTCCTCCCACTCGTGCACGGACTCGACGACGATGGACGCGGTGGCCGGCGGGATCTCGTGGGAGCGCTCCATCGGATCGGCCTTCTGCTTCCACTCGTTGTTCGCGTTGAGGATCTCGAACTTGTAGCGGGCGCCGTCGCCCACGCCGGGGACGAACAGCTCCCAGACGCCGGACGTGCCCAGCTCGCGCATGGCGTGGCGGCGGCCGTCCCAGTCGTTGAAGTCGCCCACCACGCGCACGGCGTGGGCGTTCGGGGCCCAGACGGAGAACGCGGTGCCGGTCACGTCGCCCATCGGGTCGTCGTAGTGCAGCACGCGGGCGCCGAGCATCTCCCACAGGCGCTCGTGGCGGCCCTCGCCGAACAGGTAGATGTCCAGATCCCCCAGCGTGGGCAGGTAGCGGTACGGGTCGTCCTCGGTGGCGCTGCGGCCGTCGCCGTAGTCGGCGAAGACGCGGTAGTCGGGCACCGTCCAGCCGTCGTCCGTCTTCTCGGCGGGGATGACGGTGGTGAAGATGCCGTTGAACTCGTGGTAGGTGGCCCAGTCGCCGTCCAGCGTGGTGATGATGACGGATTTGGCCATGGGACGCAGGACGCGGATGGTCACCTGGCCGGCGTCTTTGCCTTCCATAAGATGGCCGCCCAGCACCTCGTGCGGGTTGTAGTGTTTCGCGTTGCTCACCTGATCGAGGACGGCGTAGTCCACGGGGAGCGGGTTCGTGTTGGCAGGGTGAATTGTTGTGCTCATAAATCGAGTTTACATCTCGACACGTAAGATTTCGCCCAGTCGCGCGCCTTTTTCGGACATTCGGCCGGCATTCCCGCGGCATATGTGAGGCAAGAGGACAAGTCCATGGCGGATGGCATAATTATTCGAGTTTTTGTGTGCATGTGATTGCGTATTTGCGGAGGGCTCATGGATTACAAAGTCGGCGATATGGTCGTCTATCCTCGACACGGCGCTGCGAAGGTGGAGGCCATCACCGAAAGGACCGTCAAGGGCGTGACGCGGGAATACCTGCAGCTGTCCGTCCTGTCCAGCGACGGTCTGGTCATCAACGTCCCGGTGGAGAACGCCAAGAAGGTGGGCGTCAGGGACATCGTGGACGCCAACGAGGTGGCCAAGGTCTTCGAGATCCTGCGCACGCCGATCATCGAGAAGGAAATGAACTGGTCGCGCCGCTACAAGCTGAACGTGGAGAAGATCGCGACCGGCGACGTCAACAAGATCGCCGAGGTGGTGCGCGACCTCGCCCAGCGCGACGTGGACGAGCACGGCCTGTCCGCCGGCGAGAAGCGCATGCTCACCAAGGCGCGCAGCATCCTCACCTCCGAGATCGCCCTGTCCGAGGACCTCGACGAGCCGACCGCCCAGCGCCTGCTGGACGTGAACCTCGGCTACGAGGCCCCGCAGCCCGGCGACGAGAAGCACCACACGCAGGCCCCCGAGGAGCCGGCGGCGGAGACGCTTGCCCGCATCGAGAGCTCCAAGAAAAAGAAGTGAGCCCGTCCGTGACCGGCGCAACCGACGTGGCCGGCATCGGCCGCATGAACATCGGCCAGGGCTTCGACGCCCACCGCTTCGCGCCGGACGGCTCCGGCCGCGAGCTGTGGGTGGCCGGCCTCAAATGGGACGGTCAGGGCGAGGGTATCGAAGGTGACTCAGACGGCGACGTTGCCGCGCACGCCCTCATCGACGCGCTGCTGTCCGCGGCCCGGCTGGGGGACATCGGCACGCTGTTCGGCGTGGGATCGGATTCCGCCGGCGCCGGCCAGCACGGTCTGCCCATGCTCGAACATACCGTCGCCCACCTGCGCGCGCACGGCGTCGAACCGTCCTCCGCGTCCGTGGTGGTGATCGGCAACCGTCCCAAGATCGGAAAGCGCCGGGCCGAGGCCGAGGCGGCGCTGTCCCGGGCGGTCGGATGCCCGGTGTCCGTCACGGCCACCACCACCGACCGCATGGGCTTCACCGGTTCGGGCGAGGGCATCGCCGCCATCGCCAACGCATTGGTCGGGTTCCGTCCGCGGTGATCGCGGCCCGCGCGGCCTTTGCCTGCTACCTGCGCCCTTACTTGCGCAGCGCGTCCACGCCCTTGGCCACGGCCCAGAACAGCGTGGACAGCGTGACGATTACGAAGCTCGGCGGCACGGGGAACATGGCCGCCAGCACCAGGCCGCCCCAGATCGAGACGAGGCAGATGAGCGTGGCCGTCACCATGGCGGCGAACGGCGACGCGGTGAGGATGTTCGCCGTGGCGGCCGGCGTGATGACCAGCGCGAAGATGAGCAGCGTGCCCACCGCCGGCACGGCGATGGTGATTACGCCGGCCATCATGGCCATGAACACCAGATTCATCGCGCCCACGGGCACGCCCTTGGCGCGGGCCACCTGCTCGTCGAGGGAGCTGAACAGCAGCGGGCGGTAGACGATCGCCAGCACCGCGAGCAGCACCACGTCGAAGACCGCGAACCCCTTGATCTGCGCGTCCATGATGGTGATGATCGAGCCGAAGAGGATCGACTGCATCTGCTGCGACGCCTGCGTGGACATGCGCGCGAAGAACAGGCCCAGACCGGTGGCGAAGGCGAGCACGGTGCCGGTGGCGATCTCGCGCTGCGAGGCGCGTTTGCCCAGCGCTCCGATCACCAGCGCCCCGCCGAGCGCGAACGTGCCGAGGCCCGCGGCCACGGGCAGACCGAGCAGCACCGCGCCGGTGGCGCCCGGCAGTCCGATGTGCGCCAGCGCGTGGGCCGCGAACGTGGAATGGCGCGCGATGGTGAAGTAGCCCATCACGCCGGCCGCGACGGCGATGCACACGCCCGCGGCGAAGGCGTTGAGCATGAACGGCGCGGTGACCGTGATCATCCAGTCGGGATCGAAGGCGAAGCGGATCATGCGGTCTCCTTGGCGGTGTTGGTGTTGCTGGCGGTGTTGGCATTGCTGGTGTTGGCGGTGTCGCCTGCGGCGTGGCCGTGGCCATGGGCGGCGTGGTCGTGGAACTCCGCCACCTCCTCCACGTCGTGGGTGTCCGGCGTGGTCCCGTCGCGTTCGTCCAGTGCGTTCGGGGTGACGAACATGTCGCCCTGCGGCGTGGTGACCACCTGCACCTTGGTGCCGTACAGGTGGGTGAGCAGCGTGGAGTCGAGCACGGCGTCCATGGCCGCGTAGTGCGGGTGACCGTCGAGCAGGTACACCGCGCCGGTGAGGATGGGCAGCAGCATGTTGAGGTCGTGCGCCACCACCTGGATGGTCATGCCGAGCTCGCGGTTGAGCCGGGAGAGCACGTGCACCACCGACCGCTGGCTGGCGAGGTCCAGATTGGCGAGCGGCTCGTCGAGCATGAGCAGCTCCGGGTCGCACACGAGGGCCTGCGCGATGGCCACGCGCTGCCGCAGGCCGCCGGACAGCTGGCTCAGGCGCAGCGACGCCTTGTCCTCCACGTTCACGAACCGCAGCGCCTCGCGAGCCTTGGCCCGCTGCGCCTTGGTGACCGGGTGGATGCCGAAGCGCGTGCCCGTGAGCCCCAGCAGCACGGACTGCTCGGCGGTGAGGTTGGAGTCGATGTCGTTGGTGTAGCTCTGCGGCACGTATCCGATGCGCGCGTTGGCCTTGCCGGCCGGCTCGCCGAGCACGGTCACGCTGCCCTCCGACAGGGGGAGCAGGCCCAGTTCCGCCTGCATCATGGTGGTCTTGCCGGTGCCGTTGGTGCCGACGATCGCGGTCACCGTGCCCTGCTCGATGGCGAAGCAGCCGTTGCGCCATATCGTCCTGCCGCCGCGCGTCACCGCCGCGTGGTCGAAGATGATGCTTGCCGTCATCCATGCGCTCCTTACGTGTGAAGTCCTCAGGGATTGTGACAGGTGGTGATGACAACCGTTATCAATTGCGGATGGCTATTGAGAATGCGGCCGGGTGATCGGTCATGCGTCATGGCCGCGTGAACCGTCGCGGAGTCCGCGAAACCACCTGAACGGCGTCGGCCGCCCACCGGAAATTCCGATGGGCGGCCGATGAAAAAGCCGCTGCGGTTGGTCGGGCGACCGTCGTTCAGCTGGCGGACGAGGAAGCGGATGATGACGCCGACGGCGATGCCGGCGCGGACGACGAAGCCGACGCGGACCCGCCGAGCGAATCGCCGAACGTCTTCACCAGCGCGCCGATCCAGTCGGTGAGCGTGTCGTACCCCTCCGGCATCTGCTCGGTCACGTCGATCACCGGCACGTCGGACTTGTGCGCCACGCCCGTGACCATGTTCGTCGTGTCGGACGCCTCCTGCGGGTTGTTCACCAGCACGTCCGCCTGCTGCCCCTCGAGGACCTGCTGCATGGCGCTCAGGTCCGCCGGCGCCGGCTCGCTGTCGTTCGCCACGGCCTGCGCGTAGCCCTTCGGCGTCACGTCCTTCATCCCGAGGTCCGCGAGCAGGTAGTAGGCCACGGACTCGGTGGCCGCGTACGTGGCGTCCTTGTGTTCGGAGGCGAACTCCTTCATTTGCTGCTCGAGCGTCTTCTCCTGCTCCTGCCACTTGGCGAGCTGCTCGTCGAAGTAGTCGCGGTGGTCCGGCTGGAGCTTGGCGTAGGTGTCCGCCAGATCCTGCGCGACGGCGTTGCGCGCGTCCTTGGAGAACCACAGGTGCGGGTTGTCGCCGTCCGAGGCGCCCACGTTGCCGGCCGCCGTGACGAGCGCGGTCTGCTTGGTGACCGACTTGGTGGCCCACGCGTCGTAGCCCGCGCCGTTAGCCACCACGACCTGCGCCTTGGACAGCTTGGCGACGTCCGCGGTCTGCGCCTCGAAGTCGTGCGCCTCGACGTTGCTGGAGGCGAGGATGGAGGTGATGTCCACGTAGTCGCCGCCGATCTGCTTGGCCAGCGAGCCCCACTGGTTGATCGAGGCGACGACGCTGATCGGCTCGCTTGAGGCGCCCGTGCCGGTCGCATCGGTCGTCTGGGAGGGGCTCGCCGTGCCGCCGGAACCCGAACCGCAGGCGGATGCGAGCGACAGGGCCACGACGCCCGTCACGGCGGCGGCGACCCGGACGATGCGATGCAATGCTGGCTTCATAAGGTTCCCTCTTGTTTCGTTGTCTTCTCGTCTTTGGTATGTGGAACGGCGTTCCCCATTGACTGTATTTCACGATAGCCTATAGCGCGTAGCAAAGCGAATGGGAGCAAACAGCATGTCTTTGAAACTCGACGGCAAGCAGACGGCGGCGCGGATCAAGTCCGATCTCGCCCGGCGCGTGGAGCGGCTCAAGGCGAGGGGGATCGTCCCGGGCCTCGGCACCCTGCTGGTCGGCAGCGACCCCGGGTCCGTCAAGTACGTGGCCGGCAAGCACGCCGACTGCGAGGAGGTAGGCATCGCCTCGATCAGGCGCGAGCTGCCGGCGGACGCGAGCTTCGACGACATCGCCGACGCGGTGCGCGGGCTCAACGAGGATCCGGCATGCACCGGGTACATCGTCCAGCTGCCGCTGCCCGAGGGCATCGACGAGAACGCGATCATCGACCTCATCGACCCGAAGAAGGACGCCGACGGCATGCACCCGTACAACCTCGGCGAACTGGTGCTCCACCCGCACGGCGAAATCGCCACGCCGCTGCCGTGCACGCCCAACGGCGTCCTCACGCTGCTGGACCACTACGACATCGACCTGAAGGGCAAGGAGGTGTGCGTGCTCGGCCGCGGCATCACCGTGGGCCGCACGATCGGCCTGCTGCTCACGCGCCGCGAGGTCAACGCCACCGTGACGCTGTGCCACACGCGCACGAGGAACATCGAGGAGCACATGCGCCGCGCGGACGTGATCGTCGCCGCGATGGGCTCCGCCGGGTTCGTCAAGCCGGAGGACGTCAAGCCGGGCGCCGTGCTCGTGGACGTGGGCGTCAGCCGCGTGTGGGACGAGGGGGCCGGTCGCTACCGCATCAAGGGCGACGTGGACAAGGCGTGCTACGACGTGGCCTCCGCCTACACGCCGAACCCCGGGGGAGTGGGCCCCATGACCCGCGCCATGCTCCTGGGCAACGTCGTCGGCATCGCCGAGCGCCAGCTGGGCTGAGCCGGCCCGTCCGTCGCCCGTCGTCCGTCGCCCGCGGCACGCAAATTCCGGGCGTGTCGTGGGCAGCGGGTTTGGCCACGCCCTCCGGTATTCTTGACCTTTGCGTGCATATTGGCATGCGTATAACTGAATATCGAGTAATATCCATCCATCTATTGAGAAACCATATATTTACATGGCAGAGAACAACACTGAAGTCACCAAGGTCGCGATCAACGACATCGGCACCGAGGAGGACTTCATCAAGGCAGTCGATTCCACCATCAAGAACTTCGACGATGGTGATCTGGTCGAGGGTACCGTCGTCAAGATCGATCACGACGAGGTCCTCCTGGATATCGGCTACAAGACCGAGGGCGTCATCCCCTCCCGCGAGCTTTCCATCAAGAAGGACGTTGATCCGGACGAGGTCGTCGAGGTCGGCGACACCATCGAGGCCCTTGTCGTCACCAAGGAGGACAAGGAAGGCCGTCTGATTCTTTCCAAGAAGCGTGCCCAGTACGAGCGCGCCTGGGGCGAGATCGAGAAGATCAAGGACGCCGACGGCGTTGTTGAGGGCACCGTCATCGAAGCCGTCAAGGGCGGCCTCATCGTCGACATCGGTCTGCGCGGCTTCCTGCCGGCCTCCCTGGTCGAGATGCGTCGCGTGCGCGACCTGTCCCCGTACATCGGCCAGAAGATCAAGGCCAAGATCCTCGAGCTCGACAAGAACCGCAACAACGTGGTCCTCTCCCGTCGCCAGTACCTCGAGGAGACCCAGTCCGAGGTCCGCGAGACCTTCCTGTCCCAGCTCAAGAAGGGCCAGATCCGCGAGGGCGTCGTGTCTTCCATCGTCAACTTCGGCGCGTTCGTCGACCTTGGCGGCGTCGACGGCCTCATCCACGTCTCCGAGCTGTCCTGGAAGCACATCGACCACCCGTCCGAGGTCGTCAAGGTCGGCGACAAGGTCACCGTCGAGGTGCTGGACGTCGATCTGGACCGCGAGCGCATCTCCCTGTCGCTCAAGGCCACTCAGGAGGATCCGTGGCAGCGCTTCGCCCGCACCCACGTCCCCGGCCAGATCGTCAAGGGCAAGGTCACCAAGATCGTGCAGTTCGGCGTGTTCATCTCCGTCGAGGACGGCATCGAGGGCCTGGTGCACATCTCCGAGCTCGCCAACCGTCACGTCGAGAACCCGGAGACCGTCGTCAAGCCGGGCGAAGAGGTGTTCGTCAAGGTGATCGACGTCGATCTCGATCGTCGCCGCATCTCCCTGTCCCTCAAGCAGGCCAACGACTCCGTCGACCCGGCCTCCGAGGACTTCGATCCGGCCCTCTACGGCATGCCGGCCGAGTACGACGAGCAGGGCAACTACAAGTACCCCGAAGGCTTCGACCCGGAGACCAACGAGTGGATCCCCGGCTTCGAGAAGCAGCGCGAGGAATGGGAAGCCCAGTACGCCGCCGCCCACGACCTGTGGGAGCAGCACAAGGAGTTCGTGGCCAAGGAGCTCGAGAACGCCGCCGCCTCCGCCGCCGAGGATGGCCAGGCTCCGAAGGAAGAGAAGGTCGAAGAGGTGTCCAACTACTCCTCCGAGAACACTTCCACCGGCACCCTCGCCGACTCCGATCAGCTCGCCGCCCTGCGCGACCAGCTGCTCGGCCAGAACAAGAAGTGAGCCTCGCTCGCTGACTTGTCGGCTCGCTGGCTGACGGCTGACTGACGACTGTCGGTTGCCAGCTCTAACGGCTCAGCTCTAACGGCTGAAAGGGCCCGTTCCGCATGATTACCATGCGGGGCGGGCCTTTTCGCGTGTTTATGGCGTGTGGGGCCCATTACCGACCGTTGCCTACGCGCCGTCTGGTGAGTGCATGTTGCCGCTGCCGCGCGTTGGCCGGCGTTCTCGCTGCAAGCCGTCTTTGCCCAATCTGGGCTTCGATTGTGCGGGATTGGGCAAAGACATGGGCTGAGAGGGTTGTGTGACCGGCTTATCGTCCGTTTCTGCCCAATATTGCAATTTATGGGAACGGATTGGGCGGAATCGTAGTCCTCGTGCGCCAAGGCATCCGATTCGCTCAATTTGCGGACCCAATATGACGGATTGAGCGAATCCAGTTTGTGACGGGCGGATTTTCGCCGTCACGCATCGGATTCGCTCAATCCGTACATCGGGGTCGGCAGATTGAGTGGATCCAGTGCGCAGGAGGGTGCAATGGGGGTGCGGACGAAAAGTTGGACGCTTTGGCGTCCGGATTGGAGTCCGCAATGTACCGCAAGGACGTCAAGCGCATGGTCGTCGGCCTGTTCTACGACGACCGCATCAACGCGCCCGAGATCAT
>NZ_WBSN01000046.1 GCF_009299475.1 Bifidobacterium avesanii | reverse complement strand
GCCTTAGCTACCGGGTTCGGAAAGTAAACCGGGCGTCACCCCTGGGCCATGACCACCGCAAAACCAAACACCACCAACCCCGAAGGATCAATGGGGGCGGCGGTCCGGGAACCGGAAAGCGGACGCGAAGTCTTGTGAAAACCAATTGCGCTAGTATCGAAGAACAATGCTTGCAACCATGCCAACCAACCCCCACCAAAAGTGGGAAGATGATTGCCAATCCCCCGATTAGTACCGGTCAGCTCCACCCCTCACGGGGCTTCCACATCCGGCCTATCAACCACGTGTTCAACATGGAGGGTACAGGACTCCGAAGAGCCCAAGGAATCCTTATCTTGGAGAAGGCTTCCCGCTTAGATGCTTTCAGCGGTTATCCCTTCCGAACGTAGCCAACCGGCCGCGCCACTGGCGTGACGACCGGCATACCAGAGGTTCGTCCACCCAGGTCCTCTCGTACTATGGGCAGGCCTCCTCAAGATTCCAACGAGCGCAGAGGATAGAGACCAAACTGTCTCACGACGTTCTGAACCCAGCTCGCGTGCCGCTTTGATCGGCGAACAGCCGAACCCTTGGGACCTGCTCCAGCCCCAGGATGCGACGAGCCGACATCGAGGTGCCAAACCATCCCGTCGATATGGACTCTTGGGAATGATCAGCCTGTTATCCCCGGGGTACCTTTTATCCGTTGAGCGATGCCGCGCCCGTGCGCCGGCACCGGATCACTATCCCCGACTTTCGTCCCTGCTCGAGCCGTCGCTCTCGCAGTCAAGCTCCCTTGTGCGATTACACTCAACACCCGATTGCCAACCGGGCCGAGGGAACCTTTGGGCGCCTCCGTTACTCTTTGGGAGGCAACCGCCCCAGTTAAACTACCCGCCAGGCACTGTCCCTGACAAGGATAACTTGTCGAGGTTAGACGCCAGATGAGGACAGAACGGTATTTCACTGGTCGACTCCACCCAAGCTGGCGCCTGGGCTTCACAGTCTCCCGCCTATGCTACACAATCCACACCTAACGACAATACCAAGGTATAGTAAAGGTCCCGGGGTCTTTTCGTCCTTCTGCGCTTAACGAGCATCTTTACTCGTACTGCAATTTCGCCGAGCTCCTGGTCGAGACAGTGGGGAAGTCGTTACGCCATTCGTGCAGGTCGGAACTTACCCGACAAGGAATTTCGCTACCTTAGGATGGTTATAGTTACCACCGCCGTTTACCGGGGCTTGAATTCACCGCTTCACCCACGAAGGGCTGACGGATCCTCTTAACCTTCCGGCACCGGGCAGGCGTCAGAGCGTATACAGCGGCTTGCGCCTTCGCACGCTCCTGTGTTTTTGGTAAACAGTCGCTACCCCCTGGCCTGTGCCACCCCCAAAAGCTCCACGCGCAAAGGCGCCTCACCCCCGGGGGTCTCCCTTATGCCGAAGGCACGGGAGCAATTTGCCGAGTTCCTTGACCAGGATTCGCTCGATCGCTTTGGTATACTCTACCAGACCACCAGTGTCGGTTTGGGGTACGGGCGGCAAACAGCCTGACGCCGAAGCTTTTCTCGGCAGCACGGGATCACCGGATATCGGGGCAAAAGCCCCCCACCATCGCGCCTCACCCTACATGCACCCCGGATTTGCCTGGGATGCGGGCCACACGCTTGGCCACGGAAAACCACCACCGCGGCCGGCTACCCCCCTGCGTCACTCCTGCGCTGACCTACTACGCCTACGGTCCCAACACCCGGACCATCCAACCCCCTAAAGGGCATTCAGGACCGGACGGAGGTTAGTACTCAACGCCTCGGTTTTGACGGCTGAAAACCGGTACGGGAATATCAACCCGTTCATCCATTCGACTACGCCTGTCGGCCTCGCCTTAGGACCCGACTCACCCGGGGACGACGAACGTGGCCCCGGAACCCTTGGTCATCCAGCGGCGGGGATCCTCACCCCGCTCTCGCTACTCATGTCTGCATTCTCACTCCCCACCAGTCCACCGTTGGTTTCCACCACGGCTTCGACCCGATGGGGACGCTCTCCTACCCAGTCAAACGACTGCCGCGTCTTCGGTGGCGTGCTTGAGCCCCGCTACATTGTCGGCGCGGGACCACTAGACCAGTGAGCTGTTACGCACTCTTTCAAGGATGGCTGCTTCTGAGCCAACCTCCTGGCTGTCTATGCGACCCCACATCCTTTCCCACTTAGCACGCGCTGAGGGACCTTAGACGACGGTCTGGGCTGTTTCCCTTTCGACGACGGAGCTTATCCCCCGCCGACTCACTGCCGGGATACGCATCACGGGTATTCGGAGTTTGGCTGCTGTCGGTACCCAATACGGGCCCTCAAGCATCCAGTAGCTCTACCCCCCGGATGTACTCACCCGACGCTGCACCCAAATGCATTTCGGAGAGAACCAGCTATCACGGAATTTGATTGGCCTTTCACCCCTAACCCCAAGTCATCCCCCCGGTTTTCAACCCAGGTGGGTGCGGCCCTCCACGCGGTCTTACCCGCGCTTCAGCCTGCTCAGGGCTAGATCATCCCGCTTCGGGTCCAGGACAAGCGACTCAAAACGCCCGATTAAGACTCGCTTTCGCTACGCGTACACCACACGGCTTACGCTCGCCACCTGCCACTGACTCGCAGACTCATTTTTCGATAGGCACGCCGTCACCCCACCAAAAGGAAGGCTCCGACGGATCGTAGGCGCGCGGTTTCAGGAACTCTTTCACTCCCCTCCCGGGGTGCTTTTCACCTTTCCCTCACGGTACTAGTACGCTATCGGTCAGACAGGAATATTTAGACTTACCCCACGGTCGGGGCCGATTCACACGGGATTCCACGAGGCCCGCGCTACTTGGGAACAACGATCCGCAGACCACGCGCTGACGGGTACGGGGCCATCACCCTCTACGGCCCGGCATCCAATCCGGTTCCCCTCGCACGCGATTTTGTCACTGCGGCCCGGCGCGCCGGCGCCGGGACACGAAATCCCACAACCCCCATGCCGCAACCCCCAGCGGGTATCACACGACACGGGTTTGGTCTGATCCGCTTTCGCTCGCCACTACTCACGGAATATCTCCTCCTGCAGGTACTGAGATGTTTCACTTCCCTGCGTACCCCCCACCCAAAAGGTGGTGACAGCCCATGACGGCTGCCGGGTTGCCCCATTCGGAAACCCTCGGATCAAAGCCCTGTCGGCGGCTCCCCGAGGACTATCGCGGCCCCACGCGTCCTTCATCGGTCCTGTCTGCCAAGGCATCCGCCACGCGCCCTTACCAGGCAACCACCCACAAAACACCAAACAAAGCGTTCAATGGATCGAAGCCGGAAGGCACCATCGCAAAACGTCCAGACGACACATCATCACACAAAAGATGATCACAAAACGATCGACGAACAACACCAAAAATGAAGTTCGATCGAAATCAACAGCAACACGCCACACCCCAAAGGGCGAGGCATGCTGCTCGCGTCCACTATCCAGTTCTCAAACCACCGCCGCACGCCAACACGACACCAAACCCGAAAACGGGAGGCGCCACGCCGGCGACGGGACGGAACCACCAACCCCTGAGGGGCGCGCGGTCCGGGAACCCAACAGCATGTTCATACCGATTGAAACCCACCCCGAGGGGAAGGCGACAAGCACTTCGATCTCTTCCACACCAGCAACCCCAACCGGAACGGACGATCCGACCGGAGGGGCACACACCGGACGCCACACGGCGCCCTGAATTCTCCGTAGAAAGGAGGTGATCCAGCCGCACCTTCCGGTACGGCTACCTTGTTACGACTTAGTCCCAATCACGAGCCTCACCTTAGACGGCTCCCTCCCCGCAAGGGGTTAGGCCACCGGCTTCGGGTGCTGCCCACTTTCATGACTTGACGGGCGGTGTGTACAAGGCCCGGGAACGCATTCACCGCGGCGTTGCTGATCCGCGATTACTAGCGACTCCGCCTTCACGGAGCCGGGTTGCAGGCTCCGATCCGAACTGAGACCGGTTTTCAGGGATCCGCTCCATGTCACCATGTCGCATCCCGCTGTACCGGCCATTGTAGCATGCGTGAAGCCCTGGACGTAAGGGGCATGATGATCTGACGTCATCCCCACCTTCCTCCGAGTTAACCCCGGCGGTCCCCCGTGAGTTCCCATCCGAAATGCTGGCAACACGGGGCGAGGGTTGCGCTCGTTGCGGGACTTAACCCAACATCTCACGACACGAGCTGACGACGACCATGCACCACCTGTGAACCCGCCCCGAAGGGAGGCCGCATCTCTACGGCTGTCGGGAACATGTCAAGCCCAGGTAAGGTTCTTCGCGTTGCATCGAATTAATCCGCATGCTCCGCCGCTTGTGCGGGCCCCCGTCAATTTCTTTGAGTTTTAGCCTTGCGGCCGTACTCCCCAGGCGGGACGCTTAACGCGTTAGCTCCGACACGGAACCCGTGGAAAGGGCCCCACATCCAGCGTCCACCGTTTACGGCGTGGACTACCAGGGTATCTAATCCTGTTCGCTCCCCACGCTTTCGCTCCTCAGCGTCAGTAACGGCCCAGAGACCTGCCTTCGCCATTGGTGTTCTTCCCGATATCTACACATTCCACCGTTACACCGGGAATTCCAGTCTCCCCTGCCGCACTCCAGCCCGCCCGTACCCGGCGCAGATCCACCGTTAAGCGATGGACTTTCACACCGGACGCGACGGACCGCCTACGAGCCCTTTACGCCCAATAAATCCGGATAACGCTTGCGCCCTACGTATTACCGCGGCTGCTGGCACGTAGTTAGCCGGCGCTTATTCGAAAGGTACACTCACCCGAAGGCTTGCTCCCGATCAAAAGCGGTTTACAACCCGAAGGCCTCCATCCCGCACGCGGCGTCGCTGCGTCAGGGTTCCCCCCATTGCGCAATATTCCCCACTGCTGCCTCCCGTAGGAGTCTGGGCCGTATCTCAGTCCCAATGTGGCCGGTCGCCCTCTCAGGCCGGCTACCCGTCGAAGCCACGGTGGGCCGTTACCCCGCCGTCAAGCTGATAGGACGCGACCCCATCCCATGCCGCTAAGCGCTTTCCCACAGGGCCATGCAGCCCTGTGGAGCATCCGGCATTACCACCCGTTTCCAGGAGCTATTCCGGAGCATGGGGCAGGTCGGTCACGCATTACTCACCCGTTCGCCACTCTCACCAACCAGCAAGCTGGCCGGATCCCGTTCGACTTGCATGTGTTAAGCACGCCGCCAGCGTTCATCCTGAGCCAGAATCGAACCCTCCACAAAAAAACTTCATGAAGAGAACCAATTGAATGACTCTCAATTTAAAGAAAAAGACGCGACTTCTTAATAAGGAAAAGAAGTCCGCACTCAAAACCCCAACCCCC
>NZ_WBSN01000045.1 GCF_009299475.1 Bifidobacterium avesanii | reverse complement strand
GGCTCTTCGCATTTTGGTGTGTAAGGGCCGTGCGGTTTGATTCGGTGTGTGATTGAAAAAGTGAAGGAAACCGCGCGGCTTGGTATTGAGTCTAGCGCGTTCGATGGTCGGGTCCTGCTTGGCTTGGACAGGTTGGGGTTGAATCCCGTCTCGCAGAGGCACGTGGCGTCGGGCTCGCGGGCGGGAGTATGGCTGATCGGCTGCGAGCCAGCGGACGGGACCGCGCGATACTGCCGTGATTGCGGTGCCATGGGCCGCGTGCGTTCCTCGTGGCGGCGCCGGTTCGCGCACACGCCCGTCGGCCAGCACGCCGTGCATTTGATGGTGCGGGTCAGACGCTATGAGTGCGCGGCGTGCGCGTGCTCGTGGACGGACGACCTGACCCGCATAGCCGACGAGGGCAGACGTTTGACGGACGCGGCGGTGTGGTGGGCCGCTGCCGAGGTCGTGCTCAAATCGAAGAGCGTGCTCGCATGCGCCCGTGACCTGCACTGCTCGTGGGGTGCGTTGAACCGGGCCGTATTGGAGAAAGGCATGGACGTGCTGGCCGCGGACCCGCGCCGGCTGGACGGCGTGGAGTCGATCGGCGTGGACGAGCACGTGTGGCGGCACACCCGCACGGGCGGCCGGTACGTGACCGTCATCGTGGACCTCACTCCCAGGAGGACGGGCCGGCCGGCCCGCCTGCTCGACATGGTCGAGGGCAGGAGCGAGAAGGCGTTCGCCCAATGGCTGGAGGAACGCCCGCGATCGTTCCGCGACCAAGTCAAGGAAATCGCGATGGACGCGTTCGCCGGATACAAGAAAGCCGCCGCGCGCCAGGTGCCCCACGCCGTGGAGATCCTCGACCCGTTCCACATCGTCAAACTCGCCGGCGACAAGCTCACCGCCGTGCGCTGCCGGCTCCAACGCGAGGCCACGGGACGACGCGGCACCAGAACGGACCCGCTCTACAAGGGCAGACGAATCCTATTGAAAACCGCCGGCCTGAGAACCGACAGGCAACAAGCCCGGGTCGACCTGCTGCTCGCCGACCCCGCCAACCAGCCGCTCGCCCTCGCGCACGGCGCCTACCAGAAGATCATCGCCTGCTACGCGCAGGAAGACCGCAGGAAAGGCCGGGGCATGATGGCCGAACTCATCGAATCCCTCGCCGTCAAAGGCGCGACACCAGGATGCCCCGAACTCGCCACGCTCGGCCGCACCCTCAAACGACGCATGAGCGA
>NZ_WBSN01000044.1 GCF_009299475.1 Bifidobacterium avesanii | reverse complement strand
GGGGGTGCGGACGAAAAGTTGGACGCTTTGGCGTCCGGATTGGAGTCCGCAATGTACCGCAAGGACGTCAAGCGCATGGTCGTCGGCCTGTTCTACGACGACCGCATCAACGCGCCCGAGATCATCCGCCTCCTGCCCGGCGAGCTCGACCGGCCTCCGTCCCGGGCGACGGTCCACCGGTGGATCCGCGAGGACCCCCGCTACCGGCCGCGGGGACGTCAGGGGGCGTCGTATACGCTTGGGACCAAACTCGACGCGGTCCGCGCCCTCCTGGCCTGCGGCGACGCCGCCGCGGCCGCCTCGCGCGCGGGATGCGCGCCGGGCACCGTGCGCGCGTGGGCGCGCGCGTACCTGGAGAAAGGCGGTGCCGGATTGGCCACGGGACGAGGCGACGCGGAAGCGCCGGACGGCGGCGCGCGGGAGCTGGCGGAGCTGCGGGAGCGGGTGGAGGCCCTCAGGCTCGAGAACGCGGTGATGCGCGAGACGATCAAAGTTTTAAAAGCCGGCGACCCGCGCCCCGGCCCCGGACGGCTGACGAACGGGGAGAGGACGCGGGTCGTCGACGCGATCAGGGGTGAGTTCGGCCTGAAGGCCTCCCTGGACGCCGTGGGCCTCAGGCGCAGCACGTACTACCACCAGCGCGGCGCGATCGCCCTGGGCGACAAATACGCCGTCCTCAGGCGGCGCGTCCGACGCCTGTTCGAGTCCGGCGGGCGTGTGTGGGGCTACCGGACCGTCCACCGGATGCTGCGACTGGACGGGGCGGACCCGCTGGTCGTCTCGGAGAAGGTCGTCAGGCGGATCATGCGCGAGGAGCGTCTCGCGCCCGTGTACCTGAAGAGGGCGAGGCGGTGGAGCTCCTACGCCGGGGAGATCGGCGAGGCTCCCGCGAACCTCGTGGAACGCGACTTCCGCGCCGACGCGCCGAACCGCCTGTGGGTCACGGACGTGACCCAGTTCACGGTGGACGGGTGGAAGTGCTGGCTGTCCCCGGTGGTCGACTGCTTCGACGGGATGGTCGTCTCCTGGACGCTGTCGCGGTCCCCGAACGCCGACATGGCCAACCGGATGCTCCTCGACGCCGTCGCCACGCTCAAAGACGGGGAGCGTCCGGTCGTCCACTCGGACCGGGGCTGCCACTACCGGTGGCCCGGATGGATCCGCATCTGCGAGGAGAACGGGCTGACCCGTTCGATGAGCGCGAAGGGGTGCAGCCCGGACAACGCGGCCGCGGAGGGGTTCTTCGGCAGGTTGAAGAACGAGTTCTTTTACGGGCGCGACTGGAGGGGCGTGGGCTACGACGAGTTCCACGCGCGCCTGGCCGCCTACCTGTCCCATTACAATGGGACCCGTATCAAGAAGTCGCTGGGCTGGATGAGCCCGGTGCAATACCGCAGACACCTTGGGCTGGCGGTGTAG
>NZ_WBSN01000043.1 GCF_009299475.1 Bifidobacterium avesanii | reverse complement strand
TGTCTAGTCTCAGCGGATGGTTGACGCATGTCTCGGGGCATGGTTGACGGTGTCTCCTGGGACATGGTTTACATGTGTCCTGGGGCATGGTTGACGGACCGTCGGTTGTTGACCGTGTATGAGTACACAGTCACAGCAGCAGTCGATTCATTCCAGCGGCAGCGACGGGACGGCGCGTAGCGAGTTCCTGCGCAACAAGGCCATCATCAACGCGATCAACGAGGGCATGCCGGTGGCGGAGGCGGCCCGCCGCCACGGGGTCACGCGCCAGTGGGCGCACGAGCTGAAGCGCCGGTGGGAACGTGAGGGCGAGGCGGGCCTGCTGCCTCGTTCCCGTCGCGCGCATCGCATCGCGAACAGGACCGACGGGCGGCTCGTGGAGCGGCTCGTCGCGATCCGCCGCGAGCTGGATTCCAAGGGTCTGGACGCGGGCCCGGAGTCCATCGCCGCCAGATTGGAGCGCGAGGGTCTCAGGCCTCCGGCGAACTCGACCATCCACCGGATCCTCAAGGACGCGGGACTGGTCCGCCCGGAGCCGAGGAAACGGCCGAAATCCTCGTACACGCGGTTCGAGGCCGCGCTGCCGAACGAGACATGGCAGTCGGACTTCACCCACTGGCCGCTCGCCGACGGCACGGACGCGCTCATCGTCTCCTGGCTCGACGACCACTCCCGGTTCCTGCTCTACTCGCATGCGTTCGCGGCGGTGACCATGAAGACGATCGAGGACTCGTTCCGCCGGACGTGCTCCGCGTACGGCATCCCCGCGTCCACGCTCACCGACAACGGCAGCGTGTACACGACCCGGCTCCTGTCCGCCGACCCCGGCCCGTTCGAACGCCTGCTCGCCCTGATGGGCGTGAGGCAGAAGAACGGCAAGCCGTATCACCCCCAGACGCAGGGCAAGATCGAACGCTGGCACCGCACCCTCAAGCAATGGCTCACGGCCCGCCCGCTGGCGAAGGATATCGACGCGCTCAACACGCAGCTCGACGAGTTCAGGCACGAGTACAACGAGGAGCGCCCGCACCGCGCATTGAACCGCCGCACGCCCAGGGAGGCGTATGAGGCGAAGGGCAAGGCCGGCCCCGACCCCGAGCTCGCCGCCCGCGAACAGGCCAGACGCGAACGGGAGGAACGGGAAGCCGCCGCCAGGCCCGCGCGCAACAGGCCCGTCCCCATCGCCGAACGAAAGGAACCCGCCCGCGTCGATGTCACCGTCCCCGCGCGGACGCATAAGGTCGACCAGCGCGGTTGTGTCACACAGAAGGGCATCGCGGGCGGACGGCGTACCATCAACGTCGGCAAGGAGAACGCCGGCAGGACCGTGGAGCTGGAAGTCGTCCACGGCATCGTCACCGTCACCGACACCGAGACCGGCGAGATCCTCGCCGACCAGACCCTCGACACCACCCGCGACTACCAGTACCGCAAACCCATACCCGGCGTCAACGATGCCCCAGGACACATGTAAACCATGCCCCAGGAGACCGTGTCAACAATGCCCCGAGACATACGTCAAGTATGCCCCAAGACAATACA
>NZ_WBSN01000042.1 GCF_009299475.1 Bifidobacterium avesanii | reverse complement strand
CTGACATAACGGCCGTTATCGGCTAATGAAGAAATGCGAATGCGGAAAGTACAGTTTTGTGAAGAAAAGTGCACTTTCCGCATAGAAAGTGAAATTCCTGACAGAGAAAGTACAAAAGCTGTATATAAAAAGTGTAAAAACGTCTTCAAAAATACAATTTGTGAGTTAAAGTTGTATCAGAAACTGCCAAATTGAGGTGAAAAAGTACAATGCTTGAACTCGAGTTACTGAATTTTGTACATACCGTGCAGACTCGTCGTGCGGAAGGACAAACGGTGGAGCTTAAGGCCGCCAATCATGGGTGCCCAACGAAGCTCTACGACACCCTGTCCAGTTTCTCCAATCAGGATGACGGCGGCGTTATCCTCTTCGGCGTTGACGAAGATAGCGGTTACGAGGTGGTTGGCGTCTATGACGTGCAGGACCTGATGAAGCATGTCACGGAGCAGTGCAATCAGATGCATCCCAGAGTTCGTGCGGTATTCACCGCATGCGAAATCGACGGGAAATATGTGGTAAGCGCGGAAATTCCGGCGCAGGATGTTGCGGATCGTCCATGCTTCTATGAGGGGAAGGGACGATACAGGGGGTCTTACGTGCGCGTGGGAGATGCGGACGAACCCATGACGGAGTATGAGATCTACAGCTACGAGGCGTTTCGCCGCAAGTACGAAGACGAACTGCGTGTTGTGGAGCGGGCGGACGCCGATGATCTGGATAAGGACAACCTGCTGAGGTACGAACTCGCGCTCAAGCAGGATCGTCCGCATCTGGCGCAGATGGACGAAAACCAGATTCTCGATCTCATGAGCGTAATCCGCAATGGGCATCCGACGCTTGCCGGCACAATGCTGTTCGCCCCCTACCCACAGGCTTTCTTTCCGCAGTATGGCATCATCGCCACCCGGGTTCCAGGAACGGATGTTGGTGATGTGGGCGACGACGGCGAACGATTCATCGACAATGTTCGGATCGAAGGCAATCTGGAAGAACAGCTGCGGGGCGCAGTTTCCTTCGTGCGCAAGAATATGAGGACCAAGACGGTGATTTCACCCTCCACCGGCGAGCGAAAGGACAAAACCGAATATCCGATCGAAGCGGTCCGCGAGTTGGCGCTCAATGCCCTCATCCATCGGGACTACAGCATTCATACGCAGGGAATGCCGATTCAGTTGCAGATGTTCGAAGACCGATTGGTGATCACCAACCCCGGCGGCCTGTATGGACGACTGACGATCGATCAGCTCGGAAAGGTCCAGCCGGATACCCGGAATCCGGTTATCGCCAATGCGATGGAAGTTCTGGGATTGACCGAGAACCGCTACTCGGGCATTCCGACGGTACGGCGGTTGGCATCCGAATCCGGTTTGCCGGCACCGTTGTTCGAAAACGGCAGAGGCGAGTTCCGGGTGACGCTGAGGGTTGCCGCCCCTGCCTTCACCACCGATGGCGAAGCTACGGAAGCCGGGAGGCAGACGGTGAGGAAAGGCGATAGTTTCGATGAGAAAACCGCGGCTTTGCTGGACTTTTGCCGCGTTCCCCGCACCCGCCGTGAGATCTTCGCATTTCTCGGCCTACGCAGTTCAGCATATGCGATGCGCACCTATGTCAGTCCTCTGGTAGACAGTGGCCGGCTGGTGCTCGGGTTCCCCGACAAGCCCAGAAGCTCCCGGCAAACGTATCGAGCAGCATGAATATGTCCGTCCCGGCCTTTGGCCGCCGATAAAATCATCCCCGATTTTATTTGCCTGGTATTTGCTTCCGAACGCTCAGAAGCCCGCAAAACGTTGGAATTCCGCCAAAAATTTATTTGCCTGGTATTTGCCTGACTACGCCATGCCCCCGTTGCGCCGTATTGCAGAACGGCTATCGGGGAGGCCATAATAAGGGGGTATACTGACGCTTAGTAGGTAGAGGATTGCGTCTGGGCATAGGACGCCGGAGTGGAAGGAACGCCGTGAACGAGAAGCGTTTAGCCGATAACGGCCGTTATGTCAG
>NZ_WBSN01000041.1 GCF_009299475.1 Bifidobacterium avesanii | reverse complement strand
GTTTGGTTTTGCGGTGGTCATGGCCCAGGGGTGACGCCCGGTTTACTTTCCGAACCCGGTAGCTAAGGCCTGGCGCGGTGATGGTACTGCACTCGATAGGGTGCGGGAGAGTAGCACGCCGCCGCAATTATTCGTGTTGAATGGTCCTTGGTAGAGGCAACTCCACCAAGGACCATTTTGTTTATCCGGTCATTCGTCCACCTGGCGGCGCCCGCCCGGCCCACGACGGCCCATATTCTTTTGGCGTGGTGGTTTAGTCTCCGGGCCTTTCTCATTTGTTTCCCGGGCTTCATGCCTATCTGTCGGTTTTCACGCCTCGGCCGCTTCCCGTATTCCAGGCCTGCGCGGATTGACCCGAGCACGGGTCGTTTTCGTTCCAGGGGGTTGGCGTTTTCAAGCCGTTTCGTCTCCCTGGACCGGCGTGGAACGGATCCCGTGCCGGGCCATTTTACCGCCTCTGCGTTTTTCATGTTTGTGGCGTTATTGCCTCCCGGCCCGTGCGGGTTGGTTCCGTGCGCTTCGTCCGAGTGTTCTTTTTGGGGATGTCGGGCGTGAACGTGCGTGCCGTGTTTGGCGGGACCTTCCGGGTTTGCGTGTTTCGCCGGCCGGGTTTGTTTGGCGAGCCTTTGTATTTCCGTCCTCGTACGCCCGGGCGCGCGCAGTCGGCTCCGTTCCGAGGTGCCGCGGTGCGGGGGCGTGCCCCGGAGTGCATGTATTCTGTTCGTCGGCGGGATTCGGGCGCGGTCCCGCTCCGCCCCGGTGCCTTCCCCGACGTGGCCGGCTACGTAGTGGTCTGCCTCCGCGTACTTTCGATTCGTGCGGTCGATTTCCCGGGTGGCGGCGGACAACGACGTTGGCGTTCCGGCGTTATCGCGGCGCGGCTAACTGGGAAAAGCGCGAAATCGACCGCACAAATCGGAAAAGCAAAATGACTACGACCCACCTTGGCCGCGGCAAACGATTGACGGACGTAGTTTCGACCGAGTTGAGCATTCGCCAAAGCATGATGCGCGGCGTCGGCTAACGCGATACCATCAAGTTTGTGAAAATCGCGATCCTCGGGCTTACCGGCAGCGGCAAGTCGACGTTGGCACGGCAGCTGGCCAAAGCCAGCCGTCTTCCGCTGTTGCATCTTGATACCGTGCAATTCCTGCCCGGGTGGCATAACCGTCCGATTAACGACCAGCACGCCATGGTCCGCGCTTTTCTGGACGATCATCAATCTTGGGTGATCGACGGCAACTACACCAACCTGTACTATCGCGAGCGACTCGACGACGCGGACCTCATCGTGGTGATGCTGTTCAACCGCTTTGCGCGGTTGCATCGTACGCTTCGCCGTCTCCGCGCATATCGCGGCCAATCACGCCCTTCCATGACTGCCGGTTGCGAGGAGCGGATGAACGCTGATTTCGTGTGGTGGATTCTGCACCGCGGATGTGATGCCAAGCACATGCTGGAGTACCGAACGGTCACGGAACGGTATGCGGGCAAAACCGTCGTGTTGCGCAACCAGCGTCAGCTTGACCGATTCACGGCATCGCAAATACAGCCGCGGTAGCGATCATATTCCGAACATAATGCATCTTATCGGCGTATTGGCTGAACACTATCGATCGCGGCGAAGTCGAGACGACATTTCGTCCTGTTACAGATTGAGCTGCAGCGTCCACAGAACCCAGTGCGCATCCATAAAACCCAGCGGCAGCAATTTCCGCGCAGCGGCTTGTTCGTGGCAAACCCGGATTTCTCGCATGACTGATCGGATGTCCGTCGGAGAGATGCGGTTCGCACAATGGTTGCATAGCGATGCCGGCTGGTACTCCGACGTGCGGGTGACCAGACGATCCGAAAATGACATGCTAAACAACGTGCGCAGTCCTATGGCGAGCAGATGTTGTCGTGCCGATGGCCGGGAACGGCGAAATCATCGAATTCCGCAGAATGGAAACGGTATCTGTGGATAATGGCAGCCGCCCTATGCGAATTCCTTTTGCTGGTGAAGAAGTTGTGCGCCTCGCCGCATTGCGGATGGCCGATGACGGGTCGGTGAATGCGAAATGAATTTACGGCGACACGCCGGCGGAAATGAGATTTCGGCATATGCGGTCGGGTTTTTGGGGTTTAGACTGGTGGTGCGTGTGATGGTTCATGTGTTTTCGACACGCCGAGGGAACCGCGTGATATCGCGGGTTCCGGGGTCTTTCGCGCCCTGCGGGTTGCGCGGGTGGGCGGGGTCGTGTATGTTTATCTCTTGCTGCCCGGCAGGGTGGCCCGCCTCCTTCGGTGGTGCGCGGGTTGGTTTTGCCGGTGTTCGCGTGGTTTGAGAACTCAAGAGCGTGTTTGTACTGCTTGTTTAGACAAGTTTTTTGATTGCCAGTCCAATCCCCGCCCGTCCGGTTTGCGCCGGGCTGGTCCATGAGAGTGGGGTGACGGGGGTTGGGGTTTTGAGTGCGGACTTCTTTTCCTTATTAAGAAGTCGCGTCTTTTTCTTTAAATTGAGAGTCATTCAATTGGTTCTCTTCATGAAGTTTTTTTGTGGAGGGTTCGATTCTGGCTCA
>NZ_WBSN01000040.1 GCF_009299475.1 Bifidobacterium avesanii | reverse complement strand
CCCAACCCCCGTCACCCCACTCTCATGGACCAGCCCGGCGCAAACCGGACGGGCGGGGATTGGACTGGCAATCAAAAAACTTGTCTAAACAAGCAGTACAAACACGCTCTTGAGTTCTCAAACCACGACACTCTGACGGCTTCAACAATTCTTGGGAATCACCGTCGCTGTCAGGCAGCGAATAGTTAAGTTACCCGAATTGTTACGGGAACGCAAACTGACACCACCGGCAGGTGAACAATCGTTGAAATACAAGGGATTTTCGGCGTGTCTCAACGTGGATAAAGGGGTTTCTACGTGGCCCGGGCGTCGCGCCGCCGCAGATTCCACATCCAATAGGCGCATCGGTCCAACGAAATCCACAATTTCGGACATTCCCACCCATATTTTCGATTCGTGTGGTGGTTTTTGGCGCATCCGGCACGAAAGCCCACCGATGTTCCGGCGATATGACGTCAAGGCTACAAACCCGGCGGAGAAAAACCACCACACGAATCGAAAATACCCCGCCGCACCCCATTGAATTCCTGGCGCACCAGTGCTCAAACCCTTTTCAGTTCCGATCCGTCCCGCCCAGCCCAGTCTCGCCAAGCCCACTCAGCCTCATCAAGCATCATCAGACCGCACCAAGTCCCCGCCAAGTCCCAGCAAACCCCGTCAAAATCCGCGGCGACGAGGCATTCCGCATCGCAACGCGCAATCGGTAGTAGTGTGGAGGCATTCGCATGAACACCGGGCGCACACCCGACACACCAGCGGTGCGCGCCGGCAGTGCGCACCGCACGCGGCCCACGAGCCGCAGGCGTCAGGAGAAAGCACAGATCAGGAGGAGCGAGCCATGATCAACGAGGAATACAAGGCGATGCTGGGCGGCAAGTCCGTCATCCGCGAGCTGAGCGAGTATGCGACGGCCCGCGGCGCGCAGATCGGCTACGAGAACGTGTTCGACTACAGCCTCGGCAACCCCTCCGTCCCCGCGCCGAAGTCGTTCACCAACGCCATGGTGGACCTGTACGAGCACGGCGACCCGGTGGCCATCCACGGCTACTCCCCCTCACTCGGCATCCCGTCGGTCAAGGAGGCCATCGCCGCGAACCTCAATGAGCGCTTCGGCATGGCGTACACCGGCAACCACATCTTCCCCACCACGGGTGCGGCGGGCGCTCTGGCCCACGCCATGCGCGCGGTGACCAAGCCGGGCGACGAGATCATCACGTTCGCCCCCTACTTCCCCGAGTACCAGCCGTACGTCAGGGGCACGGGCGCCACGCTCACCGTGATCCCCGCCGACACCGCGAACTTCCAGATCAACTTCGAGGCGTTCGAGGCGGCCATGAACCCGAACGTGCAGGCCGTGCTCATCAACACGCCGAACAACCCGTCCGGCGCGGTCTACTCCGCCGAGACGCTGACCAAGCTGGCGGCCATCCTCGCCGCCAAACAGACGGAGTACGGCCACGACATCTTCCTCATCAGCGACGAGCCGTACCGCGAGATCGTGTTCGACGGCGGCACGCAGCCCTACCCGGCGAAGTTCTACGCGAACACGCTCACCTGCTACTCGTGGTCGAAGTCGCTGAGCCTGCCGGGCGAGCGCATCGGCTATGTGGCGGTGAACCCCGAGGCCACGGACGCGGACCTGCTCGTACCGATGATGGGCCAGATCTCGCGCGGCACCGGTCACAACTGCCCGCCGAGCTCCATCCAGCTGGGCGTGTCCAAGGTGCTGAACGAGACCGCGGATCTGGGCGTGTACGAGACGAACATGAACCTGCTGTACGACGCGCTCACATCCATCGGCTTCGACGTGGTGCGCCCCGGCGGCACGTTCTACATCTTCCCGAAGGCGCTGGAGGACGACGCCGTCGCCTTCTGCATGAAGGCCAAGGAGCATGATCTGATCCTCGTGCCGTCGGACAGCTTCGGCGTGCCGGGCTACTTCCGCATGGCGTACTGCATCGACACGGAGAAGGTGAAGCGCTCGATCCCGGTGTTCGAGAAATTCGCCCGCGAGGAGTACGGGCTGTAGGGGCCGGGGTCCCTGTCTGACCACGGAAGGCGCATATTTCCGGGGTGATCGGCGGCGTTTCAACGATCCGGTCGGGAATGCGCGTCTTCCGTGGTCGGGTTATGGTCGGGCTATGGTCAGGCCACGGCCAAGCAGACGCCGGTTTTGACCACGGAAGGCGCATATTCCCCAGACGATTGGCGGAATTCCAACAATCCGGTCGGAAATATGCGTCTTCCGTGGTCAGACAAATGCCGACTCCGACCACGGAAGGCGTATATTTCCCAAGCAATCGGCGGAATTCCAACGGCACCGCATGGAATATCGCCCTTCCGTGGTCAAGCGCGGTCAAGCGCAGTCAAGCGCGACCGGATGCACCGGCTGGGGCGCGCCCGATCGAACCGCCCAGACCGGACAACCGATCACGCCGGACCGCTAGACCGCCGGCCCAACAGCCCCTACACGCGCCCGGCGTCATGGTCATGCCCGGGAATCGATGCTCCATGAACGCGTCGCCGTAGTGCCGCGCGAAGAACCGCGTGACCGGCGAGTCCTGCGGCAGGCCGATCGCGCGGCCGTACCAGCAGTCGTACGCCATGAGCGTCATGAGGCCGTCCGCGAACAGGAGCGCGAACAGCACGGCCGTGAGCGAGTACCGCCACTTCCACGGGATGCGGTTGACGAGCCGCACGAGCCGCGGCAGCGCGAGTTTGATCCATACCACGCCGAGCAGCCCCCAGAACATCATGTACTTGCCGCTCGTGCGCCCGCCGATCGACAGCCACTGGCCGGTGTAGTCCCACGAGACGATGCCGAACGCCACTTCGAGGAACCAGCTCGAGCAGAACTCGAACGCGCCGCCGATCACCGCCGAGGCGAAGTAGACGAGCACCGGGTTGAGCCGGTACAGCCGGTTGAGGCAGATCGTGAGGATGCACGCGCCAAAGCCGTAGATGGGCGACAGCGGACCGTACAGCATGCCGGCGCGGTTCATCCACGTGCCGGTCATGGCGGCCACATACAGGATTTCGATGACCCACCCGGCCACGCAGCCCACGAAGAAGATCCAGATGATGTTGAAGAAGTCGAGCGCCGCGTAGCCCCTGCCTGTCGGATCACGGCCGACCATGCCGCGGGCGAGGGCCTCCTCGTAGTCGTCGCGCGCGTCCATCATTCTGAGGGTCCGTTGGAGGCGACGCTCCTCGCGCAGCCCCGGATCGGCCTGCACGGACAGCACCACAAGGAAGATCATCTGCGCCAGCGGCACGAGCATCGGCCAGTCGAGGCCCTCGAGCGCGAGTTGCAGCAGACCACCCAGCGCCGTGGGCACCATGAGCGCGTAGGCCCAGCGCGCCACGTGCCGACGGCGGTTGGTGAGGATGAACACGCCGAACACGACGAGCCCCACCGCGTTGCCGAACGTCACCACGGCCTGCGCCACGGCGAGGATGAACGTGAGGGATGCGGGGTTGATCGCGGGAAGCCAGTCGACGAGGGAGTTCGCGGCATTCGAGGCGCTCGACGAGCCCGCTACGCCCACTGAGCCCACTGAGCCTGCTGCACCCGACGAGCCGCCCGTCCAGCCAAGTCCGCCGAGCACCACGGCCACGGTGGCGAGCGCGAACAGCAGCACGGTGATCGCGCCGTCGACGAGCACGAGCACGCCGTACACGCGGGCGGCAAGCGGCAGCCTGCGCGCGTCCGGGTCGGCGGTGGGTTCGGTCGATTTGCCGGCCCCGTTTGACTTGCCGGTGCCGGCCGGGCTGTCGGGCACAGTCGTTCCGGTCACACCGGTCAACTCAATCTCCCCGATCTCCCCGGCCGGACCGTCGGATGCGACCGTGCCGATCACGCTGGCCATGCCGGGCAGCTCAGCCATCCCGGACTCTCCGGCTGCCCCGGTCGTTCCGGTCATTCCGGTCACGCCGACCGGACCGTCGGATGCGGCCATTCCGACCACGCTAGTCACGCTAACCACGCCGGGCAACTCGGTTACTCCGGCCGGACCGTTGGACACGGCAATTCCGGTCACCCCGGCCTCTCCGGTCGTCCCGGCTGCCCCAGTCGTCCCAGTCACACCGGCCGGACCGTCGGACACGGCAATTCCGACCATGCCGGTCACCCCGACCTCTCCGGTCGTCCCGGCCGTTGTGACGGGCTCGATCATTCCGCCGGGATTGACCGCGTCACCGGGTTTAGCCGTCCGATCGGACTCATCCGCCGCGCCGGAGCCGACTGTCCCGCTTTCGGTTCGCGCGTTCGTCATGATGCCTCCCTGCGTGCCCGGCCATATTGGTTTGCCGCCCATCCTAGCCGGACCGCGGCCGGATCCCGATCGCCGACCGACCGGAGACCGACTACGGGCCGACCGCAAACTGGCCGAGGACCGGCCGCAGATTGATCATGGACCGACCGCGAACCGACAAAGAAAAACGCATATTTCCCGGGCAAGCGGCGCCATCCCAACAGTCCGGGCGAAAATACCGCCGTTTATTGGCCAAATAGGCGACGTGCACCGACAACGAAAGGCACATATTTCCCGCATGATCGGCGCCATTCCAACAAATCGGTCGGCAATATCGCCGTTTATTTGCCACGGGGGCTGCGGAAGTCGGCAACGGAAGCCGCATTTTTCTCGCCGATCGGCGTCGCCCCAATGGTCAGAGGGAAAATATCGCCCTTCCGTTGCCGCCCGACCGGGAATGCCCCGCCCGGTCAACCGCCCGGCCATCCGCCCGACCAGTCGCCCGGTCAAAAGGGCCGCGGCACCCGACCACGGAAGACGCATATTTCCCACGTCATCGGCGTCATTCCAACAAACCAGTTGGGAATGCACGCCTTCCGTGGTCCTACGGACGGCGGGCTAGACCACGGAAAGCATGCATTCCCCGGACAATCGGCGTCATTCCAACGGCCCCGTGGAAAATGCCGGCCTTCCGTGGCCGGCGGAAGACCGTAAGCCGGGCCCGTCGCCCCACCTGCTAACCCATCACGCTCCCGCCTGCCAACCCATCCCGCTTCTGCCAACC
>NZ_WBSN01000004.1 GCF_009299475.1 Bifidobacterium avesanii | reverse complement strand
CGTGGCGAGCGAGCATAGGAGGGGCTGCGGAGGCATGAGGTGGGTAAAAGAGACAGGCACAGCCCCCCCGCGGGGCCTCCGCATGCGGCGACGCCCCCGCGGGGGCGCGCCAGCGCGCCAGCGTTCTTGACGAGATAACCCCGCGAGCCACGTGGCAGGCCCTGCTCTACATCCGCGCCGACGCCGCCTTCTTCGACGCGGTCTCGCAGAGCGGCCAGAACATGCAGATGTACAACGAGACCAAGGAGACGCTCAAGAAGCTCATCGAGGAGCGCGCGCAGGCCATGGGCATCCGTCCCTCGCTCGGCGGCATCCCGCTGGAGTACAGCGGCGAGATCGTGGTCTCCGGCATCACATCGCTCATCTGGATGTGGGTGCGCCGCGGCTTCAAGGAGTCGCCGGAGGAGATCACCAAGTACATCGAGGCCAGCAAACGCATGAGCCCCATGGCCCTCATGCGGTGATCCCGTCCGCCATGGTCCGTCCGTCCCGGCCCGACCATGGCGGCCCCGCCCCGTCCACGGCCGTGACCGCCAGTCGATATAACCCGGCGCCGCGGCCATGGTCGGTGGTATAAACGGAATTTATGACACTTCTGCAACTGCGCTACATCGTCAAGATCGTCGAATGCGGCTCCATGAACGAGGCCTCGCACGAACTCTACGTCTCCCAGCCGGCGCTGAGCTCCTCCGTGAAGGAACTCGAGAACGAGCTCGGCATCGAGATCTTCACCCGCCACTCCCAGGGCATCGCGCTGACGGTGGACGGCGCCGAATTCCTCACCTACGCCCGCCAGGTGCTCGACCAGGCCGACCTGCTCGAGGAGCGCTACAAGCACGCCAAGCCGCGCAAGCAGCTGTGCACCGTCTCCACGCAGCACTACATGTTCGCCGTCGAGGCGTTCGTGGAGATGATCAACTCCATCAAGTCCGACGAGTACGAGTTCACCATCCGCGAGACCCGCACGCGCGACATCATCAACCAGACCGCCAACATGCAGTCCGACCTCGGCATCATCTACCTGTCGGACTTCAACAAGGACGTCATCGGCAAGCTCCTCAGGGAGAAGCACCTCTCGTTCCACCCGCTGTTCCGCGCCCCGCTGCACGTGTTCCTCGCGCGCACCAACCCGCTCGCCTCCAAGAAGCGCATCACCATGGAGGACCTCAAGCCCTACCCGTTCATCCAGTACGAGCAGGGCGAGGAGGGCAGCTTCTACTTCTACGAGGAGGCGGTCTGGCCCGACTACTCCCCCAAGCAGATCAACGTGACCGACCGCGCCACCATCCTCAACTTCATCATCGGCCTCAACGGCTACACCGTGTGCACCGGCATCGACAACGGCGACCTCAACAACGAGAAGATCGTCACCGTCCCGCTCGAGTCGGACGAGACCATGCTCGTGGGCTGGATCACCAACGAGCGCGCCAAGCTGTCCGCCGCGGCGGAGACCTACCTCGGCAAGCTCAAGTCCGTCGTGTCGGACCACGGGTACACGCTGATCGACTGAGAGCGGGACGGATTCGGCACTAGTTCGGTTTCAATTCAGCGCGAATCCGAAAAACTACGTCCGCAAATCCGATTTGTGCGGTCGATTTCCGCCGCCCACCGGATAGCCTTCCCGTGATTTCGCCGGAATGACGGGAAGGCTATCCGGCAAATCCCGAAAAACAACCGCACAAATCGGATTTATGTCAAAGGACCGTCGGCCAAGGTGCATAGTTCGCAACTCGACAACGTAGTCATGCGCCCCGCAGTCCAAACACGCGCCACAACCCGTCATAACTTATTCCGATATCCGCTACGGGCGTACCCGTCGTGTCGCAATATCTCAGCATGATATGTTTCTTTGTGGAAGGTTTGCCTCACGGCAAGCACAACAAGCAAGACAACGACATCACGGTAAAGGAAGCAATCATGGCCAAGAAGATTCTGTTCATCGTCGGTTCCCTGCGCGACAAGTCCTTCAACAAGGAGCTCTCCGAGTTCGCCGCCGAGGACCTCAAGGCCGCCGGCGCCGAGGTCTCCTACCTCGACTACGCGGACGTCCCGCTGTTCGACCAGGACGACGAGTACCCGACCCCGGCCGCGGTGACCCGCGTGCGTCAGGAGGTCGTGGACGCCGACGCCATCTGGATCTTCTCCCCCGAATACAACTACAGCTACCCGGGCGTGCTCAAGAACCTGCTCGACTGGCTGTCCCGCCCGCTCAAGGACTACGACTTCGGCGGCCCGACCGCGCTGAGCGGCAAGACCGTGGCCCTCGCCTCCATCGCCGGCCAGTCCGCCGGCAAGGGCGTGCGCTCCAAGCTCGCCGAGCTGTTCAGCTTCGACTTCACCAAGAACACGCTGGTCGACGGTGAGGGCACCGGCGCCTCCCTCGCCCCCGAGGCGTTCACCACCGGCGTGAACACCTTCTCCGAGGAGACCAAGCAGGCCCTCGCCAAGCAGGCCGCCGACCTGCTCAAGGCCCTCGCCGACTGAGCCCGAACCAGCCTGATTTTCAATAAATAAGTGCCTCTGTAGGCGGATCCGATATCCGCCTACAGAGGCACTTATTTGTATTGGTCGCGGGGCCCTATGGTTCGGGTCGGGCATTGCCTTTGCGCGTGGATGCCCGGTCTGCGCCCCGCGCAGGATGACGGAACTGTCACGCCCCGTACTGCGCGAGGTACGCGTCGGCCGCGGCTTTGATGTCCGAGGTCACGTAGGGCTCGCCGGACGCGGTTGCGATGCGCTGGCCCGCCTCGAAGATCTCGCGCACGTTGGCGATGGCGAACACCGGGAAGCCGAACTCGGCCTCGACGGCCTTGACGGCGGACACGTCGGAGTCCTTCGTCTTCTCCATGCGGTCCACGGAGAGCACCAGACCGGCCACCTCGACGTCCGCCTCGGCCTTGAGCTTGGGGATGACCTCGCGCACGGCGGTGCCGGCGGTCATCACGTCGTCCACGAGCAGCACCTTCATGCCGTCCTTGAGCTGCGTGCCGACCATCATGCCGCCGTCGCCGTGGTCCTTCTTCTCCTTGCGGTCGAACGTGTAGCCGATCTCCATGCCGTGGGCGCTCGTCAGAGCGATCGCGGTGGACACGGCCAGCGGGATGCCCTTGTAGGCCGGGCCGAACACGGTGTCGATGTCCGCGGGCAGGTTGCCGGCGTTGATCTCCGCGACGATCTTCTCAGCGTAGAACGCGCCGAGCGTGGCGATCTTGCGGCCGTCGTTGAACGCGCCGGCGTTGATGAAGTACGGCGACTTGCGGCCGGACTTCAGCGTGAACTCGCCGAACTTGAGGGCCTGCGCGTCGAGCAGGAATTCGGTGAAGCGGTGGTCGAGGGTGGTGGTCATGTGGTGTTCTCCTTGTTCAAAGGGTTCAAAGTTCAAAGCCGCGGGTTCAATGCCGCGGGTTCAGGACCGGTTCAAAGCCGCACGCTGCGGCATCGGCGTCCGAAACCGGCGTCCGGCGCGCGGAACGAAGCCGTCAGCGCCAGGTCTTGCCTTCGGCGAGCTTGGCGGCGAGCTCCGGGCGGTCGTCGAGCAGGTCGTCGAGCTCGCGGGCCACGCGCAGCGGGGCGACGGGGTCGAACAGCGCGGCGGCGCCCACCTCCACGGCGTTGGCGCCGGCGTACAGGTATTCGAGCGCCTTCTCGCCCGAGTCGATGCCGCCCAGTCCGATGATCGGCACGTCGGGCAGCGCGGTGCGCACCTGCCACACGCGGGCGAGGCCGATGGGCAGCACGGCCGGGCCGGACACGCCGCCGGTCACGTGGTCGATGATCGGCTTGCCGGTGCGCGTGTTGATGCGCATGCCGACGATCGTGTTGATGAGGCTCAGCGCGTCGGCGCCCGCCTCCACGGCCGCGCGGGCGGGCAGGGTGATGTCGGTGACGTTCGGGGTGAGCTTGACGATCATGGGCTTGTCCGTCAGTTCCCGCAGGCGCGAGATGAGGCGGTACAGGGCGTCCGGGTCGGCGCCCACGCTCATGCCGCCGTGGCTCACGTTGGGACAGCTCACGTTGATCTCAAGCATGTCCGCCGGGGAGTCGGCGAGCTTCTCCACCACCTCGGCGTAGTCGTCGTCGCTGTGGCCGGCCACGTTGGAGATGACGTTCGCGCCGATCTCCTTGAGCTTGGGCAGGTCGTCCACGAGGTAGTGGTCCACGCCGGGGTTCTGCAGTCCGACGGCGTTGACGTTGCTCGCCGGGCCCTCGGCCGTGCGCACGCCGGGATTGCCCTCCCACGGCACGGGCGAGACGCCCTTGGTGCACACCGCGCCGAGCTGGGAGACGTCGTAGAACCAGCGGACGGCCGCGTACTGGAAGGTGCCGGACGCGGTGCCGACCGGGTTCTTCCACTTGACGCCCGCCACCACGGTCGGGTGCTTCCACTCGTGTTCTTCGTACAGGTTGATCGCCGGCTTCTCCATGGTCGCCGTCGAGGTCACGTTCGCCATCGTCTCACTCCCATCCCAGTCGTTCGCGGGTGAACACCGGTCCGTCGGAGCAGACCTTGAGGCGCCCGTCCACGGTGTCCACGGTGCACAGCACGCAGGTGCCGTAGCCACATCCCATGTGCTGCTCCATGCTCAGCTGGCACGCGAGCCCGCGTTCGGCGGCCCAGTGGGCGACGGCCTTCATCATGGGCAGCGGGCCGCACGCGAGGATCGTCACCTTGCCGGCGGAGCCGAGCAGCGCCTCCTCGTGGCGGTCGAGCAGCGTGACCACGTTGCCCTCCGCGTCGCTGATGGACAGCGTGGTGTCCGCGTAGCGGCCCACGATCCGGTCGGCGAAGCGCTCGTTGCGGTAGCCGAACACCGCGGTGCAGGTCACGTCGTCGCGGTCGGCGAGCTGCTGCGCGGTGCGGATGAGCGGGGGCACGCCGAGGCCGCCGCCGACGAGCACGTAGTGGGCGGGCTCCTTGACGTTGAACGGGCGGCCGAGCGGGCCCATCACGTCGATCATGTCGCCGGGGACGAGCTCCGCCAGATCGGCGGTGCCCTTGCCGATGACGGCGAAGATCACGCTCACCTCGTCGCCCTCCACCTCGCTCACGCCGAACGGGCGCGGCATGGGCTTCAGCGGGTCGGGGCTGAACACGTCGACGAACTGGGCGGCCTTGGCGTGCGCGGCGATGTACGGGTCGCGGAACGTGAGGCGCACGACGCCGGCCGTCAGCTCGGCGACCCCGGTCACTTCGACCGGGTGGCGCGGCGGGAAGAACCCGGCGGCCACGGCCTGCGCCACGATGTCGGTCGCCGGTGCGGCCGGGGCGGTTGGGGTGAAGGTTGTCATGATGCTTCTCTCTGTGGTCTGGTGTCTCGCGGTGTGGTCTTCTAAGTCTCGCGTTCCCGGAGGCGTCGGATTCCCGGAAGCGCTCGCGGGGCTTTGGAACGGGGCGGCTCAGCGGTAGACGGCCACGCGCAGGTTGTCGCGCATGTCGATCGCCGCCTCGCGCGCCGATTCGGCGACGAGGTCGAGCGCCTCGTCCGCGCCCATCGACTCGCTGTACCTGCCGGACTTCCTCCATGCGCCGATGATGCCGCGCGACGAGTTGACGATCGCGCCGGATCCCTCGGCGTCGAACATGCCGGCCACGTCCGCCGCGGTGCCGCCCTGGGCGCCGTAGCCGGGCACGAGGAAGAACGTGTGCGGCATGCGCGCGCGCAGGGCCTTCCCCTCCTCGGGGTGGGTGGCGCCCACGACCGCGCCGACGCGCGAGTAGCCGCGCTCCCCCACCGTCGCCTCGCCCCAGCGCTCCACGAGGTCGGCCACGTGCTCGTACACCCTGCCGCCGGAGGCCAGTTCGAGCTCCTGCAGCTCGCTGGAGGACGGGTTGGACGTGCGCACGAGCGCGAAGATGTCCTTGTCAGCCGCGGCGGCGGCCTCGACGAACGGCGTGATGCCGTCGGTGCCGAGGTACGGGTTCACGGTGACGGCGTCCTCGTGCCACGGGTCGTAGGAGGCGCCGTCCGGGCCGGCCACGCCGCTCAGGTGGTGGGCGTAGGCGGCGGCCGTGGAGCCGATGTCGCCGCGCTTGACGTCGCCGAGCACGTACAGGCCCCGCTCGGCCGCGTACTCGCAGGTCATGGCGTACACGTCCACGCCGTTGGTGCCGAGCGCCTCGTACATGGCGATCTGCGGCTTGACGGCCGGCACGATGTCCGCGACGGCGTCGATGATCGCGCGGTTGAACTCGTAGAAGGCGACGGCGAGCTGGGCGGCCGGCACCTCCTCGGCGGATTCGACCTCGTCGCGCACCTCGTCGGCGAAGGAGGCCACCACCTGCGGCGGGACGAGCGCCTCGGTCGGGTCGAGGCCCACGACGCTCGGGTTCTGCTTGGCGTTGATCGCGTCGATCAGACGGTCCATCACGGATTCCTTTCCTCGTATCCTGTCTGCAAATGAAACGTGTTGCGAAAATGAAACGTGTTGCGGAGCGCGCTAGCCGAGCCGGCTGAACGCCAGTCTGGAGCCGATGACCGTGGCGAGCGGACGGCCGGTGACCTTCCAGCCGCCGAACGGGGTGTTGCGCGCCTTCGACCGGAACCGCTCCGGGTCCACGGTCCACGCCTGGTCGGTGCCGAGCACCACGAGGTCCACGCTCTCCGGGTCGTCCACCTTGGCGAGGTCGAGCAGGCGGTTGCTCCCCTCGTTCGGCGCGGGCTCGGAGAACGCCTCCACGAGCGCGGCCACGTCAGTGGCCTCGTGCCCCATGAGCCGTTCGGGCGCCACGGACATGAGCTCGATCAGGCGCGCGTCGGAGATGTGCCCGCCGTCCACGAGCACCTTGTGGCACACGCCGTACGCGCATTCGAGGCCGACGATGCCGTTGGGCGCCTCGAGGAACCCGAGGGCCTTCTCCTCGAGGGTGTGCGGCGCGTGGTCGGTGGCGATCATGTCCACCGTGCCGTCGGCGATCGCCTCGATGGTGGCGAGCCGGTCCGCCTCGCTCCTCAGCGGCGGGTTCATCTTGGCGAGCGTGCCGTATTCGAGCAGCGCCTCGTCGCTCAGCGCGAGGTAGTGCGGCGCGGTCTCGCAGGTGATCGGCAGGCCCTCGGCCTTGGCCTTGCGGATCGCGTCGAAGCTGATGGCGGTGCTCACGTGCTGGAAGTGCACGTACACGCCGGTTTCGCGTGCCTTGGCGATGTCGCGCGCCACGATCTTCAGCTCCGTGTCCTCGGGGATGCCGGGCACGCCGAGCTTGCGGGAGACCGGCCCCTCGTTGACCGCGCCCGTGTCGTGGTGCTCGCAGTGCTCGATCAGGGGCAGGCCGGACGCCTTGGCCAGCGCGAACACGGCGTCGAGCGTCTCCGGGGTGACGGCCGAGCCGTCGTCGCTGATCGCGGTGACCGGGTGCGCGAGTTGCGCGGCGTCCTTGGAATCGTCGTCCACGCCGGGCATGTAGCGCCACCAGCGATCCAGCTCGGTGGCCTCGTGGCCGGCGCGCCCCTTCGAGGCGCACACGCACAGGTCGTAGCGCACGGGCAGGTCCACGCCGTGCGCCTCGCCGTAGTGCTGCAGGTAGTCGATGACCGTGCCGTAGCCGGCGCCGAGTACCTCGTCGGCGCCCGGCTTCCCGGCCTCGACCGGTTCGCCGTCCATCGCGGGCACGGTGTTGGGCATGATGAGCACGTTGGTGTATCCGCCGGAGGCGGCCGCCGCGCAACCGGAGGCCATGGACTCCTTGTAGGTCTGGCCGGGGTCGCGGAAGTGCACGTGCGGGTCGGCGAACCCGGGGGCCACCGTCAGGCCCGTGGCGTCGATCCCGGCGTCGCCGTCCGGTTCGCCGTCGGGGCCGGGGATCGCGAGGTCGATGACCTCGTCGGTGTTCCAGACCTTGATGTTGCGCAGCGTGGGCATGCGGGCTCCTTACAGTTTGGCTTCCTCGTCGCAGTAGTCGCAGCGGTACTCCTGCTTGGCGGTGTGGGCGAGGTGGAACATCTGGTCGATGCCGCGCTCGGTTTTGGTGACGCAGCGAGGGTTGACGCAGCTGATCACGTTGACCATGTGCTCGGGCAGGTTGGGCTTGATCTTCTCCACGATCTTGCCGCCGCGCACCACGTCCACGGTGGCCTGTCGGGCCACGAAGCCGAGCACGTCCAGGTTCACGTCGGTGGCGTCCTCGATCTTGATGATGTCCTTGGAGCCGTACAGGCGGCTGTCGGTGTTCATGATGAGCGCCAGCTTGGTGGTGGCCGGGTCGACGTCGAGGTACTTGAGCACCTTCAGGGCCGTGCCGGCGGGCACGTGGTCGATGATGATGCCGTTCTGGATGCTGGTGACTTCCATCAGGCCTGAACCTCCTTGGGCTGAAGCGGGACGTATCCGGGCAGCTCGTCGCCGAGCAGCGAGCTTTCGAGCGCCATACGCATGAGCATGCCGTTCTTCACCTGCTCGAAGTAGGCGGCGCGCGGGTCGTTGTCCACCTCGACGGCGATCTCGTTGATGCGCGGCAGCGGGTGGAGCACGGCCATGTCCGGCTTGGCGTGGGAGAGCTTCTCCTCGTCGAGGATGTAGGTGTCGCGCAGGCGCAGGTAGTCGTCCTCGTTGAAGAAGCGCTCCTGCTGCACGCGGGTCATGTACAGCACGTCGAGGTCGCCGATCACGGCGGCGAGGTCCTTGACCTCCACGTAGGAGCAGCTCGGCGTGGCCTTGATGCGGTCGATCACGTACTGCGGGGTCTTGAGCTCGTCGGGGCTGATGAGCACGAAGTTCACGTTGCCGAAGCGGCACAGCGTCTCGATGAGCGAGTGGACCGTGCGGCCGAAGGTGAGGTCGCCGCACAGGCCGACGGTGAGGTTGGTGATGCGCCCGAAGCGGGACATGAGCGTGGCGAGGTCGGCGAGCGTCTGCGTGGGGTGCATGTGACCGCCGTCGCCGGCGTTGATGACCGGCACGCTCGCGGCGCGGGAGGCGACCAGCGCGGCGCCCTCCTTCGGGTGGCGCATGGCGACGATGTCCACGTAGTTGGACACGGTCTTGAGCGTGTCCGCGATCGACTCGCCCTTGGACACGGAGCTCAGCTGGGCGCCGGCGAATCCGATCACGCTGCCGCCGAGGCGCAGCATGGCGGTCTCGAAGCTCAGGCGCGTGCGGGTGGACGGCTCGTAGAACAGCGTGGCCAGCACGCGGCCGTCGCACGTGTGGGCGACTTCGCGGCGATGCGAATCGATGTACGCGGCCTTATGAAGCAGCTCTTCGATCTGATGGGTAGAAATGTCGTCAAGAGTGACCAGACTGCGCCCCTTGAGCGGGACCTCAGGTTGTTCTGACACGGCTCACCTTTCAGTTGTGTTGTTCACAAGGTGGCCACGTTGATGTGACCTTGTCAAGGGTACGCTACTTGCAAGACATGCCGTGTTCACCCGCCGTTCGGGTCGGGAAAGACGGACGGCGGGTGGCGAAGGCCGCTACCGCGCGAAGCGGGAGTACCGCCGCCCCGGGCGCACCGAGAGTACGCGCGGCGGGGTCTTCGGCTCGGCCGGCTTGGTCTTGCTCAGGCCGTAGAACAGGCGTTCGACCACTTCGCGGCACTTGCGCATGGCGCCCATGAGCTCGTTGTCGAACTGCTGTCCGCGGTGCGCGCTGTGCCCCAGATACACGGCGATGCCGCCGAGGGAGTACATATCGTCGGGCAGCACGTCGGCCTGGTTGGCACGGCCGTTCCACAGGTAGTTGCCGTTGCGCGCGGCGGTGCACATGCGCCACGCGGTTTCAAGGATCTTGGCGTCGCCCTGGTCGATGAACCCGAGGCGCACCAGGTGGCCCAGCGCCTCGAGCGTGCCGTTCACGCGCAGTTCGGCGTGCTCGCCCGCGTGGCGCAGCTGGAGCAGCTGCACGGTCCACTCCACGTCGGACAGCCCGCCCTTGCCGAGCTTGAGATGGCGGTCCCGGCGCACGCCGCGCGGCAGGCGCTCGGCCTCCATGCGCGCCTTGAGCTTGCGGATGTCCGCGAGCTGGGCGGCGGTGAGCAGTTCGGTCGAGTAGCGCAGCGGGTCGGCGATCTCGGTGAGGAAGTCGCGGCCGAGGCCCTCGTCGCCGGCGGCGAACCGGGCGCGCAGCAGGGCCTGGTGCTCCCACGTGCTCGCCCACGAGGCGTAGTACTCGCGGCACGAGGCGTACGAGCGCACGATCGGCCCGTTCTTGCCTTCGGGGCGCAGGTCCAGATCGAGTTCGATCTTGGCCTCCACGGTGGTCGGGCCGGACAGGATCTGGCGCATGTCGTCCACCACGGCCTTGGCGAACGCGCCCGCGTCGGCATCCTCGGCGCCGCCCTGCGGCCGGTAGACGAGGATCGCATCGGCGTCGGAGCTGAAGTTGACCTCTCCCCCGCCGTAGCGCCCCATGCCGATCACGGCGATCGCCGCGGGGGCCGAGTCGAGGCCGCGTTCGGCGAGCTGGTGGTTCACGGACCAGTCGAGCGCCGACTGGATGATCGCGTCGTACACCTCGGTCATGGCCGTCAGGCTGGCCGCGTCGTCGATGAGCCCGTTCATCCAGCCCAGTCCGATGCGCTCGATCTCGTGCCGGCGCATGGCCCGGATGGACGTGGCGAAGTCGTTCATGGACCCCGTGTTGCGCTCCAGCGTGGCGCGGCACTGCACGTCGAGGCTTTCGCGCCCGCGCGCGGCCAGCGCCTCGTCGTTGCCGAGCCACGTGACCGACTCGACGGACTTGGTCAGCGCGTCGCTCAGATAGCGCGAGTTGGACAGCACGTGGCACAGGCGCTGGGCGGCGGACGGCGAGTCGCGCAGGAAGCCGAGGTACTCGCTTTCGGTACCGAACTTCTCCTCGAGCTTGCGCCAGCCCAGCAGGCCCATGTCCGGGTTCTGGCCGTTGCCGAGCCATTCGAGCACGGCGGGCAGGATGATGCGGTTGATCTTGGCCGCGCGGGACACGCCGCTGGTCAGGGCCTCCACGTGGCGCATGGCGGCGTCCGGGTCGGCGAACCCGATGGACGCGAAGCGCGTCTTGGCGGCGGCGGTGCTCAGCGCGATCTCGTCGGGGTCGAGCTGAGCGCTGATCGGCAGCATGGGACGGAAGTAGATGTCCTGATGCAGGTGGCGCACCTCGCGGCGGATCGCGTCGAACCGCTCCACCAGCTCCTCGGGGTGCAGCTTGAGCGCGCGGGAGAGCCGGCGCATCTCGGCGTTGCTCTGCAGCGCCTCCGCGTCGATCTGCCGCTTGCGCTCGATGCCGCCCGTGCTGCCGGCGCCGAGGTCCGGGAACAGGTGGGTGCGCTTCAGGGCCCACATCTGCTGGCGGTGTTCGAGCACGCGCTCGAAACGGTAGTCGTGCGAGAGCTTGGCGGCCTGCTTGCGCGAGACGTAGCCGCCGTCGGAGAGGGCCTGCAGGGATTCGAGCGTGGACGCGGTGCGCAGCGCCTCGTCGGTGCGGCCGTGGACGAGCTGGAGCATCTGCACGGTGAACTCCACGTCCCGCAGCCCGCCGCGGCCGAGCTTGATCTCGCGGTCCTTCAGGGGCGCGGGGATGAGGTCCTCCACGCGCTTGCGCATCTGCTGGCAGTCGTACACGAAGTTCTTGCGCTGGGAGGCGGACCAGACGAACGGGCGGGTCATGTCGTAGTACGCCTTGCCGAGCGCCGGGTCGCCGGCCACCGGGCGGGCCTTGAGCAGGGCCTGGAACTCCCAGTTCTCCGCCCAGTGCTCGTAGTAGCCCTTGTGCGAGTCGAGCGTGCGCACCAGCGGGCCGTCCTTGCCCTCGGGGCGCAGCCCGCCGTCGATCTGCCACAGGGTCGGCTCCGCGCAGCCCATGATGACCGACTGGCACACGCGCTGCAGCAGCGTTCCCATCTTGGTGCCCACGCGGATGAGCTTCTGGTGGTCGCAGTCCGCGTCCGCCGGCTCGACCACGTAGATCAGGTCCACGTCGGAGACATAGTTGAGCTCCTGCGCGCCGAGCTTGCCCATGCCGATGATGGCGAAGCGCACGTGTTCGGCGTCGGCCACTTCGCGCCGGGCGATGGCGAGGGCGCCTTCGAGCGCCGCGTCCGCGAGGTCGGAGAGCATGCGGCTGATGGCCGGCTGGATGTATAAAGGATCATCGGCGGTGGCGTCGGCGGCCATGATCGCGGCGAGGTGGCGGCGGTAGGCGCGGCGCAGCTCCGTGGTGGCGTCCGCGAGGTCGAGGCCGGCCACCGGCGTCTGGGCATCGGGGTCGGCGCCGATCGCCTTGAGCACGCTCGCCCGCCGCTGGGCCGCGGTGAGCCGGTTGCTCTGGCACGGGTCGGAGGCCGCGGCGGCCACGAGGGCCGGGCGGATGCGCATGAGCTTGCCCATTTCGTCGGAGGCGCCGAGCACCGCGATGAGCCGGCGCAGGTCGGTTTCCGTGGGGGCCAGCTCGGCGAGCGTGGTGCGGCGGCTGGGCAGCGCGTCCACCACGCTCCTGAGGTTGCGCAGGGCCACGTCCGGGTCGCACGCGCGTTCGAGGGCGCTCAGCACCACGGCGAGCCGTGCGGGTTCCATGCCCGCTTCGGCGAGCTGTGCGAATTGGCGTTTCGCCTCGTCCAGATCAAGCAGACCGGCATGGATGAGTTCGCGCGCGCTGACCGCGCCTTCGTGGATTTGTGGCATAGGCTCCAATGTACCTGAAAACGTCTCAGCGGGTGAACAGCGGTCCCACATTGTGCCAGATGCGGCGGGTCCCGGCCGGGTGGTTCATGGTGTACAGGTGGATGCCGTCCACGCCGTGGGCCACGAGGTCGGTGATCTGCTCGGACGCGTAGTTGATGCCGGCGGCGCGCAGGGCCTCCGGGTTGTCGGCCCACTTGTCGAGCAGGGCGGCGAGGCGCGCGGGGATGCGCGAGGCGTTGCGCTCGGCCATGCGGCGCACGGACTTGGCGCCGCGCACCGGCATGATGCCCGCCTCGATCGGCACGTCGATGCCGGCGGCGCGGGCCTTGTCGAGGAAGCGGTAGAAGTCGTCGTTGTCGTAGAACAGCTGGGAGATCAGGTGGCTGGCGCCCGCGTCCACCTTGGTCTTGAGGTTGGCGATGTCCTCGTCCAGTGACTTCGACTCGTAGTGGCCCTCCGGGTAGCAGGCGCCGAAGATCTTGAGCTCCGGGCGCTTTTCGCGGATGTAGGCCACGAGGTCGCTCGCGTGCGGGAACACGCCGACGCGCGCCCCGGGCAGTTCGTCGCCGCGCAGGGCGAGCACGGCCTCGACGCCGGCCTCGTCGAACATCTCGAGCGCCCGGTCGATCACCTCGTGGTCGGAGTACAGGGCCGTCAGGTGCGCGACGGTGGGGATGCCGTACTCGGAACGGATGGTGTGCGCGATGCGCGCGGTGGCCGTGCGGTCGGCGGCGGTGCCGTGGCCGTAGGTGACGGAGATGAAGTCGGGCTTCAGGTCCTCGAGGCCGTCGAGCGTGTCGTAGATGGTGCCGACGGGCGCGTTGCGCTTCGGGGGGAAGACTTCCAGGGAGAACATGGGCGTGGTCATGGTGGCGTTCCTTCGACGTTCCTTCGCGGTGTTGCCGCGGTGCTGCTGCATGAAACGAGCCGAAGGATCCTCGGGTTTCGCGCGGGATCCTTCGGCTCGGGCTCGCGTCCCGCCCGCAACGGCTGTGCGGGCGGGACGCTGTGAGAAGAAGGCGGGACTACTTGGCGAGCTTGGCGCGCACGGCCTTGGCGGCGGCCACGAGGTGCTCGAGGCTCGGCCAGGTCTCGGCGTCGCCGCGGGTCTTCAGGCCGCAGTCGGGGTTGATCCAGACCTTCTCGACGTCCATCTTCTTGAGGATCTCGTAGATGCGGTCCTCGATCTCCTGCTCGCTCGGGATGCGCGGCGAGTGGATGTCGTACACGCCGGGGCCGGCCTCGGTCTCGAAGTGCGCGTCGTGGATGGCGTCGAGCACCACCAGATCGCCGCGGGAGGCCTCGAAGGAGATCACGTCGGCGTCCATCGCGTCGATGTCGCGGATGATGTCGTTGAACTCCGAGTAGCACATGTGCGTGTGGATCTGCGTGGTCGGCTTGACGGCGGAGTGCACCAGACGGAACGCCGGGACGGCCCAGTCGAGGTACTTGACGTGCCAGTCGGACTTGCGCAGCGGCAGCTTCTCGCGCAGGGCGGCCTCGTCGATCTGGATGACCTTGATGCCGGCGGCCTCGAGGTCGAGCACCTCGTCGCGGATGGCGAGGGCCAGCTGCTGGGTCTGCTGCTCGTGGGTGATGTCCTCGCGCGGCCAGGACCAGTTGAGGATGGTGACCGGGCCGGTGAGCATGCCCTTCATCACGTGCTTGGTCTTCGACTGCGCGTAGGCGGACCACTCGACGGTGATCGGCTTGGCGCGGGAGACGTCGCCCCACACGATCGGGGGCTTCACGCAGCGGGTGCCGTAGGACTGGACCCACGCGTTCTTGGTGAACAGGAAGCCGTTGAGGTTCTGGCCGAAGTACTCGACCATGTCGTTGCGCTCGAACTCGCCGTGGACCAGCACGTCGAGGCCGATCTCCTCCTGGTGCCTGATGCACGCGTCGATCTGCGCCTTGATGAACTCGTCGTACGCTTCCTTGGTGATCTCGCCCTTGCGCAGCTTGGCGCGCTCGGCGCGGATCTCGCGGGTCTGCGGGAAGGATCCAATGGTGGTGGTGGGCAGCAGCGGCAGGCCGAGGGCCTCGCGCTGGAGCTTCTGGCGCTCGGCGCGGGCGGGCAGGCGGGTGAAGTCCGCGTCGGTGAGGTCGGCGATGCGCTTGGCGACTGCCGGGTCCGCGGGGGTGCGGGTGCCGTCGAACAGGGCCTGGTTGGCGGCCAGGGCGGCGTCGGACTTGAGCGCTGCCTCGTCCTCGCCGGCCAGCGTGGCGATCTCCTTGAGCTCGCCGAGCTTCTCGACGGCGAACGCGAAGTGCTTGAGCTTGTCCGCGTCGATGCCGGTCTCGCCCTCGGTGCTGAACGGCACGTGGAGCAGGGAGCTGGCGGTGGCGACGGCCACGTTGGCGGTCTTCTGCCTGAGCGCGTCGATCAGGCCCAGACTCACCGCGTAGTTGTTGCGCCAGATGTTGCGGCCGTTGACCACGCCGGCGAAGATGGTGGTCGCCTCGCCCACGCCGAAGCGCTCCACGGCGGCGAGGTTCTCCTCGCGGCCCTCGTTGAGGTCGAGGCCCACGCCGTCGAAGCCGAGCAGGTTGACGGTCTCGTACACGTCGGCGATGTGGCCGAAGTAGGTGTTGAGCAGCAGCTTGACGCGCTTGCCGTCGGACTCGCGGGCCGGCAGGATCTTGGCGTACAGGCTCTTGAAGAGCTCCACGTCGCCCGGCTCCTTGTCGAGCACCAGGTAAGGCTCGTCGAACTGCGCCCACGCGGCGCCCAGCGCGGCGAACTTGGCGAGCACCTGCGCGTACACGCCGGCGACGGCCTGCACGAGGCCCTTGTCGAGCTCGAGCTCCTGCGCCTCGGAGTTGCGGGCGAGCTTGAGGAACGTGTACGGGCCGATGAACACGGGCTTGGTGTCGACGCCCAGCGCCTTGGCCTCGGCGTACTCGTCGAACGCCTTGGTGGAGTTGAGCTTGATCTCGGTGGCGGCGTCCACCTCCGGCACGAGGTAGTGGTAGTTCGTGGTGAACCACTTCTTCATCGGCAGGGCGGTCACGTCGCCGGCCTCACCCTGGTAGCCGCGGGCCATGGCGAACAGCGTGCCCTCCTCGTCGAGGCCGAGGCGCTGGTAGCGCTGCGGGATGACGTTGAGCAGGATGGCGGTGTCGAGCATCTGGTCGTAGTAGCTGAAGTCGTTGCTCGGGATCAGGTCGATGCCGGCGTCCTGCTGCAGCTTCCAGTGCTTGGCGCGCAGCTCCTTGGCGGTGGCGCGCACGGCGTCGATGTCGTTGGCGCCCTTCCAATAGCCTTCGATGATCTTCTTCAGTTCACGGTTCTGGCCGATGCGCGGGAACCCGGAAACCGAGGTGAGAACGGACATGCTTCCTCCTGAACGAACAGTCTTGACCCGGCTAACCTACCACGAAAGCGGGCGCGGGAGGACATCAGGCGTTTTTGCATGTCGGTATAAGCGCGGCTTATAGCGCCACCCCCGCCACTTCGCCCGTCCGCGCGGCGGAGGAGTTCGCCGAACCGTCGAGTCCGTTGGCCTGCCGGCCCGCCGGTCCGTCAGTCGAAGTCCTTCACGTTGAGCACGGCGAGCAGCGTGCCGGAGTGCACCTGCCACTGGTTGAACGGCTTGTCCGAGCCGAAGATCGCCACGCCCGCGGTGGACATGCCGAGCGTGAGCAGGTCGAGACGCTCCGGGTCGGAGTCCGAGGAGGCGAGCCACTGGCAGCTGACGGACATGGTCGGCTCGTGGCCGAGGATCATGAGCACGCGCGCCTTGTCCGGCGTGTGGGTCAGCTCGTCGAGCACCGCCTGCACGCCCCCGTCGTACAGGCTTTGGCGGTTGTCCACGCTGGGCTTGTCGCCGAAGAGCTTGAGCATGCGTTCGAGCGTCTGCTGGGCGCGCGTCGCCCCGGACACGGCGATGCGGTCGGGCACGAGCCCCAGCTCCGTCAATCCGCGGCCCACGATCTTCGCCTGCTTGAGGCCCTTGTCCGTGAGCTCGCGGTCGCGGTCCCCCTGCGCGCTGAACGACTCGGCCTTCGCGTGGCGCATCATGATGAGGATGTGCTTCGACCCGTCGATCTTCTTGGCGAGCTTCTTGAAATTGACGCCCATGGCTGCGGCTCCCCCTGCTGGAATTTTTACCCTTCCAGTGTAGCCGCGGAGTCCGGGGCCGTCGCGCCGGCGCCATCATCCGGGCGTTGCGCGTCCACGGCGGGCATGGCCGCGTCGGGCGCACCGCCCACGCCATTGGCCGCGTCGCCGGTCGCGCCATTGGATGCGGAGGACCGCACCGCCGCCACCTGACGGTCGAGGTCGCGGATCACCTTGCCGAGCTTGCGGTCGGAGATGTCGCGCAGTTCGAGCTCGGCGAGGTCGCGCGCCTCGGCGGATTCGGCGTCCACGTCCGTGTACGTGTCCTTGGTGGCGCGGTCGCGCTTGCGCAGCGGCTCCACGCCGTCCGCCATCGCGCGCGAGACGAGCAGGAAGCCGGTGTGCCCCACCATGGTGTGGTCGGGGCGCACGGCGAGGCCCTGCACCTTCCACGTGCGCTCCAGCGTCTCGCTCACCTGCGGCTCGGTCCACTGCCCGGAGTCGCGCAGCGCCTCGGCGAGGCGGCTCAGCTGCGTGGTGGTGGTCACGTACGCCACGAGCACGCCGCCGGGCGCGATCACCCGATGCGCCTGTTCGAGGCGGTTCCACGGGTCGAGCATGTCGAGCATGATCCGGTCGAACCAGTGCTCCGGCAGGGTGGCCGCCACCGAGTCGAAGTCGCCGGTTTTGAGGTCCCACCACGCGGGCTTCCCGCCGAAGTACACGGTGGCGTTCGCCTCGGCCACGTGCGCGAACTGCGGGCGCAGCTCGATGGTCGTGAGGTTGCCGGACTCCCCCACCGCGTCCAGCAGATGCAGGCTCATCGCGCCCGACCCGGCGCCCGATTCGAGCACGCGCATGCCGCGGCGGATGTCGCCGAGCGAAAGCACCTGCGCGATGTCCTTGGGGTACATGATCTGCGCGCCGCGCGGCATGGACAGCACATAGTCGGCGAGCCTCGGGCGCATGACCGCGTAGTCCCAGCCGCCGATCGCGCGCGCCGACTTCCACGGCTTGTTCGCGTCCCGCTCCGGGTGCGCGGCGTTGACTTGGGCGTCGCGCTTGGCGTGCACGGTCGTCACCACGATGCCCTCCGTGGCGCCGATCACCTCGTCGTGCAGGATCAGCCCGTGCTCGGTCTGCGTGCTGCCGCCCGGCATCAGCTGGTCGGTGATCATCTTGCCCTTGCGGTCGGTGAACTGCACCTTCTCGCCCGCCGTGAGTGGTCCGCGTCGCATGCCCGTCCCGATGTCCTTTCCGCGCATCCGCTGCGCCGTGCCGTCCAAAATGCTCTTCAAAGCGTCATTCAAACGGATGCAGTCTACCATCCGGGTTGCATTTGGACCGTGAAAACGGCAATAGGTCTGTCCTGTTCAGCCAATGACCCCCGCTTTGCATATGCGGATCCCCGTAGACTTTGCAAAGCAAGGTATGCCACAGGTTCTTGCCCTTCCTAGGGCAGATTTCCCTCGCTGCGGACATCTACCTGCCCTTCCTAGGGCACCGCGATGCCGTGCCGTGGGGCTGCCGGACACTGCATTCCGCGTCATTCCGGCCCCGCATGCCGCCATGCGCGCCGCGGACATGCCCTCGGAAGGGCAAGTAGATATCCGCAAACCGTATGATCCGCCCTCGGAAAGCCAAGTACTTGCCGTGAGCCATCTCCGCCAATCTCTGCCAACGGCATTCGTCGACCCGTCAGCCGACCTTCAGCCCGCGCAATTCGGTCCTGCGTTCATCGGGGATCAGCTTCGATGCCGCCGCGGCGGACAGAATGTCATTGTGAAGATCCGCCGGCAAAACCGCCGTATCGCCGTCCTCGGCAGTCTCCGCGGAGTCGAACCATTCCACCGCATCGTCGTAGTGATGCACCAGCTGATGGGTGAAATACCGTTTGACGGCGCTGCGCACCCGATACCGGTGATGCGTCGGAAAGCGCCTTTTCCTCGGCCCGAGGCATTCGCCCACTGACGCGACCCATGCCAGATGTGCGGGATCGAACAGTTCCCCGGAGAAATCCCTGAGCAGCGTCATGATCGCGAAGCGCACGGTGTATGGCTCATCGCTTTCCGTCCACACGCGCAGTCGCGGCAACGCCGATGCCGGATCGCGTTTGAGCGCCGGAAAGCGCAATGCGTCGCAGGTCTGCGCATCGATCACATGAGGCAGGAAATCATCCAAATATTCGAGCGCCTTCGAGGCCGTCTTGGCGCGCTTCGAGATGACCATCGCATGCAGCCCGTCCTCCTCCACGAAGAAATGCGGCAGGTCGACGAGCAGCATGTCGCACCATTCCGGCTCCTCCCTGAGAAACTCCCCGGCCAGTTCCCTGAGGTCCTGCCGGGAGATGTACATCAGGCGTTCGTCGTCGACTTCCATTGGGTTGACGTCGCCGATGAAGTCCGGCCCATCGCCGAACCGCATGAGTTCCATGTCGGCGAGCCACGGGTGGCGCTTCATGCCCTCCTCCGAAGTGTAGGCGTTCAGTTCCGCATCCAGCCCCTCGCGGATGGCCTGCGCAGACATCGCCTTCGACTGCCGCACGTCCAAGGAATGCCGCAGCGCGTCGATCTCCTCTGACAGGTCGTCATTCCCCTGCGTCAGCCCGGCCTGACGCGCCAGAATCATGAGCAGCTGCAGTTCGGCGCTGGCACCGAACCGCCCATCCGCTTCCACGGCCGCGGCGGTGACCAAACTGCGTTTGACGCGTCCCTTGGCATCCACCGAAACCTCCGGAGCGGCCGCCGGGCTTCCTTTGCGTTTTGCGTTCATCGTGTCGCCTCGCTGCCCGAAGTCGCCTCTCGCACGATCAATCCTCTCAGTCTCCCTCGCAAAGCCTCGTCGACGCGCTTGGATTTGATTGCCCGGCGCAGCGCGGCGTTGTGGATCTCCCGCGGCAGCGCATGCTCCTCGAACAGCGGTATGACCGTTTCCGGGCTTTCCACGAGCTTGACGCCGAAATACCATTCGCGGGCAAGCTTGACGTCGTTCTCCGGGTCAATGATCGACGCGTCATCGCCGAGCGTCACGCCCGCCACGAGACGGGCCTGTTCCAGAGTGAAGTCGCCGCCTTTGAAGTCCCGCATGAGCGTGAGGATCGCGAACCGCACCGTGTAGACACGGTCCGAGGCGATCCATTCGGCGAGTTTGCGGTAGGCGGCGGCAGGATCCTTGCGCAACGCCGGCACCTTCAGGCATTCGCAGACCTTGCGGTTGTCCACGTGGGGCAGGAACGCGTCAAGCATGCAGATCGCCTCATCCGGAGTCTTCGCCACGAGGCCGACGAGCATGGCGTGCAGCGCGTTCTCCTCGAAATAGAAGTGCGGTAGGTCGCCGAGGAATTCGTCGCGCATATGGGCGAAGTCGGTGCTCTTGCCCACGGCGAGTTCCTTGGCGAAAGCCTCCAAGTCCCTGCGCTCTATGCCGAGAATCTCGTACGGCCGAACCCTTGGGAACGCGTCGAATGCAAATCCGTAGCCGGTTGGGTCGGCGATCATGTCCAGCCGGTCGAGCCACGGCCGGGGATGGGCGTGGTCATGCCGGTATGCTTCGATGCGCCGCCGTCCGGCGAACATCTCGTTGGGGCTCATGCCGTCCAGAACCCTGTGGGGCAGCACGTTCCACAGATCGGTGAACAACGCGACGAAATCGCGGCATTCCTTCTCATCGGCAAAAGGCAGCCCATTCCCGCCGCTGCCGCCGCCGGCGTTCTCTCCGCCGTTGTTCTCGCCACCAAACAACCGTCCGAAAATATCCATGGGCGAAGTGCGGCCGTCCTCGTCATGAACGGCGTCCCACACCGTCCACCATTCGGGGAGCGCGGGATATTTGCTCCGATAGCCGTTGTACCGCTCGCGCAGATTCCGTTTGAAATCGGCGAGCGCCTGCTCGTCCATCGCTTCGAAAACCTGCTGGGATGTGCCGAGCTGCGCCGAGTCGTCACCTTCCGCGTCTTCGCCCCGGCCCGGCTTCCGGCCATAGTGCAGACGAATCAGGTCGAGGAATCGCGAGGCCTTGCCTTCGCTGGCATCCCGCATTTCCCGCCCGGCGTTCTCCCGCATGACCTGTTTCATGCGCTCAGTGGGTTTGAGCGGAAATTCCATGACGGGATTGCCCGCCATGTACCAGTGGTCGCGCACATGCACCAGCCGGCAGGCGATCATGCCGTCGTCGCATCCGTCCAGCCGGCCGCTGGACGCCACGTCGTACACTTCATAGCGTTCGCCGGTGCCTGCGTCCTCAAGAGTCACCAGATGTGTGGCTGCCGAGGCGCCGACGACCCAAAATACGGCGACGACCTGCGTCCGCGCGGCCTCGCCCAGATCGTCTCGCTGGCTGCGTGTGAGTCCCAGCGCCCGTCCGCCGTCGGCGTCCGCGGCGAATTCGAGCGGCGTCCGCCCGTCCTCAAGCCGGTAGTCGAACAGGAACCATTCGTGGAACAAACGCTGAAGATGGTCCGCTTCCTCGGTGGGCAGGGTTGGATCGACGTCGGTGTCCACCTCGTCGAAGAACCGCCGGGTCGCCTCCCCCAACACGGTTTCGCGTTGTTGGTAGAACCATTCGATGATCGCGGAATATTGCATGAAGGGGCGTGCGCTGCTCATGGCTCGATCGTAGCCCATGCGAAGCAGGGCGCAATGTCAATCGTCATGAGCACGCCTTCCGGGATACATGTACATCACGGAGGATTTGGTTTGCGCCGACGTTCCGCCACGCCATTGCAATGCACGGCTACGTTGTTTCAACCGGCGCAACGCGCCCCTATTGCATCGCCGAAATGCATTTCCGATTTGTGTGGTGGATTTTCCCCATATGCCGAGTAGATGCCTCCGCCATTCCGCCATTTCCAAGGGCCGCTACTCCGCGCCTCCCGGAAATCGACCGCACGAATCGGATTTATCCGTGTAGTTTTTCGGTTTCGGCCGGCGCGCCGTTCGCAACTTCTCATATGAAACGTTTATGGAGACGCATTCGGGCACGCGGCCATGCCGATGCATGAGCCGGATCCGGTCGGGACTCAGGCGAGACAAGCAAGAATCATGCCGGTGACGCGATCCATTTCATCCCCCGGCACCCATCCGACGACTTCCGCGTTCCGGGCCGCAAGGTCGAGGGCCTTAAGCTGTTCCACTTCCACGAACCCTTCGATCGTCTCGCGCATGGATATGGGATGCACCGCCATATGGAGCGGATAGCCGTTGTCCGTGGAGGTGATGGCGCACACCAACGTCAGATTGCAGGTTCGGTTGAATTGTTCATTACCGACGACCAGCAAGTATCGCCGTTTTCGCTGCTCATGCCCGGCGGCCGGATCCAAATCGGCGACGACCACGTCTCCGCGCCTGTACCCGTTGCCGGTCATAGTTCCTCCTTGCCCACGGGACCGGCGAATCCGTCCTCGGCGGGTTGGGGGCCGTCATAGTGGGCGAATAACGCGTCAAGATCAGGCAGCGCATACCGGCCGATTCTTCTTGCCGGGGTTTGCACGGGACGGAGGACGATCGAACCGTCGCGCACTTCCATACTGACGGTGGATCCTTCCTCGATGCCGATTGCCTCGCGGATATCGCGCGGAATGCGAACTCCCGCGCTGTTGCCCCATTTGGCGATGGTAGCCGTGATCTGCATGGCGGACCTCCTCGATTGGATAAACATAAGTATATCCGATTTCCAGTAACGAGACCGCTTCAGGTTTTATGCGGTCGGGCGCACCTCCTCGTTCGACTCCTCGTTCATCGTCATCCTCCATCGCCGGTATCCCGCATCCGGAGCCGCCTGCATTGGCTGGATCAGACACACTGTCGCATTCAGATGTCGAGTATGGTCGACACCTTGCCGCCTGTTGGGGCAAAGTGTCGTCCATACTGGACGGGGGCTACGCGGGCGGTCCGGCAACAGTCTCACCGCCCATCCGCAGGGACGTACGCGTGGACCGCACCATACCGGTACGGACGTGCAGACGGCGCATCTTCCGATGGACCTTTATTCCAACCACGGCAAACACCAACGACAAGGTCGGCCGGACCAGTCATGTTCCGCGAACAGCTCAGCGCATCAGCGAATGCCACGCGTTAGGCGCGGTCATCGGTATGGTTAAAGGAGACTCAATGATGACGGGATTTACGGATACGAGGAATGGAGCCGCGCGATGAATCATCAGTCGACCGTCGCGTTTATCTGGGCAGTGGCGGATCTGCTGCGCGGAGACTATAAGCAGCACGAGTACGGCGACATCATCCTGCCGTTCACGGTGCTGCGCCGTCTGGACTGCGTGCTGGCCGGCACGAAGGAACAAGTGCTGGAAGCTGACAAAATGACCGCCGGCATGACGCCCGACATCGCGGATTTCCAGTTGAAGACGGTTGCTGGACTCCCGTTCTACAACACGAGCAAATACACGATGGCCAAGCTGCGCGCCGACCCGGACAACATCGCCGCCAATCTGGGCGACTATGTGCGCGGCTTCTCGCCGGATGCGCGGGACGTGTTCGAGAAGTTCGACTTCTTCGCCCGCATCGACTCCCTCGATGCGAACAACCTGCTGTTCCAGATCGTCGACAAGTTCTGCTCGGTCAAGCTCGGCCCGGACGAGGTGAGCGACATCGAGATGGGCAGCATCTACGAGAACCTGCTGCGTCGCTTCTCCGAGATGTCCAACGAGACGGCCGGCGAGCACTTCAGCCCGCGCGACGGATTGGAACTGGCGGTTGACCTGCTGATCGCGGGCGCTTCCTCCGACCTCGAGCAGCCCGGCAAGGTGGTGAACGTGTATGACCCGTGCGCCGGTACGGGCGGCGCGCTCTCGATCTTCAAGGACCGCGTGAACGAGTACTACCCGAACGCCGACGTGTACTGCTACGGGCAGGAGCTGAACGCGGCCACGTTCGCCACCTGCAAGGCCGACATGCTGCTGCGCGGCGGCGATGCCGGCCATGTGGCGTTCGGCAATACACTGACCGAGCCCGCATTCGCCAATGTGCAGTTCGGCTATCAGATCTCGAACCCGCCGTATGGCGTGGATTGGAAGAAATCGAAACGCGAGGTCGAGGCCGAGTACAGGAACGAGGGCTTCAAGGGACGGTTCGGCGCGGGATTGCCGCGTGTGAGCGACGGCCAGCTGCTGTTCATCGAGCATATGGTCTCGAAGATGCGCCCGGTCGGATTGGGCGGCGGCCGCATCGCCGTGTTCATGAACGGCTCGCCCCTGTTCACCGGCGCGGCCGGTTCCGGCGAAAGCGACATCCGCAAGTGGCTGCTGGACGATCTTGACGTGGTGGAGGCGATCGTGGCAATGCCGAACGATTTCTTCTACAACACGGGCATCGCCACGTACATCTGGGTGATGAACAACAACAAGCCCGCGGAGCGCAAACGCAAGGTGCAGCTCATCAACGCGAACGGCGTGTTCACGAAGATGCGCAAGTCATTGGGCTCGAAGCGCAACGAGCTGAGCGCCGAGCAGATCCGCGCAATCGTGCAGGAGTACACCGCGTTCGAGGAGACGAAGACCTCGAAGATCTTCGACGTGGATGATTTCGGCTACACGACCGTGACCGTGGAACGGCCGCTGCGCGACGAACACGGCGACGTCGTGACCGACCGCAAGGGCAATCCGAAGCCGGATGCCTCGCTGCGCGACACCGAGAACATTCCGCTCAAGCAGGACATCGACGAGTACTTCGAGCGCGAGGTGAAGCCGTACGCGCCGGACGCGTGGATGGACCGTAAGAAGGACAAGGTGGGTTATGAGATCCCGTTCACGCGGTATTTCTACGAGTACACGCCGCTGCGCCCGTCCGCGGCGATCCTCGATGACATCCGCTCGCTGGAGGCGTCCATCGCCGAAAGCCTTGCGAAGGTGGGTCTGTGATGGAGCGGTACAGCGCGTACAAGGACTCCGGGGTCGACTGGACTGGTGAAATTCCGGTGGAGTGGGAAACTACAAGACTGAAATGGCTTGGGCTTCTTCAAAAGGGCTCAGGGATTAAACGAGAAGATATTCTCAATGAAGGTAAGCCCTGCGTCCGGTACGGCGAGCTATACACAACTTATGATCACGAAATCAAAAAAGTCGTGTCCAATATTTCGCCAGAGCTATATGAGATCCAACCCAAACTTTGTAACGGCGAAGTTCTCATGGCCCTCACGGGAGAGACCAAAGAAGATATTGGTCGATCAACCGTAAATCGAACTGGCAGCGATATAGCTTTTGGCGGAGATACTCTTGCTATTAAAAACCCGACGTGTGATGGTCGGTTCCTTAGTTTTGCCATTAATTCAGAATACTTTAATCAACAACGAACTCAAGGTGCAAAAGGTGATATCATCGTTCACCTATCAACCCAGTGGATTGCCAACTGCCAATTGGTAATTCCTCCTCTACATGAGCAGAAAGTTATTGCCGATTATTTGGATGAGAAGACAGGGACGATTGATGCGGCGGTCAGGGATATTGAGCGGTCGATTGAGCTGTTGAACGAGTATCGCCAGTCCGTCATCTCCGAAGCCGTCACCAAAGGCCTCGACCCCACCGTCCCCATAAAGGACTCCGGCATCGACTGGATCGGCCAAATTCCTGCGCACTGGGAACTGCTTCCGATGAAACGACGCGCTAATTTCTTGCCGGGATATGCTTTCAAGAGCGAAGACTTCAATCAGACCGACGGCATTCGGCTGCTGCGCGGAGTGAACGTTAGCGTTGGCGCTATCCGCTGGGAAGACAACGTATATGTCAACTCATATGCAGTAAACGGCCTCGAAGAATACCGTCTATCGCGCGGCGATATCCTTGTTGGTCTTGACCGTCCATGGATACAAGCCGGCATGCGCGTAGCCCAAGTAGACGATGAGTCAGATGGAAGCTATTTAGTACAGCGAGTTGCAAAAGTCATACCAGACGAACATCAGCTGTCTTCTACGTTCCTGATCTATCTATTCCATACAAATATTTTTGCCGAGGCAATGGATTCCACAACAACAGGTGTCAGCGTACCCCATATCAGTACTGGTCAGCTGGGAGAGGTCACCATTCCATGCCCACCGATATCGGAACAGCAGGCAATTTCGGATGCTCTCAAAAAACGTACGGAATCCATTAATTCCCTTATCCAACAGAAGCAGTCCCTACTTGTCCGGTTACGAGAATATAGGGCATCACTCATTAGTGAGTGCGTGACCGGCAAGGTGAAGGTTCCCGGCGTGGAGGAATAGCGCTGAACGGAGGCATGATGAACAATATGGTCAAGGCGGGCCGTAGCATGAACGAGCGCACGTTCCAGAATCATGTGCTGGACGGGTTCAAGGAGCGGGGATACGCGTATGTGCCGCAGTCGCGGATGGACCAGAACTTCAATCGCGAGACGGCGATCGACGAACAGACGCTCATCGAGTTTCTGACCGAAACGCAGCCGAAGGAGGTCGCCAAGGTCGAACGCCAGTACGGCGCGCGTTGGAGCCGGGCGGTCGTCAAGCGCATCGAGCAGGTGATTGCGGATAAGGGTCTGCTGTGGACGTTGCGCAATCAGGTCGAGATGGCTCCGGGCGCGAGGTTCAAGCTCCTCTACTTCAAGCCGAAAAACGATCTGAACCGCGCCGCGGTGGAGCATTACCGTGCGAATCGTTTCCAGGTCACCGACGAGTTCCATTACGGCACGTTGAAGGATGATCTCAACAACCGCATCGACGTGGTGCTGCTCGTCAACGGTTTCCCGCTCGTGACGATGGAATTGAAGAACCACCAGACCGGGCAGACCGTGAACAACGCGATCCGCCAGTACATGGCCGACCGCAATCCGAAGGAGCAGGTGTTCCAACCCGATCTGCGCTCGCTCGTGCACTTCGCCGTGGATGCGGACGACGTGTACATGACCACGTGGCTCAAGGGCAAGGGGACGCGGTTCGTACCGTCCAACCAGGGCAACGGCAAGGACGGCGGCGGCAATCCGCCGGCCGAGCCGGGCAAGTTCGGCACCTCCTATCTGTGGGAGGAGGTGCTCGCGCCGGATTCGCTGCTGGACATCATCGAACGGTTCGTGCAGATCACCTACCGCGAGAAGGACGAGAATGGCAGGAAGATCACACGTCAGGCGCGTTCCACCATGAAGGCCGTGATTTTCCCGCGCTACCATCAGCTGCGCGTGGTGCGCCGGCTGCTCAAAACGACGCGGGAACAGGGGCCGGGTCATAACTATCTCATCCAGCATTCGGCCGGTTCGGGCAAGTCGTATTCGATCGCATGGCTCGCCTACCATCTCGCCTCATTGACGAGGGATGACGGCGATTCGTTCTTCAATTCGGTGATCGTGCTGGTGGACCGTGTGGTGCTTGATGAACAGCTTCAGGGCACCATCATGAAAATGCCGCATCCGCGCGGCATGGTCGCCATCGCCAAGGATTCGGCGGGACTGCGCGATGCGGTCAACGCGGGGGCTCGCATCATCATCTCCACCATCCAGAAATTCCCGTACATCTACAACCAAACGGATACGGCGGGCAGGACGTTCGCCGTCATCATCGACGAGGCGCATTCGTCGCAGAGCGGCGAGGCGCACCGCAAGACCAAGCAGGCGCTCGGCGACCACACCGGCCTTAACGCCGACGATGCCGTCTCCCCTGACTTCGATGCGTTTGACTGGGACGACAGCGGACTGGACGAGGACGCGGACGACGCCGCTCTGCGCGTGCGCGACGAGCTGAACGCGCAGGGCGTGCAGCCGAATCTGTCGTTCTACGCGTTCACCGCCACGCCGAAACCGAGCACGCTCGAAACCTTCGGCACGGTGAACCCCGCCACAGGCAAACCGGAGCCGTTCGATCTGTATTCGATGAGGCAGGCCATCGAGGAGGGATTCATCCTCGACGTGCTCACGAACTACACCACGTTCAAAACATACTTCCAGCTGGTCAAGAACTCCGATGAGGATCCCAAGCGCAAGGCGAGCCGCACGAAGCAGGAGATCATGAACTTCGTGAAGCTCGACCCGAGCAACGTGTCGAAGATCAGCGAGATCATCGTCGACCATTTCCACGATCATGTCATGCCGTTGCTGCACGGCCGGGCCAAGGGCATGGTGGTGACCTCCAGCCGCAAGGCCGCAGCCGAATACTTCCGTTATATGCAGCGACTCTCCGCCAAGCCCGAGTACGCCGGGGTGAAGCCGGTCGTCGCATTCTCCGGCAAACTCGATTTGGGCGGCGGGGACGTGACCGAGGAGACGCTCAACGGGTTCCCGTCCAGCGAGATCGCCGACCGGTTCAACACTCCCGAGTTCAATCTCATGGTCGTGGCGAACAAGTTCCAGACCGGTTTCGATCAGCCGAAGCTGTGCGCCATGTACGTGGACAAGAAGCTCACCGGTGTGGCCGCCGTGCAGACCCTCTCCCGCCTGAACCGCATCTGCCCGGGCAAGCAGGCTCCGATCGTATTGGACTTCGCCAACGATGCGGAGACGATCCAGTCTGCATTTGAGCCGTACTACACGCAGACCGACCTTGACCGTGTCACCGATCCGAACGTCATCTACGATATGAAGACCGCGCTCGACGCGTTCCAGGTCTATGACGAGGAGGAGATCGCAGCGCTGTGCCGGGTGTGGCTGGGCAAGCCGGACGTGTCCACCATGCCGGAGGTGCTGCGGCTGCTCGAGCCGGCTAAGGACCGGTACGCCGATCTGGACGAGGACAGCCAGGAGGAGTTTCGCAAGCGCGTCGGCAAGTTCCTGCACACATACATGTACGTGACCCAGATGATCCGGCTTGACGACCGTCCGCTGTTCGAGCTCGACACGTATCTCACGTTCCTCAGCCGGGAACTCGCGCCGGAATATGAGCCGGAGGAATCCATCGACGGCCTGATCGCCGTGACGCAGCTGCGCATCGAGAACCAAGGTCAGGCCGACATCAAACTTACTGGCGGCGAACCGGTCAAGAACAACGCCGGAACCGTCGGCGTGGGCAAAAGCGGCGATGACGAGGACTACCTGTCCGCGATCATCGACCAACTCAACGAATTGTTCAGCACCGACTTCAACGATCCCTCCCGCAAGTTCTTCGAGGGCCTGATGACACTGCTGAAGGGTGACGACAAACTCGGCCAGCAGGCGCGCAACAACTCCCGCGTCGACTTCCGCACACCGTTCGATTCCGCGTTTCTCAACGCCCTGTTCAAGTCGCAGGCCGAGAACACGGATCTCTTCCGCCGTCTCAGCGGCAATCAGGAGGCTCTGAGGATCGTGCGGGAAGCCCTCTTCAACGAGTTCTACAACACCGCTCGACGTGATAGCTCGAATCAGTAAGAATAAGAAGGTGGCGTATTCGATGCCGATATGCAGGAACGTAGACTATGACATAGTGAACTCCGGTTGCGAATTGCCGCCGTGTCCGAACGCGTTCAAGCCGGTGTCGTCCATACGCTACGAGGACGGCAGTCTCTCGTGCGCCGGCATCGGCAAACACCGACAGGATGCGCAGGTCGGCCTGTTCGACACCGCCATCCCGGCGCAAAAGTTTGAGGAGATGTGAAGCCGCTAGGATTCAGGAAAGAACTTGTAATGAGTATTCAAGACGATGTTGATATTTACATTCTGGGAAATGGTTTTGACCTTGCGGTAGGCCTACCTTCTAACTATTCAGATTTCTTTAAAAATCGATTTAGGCATGCAGTTTCATCCAAGAAAGAAACACTGACCGCTGTCTCTAAGATGCCGACGTGTAATGCTTGGGATTTAATTTTTGCAAACTATATAGAAGTAGACAGTTTCTGGTGCAACATAGAGCAAATCATTGCAAATATGGCCGCAAACAATAACCCCTTTATGATGGGGCTTACCATGAGTTGTATCTTAGGATTGCAAAAGAAGACCCCGAAGGAAGTAAGAAAACTATATGCTTCTCTAATTCGATATTTTGATTCCCACTATATCGATAGCATGTTTAAGCTTAAAAGTCTTGCATCTCAGAAATATTGTCTAAAACATGAGGAGATTGGAATCAAAATAGTTTATTCGATTCTTCTGGATGAACTAAATAAAGAAGAAAATATATTTATGGATTATTTGGACAAAGCTGTTGCATCCATTGATTATGAAACTCTTGCTGAAAAGCTATTCCAATCCATCAGAGACGCCCACAGTGAAGACCGCAAGCAAGTCTGCATGGGAACGGCTGATTTACCAGGAATCTCAATCACTCCCAAACAAATTATTCTATCCTTTAATTACACAAGGTTCGGCTGTTGGTACAATGATGATGTATTTGCTAATATCAATGGCTCACTTAAAGACCGAAATGCAATATTCGGCACATCAGATTCTGCGAACTCAAATTGGGATTTCTCAAAAACAAGTCGATCGGCCATGCAATCCGATCCTCCTACTTATCGCGAAGAAGCAATGTCTGCCATCAATGCTTCAGACAAGGTTAATTCAATAAACATTTTTGGGCATTCATTGCAGGAACCCGACGATCCTTACTTCTTTGATATTTTCAATAAAGCAAGAATTAGTACCGATAATGTCCCAATTCGTTTTTACTATACAGAGACAGCCGGTAGACCTTTTAACAAAAGGAAACTAATCAATAGTGCCCGACTGCTGTTTGAACGGTATGATGACAAAAACGGGCTCGACCGTTTTTCATCGCTAATGCGGAGTGAACTTCTCACTTTTAATCGCTTAGATCTCACTTTGTAATGAACACGGCTTCGCGTAACGAAATTGGGAGTAATGCGCGTGTTTCTCAAGCATTCCGTCTCGTTTGACTGGAGAATACTTTCCCGTACGGACCTTCCCCGCGTGGACACAACTGGGACACAATGACTGACAGGAACAACGAAGCCGACGGCGACCAACGAATCTCGTGAACGTCACCAAAACGGCGCCATCGCCACAAAAACGCGATTAACAAAACCAATGGAAACCATCGAAGCGACCTCAAAAGAACAAGGGGGTACTCAATCATTCCAGCGAATACGGCGCACGGAAGCGCATGCGCGTCTTCCCGAGTTCAAACACGGTGAAGCCGTTTTCCACACTGATATACGCGGTATCGCCGTCTGATTTCCGAATGCCCGATGTTATGGTCACAAGCCTCCCCCTCACGCTTTCGTCCAAAAAGACGGGCACACATTGACTCTGTTATAGCCGAGTGGTCACTAGTGCGTTTGATGCGATAATTCCGATCTCAGACCGGCGTATATTCCTTATCCTTGCCACGCTTCTTGCATGTTGCAGTCCGTTTTGACATAATGGATCTGCTTTATCCTGCAAGGACAAGGCTCCAAGTCGCCGGGGGTATTCCCCCGGCATTCCTTTATCCGCCATCGTGTCAGGGGTCCGTGTGAGCGAGTTAAGCGTCTTCGTGGACGAATCCGGCGAATGGGGCAAGCTGTCCGAATATTATCTCATCACACTGGTGTTCCACGTGCAGTCCACGCCCATAACGGCACACATCGAGAAGTATGAACGGCATCTGATCGATTCCAGTCTCCCGGACATTCCGTTCCATGCCGGTCCCCTGTTCAATGGACACGACGACTATGAGAACATTCCATTCGCAGATCGCAAGAGACTGTTCTTCGCATTTTTCACGCTCGCTCGCAATCTTCCGTTCCGGTACGTGACGTTCGCTCACCGCAAGAGCATGTTCGACGGTGATCGGATCCGGTTCGAGGCGCAGCTTAAACGAGATTTGGCGAACTTCTTTCTGTCGCATCTTGCTGAATTCCAGTCATATGAGACAATCAAGGTGTATTACGACAACGGTCAGCAAATTGTGTCGAACGCGCTGAAGGCATCCATCGGCTATGCACTGTCCAAGGAGGCCATCGTATACCGCGACGCACAGCCCAAGGATTATCGTCTGGAACAGACCGCCGATCTGCTGTGCACCGTCGAGCTAACGGCATTGAAGTTCGACGCCGGCGAGGACACCGCCACCGACCGGAAGATGTTCAGGAACCGCCGGGACTTTCGCAAGAACTACCTCAAGATCCTGCGACGCAAGCAATTCTGACTTTTCATCGATCAGCCCCGGACAATCAACGTCAACGCGATGATCCCCGCGCGTCCATCGCCGACTTCCGCCCCCTCCCATGCTAGGCTCGCTCTCAACGGCGGCGATGGTGCCGCCCCAACCAGATCACCCAGAACGGAGGACCCATGGCTGACGCCTCGATCTTCGACCAGTATCCGCTCGACCAGTGGAAGGACCCGGACCATCGCATCATGGACCGGTTCTCGCTCAAGGGCAGGAAGGGATTCGTCACCGGCGGCGCGGGCGGGCTCGGGCGCAACGTGGCCGCGGCGTGGGCCGAGGCCGGTGCGGACGTGGCGATCGTCGACCTGCCGCGCACCCGGGAGACGCTCGAGCCGCTTGCGAAGGAGCTGTCCGAACGATACGGCGTGAACGTGGTGCCGCTCTACTGCGACGTGTCCGACCGGGAACAGGTCGATGCGCTGAAGACGTCGCTCGTCGAGGCGCTCGGCACCGTGGACGTCGCGTTCATCAACGCCGGCGTGAACGTGCCCGGCGACGACGCGGACGAGCCGTACGAGGTGTGGCAGAAGACGATCGACATCAACCTGACGGGCGCGTACCTGACCGCCCAGATCGCGCAGCGCATCATGCGCGAGCACGGCCACGGCGGCTCCCTGGTCTTCACCTCGTCGCTGTCCGCGCACAACGCGAACTTCATCGCCGGCGGCCCCTCCCCCGTCGCCGCCTACGGAGCCTCCAAGGCCGGCATCTACGAGTACGCGCGCTATCTGGCCGCCGCGCTGGCCCCGTACGGCATCCGCTCGAACGCCATCTCGCCCGGATACGTGTGGTCCGGCATCTTCGAGGGCCGCATCGTGCCCGAAGCGCACGACATGATGACCGCCCCGCTCCCGATGCGCCGCTTCGGCACCAACGAGGAGATCGCCTCGGCAGTGCTCTTCCTCGCCAGCGACGCCTCTTCGTACGTCACCGGCACCAACCTGCAAGTCGACGGCGGGTATTCGGTGTACTAGGTCTCCGTCCCTTGGCTTAGTCCGCGGCGCAGTGGGCTAAGCCAATCCGATCACTCGACACGGTCAGGTTCCGGAGCCCGTTGTTCCGGCGTTTGATCATCCAGAGTCCGCAGTTCCAATTCCAACCTTATGACGGCGCGCGGGCGCAACTTCCACAATCGGATTGGAGATGTCAAAATACTTCATCACGTCCTCGCCATCGTCGAACTTGCGATCGATGTCGATGGCCTTGATCCGATTGGTCATATGCTTTCCTCCCCGCGTTTGGACAACTCCTCCTTCAGCCCGACCGGCGTCATCGTCGTCAAGGCGGTGTCCGGGGAGACCATCGCGCGCAGCCGCCTTACCTCTGCAATGGCCTCGTCGGCGGTCATCACATGCGGCGCTCGTTCCAGCCGCACATCATCATCTTCCATCGCCGTCATCGGATCATCACCTTTCGAATAAAAACGGATTTCATTCATTCCGGAAAATCGGCCGAAGTTAAAACGCGTTTTCAATCCCGCCGTTCGATTCGCCTATTCGGTCGGCCTATCCGCCCTCGCTACCCCACCAGCCACTTGAGCTTCGCCACCGAGTACAGCGGCGCGAACGGGATGAGGATAGGCGTGTGCGCGGCGTAATTCCGGTAGTCCGGGTCGTCGCCGTAGTTGCGGGTCTGGCGGATCTCCAGACGCCGGGCGCCGCCGAACATGATCCACGTGATGACGAGCCAACCCACGGCCATCGCCACCCACTGCCAGAATCCGCGCGCGGCGGTCCAGCCGGACACGAACACGCCAGTCCACGTGAGCACCTCGCCCAAGTAGTTCGGGCAGCGCACCAAACGGTAGACGCCCACGTCGCAGAACCGGCGCGGATGGTCCTTCTTGAACGCGCTCTTGGTGTGGTCGGCGACGGATTCGAGCGCGATGCCGACGATCATGACCGCGAGGCCCGTCCATGCGGCCCAGTCGTCGGACGCGCTGCCCGTCGCGCCGTCAAAACCATTCGCATTCGTCAGACGGAACAGCACCGGCGACGTTTCGCACGCGTACAGCAGCGCGCAGGACAGCCACGTCGCGATCTTCGCGGGGACAGGCACGCCGGAGCCGTCCTTGATCTCGCGCCTCATGGCATCGCGGTAGGAGGCGCTGCGGCGTTCGCGGGCGAGCAGGAATCCGCCGAGGCGGCAGCCGTAGACCACGAGCAGCACGCACAGCGCGGCCGTGACCGGGGTCAGGCCGCCCGTCGGGCCGCCTGCCGTGACGGATGCGCCGGCCGCTCCCATGACCAGCAGCGCCGCGCCGATCGCCGCCACGGAGAACCCGTAGCCGAGCGAGATGAACCAGACGAACTTGCGGAACCCGATGGCGCTGACCGCCGCGGCCACCGCGAACGTGACGAGAAATCCAAAACCCATGCGATCCATCTTGCCACCGGGACGGAACCGGAACCGGCGGCTTTCCCCAGAAGACTTCGAGCCCGCACGCATCTCTCACGCCCGCACGCGGTTTCAGTCCTGCGGCCGGCCACGCTCCCGTACGCGGTTTCGCTCTCGCAGTCACGCATGGCAAACATGCATGACCGAGCGAAAGACCCTGTACGCGCGCATAGATGCACAGAGGCGCAGGCGCGTGCTGGGTGGCGCCCCCTTCGCGTTGTAAATGTATCGGACCGATACGAAAACGTACAAATACACGAGTTTAACGGCGCACATCATATCTAAGTGATACGGAAACGTACGAATACACGAGTCTGATAGCGCAAATCGTATCTGGGTGATACAAAAACGGACAGGAGGGGAGGTTAGACGGCACAAATGATATCGGACTGATACGGAAACGTACGCGAAGGGCGTCCCGATGACGTAAATAATATCCTCGCGATACAGGAACGTACATGAAGACATCCCCGCAGGCGCCAAACGCATCGCCACGATTGAAGACCCACGCGAAGATGCGAAAACCCGACAGTCGACCGGGCCGACAGCAACCATCCGGGCTTACAACGGTCAGTCAAACCAGTACTGGCCAGTCAAAACAGTGCCGGTCAACAAAACCGGTGCCAGTCAGTCGAACCAATGCCGGTCAGCAAAACCGCGAAGCCAACGGAATATCAGGATGCGGGCCACGCCATTCCCCGCCCATATCCGGCACCCCGAGCATACCCGCCGCGTATCAACCGCGTACCGCCGCGTTCACACCGCGTAGGCGGACCAACGGCCATGCGAGCGCTCCACCTCGATGGACATGCCGAACAGGTCCGAGAGCCGCTCGTCGGTCAGACCGCCCTCAAGCGGCCCGGAATAGACGATCGTGCCGGCGGACGGGTTGCCCGCGGCGTCGATGCCGTCCGCGTGCTCGTGCGAGCCGGCCCCGCCCTCCGAAGCGTCCCCGGTCGCGTCCTCCACACTCACCGGCTTGCGGCCCATGATGGCGATGCGGTCGAACCCGGCGGGAATCTCCTCGAGCCGGTGCGTCACGAGCACCACGGCTCGGCGGGAGTCCTCGCGTCCGATGCGGCTCAGCGTGCGCATCACCTGCTCGCGCCCGCCCAGGTCGAGGCCGGTGGTCGGCTCGTCCATGATGAGCAGTTCCGGGTCCCCCATGAGCGCACGGGCGATGAGCACGCGCGTCCGCTCGCCTTCGGACAGGCGCCACATCTGCTTGCCCTCGAGGTAGCCGACACGGAAGTCGCGCAGTAGCTGACGCGCGCGGGCGTATTCCGCCTCCGTGTAGGTGTCCTGCCAGCGTCCGGTCACGGCGGTGAGGCCGGTGACCACGGCGTCGAGCGGGTCCTCGAACGGCGGGAACTGGCGGCCCAGGTCGGCGGAGGCGAGTCCGATGCGCGTGCGCAGCTTGAACACGTCGTACTTGCCGAGCTGATGGCCGAGGATGAACACGCGGCCCTCGGACGGGTACGTGCGCGTGGCGAGCATGCCCACGGCCGTGGACTTGCCGATGCCGTTGGGGCCGAACAGCACCCACCGCTCCCCCGCGCGCACCGTGAGGTTCACGTCGGTGATGATCACGCGGCGGTTGCGGCGGAATTCGACGTCCTCGAGCTTCAGGACGACTTCGTTCTCGTTCACGGGCTGGGTCCTTTCCTGCATGGAACCATGGAAATGCAAAAGTTGCATATTCCGGCGCCTGCGCATCCGATTTGCGCGCGATAACGCCGGAATATGCAACTTTTGCGGCTTGGGGGCGCGAAGCCGCGCCGAACCGCTACTTGCGCTCGTCGAGCACGGACTGGTAGACCTTCACGGTCTGATCGGCGATAGACTCCCAGCTGAAATGGTCGCGGGCGCGCTCGTAGCCGGCCTGTCCCATCTTCCTGGCGAGCTCCGGATCGGCCATGATCTTGTCGATCGCGGCGGCCATGTCGTGCACGAACTTGTCCGGGTCGGTCGGGGTGCCGGTGCCGTCGTGGACCTGATCGATCGGCACAAGGTAGCCGGTTTCGCCGTCGACGACGACCTCCGGGATGCCGCCCGTGGCGGAGGCGACGACCGGCAGGCCGCACGCCATGGCCTCGAGGTTCACGATGCCCAGCGGCTCGTAGATGGACGGGCAGATGAACGCGTCGCAGCCGTGCTCGAGGGCGTTGAGCTCCGGGCGGGGCAGCATCTCCTCGATCCACACGATGTTGCCGCGCTCCTCGTCGAGCTTAACGAACGCGGTCTTGACCTCCTCGGCGATCTCCGGGGTGTCCGGGGCGCCCGCGCACAGCACCACCTGAATGTCCTTGGAGATGAGGTGCAGCGCCTTGAGCAGGTACGGCAGGCCCTTCTGGCGGGTGATGCGGCCCACGAACAGCAGGGTTGGCTTGGAGCGGTCGATGTTGTAGCGCTCGAAGACCTTCCAGCCCGGATCGTCCGGCGCGGGGGTCTCGAAGTCGGACATGGTGATGCCGTTGTGCACCACGACGACCTTGTCCGGGTCGATGTCCGGGTAGGCGGTGAGGATGTCCTCGCGCATGCCGCCCGAAACGGCGATCACGCGGTCGGCGTGCTCGTAGGCGTCCTTCTCGGCCCAAGAGCTCAGGTTGTAGCCGCCGCCGAGCTGCTCGCGCTTCCACGGGCGGAAGGGCTCGAGGCTGTGCGCGGTGATGACCAGCGGGGTGCCGTGCAGCATCTTGGCGAGGTAGCCGGCCAGGCAGGCGTACCACGTGTGCGCGTGGATGATGTCCGCGTCCACGTCGTTGGCGATCTGGAGGTCCACGCCGAAGGTCTTGAGCGCCGGGTTGGCGTCGGCCAGCTCGGATGGGGTGTCGTAGCCGACGACCTTGAGGCTGCCCTTGGCCTCGGCCGCGTTCGGGATCTCGGGGATGTCCGCGGCGGTGCGGGGGCCGTCGAACGCGCGCACGGTCACGTCAATGCGCTCGGCCAGCACCTTCGAAAGCTCCTCGGCGTGCACGCCGGCTCCGCCGTAGACGTGCGGCGGGTATTCGCGGGACAAAATATCAACACGCATCTGATGCCTGCTTTCCTTCATTGGATTGGTTCGATACCACAACCAACTTTAGGGCAACTTGGGGATGCGACGCGGCAACACGCGGCAAAAGCGGACATGAAAAATCCCGCCTTCGGACGGCCGCGACGGCTCTAACGGCCATAGCGGCCCGAAGACGGGATGCGGCGAAGACGGGATGCGGCCCCGCAACCTAACGGATCCGCGGGCCGGCCGTCACACGGCGGTGCCGTGCGCGTCCACGTTGGGGTTCTCGCGCGGCGACTTGGCGGCCACGAAGAACAGGCTCAGCACGCCGACCGCGAACACCGCGGACACCGTGATGATGGCCCACATGGGCGCGTTGGGCACCCACATGACCACGAAGAATCCGATGATGGCCAGCGCGATGAGCGTCCAGCTCACGGCGCGGAACCAGCCGCGCGCGCTGCTCGGCGCGGTCAGCCCCTTGGACGGGTTGCGGTAGTTCGGGTTGACGTTGTACTCGGTCTCGGACTCCACGTCCTCGGTGCGGGCGGTCGGCTTCCACGGGCCGGAGTCGTCGATGCCCTCCTGCAGTCGGCGGGACTTCTCCTGCAGCGCGTACTCGTCGACCATGTTGGCGCGGCCGCGACCGCGCGTGCGGTCGTACTGCTGCGGGATCCCGCGCTTCTCCCTCTTGGCGGCGGCGCGCCGTTCGGCACGATTGGGCATGGAAACACTCCTTTGGTTCACGACTGTTCGTGACGGTTCACGAAAAAGGTCCTGCGGAATACTGTACCGCAGGACCTTCATGGGATGGCGACTATTCTCGCGTAGACGCCAAACGCCAGCTCGCTCAGCGCGGCAGCATCATCGGCCGCTGCGAGGCGGTGATGGGCGCCGGCAGCTCGGTGGAGCCGGTGAGGTACTTGTCCACCGCGGCCGCGCAGGAGCGGCCCTCGGAGATGGCCCACACCACGAGGCTCTGGCCGCGCCCGGCGTCGCCGCAGGCGAACACGCCGTCCTGCGAGGTGGCGAAGCCGTCGTTGCGGGCCACGTTGCCGCGGCCGTCGAGCTCCACGGGCAGCTGGTCCACGAGGGTGGTGGTGTCCGGGTGCAGGAAGCCCACGGAGATGAGCACCAGATCGGCGGGCAGTACGCGCTCGGTGCCGGGCTGGCGGGTGAACGGGCCGTTCTCGCCGGGGGCGACGTTCACGACCTTGAGGCCGGTCACGTGGCCGTGCTCGTCCGCCACGAAGCCCTCGGAGGCGGTGGAGTTCTCGATGCGCACGCGGGCCTGCTCCTCCTCGGAGCCGACGAAGTTCACCGAGTCGGTGCTGTACACGTAGGTGCCGCCCTCCTCCATGGAGGAGGTCTTCTGGTACAGGCGCGCGAACGTGGGCCACGGGGCGTTGTCCGGGCGGGAGCTCGGCTCCTTGGGCATGATCTGCAGCACGGTGACGTCCTTGGCGCCCTGGCGGATGGCGGTGCCGAGGCAGTCGGAGCCGGTGTCGCCGCCGCCGATGACGATGACGTGCTTGTCCTTGGCGTCGATGCCGTGCACGGGCTTGACGCCGTACACGCGGCGGGTGGCGTCGGGCAGGTACTCCATGGCGAAGTGGATGCCGTCGAGCTCGCGGCCGGGGATCTTCATGTCGCGCGGCACGGTGGAGCCGATGGCCACAACGACGGCGTCGTAGCGGGAGCGCAGGTCATCCCACGAGATGTCCTTGCCGATCTCCACGCCGGTGCGGAAGCGGGTGCCCTCGGCCTCCATCTGCTCCACGCGGCGGTCGAGCAGGCGCTTGTCGAGCTTGAAGTTCGGGATGCCGTAGCGCATGAGGCCGCCGATGGCGTCGTCGCGCTCGTACACGACGACCGTGTGGCCGGCGCGGGTGAGCTGCTGGGCGCAGGCGAGGCCCGCGGGGCCGGAGCCGACGACCGCGACGGTCTGGTCGGTCAGGCGCTGCGGTGGCAGGGGCTTGACGTAGTCGAGGCCCCACGCCTGGTCGATGATGGTGACCTCGTCGTTCTTGATCATGGTCGGCGGCTGGTGGATGCCGAGCACGCAGGCCTGCTCGCACAGGGCCGGGCAGATGCGGCCGGTGACCTCCGGGAAGTTGTTGGTCATCGACAGGCGGTTGTAGGCGTCCTCCCACTTCTCCTGACGCACCAGATCGTTGAACTCGGGGATGATGTTGCCCAGCGGGCAGCCGGACATGCAGAACGGGGTGCCGCAGTCCATGCAGCGGGCCGCCTGTTCGGTGGTCCACGGCTGCAGGCCGGACTCGGCGTGGACGTCAAGCCAGTCCTTGATGCGCTCGGCGACCGGGCGCTCGGCCAGCTCGCGACGGGTGCGGACCTTCAGGAATCCTCTGGGATCTCCCATGTCAGTGGGCTCCTTCCATGACGTGTTCGTAAGTCTTCTCCCACACGCCGGGCGCGGAGAAGTCGAGATGGTTGGCTTCGGCGTCGGCCAGCGCCTCGAGCATGGCGACGTAGTGGGCGGGCACCACGTGGGTGATGCGCTTGGACGCGTTGGCCCAGTCGTCCAGCAGGCCCTGCGCGAACGCGGAGCCGGTCTCCTCGGCGTGCTTCTTGACGAGCTCGTGGACGAGCTCCTCCTCCTTGCCTTCGAGCGGCTGGAAGAGCAGGGAGCCGTTGTGGGCGGCCTCGGGGTTGACCTTGGCCATGTCGAGGTCGAGCACGTAGGCGTTGCCGCCGGAGAAGCCCGCGCCGAAGTTGCGGCCGGTGGGGCCGAGCACGACGACGGTGCCGCCGGTCATGTACTCGCAGCCGTGGTCGCCGACGCCCTCCACCACGAAGGTGGCGCCGGAGTTGCGCACGCCGAAGCGCTCGCCCGCGCGGCCCGCGATGAACAGTTCGCCGGACGTGGCGCCGAAGCCGGTCACGTTGCCCGCGATGACGTTGGTGTGCGGGTCGAAGGTGACGCCGTCCTCCGCGCGGACAATGAGCCGTCCGCCGGACAGGCCCTTGCCGGCGTAGTCGTTGACCTCGCCGTAGACGCGCAGCGTCTCGCCGCGCGGGATGAACGCGCCGATGGACTGTCCGCCGGAGCCGTGCAGGGTCATGTCGATCGTGTCGTCCGGCAGGCCCTCGGCGCCGTAGCGGCGGGTGATCTCGTAGCCGACCATGGTGCCGAGCGTGCGGTTGACGTTGCGGATCGGCACCTCGATGCGCACGGGCTCCTTGCGCTCGAGCGCGGGCTCGGCGAGGCGGATGAGCTCGTTGTCGAGCGCCTTCTCCAGCTCGTGGTCCTGCTTCTCGGTGTTGTGCAGGATGGTGCCGGGAACCGGGCCGGGCTGCATGAGCACGTTGGACAGATCGACGCCGTCGGCCTTCCAGCGCTTGATCGCCTCGTTCTGGTCGAGGCACTCGACGTGGCCCACGGCCTCCTCGAGCGTGCGGAAGCCCAGCTCGGCGAGGATCTCACGCACCTCCTCGGCGATGTACATGAAGAAGTTGATCACGTGCTCGGGCTTGCCGCGGAACCGGGCCCTCAGCTCCGGGTCCTGCGTGGCGATGCCCTGCGGGCAGGTGTTCTTCTGGCAGGCGCGCATCATGACGCAGCCCTCGACGATCAGCGCGGCGGTGGCGAAGCCGAACTCCTCGGCGCCCAGCAGCGCGGCAATGACCACGTCGCGGCCGGTCTTGAGCTCGCCGTCGCACTGCACGACGATGCGGGAGCGCAGGCCGTTCAAAATCAGCGTCTGCTGCGTCTCCGCCAGACCGATCTCCCACGGGGTGCCCGCGTGGCGGATCGCGTTGAGCGGGGCCGCGCCGGTGCCGCCGTCGTAGCCGGAGATGAGCACCACGTCGGCATGACACTTGGCCACGCCGGCCGCGATCGTGCCGACGCCGAACTCGGAGACGAGCTTGACGTGGATGCGGGCCTTCGGGTTCGCCATCTTCGCGTCGTTGATGAGCTGCTTCAGGTCCTCGATGGAGTAGATGTCGTGGTGCGGCGGCGGGGAGATGAGCTCCACGCCCGGGGTCGCGTGGCGGACCTTGGCGATCCACGGCGGGACCTTCGCGCCGGGCAGGTGGCCGCCCTCGCCGGGCTTGGCGCCCTGCGCGAGCTTGATCTGCAGGTCGGTGGCATGCACCAGATAGTCGGAGGTGACGCCGAAGCGCGCGGACGCGATCTGCTTGATGCGGCTGTAGCGCAGCGGGTCGTTGATGCGGTCGTCGGACTCGCCGCCCTCGCCGGAGTTGGAGCGCGCGTCGAGCGTGTTCATGGCGATGGCGAGCGTCTCGTGCGCCTCCTGCGAGATGGAGCCGTAGCTCATGGCGCCGGTGGAGAAGCGCTTGACGATCTCGCTGGCCGGCTCGACCTCGGAGATGTCGATCGGCTTGCGGTCGTGGCGGAACTTCATGAGGCCGCGCAGGGTCATGAGGCGGTTGGAGGTGTCGTTGATGTGGTGGGAGTACTTCTTGAACATCTGGTAGTCGCCGCGCTGGGTCGACTGCTGGAGCAGGAAGATGGCCTCCGGGTCGTTGAGGTGGTCCTCGCCGGTGCGGCGCCACTTGTACTCGCCGCCGGTCTCGAGGTTCATGTGCGGGGTGGCCGTCCACTGGTTCGGGTAGGCCACGCGGTGGCGGATCGCCACCTCCTCGGCGATCTCGTCGAGGCCGACGCCGCCGACCTGCGAGACCGTGCCGGTGAAGTACTTGTCCACCACGTCCTTGCTCAGGCCCACGGCCTCGAACAGCTGGGCGCCGCGGTAGCTCATGATCGTGGAGACGCCCATCTTGGACATGATCTTGAGCACGCCGGTGGAGAGGGCCTTGGTGAGGTTCCTCACGGCGGTCGGGGCGTCCACCTTGAGGTAGCCGGAGCGGGACAGGTCCTCCACGGACTCGAACGCGAGGTACGGGTTCACGCAGGCGGCGCCGTACGCGATGAGCAGCGCCACGTGGTGGATTTCGCGCACGTCGCCGGCCTCGACGGCCATGGAGATCTGCGTGCGGGTGTGGCGGCGCAGCAGGTGGTGCTGCACGGCCGCGGTGAGCAGCAGCGACGGGATCGGGCCCCACGTGTGGTTGGAGTCGCGGTCGGACAGGACGATGAAGTTGCTGCCGTTCTCGATGGCCTGGTCGACCTCGGAGAAGATCTCCTCGAGGCGCTCCTCGAGGGCCTTGCCGCCGCCGGCCACCTGATACAGGCCCTTGACGACGAACGGGCGGTAGTAGCCGCCGAGAACCTTGGCCTTGTCGAGGCGCTTGAGCTGTGCCATCTCGTCGGAGTTGATGACGGGCAGCGGGATGAGGATCTTCTTGGCGTGCAGCTCGGTGTCCTCGAGCAGGTTCGGCTCCGGGCCGATCGCGGACTCGAGGGAGGTGACGATCTCCTCGCGCTCCCAGTCCAGCGGCGGGTTGGTGACCTGCGCGAATTTCTGGTGGAAGTAGTCGAACAGCATGCGGCTGCGCTTGGAGAGCACGGGCAGCGGGTTGTCGTTGCCCATGGAGCCGAGCGGCTCCTTGCCGGTGTTGGCCATGGGGGTCAGGAGGAGCTTGAGGTCCTCCTCGGTGTAGCCGAACGCGCGCTGGCGGCGCTGCACGGACTGGCCGGAGTGGCTCACGTGCTCGCGCTGCGGCAGGTCGCTCATCTCCACGGAGTTGCCCTCCACCCACTGGCGGTAGGGGTGCAGGGAGGCGAGGGACTTCTTGATCTCCTCGTCCGGGATCATGCGGCCCTCGGCGGTGTCCACGAGGAACATCTTGCCCGGCTCGAGGCGGCCCTTGGCCACGACCTTGTCCTGCGGGATGTTCGGCAGCACGCCGGCCTCGGAGGCGAGGACCAGATAGCCGTCGGAGTCGAGCTGCCAGCGGCCGGGGCGGAAGCCGTTGCGGTCGAGCAGCGCGCCCACCTGGGTGCCGTCGGTGAAGATGATGTCCGCCGGGCCGTCCCACGGCTCGATGAGCGTGTTGTTGTACTCGTAGAACGCCTTGACGTCCGGGTCGAGCGAGTCGTTCTTCTCCCACGCCGGCGGCAGCATCATGCTGATGGCGTGCGGCAGGGAGCGGCCGGCGAGGTGCAGCAGCTCGAGGCACTCGTCGAACGTGCCGGAGTCCGAGTAGCCGGGCGTGGTGATGGGCAGCAGCTCCTCGAACTCGCCGAGCAGCTTGGAGCTCAGGCGGCCCTCGCGGGCGGACAGCCAGTTGCGGTTGCCCTGGATGGTGTTGATCTCGCCGTTGTGGGCGAGCAGGCGGAATGGCTGGGCGAGCGGCCAGCTCGGGAACGTGTTGGTGGAGAAGCGCGAGTGCACGATGGCGATGCGCGCCTTCATGCGCTCGTCGGACAGGTCCTTGAAGAAGGGCGTGAGCTGCATGGTGGTGAGCATGCCCTTGTACGTGATGGTGCGCGCGGACAGGGAGGCGAAGTACACGCCCACCTCGTGCTCGACGCGCTTGCGGATGCGGAACGTCTTGCGGTCGAGGTCGATGCCGGCGAGGTCGCCGTCCGGGGACGCCACGACGAGCGTCTTGAAGCTCGGCATGGTGGCGAGGGCCTGCAGGCCCAGACCGTCCGGGTTGGTGGGCACGACGCGCCACGCGAGCACGTCGAGGCCCTCCTCGCGCACGATGCGGGCGATGGCCTGCTCCTGCTGGCCGGAGGTGGCGATGTCGCGGTCGAGGAACGCGATGCCGGCGGCGTAGTGGCCCTCGGCGGGCAGTTCCACGCCCGCGGTGGCGCGCATGAACTCGTCGGGCATGCTCATGAGGATGCCGGCGCCGTCGCCCGTGTTCTCCTCTGCGCCCACGGCGCCGCGGTGGTTGAGGTTGACGAGCACCTCGATGGCGTCGTCGACGATCTTGCGCTCGGGGCGCTTGTTGAGGGTAGTGACCATGCCGACGCCGCATGCGTCATGCTCGCTGTTGGGGTTGTACAACCCTTGGGAATCATGGATCGTGAGATCTAGCGGGGCGTGGAAAGTCACCGAAACCACCTTCGACTCGTTTTGGCGGCGTCTTGGCAAAGCCTTGGCGAAATCTCGCACGAAGTCTCGGCAAAGGTCTTGACAAACCGCGGTTCTTTGGATAATGCGTAGTCAGCGTACATCCCGGGGATGTCAAACACGTTTCGGCGTCCATATACCGAGTACGGGCAAAAGTCAATACCCCGTTTCGCGCGCCGGCGGCGCGCTCCCCCGCACCACCGGCCGCAGTTGCGGGACGTCCGGCGCGTCCTCCCCCACCGGCCGCTCATTCTCGTCGGCCTCACGTCGTCCCGTCGCATTCCGGGAGCGTCCCTCGCGCGCATCCCGTGCATTCCCGCATTCCCGCATTCCCATCACGTTCGGCCCGTCCCCGCGGAATTGCGGGCCCAAACGGACGAAATCCGCGATTCCAAGCGTCAAACCCCCGCAATGGCGTCGGTTTGGCGCTTGGAAGACCGGATTTCGTCGTTTTCAGCCCGTCAAATCGGTACGATGCGGCCCGTCATGTCAGCCGGACGCGGCCCGATGCAGCCCGATGCCGCCACTTGCCGCCGGTACCGCCGGGTACCACATCTTGCGGACGGGTGCCACACCTTGTTGCCGGGGTTGCAGTGGGCCATGCCACCACGTCCTGCGGCCGGGCGGCGCGTGGTCACCTTGCCGCCGGGCGCCATGCCGCTCATGCCTTGCGGCGGAACATCACTGCCGTTCACACCGTTCACGCCCTGACGGCGGAGCGTCACGGCAGATGGCCAGCAGCGGCACGAACGCGGCGAGGTTCGCGCCCTGCCGGTGAGACATCACGCCTTGCCGACGAGCGCGTCGCGGCGGGCGGTCAGCGCGTCGATGGCGGTCTCCCCCTCGATCACGGTGAACGCGACGGTCTTGCGCTCGCTCGTCTGCGGGGCGATTGTATGCAGGTCGCCGCGCTCCTCGTGCCAGCCGCGGCCGAGGACGCTGGAGTTCGACGGCTCGAGGCCGACCACGTAGTCCCCCGCGCCCATGGACTTCCACTCCATGAAGTACGGGAAGTCGGCGGCGGCGAAGTCGATCACCACGCCGAGGCCCAGTTTGCGGTTGACGACGCCGGCGAAGCTGTGGCCGTCCGCGTCCGCCGCGAGCTCGTGCAGGTACACGCTCTCCGGCCTGTTCTCCACCGGCGCGCCGATCTCGCTCCACGGGGTGTCGTCCGCGGCGGTCGTCTCGTCGCGCGGCGTGGCCTTGAGGCTCGGGATGACCACCTCGGCGCCCTCGTCCAGCAGGGGCCAGCCGAAGTTGCAGTGGTACATCCACATGAGCGGCTCGTCGCGGAAGCTCTCGTTGATCACCTCGTCCTCGACGGTGATGGACGGCGTGCCGTACACGCTGGTGATGCGCCGGCGCAGGACCATGTTCTCGCCGAACAGCTCGGCCTCGCGCATCTCGCCGGAGACCTCCAGCACGTAGTCGCCGTTCTCCGTCCAGCGAGCGTCCGAGGAGACGTGCTCGGCGGGCGTGGTGCGGATGCGCCCGTGCATCGGGTAGCTGCCGGCCGGGTACTTCGAACCCGCGGGCGTGACGTACGGGGCGCAGATGTTCTCGAAGCCGCAGGTGAAGAACAGGCCGCCCATGATGGACCGCTGCGCCTCGAGCCCGTTGGTGTCGAACTGGTTGCGGCCGTTGAGGCCCGGCTTGGACAGGAACGTGAGGTTCTCGCCGCGGTATTCGATCTGCGCCACGTCGAGCGCACGGTCGGCCATGGACATGAAGCGCAGCGGCCCGTTCTTCACCTCGATCGCCTTGAGGCCGTGGGCGCGGCCCTCCTGATACTCGATGGGTCGCGCGTAGGCGGCCTGCTGCACGCTGCCCACGCGGGCGAGCATGGCGGCCCGGGCGGCTGTGTTGTTGCGGTTGTCGATCGGCATGACGGTCCTCCTTGATCCTGTCCTGATCCTGCCCCGACTCGGGGATTGCCTTGCGCGTCAAGGCTACGCATGCCAGCATACGTCAGACACGCCCATGGTGTGAAACCGATTTCTTGCGGGCATGCGCAGCCGAGCGCTCACGCGATGGCGTCCACGACCGGCCGGAGCTCCGCGGCGAGCTTCGGAATGTCCCCGCTCACCGTGTCATACAGCGATTCGACGTCGATTTCATCGTAGTCGTGGACCAGTGCGTTGCGCAGCGCACGCAGCTCTCCCCATGGCAGCCGCGGCATTTCCTCCCGGAACGCATCGGACAGTCGACGCGCGCACTCCTGCGCCTGCGTCATTTCCATGGCCACCGAATTGAGCAGCACACGGTCGGCGACGAGCGCGTCCGCGGATGGAACCCGTCCCAGATCCTCCATGGCGTGGTCGAGGTGCTCGAGCAGCCGGATGAGGGTGGTTTCGTCGCGGAACCGCTGGTCGGCGTGCGTTCCCATCACGCCACCTTGACCAGATCGGGGCGGATGTGGTCGAGGAACCGACGGCTGGCACGGCTGTCCGCGGCGTGGCGCAGCAGGGAATCGTATGACGTCAACGACACTTTGCGCCCCAGCGCCGCGGACAGGTCGTCGCTCAGCGCCCGCATGGCCGTCATGCCGCGGGGCGCACCCGGCTCCATGCGGTAGAGCAGGTCCACGTCGGAATCGGGGCGGGCCTCGCCGCGCGCGACGGAGCCATATATGTACAGCTCGGCGACGTGATGGCGGCGCGCGATGTCGCCCGCGATCATGCGCATTGTGGCGATCTCCAGCACGCTGTCCGAAGCGGACGCCGCCGGATTATCGGCCGGATCCAAGACGGTCAGCCCGGACAGCGCATCCTCATACCTTCGCAGGAACGACTGCGTGGGGTTGCCCTCCCGTTCGGCGCGCGACAGCGCGGACTGCGTGGTGCCCATGGCCTCGGCCACGCGCCTTTGGCTCAATCCGGCCCGCAGCCGGTCCGCACGCAGTTCCGCGATCGATTTCATGGCATCACCATAGCATATGCGCTATATCCGCTCCACCCGCCGGCCGGTCAGCGCCATCGGCTTGCGGTTCGGGGCGACGGCCCGTCCGGTCACGCGGCCGTCCGCGCCGAGCGACGCCTCGAGGCGCACGTCCAGCATGCCGAAGGGCAGCCGCACCGAGACGCCGAACGTGTGCAGCGGACCGTCGCGCCGGCCGTCGCGGAAGGACGCCACGCGGCCCATCACCTTGGCCTTGCCGTGGAACGTGGCGCGCGTTGCGTCGTCGTAGCAGATGATGACGGGGACGGTGATCGCGCCCACCGGGGAGGCGATCTTCGCCACATAGCGCCCGACGAGCGCGGGATCGTCGCCGGGGTCGGGGGCGAACCGGACGGATGCGGCCTCGGCGACCGCGTCGGCGATCTTCGGGACGGCCTCGTGCGGCGGCACGGGTACGGGCACGCTGACGCGCCTGCGCGGGAAGAGGTCGCGCAGCAGCCGGACGTGCCGGCGTTCGCGGCGTCCCTGCGCGCGCTCCCCTGCCGCATCCGGAGCCGGTTCGACGGCCGGAGCCGGTTCGACGGCCGCCCGCGCAAGGTCCGGGACGGACGCCAGCTTCGGATTGACCGCGAGCGCGTTGCCGGTGAACATCATGCGCTTCTGCGCCTCGGTGAGCTTGTCCGTGCCCTCCAGCGCCCGCGCCTGCCCCAGCACCGCCTCGATGGGCGTGTAGGGCGTGTCCGAACCGTAGAGCAGGTGCGTGTCCGGCACGTTGTCCAGCAGGTCTCCGAGCTGCTTGGGTTCGCTGAATCCGGCGAGGTCGAAGTACACGTGGGCCATCGCGGCCATGTAGTCGGCCCTGCGGTCCGGATCGGCGAAGCGGAGCATGAGCGCGAAGCCGTCGAACCGGTCGGCGAGGATCGACGCGAACGCGCCGGCGTGCGGCACCACCCAACGGACGTTCGGGAATTTGGCGAACGTGTCGTTGAGCACCATGTTGGCGAAGGCGCGCGTGGTCTCCACGAAGTATTCGAAGGCGGGCAGGGCCAGTCCGTCGCATGCGCCGGGCACGGTCACGGGCGGCGCGGTGGGGTGGATGATCGCCATCGCGCCCCGGTCGTCCAGCTCGCGCATCACGGGATCGAGCCGGGGGTCGCCCAAGTAGACGCCGTGGTGGTTGGTCGTCACGCCCACGCCGTCCGCCCCGAGCTCGTCGAGCGCGCGCCGGGCTTCGCCGACGGACGCCTCGGTCCACGGCAGCGGCAGCGTGGCGATCAGACCGAACCGGCTCGGATCCGATTCCGCCATCGCCGCGCCCTGGTCGTTGACCGCCCGCGCGAGCCGCAGGCAGTCGCCCACCTGCGGCAGGAAGACGTTGGGCGAGGAGAGTTCCAGAAGCGCGTAGCCGATGCCGAGCAGGTCCATCTTCTCGCGCTGCCAGTCCATGGTCCAGTAGTCGGGCGTGGGATAGCCGTCCGGGTTCCCCGGGTAATGCTCGCGCAGGAATTCGAGGTACGCGGGCGGCAGGTAGTGCGACTGGAAGTCGACCTTGCCGCGGAATCGCAAAGGCGAGGGTTCGTTCGCGTTCATGGGGTTCGTTCGCTCCTTCTCTTGCTGATGTTCGTTGCCGTTCGTCACCGTTTGCCGTTCGTCGCCGTTTGCCGCTATTCCACCGACTTCAGGGCGCCGAGCATGTCCACGGTCTTCAGACGGCGGTACACCACCCAGCCGAGGACGGCGAGCACCACGGCCACCACGGCGAGCGGAACCGCGAACGCGGGCCACGCCAGCGCCGGGTCGAACATCACCTCGTCCGGCGGCACCTCGGTGATGATGTAGCGGTGGAGCCCCGCGCCAAAGCCATAGCCGGCGAGGACGCCCAGCGCGGAGAGCACGATGGTTTCGCGGTAGATGTACATGGTGGTCTCATTCGAGTGGAAGCCGAGCACCTTGATGGTGGACAGCTCGCGGATGCGCTCGGAGACGTTGAGGTTGGTGAGGTTGTAGAGGATCACCACGGCGAGCAGCGCGGCCACGAGGATGAGCACCTCCATGATCTGGTCGAGCGAGTCGACGATGGTCGACACCTGGGCCTTCATGGTGGTGTTCTGCACCACGCCGCGCACCCCGTCCACGGTCATGAACGCGGCGCCCTGCTTTTCGGCGTTGTCCGCGCCCGGGTCCGTGAGGCGGACCATGTAGGCGTTGGACTGGTAGTCCCTGCCGAACGTGCGCTCGTAGCCGCCGGAGGTCATGATCATGAAGTGGCCGATGTACATTTCGGTCACGCCGTCCACGCGCACCTCGCGCTCCACGCCGTCCGGGTCTGTCACAGCGATGGTGTCGCCCGACTTCGCGCCGAGCATGTCGGCCATGCGCTCGGAGATGACGGCGCCGCGGTCGGTGAGCACCTGCGGCTGGTGCGCGGCCCGGTCGCGCAGCGTGATGTAGTCGCCGAAGTTGTAGGCGTCGTCGGTGACGATGAGCGTGATGGACTGCTTATCGCCCTGCTTGCCGGCGGTTTTGGTGAGCTCCTCGTAGCGGATGGGCGTGGATTCGCGCACCGCGTCGTTGCCGCCGTCCCGATCCGCCGCGCGGACCGCCTTGGCCACCGCGTCGCGCTGCTCGGCGTTGTTGTCGGATTTCTCCGCCACGATGAGGTCGTAGTGGATCACCTCGTCGAACTGCCGCTCCTGGATCTGCCCGATGGACGCCTGCACGCCGAGCCCCGCGGTGAGCAGCGCCACGGCCCCGGCCACGCCGAAGATGGTCATGAACCCGCGCGACTTGTACCTGAACAGGTTGCGGGCGGTCACCTTGCGGGTGAAGCTCAGGCGGTTCCACAGCGGCGTGACGCGCTCGAGGAGGATCTTGGATCCCTTGGCCGGCGGCTTCGGGAGCAGCAGCGCGGCCGGCTTCTCCCTGAGCTCCCGGGCGGCCACGAGCCACGCGGGCACGACGGCGCTCAGCCACGCCAGCGCGAACGAGACGGCCGTGACCGCGGGGTGGAGGTGCAGTTCGATGCGCGGCACGGTGAAGCCGGAGTCGTAGGCATGGTAGACGATGAGCGGCAGCAGCGTGTGCCCGGCCGCCACTCCGATCACGGTGCCGACCGTGGAGGCCGCGAAGCCGTAGACCGTGAACTTCTTCATGATGTCGCCATTGCCGTATCCCAGCGCCTTGAGGGTGCCGGAGTTGGTGCGCTCCTCGTCGACCATGCGGCCCATGGTGGTGAACGTGACGAGCGCGGCCACGAGGTACAGAAAGATCGGGAAGATCATGGCGAGCTTCTCCACGATGTTCGCGATGATCTCGTAGACGCGGTAGCCCTCGGAGGTGAGTCCCTCGCGCCGGCCGTCGACCGAGTAGGCCGGCACCTCAAGCGTGTCCACCTTCTCGCTTGCCAGCTCGATCTCATGCTCGGCGTCGGCGATCTTCCGTTCCGCCTCGGGCTTGGCGTCGTTGAACTCCTTGAGCTTGGCGTCGTATTCCTCCTCGGCCTTCTCCAAGTCGCGGCGGCCTTGGATGAGCTGCTTGGCGCCGCCCGCGGCCGAGCCCATGGAGCCCGACGCCGTGGAGGCGGCCTGTCCGAGCTCCCTCTCCTTGGAGGCGAGCTGGTTCGCGGCGTCGGCGAGCGCGGCCGCGTTCTTTTGGTACGCCTCGCTCCCCTGTTCGAGCTGCGCGGCGCCGTCGCGGTATCGCGCGAGCCCGTCGTAGTAGGCGGCGAGCCCCCGGTTGTACTGCGCCGCGGCGGCGTTGTAGTCCTTGAGCGCCTCGGAGTAGCGGTCGGAGACGGTTTGGTACAGTCCGCCCGTCAGCCCGGTGGCGTTCCATGCGTCGAGGAGGCGCCCGGTCTGGTCGAGGACGGGTTTGACGGCGGTGAGCGCCACGCGGGCCGCGTCGAGCTGCGTGCGGGCGTCCTTGAGCTGGCCGGCCGCCTCGGCGAGTTGGCCCTGTCCGGCATCAAGCGTCTGGGCGCCGGCCGCGAGTTGGGTCTGCGCCCCGGTGATGGCGGTGTTCGCGGCGGCGATCTGCGCGGCGCCGCTGGACAGTTGGGCGAGCGCGGAGGACGCCTGGTCCACGGCTTCGAGTTCGCCGGCGGTCATCTGGTCCTTGCCGGCGTCGATCCGCGCCTTGGCCTGGTCGAGCTGTGTCTGTGCGTCCGCGAGCTGCTGCTTGGCGTCGTCCACCTGCCGGCGCGCCTTGTCGATCTGTTCGCGCCGGTCGGCCTGGATGGAGGCGCGGCGGGCTTCGGGCTGGTTCGCGAGCCGGCGTTCGAGCGTCTCCTTGTGGGCCTGCACGCGGTCGCGGTAGGCGGTGTCCCAGTAGTCCAGCCCGGCGGTGTCGTCGAAGGTGACGCGGCCGATCATCTTCACGTCCGAGTTGAAGGTGCCCGGCGTGACGACCGCGTAGCCGTCGAGTTCTCCGGTGCCGGCGGTGGACTGGCCCATGTTGAGGTTGGAGACGGCGTCGCTGGCGTTCACAAAGCCGACCACGGTGAACGAGTCGCGCGTGAGCACGGTGTCGCCGGCGATGTCCGGCGGCTCGGTCACGGCGATGGTGCTGTCGACCGCGTACTTGTCGCGCTCGGCGGCGTCGAGGGCGATTTCGCCGTCGGACTGCGGCAGTCGGCCCTCGACGACCTCGTAGGTGGAGACGGTTTCCGGCAGCGAGTGGATGCGCAGGCTGTGGTCGCTGTTGGCGATCGTCACGTCCTTGAAGTAGCCGAATTCGGCGTCCCTCACGCCGGGGGTCGCGCGCACGATCGCCTCGTCGTCGACGGTGAGCCCGTAGTCGCTCACGATGGTCACGTCGGCGAGGTTGTGCCCGCCGTAGTAGTCGCATCCGGTCATCCGCATGTCCGGCGCGGTGGCGAACAGGCCGACGAGGGCGAACGATCCCAGGGCCATGAGGCTCACGATGGAGACGAACCGGCCCCAGGACTTGGCGAGCGTGGCGCGGATGTCCTTCCAGAGCGTGCGTTTGCGGGTCATGCGGCTCACCATTCGAGGTCCTTGATGTCCATCGGGTGCTCGTTGACCTCGATCGACTTGACGCGCGCGTCGTGCATGCGGATCACGCGGTCGGCGATGGGCGCGATGGCGGAGTTGTGTGTGACGATGACCACGGTGGCGCCCTTGACGCGGCTCTGGTCCTGCAGTATTTGCAGCACCTGCTTGCCGGTGTTGTAGTCGAGCGCGCCGGTGGGTTCGTCGCACAGGAGGATCTTGGGGTTCTTGGCCACGGCGCGGGCGATGGCGACGCGCTGCTGCTCGCCGCCGGACAGCTGGGCCGGGAAGTTGTCGATGCGGTCGGCGAGCCCCACGTCGGTCAGCGCCTGCACCGGGTCCTGCGCGTCGGGCACGATCTCGGAGGCGAGCTCCACGTTCTCCCTAGCGGTGAGGTTGGCGACGAGGTTGTAGAACTGGAACACGAAGCCGATGTCGCGGCGGCGGTAGTCGGTGAGCTGGCGGGACGTGTAGTTGGAGATGTCCTTCCCGTCGATGATCACCCGCCCCTCGGAGTTGGTGTCCATGCCGCCCAGAATGTTGAGCACCGTGGATTTGCCGGCGCCGGACGAGCCGAGGATGATGGCGAGCTCGCCCTTCTCGACGCCGAAGCTCACGTCGTTGTTGGCGACGATGGTCGTGCTTCCCATGTGATAGCGCTTGAAACTGTGGACCATTTCGATGTAGGCCATGCGCACCCCTTTCCTTGTCGTTGTGCCTTGTCGTGCCTTGCCGTGCCTTGCTGTGCCTTGTCCGGCGCCCGACCGCCGATTATTGACGGTTGATTGCTAGCCGACACATATATGTTTTCCAACATGTGTTGTTTATGCGCTATCATGATGGCAAACGATCGGAGGCCGCGCAACGGCCAATCCGCGGGCATTCCGACGGATAGCCGACACAACGAACCGAAAATGAGGGATAACGCACCATGTCCGACGCAATAGTCGCCAAAACCGCCAAAACCGCCAAACCGCCGAAGACGCTCGACCGCCGCGCCCGCCGCACGCGGGCCATGCTGCAGGAGGCGATGCTCAAGCTGCTGGAGCGCAAGCCGCTCAACAAGATCAGCGTCACCGAACTCACCGAGCTCGCGGACGTGAACCGCGCCACCTTCTACGCGCACTACACGGACATCTACGACATGTTCGAGCAGATCAAGGCCGAGCTCATCGACACGCTGAGCGCAATCATCGCCCGGCACGGCGGGGAGATCTCGCAAGCCGAATACCAGCCGCTCATCCGCGAGATCTTCGAATTCTCCGACGCGCACGAGCACCTGTTCTCCCTGCTCGTCGGCAATCAGGGCGACGCGCTGTACGCCGACCTCATCGCCTCGATCGACGGACAACTCGGCCGATTCGTCGATCCGATCGCCACCGCCGGGCAGCGGGACCGCAGCCACGGCGTCGTCCCCGTCTACGACCGCGCGCTCGCCGAGACCGTACGCGACTACCAGTTCGCCTATCTGGCCGGCGGCATCGTCAACGTGCTGCGCGCCTGGTTCCGCGGCGGACGACGCGAACCCGTGGATTTCATGGCGAGCATGGTGGCCACCACCACACGGATGGCCGGCATCGAGTCCCTGACCCTGAATCTCAGGCTCGTCGAAGGCGATGCGGACGAGTCGGCCGGCACGCCCGCCCGTGCGTGACGCGGCATGCGGAATGCGGCATGTGCACCCATCGCCCGCTTGCGATCGCCTGTGAAACGCAAGCTGAGTCATTATGGCATGACCGGCGCGGCACGGCACGTCCGATTCCGTATCGTCACGATATTATTTGCGCCATTCAGCCGTCCTCCGCACACGGTTCCGTATCAGCACGATACGATTTACGACGCCTGACATGCCTCCGTGCACGATTCCATATCACGGTGATATGTTTCGCGCCGATTGGCTCGCTCGAATGCGCTCTTTCGTATCAGTGGATACGATTTACACCACTCGGCCGGTCCTCGTGCACGGTTGCGTATCACGGCGATATGATTTGCGCCATTCAGACACCCTCCGCGTACGGTTCCGTATCAGCACGATACGATTTACGCCGCCCGACACGCTTTCGCGTACGATTCCGTATCACGGCGATACTATTTACGCCAACCAATGTTTCCCAGTGCACGGTTCCGTATCACGGCGATACAGTTCACGCCGCTCAATCATCCTTCATATACGGTTCCGTATCAGGACGATATGATTTGCCCCATCCAACGTAGCCGAACGTACGTTCTCATATCGCAGCGATACGAATTACGCCGTCAAGATGGTCTCCGCATGTGGTCATTCGTCACCGACGGATGCCGGATTCCGGCGCAGGGCGCAACCCTCCGCCCGCCGTCACGCGGTCCGCGGCACCCCGGCCTCGACCAGTTTGCGCACCAGCCGTTCCGGATGCAGCAGGTCCTCGAATTCCAGCCGCACGATGGCGGTGACGCCCTGCGCCCTGAGATGGTCCTCGCGCCGGCGTTCCGCATGCACGGCCGCCCGGACCGTGCGCCGCTCGCCCGAACCCGACTGCGGCAACGTGTATTTCGTCATACCGTCGTATTCCGCGACGATGATCCCATCCGGCAGATCCCAGCTGAAATCGGTGCGGTACGGGCCGAGCGGGTTGTCCGGGTTCTCGAACCGCCGCTGCAATTGGGGTCTGAGGAACCCGTTGAGGATGATCAGCGCACGGACCTTGGACTCTCCGCCGTTCTCGCTCAGCCCGTCGGCATGCTCGCACAGCTTCGCGAGACGCGCCACGTCCGAACCCGGCGGTTTACGCCCGCGGGAACACGCCGCGGCCAATACGCCGTCAATGGCGATTCCTTGCCGGACGGCGGAATCGAACAGGGCGAGCGCATCCTCGAAGTCATATGTGCTGCCGCAATCCAGCAGCGTGCGCACGACGCCCGTCACCGCAAGTCCGTCAATGACTACGGGCTGGGGATCGACCATGCGGATGCGATGCAACCGCCCGGAATCGCGGGATTGCGACGTGCGCGGGCTGGCAATGGACACCGTGCCGTCGTGCAGGGAGACCGAATGGTCGAAACCGTGGATGGTCGCCGCCGTCAGCCCCGCGAAAACCCAGTCGGGATGCAGCAGGGCCAGTGCCCTGACAACGTGGATGGTGCGCTGGGTGGTCTGCAGCCCCCGCCAGTAGTCGGATCGTGCGTACAGATTTCGGTACGGGCCGATCAGCTCACCGGCTGCGGCGCGACGGGCCAAGGCCCTGCGGTCGGCGTCGGTGCGTCCGACGGCACACCGACGCTCGCGTTGGGCCTCATCCATCAGCCGTTCGATCCTTGGATTTCTGCGCATGGTTCGCACCGTATCGGGTCGGGCGCGTCAGACGCCAGCCGAACGGGCCGATGTGAACGAACGTGACCCCCGAACGGGCATGTTCGGGCGTGTCGCGACCACAACGGTGGATAACCGCCGCGTCCGTGGTCGAACGTGGCGGCGGAGGCATCCGGCGCGGGTTGCATTGCCGCGCTGCGCACATGCGACATGCCTCATTCCTCGCACCGCCCAACGCAGTCTCGACGTGTCCGCCATCTTTGCACGCGGTTCCGCATTCGGCAGTATGGACCCGCGCCGCTCAGTCGGTCAGTCGGTACCTGCGTACCGTTCCGTATCGGGACGATACAATTCACGCCGCTCAGTCGGTCTCCATGCACGGTTTCGTATCACATCGATATTATTCCCGTCATCCACCATCCGCCCGGGCGCGGTTCCGTGTCGGAGCGATATGTTTTATGCCATTCGGGAGCCTTCTACGTACGGTTCCATATCACGCCGATATTATTTCGGACGGACAACCGACCAAACCCAAAGAAAAGAAGGCGAAGGAACGGGCGGAAGGACCACACCGGGAGGTCCGTCAGACAGCGGGGCGAATATCGCCGACCGATCGGGCGGACGAGCCGGGATCGGGAGCGGCACGGCCACGGACGAGCGGAAATATGCAGCCCCGCAGTCTGCCGCCCACAACCGACTCCTACGGGCGGGCCGCTGGGCCATGCCAGCCCGCCGACGGCGAATCAGGCGGCCCAATCCACGCACGGGAACCGGTCCCACGCACGGACCGGACCACCGCCCGACCACCCGCCGCTACTCCTCCGACGAACCGCCGCCCTTCAGCCCGGTGTAGAGCGTGTAGTACCGGCCGCGCTGGGCGATCAATTCCTCATGCGTGCCGCGTTCGATGATCCGCCCGGCCTCGATCACCATGATGCAGTCGGCGTTGCGGATGGTGGAGAGGCGGTGGGCGATCACGAACGTGGTGCGGCCCTTCATGAGCCCGTCCATGCCGGCCTGCACGAGCGCCTCGGTGCGGGTGTCGATGGACGAAGTGGCCTCGTCCAAAATCAACGCCGGCGGGTCGGCCACGGCGGCGCGGGCGATGGCGAGCATCTGGCGTTGGCCCTGGCTCAGGGAGGCGCCGTCGCCGGTGAGCTGCGTGTCGTAGCCGGCGGGCAGCTTCTCGATGAACGTGTGCGCGTTGGCGAGCTTCGCGGCGGCGATCACCTCATCGTCGGTGGCGTCGAGCCGTCCGAAGCGGATGTTCTCCATGATCGAGCCGGAGAACAGGTGCGTGTCCTGCAGGACCATGCCGAGCGAGCGGCGCAAGTCGGCCTTGCGGATGCGCGTCACGTCGATGCCGTCGTAGGCGATGGAGCCGGAGTCGATGTCGTAGAAGCGGGTGATGAGGTTGGTGATCGTGGTCTTTCCGGCGCCGGTGGAGCCGACGAGCGCGATCTTCTGGCCGGGCTTGGCGAACATGGTCATGTCGTGCAGCACGGTCTTGCCCTTCACGTAGCCGAAGGTCACGTCGTTCAGGCGGATGTCGCCGCGCATGGGCGTGATGCGGCCGCTCGCGAGGTCCTTCCAGCCCCACCGGTCGGTGCGCTCGTCCGTCTCGCGCAATGCGCCCGTGGACGGGTCCTCGCGCACGGAGACCAGCGTCACCTCGCCGGCGTCGGTCTCCTCCGGGAGGTCAAGCAGCTTGAAGATGCGGTCCGCGCCGGCGAGGCCCATGACGATGGAGTTGAGCTGCTGGCTGACCTGGCTGATCGGCATGGTGAACGACTTGACGAACGTGAGGAAGCTCACCAGCGCGCCGAGCGTGAGCCCGGTGGTCCCGGTCACGGCGAGCGCGCCGCCGACGAGGGCGCTCAGCACGTAGGCCACGTAGCCGAGCTGGTTGTTGATGGGCCCGAGGAATCCGGAGAACTTGTTCGCGTTGTTGGACGCCTCGTACAGCTTCCCGTTGAGCTCGCGGAACCTCGCCTTGGCGGCCTCCTCGTGCGTGAACGCCTTGACGACCCTCTGCCCGGTCATCATCTCCTCGACGTAGCCGTTGAGCGCGCCGACCGACTTCTGCTGGCGCGAGAAGTACGTGCCTGACTTGCCGGTGAGCACCTTCGTGGTCCACACCATGACGCCGGAGACGACGAGCACCACCAGCGTGAGCGGCACGGACAGGTAGACCATGCTCGCCAGCACCATGACGATGGTGAGCAGCGAGTTGAAGATCTGCGGCACCGACTGCGAGACCATCTGGCGCAGGGTGTCGATGTCGTTGGTGTACAGGCTCATCACGTCGCCGCGCGTGTTCGTGTCGAAGTAGCCGAGCGGCAGCTTCTGCATGTGCGAGAACATGCGGTTGCGCAGCTTCATCAGGAAGCCCTGCGTGACGAATGCCTTGAGCACCGCGCTGGCCGCGTTCGCCGCGACGCCGAGCGCGTAGATGGCGGCGAGCGATCCGATGGCCGCGAGCAGGGGGCCGAAGTCGCGGCCGCCGGAGGCGAGCATGGGCGTGATGTAGTCGTCGATGAGCGTCTGGAAGAACAGGTTGCCGCGCACCTGCGCGACGATGGTGACGACGATCAGGGCGATCACCGCGCAGTACTGCCAGCCGTACAGCCTGAGCACGAAGCCGATCAGGCGCATGAACGTGCGGAACGGGTGGTCGAGCTCGCGGGCGGCCTTGGCTCCGGCCGCCGCGCGTCCGGCGTTGTTGCGGGATCCGGGAGCGGGCATCAGCGCACCTCCTCTTCGTCGGAATCGTCCTTGCCGTCTTGGTTGTCCTCCGCGACACCGGCCTCCGCGACGCCGTCGAACGCCGCCTCGTCGAAGTCGCCGCCGCCCTGCGTCTGCAGGTCGTGGATGCTGCGGTAGATCTCGTTGGACGCCATGAGCTCGGCGTGCGTGCCGACGCCGTCGATCCGCCCGTCGTCGAGCACGACGATCATGTCCGCGTCCTCCACGCTGGAGATGCGCTGGGCGATGATGATCTTGGTGACGCCGGGCATGTCGTTGGCGAACGCGCGGCGGATGCGGGCGTCGGTGCCGGTGTCCACGGCGGACGTGGAGTCGTCGAGGATGAGCACCTTCGGGTCCTTGAGCAGGGCGCGGGCGATGCACAGGCGCTGCTTCTGGCCGCCGGAGAAGTTCTGGCCGCCCTGCTCCACCCTGGCCTCGTAGCCGTCGGGCAGCCGGTCGACGAACTCGTCGGCGCACGCGATGCGGCAGGCGCGCCGGCAGTCGTCGATCGTGGCGTCCGGATTGCCCCAACGGAGGTTCGCCGCGATGGTGCCGGAGAACAGCACGTTGTTCTGCAGGACCACGGCGACCTTGTCTCGCAGCGCGTTCCGGTCGTAGTCGCGCACGTCCACGCCCCCGACCTTGAGGCTGCCGCCGGTCACGTCGTACAGGCGCGGGATGAGGTTGACGAGCGTGGTCTTGGACGATCCGGTGCCGCCGATCACGCCGACGACCGCGCCGGAGGGAATGGAGAGGTTGACGTCCGTCAGGGCGTTGCGAGCCTTGTCGCGCCTGCCATCGAACCGCGCGGCGGCCTCGGCCCGGCGTCGGGCGGCGGGGTCGTGCTCGGAGGGCTTCACGGCCGGATAGGCGAAGTCCACGTGGTCGAAGACGACCGACCCGTCGCGCACCTCGGTCACCGGGTGCGCGGCGGACGGCATGTCGTCCCTTTCGCGGAGCACCTCGACGATACGGCGCGCGGACGCGGAGGACATGGTGATCATCACGATGGTCATCGAGAGCATGACGAGGCTCATGAGGATGTTCATGCAGTACATTAAGAGGCTCGTCAGGTCGCCGGTGGTGAGCTGGTCCTGCACGATGAGGTGCGAGCCCACCCAGCTGATGAGCAGCAGGCATCCCCATATGGTCGCCTGGATGATCGGGTCCACGGCGGCGAGCACGAGCTCGGCCTTGAGGAAGATGTCGTAGATGCGCTTGGACGTGGCTTTGAACACGCGGGTCTGCATGCCCTCGCGGGCGAACGCCTTCACCGCGCGCATGGCGGTCACGTTCTCCTCCACGGATTCGTTCATCGCGTCGTATTCGGGGAACGCGCGGCGGAAGTACTTCGCGGCGATGGACATGAGGATGCCGAGCACCACGCCGAGCACCACGACCGCGCCCAAATAGATGAGCGCCATGGTGCCGGAGACCACGAACGCCATGCACATGGCGATGATGAGGCTGGAGAAGGCGCGCGGCACCATCCGCAGGATCATCATGGTGGCGTTCTGGATGTTCATCACGTCGGTGGTGAGCCTCGTCACAAGGCTCGGCGTGGAGAAGCGGTCGATGTTGGAGAACGAGAACGTCTGGATGTTGTCGTACTGGTCCTGCCTCAGGTTCCGGGCGAATCCGGTGCAGGCGCGCGAGCCGAACACCGAGCCGAGGCAGCCGAACGTGAGGCCGCACAGGGCCACGGCGACCATGATCGCGGCGGTGCGCCCGATCACGCCCATGTCGCCGCGCTCCACGCCCTGGTCGATGAGCGTGGCCATGAGCAACGGGATGATCATCTCGCACACCACCTCCCCGACCATCCACACGGGCGTCAGCGCGGTGTCCCGCCTGAATTCGCCCAGATGCCGCAGCAGTTCCCTCACCGTGTTCACACGCCGCTCCCGGTTACTCGTCCTGTGTCGCTCGTTCCGTCCCGCACCGCATGCCATCACGCCATGGTGTACGTACGTACGTCCATATGCCAGCCCGCTATGGTGGACGCGAAAATCCTAGCACCCGCCGGCGTCACGCCCTGTTCATGCCGTCAAGCCACGCGCGCATGCGCCGCAGCCCCTCGGCGGTCGCCTCGCCCGTACCCACGTAGCTCAGGCGCACGTAGCCTGCGCCGCGCGAGCCGAATCCGGAGGCGGGCGTGACCACCACACGCGCCTCGTCGAGCAGCCGATAGGCGAACTCCCGGTCGTCCAGCCCCGTGGCCTTCACGTTGATGAGCACGTAGAACGCGCCGTCGGGCACGTTGCAGGTCACGAGCGGCATGCGCGCGACGGCGTCCACCACCATGTCGCGGTTGGCCCGGTACGCGGCCTTCATGGTCGCGAGGATGTCCGCCGAGCCTTCGAGCGCCGCGACCGCGCCGGCCTGCAGGGCGCCGGGCACGCACGAGACGACGTTCTCCTGCATCACGGTCATCTGGTCCACGGCCTGCTCCGGCCCGAACACGCAGCCGATGCGCCAGCCGGTCATCGCATATGTTTTGGAGAAGCTGTCCACCACGAGCGTGCGCCCCTTCATGCCGGGCATCTGCGCGATGGACGGGCACGGCTTGCCGTCGTCGTACACGAACGCGCGGTACACCTCGTCGCTGATCACCCACAGGTCGTGCTCGCGGGCCACGCGCGCGATCCGCTCCATCTCCCCCGGATCGATGATCGCGCCGGTCGGGTTGGACGGCGAGTTGAGCAGCAGCGCCCGCGAGCGCGGCGTGACCGCGGCCTCGAGGTCCTCGGCCCGCATGCGCCAGCCGTGCTCCTCGTGCAACGGCACGGGCACCACGCCCACCTGCGCCATCTGCGCCTGGCCGAAGTAGTTCGCGTAGCCGGGGTCCGGGATGAGGATGTTGTCGCCGGGGTCCATGGCGGCGATCATGGCGAGCAGCACGCCCTCCATGCCGCCCGCGGTGACGATGATCTCGCGCTCCGGGTCGTAGTCCGTGCCGTCCGCCCGGTTGCGGTGGTCGCACCACGCGCGCCGCAGGGCTTCGGCGCCGCGGTTGGGCGTGTAGTGCGTGTCCCCGGCGAGCGCCGCACGGTACGCCGCGTCGATCATGGCCCGCGGGGTGTCGAACCCGGGTTCGCCGATCGCGAAGGAGACGGCGTCCGGCACGCGGGCTGCGCGTTCGAACATTTCGCGGACGGACGGGTACAGCGCCTGACGGGCGCGAAGCGACACTGCGGGCATGCGGTTCCTCCCTGAATTTCCGGGCTCCCGGATTCCTTGCGCCGGGGCCGGCCATGCGCCATTGCGCCGCATGGCCGAAACTGCTGCCCGATGATAGCCGCGGCATGTTTCCCGGCGGGGCGCACGCGACACCGACGATCCTGAAACGTCCGCGGCGAATGTCAGTCCGCCCACTCCTCGGGCAGAATCAGCGCGCCGGACGTGGATCGCTTCGGCCGGTGCACGAATGCCTGCGGAATGTCCAGTACCGGCCCGTGCTCGTCATACCCGACGACGCGGATTCCTTCGGCGAGCTTTCGGACCCGTAACCGGGCGGCGGCGATTTTGCGCGCCCGCCGTTCCATAGTCAGCTTGCTCATATTCGGTCATCCTATTCTCGCTTGGCATATTTGTTCCTACGACATTGCATTGCGCGTCGCAGCACCCGCCGTGGCACATGGCCATTAGCCGGTGGCCATGAAGACCGATGACAGCCCACGCATGATTTATTACCGACTACCGCGCCGGGCGTGGGGTCGTCAAACAGCGACTCATTATGTATGAATTCCACCCAAAGAGAGCTGGAACACCATTCCGACCGCAAACTCACATATCAGACCATGTGAACGCTGATTACGCGTTCACCGTCAAGACAAACGGTGAACCATAGCCAGCCCCACTCGGTCGACACCTCATGCATCCGCCCGCAAGAGGCGTGCGGAACGAACTTGCTTACTGAACCATGTGGAATTAGCATGAGTAGTATCCCTTGGCTGGGAGCTACGCGAACTTTTGTTCGCGCCGTACCTTGGGCCCGCAAGCGCCGCTAACGCTTGCGGGCCCTTTTAGTACGTCCCACGGCGCAACCAACGGGCGCGCCTAGTGCCTTGCTACGGCCATGAAGACCAACGGCAAAGCCCTCGGGTTATTTATCGGACACCGCGCCGAACGTGGAATCTTCAAGCAGAAGCGTACGGAGCTTACGCGCTAGAGCCTTTTGCCCAACCGCGTCAAGCACTTCAAGCAGCGTGCCCAGCGTCATGTTACGCACGTCATACCGGCCATTTTCATAGCCGGCGACGCGAGACTGGTTGACACCGTGCACACGTTCGGCTAACTCTTGCTGGGTTAGCCCGCGCTTCTGCCTGAGTTTTCTCAGCGTCATAGTTAGACCTACTTCCCATATGGAGGTAGGTCCCATTGTATCGATCGTCGGCATGGAATTGTCCCCGCTAGTGAGCCGTGGGCCGTTTCGGCGGCGCGATGGCATCAGAAACCACGGTTTGCGGACTGGAATGTAAAAGGCCCCACGCATAAGCACGGGGCCAAACCACCTTAAGGGAGAATACAACATGAAACGAAATTCGTTAGTGTTGGCGACTCTCCGGTTCCGTGGTTCATGTGGTCAGATACATGAACTCACGGCGCGATTGTATCACGGTTGGCATGTCGTCGTATTCCTCGACGGCGTGCCCCGCTTGCATATCGGTTGAGTCGCAAGGCCGGGCCCTAGCGGGTTCCGGCCGCTCCCCTTGGTGGATTGATACAATCGGACTCACTACTAACTATAGGCGGTGAGTCCAATGGGTCTAAGGGAACTACGGCAGAAGCGAGGGTTAACCCAACAGCGTCTAGCGGAGCGAATACCCGGCCTGACTCAATCGCGTGTAGCTGATTGGGAGACTGGGCAACGTGACATAGGCGAAATTTCGCTAAATACGGCGCTTAAGTTGTGTGACGCGTTGCGCGTGGCTAACCCTCGCAAACTGTTGGATGATCCCGAGAACGATAAATCGTAAGACAGAGGGCTTACGTCGCGCTTGACTGTGAGCGGCGAAAGACAGAATCACAGTCGGTCTTGCCATCGGTCTTCATGGCCGTAGCAAGGCACTATAGCGTATCCCAAGGTAGACGGGATATGCTGGGAACTACTAGCGAAAGGTGGTGCAATGCCGGCAATTAGTATGTTTTTCGGTATCGTCGTCACGATGAACCCCGAGGATCATGTGCCGCCACATATTCATGTGCGGTATCAAGGTCACGAGGCTGCGTTTACGTTTGACGGCGAGGTGTTGGACGGTGATTTCCCGCGGAAGCAAAGACGTCTTGTGCAGGCTTGGATAGAGTTGCACGTGGACGAATTGGAGGCTGATTGGGAGCTTGCCGTTAATCTTGAGCGTCCGTTTAGGATCGATCCGTTGCGATAATACAAGGGGGTGCATGATGGTTGATTACATGGTTAAGGTTACCGAGTGTGAGCCGTTGCCGGGGTTTAGGCTTCGTGTGGCGTGCTCGGACGGGAGCCGTGGCGTGTTTGACATGTCCAAGTATGTGACGCGTGGCATGTTTCGTGAGGTTAATACGCCTGAGCGGTTCAATATGGTTCGTCTTGTGTTTGGTGTGCCCACGTGGCCGGGTGATATTGATATAGCGCCCGAGCGTGTGCGTTCGGACATGGTGGCGGCTTGACTATGGCTTTTGTTGCTAAGGAAGGCGGTGTATTGTGACGGATTATGTGTGGAAGCCTACCCCGTTCTGGATTCCCGAAGGGAGTTGGGACGCTAAGGGGTATGCCGAGCGTCTGCTGTGGCGTAAAGCTCGAAAGGGTGCGCGGCGTGCCGGAACGTCTCTGGATACGGAGATAAATCTTCTGGTTGCCCGATATGCTGCGTTGGCTGACGATAAGTAAACTTTATGCCTTGCTGGCATTTAATCGGCGTGCCGGTTTTCGACACGCCGATTTGATTACCCACGGATATTAGCGTATGCTAATAATCATCAAGCCCGATCGGGCAACGACAATCGCAGTTTGAGAACTTCAGAGTGCATCCCCATACATGCGAATATTACAATTCGCTAGTATTATCGGACTCACCTAAACCGAAAGTAGGTGAGCCAATGGGACTTAAGGAACTACGCAAGGCCACTGGACTAACCCAAGTCCAGTTAGCCAAGCGGGCGGGCATGTCCCAAACCGAAATAAGCGCCTATGAAACCGGCCGTAGAGATGTCGGCAACATGACGCTTACCACGGCATTGAGATTGTCCCGCATACTTAATTGCCATCCGTCGGATCTGACGGACGGATACCCCGATTAAAAGAATGCGGCTAGGCACTACCAACACCTAGCCGCGTGCTTCAAAAGTAAGTGATCAAACCAAATTCTGAGGCATGGTGAATTTTAGTACGCCTCACAAGGAAAATGAGGGTTGAGAATTAGCATCTTCCCCTCTTGATAAGCTTGGAAGACCGTGGCGGATGTCGCGGATTTCGTTGAGAATTAGCATCTCCCCCTCTTGATAAGCTTGGGACACGTCATCGTGTGCGAGGAATGCGGTTGAGAATTAGCATCTCCCCCTCTTGATAAGCTTGCCTCGCACGATATGAGACCATGCGCGTAGTTGAGAATTAGCATCTCCCCCTCTTGATAAGCTTGCGGCGCGACGCCGGCCGCCCGCGGCACCGTTGAGAATTAGCATCTCCCCCTCTTGATAAGCTTGCCATTCGCGCATTTCCCACGCCCACATGGTTGAGAATTAGCATCTCCCCCTCTTGATAAGCTTGAATGGGCGTATCAGGGTTTCGCCAAGCAGTTGAGAATTAGCATCTCCCCCTCTTGATAAGCTTGCCGTGTCATCCGACGTGACCGACTCGTCGTTGAGAATTAGCATCTTCCCCTCTTGATAAGCTTGTTATCTCCTCAAGAGGGGCTATTTTTCGCCGTTTCTAGCTGATTCCACATTCAGAAAAGCGTGAACAGTTCCGGAGTTTCGCTTTCACTCTCTTGTTTCAAACTGGAAAAACGCAGTGACGACGACCACTGATGGTCACTCAAATGCACCACGCGAACAAGACCATCCGGAGGAAGGTGCTCCTTGATGGTCTGAACAGTGGAACGATTGCCCGCTTGCGTAGGCGTGTATCTCACGTATACGGAATACTGCACCATGGCATATCCCATATCGATCAGCAGATTGCGGAATTCCGTGGCACGGTGACGCTGCTTTTTCGTCTTAACCGGCAAATCGAACATCACCAAGCACCACATGCCGCCACTGTCCTCGTCCGTTTTCATAATGTCCCCGCATACTCCGGTACGGGAAGACGGTCGATTTTGCCTTCGCAGTAGAGACCATATTGTCTTGTGAAGTCATTGAGTGAACTGGGGATGGTCAGACCGTCTTCATTGAACTGCTGGTTGACTGCCTCAACCAATCGCCGCTTTACCGAACGATCTTCAAGGGAGTCGGACGCTTTCAGTTTGGCCACCTGACGATCAATGGCCGGACGATATGGTTCCAGCAAATCGTCCGCAAGACAGAAATAGTTCCCACGGTGACGATGGTGGACGCCCAAAGACGGAATCAAGCCGGCGGAGATTACTGCCTTGATGGTGAACCCGCGCAGCACGGTATAGCTGTAATCCAACTGCGCATTCCGTCCGGCGCCACTACCGGGAACTCGTCTGAACTCCGGGTCATTAGGAAAGATCCTCCTCCAATATTCACAAGCAGCGTATCCCTCGCGATTCGCCGGATCCCCCGATCGCACCATGGCTGCAATGCCGCGCAGAATGCCCCCTCCGTCAAGTCCCAATGCGTCAAGGCAGGCCGCCTGTCCACGGATCTTTGCCTGAACAATTCGTCCCCAGGCGTTCTTTCGTCGAGGCAATGACAAATCAGCCTGCGCCAATTGCCGCGCGGCCACCGTCGTGGGTTGGTCGGTCCAAGCATGGAGAGCCGCATCGGGAACGCCCCGCCAATCACACAGCATGACGGACACGCCGTACCGCGCCATTTCATGCAGCACCGCAGCAGAGCAGCGCGCACGCAGGCCAATCAAGACCACGGCCGTCTGAGCCAGTGGCACATCAGTCGCGCTGGAGTCAGCATCGCGCTTCACGCGCATAGTGCCGCGTATGTAGGAGATACTGCCTTCCAGTTCCGTGCAATCGATGACACGCCACTGACTCTGCATGATCGATCCCTCAGTTCGTCCAACGCCATGAACACGGCAATCCAGACTTCGAATGCCACCGCTGTTCGCCTATGGTATTGCGTCGAATGACCACAGGATGAGTGCCAGCAAGCGAATCGATGGAAGGCAGCCATCCCGCACCTCCGATAACTTTTCCCGCTCCATCAGGAACAGCACTTATGTCCTCAATCTTTGACAAGCCCTCCGCAGCAATAATACGAGGATGCAGTCGGAGCTTGGCCGGCGCAAACAGTCCGTCAACCACCCACGATTCCACGGCTGCATTACGCTGATCCAACCCGGCGCACCATTTGGCGAACTCTCCGATCTGGCCCTTACCCGGCACTCTACCGACATCAATACGTATTTCGTCGCCGACGCACAGCCATCCCAGATATTCGGCCTTGCCTGACTGGACCGCAGCCACCGTTCGAGGCTCGCCATAGCGCATGGAAATCGATTGAGGAGGCAACGGCACCGTGAACAGATCGTCATACCGCGCACGTAGAAGATCAGTCTGGAACACGCGTATCATGCCGTACCAATACTTGCGTTCACCCTTGGCATTCGCCTTCCAGCACCTGTATATACGGGCATGGTGCATGGCCGAGCCAATGTCGGAGGACCCGCCGCGAACGGCTATCTGAGCGGATTGGCCGGCGAAGACCTCGATCTCGTCATTGGATCCATATCTTATGCCATGCACCATGATGACACGTGCATCGTCTTCCGGGAGACCCGTCTTTTCATCGTAATCAGGAAGACGCGTTAGTGCACACCACAATGCTGGCGTGGATGCGCGACGGATCACATCTGCGTCCAAGGCATTGCCTACACGTACTTTGACCAAGGACTTTACCGTCGCATCATGGGCAATGGAATTACCCAAGGAAAGCCGCATGGGCTGCCGCACCACAATACGATCATGATCGAGTGCGTCGTTGAGCAGATCCAGCAATCTCACCATGATGTCATGCCAATGCATGAATGTGTCATACGACGCCGTCTTCTCATAGGGATACTCACGCCATGGACGTTCGTCGGGAGCGAGCCTGCCGATGAGACGCTGGGACTCGCGCAGTGATTCTCGCTCCATCAGGATTTGCGCCACTCCGGTCTGCATCATCGCAATCACCGCGGCATCCACGGCATGATGTCGGCGATCCAGACGTGTCTTCATGTGAGGGCCAAAGAACCGGACTGCTCCCTCAATGCCACTCGCCCTACGGGCGGCGGCCGTCACACGTCCCCGAAAGACGCAAACGCTGACTTTCCTGTCGGCGGGTAGATTCCGGTCATCCGATTGATACCGTGTCGCGTTGTAATGCCAGTCGATGCGCTGATGAAGCTCATCGGCCATCCATGCCACGGATTCAATGGAACGACTGTCGATGGGGTCATCCTCTTCGGTCTGCTTCAGTCTGGTTATCACGGCTTGCTTGAATCCTCGCCAGCTGGAGGCATCATACAGCCTCGCATCCCGGTTGAAATAGCGGACTCTCTCCAATGTGTCCTTCATGGACACTCCCAGTGCTTGCGCTGCATCGGTTGCGGCCCACACCGCAAACGGCAACTTGGATTTCGCCCGATTACAGGTGATGCACACCGCGGCGAGATTCGTCCGCGTATTGGTGGATCCCACGCCTTTCCTGGGCACGATATGGTCCATTTCGCACGCGCGAAATGCGATTGCTCTGCCACAGTAGAGGCATTCCCCATTCTGACGTTGAATGGCCTCCAAACGACGGATGTCGGAATCGCGGATTCGATCCAAATGTTCCTCGTTGTGCAAACGATCAGCTGCAGCGCGACGGTACTCACTACGGCTTCCGGTTCGGCGCTCATACTGCCGAGCAGTTGCCACGGAATCAAAACCGGAACGTACATGCTCGATTTGCACGCTCTTTGGCATGCCCCAGCGGTCCTCGCAATTCTTCAACCATCGACCAACGATCTTGGCGACTCTGTCAACTGAGGGGTTACCCAACGGCGCGGCAATGGGATCGACTGGAGGATGCCAGTAATCTGATACGTGGAAGATCGCTTTTCGGGCTGCATGCAGATCATCGTCGGTGGTCAGCATGCGACGGGTCAGGCACTCTAGTGTTTTCACACTGTAAGCCGCACGTCCGGAAGGAAGATCAACCGAATCAAGCTTGGCCAAGCCGTCCTCGTCGAGGGTGTCGAAGAACGCGATCACTTCCATATAACGGGGATCCTCGCTGACCTTGTCCACGTCCACCGTATTCGACAGCAACCGGATCATTGCCTCCTTGGCATCGTCCGATGCGGATCGCCACCATGCAATCAGCGGTTTGGCAATTTTCCGATCCGCCTCGTGAAGACGCTGCACCGACACCAAACGCGGAGGCGTGTTCGTCACTCGCTCCTCCCCATCCTCCGTCATGGAGCCAACGCCCCGGAGCTGGCTTCTTCGAACACCCAGCAGATCCGCCACGTCCACCCAGTTGAGGTCTTGCATGGAATCGGCGGACAGCATGTCGAACACATCATTCTTCTCGGCGATGGTCAGCGGTCGCTGTCGATCATTTTCGGCGATACGCAGGTTCGTGATCATGTTGACGATGCGATACCGCTGGAACGCCAACGAGGCTTTCAACGCCCGCTGCTGCGTGGGATCAAGAGGGTCTTTCCCCACTCGTTCCTCCGCAGAGCCTCTCGGGGAAACGGCTGCGAACACCAACCGGAACAGCGGCTCCCATTGTTCTCGGGGAATCCTCTGCATCGTAAAAATCCGCTTTAGTTCATTGGCGTTGTCCTCCTGCATGAGTTTTTCGGGCAGTATTCCCACCCCTCTTGTGGTGCTCGTTCGCAGACGCTGTGTTGCTCCGCCCAGCGCAACCGCCCGCATCACCAACTGAGCCGGAGTCAAACCGTCTGGTACCGTCCGCTGTACATGCTTTTCCACACGAGAGCGCAATTCCTCGTATTGGTCGGAATACTCATTGTCGATCAACAAAGAATCGACGCGATGATAGGGATTGCGCCATCCGCGATGTCTGGCGATGTGGCGCAGAGCAATGGAGAGCTTCCGTTTTCTCTCTGTATTGTCAATGACGAAATGGTCCGCGAGATCGGCGCGCGCCACCCACGGCTCGATCGAAGACGAGAATTCGCCCGGATCAACAATGGGATATTTCTGCCGCTGCAGAAGCGCATCCAGATCCGCGAGCCGCCGACGCTTGCGTCTCACCATACGACGAGCGCGCCGGCCAATGCCGGATAGATTCTTACGCGTGATCGCTTCTTTGTTTTTTGTTGGGTCCACTCCCCCATCGTGGATGACGGACTGCGCGTTCAAAAGCCGAGTCGGCATGCCGTCTGAATCGACTTCCACCGCCGCAAGACCAACCGAATTCAATCCCACATCGATGCCAATGCGATACCGCTTCGCGGACATGTATATCCTCTTCCTCGAAGATTCTCCCCGATATGCCATTAAGTATACATCGTTACAAAAAACGGGACGGGAAAACCCGTCCCTGCAGAAAACTGCTAGCAATCAAAGCGGCTAACTTGTCCGCTCTTATTGAGAATTAGCATTTTCATTATATGCGTCACGCCTCTCAGACACGCCATACGAGCTATGTATGCGATAAGGTACGAAATCGTCCGTCGTCTGATCCTTTTCTAGGACACCGCGGTTGTCCATTGCCCCGCCCCCGGCCCGCTCCGTTATAATCGTCACAATCGTCACGCCACGACGACATCGCGCTTGAAAGGGGATCGCCACCGCATGCGACAGGGATTCGACAACGACAGGTACATCGAGCTGCAGGCCGCCAGGATCCGCGAGCGCATCGCGCGGTTCGGCGGCAAGCTGTATTTGGAGTTCGGCGGCAAGCTGTTCGACGACCACCACGCCTCGCGCGTGCTGCCCGGCTTCGCGCCGGACGCCAAGTTCCGCATGCTGCAGAGCCTCGCGGACGACGTGGAGATCGTGGTGGCGATCAACGCGAACCACATCGAGAAGGCCAAGATGCGCGGCGATCTGGGCATCACGTACGACGAGGACGCGCTGCGGCTGATCGACGTGTTCCGCGCGCACGGGTTCCTCGTCGGATCGGTCGTGCTCACCCAGTACGCGGCCCAGCCGGCCGCGGACGCCTATCGCAGGCGCCTGAAGCAGCTGGGCATCACCTGCTATCTGCACTACCCCATCGCCGGCTATCCGCACGACATCGCGCGCATCGTCTCGGACGAGGGCTACGGGCGCAACGACTACATCAAGACCACGCGCCCGCTCGTGGTGGTCACGGCCCCGGGCCCCGGCTCCGGCAAGCTCGCCACGTGCCTGTCGCAGCTCTACCACGAGCACCGCCGCGGCGTCGAGGCCGGATACGCCAAGTACGAGACGTTCCCCGTGTGGAACCTGCCGCTCAACCATCCGGTGAACATCGCCTACGAGGCCGCCACCGCGGACCTGGACGACGCGAACATCATCGACCCGTTCCACTTGGAGGCGCACGGCGAGACGACGGTCAACTACAACCGCGACGTCGAGGCGTTCCCCGTGCTCAAGGCCATGATGGAGCGGATCATGGGCGAGAGCCCCTACCAGAGCCCCACGGACATGGGCGTGAACATGGTGGGCTTCGCGATCACGGACGACGAGGCGTGCCGCGAGGCCGCGCGCATGGAGATCGTGCGCCGCTTCTTCACCGCGGCGGTCCGCTTCCGCCGCACCGGGGCCGACGAGGACCAGCTGGAGCGTCTGCGCTCGATCATGCGCAAGGCCGGCGTGGACGAGGACCTCTCCCCCGCCCGGGCCGCGGCCCTGCGCAAGGAGGAGGCGACCGGCGGCCCCGCGGGCGCGATGGTGCTGCCCGACGGGCGCGTGGTCACCGGCAAGACCGGCAAGCTGCTGGGTGCGGCGAGCGCTCTGCTCATGAACGCGCTCAAGGCCGTCACCGGCGTGGACGACGCGCTCACGGTGATCGACGACGCGGCCATCGAGCCGATCTGCCGGCTGAAGACCGAGCATCTCAACAGCGCGAACCGCCGCCTGCACTCCGACGAGACGCTGATCGCGCTGTCCATCAGCTCCGCCACCGACCCGACGGCCGCGCGTGTGATCGGCGGGCTCGAACGGCTGCGCGGGTGCGACGCGTTCTTCTCGGTGATCATCTCCGCGGCCGACGAGGCGCTGTACCGCAGGCTCGGCATCAACGTGTGCTGCGAGCCGAAGTACGAGCGCGTGAGCCTGTACCACAAGTGAGCCGTCGCAAGTGAACGGGCATACGACGGCGGTTCCGGTGGCCGCGCTGGACAACGACCGGATGGCGCTGATGGCGATGCGCGGGATCCTGCCGCAGCTGCTGCCGGGCGCGCGATGGCTGTGGGGCGCGTCGGAGGCCGGCGAGGCCGTGCGGCTGGCCCTCGCCCCGGACACGCGTCCGCGGCTGCTGCTGGTGGACATGTCGCTGGACGACGGCACGGGCGTGGGCGTGTGCCGTCGGATCCGCCGCCGCACGGACCGGGTGCTCCTGCTCGCCGTCACCGCGTTTTCCGTGGACACGTACGCGGACCGGGCGGCGGAGGCCGGCGCGCAGGGCATCGTCTCCAAGGCGGACGTGCCGGCGATGGCCGCGGCGATGCGCGCGGTGACGGCGGGCGGAACGTTCGCGCCGACCGGCATGGCAGCTCCGTTCGAGACCGCCGGGCCGGCGCATCGGCGGTTGGAGGACGCCGCCGCGGGACTCTCCTCCGATGCGGGCGGCGGGCGGGTGAAGCTGGGGGCCAAGGAGACCGAGACACTGCGGCTGCTCGCGCAAGGCCTGAGCTACGAGCAGATCGCCGCGCGGTGGGGCATCGCGCCGGCCACCGTGCGCACGCATGCCCACCGCGCCGTGGACAAGCTCGGCGCCAAGTCGCTCGCCCACGCCATCGCCATCTACCTGAGCCGCTGAACCCGCGCCGTTCTCCCGTTCTTCCCGTCTTCCCGTCCTCCGGTTCCCCGTTCGGTCCAACCTGTACACCGGAAATCACAGCTTGGACCGATTGCGCGATAATCCGCCCCTGATCTGTCCGGTTTTTCGCACGATCGGTCCAATTCGCTTCGAGCAGGATGCAGATTGGACCGTATGAGCAAAACCGAGGGTAGAAAAGATGCGCGGGCAGACGGGTACACGAACGGATACACAGACTTATGCACAGGGGGCGGGCGCGACACGCGAGAATGCGCGAAGCGGGGGTCACGTTCGCGCACATGCCCCGATCCGGCTTCACAAAACAGTGCCGGCATGCCTACCGTTTCCGCATGAACCACGACCAACGACTGAACGAACTTCTGGAACAGGCCGAGCGCGCCGGCATGTGCCTGCGGGCGCGCAACGCCGACGGCAGGCGCGTGCTGCGATATCGTGCCGAACGCCGCCAATTGATCGCTGTGAGACCGGATTTGTTCGCCCGACCAGCATATTGGTCCGCCTTGCCGTACGCGGAACGGATTTTGCACATCCTGCGCACGGTGGCCGCCGCCCATCCTGATCGTGTCTTGGCGCAAGTCAGCGCGGCGGCGGTCTGGGGACTGAGCGAGACGTACCGGTTGCACGACCGGGTCCATTTCGCGACCGATCTGCGCAGCCACAGCCGCGATCACGGCTACTTCACGTTCCATCATGTGCCTGGGCTGACCGTTGCGGTCCGCGACGGACTTCGGATCACGACGCTTGTGCAGACCGTGTTCGACTGCGCTCGCATGATGTCTTTCCCGCAGGCGCTGGCGATAGGCGACGCGGCAATGCGATTGCACCGGCTTACCGACGACGAGTTCGGTTCCTTCCTTGACGATCACCGTGGGTTCAAAGGCATCACGAACGCGCGAAAGGTCGCCCGCTACATGGACGCGCGCAGTGACAACGGCGGCGAATCGATCGTGCGCGCACTGCTGATCGAGTGGGGCTATGCGGTTCCCCTATTGCAGCAGTGGATTACCGATCCGGTCCGGGGCAGACGCTACCGGGTAGATTTCCTTTGGATTCTGCCGAACGGCGACATGATCGTGCTTGAATTGGACGGACGTGAAAAATACGCCAATCCGGTCATGCTCGGCGATGGGGACGGCGTGGACGCGCTGCTGGCGGAAAAGGAGCGCGAGGACAACATTAGACTCCACGACGGCATCAGATTCGTGCGGACCACCTTTCTCGAATGCGAGCGAGAACCGGCCACGGTGCGGTTCAAGCTCGATCGTGCTGGCGTGCCCAGAATCCGCTGACTATTAGCGTGCGACTTGTCCCATTCGGTCCAACCTGCATCTCGGAAAGTGCAGCTTGGACCGATCATGCGAAAAAACGGGCCGATCGGAGGCGGATTATTGCGTGATCGGTCCAACGTGCGCCGTGTGGGGCGTAGGTTGGATCGAATGGGAGAGGAACGGCGGTGCGGGAATGGGATCAGCGGATCGGGATCTCCGCGGCGACGGTCCACGTACCGTCCTGCGCGGCGGCGTTGAGCGTGCCGCCGAGCGATGCGATCGTTTCGCGCTGCAACGCCAGTCCCCTGCCGTGCCGGGTGCCGCGGACGGCGGCCGACGCGCCGTCGCCGATCGCGTTGACCTCGGCGATGCGGACGCGATGCGGCTCCACGGTGACGAACAGACTGTAGGTGTTCCCCGAGCCGCCGTCACGCCCGTCTGGCGCGTCCTCCCACGCCGCATGACGCACCACGTTGGCATAGACCTCCTCCACGAACCCGAGGACGGCCCGGCGCACCTGCGGGGGCGGGACCGGGCGGTCGGGGCCGTCGCCTTCGACCGTCACGCGCGAGACGCCGGACATGCCGACCATGGCCATGACGCGATCCTGGTCCTCTAAGTACCGTTCGAGTTCGGCGACGAACCCGGCCAGCCCGACCGGCTCTGAGACTTCGGTCGACCCGTTTTCGGCCTGCATGCCGGCGTCGGAACCGCCGGAACCGTCGGAGCCGTCCAGATCGGCGAGCGCGCGCTTGCCATCCAGCACGTCGATCACCTCGTGCACGCGGTCGAGCACATGGTGGGAGCGTTCGTAGATCGCGTCCAGCGCGGCGTCCAGATCCGCACCCGAGCCGGCGTCCCCATCGGCCGCGGACGCGTCGTTCCCGCCTCCCATGCCCGGCCCCGTCTTGGCGCGCCAAGCGAGCATGGCGATGACGGACATGTCATTGGCCACCGAATCGTGGATCAGGTGCGCCAACTGCTGCTCGCGCGTGAGCCGGCCGACCATGGCCTCGCTGCGGGCGAGCCGCTCCCCCGCCACGGCGTTGCGCCGGAACGAGTGCCCGAACAACGCCAGAAAGCCGCTCACCAGACAGGACAGCGCGACGGCGAACGGCCAGACAAGCCACGGCGAAACGCCGCCCGCGCCGGCGAACGAGCCGCCCGTCTCCGCGGCGAACCCGTCCACGAACCCGGTCAGCCCCTCGACCGCCGCACTCGACGCGCCCCACAGCACGCCGCACGTCACCTCGGCCACGGCGTATCCGGCCACCATGGGCACGCAGGCGCGGGCCGAGCAAACGTATCCGGCCGTGAGGAACACGGCGAACAGGGCGATCGTCACCGCCAACGTCGTTCCGCCGCCCGGCGCGAAGCACGCCGCCAGCGCGGCCGCCAGCCCCACCGGCGCCATCACGCGCGGCGCGGCGGGCAGCAGCACGATCACCGCGAGCATGACCAGCACAGCCGCGGCGTCCAACGCGGAATGCGGCTGGACGACCAGCAGCGCGCACACCCACAGCGCCACGCCCAGCATGCGCGTGCGTTCGAGGAAATGCGGTTCGCGCCACCAGCGACGCCATCGCGGGGGCGCGCCGCCCGTTCCGCCCATCTCGTCCGTTCCGCCCATCCCGTTCACCTGCCGGGCGTGCGCGGGGCATCGAACCGAGCGCCGGCCGGGTTCGGCGGCAGGATGAACAGCGCCACCTGGCTCAGCAGATACGCCACGACCAGCAGCACGGTGGTGAGCGTGCCCATCGCCGCACCGGACGCGCTGGCGGCGAACATGGTCGTCCCCGCCGCGCCGAGGTACCCGATCTCAAGCGCCAGCGGCAGCAGCACCCACCAGCCGCGCAGGTTCTCGTCGTGCAGCCGGCGCACGGACGCCGCCAGGAACGGCACGAACAGCGCAACGGTGAGGATCAGCGTGGCCCACGAATGGATCGGCCCCTCGTCGTCGAGGGGCACGTTCAGCACCAGCGTGTCCGCCGCGGCCGCCACCACGCTGCATATGAGCGTCGTCGCGAAGCAGAACAGCACGCCCCACCAGTATTCGCCGCGCGACGCCCGGCCGCGGTACACGAAGGTCTTGCGCCAGAACCGCGCCACCGCCGCGCCGAACCCGATGCCGTAGTACGGGTCGTCCAACGCGGGCGCGCCGCCCTCCGTCGACCGCGGATCGTCGGGGCTGTACGCCACGTATGGGTTGGGATTGGGATTGTTCATGATCGCTCCTTCGCAGGTCGCTTCCGATCAGGTTGCCGTCGATTCCCATGCAACCGTGCTTTGCGCCCCGCGTCCAGTATTGCGCCCGGTCTGTCCACGGGCGTGTACCGATGGGCGGAGGGGCATGGCACCGCCGGTATGGTGGGAGGCATGGGCAACGAATATGGACCGTCCGCCGCGGATGCGGGCGGGATAGCAGCAACGGCGACGACGACAACGGAACGCGACGGCGGCGGGCGGCACGGGGACGCCGCGTGGCATGCATTGCCGCATCGGGTCACGCGGGTGTGGACGGTCAACGCCGTCATTGAGTCCCTGATCGTCTGGGCCGTGTGCGGGGCGGTCGCCGCGATCGGCATGGCGTACGACTGGTGGGGCGTGTGGCCGTGGCCGGCGGTCGCGTTGGGGCTGGTGGTGGCGTACGGTGTGGCGGGATTGGCCGCGCAGCCGCTGCAGAACCGTTACGCGTACGCGTTCAGCCGGTTTTCGATCGGAGAGCGCGACCTGCGCATCCGCAAAGGATGGCTGTTCCGCTCCACCACCGTCGTGCCGTTCAACCGCATCCAACACGTGGACGCCAGGCAGAACCCGGTGCTGCGGCATTACGGGCTGACGGCCGTCACCGTGCACACGGCGGTGGATGCGCACACGATCGAGGCGCTGGAAACCGCCGAGGCGGAGCGCGTGACGGATCTCATCACCAATCGCGTGGCGCGTTCGCGGGAGGACCTGTAATGTCGGCGGCGGATGGGCGCGAGGAGCCCCGGTGGCGTCGACTGCATCCCGCGGGGCTCGTGGTCGCTTTGGCGCGGTCGGCCAAGGCGTGCGTGGGCGTGATCGCCACGGTCGTGATCATCGCGGCGCGCGGGCTGTCGCACACCGACTCGGATGCCGACGCACTCGCCGGAATGTCCTCCGGGACCGTGATCCTGATCGCCGCCGCGGTGGGCATTGGCTGCGCGATCGCGCTGGGGCCGCCGGTCATGCGATGGATGACCACGCGGTATGCGCTGGGCGCGCGGGAGCTCGCGTGGACGAGCGGACTGTTCTTCCGCAGGCGCCGGTCGCTTGCCTACGACCGCATCCACGCGATCGGCAGCGCGTCACCGTGGTATTTGCAGCCGTTCCACGTGGTGACGGTCACGGTGTCCGCGGGCGGCGGTGAGGCGGACATCACGCTGGACGCCGTGGGCGAGAACGTGCAGCTCGAATTGGAGCGGCTCAGGGCTGCGGCGTTCCGGGAGGATGCGGAAGCCAACGCGGGCACGGAATCGAACATGTTCGAGAACAATGCCGGCAGCGGGCGCAACAACGGTGCCGAACATGTTCGACACGCGGGGCAGCCGGAGATGAAGGCACCCTCCAAGCCCGACGCAGTGCCGGACTGCGAGCCGGTCTTCCGCGCCACCGGGCGGGACATCCTGCTCTATGCGCTGAGCGACGTGACGCTCCTCGCCTCCGCGCTGGTGCTGTGGGGCTTCTGGCAGAAGATCAGCGACGTGCTGCCCGAACGCGTGGCGCGGGCGACCGCCGGCTCCGTCATGGGCGTCATGACCCGCGGCGCGCTGGCGATCGCGCTGGCCGCGCTGTTCGTCGTGATCGTGCTGCTCATGGTGTCGGTCGTGAGCGCGTTCCTGCGCTTCCACGGTTTTGCGATCTGGCGTCGCGGCGACGATCTGGTCATTTCGCGCGGACTGGTCACGCGTCGGGTGACCACGCTGCCGGTCAGCCGCATCCAGAGCGTGGAGATACGCCGCAACGTGCTGCGACGGCTGCTGGGCCTGCGCTCGGTGCGCGTGGGGTTGAGCGCGTCCGGCACGGTCGGCGGAAACGGGGATGACGACGACCGCGACGACGACCAATCCGCCTCGACGCTGCTGCCGGTGGTGGGCGCGGCGCAGGTGTACGGCGTCATGGCGCGGATCCTGCCGGAATGGGGACTGGCCCCGGTCAGCACGCGCAGGACCGGGCGCGGGCTGGGCCGCTACTATCTGATGGTTCCGACCGTAGCGTTCCTCGCCTCGGGCGCACTTACGGCGGCGGCGTTCGCATGGTTCCGGTCCGCCCCGCGCATGCCGCTGCCCGTGATGCTCATGGCCGTCGCGGTGCCGGCCGCCATGCTGTGGTGGCTGGCCACACGGGCGCTGAAATGGCGCGTCGACGGTTTCGCGATCCCTGGGGACGCTCCCGAGGCGCTTCCCCACCGCATCGTGTCCACCTGCGCCGAACGGCTCACCCTCATCACGCTCGTCACCCGCCGGCCCCGCGTGCAGAGCTTCGCGCGCGCGACCACGCTGTGGCGCGAACCGCACGGCGTGGAGCGCGTCGACATGCCCCTGTTCGTGCTCAACGGCACCAACGCCCTCAATTTCCACGCCATCCGCCGCGCCGACGCCGACCGTCTGGAGGATTGGCTGGAAGGAACGAAGGGATAATTCACGCCGAGTTCATGTTCGCCGCGCACGGCACACGGGCGGCGCGGGGATAATCGAACTTATGATCGAGGCAGTCGAAAGCACCTCCACCGGTTCGTGGCACGAAACACCGGTGCTCATCGTGTCGCTCGTCATGATCGCCGTCTCGCTCGTCGTCTTCGGCGTCTGCCTGCGGCTCATACGCAAGACGAGGGATTCCCGACAGCGCTGCACGGCCGAAACGACCGGCACCGTGAGCGAACTGCGCGAACGCCACGACAACGACGGCACGTTGTGGTCGCCCGTGTTTTCCTACACGGTCGGGGGTCATAACTACGAGCTGAAGTCGGGCATTTGGTCGCACCCGAGCAAATTCCACGTGGGCGACAAGGCGACCGTCCTGTACGACCCGTTCGAGCCGTCCCACGCATACATGCGGAAGGACCATGGCCGCATGATCGTGCTCGTCTCGTTCGCCGCAGCCAGCGTCGTGGACTTCATCGCCGGCGTGGTCATGCTTGCGCTGTGGATGCCGCGGTGACGGCGCCGTTCCGAGGCGGAGCCGCGGCTCCGCCCGACTTCAGACTGGTCACGCGGACGGCAAGCGCGGAGGGCGCCAATTTGGCGAATATCCGGTACAGTCGGTAGAAGGCCAGCGGCGTATACGTGGCGCATCCGCGTTCCGCACGGGCCAGCGTCCGCACGGCCTCCCTCCTCAGATCGAGATACGGCAGACGGGCAAGCTTGCCGGACACGGCGCCGCGCACGTTCATCTCGGTGTCCATATTGCCGGGGCTGAACAGCAGCACGTTTACACCCCGCTCGCGCTCCTCCTCATGCAGCGCGCGGGAGAGGAACCGCACGTACGCCTTGCTTGCGGCGTACACGGCCTGCCAAGGGATCGGAGCGAAGGGCGACACCGATCCGGTGATCACCGCGAAGCTTCCCCTGCCCATGTACGGCAGGCAGACGCGGCTGACCATCGTCATGGCCGTCACGTTGAGATCGATCATGGCGCGGATGTCTGCGGGGCTCATGTCTCGCAGCACGCCCTCGCGCTCGTATCCGGCGTTGTTGATCAGCACTCGGATGTTCGGCCGTTCGTCCTCCAGCATGCCCGTCAGCGTCCCATATGCGTCAGGACCGGTCAGATCCAGCGGAATGGTGCGGATGCGCGTATGCGAGTTGCCGTACTTCCCAGCGAGCGCACGCAGCCGCCGCTCGCGCCGGGCGACGATCCATATCTCATCGAGATTGCGGTAACGCGCGACGATCGCCTCGAGGAACGCCGCGCCGAGGCCCGACGACGCACCGGTGACTATGGCGATGGTTCTGGTTTGAATCCCGTTCATTCGACGGCTCCTTCGATTCGTGTGGCTTCCGATGTGGTTGCTGATTCACTGACGGCCCTTGCGGCGGCGCGGGGCGAGCGCGGCGGGACCGTGCTGCCCGACGGCGAACAGGAGCGCGCGCAGGCCGCCGATGCGCGGATCGGGGCGTTTGCCATGCCCGATGCGGTTCATCTGCACCTCGAACCAGCTGATCACCAGAATGCCGCCGAACGCCTTGTCGAGCGCCTTGACGCCGGTCGTGACGCGCGGCAGGTCGACGGAGCCCCGCCAGCCGTCGCGGATGATGCGGTTCGGCAGGTCGGGCACGAGCGCCAGGGGACGCGCGACGCCGATCATCTGCGTGATGCCTTCGTCGAGCGCCCGCTCCATGTCCCCGGCGTTGCGGAAGCCGCCGGTCAGCGCCACCGGCACGCTCAGCTCGCCCTTGACGCGCCGCGCGAAGTCGGTGAAGTAGACGCCGCGCCGGCGGTCCTCGGCCGCGCCGGCGTTGGTCTGGATGACCGGCTTGGCGTAGGTGCCGCCGGAGATGTCGATGAGGTCCACGCCGCGGGCTTCGAGCTGCTTCATGACCCAGATGGATTCCTCCTCGCTGAACCCGCCCGGAGCGCCGTCCTTTTCGTTGACCTTGACGGCGATCGGCACGTCGCTTGAGTTGAGCTTCACCGCGACCGGGAAGTCGGGGCCGACCGCCCCGCGCACCGCGTCGAGCACTTCGAACAGGAAGCGGGCGCGGTTTTCGAGGCCGCCGCCGTATTCGTCGGTGCGGCGGTTGTCGAGCGGCGAGAGGAACTGGTTGATGAGGTAGCCGTGCGCCGCGTGGATCTCCACGCCGGTGAAGTCGGCCTTTTTGGCGATGCGCGCCGTGTTGGCGAATCGGCGGATGATGTCTTGGATCTGCTCGCGCGTCAGTTCGGTCGGCTCGGCGAAGAATCTGCCGTAGTCGCCGTCAACCGCGCCGGCGCTCGGCGCGAGCGGATGCGGGTTGACGGTGATGGGCGACTGGCGGCCGGGGTGGTTGATCTGCATCCAGCAGTGCGCGCCGTTCGTGGTGCCGGCCGCGGCCCAGCGGCGCAGCATGTTGAGGTCGCGCTCGTCTTCGACGGCCACGTTGCCCGGCTCGCCGAGCTGCGTGCGGTCGACCATCACGTTGCCGGTGACGAGCACGCCCGCACCGCCCCGCGCCCACGTGCGGTAGAGGCGCACGTGCTCCTCGGTCGGCGCGCAGTCGCGGCCGGCGAGCGCCTCGTTCATCGCGGATTTGTAGAACCGGTTCTTCACCGTCGCGCCGCAGGGCAGGGTCAGCGGTTCGGCGAGCGCCGTCGCCGTCATTCCGTTCGTCTCGTATGCCATGGCTACCAACTTTCCAAATGTCCATATTTTTACAGTTGTCTAAATTAGCATATTTTTAGACATCTGCAAAATTATGGACGGTAGACTATGCTGGGGATGCGGGCTTGCATGCGCACCGGAACCCGGACGGGCGGCACGCCGCCAAGCCCCACGACCAATCCGCATGAGCCCGAACGGCGCGGCGCAACCAAACGCACAAGGAGCGAAACCGCATGAAGAAGGACCTCAACGCCAAGCTCACGCGCGGCGCGCAACGCACGCTCGACGCGTTCTTCGGCGCGATGACCGATCTGCTGCAGGACAAATCGTTCGCCGACATCAGCGTCAACGAACTGTGCGAACGCGCCGGCTACCCGCGCGCCACGTTCTACAACTACTTCGAGGACCGCGACGACCTGCTCGGCTACTGCTGGACCGTTTTGTCCGCGCGGGCCAATCTCACCGACCTGGCCTCGTCCGAGCCGGCGCACCGCGTGGACACCGCACTCGACGCGATGGCCGATCTGCTGGAATCCAACGAGGGGCTGCTGCGCACGGTGCTGGAGCACAACCCGCCCGAAGGTCCCCTGTTCTCCAGCCTGCACATGTTCATCGAGGGGCGGGCGCGCGAAATCATGGGCGCCTGCGTGGACCGGGATCGCTTCGGTCTGCCGGCCGACCTCATCGCCGACCATTACGCGAACACGCTGATGCTCGTCCTCGACTGGGCGTACCTGCGCGGCCATGCACTCACCCGCGAGCAGCTGCACGCCTATGCGCACGCGTTGCTGGGCGGGCTGGAATAAGGGCGCGCCAAGGCGCACAGGGACGACGACCGCACTCGCCGCGGCAGCCTTGGCCGGCTTGGCAACGTACCTGTACCGCATCACTCTCCGAAACCGCGCAAAACAACGTGGCAACGTACTTCACCGGCATCTTCGTCAAACCCCTGACCGGCATATTTCCGATTTGTGCGGTCGTTTTCGGGCATTCGCCCGGATAGGCCCTTGGAAAAACACCGGAATGGCGTAGCGGCTATATGGCGGAACCGCCGAATTCGACCGCACAAATCGGAAATATGCTCCGCACGGCGGCATGTAGCGGCGTAGTAAGGCCGTTCACACCCCCGCGAGCTCGAAGAACCGCTCGATCACCGCGTCGTTGAGCAGCCGTCCCCTGCGGGTGGGGACGATGCGGCTATGGTTCGCGGCATCGCGCACGACGGTGATGAGCCCCTCATCGACCATCGGCCGCAGTTGCGCAACATCGATGGGTCGCAGGGGCAGGGAGCCGTCCGATTCGCGCGCGGAAGCGATCTCCTCGTTGAGGCGCGCGAGGTCGAGTCCCTCGCGGATGCGCAGGCCCAGCATGATGAGCTCCTCGAGGTTCTCCCCCGGCGTGATGGTTTCGCTGCCGCCCCACGGGATGCGGTCCTCGTTGATGGCGGCGCCCCACAAGCGCGGATGCGCGATGTCCCATGCGCGCAGCGCCGGGCGCGGGCCGTCGTCCGGACCGGCGTCCGCAATCGCGCCCGCGTTGACGTGCGAATGCGCGCCGGGGCCCAATCCCGCCCAGTCGACATTGCGCCAGTAGCCGAGGTTGTGCCGGCTCTCATACCCGGTACGCGCCCAGTTGGAGACCTCATACCATTCAAGCCCGGCGTCGGCGAGCATGTCGTCCACGATCTCGTATTTCAGAGCCTCGTCGTCGTCATCCGGCTTGGGCAGGGTGCCGGCGGCGATTCGCCGGCCCATTTTGGTGGTGGGCTCCACGGTCAGGGCGTAGGCGGAGATGTGGTTGACGCCCAGATCAATGGCCGCGCGCACCGATGTGCGCCAATCGTCGAGGCTCTCCCCCGGAGCGCCGTAGATGAGGTCCACGCTGCTTCTGAGCCCGGCCGCGTCCGCCGCGCGCACGCCGGCCTCCACGTTCGCCGGCGTGTGTGTGCGGTCCAGCGTGCGCAGCACATGCGGCATGGCGGACTGCATGCCGAAGGAGACGCGCGTGAAGCCGCCGTCCGCAAGCTCGCGGATGTAGTCGGCGTCCACGGTGTCCGGATTCGCCTCGGTGGTGACCTCCGCGCCGGGTTCCAGCCCCCACGTCGCGCGCACGGCGTCCAGCATGGCCACGAGGTCGCGCGCGGGCAGGATGGTGGGCGTGCCGCCGCCGAAGAACACGGTGGACGCGGGCGGCTCCTCGACGCCGTGGGCGAGCTGCCAGTCGCGCACGAGCCGCATTTCGCGGATCACCATGTTCGCGTAGTTGCCGCGCGAGGCGCCCGCGCCCAGGTCCACGGCCGTGTACGTGTTGAAGTCGCAGTAGCCGCAGCGCCTCAGGCAGAACGGCACGTGGACATAGATCTCGAAAGACATCAGCCTTCCGTCTTCTGCGCGGCGCGGATCTTGTCCTTGGTGTCGCGGTCGTTGCCGGCCTCGCCGGTGGACAGCGCGGCGATGAACGCCTCCTGCGGCACCTCCACGTGGCCGAGCATCTTCATGCGCTTCTTGCCGGCCTTCTGCTTTTCGAGCAGCTTGCGCTTGCGGGTGATGTCGCCGCCGTAGCACTTGGCGAGCACGTCCTTCCTCAGGGCGCGGATGTTCTCGCGCGCGATGATGCGCGAGCCGATGGCCGCCTGGATCGGGATCTCGAACTGCTGGCGCGGAATAAGCTCGCGCAGCTTCTTGGTCATCATCACGCCGTAGCTGTACGCCTTGTCGCGGTGCACGATCGCGCTGAACGCGTCCACCTTCTCGCCCTGGATGAGGATGTCCACCTTCACCAGATCGGCCGCCTGCTCGCCGTCCTCGTGGTAGTCGAGCGACGCGTAGCCCTTGGTGCGGGACTTCAACTGGTCGAAGAAGTCGAACACGATCTCCGCGAGCGGGATGCGGTAGTGCATCTCCACGCGGTCGGTGGAGATGTACTCCATGGTGCCCATGATGCCGCGGTGGTCCTGGCACAGGTCCATCACCGCGCCGATGAACTCCTTCGGGGTGATGATGTCCGCCGCGACCATCGGCTCGACGATCTTCTTGATCTTGCCGTCCGGGAACTCGCTCGGGTTGGTCACGTGGTGCACGGTGTTGTCCTCCGCGGTCACGTCGTACGGCACGTTCGGCGCGGTGGAGATGAGGTCGAGCCCGAATTCGCGCTCGAGGCGCTCGGAGACGATCTCCATGTGCAGCAGGCCCAGGAAGCCGCAGCGGAAGCCGAAGCCCAGCGCCACGGACGTCTCCGGCTCGTAGATCAGGGCCGCGTCGTTGAGCTTGAGCTTGTCGAGCGCGTCGCGCAGGTCGGGGAACTGCGCGTTGTCGATCGGGAACAGGCCGGAGTAGACCATGGGCTTCGGGTCGCGGTAGCCGGGCAGCGGCTCGCTGGCCGGGCGCGCGGCGGAGGTCAGGGTGTCGCCCACCTTGGACTGGCTCACGTCCTTCGCGCCGGTGATGATGTAGCCGACCTCGCCGGCGCCGAGCGCCTTGGTGGGCGTCATGTCCGGGCTGATCACGCCGATCTCGATGGGCTCGTGCGTCATGCCGATGCCCATCATGTGCACCTTCTCGCGGCTCTTGAGCTCGCCGTCCTCCATGCGGATGTAGGTGACGATGCCGCGGTACGAGTCGTACACGGAGTCGAAGATGAGCGCGCGGGCCGGGGCCTTGGGATCGCCGTGCGGCTCGGGCACCTCCATGACGATGCGGTCGAGCAGTTCGGCCACGCCCTCGCCGGTCTTGCCGGACACGCGCAGCACGTCGCTCGGTTCGCAGCCGATGAGGCCGGCGATCTCCTCGGCGTGCTTGTCCGGCTCGGCGGAGGGCAGGTCGATCTTGTTGAGCACCGGGATGATGGTCAGGTCGTGGTCGATGGCCATGTACAGGTTCGACAGCGTCTGCGCCTCGATGCCCTGCGTGGCGTCCACGAGCAGCACCGCACCCTCGCACGCGGCCAGCGCGCGGGAGACCTCGTAGGTGAAGTCCACGTGGCCGGGGGTGTCGATCATGCCGAGCGTGTACTCGGTGCCGTCGAACGTCCACGGCACGCGCACGGCCTGCGACTTGATGGTGATGCCGCGCTCCTGCTCGATGTCCATGCGGTCGAGGAACCGGTCGCGCATCTCGCGCTCGGGCACGATGCCGCTCAGCTGCAGGATGCGGTCGGCCACGGTGGACTTGCCGTGGTCGATGTGCGCGATGATGCAGAAGTTGCGGATCAGCGACTGATCGGTATACCCGGGCTTGTTCTTCTGCTCAACCACCTGTTTCGGCTCCTTGCTCCTCGACTGCCGTCATGTTCCAAACATCCCAAGTCTAGCGGCTGGCCTGCCCTACATCTTGACCAGGTCGTTGACGCCGTAGTCGGCCAGCACGCGCCAGTCGCCGGCCGGATTGGCGAACTTCACGCGCGCGGTCGTCGTCTCGGCGTCGTAGATCCAGCCCTCGCCCGCCGCGGCCCACGCCTCGGGGTCGACGAACTCGGCCAGCCTGCGCCTGCCGTTCGCGTCCCCGGCCCCGTCCGCGCCCGTCTCGAGGTCGAAGGCGAACGGCTTGACGGCGTCGGCGAACACGTCGAGCGTGACCGAACGCACCTTCGAGGCGTACCGGCCCTCGCGCCGCGCCTCGATCACCGCCACGCCGCCGTCCGCTGAGCCGGACCCGCCCGCGGGCGTCACGGCGAGCGTCGTGAGCAGGTAATTGCCGTGACGGTACGCGTTGCTCGCGCCGTCGTCCTCGTACAGCGCGAACGCGTTGGCGCGCGACGGCTCGACGAGGACCTCCAGACGCTCGATCGGCTGCGTGTGCAGGTTCGTCACGTCCGGGCTCAGCGGCAGGACCGCGCCGGCGCGCAGGAACATGGGGATCGTGCCCAGATCCACCGGCACGGTGACGGTCTGGCCGCCGGCGTGGCGCCGCCTGGTGCCCCACTCGTACCAGTCGCAGCCCGCGGGCAGGTACACCGGCCATTCGGTCGCGCCCGGCTCGAGCACGTTCGCCACAAGCAGGTCGGCGCCGAACATGAACTCGCACCCCTCGTCCCAGCAGCGCGGGTCGTCCGGGAACTCGTAGACCAGCGGGCGCATGACCGGGTCGCCCTCGACGGACGCGAGCCGCAGCAGCGAGTACATGGCCGCCGCCAGCCGGTAGCGCAGCCGCACCGCGTCGGCGATGTACGGCGTGTACGACGGGTACATGAACGGCTCGGTCACGGTGTTGTCCGTGTTGGACGAGTTCGTCATGAAGCGCGGCATGAACGCGCCCTCCTGGAACCAGCGCACCAGCAGCTCCGGCTCCGGGCGGGGGCCGAACCAGCCGCCGATGTCCGCGCCGTGGTTCGCCGCCCCGGACAGCCCCATGCCGAGGATCGTGGCGATGTTCCACCTGAGGGTCTTCCAGCTCGTTGCGTTGTCGCCGGCCCACGTCTGCGCGTACCGCTGGATGCCCGCGTATCCGGCGCGCGAGATCACGTACGGGCGGCGGTCCGGATTGTGCCGCAGGAGCGCCTCGGTGGACGTGAACGCCATCATGTTGGTCAGGGCCGGGCGCATGCCGCCCACCGCGCGCGGCGAGCCGTCGGCGTCCACGCGCGCGTCCGCGTCGTCGATCTCGAACTCGCAGTTGTCGTCCCAGATGCCGTCGATGCCGTTGTCCAGCAGCGCCTCGGTCATGTGCCGCTCCCAGATTTCGCGCGCCGCGGCGCTCGTGAAGTCCGGGAAGCCGGCGAATCCGCCCCAATAGCGCTGCCGCTGCGTGCGCTCGCCGTCCGCCGCGCGCACGAACGCGCCGGATCGGTCGTACTCGTCGTAGTCGGGATGCGTGGTGAGGATGCCCGGCTTCACGTTCGGCGTCACCGCCACGCCGAGTTCCTTCATGCGCGCGACGAACCCGGCCGGGTCCTTGAACTTCGCCTCGTTCCAATGGAACTGGTAGCGCTTGCCGTTCGGCATGCACGTGTACCCGGAGGCGAGCGCGAACGCGTCGAGCGGGATGCCCTCGCGCCGGCAGCGCTCCGCGAACGCCACGATCGCGTCGTCGGCGTCCCGCTCGAGCTCCGTGTAGTACATGGTGGTGTGCCCGTAGCCCGTGTCCCCGATCGGCGGCAGCGCGCTCTTGCCCGTCAGGTCGGTGTAGCGGCGCACCACGTCCGGGATGGTCGGGCCGTTGATGAAGAACCAGTCCACGTCGCCGCCGTCCACCTCGTACAGGCAGTAGCGCTCCCAGTAGCCGCTGCGCTCGCGGCCCATGTCGAAGGTCGCGTCGTGCGGGTTGTCGTAGAACATGCCGCACGCGCGGCGGGTCTCGTCGTTGAAGCGGATGTAGAACGGGATGTGCTTGTACAGCGGGTCGGACAGCTCGGCGTCGTAGCCGCAGGCGTCCACGTTGTGCATGCGCATGCGGCGGTGGAGCTTGTTGAGCGGGCCGGTCTTCTCGCCGAAGCCGTAGCAGTGGTCGTGCTCGCCGATCACCGAGTAGTGCATGCGGCGGCCGTTGGAGTCCTCCATGAACGAGCGCTCCCTCAGGTCGCGGTGGAGCACGGCTCCGGTGGCGGCGTCGCGGATCTCCACGCCGAAGGGCTCCTTGTACAGGATCACGGTCAGCTTCGCGGTGCCGGTGCGCCAGTGGTCGCCGCGGTCCTCGAGCTTAGGCGTGATGGGCGCGACGCGCGTGCGCTCGGCGGCGAGCAGGCCGTCGAGTTCGTCGGGCCACGCGGTTTTCACGAGCGCGTACGAGTGGTCGGGCGCGAACTCGTCGTCGAACGTGCAGCGGAATCGGATCACGTCGTCGTCCATGAGGTAGATGCGCAGGCGCCCGCCGTCGGTGGCGAGGTCGATGCGGTCGTCCGTGGCCGCGATGGCGATGATGGCGTTGGAGAACTTCATTGTTGGTCCTTTCGGCTTGGCCTGCCCACCATTATCGCGTGAATTTCGGGATTGCGCGCGCATGTTTCGGGAATTTGCCGGGCGACGTGGCGCTCCATATGCCGCTGACCGCGCAGTCACCCGAATTTTCCCCGCCGACGCGCGAAATTCGGCGCGGCTTGGTCCACGCATGTGTTATCATGTCCGTTTGTATGTCCTTGTAATACACGTTTACGTCGTTTGGAGTAGATAGTGGCTAACATCAAGTCGCAGAAGAAGCGCGTGCTGACCAACGAGAAGGCGCACCAGCGCAACGTCCAGGTCAAGTCCGCCATCAAGACCGCCGTCCGCGCCACCCGCGAGGCCATCGCCTCCGGTGACAAGGCCGCCGCCGAGACCGCCTACCAGGTGGCCGCCCGTCGTCTGGACAAGGCCGCCAGCGCCGGCGTGATCCACAAGAACCAGGCCGCGAACCGCAAGTCCGGCCTCGCCGTGGCGATCAACGCGCTCTGATTTCGATCCGTTCGGAATCGACCTTCGAGTAATCCCGCAGCTCCCGCAAGGGTCTGCGGGATTACTGTTTTTCGAGACGGTTCGCAGGCGCACGGCCGCCATTGGCCGGACGGTGGATTACGCGCGGTACGCGCAGGGCGACCGCCGCCCGTCTCCCCGCGCACTCGTCCCCCATCAGTCCTATTGATTCCTTATTTGTCCCCGGCGCCGTTCGACCGCTCGCCGTCCGACCGCTCGCCGGATGACGCCCCGCCCCCGCGATCCACCGCCCCGGGGAACGTGAGGTTGCACGCCACGGACACCATGCGCAGCACGAACACCACGGCCACGATCACCACGTCGAGCGCCATCTCCCACTGCATGCCCACCGTGCCCGCGCGCACGATCTTGTAGACGATCACCGTGAGGATGCACCCGATGAGCGACGGCACGGCGTACAGGTGCTTGTCCCGGATGATCATCGGCACCTCCCCCACCATGAGGTCGCGGAACAAACCGCCGGCGAGCGCCGTGGCCATGCCGAGGAACACGGCCGTCATGCCCGAGCTGCCGAACGCGAGCGCCTTCGCGGTGCCGTTGACGGCGAACAGGCCGAGGCCCAGCGCGTCGATCGCCACCATCGTCCACTTGAGGCGCATGATCTCCGGATGCGCCACGGCCACCACGAGTCCGGAGGCGAGGCAGGTGAGGATGTAGCCCTTGTCCGTGATGCCCACCGGCGGCAGGTCTCCGAGCAGGGTGTCGCGCACCAGACCGCCGCCGAGGGCGGTCATCCACGCGCAGGTGAGGATGGAGAACAGGTCGTAGCGCTTGCGCACGGCGGACAGCCCGCCGGACAGCCCCCACACGAAGATGGCGAGGTATTCGATGCCCACGAACACGGCGTTCGTCTCCAAGGCCACTTCCATGCCGGCGATCCCCTTTGCGATCTCGTTCCCGTTGCGATGCCGTTGCCGCGGCGGAACGGTCGAACCGCCCCGCCGCCGGGTGCCAGCATAGCCGCTCCCCTGGCCGTCGCACGTTCCGTCCGCGCCACGCCCCAACGCGCGTTCGCATCGGCGTCCATCACAAACAAGCATCCGCATAGTGCGCAGATGCTCCTGCCCCAACGGCGAAACATCTCGCAAAACAGCGAAGTCCCCTGCAATTCCAATGATTGCAAGGGACTTCGGAGGCTGAATCGTCAGCCAACGACTGCTGGCAATTTGTCAGCAGACCTTCCACATCCAGTTATGCGGATCCTCGCGCTCGCCGAGCTGGATGCCCAGCAGCTCGTTGCGCAGATCCACGGTGAGCTTGCCGGATTCGCCGTCGGCCACGGTCACGTCGAAGTCCTTGGACTTGAAGCGGCCGATCGGGGTGATGATGGCGGCGGTGCCGCAGGCGAACACCTCGGTGACTTCGCCGGACTTGATGTCCTCGAGCAGCTGCTTGAGCGGGATCATGGTCTCGACCACGTCGATGCCGCGGTCCTGCATGAGCTGGATCAGGGAGCGGCGGGTGACGCCCGGCAGGATGTTGCCGGTCAGGGACGGGGTCTCCACGTGGCCGTCCTTGTGCACGACCATCATGTTCATGCCGCCGAGCTCCTCGAGGTAGGTCTTGGTGGCGGCGTCCACGAAGCACACCTGCTGGCAGCCGTTGTCGATGCCCGTGTACTCGCCGAGCAGGGAGGCGGCGTAGTTGCCGCCGCACTTGGCGAAGCCGGTGCCGCCGGGGCCGGTGCGGAACCACTTGTCCTCAACCCAGATGCTCACCGGCTTGACGCCGCCGGGGAAGTACGGGCCGGACGGGGAGGCGATCACGCAGTAGTCGACCTCCTGCGGGGCGCGCACGCCGAGGAACGGCTCGGAGGCGAACATGAACGGGCGCATGTACAGCGTGTACTCGCGGCGGGACGGCACCCAGGCGGCGTCGCGCTTGACCAGCGCGGCCACGGAGCCGAGGAAGTCGTCCACGGACAGCTCGGGCAGGTACAGGCGCTTGGCGGAGTTCTGGAAGCGCTCGGCGTTCGCGTCCGGGCGGAACAGCCACGTGGAGCCGTCGGCGTGACGGTAGGCCTTGAGGCCCTCGAAGACCTCCTGCGCGTAGTGCAGCACGGAGGCGCCCGGGTCGAGCTTGAGCGGCGCGTACGGCTCGATGCGGCGGTCGGACCAGCCCTCGCCCTTGGTCCAGGTCATGTGGGTCATGTTGTCGGAGAAGACCTGTCCGAACGCCGGCTTGTCGATGAGCTCCTGGCGCTTGGCGTCGGAGGCCGGGTTGTCGTTGGGCAGAACGGTGAACGCTTCGGTGAGCTTGTCGAGCGCCGCCGGATCGTGATGAGATGCTTCAGTCATGGTTTCTTTACTTCTTGTACGGGCGCCGACCGGGGAGATCCCGCGACTCCGGCGCCGGAATGGTCTGAATGCCTTGCGCTTGTGGCGCGTGGCCTAGGTCGCACTATGGCACATCCGGACGACGCCGGCGTGACGCGGTTCACATTATGAAAACCCATGGCCGGCCATCGGACGCGGCCACGGCGCGCATACGAAAACGGGGAGCCCGCGCAGCGGCGGGACTCCCCGTGAAAGGCGTCGGAACGGGCCGATCAGGCCTTGGCGTCCGCGGCCGGAGCGGCAGCGGCGGCGTCGGCGGCCGGAGCGGCGGCCGGGGTCTCCGGGGCGGCGTCCTCCGGAACCTCGACGGACACGACGGAGGTCTCCGGGTCGTCGATGACGAGCTCGGCGCCCTCGGGCAGCTTGACGTCCTTGGCGAGAACCTTGTCGCCGTCGGCCAGGCCGTTGACGTCGATGACGATCTTCTCCGGCAGGTTGGCCACGTCGGCGTTGACCTCGAGGTGCTGCATGTCCACGAACGCGACGGCGGCGCCCTTCGGCAGGCCCTCGACGAACACCGGCACGGTCACGTTGACCTTCTCGCCGGCGCGGACCTCGTAGAAGTCGATGTGCTCGATGATGCGCTTGACCGGGTGGATCTGCACGTCCTTGACGATGGCCATCTTGCTCTGGTCGGCGAACTTGATGTTGAACAGGGCGTTGCGGTTGCGCAGCTGGTAGGTGGTCTCCTTGAGCGGCAGCTTGATGAAGGCGGGCTCGGCGCCGCCGGCGTAGATGGTGGCCGGGATCTGGTTGGCGACGCGCATGCGGCGGGCAGCGCCCTTGCCGAACTCGTTGCGGACTTCGCCCTCGAGCACGATGGTGTGTGCCATGATTGACTCTCCTTGAGTGTTACTTGTCGTTCTGTCATTTGACGCCACGACGCGCCGCAGAACGCACCCCAAGGAGGGGACAACATGCGCCGAGTCGATTACGGAACCGTGCGGCTCTCGCCGCGCGATGCCCTCGCCAAAGCAACAGCAATTCATTATAGCCCTACCCGGGACAAGCGGGGCGGCGCGGCGCCGACCTTACGCAACCGTAAGGTGACGAGCCGGGGCCGAACGACTACACTCCGTACCAGACGCGTGCCGCGCGCACGCCACGAAGAGGCATCGCCAGATGAAGGAGATTCAGTCGTGTCATTCATGAATTCGCTCAGGGAACAGGCCGCCGAGCTCGCCCGCAGGGCCCGCGATCTGGGGGGCAACTACGTTCCCGGGGGCGACGACTCCTCCGAGCGCGACGACTATGCGGCGCAGGCCGAGGAAAGCGCCCGCGAGGAGGGCGTCACCCTCCCCCACAGCGACGACTGGGGCCCCGGTCACCCGACCAACACGTTCATCGACCCGGAAACCGGCCTGCTCACCACCGAGACGGTCGGCATCCCCCCGATCGACGACGGCATGTCCATCTACGACATCTACGCCGACCGCGCCGCGCGCATGGGCGACGACCCGCTCTACACCTACAAGGAGGGCGAGCGCTGGGTCACCAAGACCGGCAACGAGACGCTCGCGGACATCCGCGCGGTCGCCAAGGGCCTGCTGCACTACGGGCTCAAGAAGGGCGACGGCGTGGCGTTCATGTGCCGCACCTCCTACGAGTGGGACGTGACGGATGCGGCGGTCATGGCGTGCGGCGGCGTGCTCGCCACCATCTACGACACCGACTCCGCCGAGCAGATCCGCAACATCGTGAACAACTCGGACGCCCGCCTGCTGATCGTGCAGACCACCGACATGCGCGACAAGGCCGACGGCGCCATCGAGGACTGCGTCTCGCTCGAGCACATCATCTGCCTGGAGACCGGCGGCCTCGAGGAGCTCGCGGCCTACGGCAGGTCCGTGGGCGACGCCGAGCTGGACGAGCGCATCGACTCGGTCAGGAAGACCGACCTGTGCTCGATCGTCTACACCTCCGGCTCCACCTCCACCCCCAAGGGCGTGGAGATGACCCACGAGCACTATTGCACCACCGCGCTCAACCTGCCCGAGTACATGCCCGAGCTCCTGCACAACAAGGACCATTCGGTGCTGCTCTTCCTGCCGCAGGCGCATTCGTTCGCCCGTGCGATCAACTACATCGTGGTCGCCTCCGAGCTGCACGTGTTCATCGCCTCGGGCATCAAGACGCTCATCGCGGACATGCAGGTGGCCAAGCCCACGGTCATGATCGTGGTGCCCCGCGTGCTCGAGAAGGTGTACAACGCCGCCTCGCAGAAAGCCGGCCACGGCGCCAAGGGCCTCGCGTTCGCGGCGGCCGCGGTCACCGCGCAGGACTACATGGCGGAGATCAGCGAGAGGGGCAGGGCCAGCCTCGCGCTCAAGGCCCGCCGCGCCGCCTTCGACCCGATCGTCTACCAGTCGCTGCGTCAGGCGCTCGGCGGCCGCGCCAAGTGGATCGTGTGCGGCGGCGCCCCGCTCGACCCGGAGCTCATGGCGTTCTTCCGCGGCGCGAACATCCCCGTCTACGAGGGCTACGGACTCACGGAGACCACCGCCCCGTGCGCGTTCAACCCGCTCGGCGTGCCGTACCATCAGGGCTCCGTGGGCATCGCGTTCCCCGGCTTCAAGCTGCGCGTGGCCGAGGACGGCGAGATCCAGGTCAAGGGCACCGCCGTCTTCCCGCGCTACCACAAGAACGAGGAGGCCACCGAGGGCTCCTTCACCCCTGACGGCTGGTACGCCACCGGCGATCTGGGCCGCCTGGACGACGACGGATTCCTGTTCATCACCGGCCGCAAGAAGGACCTCATCATCACCGCCGGCGGCAAGAACGTCTCCCCCGGCCCCATCGAGGAGGTCATCCAGCGCTGCGAGTTCGTCTCCCAGGCGCTGGTGCTCGGCGACAAGCGCCCGTTCATCTCCGCGCTCATCACGCTGGACGAGGAGACACTGCGCCCGTGGCTCGAGGCCAAGGGGCTCGACCGCAACATGTCCATGGAGGAGGCCGCCACCAACGCCGCCGTGCGCGCCGAGGTGCAGAAGTTCGTGGACATGGCGAACGAGGGCGTCTCCCGCGCCGAGTCCGTGCGCAAGTTCATCATCCTGCCCGAGGAGTTCACGCAGGAGAACGGGCTCATGACCGCGTCCATGAAGGTGATCCGCCCCAAGGTGATCGCCCGCTACACGCAGCTGCTCAACACGCAGATGTACACCAAGCGCAAGTAGCGCGCCTGCGCGTTCCCCGGTTTGCTCGGTCGGAACGGACGTTTTCGGTGTCGAATTCGTCCGTTTCGACCGGGTAATTTCGTTTGCTACGATGGGTGTTCGAGGGATGCTGTTTGAAAGGTCCCGTCATGCCCGTTCATCATGAGGCTCAATCCCTGCTCGCCGAGGCACGGTCATGCGGCCGGTGCGCCGTTCCCGCCGATGAGGCGACGCGCAAGGCTTTCGGCCGCCGTCTGTCCGCTGGAACCGTCGTCAGACCGTTTCGCGGCATGTACGCCGAGGCCTCACACTGGCGTTCGCTCAATCCCAACGAACGCGCCCTGCACATCATCCGCACGCTGTCGTCGCTGCATCCCCATTGGATCTTCGGCGGGCCCTCCGCGGCACTGGTGCACGGGCTCGACTGCCCCTATCCGCTTTCCCGCGCCATCTGCCGGGTGATATCCCCCGACGCGTGGAATCCGCCCAAACGAAGCGGCCTCGTTGACCTGTGCCGCACGCGCCCCGACGTCGTGCGCGTCGACGGCATCAACGTCACCAGCGTGGAAAGCACCGTGTTCGACTGCGTCATCCGGTTCCTGCCCAGCTACTCGCTGGGATTCGCGGATTCGGCGATCCGTCTGGGCAGGACCGACGCCCCGCGGCTGCTGCGATTCTGCCGCGGTCAGCGCCGCGAAGCACGGTGGGACAAGGCGGAACAGGTGCTGCTGCTGGCGGACGGGGCGAGCGAGAACGGCGGCGAGTCGCAATGCCGCGGCGCCCTGTACGAGTGCGGCTGCGCCAGACCGCGGTTGCAGGTCCCCGTGCCGTGCGTCGACGTTCCGGGACGGACGCACCGGCCGGACATGCTGTGGACCCGCGACGATGGATCATATGTGGCCTGCGAGTTCGACGGCACGCGCAAATACGTCGACCCGGCGATGATCGGAAACCGGGACGTGCGCCAAGTGGTCGCGGAGGAACGCCGACGCGCCGAATGCCTCGGATCGCAGGGCATCGACGTGTTCCGCCTGTTTTACGGCAACCTCAACGAAACGGGCGAGCTGCTGCGTCTGCTGGACGAGTACCGGGTGCCGATGGATGAGGGCATCAGGCGGCGCCTCGGCGTTTGGCCCGGTTGAAACGGACGATTTCCGCGTCGAAAACGTCCGTTCCGACCGGGCAGACAGCCGAAGCGGTGCTAGAACCCGAGCTTTTCGAGCTGCTTGGGGTCGGACTGCCAGCCCTTGGCGACCTTGACGTGCAGGTCGAGCTTGGCCTTGCAGCCGACGATGCGGTTGACCGGCGTGCGCAGCTTCTTCTTGACGGCCACGAGGTTCGAGGCGCCCTTGCCGATGATGATGGGCTTCTGCGAGTCGCGCTCCACGTAGATGGACACGCTCACCAGCGCCTTGCCGTCGTACGCCGCACCGGTCTCGTTGTCGGACGGGTAGTCGATGGAGTCCACCACCACGGCGAGGGAGTGCGGCAGCTCGTCGTCCAGCGTCTCGAGGAACGCGCCGCGGATGAGCTCGGCGATGGTGTCCTCCGGGCGCTCCTCGCTGACCTGGTCGTCGGGGTACATCTGCGGGCCCTCCGGCGTGTGCTCGATGAGCACGTTGCGCACCTCGGCGAGGTTGTCGTCCTTGAGGGCGCTGACGGGCACGATGTCCGCGAAGTCGGCGAACTCGTTGACCTCGATGAGCTTGGCGACCAGCTCGTCGCGGCCCAGCGTGTCGATCTTGGTGACGATGGCGACCAGCGGGACCTTCCACTTCCACGTGCCGTCCTCGTTCTTGGTGGCGAAGTCGGAGCGCAGGCGGGACAGGATGCGCTTGTCGCCGGGGCCGATCTTCTGGTCGCCGGGCAGTAGGAACGCCACCTCGTCCACGTCCGCGAGGGACTCGTCGACCACGTCGTTGAGGCGCTGGCCGAGCAGGGTGCGCGGGCGGTGGATGCCGGGGGTGTCCACGAGCACGAGCTGGGCGTGCTCGGTGGTGAGGATGCCGCGGATGGCCTTGCGCGTGGTCTCCGGACGGGACGACGCGATGGCGATCTGCGTGCCGATCAGCGCGTTGATGAGCGTGGACTTGCCCACGTTCGGGCGGCCCACCACGGCCACGAATCCGGAACGGTACGGGGTCTCGTCGGCGGTCTCAGCGGTCATGGTTCTCCTTTGGCGTCTCGTCGTCGTCCGCGTCGTGATGGGAGTCATGGCGGGCGTCTCGCTCGGTTTCGGATTCATCATTCAACCCGGCGGGCTCGACGAGGATGGTCGAGACCTTCTTGCGGCGGCCGGCCGAGTCCACGGCGGTGAGCTTGAGCCCGCGGGTGACGGCCGAGGCGCCGACGATCGGCACGCGGCCGAGCGCCTTGGTGAGCAGGCCGTAGACGGTGTCCACGTCGTCCTCGTCCATGTCGATCTCGAACATCTCCTCGAGGTCCGCGATGGGCGTGCGCGCGGGCAGCTTCCACTTGCGGTCGCCGACCTTCACGGGCTCGGCGTGCTGGGTGCGGTCATGCTCGTCCTCGAGTTCGCCCACGATCTGCTCGATGGTGTCCTCGATGGTGACGAGGCCCGCGATGCCGCCGTATTCGTCCACGACGACGGCGACGTGCTGGCGCTGCTTCTGCATCTGGTGGAACAGGTCGTCCACCGGCTTGGACTCGGGCACGAGCAGCGGCTCGCGCACGATCGAGTCGACCGGGCGGGTCAGGGCGGAGGTGTTGAACGCCGTGGCGCGCACCGCGTCCTTGAGGTAGGCGATGCCGATGAGGTCGTCCACGTCGTCGCCGATGACCGGCACGCGGGAGAACCCGGAGCGCGAGCACAGCTTGAGCATGGCGCCGAGGGACTGGCCCTTCTCGATGCAGATCATGTCCGTGCGCGGCACCATGATCTCGCGCGTGAGCGTCTCGGACAGGGTGAGCACGTTGCGCAGCATCTCGGAGACCTCGGGGTCCACCTCGCCGCTTTCGGCCAGGCGGTCGATGGTCGCGCGCCCCTGCTCACGCTGGAGCTTCTCGAGCTCCTCGTCGTCGGACAGCTCGGCTTCGCGGGCCACGCGCTTGTTCACGGCGTCCGAGCCGATGCGGGCGAACGGCGTCAGGGCCACGGCCACGCCCACGATGCGGTGGTGGCGCAGCATGGCGTCCAGCGGCTTGAACGACCCGCTCATGCGCGGCCGCAGCAGCACGGACAGCACGCCCACGACGAGCGCGAACACGAATCCGGCGAGCACCTGCGCCCACAGCGGCGCGTCCAGCAGCGCGGCGATGCAGGCGACGAGCACGCCGTCCATCACGTTGCACACGATGCGGAAGAACGCGCACGAGCCGGCCGTGGCGGAACGGTCCACGATGTAGCGCTGCACGTGGTGGATCGCGTCGATCTTCTTCATGCGGTTGAACTGCGAGAGCTCGGAGTCGGTCTGCAGCTCGAGCGTGAGGTTGTTGAGGCTCGCCCGCGTGACGCGCGAGACGGCGCCCTCCGCCGACGCCATGGACAGGGACAGCCACACCAGCAGCGCGGCGACGACCGCCAGCGCGGCGATCAGGACCAGAAACGAGGGGTCTATGTCTATCAAGTGGTTCGTCAACTCCAAAATGCGTGATTCGTCGGCCGGATCGAAGTCCGGCTGGGCACCAGACTACCGGCCGCTCTTGTCATATTGCGCCATGAGGTCCGGGTTGCCGGCGGGCAGGAGGGCCTGCGGCAGCGGGCCGGAGCGCAGGGCGAGGAAGGTGAGCAGCAGCTGGCGCTGCAGGCCGAACATCTGGCGCTCCTGCTCCGGGGTGACGTGGTCATAGCCGAGCAGGTGCAGGATGCCGTGGATGGTCAGGAGCATCATCTCCTCCATGGTGGAGTGCCCGGCCGCCGCGGCCTGCTGCGCCGCCACGTACGGGCAGATGACGATGTCGCCGAGCACACCCTCCATGACGGTCTTGCCGTCGCCGGGGCGCAGCTCGTCCATGGGGAAGCTCATCACGTCGGTGGGCCCCTCGAGGCTCATCCAGCGCATGTGCAGCTCGGCGATCGGCTCGGGGTCGCTGAAGATGATCGTCAGGTCCGACTGGGTGCTCACGCGCATCTGGTCCATGACCCAGATGCCCAGATCGGAGAACGTCTTGGGATCGATGCTCCAGGCGGTCTCGTTGGTCACGTCAACGCTCATCGGCGTTCGTCCTCCCGTGTGTCATAGGTGTCAGGTGTGTCTTGGCTGTCTGCTGTCTTGGCTGTCTTGTCCGTCATTCTTGCCCGTCGCCGCCACGGCCCTCGCGGCCCGTCCGGCGGCGCCCGCGCGCGGCCTCGCGGCTGTGGTCCCCCGCGATCGCGACGTGCCGGTCGTACGCCTCGACGATCTCGCCGACGAGACGGTGGCGCACCACGTCGTCCGCGCCGAGGTGGGCGAACGCGATGTCGTCGATGCCGCCGAGGATGCCCTCGATGGTGGCCAGCCCGGAGCGCGTGACGGTGAGGTCGACCTGCGAGACGTCGCCGGTGATGACCATCTTGGTGTTGAACCCGAGGCGGGTGAGGAACATCTTCATCTGCTGCTCGGTGGTGTTCTGCGCCTCGTCGAGGATGACGAAGGCGTCGTTGAGGGTGCGGCCGCGCATGTACGCGAGCGGGGCGACCTCGATGGTCCCGTCGTCCATGAAGCGGCGCAGCTGGTCGGCGCCGAGCATGTCGGACAGCGCGTCGTACAGCGGGCGCAGGTACGGGTCCACCTTCTCGTTGAGCGTGCCGGGCAGGAAGCCGAGGTTCTCGCCGGCCTCCACGGCGGGGCGCGTCAGGATGATGCGGCGGATGCGGCGGTCCTGGAACGCGGCGACGGCCTTGGCGACGGCGAGGTACGTCTTGCCGGTGCCGGCGGGGCCGATCGCGAACGTGATGGTGTGCCGTTCGATGGCGTTGAGGTAGGCGATCTGGCCGGCGGTCTTGGCGCGCACGGGCACGCCGAGCGCGTAGGTGATCACGCCGGGCACCTGCGGGCGGCGGCGTCCGTCCGGCTCCTTCTGCGAGATCCGCGCGGCGTCGGACGCATGGGCAGCGTCGGGGGCCCGCCCGTCCCCCACGGTGTGGAACCGCGGGCCGCGGGACTGCGCGGCGCGGGCGTGCTGGCCGTTGCGCAGCGCGTTCTTGTCGATCATGCGGCGGACGGTGTCGGCGTCCATGGGCGCGTCGTAGGCGGCCTGGATGATCGTCTCGACCACGTCCTCGGCCTGCGAGGCCTGCGCCTCGGTGGCCTTGGAGTGGCTCATGATCGCGATGCGGTTGCCGCGCACGATGATCGTCAGGTCCGGGAACGCCCGCTCGACCTCGCGGATCACCTGATCCACCGGGCCGAGCACGGCCACCGGGTCAAGCTCCGGCGGCAGGGTGATGGTGCGTGTCGTCGTGGCCACGAAGCGCCCTACTCGTCGAGCGTCTCGCCGGTGAGCACGTGGGCGTGCACGTGGAACACGGTCTGCCCCGCGTCGAGGCCGGTGTTGAACACCAGGCGGAACGAGCCGTTGTACTGGTCGGACGCGATGGACTGGGCCACCTCGGCGATGTGCGCCAGCTCGGCCGGATCCGCCTTGGCGAGCTCCGCCACGTTCGCGTAGTGCGTCTTGGGGACGACGAGCACGTGGACCTTCGCCTTGGGGTTGATGTCCTTGAAGGCGTAGGTGGTCTCGTCCTCGTACACCTTGGCGCTCGGGATGTCCCCGGCGATGATCTTGCAGAACAGGCAGTCGTTGGCTTCGCTCATGACGCTCCTTCGATGATTGGCATGACGTTCTCGCCTCCCATGCTAGGCCGAGGGCTAGAACCGCCCCAGCGCGCGGGAGAGCAGGGACAGGGCGACCGGACCGGCCGTCGCGGCCCTGAGGATGTTGCGCCCGAGCACGCACACCAGCGCGCCCGCCGCCTTGAACGCGGCCACCTCGTCCTCGCTGATGCCGCCCTCCGGCCCCACGACCACGTACACCGTGCGCGGCCGGCCGTCTTCGAGGCACCGGTCGGACAGCGCCCGCACGGCCTCCTCCACGCCGTCCCACGTCTCGTTGGCGTCCTGGTGGAGCACCACCACCACGTCCCCGTGCACGCAGGCCCGGCGGCAGATCGCCACGACGCCCTTGCTGTTCACCCGCTCGGCGAGCACGGGACGCCACGCGCGGCGGGACTGCTCGGTGGCGGCGTCGATCACCGCGGCCCACTTGCGGTCGGCCTTGCCGTCCTTCCACTTGACGATCGACCGGTCGGCCTGCCACGGGACCACCTCGTCCACGCCGATCTGCGTGGACGCGTCGACCGCCTCCTCGTCGCGCCCCTGCTTGGCGAGCGCCTGCACGAGCGCCAGCCGCGTGACCGGCTCCGGCTCGCGGCCCACGGAGGTGACGTGCACCACGCCGGCCTCCGCGTCGTCCACCACCGCGCCCAGGCGCAGGCCGCGGCCGTCGGAGAGCTGGAGCTCCTCCCCCACGCCGATGCGCATGGACTTGAGGGCGTGGCGTCGCACGTCCGCGGGCAGGGTGAGCGTCCATCCGGTGTGGAGCTCGTCGGCGTTCACCGGCACGCCCTCGGCCGCCGGATCGAAGAGAAACAGGGCATTCGTCATGGTCCCAAGGCTACACGGCGCGGCGGCGTCGCCACCACGACACGCCGAGGTTGCGCGAGACGGCTCCCGTGTTAAAGTTACATCTCGTTGTCCAAACGACACCTGCCCGGGTGGCGGAATGGTAGACGCGCTAGCTTGAGGTGCTAGTGGTTATTTTTTAACGACCGTACGGGTTCAAGTCCCGTCTCGGGCACAGACAAGACCCTTGGTTCGCCAAGGGTCTTTTTTGTTATTCACGACAGTTATCACGACAGTCCGGTCACGAAAGTTTCAGGAACATGCGCTTCATCACCATCGACTCCATCGACGACGAACGCGTCGCCGCCTACACGAACCTCACGGAAATGCAGCTGCGCAACCGGCTCGAACCGGCCAAGGGCCTGTTCATCGCCGAGTCCCCCAAGGTCATCGACCGCGCGCTGGCCGCCGGGCGCGAGCCGATCTCGCTGCTCGTCGAGGAGCCGTGGATCCACGGCATGGCCGACGAGTTCACCTTCATCGACGAGCACTGGGGACCGGACGTGCCGGTCTACGTGGCCACGCCCGAGCAGCTCCGGGGCCTGACCGGGTACCGACTGCACCGCGGCGCGCTGAGCGCCATGCGCCGCTGGCCACTGCCGAGCGTGGAGGAGGTGTGCCGCGGGGCCTCGCGCGTGGCGGTCATGGAGAACATCGTGGACCACACCAACGTGGGCGCGCTCATGCGCTCGGCCGCCGCGCTGGACGTGGACGCCGTGCTGGTGACCCCCTCCTGCGGCGACCCGCTGTACCGCCGCGCGGCCCGCGTGTCGATGGGCACGGTGTTCCAGGTGCCGTGGACGCGCATCGGCGGCGGCGACCGGGAGGACCGGCGGGCCTGGCCGTGGAGGGGGCTGGAGGAGCTGCGCGCGCTCGGCTTCACGACCGTGGCCATGGCCCTCACCGACGACTCGATCTCCATGGACGAGCTCGTGCGGCGTCTGAACAACGGGCGAACGGAGCCTGACCACATCGAAAAGCTTGCGTTAATTTTCGGAACCGAGGGCGACGGTTTATCCCGCCACACCATCGCGAACGCCGATCTGACGGTCAAGATCCCCATGAGCCACGACGTGGACAGCCTGAACGTCGCCGCTTCCAGCGCCGTGGCCTTCTGGGCGACACGCCGAAAAAATTAGACACACGTTCCGCGGTTCGGTCAATCATCCATGCAATGATGTTGGTAACAGCACCCCGAGGCAAGGATGCTACGGGGTGGTGGCCGTGACCATGTCGCGCATGCGATGCACAACTGAATCGAAGGAAGGTATCTGATGGCTAAGAATCCGAAAGTTCTATCCATCGTTCTGGCCGGCGGCGAGGGCACTCGCCTCATGCCGCTGACCCGCGACCGCGCAAAGCCGGCCGTGCCGTTCGGCGGCGTGTTCCGTCTGGTTGACTTCCCGCTGAGCAACCTCGTGAACTCGGGCTACCAGCACATCATCGTGCTGACGCAGTACAAGTCCCACTCGCTCGACCGCCACATCTCGCAGGTCTGGCGCTTCTCCCCGCTGCTCGGCAACTACGTCTCCCCCGTGCCGGCGCAGCAGCGCCTCGGCAAGCACTGGTACCTCGGCTCGGCCGACGCCATCTACCAGACCATCAACATCATCGAGGACGTGCAGCCGGACATCGTGGTGATCGTGGGCGCCGACCACGTCTACCGCATGGACTTCCAGCAGATGGTCCAGGCCCACATCGACTCCGGCGCCGAGTTCACCGTGGCCGGCATCCGCCAGCCGATCGAGGCGTCCAAGTCCTTCGGCGTGATCGAGGTCGACCCGGACCACCCGAACATGATCAAGGACTTCCACGAGAAGCCGGAGCACACCGTCGGCCTGCCGGACGACCCGAACTCCATCCTCGCCTCCATGGGCAACTACGTGGCCAACACGGACGCCCTGTTCGACGCCCTCGCCAAGGACGAGAAGGCGCAAGACACCAAGCACGACATGGGCGGCGACATCGCCCCGTACTTCGCGGCCCGCCACGAGGCCGGCGTCTACGACTTCACCACCAACGAGATTCCCGGCGCCACCGCCACCGACCACGCCTACTGGCGCGACGTGGGCACCATCAAGCAGTTCTACGACGCGCACATGGACCTCATCGCCTACGTGCCGGAGTTCAACCTGTACAACTTCGACTGGCCGATCTACACCATGTCCGGCAACCTGCCGCCGGCCAAGTTCGTGCACGCCGGCCGCGACCGCCTGGGCCACGCGACCGACTCGATCGTCTCCCCCGGCGTGATCGTCTCCGGCGGCGAGGTGCACCACTCGGTGCTCTCCCCCAACGTGCGCATCCACTCGTGGTCGCAGATCGTCGACTCGATCCTGTTCGACAACGTGACGATCAACCGCCGCGCCCGCGTGTACAAGGCGATTCTGGACAAGAACGTCGTGCTCACCGAGAACTCGACCGTCGGCATCGACACCGAGCACGACATCGAGCGCGGCTTCACGGTCACGCCCGAGGGCATCACCGTGGTCCCGAAGGGCACCATCGTCGAGGACTGACGTCCTCCGAAGCCGTCAGGGCATGAAGAAGGCCGCTCCCGCACATTTGCGGGGGCGGCCTTCTTCATGCCCGTTCGGATCATTCAGATCCTGCGGCGAAGCCTCACTGCTGGTACGGCATGGCGTCGAAGTTGAAGCCCAGCGCGGCGAGCTGCTCGCGGCCCTCCGGGGTGATCTTCGCCATGGTCCAGCGCGGCGTCCACGTCCAGTCGATGCAGAACTCCTCGACCAGACCGGCCAGCACGCTCGCGCACTCGTCCTCGATGAGGTCGGTGAGCGGGCAGGCGGGCGTGGTGAGCGTCATGGTGATGATGGCGCGGCCCAGCTCGTCGATCTCGATGCCGTAGACGAGGCCGAGGTCGATCACGTCGATGCCGAGCTCCGGATCGATGACCTGATGCAGCGCCTCCTTGACGTCCTGCGCGGTGGCGCGGCCGATGTCGTCCACGGCCTTGAGCGGGATGTCGGGATCGGATTCGTCGTCCTGGCATCCGCACTTGCCGTGGTCGCCGCCGCAGCCGCACGCGTGGTCGCCGGACGCGTCCGCCTTGGCTTCGGGCGCGGGGTGGCCGCCGGGGAATCCGGCCGCGAGGTTCGGGTTGGCCATCACGCGGCGGGCGGCCTCCTCATCCTTGAGGACGCCGTTGACCGCGTCGAAGACGGACGGGGTGGGTTCGGGTACGAGGTTGTCGTTCATGTTCGCTCCAGTCGATCAAACGTCACTATCAGATTACCCGCGTCACCGCTTGGACGCGAGGGCCTTGGCGACCGAGTCGCGCATGCCCTCCCAGCCGAGCAGCGCGCATTTGATGCGCATCGGGTACTTGGAGACGCCCTGGAACACCACGGCGTCGCCGAGCCGCTCCTCCTTGGCGTCGTCGTCCAGGCCGTTGCCGCGCGACTCCATGAGTTCGTGGAAGTCGCGGAACAGCTCCATGGCCTCGTCCACGGTCTTGCCGTCCACGAGGTCGACCATGACGGACAGGCTGGCCTGCGAGATCGAGCAGCCGTGGCCGTCCCACACGAGCCGCTCGATGGTGTGCGGCTCGGCGTCGGAGACCTCGACGTGCACGGTCGCCTCATCGCCGCAGGTGGGGTTGAACTGGTGGGACTCGCCCGGCGTGCAGTACTCGTGGCTCGCGCGGACGGCGGTCTCCGCCGCGGCGGACCCCTCCACGGCGGCGTCGGGGGCGAAGTGCTCCCTGCCGTGCGGATCGCGGGCCGCTTCGAGGATGACCTCCTGATACATCTGTTCGAGGTCGTCGCCGCTCATGCCAAAATCACTCATGTTGCTCCTGTTATGCTTGCGTTGGATGCGTCCTGCCGTCGCCGTCCCGGCTCACGCGACGCCGAAGAACTTGCGCACGCCCTTGGCCGCTTCGACGAGCGCACGGGCGTCCCCGACGGTGTTGTACACGCCGGTGGAGGCTCGGTTGGAGGCGTACAGGCCGAAGTGGCGGTGCACCGGCTGCGCGCAGTGGTGGCCCACGCGGATGGCGATGCCCTGCGCGTCGATGTACTGGCCCACGTCGTGCGGGTGGACGCCGGCTACGTCGAACGCGACGGTGCCGATGCGGTCCACGTTCTCGCGCGGCCCGAGGATGCGGAAGCCGTCGAGGTCGCCCAGCTTGAGCAGTTCGGCGGCGATGGTGCGCTCGTGCGCCTCCACGTTCTCCATGCCGATCTTCATGAGCCAGTCGGCGGCCACCCCGGCGGCGACCACCTGCGCGACCGGCTGCGTGCCGGCCTCGAAGCGGGCGGGCGGGGCCATGTACTGGGCGGGCTGGTCCATCCACGCGAGCTCGACCATGGAACCGCCGAAGTTGGCCGGCGGCAGCGCCTCGAGCAGCTCGCGCTTGCCGTACAGGAAGCCCACGCCGGTGGGTCCGTACATCTTGTGCGCGCTCCACGCGGCAAAGTCCACGTCGAGGGCGTGGAAGTCGATCTTCAAGTGCGGCACGGACTGGCAGGCATCGAGCACGAACACGGCGCCGACCTCGTGCGCGCGGCGGATGATCGGGGCGATATCGGTGATCGCGCCGGTCACGTTGGCCACATGGGCGACGGCGACGACCTTGGTGCGCTCGGTGATCACCTCGTCGGCGGTGTCGGAGCGGATGCGCCCGTCCTCGGTCAGGTCGAACCACTTGAGCGTGGCGCCGGTGCGGTAGGCGAGCTCCTGGAACGGCAGCAGCACGGAATGGTGCTCGGCCTTGGAGACGACGATCTCGTCGCCGGGCTTGAGGGCGAAGCGCCTGGCGGCCTCTCCCCCGCGTCCCAGCGACGCGTTGCCGAACGCGGTGGCCAGCAGGTTGAGGCCCGCGGTGGCGCCGCCGGTGACGACGATCTCCTCGTTGCCCTCCTCGGCGTTGGCGCCGACGAGCCTCGCGACCTTGGCGCGCGCGCCCTCGAACGCCTCGGTGCTCAGCGCGGCGAGCTCGTGGGCGCCGCGGTGCACGCCGGCGTTGATCGTGCGGTAGAACTCCGACTCCGCGTCGATCACGCACTGCGGCTTCTGCGACGTGGCCGCCGAGTCCAGGTACACCAGCGGGTGGCCGTGCACCTGCTGGTCCAGAATCGGGAACTGCGCCCGAATCGCATCAAAATCCACCATCATCAATCCCCTATCGCTTCATCCGACATTTCGCGTCGCCGCTTGTATTTCGCAGAGCGTCGGATCGGCATGCACGATGCCGGACCGTAGCCTTGACCGAACGGCCTCGAGTGTGTCCGGCATCGTGCATGCCGATCCGACGCGGAAGTGATCAGCGCTACGCCAGCGCCGACTCCGAATCGGACCCTTCCGGCAGGTACTGGTCGTACCCGTTCTCCTCCAGCTCGTCGGCCAGCTCCGGGCCGCCGGTCTTGACGAAGTGGCCGTCGGCGAACACGTGCACGATGTCCGGCTTGATGTACTTGAGGATGCGCGTGTAGTGCGTGACCATGAGGATGCCGAACTGGTTGGCCTCCTTGGCGCGGTTGACGCCCTCGGAGACGATGCGCAGCGCGTCCACGTCGAGGCCGGAGTCGGTTTCGTCGAGGATGGCGAACTTCGGCTTGAGCAGCTCGAGCTGGAGCACCTCGGCGCGCTTCTTCTCGCCGCCGGAGAAGCCCTCGTTCACGGAGCGGGTGGCGAACTTCGGGTCCATCTTGAGACGCTTCATGGCCTCGGTGAGCTCCTTGGTCCACGTGCGGATGGACGGGGCCTTGCCGTCCACCTCGGTCTTGGCGGTGCGCAGGAAGTTGGTCATGGACACGCCCGGCACCTCGACGGGGTACTGCATGGCGAGGAACAGGCCCTCCTTGGCGCGCTCGTCGGGCGTCTGGTTGAGGATGTTCACGCCGTCGAGCAGCACTTCGCCGCCGTCGACGATGTACTTGGGGTGGCCGGCCAGCGTGTAGGCCAGCGTGGACTTGCCGGAGCCGTTGGGACCCATGATCGCGTGGGTCTCGCCGGAGTGGACGGTGAGGTTCACGCCCTTGAGGATCTCCTTGACGCCCTCCTTGGTCTCGACGTGGGCGCGGAGGTCCTTGATTTCGAGTGTTGCCATTGTGGAATGCTCCTTTTACTTGTCTTCGAGGACCTGCGCCATGGCGTCGCTTTCACCGCGGGCCAGTCGGCGGTCGATCACGTTCATGAGGTGCTCGGAGATGGCGGGGATGCCGATCTCCTCGACGAGTTCGCCGAAGAAGCCGCGGACCACGAGCTTGCGGGCCTCGGTCTCCGGGATGCCGCGGGATTCGAGGTAGAACAGCTCCTCGTCGTCGAAGCGGCCCACGGAGGAGGCGTGGCCGGCGCCGATGATGTTGCCGTTCTCGATCTCGAGGTTCGGCTCGGAGTCGGCGATGGCGCCCGGGGTGAGCACGAGGTTGCGGTTGAGCTCGTACGAGTCGGTGCCGGGGGCGGTCGGCTCGATGAGCGCGTTGCCCACCCACGTGGAGTGGGCGCCCTTGCCGTCGAGCGCGCCCTTGTAGACCACGCGGGACTTGCAGTCGGGGTGGTTGTGGACGACCATCGTGCGGTGCTCGATGTGCTCGCCGGGGTCGACGAAGTAGATGCCGAGCATGTTGAGCTCGCCCTGCTCGCCGCCGAAGTCCTGGTCCATGCGGATGCGCACCACGTCGCCGCCGAGCGTGACGACGGAGTGGCGCAGCGAGGCGCCCTCGCCCACGTGGATGCGATGGTTGCCCACGTGCTTGGCGTCCTTGTTCCATTCCTGGATGGAGGTGACGGACACGTGGCTGTCCCTGCCGGTGACGATCTCCACGCCCTCGGCGAGGCGCGCGGAGCCGTCGTGCTCGATCACCACGTCCGCGTGCGTCTTGTCCGCGGCGGAGACGACGAGGTGCAGGGAGTCGAGGTCCATGCCGTTGCCGTGCACCTTGACGAGCACGGGGGCGGCGATCTCGCCGTTCAGCTCGATGACGGTGGCGCCCTCGCCGGAGTTCCATTCGACGGCGGAGACGCGGTCGTTCGGCTTGGACACGGTACCGCTGGGCGCCTCGCCCTTGGCGACGCGGCGCACGGTGACGCCCTCGGCCGGCGCGGAGCCGTCGATCATGGCGACGGAGACCTCGGTCTCGCCGCTCGGGGCGAACGGCTCGAAGAACTCGTCGATGCGCTCAAGCGGCGTGTAGCGCCACTCGTCCTGGTTCTTCGCCGGCTCGGGGAACGCGGCCACGTCGAAGGAGCGCGGCGCGCGGTCGGCGCTCGACGGCATGGCCGCCGGCACCGCGTACGGATCGTTCGGATCCGCCACCGGAATGTTGATTTCCTTGTTGTCCGCCATGGATCAGCCCACCGATCCTTCCATCTGCAATTCGACCAAACGGTTCAATTCGAGCGCGTACTCCATCGGCAGCTCGCGCGAGATCGGCTCGACGAAGCCGCGCACGATCATGCCCATGGCCTCCTCCTCGGTGAGCCCTCGGCTCATGAGGTAGAACAGCTGGTCCTCGGAGACCTTGGAGACGGTGGCCTCGTGGGCCATGGAGACGTCGTCCTCGCGCACGTCCACATGCGGGTACGTGTCGGAGCGGGAGTAGTCGTCCACGAGCAGCGCGTCGCACACCGTGGAGTTCGAGGAGCCGTACGCGCCCTTGACGATCTTGACGAGGCCGCGGTACGCGGAGCGGCCGCCGCCGCGGGAGATGGACTTCGCGACGATGGTGGAGCTGGTGTGCGGGGCGAGGTGGATCATCTTCGCGCCGGTGTCCTGGTACTGGCCCTTGCCGGCGAAGCCGAGGGACATGGTGCTGGCCTTGGCGTAAGGCTCGGCGAGGATGCAGGCCGGGTACTTCATGGTGGCCTTGGAGCCGATGTTGCCGTCCACCCATTCCATGGTGCCGCCCTCGCGCACGTAGGCGCGCTGGGTGACGAGGTTGTACACGTTGTTCGACCAGTTCTGCACGGTGGTGTAGCGCACGCGGGCGTGCTTCTCGACGATGATCTCCACGATGGCCGCGTGCAGCGAGTCGGTGGAGTAGATCGGGGCGGTGCAGCCCTCCACGTAGTGCACGTAGGAGCCCTCGTCGGCGATGATCAGCGTGCGTTCGAACTGGCCCATGTTCGGCGTGTTGATGCGGAAGTACGCCTGCAGCGGGATGTCCACGTGCACGCCCTTCGGCACGTACACGAACGAGCCGCCGGACCACGCGGCGGTGTTGAGGGCGCCGAACTTGTTGTCCTCGGGGCTCACCACGGTGCCGAAGTACTTGCGGACCAGATCCGGGTACTCGCGCACGGCGGTGTCGGTGTCCACGAAGATCACGCCCTGCTTGGCGAGATCCTCCTGGATGGAGTTGTAGATCACCTCGGACTCGTACTGCGCGGCCACGCCGGAGACGAGGCGCTTCTTCTCGGCCTCGGGGATGCCGAGCTTGTCGTACGTCTTGCGGATGTCGTCGGGCAGCTCGTCCCAGCTCTTGGCCTGCTTGTCCACGGGCTTCACGTAGTACTTGAAGTCGTCGGCGTTGAAGCCGCTCAGGTCCACGCCCCACTTGGGCATGGGCTTGTCGAGGAAGGCGCGGTAGCCGCGCAGCCTCATGTCAAGCATCCACTGCGGCTCGTGCTTGTCGGCGCTGATGGCGCGCACGACGTTCTCGTCGATGCCCTTCTTGGCGGCCTCGCCGGCGGCGTCGGAATCGTGCCAGCCGTAGTTGTAGTCGCCGAACTGCTGGATGATCTCGTCATCCTTCTTGATCTTTTCCTCGTTGACGCGGGAGCGGTCGGCCACGTACTGGCTCATCTCCACGTCCGACGCGGCGTTTGGCGTTGTTTCGTCACTCACCTGCGTTTTGCCTCCAGTTTCTTTTCACGGTCCTACGCAAACCTAACAGAACGCATGGCCCTGCGCCACCGATCGCGCACGATATTGCCGTGGGCAAATCCAATCCGCGGGCAACTGTGAGCAAGGTAACGGTACCGCGCGAACGGCGGGACGGCGATCCGGCGGGGCATAGCAAAAACTCCCTCCCCTTGACATGGCCTCCGGGCGCATGCGTTCGGGGAAGGAGTTTCATGTGCGTTCTATCGGTTCACCCGTCGGTTCAGCGCGCGGCCTGATGGTCCAGCGCGGCCTTGACGAGCCCGGCGAACAGCGGGTGCGGCTTGGTCGGGCGGGACTTGAACTCCGGGTGCGCCTGGGTGCCCACGTAGAACGGGTGCACGTCCTGCGGCAGCTCGACGAACTCGGTGAGCTCGCCGTCCGGGCTCTGGCCGGAGATGCGCAGGCCGGCCTCGCGCAGGCGGTCCTTGTACGCCACGTTCACCTCGTAGCGGTGGCGGTGGCGCTCGGTGACGTGCGTGGTGCCGTACAGCTCGGCGACCAGCGAGCCCTCCTCGAGCTCGGCCGGGTAGGAGCCGAGGCGCATGGTGTGGCCCATGTCGCCCTTGCCGGCGACGATGTCCTTCTGCTCCTCCATGGTGGCGATGACCGGGTTGGCGCAGTCCGGCTCGAACTCGGAGGAGTTCGCGTCCTCGAGGCCCAGCACGTGGCGGGAGTACTCGATGACCATGGACTGCAGGCCCAGGCACAGGCCGAGGGCGGGCAGCTTGTGCTCGCGGGCGAACTTCAGGGCGCCGATCTTGCCCTCGATGCCGCGGATGCCGAAGCCGCCGGGGATCACGATGCCGTCGACCTGGTCGAGCGCGGCGGCCGCGCCCTCCTCGGTCTCGCAGCGGTCGGCCGCGACCCACTTGACGTTGACCTTCGCCCAGTTGGCGAAGCCGCCGGCCTTGATGGCCTCGGTGACGGACAGGTAGGCGTCCGGCAGGTCGATGTACTTGCCCACGATCGCGACGTTCACCTCGTGCTTGGGGTGGTGCACGCGCTCGAGCAGGTCGGCCCACTCGTCCCAGTCCACGTCGTGGAAGGGCAGGCCCAGCTCGCGGACCACGTAGGCGTCGAGGCCCTCGTTGAACAGGATCTTCGGCACGTCGTAGATGCTCGGGGCGTCCACGCAATTGACCACGCCCTCCTCGTCCACGTCGCACATCAGGGAGATCTTGTCCTTGATGGCCTTGTTGAGCGGACGGTCGGAGCGCAGCACCAGCGCGTCCGGGGTGATGCCGAGCTGGCGCAGCATCATGACGGAGTGCTGGGTCGGCTTGGTCTTGAGCTCGTGCGCGGCGGAGATGTACGGCACCAGCGAGACGTGCACGAACATGCAGTTCTCGCTGCCGAGGTCGCGGCGCACCTCGCGGGCGGCCTCCAGGAACGGCTGGGACTCGATGTCGCCCACCGTGCCGCCGATCTCGGTGATGATCACGTCCACGTCGTCGCTCGCCTGCGCGCGCATGCGGGACTTGATCTCGTTGGTGATGTGCGGGATGACCTGCACGCACTGGCCGAGGTACTCGCCGGCGCGCTCCTTGCGCAGCACGGACTGGTAGATCTGGCCGGTGGTGACGTTGGCCTTCTGGGAGAGGAAGACGTCGAGGAAGCGCTCGTAGTGGCCGATGTCCAGATCGGTCTCCGCGCCGTCCTCGGTCACGTAGACCTCACCGTGCTGGAACGGGTTCATCGTGCCCGGATCGACGTTGATGTAGGGGTCGAGCTTCTGCTGCAGGACGCGGATGCCGCGGCTGCGCAGGAGTCGTCCGAGGGAGGAGGCGGTCAGTCCCTTGCCAAGGGACGACACCACGCCGCCGGTGACGAAAATGTGCTTGGTGACGTGCTCTTGCGAATTTCCATGTTGTCTTGCCATGGAACTTCAGCCTATCATCCGCACATGACGCGGCGTGTTCCGCGGCGCACGTTCGACCACCGGCATGCCTGCATCCACGGCGTTGTCCACTCACCGCCCGCCGACACGCCCGAACGCCCGCGACCGGGGGCCACGTTCGACCACACCGGGCCGTCGCGCTGGCGCCGGCCCGGCCGCCGCGCCTACCGTGGGCCGCATGCGCAGCAATCCGCGAATCGAACGGCTGCTGGACGAATCCCAGCGCGACGGGCATTGCGCGGTCGGCCTCAACCCCGCCGACCGCCGCGGCCTCGCCCTGCGCGCCCGCAACGACGCGCTGGTCATGCCCTATCGCGGCATATACGCGCGCCGGGACCGCTGGGACGCGCTCACCCCGATCGAACGGACGCTCCACGCCGCCCGCGCCCTCGCGATCCTCCATCCCCGCTGGGTCTTCGCCGGCCCGACCGCCGCAGCCATCCACGGCTACGACCACTCCTACGCCCTCCACGCCGACGGCGCCATCCACATCGCCAGCCCGCGTTCATCCCAATCCAGCGATTGCAGTCATTTGATACGCATTCCCATGCGCAAGGTGCCTACGGTTCAAGTCAACGGTTTGCGGGTGACCGACCCCGTGCGCACGCTGATGGACTGCGGTGCCAGATACTCATTCCAAGACGCCCTGCCCATTTTCGACGCCGCGGCCAGACTGGGAGTCGATCTTGACGCCGTACGCAGGAACGGCGCCGCATCCGGTCTTGATTCGGGGCGAATCTCCCGCGTATGCGACTACGCCGATCCGCTCAGTGAAAACGGCGGGGAATCAACCATCCGCGCACTCATCATCTCCAACGGCTTTCTTATTCCGCAACTGCAACGACCGTTCAACAACCCGGACAATCCCATGGGACCATATCGAACGGACTTCTCATGGCACTTGTCGCAAGGTCTGATCGTCGCGGAATACGACGGCATGGAAAAATACGTCATGCAGCAGGGTTCCAGCCGGCGTACCATCCAAGCCGCCGTGCACGCGGAGCGCAGACGCGAGGACCATCTGCGTGCTCAAGGCGTCACCGTCATCGTCCGTTTGGAATATGAGGACATCCTGCATCCCGAACGACTCGTCCAGAAGCTCCTCGAAGCCGGCATTCCCCGATCAATAAGATGACTGTCGACGGTTGTGATTCCATGCCGGCTTAAAAAGCGTGCATACCGTCATCCCCGTCCCGGCATACCGTGTCGCATCCGCGCATGTCGGAAGCGGCCTATACGTCATTTCCGTATACGCGTATACGGGGCAGACTCCTATCGCGGTCTTTCGAGGTCTTCCGCATATACGCGTATACGAAAAATACCTTGAGGGACGATTTTCGGCGTCTACATCGTATACGCGTATACGCAGCGGACGTTGAAAGGATACGGAGACCGTTCGTCGTTCTCAAGTTGCAGGCGGAGTCCGAATACGAAAGGCATTCCATCGAGGGACGGGTATCGGGCACGTCGCCCGACGACGCACTTCATCCGGCAGCGTCGACGATTCAGTCGGCATGGTTACCGTCGGCCGACGGCGAGAACGACGGGAACGGCGCCGTATCAGGCCGCGATGAGGTGGGCGACGGCGTCGAGGGCGAGCTTGTAGCCGTAGAAGCCCATGCCGGTGATGGTGCCGGTGGCGACGGGGCTGATGACCGAGCGCTTGCGGAACTCGTCGCGCGCGGACGGATTGGAGATGTGCACCTCGATGAGGGGCAGACCCGCGTCGCCGACCATGTGCGCGGCGTCAGCCAGCGCGTACGAGTAGTGGGTGAACGCGGCGGGGTTCATGACGACGGGCGTTTTCTCGTCGGCGGCCTGATGCATCCAGCGGACCATCTCGGCCTCGTCGTCGGTCTGGCGCACCTCCACGTCCAGACCGAGCGCGGCGCCCCACTCGGCGCACAGGCGACGCAGGGTTTCGAGGTCCTGACGGCCGTAGACGTCGGGCTGGCGGACGCCGAGGCGACCGAGGTTCGGACCGTTGACGACGATGACTTTGGTCATGATGGATGCTCCTTGGCTGGATGGATGGGGAAAGGCGGAATCGGAGTGGATGGGACAGGAAGATGACGGATGGGGGGATGGGAAAACGGGACGGTCGGACGGCCGCGCCCACCGTGCGCCGATTGCCGGTCATGGACCACCGATCGATGCACGGCGGGCGGCACGGGCGCCACGCCGTCGCCGCCGAGGCGACCGGCTCCGCGGCCATCGTCGCACCGGTCGCATGACGGCAGGTGCCGCGCGTCAGACGTATGCCACGCCCACCTCCGCACCAAGTGACGCACCGCTTGCGCAGGCGACCGGTGCGACGATCGAAAGCGCAACGGACAACGGACAGCGGACGGCAGCGCCCGGCACCGGCGCCCTGTCCTACCGGCTGATGCGGCGGAACGCCTCCTCGACGGCGTCCGCGGGCGGGTCGTCGAGGTGCACCGGCTGCCCGATGCCCTTGAGGACCACGAAGCGCAGCGTGTTGCCGCGGGCCTTCTTGTCGCGGTGCATGAGCGCGAGCACGTCCTCGAACGAGCCGCCGTTCCACGAGGTGGGCAGGCCCAGCGAACTCAGCAGCGCGCGGTGGTAGTCGACCAGATCCTGGTCGATGTAGCCCACGAGGTGCGCGAGCTCGGCCGCGTACACCATGCCGACCGCGACCGCGTTGCCGTGGCGCCAGCGGAAGTGCTCTAGCTTCTCGATCGCGTGACCCAGCGTGTGGCCGTAGTTGAGGAACTCGCGCAGGCCGGCCTCCCTGAGGTCGGCGGAGACGTGGTAGGCCTTGACCATGACCGTGCGCTCGATGAGCTGCGCGACGATGTCCTCCAGATCGCCGGAGGAGCCCGCGCCGGAATCGGACGGACCCGAGCCGAAGGAGGCGCCGTCGAAGCCGCGCAGCTCGTCCGCGTGCGCCTCGAGGATGCTCAGGATGGCCTGATCCTTGATGAAGCCCGACTTGGCCACCTCGCCGAGGCCCTCGATGAAGATGTCGTTGGGCAGCGAGCCCAGGGTCTTGAGGTCCGCGAGCACGCCGGCGGGCGTGTAGAACGAGCCGACGAGGTTCTTGCCCTGCGGCGTGTTGATGCCGGTCTTGCCGCCGGTGGAGGCGTCCACCATGGCGAGCAGCGACGTGGGGCAGTTGACGTAGCGGATGCCGCGCATCCACGTGGCGGCCACGAAGCCGGCGAGGTCGGTCGCCGCTCCCCCGCCGAGTCCCACGACCGCGTCGGAGCGGGTGAAGCCCTCCTCGCCGAGCCGCTGCCAGATGCCGTTGGCGACCTCGATGGTCTTGCCGCGCTCGGCGTCGGGGATGACGATGTCGCTCACCTCGTAGCCGGCCTGACGCAGCAGCGTGCGGGCGCGGTCGGAATGGCGCTGCACCGGCGTGGTGTGGATGAGCGCCACGCGCACCGGCTTGCTGCCGAGCACGTCCGCGAGATGGTTCATCGCGCCCTCGCCGATCGTCACGTCGTACGGTTCGATGCCCTTGCCGTCCACGTGCACCTTGTGTTCGTTGATCATGTCCACCAGCTTTCTCGCCGCCCCGGCGGGGGTGAATCCGTGCGTCGCCACGCGGCTCGTCGCCAACGCGGCGAACACCGGGTCGCGCTGTTCGAACAGCTCCATCCAGCGCCTGTCGGAGTCGCCGGCGAGCATGGGGCGTCCCCCGGCGCGGCGGGCGCGCTCCATGGCCTCGCGCGGATCGGCCTCGAGGTAGATCACCTCGCCGCCGTCCTCGATGTACCGCTCCAGCAGACGGTGGGTCGCCTCGAACATGGGCGCGCCGCCGCCGAGGGCCAGCACGCCGCCGAACGAGTCGATGAGGTCGCCGATCACCCGGCACTCCAGCTCGCGGAACGCCCGCTCGCTGTGCTCCTCGAAGTACTGCGGGATGCGCATGCCCGCCTCGTGCTCGATTTCGATGTCCGAATCGGCGAACGGCAGGTCGAGCATGCCCGACGCCTCCTTGCCGATGCGCGTCTTGCCGGCGCCCGGCATGCCGATGATCACGGCCCGGGGGCGCACGCCACCGTTGACGGTGGCTGTCAGGTTCACGTTCATGGATGCCGCTCCGCTCAGCGCAGGTGCTCGGGCCACGAGGCCACGTAGGCCGCGGCGTTGCGGCGGGTCTCCTCCAGGGAGTCGCCGCCGAACTTCTCGAGCGCGAACTGCGCGAGCACCAGACGCATCATGGCCTCGCCCACCACGGCGGCCGCGGGAACGGCGGTGGCGTCGGAGCGCTGGTTGATGGCGGTGGAGGCCTCGCCGGTGAGCACGTCGACGGTCTTCAGCGCGCGCGGCAGCGAGGAGATGGGCTTCATGGCGGCGCGCACGCGGATGGGCTGGCCGTTGGACATGGAGCCCTCGAGGCCGCCGGCGCGGTTGGACAGGCGGCTGATGCGCCCGTCGGAGTTCACCACGATCTCGTCCTGCGCCTGCGAGCCGGGGCGCATGGCCTCGAGGAAGCCGTCGCCGATCTCCACGCCCTTGATGGCCTGAATGCCCATGAACGCGGAGGCCAGCGCCGCGTCGAGGCGGCGGTCGGACTCCACGTAGGTGCCGAGTCCCGCCGGCACGTTGTAGGCGATGACCTCGATGACGCCGCCGAGCGTGTCGCCCGCGGCCTTGGCCTCGTCGATGCGCTGCATCATGCGCGCCTCGGCCTGCTTGTCGAGGGTGCGCACCGGGGAGGCGTCCAGCGCGGCCAGATCGTCCGGGGTGGGCAGCGGGGCGTCCTCGTCCACGCCGACGCCGCCGATGGAGACCACATGGGCCACCGTGCGCACGCCGAGCGCCTGCTCGAGGAAGTTCTTCGCCACGGCGCCCAGGGCCACGCGGGAGGCGGTCTCTCGGGCGCTCGAGCGCTCGAGGACCGGGCGCGCGTCGGTGAAGCCGTACTTGCGCATGCCCGTCAGGTCGGCGTGGCCCGGGCGCGGACGGCTCAGCGGGGCGTTGCGGCCCTCGGCGGGCAGCTCGTGGTCGAGCGGGTCGGCGGACATGACCTCGGTCCATTTGGGCCATTCGGTGTTCGCGATCTCGATGGCGACCGGGGAACCGAGCGTCTTGCCGTGGCGCACGCCGGTGAGCATGCGCACCTTGTCCTGCTCGAACTTCATGCGCGCGCCGCGGCCGTATCCCAGTCGGCGGCGGGCCAGCGCGTCCACGATCTCCTGCGTGGTGACGCTCACGCCCGCGGGCAACCCCTCGATCATGGCCACGAGCGCCTCGCCATGGGACTCTCCTGCCGTCTGCCAGCGCAACATGCGAACTCCTCTCCGATTCCTTGACACAACTTGGGCATATGATACCCGTATGTCCTGTCTGGTGCTGCTGCCGAGTCTGCTATGTGGAGCCGCCGTGTGCGTGAGCGACGTCAGGTCGCGGCGCGTGCCCCGCGCGTGGATCGCCGCCGGATGGCTCGCGCAGCTCCTCGCGCTGGTCGTGTGGGCCGTGGTCGCGAACCAGCTGTTCACGGTGATGATCGCCGTCGTGATCTCCGTGGGGGCGGCGCTGCTCCAACTGCTGCTGGGGCTCATCGTGCCCGGTTCGCTGGGCTTCGGGGACGTGACGGCCACGTTCATGGTCGGCCTCGCGGTCGGCGCGGTGGGATGGCTCGCCGTGCTGTACTGGTGGCTCGGCATGGGCGCGCTGGGATTGGCGACGATCGCCGTCGGCCGTCGCATGGGGATCCGCGACGTGCCGTTCGCCCCGGCCATCGTGGTCGCGGGGATCGTCGCGGTGGCGCTGGCGTATGTGTGATGACGTTTGCGGCCCGCATCCGGCGGGGACGCGGGCCGCAAACGTCAGTTGGCGTTGGGGTTGCTCGTCTTGTACTCCTGCACGTACTGCTCGAACTGCGCGCGCTGGTCGGCCTCGGAACCGGTGGTGAACTTGGTTTCGCCGGTGGTGAGGTTCGTGGTCACGAAGAACAGCCAGTCGCCGTTCTCCGGCTTCATGGCCGCCTGGATGGCGTTGTCCCCGGGGTTGCTGATCGGCGTGGGCGTGAGCCCGCGGTTCACGCGCGTGTTGTACTTGTTCGAGGCGTCGTTGAGCTGCGCGTTCGTCAGCTGGCTGGACTGGATGCCGAGGCCGTAGGCCACGGTGGAGTCCATGCCGAGGGTCATGCCCTTGTCCAGACGGTTGAGGATCACGCGCGACACCTTGCCGTAGTATTCGGCCTTGTTGACCTCGGATTCGGCGATGGACGCGATGATGAGGATGCGCTCGCGGTCCGAGCCGGTGGGCACCTGCAGGGCGTCGAGCTTGGCGATGCGCTTGTCCACCATGGCCTTGAGGATGTCCGCGGCGCTGGTCTGGTTCTTCACGTTGTACGCGCCGGGCTCGAACCAGCCCTCGAAGCTGCCGCCGGCCTCGGCGGGCAGGATGCCGTCGCCCTTGGCATCGACGATCTTCTGGAATTCGCCCTGGTCGATGCCGGAGAGCGTGGCCGCGTTCGCGATCACGTCGGAGACGCGCTCCCCCGCCTTGACCTCGAGGAAGCCGCCGGCCTTGGAGTTGTCGGACAGGATGGCCACCACGTCGGCCGCCTTCATCCGCGACTGCAGCGAGAACGTGCCGGGGTACAGGTTGGGCGTGCCGGCGTTCGCGACGGCCTGCGTGAACGCGGCGGCGGACTTCACCACGCCGGCGTCCACGAGGTTCTGCGCGATCTGCGCGGACGTCTCGCCCTGCGTGACGGTGAACTCCACGCTGCCCTCGCCCGGGCCCGCGTAGTCCTCGATCACGGTGCGGCTCGAGGAGACCGAGCCGAGCAGACCGGCGCTGGAGCGCACGAACGAGAACACGGACCACGTGCAGCCGAGCACGAGGGCCACGGCCAGCGCAACGATGACGATCTTCGCCGTGCCGCGCCTCTTGGCGGCCTGCCGGCGTCGGCGCATGTCCCGGCGGGACTTCGGCGGCGCGGGGGGCGTCATCGCGGCATGGGCGTGGGCCCCGCCGCGGGCGTGGGACGCCGGAGCCGGAGCCTGCCGGGCCTGCGACGGTGCTGCGGGATCCCCGTCGGGCACGGGATTGCCGTCCTGATCCACCCATTGCGTGTTTTCGGCAAAGAAATCGCGCAAATCATCAGACACCGTCTACTCCTTCACTCGGTGCGCGTCGATCCAATGCCGACTGCAGAATGTTCACCGCGGACTGCTGGTCCACGCGCGGGCGATGAGACCTGGAGGATATGCGGGCCTCCATGAGCTGCCGGTGCGCGGCCACGGTCGTCAATCGTTCGTCCTGCAATGATACCGTGGGCGGCGTCGCGCCGACGAACCGCCTCTCCGTGTCGTCCGAGGCCATGCGCCTGACCAGATTGGCCGCCCAGCGGCGGGCCTTCTTCGCGCTTTTGCCCTCCGTACCGTCGAGCTGCAGCGGCAGTCCGACCACGACGTGCGAGACGCCCTCGTCCTCGATGACGTCGATCACCTCGTCGATCGTGTGAAAGGAATCCCCCCAGGCCTGAATGTTGCCCGCGGGGTGAGCCAAGGTGAGCTCCGGGTCGGACAGTGCGAGTCCGACCCGGGCGTCACCGAGGTCTACGCCGAGCCATACCGCTCCCACGCGGCGATCAGCCCTTCAGCGCCTCGTTGGCCAGCGCGTCGAGCGCCTGGTCGATCTTCGCGGCGTCCTGGCCGCCGCCCTGGGCGAAGTCCGGCTTGCCGCCGCCGCCACCGCCGAGGATCTTGGACGCGCCGCGGACGAGGTCGCCCGCCTTGACGCCGTTCCTGCGGGCGGCCTCGTTGGTCGCCACGACGACCATCGGCTTGCCGTCCTCGTTCACGCCGGCGAGGGCCACGACGACCGGGGACTCGTCCCCGAGCTGGGCGCGCACGTCGGTGACGGCCTTCTTGAGCGCGTCGAAGGAGCCGAAGTTGCCCACGTTCTTCGCGGCGACCTTGACCGGGGCCGCGGAGGCCTTGGCGTCGGCCACGAGCTGCGGGACGGACGCGGCGAGCTGGCCCTCGTACATGGCGGCGAGCTTGCGGTCGGACTCCTTGAGCTTGGCGAGCAGCGTGCTGATGCGCTCGGCGAGCTCGTCCGGGCGGGCGTTGAGCTTGTCGGACAGCTGGGAGACCAGCGCGTGCTCGCGGGCGTTGAACTCGTAGGCGCCCTGGCCCACGACGGCGTCCACGCGGCGCACGCCGGAGCCGATGGAGGCCTCGGACATGATGTTGATCGCGCCGATCTTGCCGACGTGGTCGACGTGGGTGCCGCCGCACAGCTCGCGGCTCCAGCCGTCCTCGCCGATGGAGACCACGCGCACGATGTCGCCGTACTTCTCGCCGAACAGGTGCATGGCGCCGAGCGCGATGGCGTCGTCGAACTTCATTTCCCTCGTGGTCACGGCGAGGTTGTCGCGCAGGCGGTCGTTGACGCGCGCCTCGACGGCGTTCATCGCGTCCTTGCTCGGCGCGCTGGACCACTGGAAGTCGAAGCGCAGGCGGTTCGGGGCGTCCTCGGAGCCGCGCTGGGTGGCCTGCGGGCCGAGCTCCTCGCGCAGCGCCTTGTGCACCATGTGGGTGGCGGTGTGCGAGCGGGCGATGGCGCCGCGGCGGGCCAGGTCGATGTTCGCGTTGACCTCGGCGCCCACGACGAGCGTGCCCTCGGTCAGACGGCACTGGTGGACGATGAGGTCCTTGATCGGCTTCTGCACGTCGTCGACCTCGAGCACCGCGCCGTCGTCGGACAGGATCTCGCCCTGGTCGGCGAGCTGGCCGCCGGCCTCCGCGTAGAACGGGGTGCGGTCGAGGATCACCTCGATGGACGCCGGGCCGGTGACGGCCGGGACGGAGCCCTTGCCCTCCTGCATGATGCCGATCACGCGGGCGCGGGCGGACATGTCGGTGTAGCCGAGGAAGTCGATCGGCTTGGCGAGCGTCTTCTTGAAGTCGTCGTAGACGTTGAGGTCCACGTTGTGGCGCTTCTTGAGCGCGTCGGCGCGGGCGCGGGACTTCTGCTCGTTCATGAGCTCGCGGAACTTCGCCTCGTCCACCTTGACGCCCTGGTCGGCGGCCATCTCGAGGGTGAGCTCGATCGGGAAGCCGTAGGTGTCGTGCAGCGTGAACGCGTCGGTGCCGGAAACGACCGGATCCTTGGTCTCCTTGGCCTTCCTGACGGCCACGTCGAGGATCTGGATGCCGTTCTCGAGGGTGCGGCGGAACGCGTCCTCCTCGCCGTAGGCGGCCTCGGAGACGTCGTGGAACGTGTCGTTGAGCTCCGGGTAGCTGGGGGCCATGGCCTCCTTGGAGACCGGCAGCAGCTCGGGGATGACCGGGTCGGTCACGCCCAGCACGCGCATGGCCTGCACGGTGCGGCGCAGCAGGCGGCGCAGCACGTAGCCGCGGCCGACGTTGCTCGGGCGCACGCCGTCGGACATGATCATGAGGGCGGAGCGCACGTGGTCGGCCACGACGCGGAACTTCACGTCGGCGGCCGCGTCCTCGCCGTACTTGAGGCCGGACAGGCGCTCGGCGGCCTCGATGACCGGGAAGACCTCGTCGGTCTCGTAGATGTTCTGCTTGCCCTGCATGAGGTAGGCGAGGCGCTCGAGGCCCGCGCCGGTGTCGATGTTCTTGTGCTCGAGCTCGCCGACGATGTGCAGGTCGGTCTTGGACTTGACGTTGTCGACCTCGTAGTTCTCGAACACGAGGTCCCAGATCTCGATGTAGCGGTTCTCGTCCGCGATCGGGCCGCCCTCGACGCCGTACGCCGGGCCGCGGTCCACGTAGATCTCGGAGCAGGGGCCGCCGGGGCCGGGGCCGCCGGTGGTCCAGAAGTTGTCCTCCATGCCCATGATCTGGATGTGTTCGGGGTCGACGCCCTCGTTCTTCCACATCGAGCGGGCTTCCTCGTCGTCGGTGAAGGTGGTCATCCACAGCTTCTCCGGGTCGAAGCCGTAGCCGCCCTTGTCCTGCGGGGTGGTGAGCAGCTCCCACGCGTAGTGGATGGCCTCCTCCTTGAAGTAGTCGCCGAAGGAGAAGTTGCCGAGCATCTGGAAGAAGGTACCGTGGCGGGTGGTCTTGCCCACCTCGTCGATGTCCAGCGTGCGCACGCACTTCTGGTTGGAGGCCATGCGGTGCTTCGGCGGGGTCTGCTCGCCCATGAGGTACGGGATGAACGGCACCATGCCGGCGATGGTGAACAGCGTGGTCGGGTTGGGCGAGATCAGCGAGGCGGACGGCACCACGAGGTGGTCGTGCTTCGCGAAATAGTCCAGATAGCGCTTGGCGATTTCAGACGTGCGCAACTTGAAGGCTCCTTGATCGTTATGGTGGAAATCCCTGGGCATGAATGGCCCCGAGGGCCTTGTCCGGGCGTTCATGCGCGCCCGTGGTGTGCCGGTGTCCGGTTTGCCCCGGCGTCAGCGCTTGGCGAGGTAGCGCGCGCTCAGTTCGGCCTCGCGGGCCTCGCGCGCCTGATTGAAGTCCTCCCACAGGGCCGCGAGCGTGCGGACGGTCACGTTGTCCTGATCGGGGCCGAGCACGAACTGCCGCGCCCCGTCCGGGGTGTGCGCCTTGACGTAGGCCTGGGCCTTGGCGGCCAGCACCACGCCGGCGGCCACGCCCACGCCGATCCAGAAGATCCGCTTGAACATCAGCCCTCCCTGGTTTCGGTCTCGGCGTGCTTGGCGTGCTCCCCGTCCCCGGAGCGCCTGTTGAGGAAGGACTGCACCGTGGCCTTGGCCGCGTAGACGGCCGCCTGCGCCTTGATGACCGGCTTGCCGAGGAACGAGCCGTACAGGTCCGTCAGGGCGCCGACGTTGGTGGCGGTGGTGGACGCGGCCGCGGAGATCTTGTTGACGTCCTCGAGCGAGCGGTTGACCTGCCTGACGGTGGTGACGGACTCGTCAAGCGCCGGCAGCGCGTGGTCGCCGGTGTCCTTGACCGTTTCGGCGATCTGGTCGAACAGCTTGCCCAGACGAATCAGCGGGTAAATCAGAAAACCCGCGAGCACCGCGAACGCGATGGCGGCGATCAGACCCGCGATCTGCCCCACATCCATCCTGTACCTCTTTTCCGTTCGTGGCATGCCTTGGGCATGCACAATACCTGCACAAGACTAGACAATGGCCCAGACCGTGCGGCCTCCCGCGCCGATTGCCCTCACCGATTGTAGGACGCGACCGTCACCGCGTGGCCGAACGGCTTGGCGGTGTCGAAGTCGAGCACGGTGACCGAGCCGTTGGCGGGCCTCTCGCTCAGGTCAAGGTCCGGGCCGCCGAAGCGGTGCGCGAGGCTCAGCAGGGTGTTGCCGTGCGAGATCTGCAGCACGTCGTCGCCGTCCTTGAGGTTCGGGTTGGCGGCGATGAGCGCGAACGCGCCCTCCACGCGCGTCCAGTATTCAGAGTCGGACTCGGCGTCGTGGAACGGGTCGGCCTCCTTGAGGAAGTCGCGGCTGGCCGCGAGCCCGTAGCGCTCCACGATCTCGTTGTACGTCTTCACGCCGTGGGGCGCCCCGGCCGCGTACCACGCCATCGCCATGTCGAGGCCCTCGTAGTAGCCGTAGAACTGCTCGCGGAAGTGCATGTCGGAGACGAGCTTCGGGCGGACGTGCCCGGCCTGCTCGTTGATGTCGAGGATGCGCTCGGCGGTCTGCTGCGCGCGCGTGGTGTCCGAGCAGTAGGCGGCGGCGAACTCGACGCCCCTGAGCTTTTCCCCGGCCTTGACGGCGTCGGCGACGCCCGATTCGGTCAGCGGCGAGTTGGACCAGCCCTGCAGGCGGTTGTAGCGATTGAAGTACGTCTGTCCGTGGCGGACGAGGTGCAGATGAAGGATCATGCCTCCGATTATCGCACCGGCCGGCGCTCCCCCGCGTGCATCATCACAAATCCGCGATGTTCGGCGTGGCACAATGGGGCCATGAGTGGTTTTCTTTCCCGTTGGATCACGCTCGCCGTCGCCGCGGGCGTGATGGTGTGGCTGCTGCCCGGCATGCAGCCGGTCGGCGAGCCGGCGATCTGGGGCGTGCTCGCGTTCTCGCTGTTCATGGCCCTGCTCGACGCGTCGGTCAAGCCGGTCGTCAAGCTCATGTCGCTGCCGCTGACCATCCTCACGCTCGGCGTGTTCTCGCTCGTGCTCAACTGGCTGTTCATGCGTCTGGCCTCGTGGCTCGCGGTCGGCGTGTTCGGCGTGGGAGTGTACATCGACGGCTTCTGGTGGTCGGTGCTCGGCTCGATCATCATGGCGGTCGTCTCCGGCGTCGTCTCCTCGATCATCGGGGACTGAGCCCCGGCACAACGAAATCGCCCCCGCGGCCAAACGGCTGCGGGGGCGATTTCGGTATGTCCTAAATGGGGATCCAGATCAGCGAGCGTAGAACTCGACGACGTACTGGATGTTGACCTGCACCGGGATCTGCTCGACCTCCGGCTTGCGGGTGAGGGTGGCCTTCAGGGAGGCCAGGTTCACGTCGAGGTAGCCGGGAACCGCGGGCAGCACGTCGCGATGCACGCCTTCGGCGGCGATCTGGAACGGCACCATGGTCTGGCTCTTGGCCTTCACCTGGATGGTCTGGCCGGGCTTGACGCGGTAGGACGGACGATCCACGATGTTGCCGTCGACGAGGATGTGACGGTGGACCACGAACTGACGGGCCTGGGCGGTGGTGCGGGCGAAGCCGGCGCGCAGGACCAGGTTGTCGAGACGGGTCTCGAGGTCGATGAGCATCGCGTTGCCGGTCTGACCGGCCTCGTGGGTGCCCTTCTCGTAGGCGGCGCGAAGCTGCTTCTCGGACACGCCGTACTGGGCGCGCAGACGCTGCTTCTCGCGCAGACGCACCGCGTAGTCGGACTCGGTGCGGCGACGGTCGCGGCCGTGCTCGCCGGGGGCGTACGGGCGCTTCTCGAAGATGCGCTGGGCCTTGGGGGTCAGAGCGATGCCGAGGGCGCGGGAAAGACGCACCTGACGGCGGGAACGCTGAACATTGGTCATGTTCTTTGAACCTTTTCTGTTTCTGTCGTTATCTGAACGGAACGCCGGACCTGCGTCCAGCGCTGAGCCGGCCTCTCCAACGCTTCACCGTGCGCATGCACGAGCGGCTCCGTCCGTTGCCGGGCGGCGCCTCCGACCCGTTGATGGGCTAAGACTCCAGATAAGTGCTGCCGGGCGGCAGACACCAATCGTCAATAATACACACAACCCGCGGACTAACGGTCCGACGACCTAACACGCCGGGCTAGCGCGCGGTCAGCACGCCGCGGTCCATGGCGTAGACGGCGTCCGCGTAGGCCAGCGCGTCCGGATCGTGCGTGACCATGAGCACCGCCGCGCCGCGGTTCGCCTCGTCGCGCAGCAGTCGCATCACGATCGCGGTGCTTTCTGCGTCGAGGTCGCCGGTGGGCTCGTCGGCGATGAGCAGCTTCGGGCGGTTCATGAGCGCGCGGGCGATGGACACGCGGCGCATCTCGCCGCCGGACAGTTCACGCGGACGGCAGGAGGCCAGATCCGCCACGCCGAGCCGCTCGAGCAGATCCATGGCGCGCCGCTCGAACGCGTCCGGGCCGGCGGGGGCGGCGAGGGGCGCGATCGTGTCGGGCAGGGCGGCGTCGGCCGGCTCGGGGGCGGGCTTCGCCGCGGCATTCTCCTCACCGGCGAGATCCTCCTTGGCCGCCGGCGATTCGGCCCGCGCCCCGCCCAGCGTCGCCGGCAGGATCACGTTGTCCAGCACGGTGAGGTTGGCGAGCAATGTCTGCGACTGGGTGACGAATCCGATGGTGCGGTTGCGCAGTTCGGAGATGCCCCGATCGTCCAGGTCGGCCACCACGCGCCCGTCGATCGACACCGTGCCGGACGTGGGGCGCAGCAGGCCGGTGACGAGGTTGAGCAACGTGGACTTGCCGTTGCCGGAGCGTCCGACGATGGCGACGAACCGCCCGGCGTCGAGCGTGAGGTTCACGTGGTCCACGGCGGCGAACGGGCGCCCGCGGCGCATGAACGTGCGCGTGAGGTCATGGACTTCGAGCAGCGCCATCACTCCCCCTCCCTGAGCGTCAGGTAGGCCTCCGGGCGGGACAGTCGCACCGCGGCGACGAGCGAGGCGAGCGCGCCCGTCGCCACCGCGAACGCCAGCGCGAGCACGACCAGCAGCGCCACCGTGCCGAGGCCGGTCTGCAGGTACGGCAGCTGCAGCTCGCGCCCGATCAACGCGCTGAACGGCAGGATCGCCAACGAGGACAGGCCCACGCCGGCCACGCCGCCGATCGCGCCGATGAGCGTCGACTCCCCGACGATCAGGCGCACGAGCTGGCCGCGCGTGGCGCCCATGATGCGCAGCGACGCGAACTCGCGCTTGCGCTCGTTGGCGGTGGCGGAGAACACGGCGAGCAGCACGGCCACGCCCATGGCCCAGAAGATCGCCACAAAGACGGCCACGTAGCGCATGATTGCGCCGAGGCTGCTCTTGGTGGATGCGGTCACGCCGCCCGGGTACACGTAGCCCAGGTCGCTGATGCCGGTGGCGCGTTCGATGTTCGAGGCGACGGTCCTGGCGTCGTAGCCGGGGGCCACCTTGACGAGCACGGCGGAGGTGACCTTGTCCTCATATCCCTCGGGGATGGCCGGGTGGCCCACTTCGGCGGAATAGCGCACGACCTGCGGCACGGTCGCCATGTTCACGAACACGGAATTGTCGAGCGAGGTGCCCGTGGCGCCAAGCTGGGCCACGACCGGGAAACGGTGGCCGTACAGTTTGACGGAGCCGTCCGCTGACACGTTGATGTTGGCGCCGGCGACGATCTGCCCGTCGGCGAGCGTGCCGTCGAACTGCGAGGTGATCCACGGCTCGATGACGAAGTCGGTGGCGGGGTCGAAGCCGATGATCTGCACCTTCTCGTCGCAGCAGTCGGCGGTGAGCGAGGAGATATAGGTCTGTGCGCTCTCCTGCGCCACGCCGTCGGCCTTGGCGACCATCGAGGAGATGTCGTTGGTGAAGTAGAACGTGTTCGAATCCCCGTTGGTCAGCAGCGCCTCGGCCTTCGCGCCGGTGTTCTGCGGCACGACCATGAGGTCGGCGCCCATGCGCTCCTCCATGCTGGTCAGTCCGGCGTCGAGGTTGAGCGACAGCATGGAGCCGGCGTAGAAGGCGATGGTGAGCATGGTGACGACGACGAGCAGCGCCGCGGTGCGCAGCGGCTTGCGCCTGAGGTTCTCCAGCGGCAGCGTGCCGAGGCTGACGTGCGCGGCCATGTCAGCGCGTTCCCGCCACGGCGGCGCCGGCGGCGCGGGACGCCTTGGCATCCAGCCAAATGGCGGCGGCCGCGAAGACGATGGCCAGCACGGACAGCACGATGAGCGTGGGCAGCATGACCATGCGGCAGTGCATCATGGCGCCCCTGCACACGCCGATGAGCACGGTGGGCACCGCGAGCGTGAGCAGCGCGTTGGCGATGACGGCGATGTTGAGGCCGATGCGCACGCGGGCGTCCACGAACAGCGCCGCAGCCCCGAGGATCAGGATGACCACACCCACGCCCGTGGCGGCCAACGCGGAATAGTGGCATGCGCCGGGCGTGTCATGCTTGAGGCAGGCGTGCGCGAACGTCTGCGGACCGACCGCGATGAGCGCGCCGAGCACGATGGCCGGAACCGAGGCGAACAGCTTGGACTTCATGGGATCTTCTCCGTTTCTTCTCCTGCGGGATCACACTGCGGCATTGCGCCGCGAGATCGTGCCGCAAACAAACGTCCGCCATTATCCCGTGCCGAAGCCGCGAACACAAGCCTTGATTTCCCGTCCGGGTTCGCCTATACTGCCCCCATTTTCGTCGCGAATGCGATTTCTGACCTGTCACCTCGGATAGCCCGGCGGGATCGGCAATGCCGGCGACGGGCAAAACCGCGGAATGGCAACGATCCGACGTTTGCGAACCATCATCCGAACAGCCCGCTATCCGGAGCATGAGGTCAGAAATCGCAACCGCAGCCTGCCCTACAGCTTTTCGATCGGAGCGACGCGCAGCATGAGGCGCTTGACGCCCTGCGAGCCGAAGTCCACGGTGATCACCGAGTTGCGGCCCTTGTCCTGCGTGTCCTGCACGGTGCCGAGGCCGTACTGGTCGTGCAGCACCTTGTCCCCCACCGCGAAGTCCGCGATGTTGAGCTGGTTGTCCTTCGTGAGGGAGGACGACGGCTGCGCCGCGGACTTCGGGCTCACGCGGCGCGTGGTCACCTTGCCGCCGCGCGTGCGGCCGTGGGAATCCGAGCCGTACGAGCCGGAGCCGCGCGAACCGGAGCCGTACGAGGACGACGACCCCGATCCGTACGTACGTCCGTACGCACCGGAGCGGGAGGACGAGGAACCCGAACGGGAACGCGACCCGTACGAGGAGCCGCCATAAGACGAACCGCCATACGAGGAGCCGCCGTACGACCGGGACGACCCGAAGCCGCGGGACGAGGACGACGAGCCATAGGACTTCGAGCCACCGAACGAGAACCCGCCGAAGTCGTCGTCCGAGGAGGATTCAAATCCGCCGAACTCGTCGTCGGCGTCGCTCCCCCAGCCGCCGCGCATCCGCTCCACGGACGCCTCGCGGCGCTTCCAGTCGATGAGCTCGTCCGGGATCTCGTCGAGGAACTGGCTCGGCATCATCTCGGCCGTCTGCCCCCACTGCGCGCGCACGGCGGCACGGGTCACGTACAGCCGGCGCTTGGCGCGCGTGATGCCCACGTACGCGAGACGGCGCTCCTCCGCCAGCTCCGCCGTGTCCTCCAGCGAGCGCGAATGCGGGAACGTGCCCTGCTCCATGCCCGTGAGGAACACCACCGGGTATTCCAGTCCCTTGGCCGTGTGCAGCGTCATGAGCGTGACCTTGCCCGAGTCCTCGCCCTCGCCCGGCAGCTGGTCGGAGTCGGCCACCAGCGCGGTGGTCTCGAGGAAGCCGGCCAGCGTGGCGTCCGGCGTGTTCTGCTCGAATTCGGCGGCCACGGACTGCAGCTGCGACAGGTTCTCCACGCGCGAGGCGTCCTGCGGGTCCTCGCTGCGCTGGAGCTCATCGAGCAGCCCGGAGCGGGAGAGCACCTCGGCCACCACCTCGCTCGGCTTGTTCGCGTGCTCCGCGGCGAACGAGGCCAGCCCGGTCATGAGCTCGCGGAACTCCTTCAGCTTCGTCGCGGTGCGCGTGGGCATGTCGTAGATCTGCTCCAGATGCGCGATGCCGTCCCAGAACCCGGTGCCGTTCTCGTCCGCGTACCCGGCCACCAGCGCCTCGGCGCGCGCGCCGAGCCCGCGCTTGGGCACGTTGAGGATGCGGCGCATGTTCACGCTGTCCGCCGGGTTCACGATGGCCTGCAGGTACGCCATGGCGTCCTTGACCTCGCGGCGCTCGTAGAACTTGGTGCCGCCCACGAGCTGGTACGGCAGCCCGGCGTTGATGAGCGCCTCCTCGAGCGAGCGGGACTGCGCGTTGGCGCGGTACATGACCGCCATGTCCGAGTACGCGACGCCCTCCTCGCCGTGGAGGCGCGCGATCTCGGTGGCGATCCACTGCGCCTCCTGCTGCGCGTTGTCCGCCGCGTAGCCCACGATCGGATCGCCCTTGCCCAGCGCGGTCCACAGCTTCTTGGGCTTGCGGTTCTCGTTGTGCGCGATCACGGCGTTGGCCGCGTCGAGGATGGTCTGCGTGGAGCGGTAGTTCTGCTCGAGCATGATCGTGCGCGCGTTCGGGAAGTCCTTCTCAAAGTCCTGGATGTTGCGGATGTCCGCGCCGCGGAACGCGTAGATCGACTGGTCGGAGTCGCCCACCACGGTCACCCACGCCTGCCCGCCGGGGCCCGCCTGACCGGAGCGGCCGGCGTCCACGCCCGCCAGCTCGCGCACGAGCACGTACTGCGCGTGGTTGGTGTCCTGGTACTCGTCCACGAGGATGTAGCGGAACTTGTGGCGGTAGTACTCGGCCACGGCCGGCTGGGTCCTCAGCAGCTCGACCGTGCGCATGATCAGGTCGTCGAAGTCCACGGCGTTCGCGAGCGCGAGCCGGTGCTGATACTCGGCGTACACGACCGCGTACAGCTCCTCCACGTTGCCGAAGCGCCCCAGCTGGTAGCCGCGCTGGCCCGGCTTGTAGTCGGCCGCATAGGTCTTGAGCTGGGTTTGCCAGTCCATGAGGTTGTTCTTGTAGTCGGAGATGCGCCCGAGGATGGTGCGCGGCGTGTAGCGCTTGAGGTCCACGTTAAGGTCCGCGCCGATGAGCTTGACGAGGCGCTCGCAGTCGGCGGTGTCGTAGATGGAGAAGCCGGAGTTGAGGCCGATGGCCTTGCCGTCGCGCCGGAGGATGCGCACGCACGCGGAGTGGAACGTGGACACCCACATGCGCTCGGCGACCGGGCCGATGAGCGCGGCGAGGCGCTCGTGCATCTCCGCGGCGGCCTTGTTGGTGAACGTGATGGCGAGGACCTGGCTGGGCCACGCGCCGAACTGGCTCAGGATCCACGCGATGCGGCGGGTGAGCACGCGCGTCTTGCCGGAGCCGGCGCCCGCGCCGATGAGCAGCGCCGGCCCGCGGTACTGCACCGCCTCGGCCTGCTGGGGGTTGAGGTCCCCCACCAGCTCCTGCGCGCCGCGCGCGATGACGTCCCGATCCTGACCCATGTTCGCCCCTTACTGCCCGTGTATCGACGTAGTGATGCAGCCCCGCCCCGCGAGGCGCCGTCAAATCATACCGGCCCCGCCTGACGCGTCTTCCGCCGGCGGTGGTAAGTTGGACGTTCATCCAATCCAACCATCGACCTTTTGCAAGGGAGCTGTTGAATGTCTATGCAGGAACTGGAAGAGCGCATCGCGCGCGACGGCACCGTGAAGCCGGGCAACGTGCTCAAGGTGGACGCGTTCCTCAACCACCAGTGCGACGTGGCGCTGTTCGACCACATGGGCGCGGCGTGGGCCGAGCACTTCGCCGGCAAGCGCGTCGACAAGATCCTCACCATCGAGGCGTCCGGCATCGGCATCGCGTGCATGGCGGCCCGCCACTTCGGCAACGTGCCGGTCGTGTTCGCCAAGAAGGCCCAGTCCATCAATCTGGACGGCGACCAGTACGCCACCACCGTCTACTCCTTCACCAAGCAGAAGGAGTTCCCGGTCATCGTCTCCAAGAAGTACCTCAACGCGGGCGACCACGTGCTGCTCATCGACGACTTCCTCGCCAACGGCAAGGCCATGCAGGGCCTCATCGAACTGTGCCGCAAGGCCGGCGCGGTGATCGAGGGCATCGGCATCGCGGTGGAGAAGGGCTTCCAGGACGGCGGCAAGCTGCTGCGCGACGAGGGCTACGACGTCGACTCCCTCGCGATCGTGGACGCCATGGACCCCGAGACCGGTTCGATCACGTTCCGCCGCTGAGCGTTCCCGGCGATCTTCCCGAGACGAGAGAAATAAGACGAGAGCATACAGAGAAGAAGAGCATCACATGTCCGGCAAATCCCCCGAATCTAAATCCTCCAAGTCCTCAGCCATCTCCTTCGAGGCGCTGAGCAGCCTCGACGCGCCCGTGTCGTTCTGGAAGGGCATCCCCTTCGGCCTGCAGCACGTCATGGCCATGTTCGTGGCCAACCTCGCGCCGATCTTCCTCGTGGCCGCCGCGGCGAAGATGAGCCCCGCCGAGTCCGCCATGGTCATCCAGTCCGGTCTGCTGGTCGCGGGTCTGGGCACCTGCCTGCAGCTGTACGGCGTGTGGCGCATCGGCTCCCGCCTGCCCATGGTCACCGGCATCTCCTTCACGTACGTAGCGGCGGCCATCGCCATCGTGTCCGACAAGGGCTACGGCGCCGTGGTGGGCGCGGTACTCGTCGGCGGCCTGCTCGAGGTGGTGCTGGGCCTCACCGCACAGTGGTGGCGCCGCTTCGTGCCGCCGATCGTCTCCGCCATCGTGGTCACCTCCATTGGCTTCTCGCTGCTGAGCGTGGGCGCGAACAGCTTCGGCGGCGGCCAGGGCGCGGCCGACTTCGGCAGCTGGCAGAACCTCACCCTCGGCCTCATCTCGCTGGTCGCGTGCCTCGCGTTCCAGCTGCTCATGAAGGGCACCGCCAAGCAGCTCTCCGTGCTGTTCGGCCTCGTCGTGGGCTACGTGGTCGCGATCTTCATGGGCAAGGTCGACTTCTCCGGCTTCCAAGGCCTGTCCGTCGTCTCCGTGCCGCACGTCATGCCGTTCAAGCCCGAGTTCGACTGGGGCGCGATCATCTCCTTCGCGCTGCTGTACGTCGTCTCCTCCGTGGAGGTGCTCGGCGACACCGCGGCCCTGACCAAGGTCGGCCTCAACCGCCAGCCCACCGAGAAGGAGACCGCGGGCGCCATCGCCGGCGACGGCCTCATCTCCTCGGTCTCCGGTCTGTTCGGCTGCCTGCCGCTCACCTCCTTCGCGCAGAACATCGGACTGGTGGCCATGACCAAGGTCGTCAACCGAAAGGTGATCCTGTCCGGCGGCCTCATCCTCGTGCTCGCCAGCTTCGTGCCGGCCGTCTCCGAGGTGTTCAACTCGCTGCCGCAGGCCGTGCTCGGCGGCTGCACCATCATGATGTTCGGCAACATCATCCTCTCCGGCTTCCAGATGATCTCCGAGGCGGGCTACACCCAGCGCAACATCACCATCACCGCGCTGAGCCTGACCATCGGCATCGGCTTCACCGAGGTCGGCACGATCTTCGCGAACTTCCCGGCGCTCTTCCAGTCGATCTTCGCCTCGAACTGCATCGCCGTGTCCTTCGTCGTGGCCGTGGTCCTCAACGCCGTGCTGCCGGGCGAGGAGCACTTCCTCGCCGCCGCGGCCGCGGCCGACGCCCCGGCGCAGGACGGCGGGGATGCGGACAGGAGCGGACACGCCGCATAGCGTTCCCTCCGCCTTTCGAACAAAGACCATGCGTGTGGGGGTCGTCGACAGTAGCCGACGACCCCCACACGCATTTTGGGGAATGCTCCTATTGCCCATTGGGCCTTCCGAGGGCAGATTCCGGAGATACCGCACACCTATTCGGCCTTCCGAGGGCATCCGCACACGCGGCCGCCGCATTGCAATCGTCTCATTATGGCGGAATACCGCCGCGCGGAAAATCCTCCGACTCGTATTCCATCGGATCACCTGCCCTAGGAAAGCCGAGTAGATGCGTGCATTGGCCATAATCCGCCCTCGGAAGACCAAGTAGCGCGTCTGGCGCGCGCACTAGCGTGGAATACATGATGGAAGTGCTTTTCGTGTCCGACGATCTCCCGCTCGCGCAGGCCGTGAGGCGCGTGCTGGAGGCCAACGGGCACGCCTGCACGCTCATGACCGGCGACGGCCGCGTGCTGCGCGACGAGGCGGCGGAAACCACGGACGGCGGGACCGCGGAGGCGCCGGTTTCCCCGAATGGGACCGATGCGGCGTCCGAAGACGCGGCCGCGGGCCCGACCGACCCGTCCGCGCCGATCAGCCCGGACCTCGTCATCGTGGACGACTCCTCGCGCGGCTGGACCTCCGAACGCTTCGCCACGCTTATGGCCGGCTACCCCCACGCCCGGTCGCTGCTGCTCGTCCAATCCGCTGTGGACGGCACCTCCACCCCGCCGGACGGTGACGGACTCGAACCCGACGCCGTCCTGCGCATGCCGTTCTCCAACGCGGAGCTGGTCGCGCATGTGGCGTCCCTGCGCCCGGACGCCAAGGCCTCCCGCCTGCTCATCCACGGCGACCTCACGCTGGACCTCGGCTCCGGACGCGCCTACTACGGCGAGAGCCGCAAGCCGCTGCCCCTCTCCCCCAGGGAGTTCGCCACGCTCAAGACGCTCATCGAGGCGGACGGCCGGTTCCTCACCTTCGACGAGCTCGGACGGGCCGTGTGCGGCACCGGATTCTTCGGCTACCACGACATCATGAACAACGTGCTGTACTCCCTGACGCGCAAGCTGCGCCGGCTCGGGTTCTTCGTCACGCAGCGGGGCAAGTCCTACCGCATCCTGTGACGCAATTCGCCGATCCCCCGGGCCCGATGCCGCCGCGACGCATGAATTTTCGATGAACTAGGCGTCTTCCGCCGCCTCCTCGATTCATTTCCGGGGCATGATGGTGGCAAGGAGGCGCGCCCATGACCGACGACTACACCGCGAAGATGACCGAGCTGATCGAACTGATGCGGCTCATCGGCAACGACACGCAGCAGTGCGAGGTCAAGGAGTGCAAGCGCCGCATCTCCTCGACCATCACGGACACGCTGTCCGCGTTCTCGAACGGTTCTGGCGGGTGGATCATTCTGGGACTGTCGGAGAAGAACGGCTTCACGCCCGTGCCGGAGTTCGACGCGCGCGCCATGCAGGAGGCGCTGAGCCAGGCGTGCGAGAAAATGACGCCGGTGGTGCGTCCGGTGATCGTGACGTGCCCGTTCGAGGGCGCGAATCTGGTGTTCGCCCGCGTCGACGAGATGCTGCCGCGCGACAAGCCCTGCTTCATCACCGAACGCGGCCCGTACGGCGGCTCGTACATCCGCACCGGCGACGGCGACCGGCACATGACGTCCTACGAGGTGGACCGGCTCACCGAGGAGCATCTGCAGCCCACGTACGATCTGGACATCGTGCCGGACGCCACGCCGGACGACCTCGACCCCGAACTGGTGGCCGGTCTGCTCGGGCGGGTGCGCAGTCAGCATCCGCATGTGTTCGCGGGACGCGCGGACACGGACGTGCTGCTGGACCTGCAGGTGCTGCGCCACGACGACTCGGATCTGGCCGCGACCGGCGTGGGCGGGGTGCTGCGGCCCACCCTCGCCGGCCTGCTGGCGTTGGGCCGGTACCCGCAGAAGTACTATCCGCGGCTCAGCGTGTCGATCGCGGTGTTTCCGGGCACGGGACGCGACGAGGTGTTCCGCGGCGACGAGCGGCTCGTGGCCTCGCAGACGGTGGTCGGCTCCATCCCGGTGATGATCGACGACGCGGTGAACGGGCTCATGCGCTGGATCGGCGCGAAGCAGCCCGACTACCCGCCGTCGGCGCTGCGCGAGGCGATCGCGAACGCGCTGACGCACCGCGACTACTCCCCCGACGCCCGCGGCACGCAGGTGCATGTGAACGTGTTCACGAACCGCATCGAGATCGTGAACCCCGGCGGCCTGTACGGCACGGTCACGCACGACGTGCTGGCCAACCCGCGGGCCGTGCGCGGGGCGCCGCTCAACTCGACGCGCAACCAGTTCCTGTTCACGCTGCTCGAGTCGACGCCGTACCCGGGCGGCGGGTTCGTCAACCCTGAGGGCGGCGACGGCTACCAGCGCATCGCCGCGTCCCTGCGCGAATACGGCATCGAGCCGGCGACGACGCGCAACGACATCAACACGTTCACCATGACGATCACGCGCCACCGCACGGCGGCGAAGAGTTCGCCGAGCGACGTGTCGAAGTCGATCCTGACGCTGCTGGAGCGGCATTCGGCCATGAGCGTCAAGGAGATCATCCGCGAACTGCAGCTGACGCCGCTGGCCGCCACGTCGGGTCTGCGCGAACTGCTCAGGGAGGGCCGCGTCGCCACCGTGCGCTTCCACGACGACCCGACCCAGCGCTACCGCCTCAAGGGCGCGTAGACCGCATCGCCGCGTCATCATGCCGCCGCCGCGCCCGCCGCGCCCGCGCCATGCGGCATGGCCCGTCGCGCCTGTCCAGCGCGTCCGATGCGCCCGCCGTCTCCCGGCTCATTCACCGTGCCCCGGCTCATTCACCGTGTCTCGACTCGCATCCATTTTGAATTTCGGTGGCGCTTTGAGACACAAACCAGCCCTTCCGTGTCTCAAACCGCCACCAATTTCAAAATCGGTGGCGAGTCGAGACGCAAAACGCCCCTCCTGTGTCTCGATTCGCATCCCTTCCGGAAAACGGATGCGATTTGAGATACAGGAGGGGCGTCCAGCCAGTCTGCTTCCCGCAGTGAATTGAACTGCCACGCGCAGCTTCAAGGCGCGGCGGACGAACGTACACTTTGCACGTCGAACCCGCCGCAACGCGGAAGGTTCCCCGTCAGTTCAATTCGCGCAGTGATCGAATAACGCGTGCGTCCTCAAGGCGCACCGAGGGAAGGCGTACAAAGGTACGCCGACCGAGGAGCAACGCCGAGGACGCTCCGTTATTCGATCACTCCCATTCGATGGTTGCCGGCGGCTTGGAGGTGCAGTCCAGCACCACGCGGTTGATCTGGCGGCACTCGTTGGTGATGCGCGTGGAGATGGTGGCGAGCACGTCGTAGGGCAGGCGCGACCAGTCGGCGGTCATGGCGTCCTCGGAGGAGACGGGGCGCAGGACGATGGGCGAGCCGTAGGTGCGCTCGTCGCCCTGGACGCCGACGGAGTGGACGTCGGCGAGGAGCACGACGGGGCACTGCCAGATCTCGCGGTCGAGGCCGGCCTTGGAGAGCTCCTCGCGGGCGATGGCGTCGGCCTCGCGCAGGACGTCGAGGCGCTCCTTGGTGATCTCGCCGACGATGCGGATGCCGAGGCCGGGGCCGGGGAACGGCTGGCGCCAGACGATCTCGTCGGGCAGGCCGAGCTCGGTGCCGATGGCGCGCACCTCGTCCTTGAAGAGGGTGCGCAGCGGCTCGATGAGCTGGAACTTGATGTCCTTGGGCAGGCCGCCGACGTTGTGGTGGCTCTTGATGTTGGCCGCGCCGTCGCCGCCGCCGGACTCGACGACGTCCGGGTAGAGGGTGCCCTGCACGAGGAACTTGACCTCCTTGCCGCGGGCGCCGGCCTCCTCGAGCACTTGGCGCTGGGCCTTCTCGAAGGTGCGGATGAACTTCTCGCCGATGATCTTGCGCTTGCGCTCGGGCTCGGAGACGCCCTTGAGCGCCTCGAGGAAGTCGTCGGCCGCGTCGACGGTGATGAGGCGGATGCCGGTCGCCTTGACGAAGTCGTGCTTGACCTGCTCGACCTCGCCCTTGCGCAGCAGGCCGTGGTCGACGAACACGCAGGTGAGCTGGTCGCCGATGGCGCGGTGGACGAGCGCGGCGGCGACGGCGGAGTCCACGCCGCCGGACAGGCCGCAGATCACCTCGGCGTCGCCGACCTTCTCGCGGATCTTGGCGACCTGGTCCTCGATGATGCCGGAGGCGTCCCAGTCGTCCGGCAGGCCGGCGCACTGGTGCAGGAAGGTCTCGATGAGCGTCTGGCCGAGCGGGGTGTGCTTGACCTCGGGGTGCCACTGCACGCCGTAGAGCTTGCGGGACTCGTCCTGCATGGCGGCGACGGGCGCGCCCTCGGTGTGGGCGAGCACCTCGAAGCCGGCGGGCGCGGTCTTGACGGCGACGCCGTGGCTCATCCACGTGTTCTGCTCGGCCGGGGAGCCGGCGAGCAGACCCTCGGCATGGTCGATGGCGGTTTCGGTCTTGCCGTACTCGCCGAGCGCGGCCTTGTCCACATCCGCGCCGAGCGCGTAGGCCATGGCCTGGAAGCCGTAGCAGATGCCGAGCACCGGGACGCCGGCCTCGAACAGCTTGGGGTCGACGCGCGGGGCGCCGGGCTCGAACACGGAGGCCGGGCCGCCCGAGAGGATGATCGCCTTGGGGTCCTTGGCGAGGATCTCGTCGACCGGCATGGAATGCGGTACGAGTTCGGAATAGACATGAGCCTCACGCACCCTGCGTGCGATCAGCTGGGCGTACTGTGCGCCGAAATCAACGACGAGAACGGGTCCCTGTGCCATGATCTCCCTTACATACGGTTGTTGGGTGTTCGGTAGGAATAGGTCGATTATGGCCGGTCAATCAGACAAGTGCCGGGCGGGAGGCGGCGCGGCCTCGAACAGAGCGCGAGCGGGCGGCGAACGGGCGGCGGGACGCATGAAAAAGCGCACAACACGCCGATGGGGCATTGTTTCGTTGTCGAACCGCTTCGACCATGCCACTGGGAGCGCTAACAGCCCTAAAACCGCACAATTCCAACGTTTTCAGGATCCCGAAATGTGGCACGAGAGTAAATTCAAGGCAAACGGTGGCAAACTTTGCCTTCGATGAAAGCGCACAAAACCTAACATCGCGTCACAATACCGGCCAAAAAGTCGTAAGCATCCCGTACCATGAAGCACGACTGGACGAGGGAAAACCGCGGTTCCACGGAGCTCGCGGAGCCCACGGCCACATGGAAATAATCAATCGCACTTTATGTGCAGGAGTACAGGAGTACACATGACGAATCCTGTTATTGGCACCCCTTGGAAGAAGCTGAACGCTCCGGTTTCCGAGGAATCGCTCGAAGGCGTCGACAAGTACTGGCGCGCGGCGAACTACCTCTCCATCGGTCAGATCTACCTTCGCAGCAACCCGCTGATGAAGGAGCCCTTCACCCGTGAGGACGTCAAGCACCGTCTGGTCGGCCACTGGGGCACCACCCCGGGCCTGAACTTCCTGATCGGCCACATCAACCGTCTCATCGCCGACCACGGCCAGAACACCGTGTTCATCATGGGCCCGGGCCACGGCGGCCCCGCCGGCACCTCCCAGTCCTACCTGGACGGCACCTACACCGAGTACTTCCCGAACATCACCAAGGATGAGGCTGGCCTGCAGAAGTTCTTCCGCCAGTTCTCCTACCCGGGCGGCATCCCGTCCCACTTCGCCCCGGAGACCCCGGGCTCGATCCACGAGGGCGGCGAGCTGGGCTACGCCCTGTCCCACGCCTACGGCGCGGTCATGAACAACCCGAGCCTGTTCGTCCCCTGCATCGTGGGCGACGGCGAGGCCGAGACCGGCCCGCTGGCCACCGGCTGGCAGTCCAACAAGCTCGTCAACCCGCGCACCGACGGCATCGTGCTGCCGATCCTGCACCTCAACGGTTACAAGATCGCCAACCCGACCATCCTCTCCCGCATCTCCGACGAGGAGCTGCACGAGTTCTTCCACGGCATGGGCTACGAGCCGTACGAGTTCGTCGCCGGCTTCGACGATGAGGACCACATGTCCATCCACCGTCGCTTCGCCGAGCTGTTCGAGACCGTCTTCGACGAGATCTGCGACATCAAGGCCGCCGCTCAGACCGACGACGTGCACCGTCCGTTCTACCCGATGATCATCTTCCGCACCCCGAAGGGCTGGACCTGCCCGAAGTTCATCGACGGCAAGAAGACCGAGGGCTCCTGGCGCGCCCACCAGGTGCCGCTGGCCTCCGCCCGCGACACCGAGGCCCACTTCGAGGTCCTCAAGAACTGGCTCGAGTCCTACAAGCCGGAGGAGCTGTTCGACGAGAACGGCGCCGTCAAGCCGGAAGTCACCGCCTTCATGCCGAAGGGCGAGCTGCGCATCGGCGAGAACCCGAACGCCAACGGCGGCCGTCTGCTCAAGGAGCTCGAGCTCCCGGACATCCGCGACTACGAGGTCGATATCAAGGGTCACGGCCACGGCTGGGGCGCCACCGAGGCGACCCGCGTGCTGGGCTACTACACCCGCGACGTGATCCGCAAGAACCCGACCGACTTCCGCATCTTCGGACCGGACGAGACCGCCTCCAACCGTCTCGCCGCCGCCTACGAGGTCACCAACAAGCAGTGGGACGCCGGCTACCTGTCGGAGCTCACCGATGAGCACATGGCCGTCACCGGCCAGGTCGTCGAGCAGCTTTCCGAGCACCAGATGGAAGGCTTCCTCGAGGGCTACCTGCTCACCGGCCGCCACGGCATCTGGAGCACCTACGAGTCCTTCGCCCACGTGATCGACTCCATGATCAACCAGCACGCCAAGTGGCTCGAGGCCACCGTCCGCGAGATCCCGTGGCGTAAGCCGATCGCCGGCCTGAACGTCCTGATCTCCTCCCACGTGTGGCGCCAGGACCACAACGGCTTCTCGCACCAGGACCCGGGCTTCGTTGACATCCTGCTCAACAAGAACTTCAACAACGACCACGTGGTCAACATCTACTTCCCGGCCGACGCCAACTCCCTGCTGACCGTCGCCGAGCGTTGCTACAAGTCCAAGAACTGCATCAACGCCATCTTCTCCGGCAAGCAGCCGGCCGCGACCTACCAGACCATCGACGAGGCCGCCGCCGAGCTCGAGAAGGGCGCCGCCCGCTGGGATTGGGCCTCCAACGCTAAGGACGCCGAGGACGCCGACATCGTCATCGCCTCCTGCGGCGACGTGCCGACCATGGAAGCCCTGGCCGCCAACGACAAGCTGCAGAAGATGGGCCTCAAGGTCCAGTTCGTCAACGTCGTTGACCTGCTGAAGATCCAGGACGCCGAGGAGAACGACCAGGCCCTGTCCGACGAGGAGTTCACCAAGCTCTTCTCCGCCGACAAGCCGGTCCTGTTCGCCTTCCACGCGTACCCGGGCTCCATCTACCGCCTGATCCACGGCCGTCCGAACCACGACAACTTCCGCGTCCACGGCTACAAGGAGCAGGGCTCCACCACCACGCCGTTCGACATGGTTCGCGTCAACGACATGGATCGCTACTGCCTGACCGCCTCCGCCCTCGAAATCATCGACGCCGCCAAGTACGCCGACGAGATCAAGAAGCTGAACGACTTCCGTCTGGAGGCCTTCCAGTTCGCGGTGGACAACGGCTACGATCACCCGGACTACACCGACTGGGTGTGGCCGGAGGTCAAGGGTGACGACGTCGCCATCGACGCCACCGCCGCGACCGGCGGCGACAACGAGTGATCTCGCTGATCGTCTGATCGCATAGCGCATAGCTAGGCCAGTGAGGGGCCGTTCCCGGACTTCGGTTCGGGAACGGCCCCTTTCGCATGTTTGGTGCCCTCCCCCGCCGCGTGTGTCATATGGCAAATCGTCGCGCGCCGCACAGTACGCAGCACCGCGGCGCAGCGTACTGTGGCGTACATCACATTCGCCCGTGCGGCAATTGAGGGCAAATCTCCCCCGCTTTTCGGGTTCGCTCACTAGACTGTGGCGTAGATGTGAACAAGGCAGTCACGTCATTGGATAGTTACGAACAGGAGAGACCCGTGAGTCTTACCAGTGTCACCATCATCAGCCCCGAAGCCGCCAACGGCCGCAACGTCGTCGCCCTTGGCGTCGTCAACGCCCTCGCCTCCGCCAAGAAGACCGGCGTGTTCCGTCCGGCCGTGTGCAAGAAGGACACCTTCACCGACGTGCTCGTCGCCGCCGCCAACGCCGGCCTGAGCAGCGAGCAGTCCGTCGGCGTATGCCCGAAGCGCGCCCGCGAGGACAAGGCCGGCGCCCGCGCCGACATCGTCGCCGCCTACCATGAGGCCGTCGCCGCCTCCGGCGCCGAGGCCATGGTCGTGGTCGGCACCGACAAGTCCTCCGTGAACGATCCGGCCGCCTTCGCCTTCAACGCCGACGTGGCCGCCGACCTCGCCTCCCCCGTGTTCCTCGCCGTGTGCACCATCGACCGCACCCCGGAGCAGCTCGCCGCCACCGTCAAGGCCTCCGCCGCCGCCGTTGAGGCCGCCGGCACCAAGGTCATCGGCGTGTTCGTCACCGGCGCCGAGCCCGAGCAGGTCGTCCCCGACAAGGAGGCCCTCGCCGACGCCGGCGTGCCGGTGTGGGTCCTGCCGAAGGTGGACGTGTCCGCCGAGGGCGGCGCCGAAGCCGCCGCCGAGGCGTTCGTCGAGAACGCGCCGGCCGAGGAGGTACTCGCCGCGCTCGACGCCGACTTCGACGCCCCGGTCACCCCGTACGCCTTCCAGTACGGCCTGCTGGGCAAGGCCAAGGCCGACAAGAAGACCATCGTGCTGCCGGAGGGTCAGGAGGACCGCATCATCAAGGCGGCCGACTACCTGCTCGCGCGCGACATCGTCAACCTGATCATCGTGGGCAAGAAGGACGAGATCCTGGCCCGCGGCAAGGAGCTTGGCCTCGAGAACCTCGAGAAGGCCACCTTCCAGGCCATGGACGACGAGGAGGTCCTCGCCCCGATGACCGAGAAGCTGTGCGAGCTGCGCGCCAAGAAGGGCATGACCCCCGAGCAGGCCCGCAAGCAGCTGACCGACGCCTCCTACTTCGGCACCATGCTCGTGGTGCTCGGCAAGGCCGACGGCCTCGTCTCCGGCTCCATCAACTCCACCGCCAACACCGTGCGCCCGGCCCTGCAGGTCATCAAGACCAAGCCCGGTCAGAAGCTCGTCTCCGGCGCGTTCCTCATGTGCTTCAAGGACCACGTGGCCGTGTTCGCCGACTGCGCCATCAACCTCAACCCGAACGCCGAACAGCTCGCCGAGATCGCCATCCAGTCCGCCGAGACCGCCAAGGCCTTCGGCATCGACCCGAAGGTCGGCATGCTGTCCTACTCCACCCTCGGCTCCGGCAAGGGCCCGGACGTGGACCTCGTCGAGGAGGCCACCAAGCTCGTCAAGGAGCAGGACCCGGAGCTCCCGGTCGTCGGCTCCATCCAGTTCGACGCCGCCTGGTCCCCGGTCGTGGCCTCCACCAAGGCCAAGGGCAACGACGTGGCCGGCCACGTCAACGTGTTCGTGTTCCCGGACCTGTGCGCCGGCAACATCGGCTACAAGGCCGTCCAGCGCTCCTCCGGCGCCGTGGCCGTCGGCCCGGTGCTGCAGGGCCTCAACAAGCCGGTGAACGACCTGTCCCGCGGCGCCCTCGTCCAGGACATCATCAACACCGTCGCGCTGACCGCCATCGAAGCCCAGTGAGACTCCCGGGCGCCTTCCGTTCGAGGACGGGAGGCGCCCGTTTTTGCGCGGCTTCGCATCCGCATTTGTAGCAAGCAGCGAGTAATCTAAACAACGGTAAGCCGCGTCAGGCGGCAATCAACAAACACATGGAGGAAGCCCAAATGGCGAAAACCGTCCTTGTCATCAATTCCGGCTCCAGCTCGATCAAGTACCAGCTGGTGGACCTCGAGTCCGGCGAAGGCCTCGCCTCCGGCCTCGTCGAGAAGATCGGCGAGCCGATCGACGGCCACTACAAGCACGAGTACAACGGCGAGAAGCACGAGCTCACCGAGCCGATCCACGACCACGAGCAGGGCCTCAAGCGCGTCCTCGGCTTCTTCAAGGAGTACGGCCCGAACCTGGACGAGGCCGGCATCGTCGCCGTCGGCCACCGCGTGGTGCAGGGCGGCTCCATCTTCCCGCAGCCGGCTCTGGTCAACGCCAAGACCATCGGCCAGGTCAAGGACCTCGCCGTGCTCGCCCCGCTGCACAACGGCCCGGAGGCCAAGGGCGCCGAGGTCATGACCGCCCTGCTGCCGGACGTGCCGCAGATCTTCGTCTTCGACTCCTCCTTCTTCTTCCAGCTGCCGAAGGAGGCCAGCACCTACGCGCTGAACAAGCAGATCGCCGAGCAGTACCACATCCGCCGCTACGGCGCCCACGGCACCTCCCACGAGTTCGTCGGCTCCGTCGTCCCGGAGCTCATCGGCAAGCCGGCCGAGGGCCTCAAGCAGATCGTCCTGCACATCGGCAACGGCGCCTCCGCCTCCGCCCAGATCTCCGGCAAGCCCGTCGACACCTCCATGGGCCTCACCCCGCTCGAGGGTCTGGTCATGGGCGGCCGCACCGGCGACATCGACCCGGCCGTGGTCTTCCACCTGATCCGCAACGCCCACATGAACGTGGACGAGCTGGACACCCTGTTCAACAAGAAGTCCGGTCTGGCCGGCCTCACCGGCTACGGCGACATGCGCGAGGTCCACCGTCTGGCCGCCGAGGGCAACGAGGACGCCAAGCTCGCCCTGCAGGTCTACGTGCACCGCATCGTCGGCTACATCGGCAACTACACCGCTCAGATGGGCGGCGTGGACGTGATCACCTTCACCGCCGGCGTCGGCGAGAACGACGACATCGTGCGCAAGATGGTGTGCGACAAGCTCGCCCCGTTCGGCGTCAAGATCGACGAGGAGAAGAACGCAACCCGCTCCAAGGAGCCGCGCGTCATCTCCACCCCGGACTCCTCCGTGATCATCGCCATCTACCCGACCAACGAGGAGCTGGCCATCGCCCGCAAGTCCGCCGCCATCGCCGTGGCCGGCAAGGACTCCTACGGCAACGTGGTCGAGCCGGTCGACGAGGCCTGATTCCACGCATATGGCCGTGTTTGACTGACGCGGCCGAGCAATGAAAATCCCCGGGATGCCCAAGCGTTCCGGGGATTTTCTTATGCTCATCCTCATATGTTCATGCGGCGGATGGCCGTCGGGAAATGGCCTGCGGGAGGTACCCCCCCCGCGGATAGCGGCCTACAGCGCCTTGAGGATCGCCTCGTGCAGCAGTCCGTTGCTGGCCAGCGCGCAGCCGCCCCACGGTCCGGGGTTGCCGTCGAGATCGGTGAACCGGCCGCCCGCCTCGGTGACGATCGGCACGAGGGCCGCCATGTCGTACAGGTCGAGCTCCGGCTCGGCGGCGGCGTCCACTGCGCCCTGCGCCACCAGCATGTAGCTCCAGAAGTCGCCGAAGCCGCGCAGGCGCCACATGGAATCCGTCAGGGCGATGAGCTTGTCGCGGTCGCCGCGGTCGCGCCAGCCGGTCAGCGACGACATGCTCATCGAGGCGTCCTCCACCTTGGCCACCTTCGAGACGTGGATGCGCGTGGCCGCCTCGGGGCCGCGGCCCATGTACGCGCCGCCGTCCCTGAGCGCGAACCAGCGGGTGTGCAGCCACGGCGCGGACACCACGCCCACCACCAGATCGTCGCCCTCCTGCAGGCCGATCAGCGTGGCCCACACGGGCACGCCGCGCACGTAGTTCTTGGTGCCGTCGATCGGGTCGATGATCCAGCGCCGGCCGGTCGATTCGGAACGTCCGAGCTCCTCGCCGTAGATCGCGTCGTCGGGACGCTCCTTGGCGAGGATGTCGCGGATGGCGCGTTCGGTGGCGCGGTCGGCGTCACTCACCGGCGTGTTGTCCGGCTTGGTCTCCACGTGCAGGTCCATGGCGCCGAAGCGGGCGGTGGTGATTTCGTCCGCCGCGTCCGCGAGGCGCAGGGTGAGCAGGAGGTCGTCCAGATGGGGGTTGCCGGCCAGTTCGTCCGTGTAGGAACGGGTTTCGTATAGCGTGTGTGCGCTCATGATGGTTCGTGTGCTCCTTAGTTGTTACAAGTTGTTGCAGTCGTGCTGCGGGCTATGCTCCAGCGCCACGCAGCCGCGCCTCAGCCCAGCAGCGTGGCCCACATGCCGGTGAAGTCGGGCAGGGTCTTGCGCGTGGTGGCCACGTCGCGCACGCGGACGCCGGGGATCCTCAGGCCCAGCATTGCGGCGAAAGTGGCCATGCGGTGGTCGGCGTAGGTTTCCATGTCCGCGGCGTGCAGGCGCCCGGCGGGCACCGGTTCGATGCGCAGCCCGTCCGGCAGCTCGCCCGCCGTGCCGCCCACGCGCGTGATCTCCGCGACGAGCGCGGCGAGGCGGTTGGTCTCATGGCCGCGCAGGTGCCCGATGCCCGTGAGGTTCGTGAGCGCGTCCGCGAACACCAGTATCGCGGCGAGCGACGGGGCGATCTCCCCCGCGGCGGTCAGGTCGAAGTCGCCGAGGCCGTGGATATGCCCGTCGGAACGCACCTCGCAGTAGCGGACGCCGTTTTCCTCGGGGAAGCTCACCTGCGCGCCCATGCGCTCCAGATAGCCGGGCAGCAGGCCGCCGGGCTGGGTGGTGGTTTCCGGCCAGTGCGGCACGCGCACCGATCCCCCGGCGATGAGCGCCGCGCCCAGGAACGGCGCCGCGTTGGACAGGTCGGGCTCCACCACCACGCGGTCGGGCAGCTGCACGCTTCCCGGTTCCACGCGCCACGTGCGGGCGGCTTCGTCGGCGGTGGCATGCGCGCCGGCGGCGTTGAGGTCGGCGACGGTCATGCGGATGTGGGGCAGGCTGGGGGTCTTCTCCCCCGTGTGATGCAGTTCGAGACCGTGCGGCAGCCGCGCGCCGACGAGCAGCAGCCCGGAGATGAACTGGGAGGAGCCGGACGAGTCGATGGACACCACGGCGGGCCCAGCGGCCGATCCGGCGGCCGATTCAGCGGCGGCGGACTTCGGCGGCGTGACGGTGAACGGCAGCTTGCCCTCCTCGCCGTGGTACTCCACGGTCGCGCCCAGCTGCTCCAGACCGTCAAGCACCGGCTTCATCGGACGGGCGTACGCCTGCTCGTCGCCGTCGAAGCGCACGGGACCGTCGGCGAACAGCGCAAGCCCCGGCACGAAGCGCATCACCGTACCAGCCAGACCGCAGTAGACGTCCGCGTCGCCGTGGAAGCGACCGCCGGCGGGCGGCGTGACCGTCACGGTGGTGGGCGTCGCGGGGTCGGCGTCGCAGCGCACGCCCAGCGCCCCCAGCGCCCCCATCATGAGTTCGGTGTCGCGAGAGCGCAGCAGACCGATCAGCGTGACCGGCTTCGAGCCGAGCGCGGCGAGGATGAGATAGCGGTTCGACAATGATTTGCTGCCGGGGATCGTGACCGTGGCGTTCAGTGGGCCGGCCGCGGCCGGGGCGTCCCACAGCGCTTCGGCGGTGGCGTTGCTCGTTGTAGTCATACCCTGCATGGTACCGTGCCGCACGTCCGTCGGCGGGTGATGGTCGCCATGGTGGACGGTACTTGCGTTTCCGAGGGCGGATTTCATGTTCCGTCGACATCTACTTGGCCTTCCGAGGGCACCACGCATGGCACTCGCGCACGATCCAACCGCTATGATGCCTTGTTTTCCGCCGTTTTTCGCCATTTTCCGCAGCGCAAAAGCGTGGGCGATCCATGTATGGTGCCCTCGGAGCGCCAAGTAGATCCCCGCACATGCCGAAATCTGCCCTCGGAAGCCGATATAGTTCGGATATCGACTCGGATATCGACCGTCGAGAGGGGAACAAACCATGATCAGCGAGTCCACGATTCAGGCCGTGCGGGATTTCACCGCGGAACGGGACTGGGAGCGATACCACACGCCGGAGAATCTGGCCAAGTCCATCATGATCGAAGGCGCCGAACTGTTGGAATGCTACCAGTGGACGCCGCAGTCGCCGACGTTGGACGACGAGCACGTGCGCGAGGAGCTGGCGGACGTGCTCACCTACTGCATCATGATGGCCGACCGGCTCGGCGTGGACATGGACGAGATCATCCTCGCCAAGTTGGAGAAGACCAAGCGCAAGTATCCAGCGAAACTCATGCGCGAGAACCCGGAGGCCGCGCAGGAGCGGCATTGGGCCGCGCGCGGAGAGATGGCCTGAACCCGCCGGCATGCGGACGGCCCGCCGCGCCCGTAACACGCGCTTCATACCCTGATGCGCATGGATTTGACTGCATTGCCCCCACTGTGGATCACCCTGCTCATCGTCTGCCCGCTGGTGCTCGTCGGCGGCATGGTGGACGCCGTCGCGGGCGGCGGCGGGCTCATCACCATGCCCGCCTACCTCATCGCTGGCGTGCCGCCGCATCTGGCCATCGCCACGAACCAGCTGTCCGCGGGGCTTGGCTCCACCACGTCCACGGTCCGCCTGTGCCGCAACGGCTTTGTGAACGTCAAGCTCGCCGTACCCGCGGCCCTGTTCGGCTTTGCGGGCAGTGTGGGCGGGGCCCGCGTCACGCTGCTGGTGCCGGAGGGCGTGCTGCGCTACGTGCTGCTGGCGTTGCTGCCGCTCATCGCCGTGGTGGTGCTGCGCAAGAAGAGCTTCGCCGCCAAGGACCGTCCCATGCCGGCGCGACGCCGCTGGCTGCTCGTGGCCGCATGCTCCCTCGCGTGCGGGCTGTACAACGGGTTCTACGGCCCGGGTTCGGGCACGTTCACGCTGCTGGCGTTCACCGCGGTCGCCGGCATGGGCCTGCACGACGCTTCGGGCGACATGAAGATCTGGAACCTGTCCGCGAACGTCGCCTCGATCGTCACGTTCGCACTGAGCGGGCAGATGTGGTGGGTCGTCGGCCTCGTCGCCGGCGTGTTCGGCATGGTGGGCCACTACTTGGGCGCCGGTCTGGTGCTCAAGGACGGCACGAGGATCGTCCGGCCGGTGATCGTGGGCGTGCTGGTGCTGCTGTTCGCGCGCACGGCGCTGGAGCTGGCGGGCGTGATCGCATAATAAATCGGCCCCGATACGCGTCTCCGCGAACCGGGGCCGTTCCAGTCGGCAACCGTTGCGACGGTTACCGCACGCGCTTCACGGCGAGGATGAGCAGGCCGCCGATCACGCAGATCACCGTCTCGACCGGGAACATGGCGCGGTATCCGAGCGTGGTGATGACGAGTCCGGCGATGGCGGGGCCGAACACCTGGCCGAGCGTGTTGGCCATGTTGATGATGCCGAGGTCCTTGGCGGCGGTCTTCGGATCAGGCAGCACGGCCACGTTGAGCGCCTGGTCGACGGCGTTGTAGGCGCCCATGCCGATGCCGGCGATCAGCGCGTAGGCGTACATGGTCCACGGCTGCGCGGCGAAGAACGGGAAGAACGCGCCCACGCCGAGCATGATCGTGGTGACCGCGACCGGCGCCTTGATGCGGTGGAAGCGGTCGGACAGCGGCCCGGCGATCACGCAGAACACGATGCCGGTGATCATGAGGATGAGCGACATGGTGGAGATCGCGGCGGTCTGGCCAGCGTCGTCCAGCCTCATGTAGTCGGAGAAGATGTACAGCTGGTAGCCCACGATGACGTACTGGCCGGTGACCATGAGCATCTTGCCGGCGAGGGCGAGGTAGTAGTCGCGGCAGTTGCGGGTGGGGAACATGAAGTAGCGCTTGATCGCGTCGCGGTCGAACGCGGTGCGGGCCACGCCGCGGTTGGAGGGCTCGTGCATGATGAGCGGGGAGACCACGCCGCCCACGGCCGCGATGACCGCGAAGATGAGCACGCCGGTGGTGGCCGCCGCGTTGTCCGCGATGAAGTGCGCGGCGATGAGGCCGGAGCCGTAGTTGCCGATGGCCATGCCGATGCCCCAGAACGAGGAGACCGTGCCGCGCCAGCGCGGGGCGATGCGGTCGGACAGCTGGGCGATCATCGGGGCGGTGACGCAGTTGAGCGCCACGTTGTACAGGGTCCAGGTGACCAGCAGCATGGGCCATGTGGAGGAGAACGCGAGCCACACGAACATGAGCGCGCAGGCGAAGGAGGCTCCCACGATCCACGGGCTGCGGCTGCCGAAGCGCGTGCGGGTCACGTCCGACAGGGCGCCGGCGATGATGTTGGAGATGGTGGCGGCGACCATGGCGATGGTGGAGAACAGCGGGATGAGGGCGACCTTCTGGTCGGGCGCGAAGAAGTCAAGCTTCGCGGGCAGCAGCGTCGCGGACACGCCCACGTAGGCGAGCATCCAGCAGGCGGGGCCGACGAGCAGGCCGAGTCCGAGCCGCACGGGCAGCTTGGGCTGGTCGGCGTCGCGCACGCCGTAGTCCGGCTCGTTCCCCGGGACGGCCTCGCGCTCCGCCGCGCCCTGTCCCTTCCCGAAATCAGCCGGGCGCTTGTTTATTGCGGCTTCCGCGGGACTCGCCGAATCCGCGGCGGTCTCCCTGTCCATCAATGCACTGGCGGTCATTGCCATTCCTTCCTCTGCGCTGCGATGACCAGCGATGATTGCGCAACCAAAATGTTTACGTAAACATCGCAACGACGCAAACTATATGCCCTTCATGCGCGTCTGCTGGACGTCAACCGATTGACGATGGAAGATTCATCGGGTTTCTGTGACGAATGCTACATAGGGAGGACTTGCACCACGACCGCAGCACGACCGCAGCACAACCGCAACGCGTCCAATGCACATCCGTCGCATCCGTCACATCCGTCACGCACCCCGGCATGCACCCAGCGCGCACCCGGAACGCGCCCGCTTCCCCAGCTTCCGCCGAAACGCATCAGCTCCGCAATCCGTTCCCGTCGTGCGGCCGCATCCACCGCGTCCCATCGCATGCTCGACCCACGTCCGGAGCATGGCCCGCCACCGCGCACCCGAGTCCGGCTCCCCCGCCTCCGCCGACACGCGCCAGCTCCGCAACCCGCTCCCTCCGCCGGCTCCCGTCAGCGGTCGGCGGGCAGACGGGATTCCAGCCCGGACACGCGGTCGAGCTTGCCGGGGAACCCGGCGTTGCCGGCCATCGTCGAAGCCGCCGCCGAGGCCTTGCCCGCCACCGTCGCCACAGCCTCAGCCGCGGACGCAGACGCGGACGCGGACGCGGGACGCGGCGAGCCGCCGGCGTGCAGCTGCGCGTAGACGAGCTGCGCGGCCACGCGGTCGGCCTCGATCGCGGCGATCTGGCGGGCGAACACGATGAACCACCCAAGGAACACCAGACCGGAGAGCGCTTCCACGTTGGTGAGCGTGTTGTCGCCCTTCAGCCAGATGAGCGTGGCGACGCCGCACACGCCGATGGCGAGGTCGCCGATCACGAACGTCGCCTTGGACAGCTGCGGGGCGAGCCACGGCAGGATGATGAGCAGCACGCTCATGATCATCGGCAGTCCGCGCGCGAAGAAGTCGTGCGTGTGCGGGTGGGGCGTGTAGCGGAACGTGCCGATGCCGATGAAGAACAGGCCGGCGAGCGTGAGAAAGCCCATGAGCAGCCCGGCGCGCAGACGGAAGTGGGCGATCTCCCCCACCGCCCGGCCCGCGGTGGCGTCGGCGTGGTCGCTCTGCCAGCGCACGCGCAGCCGGTGCGTGGTGATGAGCTCGGAGACCGCGAAGTAGCTGACGATGATGATGCACACGCCAGCGAGGATGAGCGTGGAGTTGAACATGCGGGCCGCGAACGTGGTGCGGTCGCCGAGCTGCGAGAAGTTGTTGTTGTACCAGTACGGGTCGTCGGTGGTGAGTCCCGCCGTGGTGACGCCGGAGAGCACGAAGAACGGCAGCAGCGAGGCGATGGTCTTGGCGTTCATGAGGTCGGCCTGCACGAAGGTGAGGTAGCCGACCACGCCGGCGAACCCCGCGGTGATCCACGGCAGATAGACGAGGAACGAGCCCATCATCGAGCTGATGACGCCGAGGATCGCGAACGCGCACAGGAAGATGGTGGACGCGTACACGATGGAGAGGGCCAGCACCTCGAACGCGCGGCGGATGGGCGTGAACCAGCCGTGGTCGAGGTTCCACGAGCGCGAGTGCCGGGCGTAGCCGATGGCGAACGAGAGCACGCCGCACGCGGTGATCATGCCGGCGGACACGGTGAACAGTCGCCGGGACACCTGCCAGATGGGCGGCGCGAGTTCCACGAACGCCTTCATGGCGACGGCGCAGACCAGCGAGCAGACGAGGAAGGAGATGAGGCCGGAGGTCTCCGCCCGTTGATGCCGTCCCATGTCCGATTCCTCCCTCCGCGCATCGCAAAGCGCCGCCACTCGGCGGCATCCCGATTCTATACCGCTTCGCCCGGACCGGCGCCCGACATTTCGCTCGGAGCCGTCAGCTTTGGCACCGCAGCCGGTCGGCGATCAGGACGCAGTGCTCGCGGACGACGCGTGCGGACTCGTGGAATTTGGCCAGTTCGTCGCCGGTCAGGTGCAGGTCCACGAAGTCGCCCACGCCGTCGGCGTCCAGCGCGACCGGCAGGCTCAGGAACACGTCGTGCTCGTCGTATTCGTATTCGCCGTCGATCAGCGTGGAGACGGGGATCACCCGGCGCTCGTTCCACAGGATCGTGCGGGTCAGACCGGCCACCGTGGCGGCGATGCCCTGGCTGGTGCCGCCGCGCAGCGCCTTGATCGCCATGCCGCGCTCGCGAGTCCGCTCCTCGATGACCTCCGTTGTGACGCCCTCGTAGCGCTCCCGGTTGTCCTGAAGGTACTGCGTGAAGCTCTTGCCGATGAACGAGACCGTGGACCACGGCACGAACTGGGATTCGCCGTGCTCGCCGATCACGTAGCCGGACACCATGCGCGGGTCAAGGCGCGTGATTTCGCCGATGATCGCCTTCATGCGCGAGGTGTCCAGCGCGGTCCCCGAGCCGAGCACCTGCGCGCGGGGCAGCCCGGTGCGGCGCCATGCGAACCAGCTCATCACGTCGACCGGATTGGACACCATGATGAGGATTCCGTTGAATCCGGAACGCGTGATCGCGCGCAGGATCGGATCGACGATGTCAATGGCGGCGCCGAGCTCCTGAAACCGCGTCTCCCCCGGCTTCGGCTTCGGCCCGGCGGTGACGATCACCACGTCGGCGTCGCGGCAGTCGGACCAGTCCCCGCGCCGGATGGAGACGAAGCGCCCGATGAACTCGGAGCCGTCCATGAGGTCCATGGCGAGGCCTTCGGCCTTGTCGGGGTTGTGGTTGATGAGTACGAGTTCGTCGCACAGCCCCTGCAGCACGATGGCGCCGGCCACCGCCGACCCCACGCTGCCCGTGCCGACGACGACCACGCGGCTCCTGTGCGAGGTGACCATGGCCCGTTCCTTCCCTTCGCTGCGCGCGATGCGCGTCCCGCATGCGCGACTCCGCAGCACACCATACACGCGTTTCCCCAGTCGTCCCCGGAATGGTCCGAAAACGAATCGGCGGGACGAAGAGTCAGCGGACGAGCCTGAGACCGACGGCGCAGGCCACCAATCCCGCAACGAGCAGCACACGCGCGCACGAGACGGGTTCCTCGCCGCTCGCCATGCCGTACACGGCGGTGATGGCCGCCCCGACGCCCACCCAGACCACATAGGACGTGCCTACGGGGATGTACCGCATCGCATAGCCGAGCCCTCCCATGCTGGCCGCCAGACCAAGGACGAACGCCACCGTGGGCGCAAGTCGGGAGAACCCCTCCGAACGGTCGAGCGCGATGGCCCATACGGACTCGCAAATACCGGAAACAATCAGAACGAACCATGCCATGACCCGCTGCTCCTCGTCGTATGGCAAGTCTTGTCGAGGCCGGGTACTTGTCCATCGTCCGGGAGCCGACGACGCGGCTCTGCCTTTAGGGTAGCACGAAGCGGCGCATGGGAGCGGAATCGTCGGACCATCCTCAAACCGCATCGCGGACCGCACCGGAGTGTCGCGATTTGACGGGCGCGCACATGATCGATAAAGTACCTACCCGTTGCCTAACAACGACACCTGTCCGGGTGGCGGAATGGTAGACGCGCTAGCTTGAGGTGCTAGTGCCTATTTTATACAGGCGTGTGAGTTCAAGTCTCATCCCGGACACCATCAGGGCCCTGCGTGCGAACGCGGGGCCCTTTGCGTTTTCACCGGAGCCCAAATCCGGTGCGCAGCAGCTACGTAGTGGACTGCCGCATATGTATTTTCGATTTGTGTGGTTGTTTTTCCACGATTCTCCCGATAGCCATGACGTCATTCCGGCGATATGGCAACGCTGATACCCGGACGATCCGCAAAAATCGACCACACAAATCGAAAATACCGTCCCCAGTTCCCCCGATTCCCGTCGCAACCGCCCGGCAGACGGCGGACAGCACGCCCGACATCGCAACGAGCCCATCCCTACGGTGATCGCCGCCAAGATCATGGCCGTTGCGGGAACCCTGACATCCTGTTGCGCCCTCGGCGGACGCACGGCGCCCCGACCCCGGTCCGCACTATCGTAAGACCGTGCCGAGCGCAGCCAGTCTTGCGCTCTCTCCCCCGAATCGGAAAGGAATCCCCGTGCCGTTCTCCCCGCTCATCGTCTCCTGCGCGTTCGCCATCCTCGCCGGCCTGCTCCACGTCTTCATCTTCGTCCTCGAATCATTCCGCTGGACGGACCCGAAGACGATGCGCGTCTTCTCCATCGCGTCCGCCAAGGAGGCCGAGGCAACCCGGGAAATGGCCTACAATCAGGGGTTCTACAACCTGTTCCTCGGCATCATGGCGCTGACCGGCGCGGCTCTGGCGCTACTGGGCCATATCGCCGTCGGAGCCACGCTGCTGGTCGCCGGCACCGGTTCGATGGCGCTCGCCGCCTTGGTGCTGTTCACGGGCAGCCCCGACAAGCGCTCCGCCGCCGTCAAACAGTTCGCATTCCCCGCACTCTCGCTGCTGTTCCTGCTGATCGCCGCATTGGTATGACTGATTTCTGCTGGCAGAGCCGCGGACCGGGCCGCGTCGCTTTCGAAGGCATCACCCGGTCCGGCCATGCGTTATACTGATGATTTGTGCCATCGCCCGCATGCCATGCGGCGAAACACGCACGGGACATAGCGCAGCTTGGTAGCGCGCCTGCTTTGGGAGCAGGATGTCGCGGGTTCAAATCCCGCTGTCCCGACCGGTAAGCCCTACTCCCGATTGGGATTTGGGGCTTCGTCATTGCTGGCGGGAATGCTTCCCGGTACACATTCGGTAACGATGATCGCACGAAGTCGATGCCCCTCAGCAGCCAGGGACCGACACGGATATACGTTGACCCCGGAGTTTCATGATGTTTCGCATGAGTGACTTTCACGGGGCCTTGCACTCGTTAGCATAGGCTTCGTGACCGATGATGCGCAAGCCACAGTTGCTGGTTTGCGCGACTGGTTCTCCGCGGAACGCATGAGACGATACGAGGAATCGGCGTTGGACCCGATTGCGCTGTACGTGTGGAACACGCGCATGTCCAAGGCGTATTTCGAGGACATCGCACACGTCGAGGTCATGCTGCGCAACTTCATCTCCGTCCGACTCGCATCCGACTGCGGTCGGGAGGACTGGTTCGACCAAGCGGACTATTTCGGGTTCGACTATGAATTCCGCAAGGCCGTCGAACGCGTCAAACGACGCATCCGCTATGCCGGTCACGACATCACTTCGGATCGCGTGATCGCGGGGCTGTCATTGGACTCGTGGCGATTCCTGCTGGTGCGCAAACTGGAGCCGACCGTATGGAAAGCTCTCCGGGACAAGGCCAACGGCGGCATACCCTACTATCGGTCACGTCGGCGTAAGGAATTCGAGGCGCACGTCATTCAATTGTTGAATATGCGCAACCGGTGCAGTCATCAGGAACCGCTCATCCAACCGGACGCGGACGCTGAACGGGGGTATCTCGACTCCCAGTGGGAAAACCTGCTGTGGATCGCCCGCGTCATCGACCCGAAGGCGGCCGACTGGATCCGCAGCCAATCACGAGTACCGGCATTACGCGCAAGGCGTCCTTAATTTCGACTTCTCAGTCATTCCGTCTCGTTCGACCGGGGAGCACCTGCGCCGCCGTGAACGCAACCGGGGCATAATGACCGAGGAGAACAGCGAGATCAACGGCAATCACCGAATTCTGCGAAAGTCACCAAACGGCGTCATTGCAACGAAAACGCATCTGACGAAGCTCAGGAAACCAGCGACAATCTTCTTGGACCGTGTTTCGACATGCAGAGTGATTCCACCGTCCCGAAGCTCAATTCCAGCGTTGACGGATTGACTGCCCCCCCCCGATCTCGCTGGCGTCCAGACGAGTCAACAGTCGGTCGAGCATCGCACATTGACTTATCCCGCTTATCGCGGTCTCGGTCGAATGCGGGTGCCGGATGCAGTTCCGGCGACACCACCAGCGGCATCACTTCACATATCGGACTCTGGCTGGCGACCACGCGGAGTGTGTCTCCGGGAACAGCAACCGCATCTGGCCCGCCTAGACCGCCACTTACCGCGGCAACGGCACACTAACCGCAAGCGCCGTTCAACACGAATGTGCGGATTCACGTGGTCAAGAATGGTGAGACCCTGAGCGGCATCTTCGGTGCTTCCGGCTGGCAGCACGTCGCCCAGCTCAACAACCTCAGGAACCCGAACCTAATCTACCCCGGACAGCAGCTGCGCTACTAGGCAGCGGCTGAACCGTTTGCGGCCTTCGGCACCGCGCCGGAGGCCGCAGCTTCCATATCCAAACCAACCTAAGGAGAAGATTTATGGATATTTCCGCAGCGACCACCCTCGCCGCCGGCATCGTCGCCCTTGTCGCACCCGCGCTCGTGCAGGCGTTCAAGAAGTACATCCCCGCCGACTACGTGGGCCTCGCATCCCTTGGCGTGAGCATCCTGCTCGGCGTCATCGCCATCGCCGCCACCAACGGCTTCCACGGCTACGGGTGGGGCATCGTCCTCACCGGAGTCATCGGCGTCGCACAAGCCGTCTACACCTTGGTGAATCAGGCGTTCAGCGGCAAGCTCAGCAAAGACAGTGAAGCTAAATAAAAACAAGGAGTTAAGCCCGTCTCGTGTTGTGCGCGAGACGGGCTTAACTTGTGCGAGAGCCCCCGAAAGGCTATTCAGCGCCCATTCCAAATCCCTTGTTCACCAGTTCGTCGGGTTGTGGCTTTCTTCGGTAGGTTGGTGCAATTGGACCGATGCCGGTGCTTTCGGGAGGATAAACCGGTGTCGCTAGTTCCATCCGCCGACGAGTTCGAGGCAGCAGTGGCCCGTCACCGGGCGTCCCCGGTAGGTGCCGACCACCTTGCTCGCGCCTTCGTATTTGCGGCCGGAGGGGTTCGGCGAGGCGATTTCCTGTTCGTCCATGATGGACGTGACGGTGAGTTTCGCTTCCCATTCGGGGATGGAGACGGTCCATCCGGTCGGATATTTCATGCCGGTCACGGGGCTTTCCCACACATTGAAGGAGTCCTCGACCATCGGATCCACGCCGGTAAAGGATTGGGTGCCGTCTTGGTGCAGGACGCTCGCCCAGCAGTGTTCGTCGCCGGTGGCCAGTTCGGTCACGCCCCACAGGCTGATCACGTCGGGATCGTTGTCGAAGCAGAGGTTCATCCACAGCCATTTGCAGTTGTAGCCGTCTTTGAGGCTTCTGCCTTTGGGCATGCCGGCGAACTGGCGGTCCATCCATACCATGCCCTCCACCTCGTGTCGTTGGCCGTCGAGAGTGATGACGCCTTTGGCCGCCATGTGCGGGAACGAGTATTGGTAGTTGGGTACCCCGGCGATCTGGAAGTAGCCGGTGCCGAGGCTGTAGAGCGGGTATCTGGTGCCGTGCAGGTCGAGATAGATGGATCCGTTCGGCATGGCCGATGCGATGCGCATGTTGTCGAGGTCGCCTTCGACGACGTCCTTGTCGGTGCGGATGCGCAGTCCCTGCCCTGCGACCTGTCCTCGCCTGACCTTGTAGAAGCGGTCCTCGTGGCGGTAGACGTGCCCGGTCTCATCGGTGATGGACAGCACGCTGTTGATCATGCGCACCGGCAGGTATTTGGAGAGCTGCAGGACGCTGACGTGGTACATGAAGTCGAGGGTGTGTCCGTCCGCCTCGAAATGGCCGACCCAGAACCATGAGTTGCCGGCTTTGTCGGTGCGGATGAAGGTGTCCCGGATGGGGTCCACCAGCGGTTCGGTGCCGTGGCGGAAGGTGCGGATGTTGTGGGTCAGCGAGTTGTTCGTGGTGTTCATTTTGTCTCGTTTCGTTTGGTCCTGTGTTTGTCGTTGCGCTGTCGGTTCGGTCACCGTCCGGCGAGGGTCCGTTCCGTCGCGCCACGGCGAGTCCGCGTCGTCAGGAGCGCCGTGATGAGGGCGGCCGCGAGGATGACGGCGATGGCGGCGAATGCCAGCGTCGAGCCGAGTATGGATTGCGCGTGTTCGGTGGCGGTGGGCGCGAGTGTGGTGGACAGCGCGGAGATGGACACGATGAGGGCGGTGCCCATCGAGGAGGCGATCTGTCCGACGGTGTTGGTGACGCTCTGTGCGTGTCCGATGTTCTCGTTGTCGAGCGCGTTGATGCCCCAGGTGTTCACCGGGGTCATGGCGAACATGAGTCCCGCGTAGAGCACGGTGTAGGCGCATGCGGTGACGACGACCGAAGCATCGGCGCCGAGCAGCGCCATGAGCACGCCGCCAATGGTCATGACCGTCAGGCCGGGCAGGGCGACCTTGCGAATGCCGTATTTGTCGAACAGACGGCCCGAGACAATGCCGCAGCATGCGCCGATGAGGGCGCCGGGGAGCATGGCGAGCCCGCTGGCGGTGGCGGATGCGCCGAGCACGGTCTGGATGAACATCGGCACCATGACGTTGCATCCCATGAGGGCCGCCTGCATGCACGCCACGATGATCACCGAATGCGCGTAGGTGCGGTTGTCGAGGATGCCGACACGCAGCATCGGTTCCTTCGCCTTGAGCTGTCGGCGTACGAACACGGCGACGAGCAGTACGCCGATGACGATCAGCGCGACGGTGAGCGCCATGTTGCCGGTGGATGTGAACGTGGACAGTCCGTACAGCAGGCATGCCAGGCCGACCGAGGAGAGCAGCACGGAGACGGGGTCGAACGCGCCCGGTTGGAATCCGTCGAAGTTGCGCAGGTAGACGGCGGCCAAAGCGATGACGACCAGCGCGACGGCAGCCATGATGACGAACAGCGTGCGCCAGCCGAACGAGTCGATGATCACGCCGGAGATGGACGGGCCGAGCGCCGGGGCGAAGCCGACGACCAGTCCGGTGATGCCCATCGCCGTTCCTCGGCTTTCCTTGGGGAACACGAGCAGGATCACCGCGGTGACCATCGGCATGATGGCGCCGGTGCACAGGGCCTGCAACACACGGCCGACCATGAGCAGGGGGAAGGTCGGTGCGAACGCGGCGACGAGGCTGCCGGCCGCGAACAATGAGATGCAGCCGATGAACAGCCTGCGGGTGGAGAAGCGTCCCATGAGGAACGCGGCGAGCGGGATGACCATCGCCTCGACTAGCGAATAGCCGCTGGACAGCCACTGCACGGTGGTGGAATCCACGCCGAGGTCCTTCATGATGGACGGCAACGCCGGCGTGACCACCGCCATGTTGAGCACGGCCAGCAACGTGCCCATGAGCAGCACGATGACCATGATCCATTGTTTCCTGTTGATGCCAAGTTTCACAATAACACTCCGATAAACAATAGTTGTTGATTATTCAACGAGCATCAATTATCATCGAAACGCAACGGACGGCAACCACCGATATGCGACATTCCTCGCTTATGCGACGATTTGCCCGAATCGTCGTATAACACTCGGCTTATGGTCGGCGAGGGAATGACGCCACCGACAAACGAACAGACGAAAGGGGCATGATGACCGATCTACGCATCGTCAAGACCCGCAAGGCGATCCGCGAGGCGTTTCTGCGCCTGCGGGCATCGGGAGTTCCGGCATCGAAGGTCAAGGTCAAGGACATCTGCGACCTTGCGCTTGTCAACCCGAGCACGTTCTACAAGCATTACCTCGACGTCTACGACCTGAACGACAAACTCGAGGACGAAACCATCGACGCGATGCTGGAGCATTACCCCGCCAAGGACAAGATCCTGTCCGATCCGCTCGCGTTCCTCAACGGCTGGAGACCGGCCGTCGACAGCCAGATCGACGATTTGCGCATCCTGTTCGGCGACCGCCCCGAAGTCATGTTCCGCAAGATCGAGTCGATGCTCGTCGAACGGTATTCCGCCCATGCGGCGAACGAGCACGAGCGCATCGCCGCCGTCTTCTCCATCGCCGGTACGCTCCACTCGCTCGGACTGCTCAAGCTGGAGGGCGGGCAAAGCGACGACGAGATCATCGCGGCGGTCGCCGAAAACCTCAACGCCATCGCCGCGCGTATTCCCGGCGGGCGATGACGGCCATCCTCCCACCCATACGCATCAACGGCATCATCACACGGACACCCATCAATCACCCATCAATCATCATGGAACAGACAATACAACGCCTGGAACCATCACGTTCGCCGGGCCGATAGGCGAGGGCCTTACCGACGAAAGGCTCGAATCGATGTTCGGCATCCCACTGCACGTAGAGCGAACCGGGCAACGATGGAGGGCCTCGCACCGGCTGCGTTTCGCATGAGCGGTCCGAATGAACGCCTCGTCGCCGGTTGTCGCCGCTCCGCAGTCATTATGTCGCATTCGACTGAGAACACCTGCGTCGATGGGGACGCAATGACCTCGGAGAACAGCGAAATCAGCGGCAATCAACGAAGCTCGCGAAAGTCGGCAAAACGGCGTCATTGCAGCGGAAACACAACTGACGAAGCTCGCGGAAACCAGCGAAGCGACCCTTCAAACCGGCAAGGGGTTGCTCAGTCGCAATCAGATGAATAGGGAGCATGTGCCGCTCTCCTCGATACCGCAGCCGACGAAGCAAGCGGACGTAGACTTCAAGAGCGCTAACATAACTCCAGAATGACATTAGCGACACGCCAAGCGTTTCCGCCGTTCCCGAGCTCTGAGACGCTAACATTTTGCTAACAATGACCGTCACGATTCACCAATCACAGCGGTCTGAACCAAGAAACCAGAAACTCGAAAATGGCTTGATTCCAAGGTTTCTGTGGTTAACCAAGACGGTTAGCTTAAGCCAAAAATCACCGATTCCTAACGGGATGTCGCGGGTTCAAATCCCGCGGCCCCGACCGGTAAACCTTACTCCCGATTGGGAAGCGGGGCTTTGCCGTTAAAAAATCCCCGGGGAATCATGATGTTTCGCACGAGTGACGTTCCGGGGCATTGCAATCACAAGTATAGGCAGAAACCGGGAATCCCCATCATCATCGCGTCTCGGCAGGGCGCGTCGTCGGTCATCGCCGTTTGCTATTCCAGGACCCATGTCATCCGGAACGAGAACGCCGTCAGCGCCAGCCATGGACCGAACCAATCCCGCATACGGCGAACTCATACATGAAATCACCGGCTATATCGTCGGCTATTGGCAGGACGCCGCCGACGGGCATCCCTATCACGCCATGTTCCATCCCGGTTGCACGGCGCGGGACATGGCCTGCGAATACATGATCGAACGATATGAGGACTGGTTGGAGGGCATGTCGTGGATCGACCCGGACAGACTCGCCCGCTATGCATCGCTGGGTAGGGGAAATGATCCCGTTGCCGCCGCCATGGATGCGTGCGATCGCATGTTCGCCGTCATTTGGCCGCATGCCGAGGGGGACGACCCGTCATATCCGTAACACGGGTGTGACTGTATTGAACCGCGCTGAACTGCTTGTGGACGCCCGGACGTCACGCGGATGCGCATCGACGCCCTCAGCTACCGCGTCATCACCGCCTGACGGTTATCGCGGCTGCCACGAACCATCGCCACCGTTCACGGCCCTGACCATCAGGTAATTCACAAACGGCACGCTCCCAATCCGCGGATGCCGGACCCGCACGACGCGGAAACCGTAGCGCTCGAAGAACGGCCGCGCGGTGATGCTCGCATGCACGCTCAGGCCCGCGATCCCCCACTCGGCCGCATGCCGTTCGACTTCTCCCAGAAGCGCCGACGCCACGCCCTGCCGCGCATGGGCGGGGTCCATGAACAGCATGTCGATGTATCCGCTCCCGTCAACGTCGATGAAGCCCACGACCGCGTCGCCACCCCCTGCCGAAACGGCCACCCACGTGTCCACGGCCGACCGCCGCCGGTCCCACCGCCGCACATCCCCCGCCCGATCGGCCCACACCCGGACCTGCTCGGGATCGTAGTCGCGCGAGGCCAGCCCGATGACCGACCGGCGGAACACGGCCATCGTCGCCGCCGCATCGGCGGAACGGTACCTGCGGATGAGAAAGCCCATGCCGCCACTGTAGCGGTATGCCCGCATCGGGCAACCGAACACCACGGGCCGAACGCAGCTAAATCCGCGATCCCAAGCGCCACATTCGCACATGGAATCCGGGAAACGCCGCATCCGGCCCGTCATTTCGCCGCACGCGCGCCGGGTTTACTCCTCGGCCTTGGCGTCGCCCGCGCCGGTGACGACCACGTCGCCGGTCACGTCGCCGCAGACGACGGTCACGAGGGAGCCCGTCGCGGCCTTCAGCGTCACGGCGCTGAGCAGCTCGCAGCCCTCCGGCGCCTTCGTCGCGCCGTCGCTGTACTGGCCCTCGATCTTCAGGTTGCTCAGATCGTTGATTTCGGTGCCCGGATCGGTGGGACCGTCGTACGTGACCGTGATGGACGAGAGCGTCGGCCCGGCCGGCGCGGCCGAGGTCTGCTGGTTGGAGGCCGGGGCAGACCCGCAGGCGCACAGGGTCAGAAGCACGGCCGTTCCCGTCATCGCGGTGATGATTTTCTTCACTGAATTCCTCTCCTTGTGGGAAATTGGTTCCTCTGGTTCTTGGTTCCCGACGCCTCCACCGAAGCCGGGGCCAAAGCCGAAGCCGGTCGCAGTCGGGCCCGGACCATCATACGGGCTGCGGCCGCATGGCGCGCGCCGGCGGACGGGCCACGGATAAAATGGCGTCGGATAGCGGACAGGAGGACGTCATGCACGTCATCGAGCAATGCTGCAGGGGCAAACACGCGGACCAGTCGCTCAACGAGGACGGGATGCTCGTGGGCGACGCGTTCGCCGTGGTGACGGACGGGGTGACGAGCAAAAGCGAGCGCCGGCCGTGGAGCCCGTCGGGCGGCGTGGTGGCGAAGGACCTGCTGCTAGAGGCGGTCGCGGGTCTGCCGGCCGACGCGGACATGCGCGGGGTCCAGCGCGCGGTGGACGATCGGTTCCGCGCGGCGTACCGGGCGCATCCGCAGGGACCGGCGTTCTTCGAGCGCAACCCGGTGGAGCGTCTGCAGGCCAACGCCGTGGTGTTCAGCGCGGCCCGTGGGGAGGCGTGGCTGTTCGGCGACTGCCAGATCATGGTGAACGGCGTGCAGATGCCCACCGTCAAGCGCGTGGACGAGCTGCTGGGCGAGCTGCGGTCCTTCGCGGCGCACGCGCTGCGGCTGCGCGCCGGCGAAGGCGAGGCCTCCCCCGGCGGCGACTCTCCCGCCCCGGACGCCGCGCGCGAGATGATCATGCCGTTCCTGCGCCTGCAATCGCAGTTCGCGAACCGCCGCGGCAAGTACGGCTACTTCGTATTCGACGGGTTCACCGATCCGACGTATCCCGTCCACACGGTGCCGGTCAACCCCGGCGACGAGGTGGTGCTCGCCTCGGACGGCTATCCCCTGCTCAAGCCCACGCTCGCCGAATCAGAGCGCGAGCTGGAACGGCTCAGGCGCGAGGACCCGGCCCTCATCGACGAATACCCGTCCACCAAGGGCTTCGCCGCGGGTCTGGGCTCGTTCGACGACCGCACCTACCTGCGCTTCGTCGCCTGACGGTCGAAATGGACATCGCGAACAGGCATCGCAAACTTGTTGTTTTCGCCCTCTGAGAGACTGAAAAGTACGCCATATGCCCCGTCAGAAGCGCATTTTCACAAGTTTGCGACAATGCGCCGCGGCCCGACCGGGGCACAACCGGGGACCGGCCGCGGACCGGCCGGTAATAGGATGGGCAGTGGTTCGCCACGCCGGACCATCAACATCGGACTTACGAGGAGGAGTAAAACCATGGCCGTCGAAAACGCCAAGGTGCTGATCATCGTGAACAACTGGGGCATCGAGGAGACGGAGCTGACCCGTCCGCTGCGCGACCTCAAGGCCGCGGGCGCCCAGGTGACGCTCGCCGCCACCACGCTCGACCCGTGCGAGACCGTGCGGCACGACCGCTACGAGGGCGAGACGCTCAAGCCGGACGCGCTGCTCGCGGACGTGCAGGCCGCCGACTACGACCTGCTTGTGGTGCCCGGCGGCACGTGCAACGTGGACCGCATCCGCGTGAACCAGGACGCCATCGAGCTGGCGCAGGAGTTCGCGCATGAGGGCAAGCCGATCGCCGCGATCTGCCACGGCGCCTGGCTGCTCGTCAACGCGGGCCTGATCGCCGGCAAGACCGCCTCGCCGTGCCGATACATCGCCGCCGACATCGAGAACGCGGGCGGCCACTACGTGGACAGCCAGCTCACCGTGGACGACGCGAACGGCTGGAAGCTCATCACCTCGCGCAAGCCGGACGACCTCGACTACTTCGTGGGCGCCATCAAGGAGGCTCTGGCCTGAGCCGCATTAGCCGCACGAGCCTCACCCGCGACTTCGGCACGCATACGAAGTGATCCCCGCACTGCACGACGCAATGCGGGGATCACTCGTATAAGGCCGACCGGCTCGGAAGACTCAGAAGTCCTTCGGCCGCTCGGGCTTGCCGGCGCTCATGAGCAGCAGGAAGCTGCGCGGCTGCGCGGTGATGGCGAACCCGGCCTCGTAGCGCAGTTCGGGCCCCTTGGGGTTGTAGGTGTCCACCACGAGCTGCCACTTCTTGCCGTAGCGCTCGTCCGGCAGGGTGAACACGATCGGCTCGTAGTACGCGTTGAAGATGAGCAGGAAGTCGTTGTCCACCATGGAGGTGCCGAACCAGTCCTTCTCCGGGATGTCCTTGCCGTTGAGGTAGACCATCACGGTGAACGCGTGGGTGTTGTCCCAGTCGGTGCGGTCCATGATCGAGCCGGTGTGGTCGAACCATTCGACCTGCGGCACGATGTCGGACGTGTCGCCCGCCTCGCGTCCGGTGAAGAAGCGGCGGCGGTGCAGCACGGGATGCGCGAGGCGCAGGTGGATGAGCTTCTGCGTGAACTGCCACATCTCCGACTGCTCGGGGCCCATCTCCCAGTTCGTCCAGGAGATCTCGTTGTCCTGGCAGTAGGCGTTGTTGTTGCCCTGCTGGGTGCGGCGGATCTCGTCGCCGCCGCAGATCATGGGGATGCCCTGGCTGAGCATCAGGGTGGCCATGAAGTTGCGGCACTGGCGGGCGCGCAGCTCGGTCACGTCATGGATCTTGGTCGGTCCCTCCACGCCGCAGTTCCACGAGCGGTTGTGGCTTTCGCCGTCGCGGTTGCCCTCGCCGTTGGCCTCGTTGTGCTTGTCGTTGTAGCTCACGAGGTCGTTGAGCGTGAAGCCGTCGTGCGCGGTGATGAAGTTCACGGACGCGACCGGTCGGCGGCCGTTGACCTGATACAGGTCGGAGCTGCCGAGCAGTCGGCTGGCGAATTCGGGCAGGGTGGACGGCTGCGAGCGCCAGAAGTCGCGCACGCAGTCGCGGTACCGGCCGTTCCATTCGGACCAGCTGGACGGGAAGCCGCCCACCTGATATCCGCCGGAGCCGAGGTCCCACGGTTCGGCGATGAGCTTGACGCGACTGATGACCGGGTCCTGCTCGACGATGTCGAAGAACGCGGACAGCTTGTCCACCTCCTGGAACTGGCGGGCCAGCGTGGCGGCCAGATCGAAGCGGAAGCCGTCCACGTGCATTTCGGTGACCCAGTAGCGCAGCGAGTCGGTGATGAGCTGCAGGGCGTGCGGCGAGCGCATGAGCAGCGAGTTGCCGGTGCCGGTGGTGTCGAAGTAGTGGCGGGGGCTGTTGTCGACCAAGCGGTAGTACTGCTGGTTGTCGATGCCCTTGAAGCTCAGCGTGGGCCCCAAGTGGTTGCCCTCGGCGGTGTGGTTGTACACCACGTCGAGGATGACCTCCATGCCGGCGTTGTGGTACGCCTTGACCATGGACTTGAACTCGTTGACCTGCTCGCCGTGCTCGCCGGAGCTGGAGTAGCCATTGTGCGGGGCGAAGAAGCCGATGGTGTTGTAGCCCCAGTAGTTGCTCAGGCCCTTCTCCTGCAGGAAGGAGTCGTTGACGAACTGGTGGATGGGCATGAGCTCGATGGCGGTGACGCCGAGCTTCTTCAGGTATTCGATGACGGTCGGGTACGCGAGGCCCGCGTAGGTGCCGCGGATCTCCGGGGGCACGCGGTCGTTGAGGTTGGTCATGCCGCGCACGTGGGCCTCGTAGATCACGGAGTCGTGGTACGGGATGCGCGGATGCTGGTCGTTGCCCCAGTCGAAGTACGGGTTGATGACCGCGGACTTCATTGTGTGGTCGGCCGAGTCGAGGTCGTTCATCGCGTGCGTGTCCTCGGGGCTGCGGAACCAGTAAGAGAACAGGCTTTCGTCGCCGTCCGCCATGCCGGCGATGGCCTTGGCGTACGGGTCGAGCAGCAGCTTGCTGGGGTTGCACCTCAGGCCGCGCTCCGGGTCGTACGGGCCGTAGACGCGGTAGCCGTACAGCTGCCCCGGCTGGAGCCCGGGCACGTAGTTGTGCCACACGTACGAGTTCTGCTCGGTCATCTGGATGCGACGCTCGTTGCCGTCGTCGTCGAAGAGACAGAGCTCCACCTTTTCCGCAACTTGGGAGAAAAGGGCGAAATTCACGCCCGCGCCGTCGTAGCTGGCGCCGAGCGGATACATCGATCCTGGTCTGATCTGCATATCTTTAGTATCTCACCGCCTTGCGTCATTCCCCGCGCATCGGGGAAATCAAACGTTGGACGCGCCGTTTTCACGGCGAGTCCGCGTGGCCCGCCGCAGCGCCTCGTGCAGGATGGCGATCTCGGAGTTGGACGACGTCACGCCCGCCGCGCGCAGCCGGTCGAACGTCACCCACGCGGACTCCACGTGCTCGTCCGGGTCGAAGTGGCGCGCCACGGCATGCCACGCCTTGAGGTGGACGACCATGATGTTGGCGAGCTCGTCGCTCATGCCCTCGGACGAGTAGAACGCGCCCACGTGGTCGAAGGCGACGGCCTCGGGCCCGTCGGGCGCCACGCCGGTCTCCTCGGCCAGTTCGCGCAGCGCGGCGGTCTCCACGTCCTCCCCCGCGTCGATGAGCCCGGCCGGCAGCCCGTGGGCGTAGCGGTCGGAGCCGGCGCGGTACTCGCGCTCCATCAGGTAGAGGTCGCGTGCCTCGTCGTGCACGAGCATCACCACACACGGCCGGTGGCGGGTGATCTGGCGGCGGATGCGCGTCGCTCCCCCGTCGTGCCGGTTCAGGTCGATGGCCATGTCGTCCACGTCGAAGACCACGCCCCTCCACACCACGTCGTGGGAGACGACGGTGGCGGGGCGGTCCATGTCGATGCCGTCGGAGCTGTTCTCCAGCGCGGCGTCGAGGGATGCGCGCCCGGCCTCGGTTCCGGTCTCGGGCTCAGTCATGGATGCTCGCCTCCCACGGGTCGGTGTTGCGTTCGATGTGCTCCATCGCCACGGTCTCGCCCGTGTCGGCGAGGACCGCGGCGGGCACGTCCTCGACCGCGTAGGCGAACCACAGGGATTCGATGGCCGAATGCGGGGTGTTGACGAACGCGGGTCGGATGCGCGCGTCGCCCCGCCCCAGCACGAAGCCGCGGTCGCGCATGCGGGCCTCGTAGCGGGCCTGTTCGATGGCGTCGGTGACGGGATGGTGGCGCAGGTCGCTGGTCACGTACACGTCGGCGCCGCTGGCCCGCACCTCGTCGAACATGGAGTCGCCGGAGCCGGGCAGCAGGGCCACGCGCCGCACGGGAGCCTCGAGGTCGCCGCACACCTGCACGCCGAGTTCGGTGTGCGGCAGCGTGCGCGCCACGCGGCGGGCGAAGTCGATGAGCCGCATCGGTTCGGGCAGCTCCCCCACGCGGCCCAGCCCCATTTCGTGTTCGCTCGCGGGGTCGTCGATGGGCACGAGCGGACGGTGCCCGGGCTTCAGCCCAAACAGGTCGGCGGCGGCCCATGCGACGCCGCGGTAGGCGGAGTCGGCGTTGGTGTGGCCCACCCACAGCGCGCAGCCGTGCTCCACGAGCCGGTTGACGAGGTCGCCGCGGAATCCGAGCCCGCTGATCTGATGGACCGAGCGGAAGAAGAGCGGATGGTGGCAGACCAGCAGGTCGGCGCCGCGCGCGATGGCCTCGTCCACCACGGCGGACGTGGGGTCGGCGGCGCAGCAGATGCGGTTCACGGGGTGGTCGAGCGCGCCCACGATGAGTCCGGGTTCGTCCCATGATTCGGCGTAGCGCAGCGGGTAGAGGCGTTCCAGCACGTCCACGACCTGTTTGAGGTTCGGCATTGGTTCCTCCTTGGAGGCTCGGTGTCACTGCCTACCAGTCTACGCGGGCCGTCGCGGCCGGTCAGTGCGCGGCGAGCTGCCAGTCCGAGCCGATGCCCGTGGACACGTCCAGCGGCACGGCGAGCGTGACGGCGTGCTCCATGGCGTCGCGCACGAGTTCGGTGACCCGCTCCGCCTCGCCGTGCGCCACCTCGACCACGAGTTCGTCGTGGATCTGCAGGATGATCCGGCTCCTCACGCCCGCCTCGCGCAGGGCCTTGTCGGCGCGGATCATGGCGATCTTCATGATGTCCGCGGCGGAGCCCTGGATCGGCGCGTTGAGGGCGCCGCGCTCGGCGGCGTCACGCACGTTGCGATTCGGGGACTTGAGGCCCGGGAAGTAGCGGCGGCGGCCGAACATCGTCTCGGTGTAGCCGTCGCGGCGCGCCTGCGCCACCAGCGACTCAAGGTAGTCGTGCACCTTGCCGAACGTGGCGAAGTACTTCTCCTTGAGCACGTCCGCGGCGGCGGGGCTGATCCTCAACTGCTGCGCGAGCCCGTAGGTGCTCAGGCCGTAGGCCAGGCCGTAGCTCATCGCCTTGACATGGGAGCGCTGGTCGGGTGTGATCTCGTCGATGGGCAGCTGGTAGACCAGACTGGCCACGTACTTGTGGAAGTCCGTGCCGGAGCGGAACGCCTCGATGAGCGCCTCGTCGCCGGACAGGTCGGCCATGATGCGCAGCTCGACCTGCGAGTAGTCGGAGCTCAGCAGCGACTCGAAGCCCTCCCCCGGCACGAACGCGGAGCGGATCTCACGTCCGGCGGCGTTGCGGTTCGGGATGTTCTGCAGGTTCGGGTCCGCGGAGCTCAGGCGTCCGGTGGCGGCCACGGTCTGCTCGAACGTGGTGTGGATGCGCCCGTCGTCCGGGTTCACGGTGTCGATGAGCGTGGTGACGATCTGCTTGAGCTTGTTGGTCTCGCGGTGCCGCAGGAGGGCGCCGAGGAAGTTGTTGGCTCGCTCGTTGTCCACGGAACGGGCGTACAGGCTCTGCAGCGTGGCCGCGTTGGTGGTGTACGAGCCGCCCTTGGTGCGGCGCAGGGGCTTCAGGCCCATATCCTCGAAGAGCACCTGCTGCAGCTGCTTGGGGCTTTGCAGGTTCACGCGCGTGCCGGCCGCGTCCCAGGCGATCTCCTGCGCCTGACGGGCGTCGGCTGCGAACGTGTCCCGCATGGACGTGAGCCGTTCCAAGTCCACGGCGGCGCCCACGGACTCCATGCGCTGGAGCACCTGCGAGATCGGCAGCTCGATGGAGTCGAGCAGCTTGCGCTGTCCGCGCTCGTCCACGATCGGGGCCAGATGCGCGGCGAGGCGGCGGATCAGGTCGAGCCGGCGCAGTTCGGCGCCGTCGTCCGCGTTCGCCCCGGACTCCTCCGACGCCTCGTCGTCGCCGAGCTCGAGTTCGCCCTGCGCGGCCGCGTCGTCGTCGAAGTGGAGGTCGAGGAAGTGCTCGGCGGCCTGCTCGATCGTGTCGGCGTGGAAGTCGGGATGGACCAGATAGCCGGCGAGCTGCGCGTCGAACAGCGGCGCGGGGGCGTCCGCGACGCCGAACGCGGCGAGCATGTGGCGCTGCTCCTTGTAGCCGTAGACCACGGCGCCGGGCAGACGGTCGATGATGAACGAGCGTAGGGCCTCGGCCAACGCGCCGGCCGCGTCGGAGCCGGTGAGGCCGTCGCGCGTGAAGCGCAGCGCGTGCCCGTCCGCGGCCACGATCGACAGTCCGCGCCAGGATGCGCGCCCGGGCTTGCCCGAGCCGGCCATGTCCAGCACCCACGCGCGCCCCACGTCCGCCGTGGTTTCGCTCGGGGCTTGCGGGACGTGCGCGGCCAGCCATGCGTCCAGCGCCTTCGCGGCCACGGGCGCTTCGTCCACGGCCAGCTCCGGCAGCTCGACGGCGTCCGCCGCGCTGCCGTCGCCGTCGCCGGATTCGACCGGCTCGCCGTTGGAGAACACCTTGAGCACGCGGGCGCGGGTGCGCGCGCCGAATTCGAGGTCGGCGAACACGTCGTCGAGGGCCTTGACGTCCACCTTGCCGAAGGTGAGGTCGCCGACGGACACGCCGAGGTCGAGGTCGGTCACCAGCGCGTTGACGCGGCGGTTGAGGCGCACCTGGTCGATGTTGGCGCGCAGGGCCTCGCCCTTCTTGCCGCCGATTTCGTCGGCGTGCTCGATCACGCCGTCGAGCGAGCCGAACTGGTTGATCCACTTGGCCGCGAAGCCGTCGCCCACGCCCGGCACGCCGGGGATGTTGTCCGCGGTTTCGCCGCGCAGGGCCGCGAGGTCCGGGTACAGCGCGGGGCTGACGTGGTACTTCTCCTCCACCGCCTCGGCCGTCATGTGCTTCAAATCCTTGAAGTGGTGGCCGGGGTACAGCACGGTGATGTTGCCGCCGATGAGCTGGAACGCGTCGCGGTCGCCGGACAGCACGAGCGTGCGGTAGCCGGCGTCGTCGCCCATGTGCGCGAGCGTGCCGATCACGTCGTCGCCCTCGTATCCGGGCTTTTCGATGTACGTCACGCCGAGCGCCGTGAGCATGCGCTGGATGAGCGGCAGCTGGGTGAGCAGCTCCTCGGGCGCGGCCTCGCGCGTGCCCTTGTACTGCGGCAGCAGCTCGTTGCGGAACGTGCCTCCCTTGACGTCGAACGCCACCGCCAGATGTGTGGGATGTTCGGATTCGATCACCTGCGAGAGCATGGAGGCGAAGCCCCACACGGCGTTCGTGGCCTGCCCGCCGGACGTGGAGAAGCTTTCCACGGGCATGGCGAAAAAGGCGCGGAACGCCAGCGAGTGGCCGTCGACGACCAGCAGCGTTCCGCGCTCGTTATGCGCGTCGGTCATGGAATCAGCGATCGCCCTCGACCTGCGCGATGACGGCGTCCGCCACCTCCTGCATGGTCAGGCGACGGTCCATGGAGGTCTTCTGGATCCAGCGGAACGCCTCGGACTCCGTCAGGCCCATGTTCTCCATGAGCAGGCCCTTGGCGCGGTCCACGCGCTTGCGGGCCTCGAAGCGGGCCTTCATGTCCGTGACCTCGTCCTTCAGGGCGTTGATCTGGTCGAAGCGGGAGATGGCCACCTCGAGGGCGGGCAGCAGCTTTTCCGGCACGAACGGCTTGACGACGTACGCCATGGCGCCGGCGTCCGCGGCCTTCTCGACCAGATTGCGCTGGGAGAACGCGGTGAGCATGACGACCGGGGCGATGTCCGCGATTTCGGTGGCGGCGGTGATGCCGTCCTTGCCGGGCATCTTGACGTCCATGACCACCACGTCCGGCTTGAGGTCGCGGGTGAGCTCCACGGCCTCGTCGCCGTTGGCCGCCTGGCCCACGACGTCGTAGCCGGAGTCGTTGAGGGCCTCGACGATGTCCATGCGAATCAGCGCCTCGTCCTCGGCCACGACGACCTTGCGACGGGTGGAATCATCCTCATAGTTCATATCGTCTGCCACGACAGCCCCTTTCCTTTTCCGCTGGGCCCACCGGCGCCGCGTACGTCGCTGTTCGCCTTCAGTGTGAACCTAACCAAAGTGCCCTCGGTGGGACTCGAACCCACACTGCGCAGATTTTGAGGCTGCTTCCTCTACCAATTGGGATACGAGGGCCTGTTCGGTGCTCCAAGAGAATGTACCATATCAGCCCGACCGACACGGCGCAACACGACGCGACACGGCGGGACGCCTCCCGGCCGCGATGCCCGGCCCAACTACAATGGGAGGCAGCCCAACCAAAGGAGTTTCTCATGGCAGACAAAACCTTCCGCACCTTCGATCCGTGGCGTCCGTCCCCGGTCAGGGAGGTGTCCCGCAACCAGATCGTCGAGACCCATTACTTCAACGTCGATCACGTGGCGTTCGAATCCCCGCAGGTCGGCTCCTTCGAACGCTACTTCATCCATGAGAACAACGGCGAGACCGTGGCCGTGCTGGCCGTCACCGACGACGGCAAGATCCCGCTGATCGAACAGTACCGCATCGCCAACCACCGCTGGACGCTGGAGCTGCCCGCCGGCCACGCCGACAACCCGGGCGAGCGCCCGCTGGACGTGGCGATCCGCAAGCTGCGCGACGAGGCCGGATTCGAGGCCAAGCACTACGCGCAGTTTTCGCGCTTCCTCAACACGCCCGGCTACTCCACGCAGCACACGTGCCTGTTCTATGCCTCGGGCCTCACGCCGGTGGCCCGCGAAGAGGGCATCGGCCCGGAGAGCCCGCGCTTCAACGTGCGCATGTTCCCGCTGGAGGACGCCTACCAGATGGTCCTCAACGGCACCATCTGCGACGCCAAGTCGATGATCGCCATCCTGCGCGCCCACATGGGCCTGCGCACGCTCGGCGAGTAGGCCGGCGGGGCGCATACCGCAAACACCGCAAACATAACGAGCAAGGGCCCGCCGATCGGAATCGCTTCCGGTCGACGGGCCCTTGCCTATGTTCGCTACGCGTTCGCGCTATGCGACGCTACGCATGCGACGCTACGGTCACTCGGCGGAGCCGACGGTGTGGACGTAGATGGAGTCGGTACGGCCCGGCTCGTGATCGCCCTGGGCGGAGCTCAGGATGACGATCTTGTCGCCGTCCTCGACCTTGCCGGCGGCCTTGAGGGTCGCGTCGGTGAAGGCCATGAGGTCCTTGCGGGACAGGTCGTGGTAGTCCTTGTCCAGCAGGAAGGCTTCGGTGCCCCAGCTCAGAGCCAGCCAGTGGTAGGTGTGCTCGTTGGTGGTCAGGGCGTAGATCGGGGTGGCCGGGCGCTCGCGGGACACGCGGTGCACGGTGGAGCCGGTCTGGGTGTAGGCGACGATGGCCTTGGCGTTGAGCTTCTCGGCCAGATCCACGGCGGCGGAGGAAACGGCGCCGGTGGCGGACATGTCGAGGTTCTTCAGCTCCGGGATGCGCTCGAAGCCGTGCTCGGTGGCGAAGTTGGAGATGCGGGCCATGGTGGCGACGGTGACGTCCGGGTACTCGCCGACGGCGGTCTCGTTGGAGGTCATCGTGGCGTCGGCGCCGTCAAGCACGGCGTTGGCGCAGTCGGAGGCCTCGGCGCGGGACGGCACCGGGGAGTGGACCATGGAGCCGAGCACCTCGGTGGCCACGATCACGGGCTTGGCGTACTTGCGGGACAGCTCGATGATGCGCTTGGTGGCCAGCGGGACCTCCTCGAGCGGGCACTCGACGGCCATGTCGCCACGGGCGGCCATGATGCCGTCGAAGGTCTTGACGATGTCCTCGAGGTTGGCGAGGGCCTGCGGCTTCTCGATCTTCGCGACGATCGGGATGCGGCGGCCTTCCTCGTCCATGATCTCGTGGGCGCGGTCGATGTCGGTGGCGAAGCGCACGAAGGACATGGCGATGATGTCGGCGCCGGTGCGGATGGCCCAGCGCAGGTCGGCCTCGTCCTTCTCGGTCAGGGCGGGCAGGCTCACGGCCACGCCGGGCAGGTTGATGCCCTTGTGGGAGGAGACCGGACCGGCCACGACGACCTTGGTGTGCACGTTGTTGCCCTCGACCTTGGTGACCTCGAGGCGGACCTTGCCGTCGTCGATCAGGATCGGGTCGCCCGGGTGGCAGTCGCCCGGCAGGCCCTTGAAGGTGGTGGAGGTGATGTGCTCGTCGCCCTCGACGTCGTCGGTGGTGATGACGAACTCCTGGCCCTCGGTGAGCTGGACCTTGTCCTCGCCCTCGGCGTTCTTCTTGAACCAGCCGCAGCGGATCTTCGGGCCCTGCAGATCAACCAGCACGGCCACGTTGCGGCCGGAGGCCTTGGCGGCCTCGCGCACGTTGTTGTACACCTTGAGGTGGTCCTCCGGGGTGCCGTGCGAGCGGTTCAGACGAGCGACGTCCATACCGGCCGCGACGAGCTTGGTGATGCCGTCGAGCGATTCGGTAGCGGGACCGATGGTATCTACGATCTTGGCTTTGCGCATGAATGCCTGCCTATTTCTTGTAGTTGGTGGTATCGGGGTTTTTCCAAACCCTCTCAATTGCCAAGGGACAGTCTACTAGTTTTCGGGGACGTGGTCGAGATTGAGGCGCCTAGCGTGTTGTGAACGCTCACATGCTGGACGTGGGAACGCCGGAAACGGCCGGAATCCCCGATAAGACGCGGAAAAGGGCGCCCCGCACGCGAATGCGGAACGCCCTTTCCGGAGAACGCGAACGCCGGACGGCGCGTTACTCGGCCGTCACCTCGGCCTTCGCGTCACCCTTCGTTTCCAAAGACTTCATCTTGAGCACGGACGCCACGGCCGCCGCGCCGATGGACACGACGATCACCGCGAGCGAGAGCCACGTGGGGATCTCCGGCACCCAGTGCACCGGCTGGCCGCCGTTGATGAAGGGCAGCGAGTTGCCGTGCAGGGCCTCCATGATGAGCTTGACGCCGATGAAGCCGAGCACCACGGCGAGGCCCAGCGGCAGGTAGACGAGCTTGTCGAGCAGGGCGCCGAGCAGGAAGTACAGCTGCTGCAGGCCGAGCAGAGCGAACACGTTGGAGGTGAACACCAGGAACGGATCCTTGGTCAGGCCGAAGATCGCGGGGATGGAGTCGAACGCGAACATCACGTCCGTGGTGCCGATGGCGAGGAACACGATGAGCATGGGCGTCCAGTACTTCACGCCGCCCTTGACGGTCCTGAGCTTCTCGCCGTCGTAGTCGTCGGAGATCTTGACGACCTTGCGCAGCATGCGGATGACGCCGTTCTCCTTGTATTCCTCATCGTCGTCGTCGCCCCTGACCAGGCCGATGGCGGTGTAGATGAGGAACGCGCCGAACAGGAAGAACACCCAGGTGAAGCGCTCGATGATCGCGGCGCCGACGAGGATGAAGCAGCCGCGCAGCACGAGCGCGACGGTGATGCCCACGGACAGCACGTACTTCTGGTAGACCTTCGGCACGGCGAAGTTGGACATGATGATGACGAAGACGAACAGGTTGTCGATGCTCAGCGAGTATTCGGTGAGCCATCCGGAGTAGAACTCGATGGCGGGCTTGGAGCCGGCGAAGAACCAGATGCACCCGCCGAAGATCAGCGCCATGACCACGAAGAACGCGATGTGCTGCACGCATTCCTTGGTGGACGGGATGTGCGGGCGCCGCCCGATGATGAGCAGATCGACGATGAAGAAGATCGCAAGCACCACAAAGGTGCCGATTTCAAACGCAAGAGGGGTTTCAGCCATAGGCACCAGCATAGGAAAAGGCGCTGACGCCCATATGCCGAGACTACTCCTGCGCCTTGGTCATCTGCCGCAGCTCCTTCTTGAGGTCGCGGATCTCGTCGCGCAGGCGGGCCGCGAGCTCGAACTGGAGCTGTTCGGCGGCGGTGTGCATCTGTTCGCTCAGCTGGCGGATCAGGTCGGCGAGATCCTGCGCGGGCAAACCCGCCCTGAGGATCTCCTCGTGGCGCCGCTGGGCCTCCTCGGCGTTGGCCGTGGGCACGCCGAGGTGCGTGTTGCCCGCCTTGCCGGCGTTGCGGTATCCGCCGGCGAGCAGGGTCTGGGTGTCCACGTCCTCCTTGGCGAGCATGTCGTTGACGTCGCTGATCTTCTTGATGAGCGGCTTCGGGTCGATGCCGTGCTCCTTGTTGTACGCGATCTGCTTGGCGCGGCGGCGCTCGGTCTCGTCGATGGCCTTGTGCATGGCGTCGGTGACCTCGTCCGCGTACATGATCACCGTGCCGGACACGTTGCGGGCCGCGCGGCCGATGGTCTGGATGAGCGAGCGGTACGAGCGCAGGAAGCCCTCCTTGTCCGCGTCGAGGATGGCCACGAGCGAGACCTCCGGCAGGTCGAGGCCCTCGCGCAGCAGGTTGATGCCCACGATCACGTCGATCTTGCCCTCGCGCAACTCACGCAGCAGCTCCACGCGACGCAGCGTGTCCACGTCGGAGTGCAAGTACTCCACTTTGACGTCCCGCTCGAGCAGGTACGCCGTAAGGTCCTCGGCCATCTTCTTGGTGAGCGTGGTGACCAGCGCGCGCTCGTTCCTGGCCACGCGGTCCTTGATCTCCGCGAGCAGGTCGTCGATCTGCCCCTCGACCGGGCGCACCTCCACCTTCGGGTCCAGCAGGCCGGTCGGGCGGATGATCTGCTCGACCACGCCGTCCGAAAGGCCCAGCTCGTAGTCGCCGGGCGTGGCGGACAGGTACACGGTCTGGCCCACGCGGTCGAGGAACTCCGGCCATTTGAGCGGGCGGTTGTCCATCGCGGACGGCAGGCGGAAGCCGTGCTCCACGAGCGTGCGCTTGCGGGAGGCGTCGCCCTCGTACATGGCGCCGATCTGCGGGACGGTCACGTGCGACTCGTCGATGACGAGCAGGAAGTCGTCGGGGAAGAAGTCGAGCAGGGTGTGCGGCGGCGTGCCGGGCGCGCGGCCGTCGAAGTGCCGCGAGTAGTTCTCCACGCCGGAGCAGACGCCCACCTGCGTGAGCATCTCGAGGTCGTACGTGGTGCGCATGGTCAGGCGCTGCGCCTCGAGCTCCTTGCCCTGCTTGCGCAGCTCCGCGGTACGCTGGTCGAGCTCCTCCTTGATGGTTTTGAGGGCCCGCTCCATGCGTTCGGGGCCGGCCACGTAGTGCGACGCCGGGAAGATGTGCACCTGCGTCTCGTGCGCGATCTCGTCGCCGGTGAGCGGGTGCAGCGTGGAGATGCGGTCGATCTCGTCGCCGAAGAACTCGATGCGCACGGCGAGCTCCTCGTACACGGGGATGATCTCGACGGTGTCGCCGCGCACGCGGAACGTGCCGCGCGTGAAGGCGATGTCGTTGCGCTTGTACTGCATGTCCACGAACTTGCGCAGCAGCTGGTCGCGGTCGATCTGCTGGCCCTCGTGCAGCAGCAGCATGCGCCCGGCGTACTCCTCCGGCGTGCCGAGGCCGTAGATGCAGGAGACGGTGGCGACGACCACGCAGTCGCGCCGGGTGAGCAGGTTCGCGGTGGCGGCGTGGCGCAGGCGCTCCACGTCGTCGTTGATGTTCGAGTCCTTCTCGATGTACGTGTCCGTCTGGGGGATGTACGCCTCGGGCTGGTAGTAGTCGTAGTAGGAGACGAAGTAGCTCACGGCGTTGTCCGGCATGAGCTCGCGGAACTCGGCGCACAGCTGCGCGGCCAGCGTCTTGTTAGGCTCGATGATGAGCGTGGGGCGCTGCAGCCGTTCGATCAGCCACGCGGTGGTGGCGGTCTTGCCGGTGCCGGTGGCGCCCATGAGCACCACGTCGTTCTCGCCGTTCTCGATGCGCCGCGCCAGCTCGTCGATGGCCTGCGGCTGGTCTCCGCTCGGCTTGTACGGCGACTTGACGACGAACGGCTTGTTCGTGCGCTCGATGTTGAAGCCCATCACGCCTCCCTGCTATTCGCGGCCTTCCCCGCACTCGGCGATCCAACTGCGGTACAGCCTATCAACCTGTGCGAACATTTGTTCTAGGGGCTGCGTCGAGTCGATCACCGCGTCGGCGATCTCCTCACGCTCCTCCGGCGTGGACTGGTGGCGGATGCGGTCCTCCGCCTGTTCGCGCGTCATGCCGCGGGTCGCCTCCATGCGCTCGATGCGCGTCTCCTCCGGCGCCTCCACGGTCACTACATGGTCGAACTCGAACGGCATGGATTCGATCACCTCGGCCAGCAGCGGCACGTCGTGCACCACCACGAGCGGACGGTCGTCCTCGTCCGGATCCGCGCCTTCCCAGGTTCCGGATTCGCCATGCGCCGCGCTCCCGTCCGGTTCCCCGCCATCGGTCCTGCTCTCGGCATCGCGGCCATCGCGCTGCGCGGCCATGACGGCGTTCGCCTCCTGCCATCGCGCCTCGTCGTAGATGAGCGGGTGTTCGATCGCGTCCAGCCGTTCGCGCGCGTCCGAAGCGGCATGCGCGCCGAACACGTGTTCGGCCATCCACACGCGGTTGAGCGAGCCGTCCGGGTTGATCGCCTCGGGACCGAACTCGCGCCTGATCGCCGGCAGCGCCGCTCCCCCGGGCTGCGTGATCCCGTGCGCGATCGCATCGTAATCGATGTGCGCGGCGCCCAGCTCCCTCAGCCGCGCCGCCACCGTGCTCTTGCCCGCGGCGATCCCGCCCGTGAGCCCCACTCGAATCATCATGACGCCCATTGTGCCACGTGCCGTGACGGGCGTCGCACTGAATCCGCTCAATCCGTCCCGCACATTCCGCTAAGCATGACCTCAAAATGAGCGAGTCCAGTGCGGCACGGCACAAATCGGCTTGCCGCAAACCCGATTCGCTCAATCCGGACACACGATCCGACAAATTGAGCGAATCCGATGCGCTGCGGCCTGATTGGGGGTGCGGACTTTTTCTTGGACGGCTACACCGCCAGCCCAAGGTGTCTGCGGTATTGCACCGGGCTCATCCAGCCCAGCGACTTCTTGATACGGGTCCCATTGTAATGGGACAGGTAGGCGGCCAGGCGCGCGTGGAACTCGTCGTAGCCC
>NZ_WBSN01000039.1 GCF_009299475.1 Bifidobacterium avesanii | reverse complement strand
ATGATCTCGGGCGCGTTGATGCGGTCGTCGTAGAACAGGCCGACGACCATGCGCTTGACGTCCTTGCGGTACATTGCGGACTCCAATCCGGACGCCAAAGCGTCCAACTTTTCGTCCGCACCCCCATCGGCCCCGCCGCGCATCCATTCTGCTCAATCCAACGCACCACCATCGCAGATTGAGCAAATCCGATGCGGGAAGGGCACAATTCGGCCCCAGCGCACTCATCCTGCTCAATCTACCACCCCACCGCCGCAGATTGAGCGAAACCAGTGCGAGAGCGGCACAGTTTCATCCATCCGCACACGCACTCTTCCGCCCAATCATTGAGGAACATGCATGGAGCGAGCCGGCACGCAGAGCACACAGAGCACACGGAACGCACAAGTGCCAAACGCACCCCATCAACGCAAAAAAACGGCGCGGAACCCACGAAAGGTTCCGCGCCGTCGCAAAGCGCAACTTCAGCGGCTCAGCGGTTCAGCGAAGCAAGCCGAAGTATCTCCTACTCCTCGTCCGGATCGTAGTCAACGCCGGTCTCGGCGCGCTGCTCGTCCGTGATCGGGGCCGGGGCGCCGGTCAGCGGATCGCGGCCGCCGCCGGCCTTCGGGAAGGCGATCACGTCGCGGATGGTGTCCGCGCCGGCGAGGATCGACACGGTGCGGTCCCAGCCGAGGGCGATGCCCGCGTGCGGCGGGGCGCCGTACTTGAACGCATCGAGCAGGAAGCCGAACTTCTCCTTGGCCTCCTCCGGGGAGATGCCGAGGACGTTGAGCACGCGGTCCTGGATGTCGTCGCGGTGGATACGCACGGAGCCGCCGCCCATCTCCTCGCCGTTGCAGACGATGTCGTAGGAGTCGGACATGGCGTGCTCCGGATCCTTGTCGAACTTGTCGATCCAGTCCGCGGACGGCATGGTGAACGGGTGGTGCATGGAGGTCCACTTGGAGTGGCCCACGGCCACGTCGTCGTCGTCCGGATCGTCGGTCGGCTTGAACAGCGGGAAGTCCACGACCCACGTGAAGGCGAACTTCTTCGGGTCGAGCAGGCCCTCGCGGCGGGCCAGCTCCACGCGCACGGCGCCCAACAGCAGCTGGGAGGACTCGCGGCGGCCGGCGGCGAAGAACACGGCGTCGCCCGGCTCGGCGTGCACGGCCTCCATCAGGCCGGCGCGCTCCTCCTCGGACAGGTTCTTGGCCACAGGTCCCTTGAGCTCGCCGTCCTCGGCGAAGACCACGTACGCGAGGCCCTTGGCGCCGCGCTGCTTGGCCCACTCCTGCCACGCGTCGAACTGGCGGCGCGGGGTGGCGGCGCCGCCCTTGAACAGGACCGCGCCCACGTACGGGGCCTGGAACACGCGGAACGGGGTGTTCTTGAAGTAGTCGGTGAGCTCCACGAGCGGGTTGCCGAAGCGCAGGTCCGGCTTGTCGGAGCCGTACTTGTCCATGGCGTCCTGCCAGGAGATGCGCGCGATCGGCAGCTGCACGTCGTAGCCGGCGGTCTTCCAGATGGCGGCGATGACCTTCTCGGCCATGGCCATCACGTCCTCCTGATCGACGAACGCCATCTCCATGTCCAGCTGGGTGAACTCGGGCTGGCGGTCGGCGCGGAAGTCCTCGTCACGGTAGCAGCGGGCGAGCTGGTAGTACCGCTCCACGCCGGAGACCATGAGCAGCTGCTTGAGCAGCTGCGGGGACTGCGGCAGGGCGTACCAGGAACCGGGCACCAGACGGGCCGGAACCAGGAAGTCGCGGGCGCCCTCCGGGGTGGACTTGATGAATGTCGGGGTCTCGACCTCGGTGAAGTCCATCTCCTCGAGCGCGTGGCGGGCGGCCTTGGCCATGTCCGAACGCAGCTTGAGGTTGTGCTGCATGGACGGGCGGCGCAGGTCGAGGTAGCGGTACTTGAGGCGCACGTCCTCGCCGGGCAGCTTGTTCTCGGACTCGTTCTCGAGCGCGGTGGACACTTGGAACGGCAGGGCGTCGGCCTTGGCGAGCACGTTGATCGACTCGACGACGACCTCGATCTTGCCGGTCGCCAGATGCGTGTTCTCGTTGCCTTCGGGGCGCAGGCGCACCTCGCCGGTCACCTGGATGACGAACTCGCTGCGCAGAGGGCGAGCCATCTCCTCGTCGTAGATCACGACCTGCACCAGGCCCGTGTTGTCGCGGAGGTCGATGAAGGCGACGCCGCCGTGGTCGCGGCGACGGTCAACCCAACCGGCGAGCGTGACCTTCTGACCGACGAGCGCCTCCGTCACGTCGGTCGCATGATGTGTGCGATAAGCCGTCTGGCCCATGTTTTCCCTACTCCTTTATATCGATCCGTGGATGCGCGTCACTCGACGACCACGGTCTGCCGGGCAACCACAGTATCCGGCTCCCAAGACCGTGCGTCGGCCGGCGTCTGGTCGCCGGAGACGATGTTCTTCACCTCGTCGCCCGCGCCCTCCTGGCCGGGGAACCACACGTACGGGATGCCCAGCTTGTCGGCGTACTTGATCTGCTTGCCGAGCTTGGCGGCGGTGGGGGCCACGTCGGCGGCGATGCCGCGGGCGCGCAGCTCGCTTGCGATGAGGTTGGACGCGGCTCGCTCGTCCTCGTTCCACACGGCGACCAGCACGGCGGCCGGGGAGACGCGGTTCGCGTGGGCGCCCGCGGTGTGCAGCATGTAGCTCACGAGGCGGGACAGGCCGATCGACAGGCCCACGCCCGGGTACTTGCGGTTGCCCTGCGAGGCGAGGTTGTCGTAGCGGCCGCCCGAGCAGATGGAGCCGAGCGACGCGGCGCCGTCGAGGAACGTCTCGTACACGGAGCCGGTGTAGTAGTCCAGTCCGCGGGCGATCTTCAGGTCGGCGATCACCGAGCCGGGGCGGATGCGGGCCGCCTCGTCCACGATCATGGCGAGCGTGTCGAGGCCCTGCTTGGCCAGCGCGTAGGATTCGTCGGAACCGTCGGTCGCGATGCCGTGCGCGGCGCACAGCGCGTCGAACTTCTCCTTGAGCTCCGTGCCGTTCGCGGCGGTCAGCTCGGCGAGCTCCAGGCACGCCTTGGCCTGCGCCTCGCTCGCGCCGCAGCCCTCGACCAGCAGCTTGGAGACCTCGTCGGCGCCGATCTTGTCCAGCTTGTCGATCTCGCGCAGCACGCCCTCCACGTCCGTCAGGCCCAGCCCGCGGTAGAAGCCCTCGGACAGCTTGCGGTTGTTCGCGTGCACGGTCGCCTTGGGCAGGCCGAACTCGCGCAGGCGCTCCAGCGCGGAGACCATGACGAGAGGCAGCTCCACCTCGTAGTGCTCCGGCAGCTCGCCGTTGCCCACCACGTCGATGTCCGCCTGGACGAACTCGCGGAAGCGGCCCTCCTGCGGGCGCTCGCCGCGCCAGACCTTCTGGATCTGCCAGCGCTTGAACGGGAAGGCCAGCGCGCCGGAGTTCTCCACCACGTACCGGCTCAGCGGCACGGTGAGGTCGAAATGCAGGCCGAGACGGTCCTCCACCGGAGTGTCGTTCTCCTGACCGACCTCCTGCAGACGACTCAGCAGGTAGATCTCCTTGCTGGTCTCGCCCTTCTTGAGCAGGCTCGAACCCTGCTCCACGGCACGCGTTTCGATGCCGATGAAGCCGTTGAGCTCGAACACGTTACGCAGCGTGTCGATCACACGCTGTTCCACGACACGCTCCGACGGGAGCCACTCGGGAAATCCTGATAAAGATGCACCTTTAGCCACGAGTCTTTATAATAGGTGAAGTTGCGACAAAACAGCCCGTTTCGCCGCAATGCGACACCTATCTCTCAAGCTTGCAAGGAGCTGACATGGCCGACGAAACCGTGACCGAACCCAACACCACCCCCGAACCCGAAGCGCAGGCGACGGCGCCCGCCGCCGCGGAGCCGGCCACCGCAGTTTCCGCCCCGAAGCCGGCCGCTCCGAAGCCCGGCGTCCCGAAGCCGCACGCCCCCTCCCCCGCCGCGTTCGCCAAGAAGGGCGCCAAGCCGGGCAAGAAGGCCGCCCCCGTGGCCACCGCCGCCTACTCCGAAGCCGACGTCAAGGCCGCCGAGGCGTTCGGCCGCGTCGACGACAACGGCACCGTGTTCGTCAAGGAGGGCGAGACCGAGCGCGAGGTGGGCCAGTTCCCGGACGCCACCAAGGAGGAGGCCCTCACCCTGTACGCCCGCCGCTACATGGAGCTCAAGGCCAAGCTGGACGTGCTGGAGAACCGCCTCAAGGCTGCGAACATCAAGCCGCGCGAGATCGACGAGTCCCTCAAGACCCTCGGCCAGGAAGTGGCCGAGCCGCCGGTCGTGGGCGACATCGCCGCGCTGAAGGCCCAGTTCGAGGCCCTCAAGGCCGAGGGCGCCGCCAAGAAGGCCGCCATCTCCGAGGCCCGCAAGGCCGCCGTCGCCAAGGCGCTGGCCGAGCGCACCAAGATCGTGGAGAAGGCCGAGGCCCTCGCCGCCTCGCTGGACGAGAAGACCAACTGGCGCTCCACCGCGGACAAGTTCCGCTCCCTGTTCGACCAGTGGCAGCAGCACCAGCGCACCAGCGTGCGCATCGACCGCGCCGACGCCGACGCGCTGTGGAAGCGCTTCTCCGCCGCCCGCACCACGTTCAACCAGGGCCGTCGCAAGTGGGCCCAGGAGCGCGACCTCGAGCAGTCGCAGGCCCGCAGCGCCAAGGAGGCGATCATCAAGGAGGCCGAGGAGCTCAAGGACTCCACCGCGTGGGGCGAGACCTCCCGCAAGTTCAGCGAGCTCATGGACCGTTGGAAGAAGGCCGGCCGCGCGGGCCACAACGAGGACGACGCCCTGTGGGCCCGCTTCCGCGAGGCCGCCGACGCGTTCTTCAACGCCCGTCAGGCCGACCGCGACCAGATCAGCACCTCCGAGCATGAGAACCTCACCAAGAAGGAGGCCCTGCTCGCCAAGGCCGAGGCGCTCCTGCCGGTGAAGACCGAGGCCGAGGCGAAGAAGGCCCGCGAGGCCCTGGGCGCCATTCAGGACGAGTGGGACCAGATCGGCTACGTGCCGCGCGACGCCGTGCACCGCATCGAAAGCCGCCTCGACGCCGTGGACAAGCAGATCAAGGCCGTCGAGGACGCCGCGTGGAAGAAGTCCGATCCGGAGTCCGACGCCCGCAAGTCCAGCTTCGAGGAGCAGCTCAACGCGCAGCTCGCCGAGCTCGCCGAGAAGATCGCCGCCGAGTCCGACCCGAAGAAGAAGGCCGCGCTCGAGGCGGAGAAGGCCACCAAGGAGCAGTGGCTCAACGCCATCAAGTAAGGCTCCGGTCAAGTAAGACTCCGATAGGGCTTTACGCCTCGTGAGCGTTTGCCGCCGCGATGTGCTGCATGGCATGCCGCGGCGGCAATTTTTTTCGCGGGACGTCTTTCGGTATCTGTTGGCGTCTTTTTGGCGTATTTCGGCGGGACAATTTCGCCGCTGGCGCACTGGATTCGCTCAATCCGCCACCCAGCCGCCGGAGATTGAGCGAATTCAGTGCGCCAAACGCCCCAACCCATCCGTCACGCACGCATCCTGCTCAATCCGCGAGGAAAGATCGCCAGATTGAGTGAATTCAGTATGCTGATCAAGCCATACCGCCCGTCACACATTTATCGGCTCTTCGCATTTTGGTGTGTAAGGGCCGTGCGGTTTGATTCGGTGTGTGATTGAAAAAGTGAAGGAAACCGCGCGGCTTGGTATTGAGTCTAGCGCGTTCGATGGTCGGGTCCTGCTTGGCTTGG
>NZ_WBSN01000038.1 GCF_009299475.1 Bifidobacterium avesanii | reverse complement strand
TACTCATACACGGTCAACAACCGACGGTCCGTCAACCATGCCCCAGGACACATGTAAACCATGTCCCAGGAGACACCGTCAACCATGCCCCGAGACATGCGTCAACCATCCGCTGAGACTAGACACCTCGAATCGGGGTTCCCGAAGGCCCGATTCGCCGTCAAATGTTCCAACCTGCGATTTCGGGGGCGCAAATTGGAACGAATGACGGTAAACGCGGGCGAAGGATCACGGGCGAACGGCAAACGAACCGGTCAGTCGGCGGAATCACTGTTGCTCGGCCGCTCCGCGATCACCGCGTTGGCGGTGTCTCGCGCTCAGGCGGCCGTACGTCATCTCCCGCTTGACAGCGCGGCGCCATCGCCCGTCCCATGTGTTTGCCCAATTTGCGAGTGGCAGATTGCAACACTGGGCAGAAACGGAGGATAAGCACCCCGTCAGGCGCTCCCGCATCACATATTTGCCCAATCCGGCAATTTGCACGGACGGATTGGGCAAAATACGAAGGACAGGGGGCGAAAGGCGCGGTGCGGCGTCAAACGCATAAGGGTCCCGGACGTCCTCGGCGTTTGATGTCCCGCAATTGGGGACCGATCTGACGGGCCGGGCTTAGCATCACTTCGCCGCGCGAGCATGGCGCGATGAGGCGGCAAACGACGCAAAGTACGGTGGGCATTATGTTCGGCGCTTGACGTCCTGCAATTATTGACCGGCCTGACGGCCGGGCTCAACATCACCTCGCCGCGCGAGCATGGCGCGGCTCGGCGCGACCAAACGAAAAGTCCACCGGACTTTCCGTCACTTGGCCAACGCCTGCAATTATTGACCGGCCTGACGGCCGGGCCCAACATCACCTCGCCGCGCGAGCATGGCGCGGCTCGGCGTAAAGCGACGCAAAGCCCACCGGGCTTTGCGCTATCGCTTTACGCCCCCAAACCGCCGATCGCGGTGGATGTAATGGTCGATGGAACGCCACAGGACCTCGCGGCCGCAGTCGGGGAACAGCTCAGGCACGAAGTCGAGCTCGGCGTAGGCGGCCTCCCACGGCAGGAAGTTGGAGGTGCGCTGCTCGCCGGACGTGCGGATCACCAGATCGCAGTCGGGGATGTCCGGGTTGTACAGGTGCTCGGCGATCATCTTCTCGGTCACGCGGTCGCCCTTGATGCGGCCGGCGGCCACGTCGCGCGCGATGGCGGCGCAGGCGTCGGCGATCTCCGCGCGACCGCCGTAGTTGATGCAGAACACCACGTCGATGGTCTTGTTGTGCTTGGTGCGCTCCATCGCCACCTCAAGCTCGTCGATCACCGACTTCCACAGCTTCGGGCGGCGGCCGGACCAGCGCACGCGCACGCCCCACTCGTCCATCTGCGCCACGCGGCGGTGGATGATCTCGCGCGAGAAGCCCATGAGGAAGCGCACCTCCTGCGGCGAGCGCTTCCAGTTCTCCGTGGAGAACGTATACAGGCTCAGGTAGCGCACGCCCGCCTCGATCGCGCCAGCGATGGTGTCGAACACCACGGGCTCGGCGGCCTGATGCCCGTCGGTGCGGATCAGCCCGCGCTGCTGGGCCCAGCGCCCGTTGCCGTCCATGATGACGCCCACGTGGCGCGGCACCTTGTTCTTGGGGAAGTCGGGGATGATCGAGGGGTTGCTGAACGGCGCCGCGGGGATGTCCAGCGACGTGTAGTCGACGTTCTCAAAAGCCATAACCGCTAATCTAGCAAGCGCAGTGAACGAATCGGGCGTTCGAGGTAGTACGCGCCCCATTCCTCGACGATGTGCCGCGTCTGCGCGTCAAGTTCCGCCGGGTCGAGCACGTCCCAGTCGCCGTCCACGAGCGCGCGCAGCTGGTCCAGCACGCCGGACTGCAGCCGCCGGGATTCGGGGGTGTGGTCGACCGCGCACATGAGGCCGCCCGCGGGCACGGAGAAGTACGCGTCCGCCAGCGGGGAAGGTGCCGACGACGGCGAGGACGGCAGGGCGTCCGAAATCGTCGAGGCCACAGGAGCCGCGGCGACGCCGACCACGCCCGGGACGCGCGGCGCGCCCGAACCTCCAAAATCCCCCGGAAGGTCCAGCATGCCCTGATCGGCCCGCTCCCCCGCGCCGCCGCTCTCCAGTCCGTCGCCCGCCGGTCCGTCCGTGGCAGCCCCCGCACCCGCCGCAACGCCCAGCACGCGTCCGCACACCACGCAGGAGACGAGCCTCGGGCTCCAGCCGGCCAGCGCCAGCGCGCGCAGCACGTAGGAGTCGCCCACCGCCTCGGGCCGGTGCGCCCCGCGTGCAAGGGCCGCCAGAGCCGCGATGAGCAGGCGGTACTGGTCCGGCGCCGGCTCGCGTTCGGCGGCCATGATGCGGTCGGCCGTCTCCACGATCACGCTGGCGGCGGTGTAGGCCGCATAGTCGGCGACGATCCGGTCGGCGTAGGCGGCGATCGTCTCGGCCTGGGAGACCACGTCGAGCGAGCGGCCGGTGTTGATGAGCACGTCGGCGCGCATGAACGGCTCGAGCCGCGCGCCGAACCGCGACCGGGCGCGCCGCACGCCCTTGGCCACCGCGCGCACCTTGCCGTGCCCGCGGGTGAACAGCCACACGATGCGGTCGGCCTCACCCAGCTTGGCGGTGCGCAGGACCACGCCCTCGTCGCGATACAGCGGCATCCTCCGGCCTCCCAACGATCAGAGATCAGCGAACCAACGGCCAATCAGCGGATCAACGAACCGACAATTGACGATCGGCGAATCAGTAGATGAACATGCCCCAGAACGCGAACACCAGCAGCACGCAGAGCATGGCCGCGGCGGTCACCCAGAACAGGACGCGGGCGAACCGCGTGGTGGCGATGATCGGCTCGCGCACGTGCCGCATGAGCTCGCGGCCCTTCATCCGCGTGTAGCCGCGCACCTGCGCCACCTCGATCAGGCGGGCGAACACGCGCGCCCACGCCCACACCACGGCGGTGCACACGAACTGGATCACCGGCCAGCTCCAGTACACGATGTCCGGGCTGGCGGGCGCGGCGCCCCACACCAGCGAGACGATCTCCATGACCACCTGCGCGAGGCCCGAGCCGAACAGGTAGAGCACGGCGAGCGTGGTGAGGAACAGCACGGCGAGCACGTTGCCGAACCCGTGCAGGAACCCGAGCGCGGAGCCGCGCCAACGCCTGTGCCGCCTCAGATAGACGAGCCGGCGGACGAGCGCGGCGAGCCACAGCAGCCCGGCCGCGAGCAGCAGCGTCACGGCGGCGACGTGCAGGATCACCATGTAGAACGTGAGCGTGCGGTGGCCGTACAGGTCCTGCGGCACGGCGATCGACTGGTAGATGTCCGCGCCGGCCACCCTGACGTCCGTCTGCGTGAGCCCGCGGGTCTTGCCGACGGCCCAGTCGACCATGTCGTCCTCGAAGTGGTCGGCGAGCTTGGTGTCGCCGTCCTCCTCGTCGCCGATGCGCAGCACGTGGTTGCCGACCGGGTAGTCGCGCACGGTCACGTCCCAGTTGCCGGCGGCGTGCGCGCGGTCGAAGATGCGCTCGGCGCCCTCCACCTGCGCGGTCATGACGTCCTTGGAGCCGTAGGCCACGAACGTGGGGATGGCGTAGGCGCGCGGCAGGTCGGTGTCGATGTCGAAGTTGGTCAGGCCGAACGCGCCCAGATCCGCGGAGAAGACGCGCCGGACGATGGACTGGTAGCCGGGGTTGGCGCCCACGAGCGCGAAGTCCTGCGCGGCGAGGAAACCCAGCGAGTGCCGGGGCGTGTGGACCATGGGCGAGACGAGGATCTGGAAGGCGATGCGCGGGTCCTTCTCCAGCAGGAACGCGGAGATCCACGTGCTTTCCGACGTGGCGTAGATGCCGATCCTGTCGCCGTCCACATTCGGCAGGGCGCGCAGGTATTCGGCGGCCTGCTCGTAGGCGTCCGCGGAGGCCGGGTAGTCGCGCGTCACGTCGTTGGTGCTCCACACGGGCTTGTCGATGGCGATGGTGGCGAAGCCGGCGGACGCGAGGTCGTCGCCCACGTCGACGAACCAGTCCTTGGCGAGCCCGTAGCCGGCGCCGTGCATGAAGACCACGCCGGGGATCTTGCCGCCCGTTCCCTCCGCGCCCTTGGGCATGCGGACCACGACGTGCAGGCTTTCGGTCTCCCCCGTGGACGCGCGCGTGACGGTCATGTCGTCCTCGCGCACCTCCACCTCGTAGTCGCCACGCTTGGGCAGCGGCTCGCCCGTGGGGTTCTCAAAGGTGACGGAGGTGTCCGCGGACAGGCTTTCGAGGGTCTGCCCGGTCGGCTCGTTGTCCCACGGGATGTTGGACAGGTTGGAGACGGTGACGAGCAGGCCGAGCAGCATGATGAAGATCGGCAGGCTGGTGAGCACGCGGCGGCGCGGGGTCCACGGCTCCTGCGGCGCATCGCCGCGGCGCGACGTGGACGCCTGCTTTGCTGTAGCTCCGTCATGCATCGACACGCCCGCCATTCTAACCGCCCACGCCGGACGGATTTGCCGACGGCGTAGGCTTGCGGAGCTTCAGACGGCCGGACGGTCTCAGGCCGCCGCGCGGTTCGGATGCTGGATGGGGATGACGACCGGGCCGGTCTGCGCGCCGGACGCGCCGGCTCCCGCGCCCGTGCCGTCCGCCTCCATCTGCGCGGCGATCTCCTGCGCCTTGGTGAGCAGGGTCTCCACGATCCTGTCCTCAGGCACGGTCTCGATGACCTTGCCCTTGATGAAGATCTGGCCCTTGCCGTTGCCGGACGCCACGCCGAGGTCGGCCTCGCGCGCCTCGCCCGGACCGTTGACGATGCAGCCCATGACGGCCACGCGGATCGGCGCGGTGACGCCCTTGAGGCCCTCGGTCACGGCGTTGGCGAGGTCGATCACGTCCACCTGCGCGCGTCCGCAGCTCGGGCAGGAGATGATGTCGAACTTGCGCTTGCGCAGGCCCATGTACTCGAGCAGCTTGCAGCCGACCTTGACCTCCTCGACGGGCGGGGCGGACAGGGACACGCGGATCGTGTCGCCGATGCCCTCCGCGAGCAGCGCGCCGAACGCGAGGCACGACTTGATGGTGCCCTGCCAGGCGGGACCGGCCTCGGTGACGCCGAGGTGCAGCGGCCAGTCGCCCTTGGAGGCGAGCAGGCGGTAGGTCTGCACCATGGTGATCACGTCGTGGTGCTTGACGGAGATCTTGAAGTCGTGGAAGCCCACGTCCTCGAACATGTGCGCCTCCTTCAGGGCGCTGGCCACGAGGGCCTCGGGGGTGGGGCCGCCGTACTTGGCGTAGAGCTCCTTGTCGAGCGAGCCGGCGTTCACGCCGATGCGCAGGGAGATGCCCGCGTCCGTGGCGGCCTTGCAGATCGAGGGGCCGACCTCGTCGAACTTGCGGATGTTGCCCGGGTTCACGCGCACGGCCGCGCAGCCGGCGTCGATCGCCTGGAACACGTACTTCGACTGGAAGTGGATGTCCGCGATGACGGGGATGGGCGACTTGGCCACGATCGCCGGCAGCGCGTCGGCGTCGTCCTGGCTCGGCACGGCCACGCGCACGATGTCGCAGCCGGCCTGCGCGAGCTCGCCGATCTGCCGCAGCGTGGCATTCACGTCCGCGGTGAGGGTGTTGGTCATCGACTGTACGGAGATCGGCGCGCCGCCGCCCACCGGCACCGGTCCGACCATGATGCGGCGGGACTTGCGGCGCGGGTGCAGCGGCGACTCGCCGTACGCGGCGTCGCCGGTCTTGCGGAATGAGGAATCGTTCACTGTCACTCAGCCTTGTCTATCAGACGATCGGCGCGCTCGCGGGCCTCACGCTCCACCTGATTCATTTCCTCCACGGATGCGAAGCGCGGATTGCCCCTGAGCTCCGCGTCCATGCCGTCGAGCACGGCCTTGACGGTGTCCACGATGCCCAGATACGGCAGACGGTGGTCGAGGAACGCGTGCACGGCCTGCTCGTTGGCCGCGTTAAGGACGGCCGTGTGCTTCTCCGAGGCGGCGAGGCAGTGGCGGGCGAGGCTCACGGCGGGGAACGCCTCGTCGTCGAGCGGCTCGAACGTCCACTCGGCGGCCTTGGTCCAGTCGCACGGCTTGGCCACGTTCGGCAGGCGGTCGGGCGCGGACAGGCCGAGCGCGATGGGCAGGCGCATGTCCGGCGGGGAGGCCTGGCCGATCGTCGCGCCGTCCACGAACTCGACCATGGAGTGCACGATGGACTGCGGGTGCACGGTGACGGCGATGCGCTCGGGCGGGATGTCGAACAGGCGGCTCGCCTCGATCACCTCGAGGCCCTTGTTCATGAGGGTCGAGGAGTTGATGGTGACGACCGGGCCCATGTTCCACGTGGGGTGGTGGAGGGCCTGCTCGGGGGTGATGCCGGTCATCTGCTCGCGCTTCCAGCCGCGGAACGGGCCGCCGGACGCGGTGACGATGAGCTTGGCGACCTCGCCGTGCGCGCCGGAGCGCAGGGACTGCCAGATGGCGGAATGTTCGGAGTCCACCGGGTTGATCTGGGCCGCGCGCACCTGCGAGTCGAAGAGCAGGTGGCCGCCGGCCACGACGGATTCCTTGTTGGCGAGGGCCAGCTGCGAGCCGGCCTTGAGGGCGGCGATGGACGGTTCGAGGCCGATGGAGCCGGTGATGCCGTTGAGCACCACGTCGGCGCCGGCGCCCGCGAGGTCGATGACGGCCTGCGGGCCGGCGGTCACCTCGGCGTCCTTCGCGCCGGCCGCGTCGAGGGCCTCGCGCAGTTCGCCGGCCTTGGACGCGTTGAACAGGGCCACGTGACGGGCGTGGAAGCGCGCGGCCTGCTCGGCCAGCAGCGCGATGTGCGAGCCGCCGGCGGCGAGGCCGAACACCTCGAAGCGCTCCGGATGACGGGCGATCACGTCGAGGCCCTGCGTGCCGATGGAGCCGGTGGACCCCAGCAGCGTTACCGTTTGCACCTTGTTGGTTGCAGTATTTTCGAAGTCAGACACGACTCCAGATTAGCGAGACTGCTGGTCGCCGTCCTTCTTGGGGGTGTCGATGACGCCGGTGCCGTCGTCGCTCAGGGACGGGAAGGACAGGTCCGGGATGTCCAGATCGATCTTCGGGAACGACGTGTCGTTGAGCAGGTTGGCGAGGTACTGGTCGCCCTCGTCGAGCGGCTTGGACTCCTTCTTGGCGGGCTCGGCGGCGTTCTCAGGGCCGAGGAGGCGCGGGAAG
>NZ_WBSN01000037.1 GCF_009299475.1 Bifidobacterium avesanii | reverse complement strand
CCGCCTACCTGTCCCATTACAATGGGACCCGTATCAAGAAGTCGCTGGGCTGGATGAGCCCGGTGCAATACCGCAGACACCTTGGGCTGGCGGTGTAGCCGTCCAAGAAAAAGTCCGCACCCCCATGGGATCCGTGATGCACGGGATTTGCTCAATCTGGGGAGAGCGGCCCACGGATTGAGCGGGATCAGTGCGGGCGGGGAAGAATTGCGCCTGTTGCGTACTGGATTCGCTCAATCTAAGGGGTGATGGACACGCATTGAGCGGATCCAGTGCGCGGGGCGGCAAATTGAGTCCGTCACATACTGGATTCGCTCAATCTGCGGCGATCCGCCCATGGGTTGAGCGGATCCAGTGTCTGAGAACGATGAATGGGTCTGCTACGCATTGGATTTGCTCAATCCATGCGGTGACAGGCGTGGAATGAGCGGATCCAGTGCGGAATCCGGATACAGAATCCGGAGCACAGAGCATAGAGCACAGAGCACAGAGCACGGAATCCGTAATCCCAAACCGGGCGCACGGCAAAGGGCGGGTCCGATGCCCCGTGCTCACCCCGCGCTCGCATGCCGCTCGCCCGCCGCTCACTCGCTGCTCACCGCGTCGAGCACCGGCTGCTTCAGCGCGCACGAGGCGGGGGAGACCGACGCCACGAGCCCCACCACGATCGAGAGCGCCAGAAACGCCCCGATCTGCCCCCACGGAATCGCGAGCACCTCCAGCCCATCGGCCGCGTACACCGCGCGGATCACCACCCCGGCCGCGACGCCCACCGCGAGCCCCAGCAGCGTGCCGAACACGGCGATGATCGCCGCCTCGATGCCGAGCATCCCGCGCACCTGCCCGCGCGAGGTGCCGATCGCCCGCAGCAGACCGATTTCGCGCGTGCGCTCGGACACGCTCAGCGCCAGCGTGTTCACGATGCCGAAGACCGCGATCACGATTGACAGCGCCAGCAGCGCGTACAGGATGAGCAGGATCTGGTCGACCATCGAGCTCATGGTGGACTTGTACTCATCCCGGTCCATCACGTTCACTACGTAATACGGCTTCACGGCGTCCTTCAGCCGTTCCTTGAGCGCGCCCAGGTCCTGCCCCGGCTCGGCGGTGAGGTACATGATCATGGTGAACATGGTCTGCTTGGTGCCAAGCTCGTCGCCCAGCTCGTCGTTGACGATCACGCACGTGCGGTACACGTTGTTGGAGATGATCGCGCCGACCGTGAGCTCCTTGTCCACCTTGACGGTCTTGGTTTTGACGAACTGCGCGGGGTCGACGTTCTTCGCGTCCTCGGTGACCTGCTGGATCTTCGCCGCGGTGGCCTGCGCGCCGGCGGCGTCCCGGGTGGCGGTCTGCCGGGCGAGCTGCGCCTGAAGCTGCGCGACCTGCGACTGCACGGACGTCTGGTACGCCTCCTGCGCCTTCTTGGTCGCGTCCTCGTCCACCACGGTGTTCTCGGTGGTCACGCGCACCACGCTGCCCACCTGCCAGCCGCGGTCCTTGGCGATGGTCTCGCCCACCACGAGCCGACCGTCGCGCAGCGCCTCGTTCGCGTCGCCGGACTGGGTCTGCGGCGCATACACGTCGGTGAACAGCGAATCCTGCGCGGCGAACGTCATGCCGTTGACGCGCTCGCCGTCGAACTTCGCGCCGAGGATGAAGCGGTTCGCGGAGACCGATTTCAGGCCCTCCACGTTGCGGATCGCCTGCTCGGCGTCGTCGGGTATCTGCCCGGAGGAGGCGGAGAATACCGCGAAGTCGGACTTGAGTCCCGTGTCCACGATGCTCGCCACCGACGCCTTCGCGGAGGACGCCACCACGCCGAGGCAGCTCACGATCGCGAGCCCCACGAACAGGGCAGCCGCCGTGTTGGCCGTGCGCCGCTTGGAGCGCGCGAGGTTGCGCGAGGCGAGACGGCCGGTCACGGGGAACACGTGCGCGGGAATCCAGCCGAGCGTCGCGCCCGCCGGTCCCACGAGCGCCGGGGCGAGCACGATCACGCCCACCACGATGAGCGCCGCGCCCGCGCCGAGCGGCCAGCCCAAACCGATCGGCGCATCCCCGCCGGTCAGGGCGATCCGGTATGTCCACAGCCACGCGCCCGCGCCCAGCGCGCACAGCACGGCCCCGACCACGCCTCGCCGCAGCACCGGCTTCTCCGGGTTGACGGTCTCGTTCATCGCCTGAATCGGCGGGGCGAACGCCGCGCGCCGGGCCGGCAGGGACGCGCCGACCAACGTGACCAGCAGGCCCACGAGCAGACCGGCCAGCATGTCCGCGGGGGAGGGCGCCACGGCCCCGGACAACGGCGTGCCCATGCGCGCGAGCCCCGCCGCGATGAGCTCCACCATGCCCCAGCCGAGCGCGATGCCGGCCGCCGAACCCGCGAGGCCCAGCAGCACCGCTTGCACGACCACCGTGCCGAACACCTGCATGGGCGCCGCGCCGATCGACCGCAGCAGGGCGTAGCCGCGCATCGATTCGCGCACGATCATGGAGAACGTGTTGGCGATGATGAACGAGCCGACGAACAGCGCGATCACGGCGAAGATGAGGATGAGCGGCTGGATGAAGCCGAGCGATTCCTGCGTGGACTTGGTCTGCTCGGCGCGGTAGTCGTCGCCGGTGACCGCGTGGGCGTGCGCGTCGGCGGGCAGGGCCGCGTTGATGCGGTCGGCGAGCTCCCGCTGCTGCTCCCCGGTGAGCGGCAGGCCGCCGTTGGCCGTGCCGTACACGCCGATCACGCTCGTTTTGTCGGTCTCGTCGGACTTGAGGTCGCTGTAGTGCTTCGCGGTGGCGGGGTCGAGTCCGAGGATGATCGCGCCGGCCTGCGCGGCATCCGTGGAGAAGATACCGGAGACGGTCACGTCCTTGGCGCCGTCCTGATAGACGACCTTGGCCTTGTCGCCCACCTTGAGCCCGGACCGTTCGGCGGCGAAGGCGTGCAGCGCCACCTCGCCTTCGCCGCTCGGGTACGTGCCCTCGGTGAACGTGGCCGAACGCCAGGGATGGTCGGCGCTCATACCAATGCCGAGCGTGGGCGAGCCCATGGTGGCCACCGCGTCGCCGTTCGCGTCCACGAGCACGAGGCCGCTGACCGAATAGGTGACCGAAACCGGTTCCACGCCCTCGACGGCGTTCAGCGTGTCCGTCAGGTCGACGGGGATCGTGTTGTACTCCTTGGCGGACGAGCCCGTGCCGGCCGATGCGCCGCCCTCGCCGGAGCCATCGCCGTCGGTGACCTCGTCCGAGCCGCGCACGTACACGTCGTGGTCGGCGTTCGTGGCCATCATGTCGGCCACCTGGTTGTTCATCATCTCGCGGAAGCAGAACGATCCGACCACGAAAGCCACGCCGAGCGCGATGGCGACGGCGGACATGGCGAAGCGGCGCCGATGGGCGCGGGCGTCCCTCATGCCGATGCGGATCATCGCCCGGCCCCTCATCGCGCGTTTCATCGTGCGTCCTCGTCTCGGCCGGCTTCGTCGCCCTGCCCGCCGTTTTGCCCGTCGTCCTGTCCGTCGCCGGCGAACACCTCGAGGATCCGCTCGTACGTCGGATGGTCGAGGTCCTCGGTGATCCGTCCGTCGGCGAGCACGAGCACGCGGTCGGCGTAGGACGCGGCGCGCGGGTCGTGCGTGACCATGACGATCGACTGGCCGTAGTCGCGCACCGACTGCCTGAGGAATCCCAGCACCTCGCGGCTCGAACGCGAGTCGAGGTTGCCGGTCGGCTCGTCGGCGAAGATCACCGCCGGACGGGCCATCATCGCGCGGGCGCAGGCGACGCGCTGCTGCTGGCCGCCGGACAATTGGCTCGGGCGGTGGGAGAGGCGCTTCTCGAGGCCCACCACCTTGACGACCCTGCGGAACCACGCGCGGTCGATCGGCCGGCCCGCGATCTCCAACGGCAGCAGGATGTTCTCCTCGGCGCTCAGCGTGGGCACGAGGTTGAACGACTGGAAGATGAAGCCGATCTGGTTGCGCCGCAGATCGGTGAGCTGCCGCTGGTTCATCGCGGAGACCTCGAGCCCCTCCACGAACACCCGACCGGACGTGGGCGTGTCCAGTCCGGCCATGCAGTGCATGAGCGTGGACTTGCCGGAGCCCGACGGTCCCATGATCGCGGTCATGCGGCCGCGCGCGAACTCGACGTTCACATGGTCGAGCGCCGTGACCCGCGAATCGGCGTCGCCGTACGTTTTGACGAGGTCGACCGCGCGGGCCACCACCGGGTCTTCGGCGTCGGTGTGATCCGAGGCGTCGCCCGGGTTGCCGTTTGGGGCGCCGATGGCCGTACCGCCGTCCGGAAGTCCGTTGGGAACGGTGCATGTGCCGACGCCGGGAGCGTTACTCGGGGAGCCGAATGCCGCGCCATTCAAGTGATCGGCTGGTGCGCTGCTCGGAACCTCGTGCGGATCGGTAACCGGCGTGCCGTTCGGAACTCCGTTTGGGATGGCATCCGGCGTGCCGTTCGGGAAGCCGGCATTCGTGCTGTTTGTGAGGCTGTTCGGAGTTCCGGTGCCCGCGCCGCTCGACCGGCCAATGGCCGTCCGACTTGCTTCCGTTTCCGCCGGGAACCGTGCCGGCGTCCCGATGTCGGCCCTCGCGCGTTCCTTCTCCTGCTGCTGTTCCCGCTCCCGCAGTTGCCGCACATGCTTCGCCGAATGCCTGCCCATGTCCGCCTCGCTTGACTGTTGCGCCCGTTTTGCCGATGGCCGCCTTTATGTACGCAGTCTACCGGTCCGGCCGGTCGGGCCCATTTCGCGTCTGGTCCCGCCGGTCTTCATTGGCGGCGCCGACCACGGAAGCGGGTTATTTCTTGGCCGGTCGTTGGAATGAGTGGGCTCTTGGAATGAATGCCCTCGTTCCGTGGTCGGATTGGGATGACCGTTGGCCACGGAAGTGGGGTATTCGTCGCGCGATCGTTGGAATGAAAGGGATTTTGAAATGAATGCCGGTATTCCGTGGTCGGCTTGGACGGGCTGTCGACCGGGGAAGTGGGCTATTTCCCGGCCGGACGTTGGAATGGGTGGGTTCGCGGGGTGGATGCCCTCGTTCCGTGGTCGGATTGGGATGACCGTTGACCACGGAAGCAGGGTATTCGTCGCGCGGGCGTTGGAATGAATGGGATTTTGAAATGAATGCCGGTATTCCGTGGTCGGCTTGGATCGGCTGTCGACCGGGGAAGCGGGTTATTTTCCGGCCGGACGTCGAAATGGGCGGGCTCTCGGGGTGAACGCCCTCGTTCCGTGGTCGGATTGGGATGACCGTTGGCCACGGAAGCGGGGCATTCTTCGCGCGACCGTTGGAATGGGTGGGTTCTTGGGGTGAATGCCCGCGTTCCGTGGTTATGTCGGATTCTTGGCCGACCACGGAAGCGGGGCATTCATGACGCATGCCCCGTCATAATGCCGGTTCCGGGAAGAATGCCCGCGTTCCGTGGTTCGCCGCGGCGGACGATGGCAACGGAAGCGGGATTTTCCCGGTCCATTGTCGGATTCAGGCCATTCCAGCGGGAAAGTCGGTCTTCCGTTGTCGGCAGGGAGTCGCCCAATGACAACGGAAGACCGGTTTTTCCCGGCCAAGTGTTGCAATGCCACCGTTTTGACGGAAAACTCGGCGTTCCGTTGTCGATGAGAAGGTCAATATGGTAACGAAACGGAACCCCAACAGACTGTTGTGATGTCGCCGTTTTTGACGGACAAATCGGTGTTCCGTTGTCGGGGCAGTTGGGCGACGACCGTGCCGCGGCCCCGTGACGTGGACCACGACGCGGACCTTGATACGGCCCCGCGACGTGGACCCATGACGTTGGCCATGCGGCATCCGACACGTGATGCGGCTTCGTGCGGCGATAATGGGAGTCATGACGTGGTATGACGGCGCGCTCGACGCCTATCTGGGATTCCTCAAGGCCAATCGCGGGCTGAGCGAGAATACGCTCAGGGCGTACGGCATCGACGTGGGGGAGTGCCTGCACATGCTCGCGCTGCGCGGCGCGACGGACTTGCGGGAAGTGGGCATCGACGACCTGCGTCTGTGGATGGCGCACGAGTCGCGCTCGCACGCGCGCAGCAGCATGGCCCGCAAGACCGTGGCCGTGCGCGGGTTCTTCCGCTATTGCTTCGAGCATGGGCTGGTCGCCGCCGATCCGGCCGCCGGTCTCATGACGCCGAAGATCCCCGCCACGCTGCCGGCCGTGCTCACGGAGGCGCAGGCCGAACGCATGATGGATGTCGCCGACGAGGAGGCGGACGGGGAGCCGGATGGGCGTGCCGATGAGCAAGACGACGCGGTTGGGCTCGCGGGCGGATTGGGCACGCGGGCGGCGGGACATGGACATGACGGTGCGAGTTGCGGGAATCCGGGGCGGTCCGGGACGCGGGGATACGGGATGCGACGACTGGTCGGGACTCCGGCGGATCGCGCCGCCGCAGAGCGTGGCGACGCGGGGTGCGGGGAACCGAATCGTGCCGACGAGCCGGGCCATTTCCACGAATTGCATCGGTCCGGGGAACCGAGCCGTGCCGATGAGTCGTGCCGCTCCAACGAATTGTGCCGGTCCGGGGAATTGAGTCAGTCCGACAGACCGAACCGTTCCGACGAGTCGGGCCGTTCCGACGAGTCGGGCCGTTCCGACAAGTCGGGCCGGTCCGGGGCGCGGCGGCCGGTCGGGGCGTCGGCGGTTTCGCCGGGGAGGAATTCGGCGGCCCCCGCGCACAGTGACGATGCGAGGAAACGGACGGATGAGCGGATGGAGGAGGCGCTGCGCCTGCGCGACGCGGCGATCGTGGAGCTGCTGTACGCGACCGGCATGCGCGTGGCCGAGCTGGTGGGACTCGACCTGGACGACGTGGACTTCTCCCAGCGCACGGCCCGCGTGATGGGCAAGGGCTCCAAGCAGCGTGTGGTGCCGTTCGGGGCCCCGGCGGCGGAGGCGCTGCGCCGGTGGATCGAGGAGGGCCGGCCCGAATTGGCCGCGCGGGGCGTCGGGCGCGGCGGAGTCGGTCGTGGCGGCATCGGTCGGGCGACTGACCAGTCGGCGGTGTTCCTCGGCATGCGCGGCGGTCGGATCAACCAGCGGATCGCGCGCGACGTGGTGCACGACCAGGCCCGCCGCGCCGGCGTGCCGGACATCAGCCCGCACGCCCTGCGGCACTCCGCGGCGACCCACATGCTCAGCGGCGGGGCCGACCTGCGCGAGGTGCAGGAGATGCTCGGGCACGCCTCACTGGCCACCACGCAGCGCTACACGCACGTGTCCATCGACCAGTTGAAGCGGCGGTACGCGCAGGCCTTCCCGCGGGCGTGAGGGCGATATTGGACCGTCACGGTCAATGGTCGTGATCTGAAGGGCTCTCCCCGTGCGTGAGGGCGATATGCCTACCGTGCGGTGATGGCGAACGTGATCCCCGCCCCTTTCCCCGTGCGTGAGGACGATTCTCCGTTGCATGGCGCCCCGTATCTGCCCAATACGCATCCTGATTTTGCAGTATTGGGCGGATTCGCAATATTACGGCCGCTCGGAAGGCCCCTATAGTCCGTTTTTGCCCAATATTGCAATATGACGATGCAGATTGGGCATATACGGGCGGATGCGGCTGCAGATGAGTGCGGCTGTGGATGGGCGCGGGCGGATGCGGGGGATGCG
>NZ_WBSN01000036.1 GCF_009299475.1 Bifidobacterium avesanii | reverse complement strand
CGGAGACCCACAGGCCCATGTTCGTGAAGATCTCGTCCGGACGACGCAGCGACGAGGCGATCATCCACAGGATCGGGTACAGCATCATGATCGCGAACACGAACACGACCACCTGCTTGACCACCTGAAGCACGATACGCCTGGTTTTGCCCTCGTCCTTATGCTCGACCACGGGAGCCTTGGCGATGTTGGGATCGGAGGCGTTGATGCCTTGGACCCCGATGTTGTTAGCGGTTGCGCTAGTCATAGGAATTCCCTCACTTTCCTTTTCTCGGGGCTCAGTCATCGTAGTGGACCCAGTACTTGGACAGGGCGAAGTTCAGCAGGGTGAACACGGCGACGATGACCACGAGGATCCACGCCATGGCCGCGGCGTAGCCCATCTTCATCTGGCCGAAGCCCTGCGTGTACAGGTACAGCGTGTAGAACAGGGTGCTGTCCGACGGGCCGCCCGTGCCGCCCGAGACGATGAACGCCTGAGTGAACGTCTGGAAACTGTTGATGATCGACATGACCAGGTTGAAGAAGATGATCGGGGACAGCATCGGCAGCGTGATGGAAAGGAACTGACGGCCCTTGCCGGCGCCGTCCACGCTCGCGGCCTCATAGAGTTCGCGCGGGATCTGACGCAGACCGGCGAGGAAGATCACCATAGGCGAGCCGAACTGCCAGATGTGCAGCACGATCAGGGTCCAGTTGGCGGTGGCGGGGTTGGCGACCCACGACTGGGTGAGATTCAGGCCGAACACGTTCATGAAGCGGTTGAACAGGCCGTCCGCGCCGAACACCATCTTCCACAGCACCGCGATGGCCACCGAACCGCCCATCATGCTGGGCAGGTAGAACGCGGAACGGTAGAACGTCAGGCCGCGCATGCCACGATCAAGCACGACGGCCAGCGCAAGGGCGGCCATGAGCTGCAGCGGCACGGAGACGATCACGTAGGTGAAGGTCACTTCCAGCGAGTGGATGTAGCGCGTGTCCTTCATCAGGTTCGTGAAGTTCTGCACGCCCACCCACTTCGGGCTCGTGAGCATGTTGTACTTCGTGAACGACAGGTACACCGACACGATCATCGGGACCAAGGACAAGCACACGGCACCGATGATCCACGGGGCAAGGAATACGTACGCGGGCTTGTTGTCCGTGTACGAATCATGCTTGCCGCGGTTCTTCACCAGCGACGCAAATTCAGCAGCATAACTCATGCCACTCCACCTCCTAGCAGTACGGGCGGCGTTCCGTTGACCGCCGTCTTCTCGCCGTCGACGCCCCCGTCTCTGCGCGAGAACACCGATCTCCTGAATCGATCGATACGTATCGACTTGAAGCCTAGCGAAGCGATCGACTTTATTGGCTCAAACTACTCGGCCAATTTCCGTGATCACTGTTGCGGTTCCGAGACAACCATTCGAGCCACGCCTTCTCTGGCGCAATCCCGAACCATTCATCTCCGAAATCCATCCGGCCATCTGCGGCCTTCCGGATCCCACCGGTTTCGCCCTATACTAACTGTCCTTTCAGTTTTAGGTCGATACGAATTTATTCGATTCGTATTTATAAGATAACATGCACTTCCCCACGACACGCCGATGCGGCGGTGAAGACACAAACGACGAGCATGATGCGCATCTTCCCACAGTGTGGGACCACGGGTCCTGAACGGCCACGGCACAGGCACCGCGCAATCCGTTAAGCCACGGGATCCACAGACTCACGGCCCGGCACGGCACGCAACCGCGTCAACGCTTTCCCGCCACCGCCTATCCCCGCAAAGACGCGCAGTTCCGTGTTCATTCCCCGCTCGCATGCCTTTGGCGGCTTCTTCCCACGCATGCCACCTCGTCGGAATGCATTCGCCTAGACGCGGCAAATGACTTATCCGCATAGTGAGGGCGGATTCCGGCATGTGCGGAGCGATATTCCTCGATTTGAGGGCGTCCTTCCGCTGCCGCAGCCAGTTCATCGACATGGCGGGCATCATCAAAACGGCGTCTTTCCGCCATTATCCGCAGACGTCAGAATGGAATCCCGCTCCGCACAGCACCATCACACGCCATGACTATGATGAATGGCATTGTGCAGAAGCCGAAATCCGCCCTCAAAAGCGCAGATGGCCATTCCGGTGCGCAGTTTTCAGGTTCGGAAAGACGCGATGGCCGTTTGATGACCGTTCCTATGGACACTCAATTCCGCCCGGTACCCGGAATCCGCACTGTCCCCTCACGCCCGCGGCTTGCCCAAGGCGGCCACGAAGCGCACGCCGGGAATGTCCGCGAAGATCGAGCCGGCCACCACGAGCTTGGACGGTCGGATGCCGGAGCCGATGTACAGCTTCGGCACGGCGAGGATGTGCTGGTCCACGAGGATGGGCCAGCCCGCGGGCAGGCCGATGGGCGACATGCCGCCGGACTCCATGCCGGTCGCCTCCACCGCCGCGTCGATGGGCGCGAAGCTCACCTTGGAGACTTCGAGCGTGTGCTTCACCACGCCGTTGAGATCCGCGCGGGTGTCCGCGGTGACCAGCGCGGCCGCGAACTCGGGCGGCGCCTTGCGGGTCTTGTGCGTGTGCACCACGACCACATTGCCCGTGGACTCGAACGGGATGCCGTACCGCGGGCACCACAGGTCCGTGTCCGACTCCTCGTCGGTGTTGATGGTCACGCCCAGAATCTTGCTCTCCGGCACGCCCGAGGCGACGAGCCCCTCCAACGCCTCGAGCACCGGTGCCGCCAGCAGATCGGCGTCGCGCCAATCCAGAATCTCCAACGCCATGAGCCTTCCCCCTTGTGTAGTCCTTTTATATATGTCGGACTTGCGTTCAGCCTACCGCCGCCGCGCCCGGGCAACGCCGGCGTGCCTATAGGCGTTGATTATGGCGGATTATGGGATAGGAGGCGTCACAGTCTTCGAAAGGCCGGAGACTAGCCCGCCCTCGGCAATGGGTAGCCTCGCCGGATACCCGTGCTCGCCTCCCGCGTACATGCTGCCGTCCCGATCGCCGAAGCACGAGTGCCGACGCATCATGTACGGTGTCTATGCGGTTTCCCACTGGGCCGACAAGCCAACCTCAACCGTAACCGTTTCCGAAGTCATCTACGCCAAACGTGATCTTGGCGGATATGGCCTATGACCTACAGACGAAATGTGCCCGGACCTCGACGCAATGCCAAGATTCGGGCACATTCGTTATGGGAGCCTATGGCTCCTACCGGGGCTTATAGGCTCATGAGGCTCACGCGCGCAGCAGCGCGTTGGCCTTGCGGCTCTTGACGTACACGGTGCCGGCCGCGCCCGCGAGGAGCAGACCGATCACGGTGAACATCGCGATGCCGGCGGCACCGGTCTTGGGGAGCTGGGAGATGTTGCGGACATTCTTCACCTTGTAGTCGGTGATTTCGGTCTGACCATCACCAGCATTGGTGGGAGCGAGGCCCCACACGTCGATGCCCTTAAATGCCACGGCTTTGCCACCCTTGATGGTGACCTTGAACTGGACATTCACTTGTCCGCCTAAGAAGCCTTCCGGAGCCTTGATCTCTTTAACCAAATACGTGCCATCTGCAAGACCCGCAAAGGTCACAACACCGTCCTGTACGGCGAATGCATCGCCGGTTCCAGAGTCAGGAACACGGACTGGGCGCGAGTCCGACGTATTAACGCCCTCACCGGTCCACGGGTTGTCAACGTGATCAATATCGTTATTGTCGATCTTTCCATCGCGATTGGCGTCCTTGACACCGGACATGTCCGGGTCAGGAGTGCCAACGGCGGTATTGCCGATCTCATCAGACGGAGAGATAACAAATGTGGCACCATTAATATCGGCGTTGGAGACCCCCTGTGCATCAGTCTTAGTAAAGCTGAATTGTCCCAACGTGAGCTTGGTACCATGCTCAGCCTTAGTGTGGTTGTCATTTACCTCGACGGTATTGGGAACATCGCCTTCCACACCGGTAATCTTGACAACATAAGTGACGACCACAGTCTTACCCCACAGCGGAGTTTTGTTGTATTCGGCAGATTGAAGGAGCTTGCTGAAGTCCAACCTGAAATACGCCTTATTATCGGAAGCCCCGATAATTTCCTTGCCATTGTCGGCAGCAGAAGTGGTGAGCGCGAAGTCAGTGTCCTCCGCAAGAATCTTAACCAGCCGATCTCCGTCGTACACCTTCACGTCATAAGCGCCAGCATTAGTGATGCCACCCTCAGCGTTGGACACAATATTGCCATCGGCATCCTTAATACCGCCGAGGTACACAGTCTGACCAGCACCCGGATAATCAGTCAACTGATATACATAGGTCTTCGGATCGGAACCGGTGGTCAGCGGCAGGGTGCTTTTCAGCGTGTAGCGCACTGTCTGACCAGTAGATACCGTGTTGTCACTATCATCCACGGTCTTATTGACCGGAGTCACATGGTTTTTGAAAGCAACAGTATTGTCGCCTTCATCAATATTGCCAAGTGGGTACAGGTAATTCACCGAATCAGCGGCGCTGCCGACGGCAGTTAAATGACCAGAAGCGAGAATGATCGGCGCGGAATTGACGACGACCTTACCTTCAGTGTCAGGCTTATTCTCAGTCCCATCGTGAATATGGCCACCGGGGAATGATGTCACATCAAGGAACAAATAAATACCGGCAGGCAGATCCGCGGTAAAGGACTTAGGATCGCCGGTAACAGCTTTCAGATTGCCCTTACCATTGGCATAAGACAGCTCGGTCGGATCACCAAGCTTGGGAAGATTACTGTTCGGCGTATTCAGCGCATCGGCAAACTTACGAGTAGTACTTGCCGTGGCAGAGTTAGAATTATCGCTCGTGGTCCACGGCTTATTCGCGGACTGGTCAAGATAACCGTTCTGCAAAGCCCATGCAAGAAGATCAGTCCCATCAGTAGGGATCTGCACCGGATCGTCTTTACTTGGATATTCAGACAGCGCATAAGTTAGCGCATTATTCACGCCATCCTTGGCCGCATCGGCGGTCTGCACGCCAAACACGGCATGATTGTCAGCATCAACATACTGATAGTAATCAGCCAGTTTGTATGCTTCAATCACACGGTTGTTGTTATTGCCCCACTGATCGGCGTCATCGGCAGTGAACTTGAACGTCGCGTCCGCGGTCACCTTGCCAGCCTTATCCACCTGCTTGCTATTCAGCGGCGTATACGGCAACGCCGGCGTTTCTGCCGCGTTGGCGGCTCCCGCGCCGAGGGCGAGCCCGCCGAACAGCGTCGCCGCCGCGGCCAGACCCGCCATGAGCTTCCTCAACTTCATGGGAATTCCTTCTTCCTTACTTATTTTTCCTTACTTGGATATGTGCATTCCTGCAGCCGCGGAGGGAGGAGCGCAAACAACCCCGCTCCACGATCCGCAAATCCCTAACACCCCGGACATCAGGCCGCATGACGGCCCCTTCCCCGGGAACGCGACGCCGACGACGCCACCGACGAGACGGCCATGGCCGCCCGGCGCCTGCGCGCGCCCAACGCCGCCCAGGCAACCCCGCCCGCAACCACGAACAGGCCACCCAAGGTCAGCCACGCGCGCGCCGTGCCCAAACCGCCCGTATGCGGCAGCACAGCAACCACGCGCGCGTTCGCGATCAAGTTGCCCTTATCGGCACCCGTGATCTTGACATCCGCGACGGGATCGGTCACGCCAATCGTGAACGTGTACGTTTTATTGATAATTGCGTACCCGTCCGGCGCCTTCGTTTCAGTCAACGTGTAGGTACCCGGCGTCAACGTCTCGAGTTTGAACCCGCCTGGTACCGAATCCGAATCGGCCCAACGATGATTCTTTTCGTCCTTCGTGCAACCGTCACGATTCGCACCGCAGTCAAGTACCGTCCATTCGATCTGATTCTCAACGGAATTGCCGTCAGCATCCTTGATGCGCATGACCGTCCATTCAGCACCCGAGATCTTCTCTTTGGATGCCGAATCGACTTTGGACCACGAAACCGTCGTCGGCTTATTGATGATCTGTCCACTCTCTCCATCGCCCCATGTAATGGTGCGCTTATTCGTGTCCGTTCCGATAGTCACATCATGGATGGTCTTATCCTGATCAGGCATCCAATATCCGTCTGGAGACTTCAACTCCTGAAGCCAATAATGACCATCCGGGAAATCATCAAGAGAATGAATGTCAATCTTAAAGTTACCTGCACCATTATCTTTGTCCAAGGAATTAGCACATTCAGCCTCAGTCTTGGCATCGCAGTCTGTGATGATAAGACGTGTACCATTAGTGGCCCCCTTGGGCTTGTACAGCATCCACTCACTGCCGCCTACGGTCTTGTTCTTATCATCGGTCTTCGTCCATGCAAGATAACCTTCCAACAATTTGTTACCAATGACACGACTATCAGAAAGCGGACCCAATTCATCCTTATGGCCGATCTCACTATCATTACTATCTTTCTGATATGTAAGATCTGGCTCTTTAGGAATAGAGCCACCAGTCACCGCTGTGATAACAAACTGATACACATTTGTTGTAGCTTGATAGCCGGTCGGAGCTCCTGTTTCTCTGAGCGTGTATGTTCCGGGCGCAAGATTATCCAAACTGATAACACCGATATCGGGATCATTGTCACGCACGCCATTATCAACAATCGCGACCGTCCACTTATCGTCATTATTTTTATGCCAGCAATCATCACCAGGAACATCAACCTGACAATCAGTTGGGCGCATATCTTCATCCATATACGGACCATCAGCTTTGCTGTCAGTAAGCTCTTCCGCGGTCAGTGACCACGTAGAAGGCGTCTTCACATGTTCCTCAGTCTTTCCATCTTTTTTCTCCCAGCTCATCGAATACGGAGAGTCAAAAACGACGACACCATTAGACGCATACGCACCGCCTGAAAGACGAGCACGATTACCAGTAAGCGTCAATTGCGCTTTTTCCTTAGCGGCTTGTTTATCCGCTTCAGAAACATTGGTTGCCTTGAGCGCCACGCCAGTAAGAATATAGCCATCTTTCTTCGTTGCGCTCAAATTCAACATGCCCGGAGCTTGAGCACCTGTTTTGAAATCAGCAAGAACAGCTGTTGGACTTTTACCGCCCGGCATCCATGAATCATGGTAACCAGATGAATATCGCAGTGGAACACCATCCCACTGCCAATCCACCGCTTTGTTATTACGATTCGTAAACCAAGTATCCATTAATTGGAATTGGTTAGTTTCCGCTTTGTGATAATTATCATACTTATAACCGGGATTCATGATGGCAAAATCAGCACCAGCACTTGTTGTCTCGGCGGTATTACCTGACGACGCATTATCATTATTTGCATCAATACCAGTAGTAACTTGATTATCAAATAAAGCAATATTTCCACCCTTGGAAGCGGTAGAACTACCAGACGGGCAAAACCACAGGCCACCACCAAAATGACCGGCTACGTTACCATATGCAACAGCTTTGCCCACATAGGTAGTTGAATATTCCTCCGTATACACAGCACCGCCTAAATAGCCGCTTGTGTTATCGGAATAAACACCACCAGTCATATATGCGGTCGTACGATGGCCATCAGTAGCATTCAGAAACACAGCTCCGCCTGCCCCACCACGCAGAATTTTGCCATTTTGACTTGCAGGATCACTGATCGTAGCCCAATTACCGATAAAGGAAGGAGCACCGGTTGAATCATTCTTAATGGTCAGCGTATTTTCCGCCCATACAGCACCGCCGCCGGAATTCCAGCCGGCACTCTGCGCACCGTTATGGTCGAACGTCACATCGCCTTGGATCGTCAAAGCGCCATTAATGGCATAAATAGCTCCACCGCCAGAAGAGCCCTGCATACATTTGTTCACCGCAGAAACGGAGCACCCTTCCGGCGACTGCATGTTGTTGCTGAACACTGGATGAGTGACTAAGCCACCCATAATTTTGACGGCACTCGACTTTGCATAAATTGCACCGCCGCCGCTGTTGTCCACGCTGGCGGTCGCCTGGTTCCGGTCGAACATGCCGCCGGTGATTTTCAGCGTGCCGCCCTGCGCGGCGACCGCACCGCCCTTGGGCGCATGGTTGCCCTTCGATTTGGCGTCGTTCGCCACGTCGGAGTTGAACGTGCCGCCCTCGATCGTGGTCTCGCCGCCCATCATGCTGACCGCGCCGCCCACGCCGGCAGCGGTGTTGTCCGTGAATGTGCCGCCCGAAACCGTCAGCACGCCACCGGAATTGCGGATCGCGCCGCCGCCTTTGTCGTCGTTACCGCCAGTGGCACCGTTACCCTTGAACAGGCCGGACAGCACATTCAACACGCCATTCATGTAGATGACGCCGCCAGTCACACCCGTGTTTTTTTCGAATGTGGCTGCTTCAAACGTAATCGTCGTGCCTTTGCTGGCATGTACCACGCCGCCACTGCCGGACGTTGAATTGTTCTCGAACGAACCTCCGCTTATCGCAAGCGTCCCGCTCTCCACACGGAACACACCGCCGTTGCCGTCGGCCGTATTGCCCGTGAAGTTTCCGCCCACGACGATCACGTTCGACTTCGCATACACCACGCCGCCGCCCTTGTCATCTCCGGTGGCTGTCGCTTTATTGCCCGAGAACTCGCCACCGGTGATAGTGACGGTGCCCGTCCCGTCTTGGAACACGACGGTCCCGTTGCGTCCCACGTTATTCGCATAGGAGCCACCCGCAATGGTCAGATTACCCGTCTTTTGCGTATGAACGACAACGCCGTTGACTCCGCTACTAGACAGATTTCGGAAGATGCCACCCCGAATCGTCAGGTCGTCCCCATCTTCGATGGAGAACACACTGCCCTTGCGCGTAATGCCTGTACCGTCCACGCCTGCGCCGTCTTTCGCGTCCAGCACAACCGTGCCTTTGACATTGATGGTCGTACCTTCATCGGGGACGATCATCCCGGCCATCGTGACCGTGCCCGGATTGGCCGTCTCAAGGCAGGACTTCAGCGTCGCCCACGTCGTCACCGCATCGCAGGAGTCGGCCGCGGCATCGGCGACCGCGGCGGGAGCGGGATCGTTGGCCGCAGCATTGGCCGAGTCCGAATCGGCGGACGGCGAAGAGGTGGAAGACGCGTCGGCGGGAGCGGATGGCGTCGTGGCGGAGGAGTCATCCTTAGCGGAGGTATTGTCCGCGGGGGCATTCCCAGCCGGAGCCGCGGCATTATCCGACACGGCGGCATCGCTGGCAGCGGCCGACGTGGAAGCAGTCGTGGACGGAGACGCGTCGGCGGCACCCTGCGAGGTGACACCGTTGGAAGCCTCAGAAGAAGATGAAGAGGCAGTGGCCGCGGCATTCGACGCATCCGCGGTAGTCGCAGCACTCGGAGACGCCGATGCGGTCGCCATCGGCACGGCGGCGGGCTGGCCGGCCCATGCGTAGCCGGCGGTGCCCACGCCCATGGCAATGGCAACCACGGCCGCCAATGGCCCGCGCCACCGCTTCCAACGCCCATTTGAGGGTGAATTCATACAAACCATCCCGATCCTGATCTCTCTCGATCAAAATCAATCGTTTTTGATAGCTTCTATAACTACCCCCCCCCGATCGACGGGTGTCAAATCCACCCTATGTAGTCAAACGATTGACTTAGATGATCGTCGGGAACATTTTTGAAACGTATCAATTTTTTAAACCGATAATTCCGCGGAATTCCAACGATCCTAAAATGTGAGACGATCTAATTAATTCAGCACATACGCGACACGCCGAGAAAGCGATTACACCACGCCGCGCAAACATCACCACCGTCCATCCCTGAGTGCACATCACACTCCCCATCTCATCCATAAAGGGGGATTTCCTCCCCGTCATAGCATTCATCCACGTATCATCCACCCACGCACACACCATTCATCCGTGCAGCCATCCACACGTTGAGCAGATTCAGCACGCCAGTGCTCCGGTGCGCCCACCCATCAACCGTCGTGCACTTATCCCGCTCAATCCATCCAAGCAAAATGCCAGACTGAGCGGATCCAGTGCGGAAACAACCTTATCGGACTTGTCACGCACTTATCCCGCTCAATCTTCCGTCTCACTACCGCAGATTGAGCGAAATCAGTGCAGGGGCATCCCCAAACAGCCCGTCACACACTCATTCCGCTCAATCCACCAGCCGACAAGCGCAAATTGAGCAAATCCAATGCGGGAACTACCCTATCGGGGGTGCGGACTTTTTCTTGGACGGCTACACCGCCAGCCCAAGGTGTCTGCGGTATTGCACCGGGCTCATCCAGCCCAGCGACTTCTTGATACGGGTCCCATTGTAATGGGACAGGTAGGCG
>NZ_WBSN01000035.1 GCF_009299475.1 Bifidobacterium avesanii | reverse complement strand
ATAAAATATTTTCCGATCGATTAAGGTATTCTTCTTATGCTTTTGAAAATTTTGGAATACCTATTATTGGTGGATATCGATATAATCTTGTAGAACATGGATTAACGCTTGATTCTTCATATATTCGTATTATCTACGATCATGGATTAGTTTTTGCTTTGACTATTGTCGCTCTTTTCACTTTACTTATGAAAAAAGCGGTAGATTCTAATGATAATTTCCTCATTATTGCTCTATTTATAGTTGCAGCTCATTCTATGTTTGATGCTCAATTAATTTCTTTTCAGCATAATACTTTTCTCTTTTTATTGCTTTCTGTTGTTTCTCTTGACAAATTTGATCATTTAAAGGAGTTAATAACTAAAAAATATCGTCCGAAGCATCTTTCATCTTAATTTTTCAGATATAATAACAAATTTTTGTTCCCCTTGATGCAATAAATATTCTTTTTAGACTGTGATCTGAGGGAACCATCATGGGCAAGGTACACGAATGAACAGCGATATCGAGAGGATGTGTTGTATGGTGATATACGAGCGCTGGCGCAATTGTGTTATCCCAGCTACGAGACGGCGCGCATGCGGCATGAGTTGGCTTGATGAAGAGGGAATGGGCGTACTTCTCGATACGTTGAAGAATGGTTTTTGTTAAATTACGGTGAAGAAGCGCGCGGCTGTGGACCATTACTTGACGCACACGTGGCGTGAAAGTCGCATGATATGGCAACAAGATGTCCAAGCAAAGAGATGTTTGTTTTGTGGCTCTAGACGGATTTGCGCCGGTCGAATGCTGCGTCTGATATTGCTCTATGTCCGCGGAGGTGCTCAAGTGCGAGGTGGTGTTCAAAAGTTCTGCTGAAGAGATCAAGTCATGAGAAGATGCCTGAAGCCGTGTATCTAACACTCAGATCGGACGTGATTTCGTCGATTGTTTATTCAGAACGAGGCCGTCACTACCGGCGGCTGGAATGAGTCACTTTGCGGAGAAGCATTCTGACTCGTTCCTTAAATCCGAAGAAAAAAGCTTAGACAATGCAACTGCAGAAGGGTTCTTCGGGTGTCTCAAGATAAGTGTATCCACAGACGTGTCGTCCCGGGCATCGCCACGACGAGTTCATCAGGATGCTCGACGAGCATATGGTCCGGTATTTGGATAAGCGCATCAAAATCGAATAGTGGATGAGCATCATGGGCAAATGCGCTGCATGCGGGGCTCATTGCTTGAAATCATCCGGTACGCTGACGAACAACTATTCAGACATCAAAGTCCAGCAAACTGTCTTCACTCCCAAGCTCGCCAAGGTTGATACCGCGATGGAACGACTGTGTGGTCGTGGTCAACGTGTAGTACGCAGAGTACGTTGGCTACCCCACGGAGCGTAACGATCCCCCAAATAGGATCCTGTGCGCGAGGGACACGAAACGGTGTCGGGCATATCGATGTTTGCCCCTGTTTGCGGTTTTGCCGTTGCCAAGGACGATGAGCCGTTGCCGATCGAACGAGCCAGTTGGAAGATGAACGTCAACGCCGTTACCAAACTGGTCTTCAACTATCATTGAGATCGGCAGAGACCACACATAAAACAGTGCTGCGGATGGACGGGGCATGCTCGTCGAATATCGCGATCCTATCTCATTCGTCAACGTCCCCCGTCAGAAGGCCAAGAAAATGGAAGCTATGGGGAATAATGATAAAACAGTCCTAGGAATCGTGATCGCAGTACCTTGCCGACAATAGACGCAACACCTATGAAAGTGGATTCAGCATCAGGGAAAGTCGAGGCTTATATTCTCTGATGCTGAATCCTGCGCGTATGAGACCCATATTTTATCTATTAAGTCCCTAGTGTATATAGCCCAGAAATAGGATTTGCTCAATAGTAGACAACTATAAATATTGGTATAAAGTTCTACTATCAAATATAAAGCCTAAACTATCTTTCTATGCTTGTATTTTGACTGTTGACTTGACGGATTAAACTGTTGGTCAGCCATTCTATAATGGCTGACCAACAATAGAAAATTATCATGAGTTTATTTTTTGAAGAATCTAGAACGATCCCAATTAATCCATATATAGGCCAAGGACATCAGAGCTAGAGATGTAATTGTGAAATTACGATATGTGAAGAAAGTATGAACTTCTGAATGCTGTAATAACGCAAAGGACCACATATAAGGAATGCAGGCATATGTCAACAACGTGAGAGAACAAAGGATGTTATTTTTTATCAATTTCTTTTCAAAACCATTACATATCAAGACGAATGCTACCACAAGCAATAATCCCATAATGATATAGTCCGATTTAAAGTTAAACTGATTTGAAGCTACCTTGAGCATAATATGAACATTAGGCTTTTGATTGCTGCCATCCATGTCTCCATTAGTTCGCAAAGAAGCTTGCGAAAAAGCATCGAGAAATACATTCTGCTTTTTAATGAAACTGGAAATTATCCACTTGCTAATCCAAGTAAGAGCATAGCCTGAGCCCCATGCAATCGGCGCGGCAATAGTGAAGTAAAGGGTCTTTCGTATGTTTATTAGGACCTTGTCTCTATAGCATACTGCATACAATATCATTGGGATTCCGCAGGAAATTATAGGGAAAGTAAGGAGATCAAAATAATTAACAATTGATCCGGTGACAAAAAAATCCAAGAATCACATTATCAATTTTATGCTCTTTATATAGTAGCCAAATGAGAAAAATAAACAACGCAAAGTACACATGAGTAAATTGCATGCTTACTGCTACCAAATCTAAACGTGCTGGAAGCATTGCAGAAAAAAACAGTATGCCGTAGAATATATTTGTTCTTCTAGCTATCAAGTAAATTGATAATATTAGTAGTATCCAAAAGATGGCGGATAGTAAACCTCGAATTACGGTGATGTTGCCTATTAAGAGCAGAGGTCTTAGAAGGACGGCCCAGCCGTTCCAATATCTCGTATATAAAGTAAATGCGCGATAAATTGATGCATTCTCTGGACCCACTTGTTCCAGCATCAATTTATCGGTAAAATTATCTAATTTTGTATTTCCGTATAAAGGATTTGGATAATTACCTTCTTTTTTAAGAAAATTAATGCTATTAATTCGATTGTTCTCTATTGCTGATTGAGGTATTAAAAAGGTAACTACTAGCAGTGCGGAAAAAGATGCTATAAGTATAATAAAGGCTATTAGATATAATTTTATATTATGTTTGATGTTTGATTTCATTTTATTTCCTTTAATTGCAATAAGGAATCAGTGCATGTGTCGTTTTTGGTATGCGAACAGATTCTTGTCGATGAGGTATTGCTTGCGGTCCTTCTTGGCGAGCACGTCGAGGATCACGCCCGAGACGATCAGCAGCAGGCTGACCATGATGAGCAGGACCGACACGATCAGCGTGGGGAACCGGGCCACCAGGCCCGTGGCCCAGAACTCCGCGACCACCGAGCCGAGGAACCCGGCCCCCGCCAGGCCGATCAGGCCGCCCAGGACCGTGAAGAACGGCAGGGGCTTGTACTCGCGGATCAGGCGGAAGATGGTGCCCATGACCCGGATCCCGTCGCCCACGGTGTTGAGCTTGCTCACCGAGCCGGCGGGCCGGTCCCGGTACTGGATGGGCGTCTCGTACAGGCGGACGTTCTTGTCGAGGCTGTGGATCGTCATCTCGGTCTCGACCTCGAAGCCGCGGGAGAGGACGGGGTAGGTCTTCGCGTACGTGAACGAGAACGCGCGGTATCCGGTCATGATGTCGCGCACGTTCGCGCCGAACAGGCGGTTGATGCACCCGCGCACGAGCCTGTTGCCGAAGTTGTGGAAGGGCCGCTTGTTCTCCTGGAAGTACGTGGAGGACAGGCGGTCGCCGATGACCATGTCGTAGCCCTCGAGGACCTTTTGGACCATGGCCGGGGCGGCGTCGGCGGGGTAGGTGTCGTCGCCGTCGGCCATGACGTACACGTCGGCGTCGATCTCCTCGAACATGGCGCGGATGACGTGTCCCTTGCCCTGGCGGGGTTCCTTGCGGACGATGGCCCCGGCGTCGCGGGCGATTTGGGCGGTGTGGTCGGTGGAGTTGTTGTCGTACACGTAGATGTCCGCGCCGGGCAGGGCGGCCTGGAAGTCTTGGACGACCTTGCCGATCGTGACCTCCTCGTTATAACACGGCAACAACACCGCAATAACGGGACGGTCTACGCGCGGGTCCTCAGATTTCCTGGGAGGGGTAATACTCATGGCATCTTCTTCTCAACGTTTGCGAATACCCAGCGGAACAAGAATAGCAGATGGGGGCTTGAGTTTTATGCCGTCTACGGGGTGATTCGATCTAGTTAGAGGATGTGCAACAGCATGCGGACACCCTTGAGAACTTCAAGGCGAAGGGCGGCATCTTCGAGGCTCACAGGATACGGAGGGATTGGGTGTCCCTGATGGGGCGACAGTGCGGCAGCGTCGTTACTTATCCGCTGTTGGCCGAGGTGAGGGAAGCCGTGTCCCGCTGGCCGGTGCACACCCCGTTGTTCTATCACCACATGAGCCATTTCCTCCGGCTTGGGGCAAATCCGAGCCAGATGGCGGGAAAGGGGCATCTTCTCCGGCAGCTTCGGGATTTCGCGCGAAGGGCGGCCCGTGGAGCTGGGCGGGCCGGATGACGCCGTCATTCCGGTCGCGGCGAGACAAACGCCCATGTCGGGGGTGCGCAGTCATGTCTCGGTTCGGCGAGCGATGTTGAAGATAAGGAGCGCGCGCGTTCCAAAACGCCCCGCCCGGCATGCGGCCGTTCGCGGCCGCGACCGTCTTCTAGCGGTCGCCGTAATGGGTGCGGCACGCGATGATTTCGATCCGGCGTTCGGCGTCGCCCCTGACGCGGTAGACCAAGCGGTTCGTCTGGTCTATGCGCCTCGACCAGTAGCCGGAAAGGTTCCCGCGCAGCGGTTCGGGCATGCCGATGCCCTCGGCGGCGCCGTTGCGGTCGATGTCCCTGATGAGGGCGTTGATCCTTTTCAGGGTCTTGCGGTCCATCGCCTGCCATTGCAGGTAGTCGCTCCACGCGTCGTCGGAGAAGACCTTGAGCATCGGCTACTCCCCGATAAGGTCGTGGGCGGAGCTCATGCCGGCGTCCATCTGGGCGGCGGAGCGTTCCAGACGGCGCATGTTCTCGGCCGAGTAGAACGGGTCGGCGGTCACCTCGAACGGGATGCGGCGTTCGCGCACCATGGCCTTCGCGAACATGTTGAACGCGGTGCTCATGGACATGCCGAGCTCGGAGCACAGTTCGCCCATGTCCTTTTTGGTCTGTTCGTCCAATCTGACGTTCACCATCGCGGTCGCCATGACGGCCTCCTTATGTGCATACAAAACGATATATTATATGTATTGATTGTATATGCATGTTCGGCATACCGTCAATGGCATCAACGACAACCCCGCTGACGACATTGATGACGCGGGATCGCACGCCACCACTTCCGAAAAGTAGAATCACGTTTTACTAAATTACGATTCCATAAACGGAGCCCGCGGAATGACGACGCCAGCTGGCGAAGCGCCCCCGTACCGCTCGCGGGCGGCGCTCATGCTCATTGGCGTCCCCAGCGGCTGTCCGTCAATCCCCTCCCCGGCCATAAAAAGCCCAACAGGGCCGCAACCTCGGGACGCTCGGCATGCCCGTCGTCCTGTATCGCAAACGGTCGTTTTCGGGCGGAGTCCGCACTTCCGGGGATCGTTTCTGAAACGCCGGGAGGGGGCGTATTGAAAACCGTCTCAAAAACGATGTCTCGTTATTCGTCGCCGTTGGAAGCCTCTGAATTTGCATCATCCCGGCAAATGGCCCATTACCCGTAAAGGTGCGCTATCGCCCTGTTGCCGACGATTCGGCGCGGCTCGTGCCGCTTGGATAGATTGTGACGTTGCCGGTAGCGATGTCGTCAAAGCGCGATAATAATCCCATGACCACTTTGCACTTCGACCCTCTCACCCAGCGCTACCCCTCCCAGCGGTTCCCGTTGTATGCGGGGCGGGCGATGGTGAACTGCTCCATGCCGCAGGCGTCGGCGGCGGGGCTGCGGGCGATCATGCGGGGAGGCAACGCGTTCGACGCGGCGGTGGCGGCCGCGGCGGCGCTGACGGTGGTGGAGCCGACGTCGAACGGGATCGGGTCGGACGCGTTCATGATCGCGTGGAGCGCACGTGAAAGGCGGCTGGTCGGGCTGAATTCGAGCGGTCCGGCGCCGCGGGGCATCTCCATCGAGCGGGTGATCGCGGACGGCAACGCTTCACGGGACGGCAACGCTTCACGGGACGGCAACGCTTCACGGGACGGCAACGCTTCACGGGACGGCAACGCGCGCATGCCGTTGCTCGGGTGGACGCCGGTCACGGTGCCGGGCGCGCCGGCCGCGTGGGCCGCGATCAACGAACGGTACGGACGGCTCACGCTGAGCGAGGATCTGGCTCCCGCGGTGGACTACGCGCGCAACGGCTATCCGTGCGCGCCGAACCTGTCGTACTACTGGGCGCGGTCGGCGGACACGTACCGGAAGGTCAACGCGGACGGGCGGTTCGACGAGTGGTTCCGCACGTTCGCCCGGCGTGGCGGTGACGGCAACGGCGGCGATTCGGCGTCGGCGGCGACCCCGCGGCCGGGCGACGTGGTCACGCTGCCCGATCATGCGGACACGCTGGAGGCGATCGGCGAAACCAACGCCCGCGCGTTCTACGAGGGTGACTTGGCGCGCGCGATCGATGCGGCCAGCCGGGCCGCCGGCGGCTATCTGCGCTACGACGACCTCGCCGCCTACCAACCCCGGTGGGTCGAGCCGATGCGGCTGGACTACCGCGGCTACGAGGTGTGCGAGATCCCGCCGAACGGGCAGGGCATCGTGGCGCTCATGGCGCTGAACATCCTGCGCAACTTCGACTTTCCGGCCAAGGACTGCGCGGAAACCTACCATCGGCAGATCGAGGCGATCAAGATCGCATTCGCGGACGCGCTCGACACGGTCACCGATCCGGACGACGCGGACTTCGACTACGCGCGCTATCTGACTCCGGAATACGGCAAGGAACGGTCGCGGCTGATCGGGGATGCGGCCGAGGTCCGCACCACGCGCACGCCGTCGGATTCCGGGACCGTGTACCTGTGCTGCGCGGACGGTGAGGGCAACATGGTCTCCTACATCCAGTCGAACTACATGGGCTTCGGCTCGGGCATCGTGGTGCCCGGCACCGGCATCGCGCTGCAGAACCGCGGCGCCGACTTCTCGCTCGACCCGCGCCGCGCGAACGCCCTGAAGCCCGGCAAGCGCACGTACCACACGATCATCCCCGGGTTCCTCATGAAGGACGGCCGCCCGGTCGGTCCGTTCGGCGTGATGGGCGGCTACATGCAGCCGCAGGGTCATGTGCAGGTGGCCATGAACGCGATCGACTTCCACCTCGACCCGCAGCAGGCGTTGGACGCGCCGCGCTGGAAGTGGAACCGGGGCAACGACGTGCACGTGGAGACCCGGTTCGACGCGGCCCTGGCGCGGGAGTTGGTCCGCATGGGGCACAAGGTGTCCGTGGGCCTGGACGCGGCGGAGTTCGGGCGCGGGCAGATGATCGTGCGGCTGGACAACGGCATGCTGGTGGGCGGCACCGAGTCGCGCACCGACGGCAACATCGCGCTGATGTAGGGGCGGACCCCGTCTCCGGAATGCGCGTTCATTCCATCATCGCGTCAAGGCTGACGAGACGCACCGAATCATCGGCTGCGGCGATGTCGGTCAGCGGCCGGGTGAACCCTCCCAGCGAGAACAGGTAGAGGTTGAGTTCCTCGGCACCGAGTTTGGCGGCCCGTGCGCGCAGCAGGTTCAGCATTGATGGGTCCATGGGTGCGGAACGGAACTTGCACTCCCCGGCGATGGCCTTGCGCCCGGTGTGGTCCAAGCCGACAACGTCCATTTCGTCGGTTTTGTCCCACCAGCGGCCCGCGCGGTTGAGATGGTAGGGCAGTTTGCCTTGCCTGCTCTCCCGCATCAGCCATTCGGCGCACATGCGCTCGAACGCGTGCGATGCATAGTTGTGCAAAGCCGGTTGGATCGTGTCCCGCCATACGCCGTCCACGTCGCCGCCGTCCAGCTGGGAGCGATTTGGGTAGACGAACGAGTACCAGAAGGCGAAGAAATCGTCGGCCAGCCGGTATAGCCCGCGCGTTCCCTTGGCATGTTCGGCGGGTTTCGCCGTGACGGGGAATTCACGTTCCGCAATGCCGACCTCGATGAGCGAGGACAGGTAAAACCCCAAGGCGTTGGCGGGAATGAGCGTGTGGGTGGCGATGTCGTTGAGCCGGGTGTCTCCCAAGGCGATGGCCCGTATGATCGTGCTGTATTTGGCCGTCTCGCGGAATTCCTCTCGCATGAGGACATCCGGTTCGGAATACAGGGCGGAGCCGCGCCTGAGAATGTAGCGCTTCGCGTTCCATTCCAAACTCCGTTCCGGGTTGAAGGTTCCCAGATATTGCGGCACGCCTCCCAGCATCGCGTATGCCAGCGCTTTATCTTCGTCCGTGTAGTCGGGAAAGAACCGGGCCGCGTCCCAATAGGGCATCGGCCGCATCTTCATCACGCCCGTGGCCCTGCCGTACAGCGGAGCCTTCTCGGAGAGGATCTCCTTCTCAATGAAGCTCATTGCGCTGCCGCACAGCACGAGCATCAGATTCGAATGCCGCAGTTTGTGGTCCCACAGATTCTGCAGGATGGAGGGCAAAGATGGGTCCGAACGCACGAGGTAAGGGAACTCGTCGATGACGACCAGACGCCGTTTGCCGTTGGGCGGCGTGGGCAGTTCGGCCAGATCCTCGAGCGCGGCCCTCCAGTCGTCATATTGGGAGAGGTACTTGCCAGCCGGTGCCCCCTCCTCGAACATGCGCCGGGAGAACTCGGCCAGCTGCTCGCGTCTGGTGCCCATCTGCGCGGCGAAGAACAACGTCGGCTTGTCCTGTGAGAAGTGCACGAGGGTTTCGGTTTTTCCAATGCGTCGCCGGCCATACATGATGATCAGCTGCGCGCGGGGATCCTCGTAGCTGTCGCGTAGAAAGGAGAGTTCGTCATCGCGTCCGATGAATGTCATGGACTCAGCATATCACAAGTCATAACTTATATAGTCGCAACTATACAAGTCACGACTATAAGAATGCGGATTATTGACTGCGGGTTTCGCCGTTCCGCTTGGCTCTGGCGTCGATGGTGTTCATGCGCGATTTGGTTAGACGAAACGAGATGGTTTCCATTTCCTCGTCATGGATGCGCGGGCGCCCGGGGCCGACCATTCCCACGCCGCCTTCCCAGTTTCCCGATTCATATTCCTCGGACATGTGGTCGAGCTGCTCGTCGGTCACGCCGAACAGCTCGTTGATTTCTCCGCGGTTCGTGATCTCCTCCTTGTAGCTCCAAGTTCCCCCCATGGTCTTTTCGTTGGCGGGTCACACCTCCGGCAGCCTTCCCGTCCATGGGCGGACTCGCTCGAGTTGCGCGGCCACGGCGAGCGCGCGATCCTCGCGGTTCTGCGGGGCGATGAGCTGGACGCTCAGGGGCAGGCCGTCGCGGCTGAATCCGCTGGGCACGGCGGCGGCGGGGTTGCCGAGCACGTTCCAGATGGCGGTGTACGACGATGCGCCCACGGCCTTGAGCGACGCGGCGATCGCGCCCTGGCCGTCGAGCTGGCCGACGGGCACGGCGGGCGTGGGCGTGGTCGGGGTGATGAGCAGATCGTAGTCGGCGAAGAACGTGCGGTCGAATTCGAGTCCCATGGCGATGCCGTGGCGGATGGCGCTGGCGTTGAGCGGGCGCAGCGGGCGGGTGAGGGCGAGCAGGCGGCGGGTGCGCGCTTCGAGGAGCTGCGGCTGGTCAGCGCGGGCGGCCTCTTCGGCCACGCCGGCGGCGGTTTGGGCGAGGAATTCGTAGGTGATCGCGGGGTATTTCGGATCGATGTGCTCCATGTGATGACCGAGCGCGGCGAGTGCATCGGCGGTGGCTTTGAGCGCGTCGAGGGTCTCGCGGTCGGCCGTGGGGCCGCCGGTGGGGTTCTTGGCGCTGACCGCGATGCGCAGGGGGCTGATGGGTCCGTCGCTGCGGACCGCGTCGGACAGGGGACGGTCCAGCGGCGGGGCGGGCCACGGGTCGGTCGGCAGGCTGCCGGCGATGACGTCATAAACAAGCGCGCTGTCCGCCGTGAAACGGGCGAGCGGGCCGATCACGCCGAGCGACTGCCACAGGTTCCGGTTCGGGCTGGCCGTGACGCGGCCTCGCTGGCATTTGAGGCCGAACAGACCGCAGAACGATGAGGGCAGACGGATCGAGCCGCCGCCGTCGCCGCCGATCGCGACGGGTACGATGCCCGCGGCCACGCTCGCCGCGGATCCGCCGCTGGAGCCGGCCGTGCTTCGCAGAGTGTTCCACGGGTTGCGCGTGTACCCGTTCGCGCTGGATTCGGTCCACGGCCAGATGCCGAATTCGGGCATGCGGGTCTTGCCGATGACGATCGCGCCGGCCTCGCGCAGTCTGCCGACCACCGCGGAATCGTGCTCGGCGACGTGGGTGAACGCGGCGCCGCCGTATCCGGTCACGTAGCCGGCCACGTCGTTTTCGTCCTTGATGGCGACCGGGATGCCGTGCAGCGGGCCGGTCGTATGGCCGTTGCGCGTTTGCACGTCGTCGAGTGCGCGGGCGGCGGCGATGGCCTCGTCGGGGTGAAGATCGGTGAACGCGTTGAGTTTGGGATTGAGGCGCGCGGCCTTGTCGAGCGCGGCGCGGGTGAGTTCCTCGGCGCTGAGTTCTTTGGCGGCGATGAGACGTTCGAGATCGGCGATGGGCGTGGTGCCCAGCAGGTCCTCGGCGGTGGTGGCTTGCGTGGCGGTGCACGTGGCGTTTGCGGTGGTGTGTTCGGCGGTCATGACGCCACGGTAGAAGCGCGACGTTTCCGCGGGGTGAACGGGCTCGGTGCCGGGGGAAAGCAAAAGGGCCGGAACCTTTCGGTCCCAGCCCTTTATTTTGCTGGTGCGAGTGGGGGGAGTTGAACCCCCACGAGCATACACTCACTGCCACCTGAAGACAGCGCGTCTACCATTCCGCCACACTCGCAGACAATCGACTAACTTACACCTAGGGTCGGGATCGCGCAATTCGGCGTGTCGCGTACTGATTTCGCTCATTCCGCTTTGCATGTCACGCAGATTGAGCGAATCCAGTACCGTAGGTGGCCGAAGGGGGTGCGGACTTTTTCTTGGACGGCTACACCGCCAGCCCAAGGTGTCTGCGGTATTGCACCGGGCTCATCCAGCCCAGCGACTTCTTGATACGGGTCCCATTGTAATGGGACAGGTAGGCGGC
>NZ_WBSN01000034.1 GCF_009299475.1 Bifidobacterium avesanii | reverse complement strand
CTCCCGCGGAGCCGCCCCGATTCCGGGCACGTCGCGCGCGGTCGTCGGGCGCGGATGTTGGTATGGTGGGCTGTATGCCTACGGATTTGCTTGGACGCGATTATGAGACTTTCCCCGCACCCCCGACGCTGGAACAGCACGGGCCGGCCCGCGTGATTGCCATGTGCAACCAGAAGGGCGGCGTGGGCAAGACGACGAGCTCGATCAACATCGCCGGCGCGCTGAGCGTGTACGGCCGCCGCGTGCTCATCGTGGACTTCGACCCGCAGGGCGCCGCGACCGTGGGCCTCGGCATCAACGCGAACAACGTGGAGAACACCATCTACACCGCGTTGTTCAACCCGCGCATGGACGTGCACGACGTGGTCCAACACACCCGTTTCCCCAACCTCGACATCATTCCGGCGAACATCGACCTGTCCGCCGCGGAGATCCAGCTCGTCACCGAGGTGGGCCGCGAGCAGGTGCTGGCCGGCACGCTGCGCCCGCTCAAGGACGAGTACGACGTGATCATCATCGACTGCCAGCCCTCGCTGGGCCTGCTCACGGTGAACGCGCTGACCGCCGCGGACGGCGTGATCATCCCCGTGGCCGCCGAGTTCTTCGCCCTGCGCGGCGTGGCCCTGCTCATGCAGTCCATCGAGAAGGTGCAGGCGCGCATCAACCCGGGACTGGAGATCTACGGCGTGCTGGTGACCATGTACACGCGCACATTGCACTCCGAGGAGGTGCTGCAGCGCATCTACGAGGCGTTCAAGGGCAAGGTGTTCCACAGCGTCATCACCCGTTCCATCAAGCTGCCGGACGCCACCGTGGCCGCCGCGCCGATCACCATGTACGCGCCGGAGCACAAGACCGCCAAGGAATACCGCGAGGTCGCGCGCGAGCTGGTGGCCCGCGGCGTGGTGGCCTGAGCGCCGGACGCGCGGTCCGCATGACGAAAACGGGTGTGACGGGGACGAGCATGGTCGCCGTCGCCGTGGCCGGGTCGGATTGCGGATGACGGCGGCTTGACGGATGCGGCGTACGCGACAGGCACGGTGAAGACGATGGACGCGACGGACATGACGGCGGCGGGATCCGCGGCCGAGGCGGAGGAACGCGCGGAGATCGGCTCCGGCTTCTCCGTGGACCTCGACGTGTATTCCGGCCCGTTCGACGCGTTGCTCGGCATGCTCGCCAACCGCCGGCTGGAGCTCACCGAAGTGTCGCTCGCCGCGATCACCGAGGAGTTCCTGCGCTACGTGAAGACGCTGGACTTCGAGCGCTCCATGGACGAGGCAAGCGCGTTCGTGGACGTCGCCTCGATTCTGGTGGAGGCCAAGAGCGCGGCCCTGCTGCCCGGCGACGAGCGCGGCGAACGCGACGAGCAGAGCATGGAGGCCCTGCGCGAGCGCGACCTGCTGTTCGCGAGGCTCCTGCAGTACAAGGCGTTCAAGCAGGCCGGTGCCGACTTCCGCGCGCGCATCGCGAGCAACGCCGGGCGCTTCCCCCATTCCCCCGCCGTGGACGCCGCGATCGGGGCCATGCTGCCGGAGCTTGCGTGGACGATCGGCCCCGACGATCTGGCCCGTCTGGCCGCGAGCGTGATCGCCAACGCGCCGATCAGCGAGGTGAGCGTGCACCAGCTGCATGTGCCGCTCGTGGATCTGCGCCTTCAGGCGGCGATCGTGCGCGACCGGCTCAGGGCCCGCGCCGGCGAGGCGGTCACGTTCGCCGAGCTCGTCGCGGACGCGTCCGAGCGCGTGGAGGTGGTGGGCAGGTTCCTGGTCCTGCTCGCGCTCTTCAAGCAGGGCTCGGTGCAGTTCAAGCAGGACGGGCCGTACGAGCCGCTCTACCTGCGCTGGGTGGGCGGCGACGGGGACGGCGGCACGGAGACGATCAGCGAGGGGGATTTCGCATGACCGATGAGACGAAGACCGTGGCGGATGTCGCGGATTTCAATGCGGACGATTTTCCCGGCGGGCTCGGCGCCTGCCTCGAGGCGATCCTCATGGCGGCCGATCAGCCGCAGACCGAGGCCGATCTGGCCCGCGTGCTCGGCGCGGGGGAGCGGGCGGTCGGATCGGCGCTCGAATCGCTGCGCGACCAATATGACCGCGAGGGGCGCGGGTTCGAGCTGCGCCATACCGCGCGCGGATGGCAGTACGCCAGCCGGGCCGCGTTCGAGCCGGTCGTCTCCGCGTTCGTGACCGACGGGCAGACCGCGAGGCTCAGTCAGGCGGCGCTGGAGGCGCTGGCGATCATCGCGTACAAGCAGCCGGTCACGCGCGGCGAGGTGGCGGCGATCCGCGGCGTGAACTCCGACGGCGTGATCCGCTCGCTCGCCGTGCGCGGTCTGGTGCGCGAGGACGGCGTGGACCCCGAGTCGCGCGCCGCCCTGCTCAGGACCTCCGCCCTGTTTCTGGAGAAGATGGGCCTCGACTCGCTCGACCAGCTGCCGTCGCTCGCCCCGTTCCTGCCCGCCTCCGCCGCGGAGGCCGAGGACGAGGCCTGAGGCGGACGACACGGCGTCCCGCAGCGCGCCGCGACACGCATGACTATTAGTCAATTTGACCATTAGTAGTACATTCGCTCCCGGAAATTGTCAGGAAACACGAAAGCGGGAGCGCCAATGGGATACGGCAACGTCAGCGAACGGTTGAGGCAGCCGCCGCAGGTGGGCGTGTCGGTGGTGATCCTCGCGCTCGACCCGGACAGTGAGCACGGCCGCCTGTGGCTGCCGCTCGTCCGCCGCGTCCGCCAGCCGTTCCTCGGATGCTGGGCCCTGCCCGGCGGCGACATCCGCGGCGACCGCACGCTCGCCCAATCGGCCTACGAGGCGCTGGAATCGACCACCGACCTGCACCCGAGCTACCTCGAGCAGCTCCACGCGTTCGGAGGGCCGGACCGGTCGCGCGGCGGCCTGCCCATGGTCTCGATCGTCTACTGGGCGCTCGTCGGCGAGGCGGAGGCCGGCGACTTCGCGGAGCGCGACAACGTGCGCTGGTTCCCGGAAAGCGACCTGCCCTCGCTGGACATCGCCTTCGACCACCGCGAGATCATCGCCTACGCGCTGGCCCGCCTGCGCACGCGCATCGAATACCCGGACATCGCGGCGCGGCTCGTCGGTCCCACGTTCACGCTGCGCCAGCTGCACGGCGTGTACGAGGCGGTCACCGGCACCGTGCTCGACCTGCCCAACTTCCGGCGCAAGATGCTCGCCTCCGGGGAGATCGAGGAGACGGGGGAGACGCTGCGCGAGGGACGCCACCGCCCGGCCGCCGTCTACCGGTACGTGCCGCGTCGGGATGCCGGCGAGCGCCCCTACGCCTACGCGCTGACCGGCGACCGGCTCGCCGAGCTCGACGCCCGCGCGCGATCGGCCGCAGCCGCCATGTCGCCCGGCCCCGGCGCCTCGTCCGGCGACGACGCCCTGTCCGCGCTGACCACCGTGTAGGCCGCGCCGCAATCCGTTGCAATCCGCCGCGTCCGCCGCCTTCCCGTTCCGCTCCTGCCCAATCTGCGTCGCTGGATTGCAATATTGGGCGGATCCGTGAGCTCGGAGGCCCCAAATCGCCCGTAATGCCGTGTCTTTGCCCAATATCGCAATTTCCGCGCACGGATTGGGCAAAGACGGAAAGTCCGGATCATCCAACCGTTCCAAAGCACCAATAGAGAGAGGAATCAGCATGACTACAACCATGCAGCCGGAGCAGTCCGCCCCGGCGCCCGCGAGCCTGACGCGCAACGAGCGCCTCGACCGCCTGCCGTTCAACAAGGCCCACCGCAGGCTGCTCGTCGCGTCCGGCATCGGCTGGGCGTTCGACGCCATGGACGTGGGCCTCGTGTCGTTCGTGGTCGCCGCCATCGCCGCCGACCCGCACTTCAACCTGACCGCCACCGAGAAGTCCTGGGTGCTGTCCATCGGCTTCATCGGCATGGCCATCGGCGCGGCGCTCGGCGGCTACGTGGCCGACCACGTGGGCCGCAAGACCGTGTTCACCGCCACGCTCGTCATCTTCGGTCTGGCCAACGGCGGCATGGCGCTCGCATGGTCGCTCGTCGCGCTGCTCGTCGCCCGCTTCGTGATCGGCCTGGGCCTCGGCGCCGAATTGCCCGTCGCCTCCACGCTGGTCTCCGAGTTCTCGCCCACCAAGCACCGCGGCCGCATGACCGTCCTGCTTGAATCGTTCTGGGCCGTCGGCTGGATCGTCGCCGCGTGCATCGGCTACTTCGTCATCCCGAACACCGGCGACTGGGGCTGGCGCTGGGCGCTGCTCATCGGCGCGCTGCCGCTGCTCTACGCGATCGTCACCCGCGTGCACATCCCCGAATCCGTGCGCTTCCTCGAGGCGCAGGGCCGCGAGGACGAGGCCGAGAAGGCCGTGCGCTACTTCGAGGCCGCCGGCGGCGTGAAGGCCGTCCCGTCCCCGAAGGGCAAGCCGCTGCCGAAGATCAAGACCCACGAGCTGTTCGGCTCCAAGTACATCGCGCGCACGGTGGCGATCTGGGCCACGTGGTTCTTCGTGAACTTCTCCTACTACGGCGCGTTCACGTGGATGCCGTCGCTGCTCGCCTCCCAGTTCGGCTCCCTGACCAAGTCGTTCGGCTACACGCTCATCATTTCGCTCGCCCAGCTGCCCGGCTACTTCCTGGCCGCGTGGCTCGTGGAGATCTGGGGCCGCCGCTGGACGCTCTCCGTGTTCCTGGCCGTCTCCGCCGTGGCCGCGTTCGCGTTCTCGCAGGCCGGATCCGTGGCAGCCGTGCTGTGCATCGGCATGCTGCTGTCCGCCTCTAACCTGGGTGCGTGGGGCGTGCTGTACGCCGTCACGCCTGAGATCTACCCGACCCGCCTGCGCGCCGCCGCGTCCGGTGCCGCCGCCGCGTGCGGCCGCGTGGCCGCGATCATCGCGCCGCTGCTCATGCCGTGGTTCCTGGGGCTGGCGGGCGGCAACAAGTCCGTCGCGTTCGTGGTCTTCGCCGTCGCGTTCGTGCTCGCCTGCGCCGCCGCGCTGTGCCTGCCGGAGCGCAAGGGCCTCGAGCTGGAGGACTGAGCCGCCGGAAGCGGGATTCCCAAAGGCCGGCCTCGTCCCATAAATCCCATAAACACGGGCCCAAAAGGACGAAATCCGCGATTCCAAGCGCCAAACCCCCGCCACGGCGTCGGTTTGACACTGCGAAAAGCGGATTTCGTCCTTTTGGGCCCGTATTGTTGCGCGCCGCACACTGCGGGGCAGCGGAGAGCAAATGCCGGATGTGGAATTGGGGCCGCCGGTTGCGGGTCGCCGGTTGTCGATTGCGGATTGCCGGTTGCTGGTCGTGGGCTGCGGGCGGCTGACGGCGGCCGGTCAATGCGTGCCGCTATGCTTGGCTCGGTTTGTGTGCAAGTACAGGTAGAACCAAAGCAAATTCGATTAAGAGAGGTTTCGATGGCGGTTCGTGGTGATATTCGAAATGTGGCGATCGTGGCGCACGTCGATCACGGCAAGACCACGCTGGTGAACGCGATGCTCCAGCAGTCCCACGTGTTCAACGAGCGTGAGGAAGTGCCGGATCGCGTGATGGACTCCAACGATCTGGAGCGCGAGAAGGGCATCACCATCCTCGCCAAGAACACGGCCGTGGAGTACACCGGCCCGCTGGCCGCCAAGTACGGCCACCCGGAGGGCATCACCCTCAACATCATCGACACCCCCGGCCACGCCGACTTCGGCGGCGAGGTGGAGCGCGGCATCTCCATGGTGGACGGCGTCGTGCTGCTCGTGGACGCCTCCGAAGGCCCGCTGCCGCAGACCCGCTTCGTGCTGCGCAAGGCCCTCGAGGCCAAACTGCCGGTGATCCTGTGCGTCAACAAGGTCGACCGTCCGGACGCCCGCATCTCCGAGGTCGTCTCCGAATCCACCGATCTGCTGCTGGGCCTCGCCCAGGACGTGATGGAGGAGGGCGTGGACCTCAATCTCGACCACCTGCTCGACCTGCCGGTCGTGTACTGCGCGGCCAAGGCCGGCTACGCCTCCGCCGACCAGCCCGCCGACGGCGCCCTGCCGGACAACGACAACCTCGAACCGCTCTTCGAGGACATCATCAAGTACATCCCCGCCCCGGAGTACGAGGAGGGCGCGCCGCTGCAGGCCCACGTCGCCAACATCGACTCCTCCGACTTCCTCGGCCGACTCGGCCTCGTGCGCATCTACAACGGCACGCTGGAGAAGGGCAAGACCTACGGCCTGTCCCGCGTGGACGGCTCCATCGAGAACTTCCGCGTGGCCGAGCTGCTGCGCACCCAGGGCCTCGAGCGCACGCCCGTCGCCTCCGCGGGCCCCGGCGACATCGTGGCCGTGGCCGGCGTGAACGACATCATGATCGGCGAGACCATCGTCGACCCCAACGACCCGAAGCCGCTGCCGCTCATCCACGTGGACGACCCGGCCATCTCCATGACCTTCGGCGTCAACGACTCCCCGCTGGCCGGCACCGAGGGCAAGGACCACAAGCTCACCGCCCGCATGATCAAGGACCGCCTCGACCGCGAGCTCATCGGCAACGTGTCCATCAAGGTGCTGCCCACCGACCGTCCGGACGCCTGGGAGGTCCAGGGCCGCGGCGAACTCGCGCTGGCCGTGCTGGCCGAGCAGATGCGCCGCGAGGGCTACGAGCTGACCGTCGGCCGCCCGCAGGTTGTCACCAAGAAGATCGACGGCGTGGTCAACGAGCCGATGGAGAACACCACCATCGACGTGCCGGAGGAGTACATGGGCGCCGTCACCCAGCTGCTTGCCGACCGCAAGGGCCGCATGGACAACATGTCCAACCACGGCTCCGGCTGGGTCCGCCTGCAGTTCACCGTGCCGTCCCGCGGCCTGATCGGCTTCCGCACCGCGCTGCTGAGCGCCACCCGCGGCACCGGCATCGCGTCCTCCATCTCCGCCGGCTACGCGCCGTGGGCCGGCCAGATCGTCACCCGCCAGAACGGCTCGATGGTCTCCGACCGCCAGGGCGTGGCCACCCCGTACGCCATGCAGCGCCTGCAGGCGCGCGGCAGCTTCTTCGTGGAGCCGCAGTCCCCGGTGTACGAGGGCCAGGTCGTGGGCGTGAACAACAAGCCCGACGAGCTGGACGTGAACATCACGCTCGCCAAGCACATGACCAACATGCGCTCCTCCACCGCCGACGTGCTCGAGACGCTGACCCCGCCGATCAAGATGAGCCTCGAGGAGTCCCTGGACTTCGCCAACGAGGACGAGTGCGTGGAGGTCACCCCGGAGTCCATCCGCGTGCGCAAGATCATCCTCGGCCGCGAGGACTGGTACAAGTGGCGCGCCAAGCAGCGTCGTCAGAACAATCAGGCCAACAAGTAGGCCTGATTATTCAGACGACCGTCGCCGCCGTGGTGGCGGCTCCCTTCGCCTACGGGAAGCCCACTGGGCTTCCCGCTTGACGGCTCAGCAGAACAACCAGGCCAACAAGTAGGCCTGACCGTTCCTCCTTCCGAAAGGCTCCCCTTCGCGGGAGCCTTTCCCATATTTGGCGGCATATGTCGTGCTACGGGCGCGGACACGGGTACTGGTGTCCGAAATCATACGGTCCGATACGAAAACGTACGCGGAGGAGGTGCCAGACGTCCGAAATCATACGGCGTCGTACGAAAACGTACATGGAGAGACGCTGAGCGTCCGAAATCATATCGTCCGGATATAAAAAGGTACGCGTGGAACATTCCAGTGTACGAAATCATATGGGACCGTACGAAAACGGACCCGCAGCGGCGCCGAGCGGCGTAAATAACGGTTCCGCCGGCCCAACCCTGTCCATCAACGGGCGCAATCCCGGGCCCCGCCCGCGCGAGGGCCTACACTAATGGACTATGACAGTCCAGCAGCAACGCATCCCATATCCCGCCCGCGTGGCCATATGCCTGCCGATCGGCGCGGTCGCGGCGCTCGTCGGCAACGTGGCCCACCGCATGGGCGCGGCGCAGAACATCCCATACGGCCTGCTGCTGGCGTTCCTCATCATCGGCGTCGGTGCGGTGTTCTCGCGTGGCTTCGCCGGCACGGTCGGCGTGGCCGTGCATCTCATTGTCTCGTCGGTGGTCGTGTGGCAGATGAGCTCGTACGGCCCCGGCGGCGACATCCTCATGCCCACCGGCGGCGCCTCGCTCGTCACGTTCTTCAGCCACTACGCCACGCTGCTGTGGATGGGCGGCATGTTGGTCATCCAGATCATCGTGGTCTGCCTGCCCTCGCGACTGTTCGCCGGGCTGAACGGCGGTCGGTCCTCCGTGACACCTGTTGCGCCTGCCGCTTCCACCGCGCCTGCCGCTTCCGTTCCCTCGGCCGTCTCCGCAGCGGATTCCGCTTCCGCGATGGATCCCGCCGTGGCCCCGGATTCCGCCGCCCGCAACAAGGAGTCCCGCGCATGACCGCCTCCACCACCATCACGCTGCACTATCTGGGCCCCGAGGGCACGTTCACCCATCAAGCCGCCATCACCGCCGCGCAGACCCTGCGCCCGTTGGCCCCCGAAGGCGCCGAGTTCACGCTCGCGCCGGAGCCCGACGTGCCCGCCATCATGGTCGCCACGCGCGACGGCGACGGCTGGGGCGTGATCGCGTGGGAGAACAACGTGGAGGGCTACGTGGTGCCCAATCTGGATGCGCTCATCGACGCCGAGGACGTGGCCGGATTCGTGCGCGTCGGCGTGGACGTGGCCTTCGACGCGTTCGTGCGGCCCGGCACCGACATGTCCCGCGTGCGCACGGTCTCCGCCCATCCGCACGGTCTCGCCCAGTGCAAGCGGTTCATCGCCGAGCACAACCTCACGCCCGTGCCCGCGTCCTCCAACGCCGCCGCCTGCCGTGACCTCAAGCCCGGCGAGATGGCGTTCGGCCCGGCCATCTGCGGCAAGCTGTACTGGCTCGACACGGTCGCCGGCGGCGTGCAGGACTATCAGGGCGCGCGCACCGAATTCCTCGTGATCGCCCCGCGCCGCGAAGTGCCGGACCTGCTCGCCCGCGCACGAGGCAACGGCGTGGCCGAATTCGAGTCGATCGTCACCTTCATCCCGCTCAACACGGGCCCAGGCGTGCTCGCCGACCTGCTCGACGTGCTGCGCGACGCCGGCCTCAACATGACCAGCTTCATCTCCCGGCCCATCAAGGGGCACGACGGCACGTACAGCTTCATCGCCACGCTCGATGCGGCCCCGTGGGAGGATCGATTCCGCGCCGTGCTGGGCGAGGTGGCCGAACACGGCGACTGGGTGAAGACTCTGGCCGTCTATCCGCGCCGCGAGAGGCCGAACCCGCCCGTGGACGCGTGGATGCTGCCGCAGGGCGGTGTGCATCTGGACGCCTCCGCATTGCCGGACGGCTGGAACGACGACGAAACCGTGGGAAGGGAGCTGCTGTGGTAGAGGTGACGGACGCCATGACAGGCAACGGCGTGACCGGAAACGGCGTGCAGGGCGGTTCGCGGAATGGCGGTCCGCAAAACGGCGTTCCGCGCGCCGCCACCGTGGGCGTCGTGGGACTGGGGCTCATCGGCGGTTCGCTGGCGCTGCGGCTCGTGGAGCGCGGACGCACGGTGGTCGCATGGAACCACACGCCGCGGCCGTATGACTCCGCCCGCGCCGCCGGCGTGCGCTGCGTGGACTCGCTGGAGGAGCTGGCCGCCGCCGGGCCGGACGTGATCGTGCTGTGCAATCCGCTCAAGGCGATGCCCGACGTGCTGGGCGTACTGGCCGGGACGATCCGCCCCGGAACCACGCTCACCGACGTAGGCAGCGTGAAGGGCATGGTGCGCGATCAGGTGAAGGCCGCCGGGCTCGACGCGCAGTACGTGGGGGCGCACCCCATGGCCGGCAACGAACGCTCCGGATGGGCCGCCGCCGACCCGACGCTCTACGACGGTGCGTTGTGGGCCGTGACCGTGGACGGCGAGACCGACTACGCGCGTTTCCTCACGGTCATGGACCTCATCACGGCCGGCGTGGGCAACCGCGTGATCGTGCTCAACGACGCCGTGCACGACGAGGCCGCCGCGCTGATCTCGCACATGCCGCACGTGGTCGCCACCGCCCTGGCCAACGAGCTCACCGCCGACCCGAACCGCAACGTCGCCGCCGCGCTCGCCGCCGGATGCTGGCGCGACATGACGCGCGTGGCCCTGACGGACCCGGACCGCACGCGCGCGATGGTGGAGGAGGACGCCGCCAACGTGGAGACGCTGCTGCGCTCGATGGCCGCGCGCCTGACCGCGGTGGCGGACCTGCTGCACGGGGAGCTGGCCTCCGCCGGTGTCGACGCGGGCGCTGGTGCCTGTGCGGGTACCGGTAGTGGCGACGGTAGCGACTGCGGTTCTGCGCCCGTTGCGGCCACTGTGACCGGTGCCGCCGTTGCCACACCGCCGGCGATGCTGAACTTCTTCGCCGCCGCCGACCCGTTCCGCGCGTACAAGGCCGCCGAACGCGCGGGAACCGCCGCGCACGAGCCGCGCGTGGTCGACGTGACGCCAGACGGCTGGCGGGACGAATTGCTGGCCTCCGCCCGCCGCGGCGAGCATGTGGTGCGGATCGACGGGCTCCGCCGGTTCGCCGCCGAAGTGCGTTCCGCGCTGTGATCGGTGCCGCCGCCGGTTCGTCGGTCCGTGACTCGTGCGGATGCGCCTACCACGGACCGGGCGCGTTTCTTTGGACAGGGAGCGGGCACTCCCCGTCCAGAAACTTGAAAAAGGTTGAAACTCCGCCAATCTTGCGCCGGGTGGACCGGGAGCGCCCGCTCCCTGTCCGGGCATGCGCTCCCTGTCCCTAAGACGGTCGGACATAGGACGCGTGGGCGGGATGTCCCACCGTCAGCACAATGGGCCTGTCGGCTATGCGGTGCGATGGGCTTTCGCTTGTTCTATCGGCTCTATCGGCGCATGACGGGACGCTCCGGCACGGGCTTGAGGCGCACGATGGTCCGCGCGTCGATCGAGACCTCTTCGGCCGGTCGGGAACCGTTGGCGGCCGCGTCGCGCGTGAGCTCGAGCGTCACGCCGTTCCACGCACGCACGTGGCCCACGTAATCGCGGAACTTCATGCGCCCGTCTGCCGGGTCCACGCCGATCGCGGTGCGCACCACCACGCGCGCGCCCGTCGGAATATGCTCCGGGATATGCGTCGGCAGCTGCCATTCCATAAGTGCGCTCCTTGTCTCCGATTCTTGATGTTCAATACTCGGTGCTCGGCTTTTTCGACGTCCGTTGCCGCATCCATTGTGCCGCGGATTGAGCGGATCCAGTGTATAAGAGACGGATTGCGCCCGTTGTGCACCGGATTCGCTCAATCCGCGCACCGCTGAATGCGGATTGAGCGAATCCAGTACCCGGGAACGTCAATGGGGGGGTGCGGACGAAAAGTTGGACGCTTTGGCGTCCGGATTGGAGTCCGCAATGTACCGCAAGGACGTCAAGCGCATGGTCGTCGGCCTGTTCTACGACGACCGCATCAACGCGCCCGAGATCATC
>NZ_WBSN01000033.1 GCF_009299475.1 Bifidobacterium avesanii | reverse complement strand
GATGATCTCGGGCGCGTTGATGCGGTCGTCGTAGAACAGGCCGACGACCATGCGCTTGACGTCCTTGCGGTACATTGCGGACTCCAATCCGGACGCCAAAGCGTCCAACTTTTCGTCCGCACCCCCGTTCCGGCCTCCAGCGCACTGGATTCGCTCATTGTGTTGTGATGGGCGCGCGGATTGAGCAACTTGAGTGCATGGCGGGCTGCTATGCACTCTCTGCGTTCCTGTTTTTCTTGCGGTTTTTCTGCGTTCCCGTTCTTCCTACGTTTTCCCCATTGTTTCCCCACACTGGATTCGCTCAATCCACTGCACTCACTGCGCAAGTTGAGCGGATCCAGTGCGTGACCGGCCCGTTCCGGCCCCTTACGCACCGGATCCGCTCAATCCGGCGTGCCCGGCGTCTGTTTTGTAAAACCGTTACAGAACAGACGTCGGGCACGTCCTCCCACTGCATGTTTTGTAACGGATTTACAGAAATGACGCTGAACGGTGCCGTTTGCCGCCTGTTCTGTAACGAATTTACAAAACAGACAGCAAAGCGACGTCCTAGCAGCACTTTCTGTAAATCCGTTACAAAGCAGGCGGCGAGATACGGGTAACGGCCGCCGCAATGGGCGCACAGGATTGGCGCACGTCCATCAGACGTCGGGCATCAGGCGGGTTGAGTGAGTTGCGCGCGAGCGTCTCGTTTGTTCCAGTCCGCGCCCGTATTGTCGTAGATTGGAACGATCGCCCTATGGTGACGCTCGCATCCGGGGCCGGATCCGTCGTTCGTTCCAATCCGCCGCAAGAGGGATGCGGGTTGGAACGAACGACGGAATCAGTGGGCCCAACAGCGGGCTAGCCAGCCGGAAAGATGAACGGCCGGTGAGAGGGCCGGCTGATGAGAGGGCCGGCTGATGAGAAGACCGGGCCGGTCAAAAGGCCGGTGGAAAGGCCGGCGGGAAGACCGGGCCGGTGAGAAGACCGGGCCGGTGAGAAAGCCAGCCGGTGAGAGGGCTGGTAGGTGGGAAGGCCGGTGGGTCGGTCAACAGGCCGGTCAAAAGGCCGGCCGGGCAGGTGGTTAGTCGTTGATTTCGGCCTTGTAGAAGTTGACGTAGCTGCGGCTCGGCGTCGGTCCGCGCTGGCCCTGATAATGCGAGCCCACGCCCTTGGAGCCATACGGGTGCTCGGCGGGGGAGCTGAGCTGGAAGAAGCACATCTGACCGATCTTCATGCCCGGCCACAGCTTCACCGGCAGCGTGGAGACGTTGCTGAGCTCCAGCGTGATGTGCCCCTCGAATCCGGGGTCGATGAAGCCGGCCGTGGAATGCGTGAGGATGCCCAGTCGGCCCAGCGAGCTCTTGCCCTCGAGACGCGCGGCGATCGTGGCGTCGAGCTTCACGTACTCCCACGTGGAGCCGAGCGCGAACTCGCCCGGATGCAGGATCCACGGTTCGTCGGGCCGCACTTCGAACTGTTCGGTCAGCGCGCCCTGATTCTCGGCCGGGTCCACGTACGTGTACGCATGATTGTTGAACAGGCGGAAGAACCGGTCGAGACGCACGTCGATCGACGCCGGCTGCACCATTTTCGGAGTCCACGGGTCAAGCGAGATATGCCCCTCGTCGTGGGCGGCCAGAATGTCATGGTCGGACAGCAGCATGGTTCTCCTTCGAGCTGGATGATCGCGCGTTGCGCTTGCGGCAGTAGCTTCCCTCAGTGTACCGCGCGCGTTCCCTGCCGTGCGGGCCATCTTCCCTCAGGTTCCCAGACTTCTTTCAGGAAACACGACCCATGCGCTCAGGAAGAGCTGCTTTACTGTCTTATGTCAGCGGAAGGCAGCATCCACTGGCCGGGGTCGCAGCCCCGATAACAGAATCCTTTCTTCTTCTTCTCTCCTTTCTCTGCCCGGCAGGCTTTCCCACCTGCCGGGTTCTCTTTTGTCTGGCCCATGACCGAGGCGCACGGTGACCGCGGGGAGTGCGGGGAGTGTATGACCAGAACGTGTGTGACCGAGGTGTGCGCGACCGAAGTGTGCGTGACTGAGATGTGCGCAGTCGAGGTGTCTGCGATCGAAGTGTGCGCGGTCGAGGGGCATGTCTGGCCGCGGGGCATGTCTGGCCGGTGGGTGTGTGGCAGGTGGATGTATGGCCGGGACGTCCATAACGGAATCCGCCGAGCCGGTTTGCCGGTCGGACCAACGGGCCGCCGAGACACCACGCAAGGCTAGACTGGGGCTGTCCGACAAAACGCAAAACGCAGAGCAAACGCGTGAGGTGGCTGAACCATGGCGGAAGCGGGAGTGGAAATGGAAGAGGAAAACAAACTGGACGAATCGCCGCGCGGCATCGCGGTGCTGGTCGTGGTGGGCGTGCTCGTGGGCGTGCTGTCCGGCCTGTTCGGCATCGGCGGCGGCACCATCATCGTGCCGGCGCTGGTCTGGCTGGGACTCACGCAGCGCCACGCGGCCGCCACGTCCATGCTGGCCATCATCCCCACGTCCGTCTCCGGCGTGGTCGCCTACGCGCTCAACGGCAACGTGGACTGGCTGGCCGCGCTGCTGCTGTTCTGCGGCATGTTCTTCGGCGGGCAGATCGGCAGCTGGCTGCTGTCCAAGCTGCCCGAGCTCGTGCTGCGCTGGGCGTTCGTGGCCTTCCTCGTGTTCGTGATCGTGAACCAGCTCATCTTCACGCCCTCGCGCGACGCCAGCATCGACATGACCCCGCTCACCGGCGTCTGCCTGGCGCTGCTCGGCGTGGTGATCGGCGTGCTGGCCGGTCTGCTGGGCATCGGCGGCGGTGCGCTGGCCGTGCCGTCCCTGTCGATCATTTTCGGCGCGTCCGACCTCATCGCCCGCGGTACCTCGCTGCTCGCCATGTTCCCGAACTCCATCACCACCACCGTCGCCAACGTGAAGCGCAGGATGGTGCACTTCAAGGCCGGCCTGATCATCGGCGTGGTGGCGGCGTGCATCACCCCGTTCGGCACATGGATCGCCGGCGCGATCTCCCCGGTGGCGGGCCAGTACCTGTTCGCCGCCTACCTCACGTTCCTGCTCATCCGCTCGGTGTACGTGGCGCTTAAGATCACCAAGCGTCGGCAGACCGCCTGAGTCCTGCAATCCTGAGCCCTGCAATAGCCCTGCGACCGCCACAATGTGGGATTTTCGACGCGATATCGAACGGGTTCGCGGCAACTGCATGAATCCGGCTGCGCGCCGACCGGGCCTGCGGCTATAGTGAATAGGCGGTAACGAGACACATCGAAGCGGAGGTCGTATGTCTGCAGTCCTGGAAGGCGTGCCCGAGAAGCGTTTGGCGGTGGTGACGGGCCGGGCCTATCCCGAGCTCGCGCAGGAGGTCGCCCGTTGTCTGGGTGTCGACCTGTTCCCCACCACGGCATATGACTTCGCGAACGGCGAGATGTACGTGCGCTTCGCCCAGCCGGTGCGCGGCGAGGACGTGTTCGTGCTGCAGGCGCACACGGATCCGATCAACAAGTGGATCATGGAGCAGCTCATCATGATCGACGCCCTCAAGCGCGCGTCGGCCCGCTCCATCACCGTGGTGGCCCCGTTCTTCGGCTATTCCCGTCAGGACAAGAAGCACCAGGGCCGCGAGCCCATTACCGCCCGCCTCATGTTCGATCTGTTCCGTACGGCCGGCGCGGACCGCATCATGACCGTGGACCTGCACGCCGCCCAGGAACAGGGTTTCTTCGACGGCCCGGTCGACCACCTCACCGCCATGCCGGTGCTGCTCGACTACGTGCGCAACAGCATGCCGCTGGAGAACACCACCGTCGTCTCCCCGGACGCCGGACGCATCAAGGTTTCCGAGCAGTGGGCAGCCCGTCTGGGCAACCTGCCGCTCGCGTTCATCCACAAGAGCCGCGACATCACGCGTCCGAACCACGCCGAGGCCCACGGCATCATCGGCGACGTGCAGGGCCGCGACTGCGTGGTGGTGGACGACATGATCGACACCGCCGGCACCATCTGTGAGGCCGTCCGCACGCTGCGCAACGCCGGCGCCAAGTCCGTCACGCTCGTGGCCACACACGGCCTGCTGTCCGGCCCGGCCGTGGAGCGCCTGTCCCAGTGCGGCGCCCGCGAGATCGTGCTCATGGACACCGTGCCGGTGCCCGAATCGAAGCGTCTGCCGAACATGACCGTGCTGTCCTGCGCGCCGCTGCTGGCCGCCGGCATCCGCTCGGTGTTCGAGTCGCGCTCCGTCACCCACCTGCTGGAGGGTCTGCCGGCCGACATGCGCCCGCGCAACATCTACGCCTGACCGCCTAATCCGCGCGCGTTCCACCCGCAGCCCATCCATCCGCATCCGTATAACGCAATCGGTCCAACCTGCGCACCTTCCGTGGCAGATTGGACCGATTGCGTTATTTTTTGGCCTCGTCAGGCCGTTATTTTCGACTGATCGGTCCAACCTGCAACTGTGGGGGGCGCAGGTTGGACCGATTGGACTATTTGAGCTTATTGCGCTATTCGGCTTCGTGATTGCCGCGCTTGGCCTTGGCCGCGGCGCCGCGCTTGAACGCGTAGCCGACGCCCGCCAGCACGAGGGCCAGCACGCACACGCCGGAGATGGCCGCACCGGTGGTGGCCAGCGCGTGCTGCGTGTTCTCGTCCGTGGCGCCGGACGTGCCGGCCAGACGGGCCGCGAGCGAGGTGTCGCCGGAATTGCCGGATGCGGTGGTCGAGCTGTTCGAGTCGGTGCCGGAGCCATTCGAGCCGGTAGCGGCGGCGTCCGTCGTGCCGGTCGTGGTCGTGCCATCGGATGACGTGCCGGACGTGCTGCCCGCCGGCACGGTGAGCGACGTGCCCGCGTTCTTGGCCGCGTCGGCCAGCGCCTGCGTGAAGTCGGCGTGCCACTGCTTGCGCGCGGTCACGTAGTCGTCGTGCGACTGCTTGATGGCGTCGTGGTCGGCCTTGAGGTCCGCGAGCAGGTCCTTGATGTGCTGCTGCGCGTCGGTGGCGTCCGTGTGCACCATCTCGTGCACGGTGTGCAGGATGGAGAACGCGTCGTCCACCGCGCCCGCGAGCGTGTCATGCGCCTCCTGAAGGTCGGAGACGAACTGGTCGTGGTTCTCGCCGGCCTTGTCGAGGTCCTTCTCCAGTTGTGCGAACACGTTGTCGATGTCCTGCTTGAGCGCGTCGTGGATCTGCTGGATGGCGGCGATGAGCTGGTCGTTGTGCTCGCCGGCGTCGTTGAGGTCCTTGATGAGCTGGTTCACGGCGTTGTCGATGTTCGTCTGTAGACGGTCGTGCTCCTTCTGCAGGGCGTCCTTCATGGCGTCGTGGTTGTTCTGCGCGTGCTCCCAGTCGTTCTGGAGGTTCTGGAACGCGTCGTCGATGTCCTTCGAGACCGTGTCGTGGAACTGCTGGAGGATGTTCAGCACCTGCTGCGTGTGCGCGATGCCGTTCTGCACGTCCTGATGGATGTTCTCGGCGGCCTGGTGCTTGGCCGAGTTGGCCGTGTCGATGGTCTGCTTGATGTCGTCGCGCGCGTTCTGCAGGTCCTGCCACACCTGCTCGTGGTGCTGGCGGATCGCGTCGGCGTCCTCGTGGATGTTGCTGTGGACCTCGTCGAGGTGGTCCTTCTGCGTCTGGATGTCCTGCTTGATCTGGTTGTTGGTGTCCTGAATGTGCTGCAGGGCGTCGCTCAGCGCCTTGTCCTCGATCTGCAGGTCGACGTCCACGCTCACGTCGGTCTTGGTGGTCGTGCCGGCGTTGGCGCTGGTGTCATCGGCGGCCATGGCGCCCATCGGGAACGCGCCCAGCGTCAGCAGCGTCGCGCCGGCGGCGATTGCGGCGATCATGCGACGGCTGCGGGATTCGTGCGTCGAGTTCTTGGTCATCTTCCACTTCCTGAGCATTCCTCAATATCTCAATATCCAGCGCATATTTTAGACTTCGCCGGCGCGGAAGGTGAACGACAAAGATTGCACACTGTGTTCATTTAAGGGGTTATTCGGCAATCGGCGAGCGGGATGTCGGCGAAGCGGGCAACGGCGGGGGCGACGGTATAGGCGACGAAGCGGCCCGGTGTGACGAAGGTCATAGTTTCCTGTGCGGGAATCGTGGCCGCGGAATGGTCGGCGCTGAATATAGTGGATTGGTATGAGCGAGGAGAACAACGAAGTTGGCGGTCTGATCGGCCGCGAGTCCACCGTGGTGCCGGGACGGTTCGGCGATCCGTTTGCGATCGACGACGAACACGTGCTCATGTCCCGCGGGGACGCCTCCGCCGCGCCCAACCGCCCGCTGATCCTGAGCCTGCACGGCTGGGGCGCCAACGAGGAGGACGCCGAGGATCTGGTGCAGATGATCGCGCCCTTCAACGACTACGTGGCCCCGCGCGGACCGTACACGCTGCAGAAGCCGCGCGGCACGTACATCCCGGGCGCGTATTCGTGGTTCCACGACAACATCGTGAGCGGCGACGATATGGACTACGACGTGTACGCCGCCGCGAAGGCCGTGGACGACTGGGTGGCCTCGCACGTGCCCGCCGAGCGCGACGTGGTGCCGATCGGCTTCTCGCAGGGCGGCACGATCGCCGTGCATCTGCTGCGCCTCAACCCCGAACGCTACCGCGCGGCCGTCTCGTTCTCCGGCTATCTGGCCCCCGGCCGCGTGCCCGGCACGGCTCCCGCGGACGACCGCCTCACCGAGCTCGACCGGCCCGTGTACTACTGCTACGGCAAGAACGAGTCCGTGGTGCCCAAGTACGAGCTGTACGCGTGCGCCGCGTGGCTCGAGGAGCACACGTGGCTCAACACCAAGAGCTACCGCGGCCTCGACCACGCGGTGAGCCTCGACGAGTTCAACGACGTGCGCGACTGGCTCATCACCAACGCCATCGCCTCCGGCGTGATGTAGGCGGTGTGGGGTTTGCCGTGGGCTCGGCTGGGTGGGGCTTGCCGTGCTGCGGCTGAATCGTGCGTCCGTACGGTTCCCTGTGTCTCAATCCGCCGCCATTTCCGTTGTTGGATGCGATTTGAGACGCGGAGAACGCCATTTGCGTCTCGATCCGCATCCAAATCCGAGAGTGGACGTGGATCGAGACACAAAGCGCCCTTTTTGTGTCCGAAAGCGCCACCAATTTGGGAGATGGCTGTGGATTGGGACACAGATAGTGTGGCGTAGGGCTTACAGCCCGGAGTCCGCGTCCACCTGCTGAGCCGTGAAGCGGGAAGCCCGGTGGGCTTCCCGTAGGTGATGGGAGCGGCCGCCAAGGCCGCGACGGATGCAGGTGGTTGTGGTGTAGGGCTTATAGCCCGGAGTCCGCATCCACCTGCATCACATACACGTTGCGCCTGAGGTTCCTGGCCTCGGCGCGCGAGATCTCGCCGTCGTCGGCCATGTCCTGGATGATGCGCAGCTCGATCGCGTAGCTTTCCTTCTTGATCTCCTCGGCCTGATTCTGCGCGCGGGCGCTGTAGCCCATGTTCGGGCGGGCCTGCAGGGCGGCCTTGGCGCGCTGGTAGTCGAGGATCATGGCGCTTACGTTCTCGGTCTTGAAGCGGCCGGAGCCGAGCTCGCCGTACAGCTTGTTGATCGTGTAGTCAATCGCGGAGACCTGCAGGCGGCGGGTGTGCGCGAACAGCTCGTCGTCGCTGATGAGCGGCGCGGTGTGGCGCAGGCGGTTCTCCACGCGCTTGGCCAGGCTGTGCGCGCGGCGGGTCATGGAGCTGAAGCGACGGTGCACGTGACGCCACGCCACATGCGCGCGGCTCTCGTGCTCGTCGATGCTGCCCAGATGCTCCAGCGCGCGGGAGATCTGTTCGAGCAGCTGGTCGCACGCCTCCTCGGCGATCTCCTCGCCGCCCTCCGGATCCGGCTCGTGCGCCTTGATGCGCTTGCGCTGCTGGTCCACGTAGTCGTGCTCCCACTTGAGCGCCTGCGCCTGCAGACGGTCGATGTCCTTGGAATCGGGGCCGCCGAGCCTCTGCTGGAGGCGCGTGATGCGTTGCGTGTAGGAGGTGATCACCATGTTCATGGCGCGGCGGTTCTCCGGCGTGGTCTTCTCGCTGAGTTCCTCGATGGTGCGGCGCAGCACCTCGATGGTGATCTTGTTGTGCTCGGCCGAATAGTCCTTGTGGCGGTTCGGCGCGAGCAGAGGCAGGCCGAAGTTCGCCAGCACCAGCGTGAGGATGATCACGCCGGACGCGATGAAGATGAGGTCGCTGCGCATGGGGAACGGGTCGCCGTATTCGATCCAGTAGGGGATCGTGAACATCAGCGACAGGGTGATGGTGCCCTTGGGTCCGCCCAGGGTCATGACGGCGGCGCTGCGCAGGCGCTCGCGGTTGATCGGGCGGCGCTTGCCGGTCTCGGTGTCCTTGGCGAGCCTGAGCATGGTGAGTACCCACGCGAAGCGCATGCCCACCACCACGGCGGTGACGAGCAGGATGAGTCCGATGAGCATCCAGTTGCTCACGGTCGGGTCCTCCCAGCTCGCGTGCATGGCGGTGGGCAGCTGCATGCCGAGCAGGATGAACACGGTGCCGTTGAGGCTGAACGCGATCACCGACCACACGCTGGAGGAGACGATGTTGGCGCGCGCCACGTTCGGGCCCACGCCGGTGCGGTCGAAGCGGCTGATCAGACCGCACGCCACCACGCACAGAATGCCGGAGACGTGCAGCATCTCCGCGCTCATGTACAGCAGGAACGGCAGGAACATTTCCATGAGGATGCGCGTGGTGGTGTTCTCCCAGCCGAGGCGCCGCATGGTCTCGAACAGCCAGTTGATGAAGATGCCGATGATGATGCCGAGCACGGTGCCGCCGATGAACGAGACGACGAAGTCGCCGAGCGCCTCGCCGAGCTGGAACGTGCCCGTGGTGGCCGCGGCGATGGCGAACTGGAAGCCCACGATGCCGGTCGCGTCGTTGAACAGCGATTCGCCCTTGAGCACGGCCGTCTGTCGCATGCTCAGAGATGCCTCGCGGCCCAGCGAGCTCACGGCCACCGCGTCGGTGGGCCCGAGCGCCGCGCCCAATGCCAGCGCCGACGCCAGGGAGATGCTCGACCACGCCGCGTTGAGCGAGAAACCGACCGCCACCATGGTGGCCGCCGCGAGCCCGATGGCCAGCGACAGCGAGAGCTTCATGTTCTTGAGCAGCGCCGATTTGTCGATGCTGTGCGCCTCCTCGTAGAGCAGCGGCGCGATGAACAGCACCATGAACAGCTCCGGGTTGAGGTACACGTTGGGGAAGAACGGCAGGTACGCGGCCACCAGACCCAGCACGATCTGCACGAGCGGCGTGGAGACGCGGGGGATGAAGCGGCTGACGAACGACGAGACGATGACGGCCGCCAGAATGCATAGGATCAGCTCAAAGACTTGCACAATTCTCCCCGCTCGTCAATCGTTTGATAAAGCCCTGTCCCTATTCATTGTAGGGACGCATGTCACGGGCGTGTAAGCCGCATGCCGTCAGTTGCGCGGATTGCGCGGCAAGCGGACACGGCGGGCGGACACGGCGGCCGGGCATGCAAAAGCCCCGGTCGCGTATTGCCGCGTCCGGGGCTCGACGTCAATGCATCCGATCGGGATTACTCCTCGGCCGGCTTCTCCGCGTCCGCATCGGTCTCGTCGGCCTTGTCATCATCCTTGGCCAGACCCAGGTCGACCGGCGAGGAGCTGTTCTCCCACGGCTCCTCCCACGGATCGTAATCCGGGTTCTGCTGCTTGTAGATGTACAGGGCTCCGATGGCGGCCAGCAGGGCGCCGAAGAGCAACGCAAAGAACTTCCAACCGTTCGAGGACTTGTTCTCCATGACGACTCCTTTCTCAGATGTCACATGTCCCGATGGCCTGCTCGTTCAAGCCAACGCTACAGTCCATCATAGAAGGTGGTTTGTGGCGGTTGGGTGTTGGATGTGCGCGTGTTCGCCCGGATGCGGCCCGTATGCCGTACATCTCGGCTGTCGGTGTCGTCTCGGCTACAGTGGTCGTATGCGTAACGGACGATTCACCCTGTTCCCCAACACCCCCTCCCCGCGCGATCTGTTCAACCGCCGCGCGCTCGCCTACCAGTGGCGCTCCGGCGGCCCGGTCGTCACCGAGGCGATCATGGCGCTGTGCGTGGCCGTGTGGGCCGTGGAGATCCTGCTGCGGCTCGTGGCGCCCTCCGCGCTCAACGCCATGCTGTCCTTCGGCATGTTCAGCCCGCTCACGGCCATGGCGCGTCCGTGGACGTTCCTCACCTCGATGTTCCTGCACGAGCCGGGCATCATGCACGTGCTGTTCAACATGCTCACCCTGTGGTGCGTCGGGCCGCTGCTGGAGCGGCTGCTGGGGCACTGGCCGTTTCTGGCGATGTACCTGATTTCCGGCGTGGGCGGCGGTATGGGGCTCATGGTCGCGGCGGCGCTCCTGCCGTCCGGGGCCGGCTGGCTGACGGCGGCGTACGGCGCTTCCGGCGCGCTGTTCGGCCTGTTCGCCGCGATGCTGGTGGTGTTCCGCCGCGTGGGTGCGGACATCCGCTCGATGCTGGTGTGGATGGCGATCAACTTCGCCATGCCGCTGGTGGTGCCGGGCATCGCGTGGGAGGCGCACGTGGGCGGATTCGTGGTGGGCGGCGTGCTCGCGCTGCTGCTCACGTCCGGGCTGAAGGCGCTGCGCGGCCGGTCGATCGGCGCGCGCATGGGGGTGTACGGGACGATCGTGTGCGTGGCGACGGTCGCGGTGTGCGTGGCGTGCGATCTGGGCAACCCGCTGGGCGGCTTGGCGGGGTCGCTGCTGTGATCGGATTGCGGGGTTGGCTCGGGGCTGATTGCGCTGCGCGGCCTCCGGGCTGGCTGATGTGTTGGCTGCTCGGCGCGCTGGTCATTCCGCGCAAACCAGTCATCCACTGGGATGCGCAAATTACACGCGTGTGATTATCCACAATATGTGGGCAAGTCTGTGGACAACTCGGGGATAAGCCGTGGATATGCACACCAAAACGGTGGGCAAGCAGGGCAAAACCGGTGGATAACTTGTGGATGATTGAGTGGCGCCCAGCAATTCTCACCGACTTATGCACAGTTATCCACAAATCGTGGATAACCATATGTAGTGCGGCGGCGGCCGCAGTTCACACACATGTAGTGATTGACGGGCCGATCGTGCCCTCCGGTCATCCCTGATCGGAGCCCCGTTCCGTGCCCGCCAACGCGGCTTCCGCACACTGAATCCGCTCAATCCATCATTGCTGGGCCGCGGATTGAGCGAATCCAGTGTGTGAGAGGCATATTGGAGGCCGCAGCGCACTGGATTCGCTCAATCGGGCGCTTTACCGTGCTGGATTGAGCAGGTTGAGTGCCGGGCATCCATGCCGGGGCCCGTCCGGCACTGGATCCGCTCATTCCACTGTTGCCAAATCATGGATTGAGCGAATCCAGTGTGTGAGAGGCATATTGGGGGGTGCGGACTTTTTCTTGGACGGCTACACCGCCAGCCCAAGGTGTCTGCGGTATTGCACCGGGCTCATCCAGCCCAGCGACTTCTTGATACGGGTCCCATTGTAATGGGACAGGTAGGCGGC
>NZ_WBSN01000032.1 GCF_009299475.1 Bifidobacterium avesanii | reverse complement strand
CCAGTATAGGATCGCGCCTGCCGACGGCATCCGGGGAATGACCGGCAACGTCCGACAACCACCGACAACGGAAAGCCGATTTTTGGAGGCGGTTCCGTGGAATCCCGCCGATCGCCGACCCGGCATGTCCATTCCGTTGCCATGACGGCGTCGGGCAGCGCACTGCATCGGCAACGGAAGGCCGATTTTTTTGGGCCGGCCGGCGGAATTCCACTAATCGCCGCCCGAATAGGCCGTTCCGTTGTCCAATCGGATCCGCAGAGCTCACCGCTGACCACGGAAGACCAATATTCCGAAGCCAAACCGCACCATTTCGCCGATCGACCCGACAATATGCCCATTCCGCGGTTGGAACGGATTCGCGGACCACGGCATGCCGACCACGGAAGGCCGGCATTCCGAAATCAAACCCCGGAATTCCGCCAATCGTCCTGCAAATAGACCCATTCCGTGGTCCAATCGGATTCGCGGGGCTCCCCGCTGACCACGGAAGACCAATATTCCGAAGCCAAACCGCACCATTTCGCCGATCGACCCGACAATATGTCCGTTCCGTGGTTAGAACGGATTCGCGGACCTTGACATGCCGACCACGGAAAGTCGACATTCCGAAATCAAACCCCGGAATTCCGCCAATCGTCCTGCAAATAGACCCGTTCCGTGGTCAAGACAAGCCCAACCAAGTCAAACCCAACCAAGTCCAACCAAGCCAAACCCAAATCAAACCAAGCTCAACCAAACCGGGCTCAACCAAACCGGGCTGAGTCAAACCAGATCAGCCGGCCCCGGCCATCCCTAGCCGGCCCATCGCTCACCGCGCCCGCGGATGGCTGGTCAGATACGTTTCGATGAGGTTCTCCGGACTCACGTGCGTGTAGATCTGCGTGGTGGTCACGCTCGCATGCCCGAGCAGCTCCTGCACCGAGCGCACGTCCGCGCCGCCCTGGATGAGGTGCGTGGCGAACGAGTGCCGCAGGGTGTGCGGATGCAGGGACTTCGTGATGTGCGCCCGCGCGCAGGCCGCCTTGATGATCTCCCACACCGACTGGCGCGACAGCCGCCGACCGCGCTTGTTGAGGAAGACCGCCCGCCGCTCCGGCACCGGTCCCCTGCCCTGACGCTCCAGCGCGGGACGGCCCATGTTGAGGTACCGCCGCATGGCCTCGCACGCATAGGACCCGAACGGGACGAGCCGCTGCTTGGAGCCCTTGCCCATGAGCCGGGCCACGCGCTCGTCCAGATCGACGTCGTCCAGATTCGCGCCGACCGCCTCGGACACGCGCGCGCCGGTCGCATACATGAATTCGAGCAGCGCCCGGTCCCTCATGCTCACCGGGTCGGTCCCGTCCCCCACCCCGGCGGCGTTCAGCAGCGCGGACACCTCGTCGATGGTGAGCACGTCGGGCAGCGTGGCGGGTGCCTTGGGGGCCTTGACCGCGGCGGACACGTCGGCCGGGACCGTGCCGTCCGCAACGGCGTATCTGTGGAATTCATGGACCGACGCGAGCCTGCGCGCCTTGGACCGCGCCGATTCGCCGCCCGCGTCGAGCGCGGCCACATAGTCCTCGACGTCCCGCTGGCTCACCTCGTCCAGCCGACGCATGCCGCGCCCCTCCAGCCATTCCGTGTAGCGGCGCAGATCGGATTCGTACGCCTTCACCGTCGCCTTGGCCAGTCCCCGCTCCACGTCGATGTGCGCGAGAAACCGCTCGAGCAGCCCGTCGAATCCGTCGTTGTTCATACCGGCCATCCTATCGCGTGGTTTCCGTGCGGCCTGGCATGACGGCTTCCGCACCTGTTCCGGCGTCGGACGTGCCGCGGATCGCCCGCGGGTTCCGTCCTTCGCCCGCCCTCACCCGCGACGCGTCCGCAACGTCTACAACGCCGGCGCACGGAATGAGCCCCCTGCCATTCCGTGAAATACAATGAACGGCATTCATGTGCGGTTGATCCCCGAAAACCGCATCGCGCCAAGACCGCGTGTTCGATTATGTGCGGGTCCCCGTCGCACGGAATGATCCATCTTCGTTTGCGTGAGCCGAGATCCGGGACACAAGCCGCGTTGCCGCCGCAATCTCTCTCTTTTTCTCCCCCGCATACGCGAAAACCCCGCGCGGTGGCGGGGTTTTCTGCGAATGATCCCGAAGATCAACGGGAAATCAATGGGAAACGGAAGCTCAGGCCTCGACCGGGGCGTTCACGTCCTCCGGCAGGGCGGCCTTGGCGGCCTCCACGATGGTCTTGAAGGCCTCCGGATCGGAGACGGCCAGCTCGGCGAGGGCGCGGCGGTCGAGCTCGATGCCGGCCAGGCGCAGGCCCTGGATGAAGCGGTTGTAGGTGATGCCCTCGGCGCGGACGGCGGCGTTGATGCGCTGGATCCACAGCTTGCGGAAGTCACCCTTGCGGGCCTTGCGGTCGCGGAAGTTGTAGTTAAAGGAGTGGAGCAGCTGCTCCTTGGCCTTGCGGTACAGGCGGGAGCGCTGGCCGCGGTAGCCGGAGGCCCTCTCGAGAACGACGCGACGCTTCTTGTGGGCGTTCACTGCGCGCTTGACACGTGCCATAATCTATTCCTCAGCTTTCTAATGTCTTCGAAGTCTATCGAGTGCGAGCAGTGCTCACTTGTGGAGCATGGCCTTGATGTTCTTCATCTGGGTGGGGGCCAGCAGCTCGTCGCGGGACAGGGCGCGACGCTTGCGGCTGGACTTGTGCTCCAGGTTGTGGCGCATGGCGCTACCGACGTGCATCAGCTTGCCGGTACCAGTGACGCGGACGCGCTTGGAAGCGGCGGAATTACTCTTCATCTTCGGCATTGCTGCCCTCCTTGGTTGTGTTCTTCGTTGCGGAAGTCTGCTTGACGGATGCCTTCGCCTCGGCCGCGGCCTGAGCCTGGGCCTCCTGCTTGGCCGCCAAGCGCGCGGCCTGACGGGCCTGACGCTCGGCGCGGGACTGATCGCCGCGGCGACGCTGCTCGGACTGGGTGTGCACCTTCTTGCCCTTGGGCGCAAGCGTCATGATGATGTTGCGGCCCTCCTGCTTCGGCGCGGACTCCACGGTGCCGTACTCCTCGACCTCGGCCGCCAGACGCTGCAGGAGCTCCACGCCGCCGATCGGGCGGGACTGCTCGCGGCCACGCAGCATGATGGTGACCTTGACCTTGTCGCCGCCGCCGAGGAACCGGACCACATGGCCCTTCTTGACGTCGAAGTCATGCTCGTCGATCTTCAGGCGGAAGCGAATCTCCTTGATCTCGGCCGTGCTCTGGTTGCGGCGAGCCTCACGAGCCTTGATCTTCTCGTTGTACTTGAACTTGCCGTAGTCGATGAGCTTGGCGACCGGGGGCTTCGCATTCGGCGCCACCTCGACCAGGTCGAGGTTCGCCTCCTTGGCCAAGTTCAGCGCGACCGAGGTTGCGATGACCCCCACCTGCTCGCCGTTCGGGCCGATCAGGCGTACTTGGGAGACGCGAATCTCGTCGTTAATCCGTGGTTCGTCGCTGATGATGACTCCATTCCTCGATGCCTTCGTCGCGTCAGTCCCCATCCTGCGTTCGAGGCATGCCGAAATGCATCGCACCACACGGGCGAAGCGATCGTTCGCGCGGAACCGTGAACATGGCGTTCAGGGCCGCGATAGGCCGTTGCCTTGAACCCGAAGCCATAAAAGGCTTCCAGGTGGGAAAATCCGCTTTCTTGATTTCTCAAGCCTGAAGTAGTGTAGCACACCCCCGGACCTGCGCGTGTCGCGGGCGGTCCGGCGGGGTGTTTGACCGGTCAACCGGTCAGCCGACCTGCCGGCCGGTCAACCGACCAGTCAGCCGCCCAATCAGCCGTAGTACCGGAAGCCCAGATACACGGCGAGCACCAGGCCCGCCGCGCACGCGAAGCCGCGCATGATGTTCTCCGGCACGCGGCGCACCACCGCCGGCGCGAGGCGCGAGCCGATCGTCGAGCCGATGAACAGCGCGATCATGGCGGGCCAATGGATCACGCCGGTGGCGATGAACACGATCGTCGCGGAGATGTTGCCGAACCCGCAGCCGATGGTCTTGAGCGCGTTGATCTGCGCGTACGGCCCCACCTTGCCCACGGACAGCACGGCGAGCGTGGCGGTGCCCGAGCCGGCGCCGAAGTAGCCGGAGTAGATGGACAGCAGCGACATGGCCGCGAGCATGATCGGGCTGCGGCCCGGGTCGCGCTTGGAGGGGGCGGGGGCGGGCACCGCGGAGGCGGAAGTTCCGTCCGGCGCGGAAGCCGCGTTCTCCTTCGGCGCCGCGTCCTTCGCGCCCGGCTTCTTCGGTTTGACCAGAATGAGCAGCGCGCTCAGCCCGATGAACGGCGGCACCGAATACTCGAAGAACCGCGCCGGCAGTTTGAGCAGCAGCAGCGCGCCGATCACGCCGCCCGCGAGGCCGATCACCGCGTAAATGACCGCCAGATCCTTGCGCGCGCGCAATTCCGGCCGCGCGCCCAGGCACCCGCCGATGGTGATGCCCACGTTGCCCGCGGTGTTGGTGGCGGAGCTCATCACCGGCGGCACGCCCACCGCCAGCGTGGCGGGGAACGACACCAGCGAGGCGAGTCCCACGCTGTAGCCCACGAAGCCGGCGGCGATGCCGGCGATGATCAGGAATACGAATTGCCAGATGCCCATGGCCACCACGCTAGGCACGTCCGCGGAGGCCGGGCAATCCCGTGCCATCGGTTGCCGCGCGACACGCACGAATCATGCGACGCGCATACCCCACGCGACGCGGGCGGCCCGTATGACTCGCCATCCGCAGGACCATTCCGGCAGGTCCCGCATGGCATAACCGGCCCGCACGGCTGCACAGTCCGCGGACCCGCATGCCCTGCACGGCATGCACAAGTCCGCATGGCCGGCCATCCGCAGAGCCGTCCCCGGCGCGATCGGTCCGTACGGCCGCACGGCCCGCGCGGGACAGGATCATCCCGACGCGACCTGCACGACGCGACTCTCACGGCACGACCCCACACGGCACGACCCTCACGGCAAAACCAGCCAGCCCGGAATGGCTTGCCCCGCGCGTCCGCCGCCTACCGCACGGCCTTGATGAGCCCGCCGATGCCCTCGGTGCGCAGGATCTCGCGGTACGGCCCGGCCTGTTCGGCGATCAGCCCGTCGATGGCCCTCATGCCCAGCACCTCCACGGGCGCCTTGTCGTCGGTCAGCACCGTCGCGTCCGCGCCCGGCTCGGCGACCGGGACGAGGCGGGCGGACACGTCGGCCATGTACCGTTCGAGCGACGTGTCTCCGGTCCGCTCCGCCGTCGTCGCCCGCAGCGCATCGAACGCGGCCGCGGCGTCTTCGCGTCCCGAATCCCCGTCCACGGCCCTGGCGAACAGCTCGCGGTTCGTGGCGCCCGGCACGTCCGCGGTGCGCATGCCGTCCGCGCCGAACACCGAGGCGATGGTGTCCGTGAGCGCCTCGTTGATCGAGCCCTCGCCGTCGGAGATCATGTTCATGTTCACCACCATCACCCCGCCCGGGTTGAGGTGCGCCCGGACCATGCGGAAGAACTCGGCGGAGCTCATCTGGAACGGGATGGTGATGTCCTGATACGCGTCGACCATGATCACGTCGTACGTGTCCTTCGAGGCGGCGAGCCACGCGCGGCCGTCGTACGTGGTCACCGGGATGTCCGCCGGCTCGCCGAAGTACTCCCCCGCGAGTTCGGTGATCTTCCCGTCGATCTCCACGCCGGTCACCTTCATGTCCGGGTAGTAGCGCCTGAGCTGACGGGCGTACGTGCCGGTGCCCATGCCGAGGATCAGCGCCGAATCCGCGTGGTCGGCGAGCGCGGGCGCGGCCAGCGCGGTGTCGTAGTACATGCCGGTCAGGCCGCCGGACTTCATGGTCACCGACTGCACGCCGAACAGCACGTTGGTCGACAGGATCGTGCGGTCCTTCTGGTCCTTGACCTGCAGGTAGTTGTAGATCGACTCGCCCTCGTAGGCGAGGTTCGCCTCCCAGAACGCGAAGCCGCTCATCGGCGAGCACACGGCCGAGACGACGAACGCGACCACGCCCAGGGCGCTCGCGACGAGTTTGGTGCGTGCGGCGACGAAGTAGACGACCGGGATGGCCATGAGCGCGCCGGCGAAGATGAGGAACGTCACGAAGGTGCCCACCGCGGGGATGGTGACGAAGGTGGGCAGGAACGTGCCCAGGATCGAGCCGATGGTGTTGCACGCGGAGAGCCGGCCCACCACGCTCGCGTTGTTCTCCAGCGAGTCGGTGGCGAACTTGTTGAGGCCCGGGGTCACGGTGCCGAGCAGGAACAGCGGCGGCACGAAGATGATCATGCAGGAGACGAACGCCGCCACCACGAGGAAGTTGGTGGAGACGGTCACGATGAGCAGGCCGGAGATGAGGATGATGAGGTACTTGCCCACAAGCGGGATGAGCGCGATCCACGCGGCGGCGATGAGGATGCGGCGGTAGAGGCGGTCCGGGTCGGGGTTGCGGTCGGCCCAGCGCCCGCCGAACACCGCGCCGAGGGCGAGCGCGATCATGATGGTGCCGATGATGATGGTCCATACGATCTGCGAGCTCGAGAAGTACGGCGCGAGCAGGCGTGAGGCGCCGAGCTCCGCGGCCATGACCGCCATGCCGGAGAAGAATTCGGTGACGTACAGGAACACCTTCGACTTGAGGATGGGCCTTTCCTTCGATGCCGCCGCCTTGACCATGATGCGGACCTTTCTCTCGCTCCACGCCGGCCGCCCATGCGGTTCGCCGGGGCGTCACCCGGCCCGGGAGGCCGTCTCCCCGCCGAGCCTACCAGCTACTTGCCCTTCCGAGGGCGGATTTCGAGCCCCGCGGACATCCACTCCGCCTTCCGAGGGCACCTCGTCACGCGCAATCGGGCGGCGGACGCTTTCCGGGCCTCTCAAAACCGCATGATTCCGCCATGTCGGTCCCGCCTGTTCTCACACTGGGTGCCCTCGGAAGGCCAAGTGGATGTCCGCAACCGTCCGAATCCGCCCTCGGAAGGGCAAGTAGGCGGATTTGGACGCGCGCATGCTCCCTTCCCGCGCCCTATTTCCATAGTGTGCAGCGGATTCGCGGGATCGCGAACACCTATCTGCGTTTTGTGCAGCACATCGCTTGCGGCATGGACTCCTTGAGACGGGCTCCACCGGCGTAAAACGGCCCCATTGCGGGAGCGCGCGAGCCGAAACCCGTCGCCGCCGGCAACCATGTGCTGCACAAAACGCAGATAGGTGTTCGCACCGGCCCGAAAGTGCCGCACACTATGCGGATAGCGGCAACCATCCGCATGAGTGGCGAGTGGCCGAAAACGGCCGGTTCCATTGCGCATCCCCCGTTGCGCATTTCCCCGGCCGCTCTCGATTTAAGGTCTTCCCATCCCAAGGGCAATCAGGTGCGCTCCCGCCGCACGCACGCCCCGCATGCCGCCCGTGCAGCCCGACTGTGCGTAGAGTGGACGCATGAGCAACGCAATTTGTGTGATCTTCGGCGCCGGCGAGTACTACCCCGGCCCCGCCAACCGCCCGACCGTGCCCGCAGGGGCGTTCGTGATCGCCGCGGACGGCGGCCTCGACCACGCCCGCGCGTTCGGCGTGGAGCCGGACATGGTGATCGGCGACTTCGACTCGCTCGAGGGCTCGCGTCCCGCGCCCGGCGAGCATACCATCGCGCTGCCCCCGCAGAAGGACGACCCGGACCTGCTCTCCGCGCTCAAGGTCGGCTGGGCGCACGGGTGCCGCGAGTTCCACGTCTACGGCGGACTCGGCGGACGCGTGGACCATTCGATCTCCGGCATCACGCTCATGGCGCTCCTCGCCACGCGCGGGGGCGTCGGGTTCCTGCACGGCGACGGCACGGTGGTCACGGCCATCACGGACGGCGAGCTGGCCTTCCCCGCCAACGACGTGGGGCCCGGGCGCATGGTGTCGGTGTTCTCGCACTCCGACGCGTCCCACGATGTGAACGAGCCCGGTCTCAAATACCAGCTCAAGCACGGCGAGCTCACCAACGTAATGGTGCAGGGCGTGAGCAACGAGTTCCTGCCGGGCGAGCCGTCCGCGATCAGCGTGCGCGAGGGCACGCTCGTCGTGACCTTCCCCGCCGAGGCCCCGAAGCCCAAGATCACGCGGTTCCACGCGTTCGAGGGGGACCTCGGCCCGCTCGACACCGAGGTCTCCTCGATCCTCGCCGCGAGGGCGTCCCGGAGCACACCGCGGAGCGCGCCGCGGGATGGAAAGGCGGGCTCAAACCCTGAGGTGAAAGAGAAGGTGTACGCCGTCTGAAAACATGCCTAACAACGTTGCCGTAAGTACAGGCGGCGCATTACAGTAAGTCATGTTGGTAAACAACGGCCTGACGCCGGAGCGCGCCACGGCCACCCTACAAGGGAGAATTACATGACAGTTAAGATTGGTATCAACGGCTTTGGTCGTATCGGTCGTCTCGCCTTCCGTCGCATCTTCGAGCTGCAGGCTCGCGGCGGCCAGGCCGGCGATATCGAAGTCGCCGCCATCAACGATCTGACCACCCCCTCCATGCTTGCCTACCTGCTGAAGTACGACAGCACCCACGGCACCTTCCGTCACGACGACGGCACCCCGGTCGAGGTCACCTCCACCGACGACGCCATCGTGGTTGATGGCAAGGAGTACAAGGTCTACGCCGAGAAGGACGCCAACAACATCCCGTGGGTCAAGAACGACGGTGTCGAGTACGTGCTCGAGTGCACCGGCTTCTACACCTCCGCCGAGAAGTCCCAGGCCCACATCAACGCCGGCGCCAAGAAGGTCCTCATCTCCGCCCCGGCCAAGGACGACACCACCCCGACCATCGTGTACGGCGTGAACCACGAGACCCTGAAGGCCTCCGACGTGATCGTGTCCGCCGGCTCCTGCACCACCAACTCCATGGCCGCCATGGTCAAGCTGCTGAACGACAAGTTCGGCATCAAGGCCGGCTTCATGACCACCATCCACGCCTACACCGGCACCCAGATGATCCTGGACGGCCCGCGCTTCCCGAAGGCCCGCAACAACCGCGCCGCCGCGATCAACACCATCGCGCACTCCACCGGCGCCGCCAAGGCCATCGGCAAGGTCGTCCCGGAGGTCAACGGCAAACTGCAGGGCCACGCCCAGCGCATCCAGGTCCCGGATGGCTCCGTGACCGAGCTGACCACCGTGCTCGAGAAGAACACCACCAAGGAAGAGATCAACGAGGCCTTCAAGGAGGCCTTCTCCAACACCGAGTACTACGGCTACAACGCTGACGAGATCGTCTCCTCCGACATCATCGGCGACACCCACGGCGGCGTCTTCGATCCGACCCAGACCGACGTCAACACCGTTGACGGCGTGACCATGGCCCGCACGGTCTCCTTCTACGACAACGAGTACGGCTTCACCTGCAACATGATCCGTACCCTGCTGTACTTCGCCGAGATCTCCGAGTGAGCATCTTCGCGTAGGAACGCGTAGCTAGGCCGCAAACCTAGGGTATGAGCGAGGTCCCCGACCGGTTCGTCCGATCGGGGGCCTCGTCGTATGTGCGCGGATTGCCGCATCCGGACGCAATGGACGGCGCGTCCGAGAGCCGGCGCGCGCCCGCAATGGCCATCCCGGACGGTAGAACGGTACGCATGAGCAAGAAATCCAAGCACGACGGCAAGGGCAAGGGCTCCACGCCGGCCACCCTGCAGCTCGAACAGGCGGGCGTGCCGTTCGAGACCTACGAGTACGAGCATTCCAACGACCACATGGACGACGGCTACGGCGTGGAGGCCGCCACCAAGCTCGGCTTCGACGAGCATCAGGTGTTCAAGACCCTCATGGCGGACACGGGTTCCGAGCGCGTGGTGGGCGTGGTGCCCGTCAGCGGCCACATGGATCTGAAGGCGCTGGCCGCCGCGGTGGGCGCGAAGAAGGCCGCCATGGCCGACCCGAAAGTGGCGATGCGCGAGTCCGGCTACGTGGTCGGCGGCATCTCCCCGCTCGGCCAGAAGGTGCGGCACAGGACCGTCCTCGACGAGAGCGCGCTGAAGTACGACCGCATCCTGCTCTCCGGCGGCAAGCGCGGCTTCTCGGTCGGCGTGAACCCGCAGGACCTGCTCAAGGTGCTGGACGCCGTGGCCGCGCCGATCGGCACGTGGTAAGGCCGATGCATCCGCGGCGCCCGCCGCAGCGCACACGGCGGCGCTCGCAAGGCCCGTTGCGCCCATAACGCGATGAGGGGCCGCTCCCCGGACGGATCCGGAGGGCGGCCCCTCATCGTGAAGGAAGGGACTCAGGAAAAGAGTGTGGGTCAGGAGGCGGAATCGATCTCGTTCTGCATTTCCTTGATCATCTGGTTCGCGGCGTCCGTGGAGGACAGGTTGCCGAACGCGACCTGCTGCTCGTAGCGCTGCGTGGTCTTGATGAGCGAGGAGGCGCCGTTCGGGGTGATGTCCGGGGCGTCGCCCTGCTTGTCGGCCTGGGCGGCGTGGAACTCCAGCGCGACCTTCTCACCGCCGGTGGTGGACTTCATGAGCTCCTCGCGCACGGTCTTGTTGGCCGGGATGCCGCGCTCGATGCCGAGCGTCTTGCCGGCGTCGACGTTGTTCACGAGGTAGTCCACGAGCATGGCGGCCTCGGCCGGGTGCTCGGTGCCGGCCGCGATGGACCAGTACATGGACGGCTTGAGGTAGGACCACTTGATGCTGTTGTCGTCGCTCGGCAGCGGGGCGAGGGAGAGGTTCTCGCCGAGGGTCTTCATGTACGTGTTGAACTGGTTGGTGTACACGAAACCGAACGCCTGCTTGCCCTTGGCCATGTCGCTCTGGTCGAAGGAGGTGACGATCTGCTCGGACGTGCGGTCCGGGGAGCCGGTGATGGCGTTCTCGCCGTGCGACCAGTCATAGGCCATCTGCAGGTAGCTGGCCAGGGTCTCGGGCTTGATGGCCATCTTGCCGTCCTTGTACAGGGTGTCGCCGTGCTGGCGGGCCCACAGCTGTAGGCTCATCGGGTTGTTGTTCGGCACGGAGCCGATGACCTCGCCGTTGGACTTCTGCACGACCTCCTTGCACAGAGCCTCGAAGTCGGCCCACGTCCAGGTTTCGGTGTCGGGCAGGGTGACGCCGTACTTGTTGAGCAGGTCGTTGTTGATGGACACGGCCCACATGGTGGAGGCGATCGGCATGGCGTACTGGGCGCCGTCAACCTTGCCGGTGTCCAGAAGGGTCTTATCGATTTCGTCGGACTTGAGGTACTCGCCGAGGCTGTTCATGTCGTAGAGCACGCCCTGCGAGGAGTAGGAGGCGAGGTACTGCTCGTCCATCTGGATCACGTCCGGCATCTCCTTGCCGGCGATCGAGGTGGCGAGCTTGTCCCAGTAGCCGGAGTTGTCGGAGTAGGACATCTCCACGTGGATGTTCGGGTGCAGGGTCTCGAAGCCCTTGACGGCCTCCTCGGTGAGCTTGATGCGGTTGTTGGAGCCCCACCAGTTGAGGGTGATCGTCACGTCGCCGTCGGAGGCCTTGACCTCGGACGAGCCGCCGTCATTGCCCGAGCCGCCGCAGCCCGCAAGGGCCATGGTGACCGCCGCGATGGCGGCAGGGACGGCAATGCGCCAGTTGTTCTTGTGCATGTTTGTTCCTTTCCCCGGCGCCTGCGTTGCATCGTTGCCACGTATGCGCCTCTGTGCGTTCTCACTGCGGAGCGACGTGTGCGACTGTCTTCGTCAATCGTTCCCAGCGATTGATTCCAGTATGGGCGCTCAGTCATCAGATGACCTTTTCCGTTGCCATGATTTGCACGGAAACGTCACAGAACCCGACGTTCGGTTCCGAGGTGTCGATTGACGGCAGCGCCTGATGGTGACGGGTCCACGGTATGCCGTCGTTCTTTCCTCATTGCGACCCTCCCCGTCACGCAAAAAGGCCATTCGTTCCAACCTGCGCGTGCTTTGGCGCAGCTTGGAACGGATGACCTTGAATCGGGGCTTCGGCAGGCCCGATTTGCCGTCATATGGTCCAACCTGCGATTTCGGGGAGCACAGATTGGAACATATGACGGCGACGGGCGGACGGAAAACCAGACCGGCTTGCCGATCAGTCGGCGGAGTCGATGTTGCCCTGCAGCTCCGCGATCATCGCGTTGGCGGCGTCGATCGCGCTCATGCGGCCGAACGCCACCTCCTGCTCATAGCGAGGGGTCATCTTCTGCAGCGTGGACGCGCCGTTCGGCGTGATCGCGGCGGCGGAACCCATGCGGCTCGTTTCGTTCTTGTGGAACTCCATGGCCACCTTGTCGCCGCCGGTCGCGGACTCCATCAACGTGTCGCGGATGGCGTTGTTCGCCGGAATGCCGCGCTCGGTGCCGAGGATCTTGCCGGCGTCCTCGTTGTTGATGAGGAAGTCCACCAGTTCGGCCGCCTCCGCCGGATGCTCGGTTGTGGCGGCGATGGACCAATACTGCGAAGGCTTCAGATACATCCAGTTGGTATTCTGATCATCGCTGGGGATGGCCGCCAACGACAGGTTTTCCGTGCCCAAGGTCTTCATGTAGGAGGAAACCTGGTTGGTAAACGCAAAGCCGAAGGCCTGCTTGCCCTTGGCCATATTGCTCTGTTCCCACGTGCCGGACATCTGCTCGGACATCGTATCCGGGGTGCCCGCGATCTCGTCGCCATGCGTCCAGTCGTAGGCGAGCTGAAGATATTCGGCCAGCGTCTCCGGCTTGATGGAGACCTTGCCATCGGTGTAGAACTCCTCACCATGCTGACGCGCCCACAGCGAAAGGCTCATCGGATTGTTCATGGGAGAAACGCCGACCACCTCGCCGTTGGACTTCTCCACGACCTCCTTGCAGATCTGCTCGAAGTCGTCCCACGACCACTTGTCCGTATCCGGCAGCGTAATGCCCAGCTGATCAAGGATATCGTTGTTCACCACCACCACATAGACCGTGGAGGCGATCGGGGCGGCGTACAGCTTACCCTCGTACTTGCCGGAGTCAAGCAGGGAGGAATCCATGGTATCCGTCTTGAGATAATTGCCGAGACCGCTCATGTCGTACAGCGTTCCCTGCGAGGCATAGGAGGCAAGGTATGCCTCGTCCATCTGCACCACGTCCGGCATCTCCTTGCCCGCAATGGACGTCGCGAGCTTGTCCCAGTAGCCGGAGTTGTCGGAGTACGTGGGCTCAACATGGATGTTCGGATGCAGCTTCTCGAACGCGGCGATCGCATCGGTCGTGAGCTTGACGCGGTTGTTCGACCCCCACCAGTTGAGCGTCAGGGTCACATCGCCCTCGGAGAGCTTGACCTCGGACGAACCACCACCCGCAGCGCCGCAGCCTGAGAGGGCCATGACGGTCGCCGCAATGGCCGCCGGCACCGCAATCCGCCAATTCCTGTTTGAACGTTCCGAAAGCATGGCATTCCTTTCCGTGGATCTCCATGCGCGGCATCCTTACCGCGTCGGCACTCCTGCGTGCCATTTTCCGTTGATCACTTCACAAGCTGAACTCCGGAATGTGGCTCCATTATCTTGCCGGCATGAAGCCGCGATTCATTTCTTTGCCATAATTTGCACGCGAAGCATGCATGGCGGAATCGCCACTTCGCCGTCTTCTCGAATCGGCTTTTCGCATGCAAAAAGGTCATTCGTTCCAACCTGCGCGTGCTTTGACGCAGCTTGGAACGAATGACCTTGAATCGGGGCTTCAACAAGCCCGATTCGCCGTCAAATGTTCCAACCCGCGATTTCGGGGGCGCAGATTGGAACATATGACGGCGACGGGTGGGAGATAGAGCGCGGGCGGCCGAACGGACTGGCGAGCCGCGCGGGCCCGCGATCAGTCGGCGGAGTCGATGTTGCCCTGCAGCTCGGTGATGAGCGCGTTGGCGGCGTCGATGGCGGTCATGCGGCCGAACGCCACCTCCTGCTGGTAGCGCGGCACCATCTTCTGCAGCGTGGACGCGCCGTTCGGGGTGATTTCGGCGGCGGCGCCCATGCGGGAGGCCTCGTTCTTGTGGAACTCCATGGCCACCTTGTCGCCGCCGGTCGCGGACTCGGTCAGCGTCTCGCGGATGGTGTTGTTCGCCGGAATGCCGCGCTCGGTGCCCAGGATCTTGCCGGCATCCTCATTGTTGATGAGGAAGTCGATGAGCTCGGCGGCCTCGGCCGGGTGCTCGGTGGTGGCGGAGATGGACCAGTACTGGCAGGGCTTCAGGTACATCCAGTTCACGTTCTGGTTGTCACTCGGCATGGCCACGAGGGACAGGTTCTCGGTGCCCAGCGTCTTCATGTAGGAGGAGACCTGGTTGGTGTACGCGAAGCCGAAGGCCTGCTTGCCCTTGGCCATGTCGCTCTGCTCCCACGTGCCGGAGATCTGCTCGGACATGTTGTCCGGGGTGCCGGCGATCTCGTCGCCGTGCGTCCAGTCGTAGGCGAGCTGGAGGTACTTGGCCAGCGTCTCGGGCTTGATGGAGACCTTGCCGTTGGTGTACAGCTCCTCGCCGTACTGGCGGGCCCACATCGACAGGCTCATCGGGTTGGACATGGGCGAGATGCCGGTGTACTCGCCGTTGGACTTCTCCACGACCTCCTTGCAGATCTGCTCGAAGTCGTCCCACGACCACTTGTCGGTGTCCGGCAGGGTGATGCCGAGCTTGTTGAGGATGTCGTTGTTGACCACCATCACGTACACGGTGGAGGCGATCGGGGCCGCGTACAGCTTGCCCTCGTACTTGCCGGTGTCGAGCAGGGCGGAGTCCATGGTGTCGGTCTTGAGGTAGTCGCCGAGGTTGCTCATGTCGTACAGGGTGCCCTGCGAGGCGTAGGAGGCGAGATAGGCCTCGTCCATCTGCACCACGTCGGGCATTTCCTTGCCGGCGATCGAGGTGGCGAGCTTGTCCCAGTAGCCGGAGTTGTCGGAGTACGTGGGCTCGATGTGGATGTTCGGATGCAGCTTCTCGAACGCGGCGATCGCATCGGTCGTGAGCTTGACGCGGTTGTTGGAGCCCCACCAGTTGAGCGTCAGGGTGACGTCGCCGTCGGCCGGCTTGACGTCCGCCGTGCCGCCGCCCGCGGAGCCGCAGCCCGCCAGGGCCATGGTGGCCGCCGCGATGGCCGCCGGGACCGCGATTCGCCAATTCCTGTTCATGCGCATGATTGTCCTTTCCTTGCCTTCCATGCGATGCGCGGCGCCTTCACCGCGCGCACTGCCTTGTGCCAATTCCTTCTCCGACCGCCGGCTGTGCGAACCGGTCCGCCGGAATGCGGCTTTATTATGCTTCGGCGAAAATCGCGTCTGTCAATCCTTTGCCACGATTTGCATGATGATATATCAGGGATGATGGCGGCTTCCGGTTCGCTTCCCGTCGTCGCTTCCGCTTACTTGCGGGTCGGCCTGACGGGCTTGCCCAACGAATCCGCGCGCCAAAAAGGTCATTCGTTCCAATCTGCGCGCGCTTTGTCGCAGTTTGGAACGAATGGCCTCGAATCGGGGTTCTGTATTGTCTTGGGGCATACTTGACGTATGTCTCGGGGCATTGTTGACACGGTCTCCTGGGGCATGGTTTACATGTGTCCTGGGGCATCGTTGACGCCGGGTATGGGTTTGCGGTACTGGTAGTCG
>NZ_WBSN01000031.1 GCF_009299475.1 Bifidobacterium avesanii | reverse complement strand
GAGCCAGCAGCAGGCGTTCCAGGGCATCCAGAACCTCTCCTACGTGCCGGGCAACGACGCCAAGCTCGAGGAGCAGATCAACGCGCTCACGACGGATCTTGACGACACCGCCAAGCAGCTCGACGCCGCCAAGAAGCCGAACCTCGGCAAGGGCAGCCGCTCGTGGACCGACGTAGCCAACGAGATGACCCCGATCCTCGACAACGCGTATCAGGCCTATGAGGGCGGCGACGGCGCGAAGGGCGCCACGCTCGTCAACGAGGCCTACTACCAGTACTACGAGAAGCTCGGCTTCGAGAAGAACGTGATGAACGCGATCAGCGGCAACCGCGTCTCCCAGGTGGAATACCAGTTCAAGGAGATCCGCTCGTCCATGAACAAGGGCGGCGACCTCAAGGCCACCAAGCAGCTCGTGGACGACCTCAAGAACATGCTCGTCACCGACGCCGGCATCCTCGACGGCAACGGCGGCGCGAACCAGAACGGCTTCACCAAGTTCGTCACCAGCTCGATCGGCCAGGCGTTCATCATCCTCATCCGCGAGGGCCTCGAGGCGCTGCTCGTGTGCGCCGCGATCATCGCGTACCTCGTCAAGTCGGGCAACAGGAAGCTCGTCAAGTGGATCTACCTCGGCATCGCCGCGGGCATCGCGGGCGCCGGCGCGATCGCCGTGGTCTTCGTGCTCGCGTTCGGCGGCTCCGGCCCGCTGCAGGAGATCATGGAGGGCGTGTGCGCCCTGATCGCCACGCTCATGCTGCTGTGGACCAGCAACTGGATGCTCAACAAGCGTTCGGTCGCCTCGTGGAACAAGTACATCAAGCAGAAGACCGAGGCCGCCGTGAGCAAGGCCGGCGGCGCGCTGGCGGCCGGCGAGTCCGTGACCGCGGGCATGGTGTTCTCGCTCGCCATGCTGAGCTTCCTCGCCGTGTTCCGCGAGGGCGCCGAAACCGTGATCTTCTACCAGTCGATCTACTCGATGAGCCAGGATTCGCAGGGCATGTGGATCGGCGGCATCGCGGCGGCCGTGGTGCTGGTGATCATCTTCCTGATCATCCGCTTCACGTCCGTGAAGATCCCGATCGGCCCGTTCTTCCTGGTCACGTCCATCCTCATGGCCGTGCTCGTGGTCATCTTCGCCGGCGGCGGCGTGCACGCGCTCATCGAGGGCGACCTCGTGGCCGGCACGTACCTCACGGGCGTGCCCACCAACGACTGGCTCGGCTTCTACCCGTACGTGGAGACGATCGTGGCCCAGGCCATCGCCGCGGTGGCGGTGATCGCGCTCTTCGCAATCGGCTTCGCCAAGGACCGCCGCGAGAAGGCCGCCGACAAGGCCGGCCAGAACGCCAAGACGGGCCAGGACCCCGAGGCCAAGTAGCCGCCGCGCGCACAGACTTACCCCACCCGAAAACCAACAACCAACACGTGAATACCCATTCACACAGGAAAGAGGAAAAGAAATGAAGAAGAACATCACCACGCTGCTCGGCGTGCTGCTCGCCGGTTCCATGGCCTTCTCCCTGGCCGCCTGCGGCAACAGCTCCAACAACGCGTCCACCAACACCGCCGCCTCGGACACCTCCAGCTCCGCCGCGTCCGACTCCTCCAGCTCCGCCGACGCCGGCGCCGGCTTCGAGGAGGTCCCGGTGGGCCCGTCCGGCACCGCCGAGGAGCAGGATCAGGAGGCTGGCCCGCTGACCGTGGGCGCCGTCTACTTCCAGCCGATCGACATGGAGCCCGCCTCCATGGGCCTCAAGGCCGCCGAGGCGAGCTTCCACCTCGAGGCCGACATCCACGGCAACGAGCAGGCCGTCGACCTGGGCTACGGCAAGGGCGACTTCATCCCGGACCTCACCGTGAACTACACCATCATCGACAAGTCCACCGGCAAGGAGGTCGAGGGCGGCAAGGCCACCTCCGGCACCTTCATGCAGATGAACGCCTCCGACGGCCCGCACTACGGCGCCAACGTGAAGCTCGACAAGGCCGGCACCTACCAGCTCAAGCTCTCCATCGAGTCCCCGGCCGCCAAGGGCTGGATGCTGCACGTCGACCCGGAGACCGGCGTCAAGGGCCACTTCTGGACCGAGCCGATCGAGGTCACCTTCGACAACTGGGATTACACCCCGCGTCAGTGGTGAGCGCGTATAGCGCGAAGCCCAGTGGGCTTCGCGTAGCGCTCACGAACGGCGTCGCGACCGCCGTGAGCGGAAAGCCCGCGGGCTTTCAATCCGCCGCGTGTTAACCTCGAGCCGGCCATAGGCCGCATCCGACCAGCCCCCTCACCCCGAGGGGGCTTTGGTCGGTTTAGGAAGAAAGGGTGCGCATGCTCGAACAATTCGTAACGGTGATGCCGGGGACGCTCGTCCCCGCGCTGCTCATCATGTGCCTCGGCGTGATGTTCACCGTGGGCGAGGGCAGGGACAAGCCCGTGAGCGCGCGGTGGCGGCTCGTGGGTCTCCTCGTGGGCCTCGTCGCGGCCGTCGTGTTCGCCGGGCTCAGGGCCACGGCGGTCATCAACCAGCGCACCTTCGTCAACTACCCGGTGCTCGTGTGCGCGGTGATCGTGGACGCGCTGGCGCTCGTCATGGTGCTGTGCGCGCACGCGATCACGCGCAATTGGACGCGGCACAAGGCGCTCATGCATCTGGCCAACGCGGTCGCGGCCGTGCAGATCGCCCTGACGGTGTTCTACGCGCTGCCGGACGTGATCCTGCAGCTGACGATCTGGGTGGAGCCGGACGCCCCCGTGTTCACGTCCGCCATGCTGCTGCGCGCGCTCGGATTCCTGCTCGGCGTGGCCGCGTCCGTGGTCGTGGCGGCCATCTTCCGCACCATGCGCACCACGGCCGTGCGCTGGGCGTTCACCACCGCCGTGGCGCTCATGATGGCCATCCTCCTCGCGCAGCACCTCACCGGCCTCATGCAGATCCTGCAGGCCCGCCGCATGCGCTTCACGCACACCATGTTCGTGGCGCTCGCGTGGTCCATCAACCACAACGACTGGATGATCCTCGCCCAGACGTTCGTGTTCCTCATCCCCGCGGTCGCCTCCGTCGTCGCCGGCGCGCGCATGCAGACCCGCAACGTGCCGGACCTCAACGACGCCGCGATCCGCAGCAACAAGGCGTTCCGCCGCCGCGCGATCGCCGCCGCCGCGTGGAGCCTCGTGGCCATGATCGCCGTCACCTGCACGCTCACCGTGGGCAAGGCCGCCACGCAGCAGACCATCACTCTGTCGCCCCCGGAGGCCTACGAACTGGCCGACGGCGTGGCCACCATCCCGTTCTCGCAGGTGGAGGACGGGCATCTGCACCGCTTCGAGTACAAGGCCAAGGACGGCACCGTGATGCGCTTCATCATCATCAAGAAGAACGGCGGCGCGTACGGCATCGGCCTCGACGCCTGTGAGAACTGCGGCGACGCGGGATACTACGAGAAAGACGGCAAGATCATCTGCAAGAAGTGCGAGGTGGCCATCAATCTGGCGACCATCGGCTTCAAGGGCGGATGCAACCCGGTCCCGTTCCCGTACAAGACCGGCGACGGGCAGATCACCATCCAGACTTCCGACCTGGACGCGCTGAGCGCCCACTTCCAGTAACGGGAAAGGCGGGAGGTTCCCATGTTTTTCATGCGTATGATCGCGCGGTCGTTCACCCGGCAGCTGCGCCGGCGGTTGCTCATAGCGCTCACCGTGTGCCTGTCCGCCACGGTGAGCGTGGCGATGCTCGGCGTGGTGTTCGACGTGGGCGACAAGCTCAACGCCGAGCTGAGCACCTACGGCTCGAACATCGTGGTGCAGCCCAAGGCCGACGCCGTGGTGGCCGACCTGTACAACACCGACGCCGGATCGCCGTCGTCGCAGGCGGATCCGACCACGTTCCTCAAGGAGTCGGACGCGCCCAAGATCAAGACGATCTTCTGGGCGTTCAACATCACCAACTTCGCGCCCGAGCTCAACGTGCACGCGCAGGTCGCCGACGGTTCCGGCGCCGGCGAGACCGTGCCGCTGGTGGGCACGTGGTTCCGCAAGAACCTCACGCTCGACTCGGGCGAGACGACCGTGGCCGGCGTGCAGGGCATGCGCTCGTGGTGGAAGACCGAGGGCGCATGGCCCAAGGACGACGCCGACGAGGCCATGCTCGGCAAGGATCTGGCCGCCAAGCTGGGCCTCGGCGTGGGCGGCACGCTGAACCTCGCCAAGACCGCGGCGGACGGCACCGCCAACATCGCGTCGCTCAAGGTGGTGGGCGTGTACGATTCGGGCGACGACGAGAACGGTTCGGTCTACCTGCCGTCCTCCGTGGCGCAGCGGCTCGCCGGGCTTCCCGACTCGGTCGACAAGATCGAGGTCAAGGCCCTGACCACGCCGGAGAACGATCTGGCCCGCAAGGCCGCGCAGAACCCCGCCGCGCTGAGCCAGGACGACTGGGAGACGTGGTACTGCACCGCGTACCCGAGCTCGATCGCCTACCAGATCGAGGAGGTGATCCCCGGCGCGGTGGCCAAGCAGGTGCGTCAGGTGGCCGCGCTGCAGGGCAACGTGCTGCAGAAGACACAGGCCGTGATGATCCTCATGACCGCGCTGAGCCTCATCGCCGCCGCCGTGGCCGTGGCCAACCTCATGGTCGCGTCGATCGGCGAACGGTCGTCCGAACTGGCGCTGTTCAAGGCGATCGGCGCGACCGACGGCGCCGTCTCGCGCCTCATGATGGCGGAGACCGCGGCGATCTCGCTGCTCGGCGCGCTCGTGGGCGCGGGCCTCGGCTCCGGGGTGGCGCAGATCATCGGGCATGTGGTGTTCGGATCGGGCATCACCATGCGGCCCATGGTGTTCGTGCTCGTGTTCGTGCTGCTGGCGCTCACCGTGCTCATCGCGTCCGCGTCGTCGATCCGCTCGATTCTGAGCCTCAAGCCGGCGGAGGTGCTGCATGGGCGCTGATCGCGATGCTGATCGTATGAAAGGGATGATCCGATGACCAACACCGGCATGTTCTTTAGGATGCTGCTCAGCGCGGTGTTCCGCAGGCGTTCGCGCGCGGCCATGGCCGTGGTCGCCTCGCTCGTGGGCGCGGCCACGCTGTTCTGCCTGGCGATGGTGTGCATCGCCGTGCCGCAGCAGATGAACCAGGAGATGCGCGCGTACGGCGCGAACCTGATCGTGACGCCCGCCGCGTCCACGGACGGCTCCGGCGACAAGTCGGGCATCGGCGACGACATGGTGGAGCACACCACCGAGATGGTGACCGCCAAGGGCGCCGCCAAGTACGCCACGTACCGCTACGAGAACGTGCGCGTCAATGCGGCGCCGTACGTGATGGCGGGCGTCGACGCGGCGAAGGTGGAGGACCTCAACCACCACTGGAACGTGGAGGGCGACTGGCCGAGCGCGGGCAAGGTGCTCGTGGGCCGCGACGTGGCCGACGCCATGAACCTCAAGGTGGGGTCGGGCATCACCATCGGCTACCGCGCGTCGGACAACGCCGCCGCGGGGTCGGACGCTTCCGGCTCGGACGGCTCCGGGTCGGGCAACTCCGGCTCGGACGCTTCCGGCTCGGACGGCTCCGGGTCGGGCAACTCCGGGTCGGGCAACTCCCAGCAGATGCAGGACGGCCGCGTCTCCAGCGACATCATGGACACGTCCGGCACCGAGTTCCGCGTGGCCGGCATCGTGGACACCGGCGGCAGTGAGGACTCGATCATCTACGCCGACGCGGACGACGTGGCCAAGCTCACCGGCTCCACGCGCGGCGCCGACGTGATCGAATACTCGGTCGACCTGTCCGGCGACGACCTGACCGCGCTGGTCCAGTCCATCAACGACATGACCTCCATGCACGTCAAGGCGCAGCAGGTCACCAAGATCACCTCGTCGGACACGCGCATCATCACCATGCTGCAGACCCTGTTCTGGATCGTCTCGCTCGTGGTGTTGGTCCTCACGCTCGTGGGCGTGGGCACCACCATTTCGTCCATCGTCTCGCAGCGTCGCAACGAGATCGGCCTGAGGAAGGCGCTCGGCGCCTCGTCGCGCAGCATCGGCGTGGAGTTCTACGCCGAATCCGCGGTCTACGGCCTCGTGGGCGGATTGCTCGGCACCGGCGTGGGCTACGGCTTCGCGCTGGCGCTCACCACGGCCGTGTTCCAGCGCTCGCTCGGCTTCAACTGGTGGCTGGGGATCGCCTCGGTCGTCCTGTCCGTGCTCGTCGCCGTGATCGCATCCGTGCCGCCGGTGCACCGCGCCACCCGCATCGACCCGGCCATCGTGCTGCGTGAGGAATAATCCTTGGAATCGGAATAAGGAGTAACCATGACCATGCTGCTTGAACTCGACCACATCTCCAAGATCTACGGCGACCTCAAGGCCGTGGACGATCTGTCGCTGACGGTGCCGGCCGGCGAATGGCTCGCGATCGTCGGCTCGTCCGGCTCCGGCAAGACCACGCTCATGAACATGATCGGCTGCATGGACACCCCGTCCAAGGGATCCGTGAAGCTCGAGGGCCGCAAGCTCGAGGACCTCAACGCCACGCAGCTCGCCGACGTGCGCAAGAACATGATCGGCCTCGTGTTCCAGAAGTTCTACCTCGTGCCGCACCTGACGGCCGTGGAGAACGTGATGGTCGCGCAGTACTACCACTCCGTGGTGGACGAGAAGGAGGCGCTGGCGGCGCTCGACCGCGTGGGCCTCAAGGACCGCGCCCACCATCTGCCCGGCCAGCTCTCCGGCGGCGAGCAGCAGCGCGTGTGCGTGGCCCGCGCGCTCATCAACTGCCCGAAGATCATCCTCGCCGACGAGCCCACCGGCAACCTCGACGAGAAGAACGAGAAGATCGTGCTCGACCTGTTCCGCCAGCTGCACGAGCAGGGCACCACGATCATCGTGGTCACGCACGACGCGCTGGTGGCCAGCTGCGCCGAGCGCGAGATCATGCTCAACCACGGCGTGCTCGTGGGCGAGAAGTGGAACGATCCGGCGGCCAAGGCGGCGTACGAGGCGGCGGGCGGGCGTCCGGCGTCCACCGGTTCCACCGCCGAGGACGCGCAGCGCGGCGAGACGGCCATCGGGTTCGCCGATCCGACCAAGGCGGCCAAGACCGGCGGCGAGGCCTGAGCGCCGCGGGTCGGACGCTGCCGAATGCGGCCGGGTGCTGCCGAATGCCACCGGGTACTGCCGGGTGCTGCCGATCCGCGGACTGTGAACCGTGTGGATTGTGGGCTGTGCGGCTTGCGGTTTGCGGCCTGTACGGCACTGGATTCGCTCATTCTGTGGTGCACTTTGCGTGGATTGAGCGGATCGAGTGCGCTGGCGGTGGATTTTGGCCTGTACGGCACTGGATTCGCTCAATCCGTGCGGCGGACTGCGAGGATTGAGCGGATCCAGTGCGCGGCGGCGGGGCGATGACAGGTCCTGCACTGGATTCGCTCAATCTGCGATAATGGGCAGACGGGCGCGTGGATGCGGGTCGGCACGGGACGATATGCAAAGGACGTTGGAGGCGACTAGGAGACGATGATGACGAACGGGATGAACGAGACGATTGACGGGCGGAAGACTTTCGCCGCGGACGGGGCCGCTGCGGCAAAAGCGACCGCCGCGAGGAGCACGGCGGTGAAGGCGGTGGCGCTCACGGCGGCCGGTCTGGCGCTGCTGTCCGGCTGCGGAGAGCCCAGGGCCGTGCCGATGAACGACGAGTACGCCGGCGACTCGGGCGAGTCCAGCGCGGCCCCGTCCGGCTCGGACTCGGACAACGCCACCAACCCCACCGCGCAGTCGACGCACAGCCAGCCGTCGTCGGACAAGAAGGACACCGGCAACTACGCGGACGGCGACTACAAGGTGCAGGGCGTGTACGGCCCGATCGGCGAGGACACCATCGACGTGACCATCACCGTCAAGGACGGCAACGTGGCCAATGTGGACGTGGTCGGCCACCCGTTCACCACCATCTCCAAGAACCACCAGAACGACTTCGCGGCCGCCATCAACGGCGTGGTGGACGGCAAGCCCCTCAAGGACCTCAAAATCGACACCGTGGCCGGCGCCAGCTGGACGTCCGACGCCTTCAACGAGGCCCTCAAGGTGGCCCGCCAGGAGGCGTCGATTCAGTAGGCGTCTGTGGGACGCAACTGGTCACTTTGCTTTGCCGGTTTTGGGAAAATTGGCAAAGTAAAGTTACCAGTTTGGCTGTTGGCGTGCTGCTGCGAGCCGTTGCGGGGGATGTCGCCCGCAAAAGGCGGGCCGAAAGCGACGAAATCCGGGATTCCAAGCGCGAAACGGACGCCGGGGCGTCGGTTTCGGCCCGTAAAGTGCGCAATGTCCGTAATGGGAGCTGTCAGCCCTTTGGGGGAAACTGTTGGGCAGTTTCGTGATGGAAGTTCTCGCCAGTTTGGGGAGTTGAAGTTATGCCTCGTTCCGTGTCTTCGTCGTCTTCGTCGTCCGGCAACAACAACGATCAGCCGTCGGTGCCCGATTTCCTCGTGGAGGATTCGTGGGCCGAGGGGCCGGTGGAGCCGGTGAGCCATGTGGCGGCGCCGCGGATTGCGAACGCCGGCGACAGTGGTGTGAACGGGGGCGCCGGCAATGGCGGACGCGGTGGCCGGGGCGGGCGCACGGCCGGTTCCGCGGGCTTCCCGGACGGTCGCGGCAACGCCAGCAGCCACGGCAACGGCGGCGGGCGCACCGGCCATGCCAGCGGCCGCGCCAATAACGGCGGCGCACACCACGCCGGGCACGTGACCATGCTGCAAAGCCGCACGTACACCCGCCGGCGCATCCTCGTGGCGGTGCTCGGCGTCGTGCTGCTCGTGGAGCTGTTCCAGCTGTTCTGGCCGTCCAGCCGCTTCTACCCGCTCGCCACGCTCGACGGCTACTCCGTGGGCGGTCAGAGCGTCAAGGATGTCACCGAGCGCCTCAACGCGGAAGTCTCCGCGCGCAACGTGGCGCTCACCGACCAGTCCACCGGATCCAAGATCGAACTCGCCGCCAAGGACGCCGGGCTCACCGTCGACTACGCGCAGCGCGCCGGCGAGGCGGCCCGCCATTCGTTCATCAAGCGCCTCATCCCGTTCTCGTGGCTGTTCTCGCACAACACCACCGCGGAGGGCCTGCCCAAGGCCGTCACCGCGGGCGAAGGACAGATCACGTCCGAGGTGCGCAACGCCGGCATCGAGGCGAAGGACGGCGCGCTCGCCACGGTCGAGGCCCGGGACGGCTACACGTTCAACCCCGGCGACGTGATCTCCGCGGCCGGCGGCAACGTGGACGAAACCGCGAAGGGCGACCTGCTCGCCGCCACGCTCAACCTCAACGTCGTGCAGCCGACCGTCGCCACGCAGACCGCCGACCAGCTGCGCACCACGCTCGCGGCCGGGCTCGGCAACGGCGTGAACTTCACCTACGCCGACGGCACGTGGACGCTGTCTCCCGCGGACCTCGCCGGCACGATCAGCGTCACGCAGAACGAGAAGGACAACACGAAGCTCGACGCCGCCGTGGACCAGTCCAAGCTCAACGACGTGTTCAAGGCCAAGGGCGTGGCGCTCGAAGTGGCCAGGAAGGCCGTCGCCGCCAAGGCCGTGCCGGAGGTGTTCGCCACCGACGCCCGCGCCTCCCGTGCGGTCGACATGTCCAAGACGGCTGACGCGCTCGCGCAGATGCTCAACTCCGGCAAGAACGCGCCCGTGGAGGTGACCGCGCGCAACATCACCAACGCGGCCCTGTACGAGAACCTGCCCACCGAGGGGACGATCGAGGACAAGCTCAAGCAGCTGTTCGGCAACGCCACCTACGAGGTGGCCGTCTACGACCTCAAGACCGGCGAGTCGAAGCTCCAGATCAACGCGGACGGCGTGCTCACCTCCGCGTCCACGTACAAGCTGTACATCGCCTACTCCATGTTCCAGGCCGTGGAGTCCGGCAAGCTCACGTGGAACAGCCCGCTCAACGGCACCACGCTCAACACGTGCCTGACGCGCATGATCGTCAACTCGGACAACGCGTGCCCGGAGGCGTGGCTGCGCGCGTACGGCTTCAACACCGTGACCCAGCAGGCGCATTCGATCGGCGCGAACAACACCAACTTCACGCCCGGCAACATGCGCACCACGCCCAACGATCTGGCGACCGTGCTCAAGGGCTACTACAACAACACCATCGCCACCAAGGCGTCCACGGACAAGCTGTTCCCGCTCATGCAGACGCAGGTGTACCGCGAGGGCATCCCGACCGGCATCGGCTCCGACGGCGTGGTGCAGGACAAGGTCGGCTTCCTCAACGCGCTGCTGCACGACGCGGCGATCGTTCGCTGCGACAAGGGCGACTACGCGATGGTGATCATGACCGAGCATTCGAGCTGGTCGAAGATCGCGCAGGCCAGCCTGCTCATCTACGACGAGCTGTAAGGAGCCGCTCTCCTCATTCCGGCGGCGATGGGGGCATGGCTCAGGCGGCGATGGCGGGCCAGATGAGGTCCGTCATGCGCGCGGCCCAATCGTCGCCCACCTCGCCGCCGAGCGCCTCGCACGCCACCATCGACCCGATCGCGGTGCCGAACAGGAAGCGCACGTCCACGCCCGCGCGGAACACGCCCGCCTTCACGCCCTGCCGGAAGAATTCCTCGCAGCGCCGCTCCTCGGGCTGGATCGTGTCGTCCACCACGTGGTGGAAGAACTCGTCGTCGGACGACATCACGAGCCCCACGGCCTTCACGCCGATGCTCGACCGGAACCGTTCGACGATCGTGCGCAGCAGCGCCTCCAGATTGCCGCGCGTGGGCGTCATCTCGTGGATCACGCCGGCGTCCGGCACGCCCAGCGTGCGCAGCCCGCGCAAAAGGTCGTTGGTGTTCGCATAGCGGCGGTAGATGGTCGTCTTCGCCACGCCGCTGCGCCGGGCCACCTCCTCGATCGTCACGCCCGCGATGCCGCGCTGCAGGGCGATCTCCATGGCCGTGTGCAGGATCTTGCGGTCCGTGGCCTCGCGCGTGTGCCGTCCGCGCCCGGTCGCCTCGGCCGGCGCCCCCGCCGAATCCGTCGTCATAGTCATAGTCATCGCATCCCCCTCAGTTCCCGAGCATTAAGCAATCCCGAGCCGCGCCTACAGCAGCTTGGTCGACTCGACCTTGGCGATGTACCACGTGTTGAACCGGATGAGCGGCTTGCGCAGCACGAGCCCCAGCAGCAGCATGGGCGGCACGAACAGCAGCAGCGCGCCCAGCGACATCCACAGGTCGCCCTGATAGATGCCCGCGATGGACGACCGGAACGCGCGGATGGCGTGCGTGGCGGGCAGGAACGGGCTGACCTCCTGGAACAGCGCGGGCAGCACCTGCAGCGGGTATGCGCCGTTCGCGCCGGACACCTGCACGATGAGCAGGATCACGCCGATCGCCTTGCCCACGTTGCCGAACGAGGCCAGCAGCGTGTACACGATGAACGAGAACACCAGCGACGTGACCCAGCCGCTGAGCATGTACCCGAACGGGTGCTCGGACTGTACGTGCATGAACAGCAGGCTGCCGCCGTTGAGGAACGTGCTCTGCATGAGCCCGATGAGCCCGAAGATGCCGTAGTGGCCCAGATACATCTGCCCGTTCGACGGGTTGCCCAGCTCGTTGCGGATCCTGCGCGAGACCGTGGGCTTCAGGGTGATGGCCATGAGCAGCGAGCCCACCCACAGCGAGAGCACCGAGTAGAATGGTGCCATGGCCGAGCCGAAGTTGGCCACCGGGAACACCGCGTGGCGGTTGAGCTCCACCGGCGTGGACAGCGTGGCGGCCAGGTCCTCGGGGCTGGCGTTGCTCAGCAGGTCCTTGACCTGGTTCATGTCGCCGCTGTTGACGGCCGTGCCGAGCTTGTCGGAGAAGTCGTGCAGCGTGGCGGACGCCTCGGACAGCTTGCCCTTCACGTCCGCGAGCGTGATGCGCATGTCGCCGATCGCCGTGGACGCCGAGTCCGCGGCATCGGTCAGGTCGCCGATCGCCGAGCCGAGGTTGCCGGACGTGCCCGCGAGCTTGTTCGCCGCGTCGGCCACGTTGGCGGAGATCTGGTCGAGCTGCGGCTTGAGCGAATTGGCGTACGCGGTCTTGAGGTCGTTGACGCTCTGCACGGCCTGCCCGGCGAGGTCCTTGACGTTCTGCCGCCCCTGCTCGGCCGTGGCCTTGCCGGCGTCCACCGCGTCCGCCGCGTCGTTGAGCCCGTCGCGCAGCGCGCCCAGACGCTCGATGCTCGCGTCCATCTTGTCCAGCAGCGGCTGGGCGGCGGTCTGCGCGGTCTGGTCGAGCTTGCCGATCAATGTGGCCAGCGTGGCGCGCAGCGACTGGTATTCCTTGACCTGCGCGTCCACGTTCGTCGCCTGGTTGCGGATGGCCGTGGCGGTGTCGTCCGCCTGCTTGCCGGCGTTCTGGTACAGCTGGTCGATGCTCGCGCCCACGGACGTGAAGCTCTGCGCGCTCGCGTCCAGCGCCTGGCTCAGCGTGCCCGCGGTGCCCGAAAGCGCGCCCGCCACGTCGGAGGCGGACGACTTGGCCGAGTCGACCCCGCCGGTCACGTCCGTGGCCGCGCCGGAGGCCTGCGCGAGCAGCGACGTGGAGCTCGCCATGAGCGTGCCGGACGCGTCGAGCAGCCCGTCGTACGCGTCGATCGTGGCGTTGAGGCCGTCGATGTCGTCCGCGATGGACGCCACGTTGCCGTTGAACGTGGCGAGCTTCTGCTGCGCCTCCGGCTGGCTCAGCTGCGTGATGAGCCCCTTGGCGAGGCTCAGCGCCACGTTGCCGACCGTCTGCGCGAAGATCTGGTTGACCTGCGCGGACACCTGATCGGCGCCCTGCCCGGTCACCTTGGGGGCCAGCGCGTTCTTCTTGTCGTTGAGGTAGTAGGTGATCGTGGCGTGCTGGGCGTCCTCGGTGAAGAACGTCATCATGTTGCGGCTGAAGTCCTTGGGGATCACCACGGCCGCGTAGTATTCGCCGGACTTGGTGCCGTCGATCGCCTGATCGGGCGTGGTGAACGTCCAGTCAAGCTGGCTGTTGGCCCTCAGGGCGTTGAGGACCGTGTCGCCCACGGTGATCTTCATGGGCATGAGGTCGCTCGAATAGCCCTCGTCCTCGCTGGCCACGGCGAACTTGAGGTTACCGGTGTACGAGAACGGGTCCCAGCTGGCGGCCACGTTGAACCACGTGAACACCGCCGGGATGGCCGTGAGTCCGATCACGATGATGATGGAGACGATGTTGCTGAACATGCGCTTCACGTCCCCGGTGAAGAGTTTGAACGCCTTGCTCATGCCGCATGCCTTCCCGTCGTGTTCGTCCTGCCGGTCGTGTTCGTCGTATCTGCCGTGTCCGCCGCCTTGTTTGTTGCGGCTGCCGTGTCCGTTGCGGTCGCCGCGGCCGTGGCCGAATCCTCCGGCCGGCTCCGCCACGTGCGGGCGAACGGCGAGCGCCTGGACGCGTGGCGCTGGCGCTCGTGGTCGTAGATGAGCCTGCGGATCGCCTCGTCGCTCAGCGTGCCGAGCTCCATGCGGCGCTCCAGCCGATCGCGCGTGGTCTCGATCACCAGCAGGAAGCCGATGATGAGGAGCAGCCAGATGATCCAGCTGGCCAGCGCGGCGAGCTTCCAATCGGTGTTGATGCCGAACACCACGCCGAACACGATGGGCACCGCCACGCCGGCGATCAGCGCCCCGCGCTTGAGCTTGGGATACAGGGCCGCGAACCGGGCCACGCGCAGCTCGATCGAACGGCGGTACTCCTCGTGGTCGGCGAGCGCGAGGATGGCCTGCGAGAGCTTCGGGCCGCGACCCGGGGTGTGGAACTCCTCGCCCACGATCATGTCGCTTTCCTTGATCTGGCGGGCGAACAGGGCGTTGAGGTTCGCGAGGTACGGGCGCGCGGCGATGCCGATCGTGAACGAAACGACCACGAACACCATGAGCGAAAGCACGTGGCGGATCCACAGGCCGTCGTAGAAACCGCCGACCGTCTCGCGCATCGCGTCGATCGAATACGTGAACGGGAAGAACGGGTAGGCCTTGCGGAAGAAGTCGGGCATCATCTCGATCGGGTACAGGCCGGACGCGCCGGGGATCTGCACGATCACCAGCAGCACGCAGATGCCCTTGCCCACGTGCTGGAACGTGGTGGCCAGCGCGTAGATGAGGCTCAGGTAGGTGAGCGAGGAGATGACGCCGGTGAGCATGAACATGGGCGCGCTCACGGCCTGCACGCCGAGGATCAGGTCGCCGGCGGTCACGAGCAGGGCCTGCGCCACGGCCATGGGGGCGAGCAGCAGCCAGCGGCCCATGTAACGCTGCGTGGCGGTGAGGTTGAGGTCTTCGAGGCCCTCGTCGTCCACTTCGAGCTTGATGATCACCACCAGCGCGAAGGCGCCCACCCACATGGACAGGTCGGTGAACAGCGGGGCCATGCCGCTGCCGTACGAGTTGAGCGGGTAGAGGGTCTGCGTGCTGAGCACGGTGGGGGACATCATGAAGTCCGCGATCTTGGAGACGTCCAGCGCGCCGTCGGAGCCGAACAGCTGCTCGGCGAGCGCGGAGCCGGACAGGGCCTGCACGTCGGTGGTGACCGTGTCGAGGCGGGTCTCCAGCGTGGCGAGGTTCTTGTCCGTCTGCGCGAGGGCGTTGCGCGTGGTGGAGATCGTGGAGTCGAGCTGGTCGAGCACGGTGTTGGTCTGGTCGATGAGCGAGCGCTGACCGGCGATGGTGGCGCTCAGGTCGCCGCTGGCCCCGGCCAGACCCGTGACGCCGTCGCTCAGCTGCGGCAGCGTGGAGCCGTAGAGCGTGTCGCGTGCGCCGCCGAGCGTGGCCAGCGTGGACTGCGTGGCCGTGTTGAGACCGGTGGCCGCGTTGCCCACGCTCGTGGTGGTGGCGGTCGCGTCCGTGTTGAGCGTGGCGAGGTCCCTGAGCGTGGTGGCGGTCTTGGCGTTCTCCGCCTTGAGCTGGCTGACGAGCGCGGCGAACTCCGGGCGGTTCATGGCCTCGAGCTTGCCGATCAGCTCGCCGTTCGCCGTGTTGACGGCCTGACCCACCTGAATCGCGAAGCCGATGTGGTGCTGCGCCTGCACGAGCCCGCCGGTCACCGCGTTGACGCCCAGCGTGGCGCCGGAGGAGGCCTGCGAGAGCAGCAGGGAGCCGCTGTCGAGCGTGCCGTAGAGCGAGGACGCGAACGATCCGGTGGCGTTCTGCGCGTTGGTCAGCAGCGTGGAACCCTGACCGAGCGCGGCGGACACGTCGTCGCCCACCTGCGCGGCGGTGGCGATCGACTCGCGCGCGGCCTTGATCTTGTCCGGCGTCTTGTCGAGCTCGGCGGTGAGCGTGGCGATCTTGCCGCGCACGTCGGTCACGTTGCCCTTCGCGTCCGCGGCGTTCCGCACGATCTCAGTCTTGGCGGCGTCGGCCGCCTGCCCGGCCTGGTCGAGCAGCGTGTTGGCGGTGGATGCGACCACCTTGCTTACCGTGGAGACGAACGTGGAGTTGATGGTCTGGTCGAGCGTGCTGGCGCCCACGTCCGTCACCTTCGGGGCGATGGCGTTGGCCTTCTCGTTGACGTAGTAGTCGATCTTCGGGCGCGAGCCGCCGCCGGTCACGAGGTCGCTCATGCTCGAGCTGAAGTCCTTGGGGATCACGATCGCCGCGTACGCCTTGCCGGACTCCACCGCGCGCATCGCCTCGGACTCGTCCATGAACTGCCAGCCGAGCTGCGTGTTCTGCTTGAGCTGGTCCTCCACCTGATCGCCCAGATGCATCTCGCCCATGAGCGCGTTGTTGGCGCTCTCGTCCTCGTTGGCCACGGCCACGGCGATCGCGCGCGTGTTGTTGTACGGGTCCCAGAAGCCCACGATGTTGACCCAGGCGTAGAGCGCCGGGATGGCGATCAGGCCGAACACGATCACCCAGGCCGTGGGGACCTTGAGCAGTCGGAGCGCGTCGCGCCGGACGATCTGCCACACGTTGTGCATGCCGTTGCCCCTTGCAGTGTTGAAGTCGGTTGGCGGCGGCACGTTGTTGCTGTTGTCGGCCGCCGCCGGCGCTACGCCATCCGTAGCGCTACGCATGGTGTAGCGTAGCACGGGCCCGCGCGCGGGGGAATGGACAGGTTGCGGGCGTGTGTTGGGTGTGCGGCTGTTGGGTGGGCGTGGAGCGTTGTACGGGCAGGGCGGAGTGTGGGCGGATGCGTTGTTGGACAGGGCGCGGCGAGCGGTGCGCGTTGGACGGGCGGGCTGGGCGGAGTGTGTTGGACGGGGCGCGGGTCTGTGTGGGGC
>NZ_WBSN01000030.1 GCF_009299475.1 Bifidobacterium avesanii | reverse complement strand
AGCCCGCCCGCGACTCATTCACTGCCCAACCACCGTCCACTCACCGCCCGCCCACGGCCCATTCACCGCCCATCCGGCATCCACCCGCCATCCATCTGCGGCCCATTCACCGCCCAGCCACCGTCCGCCCGCAGCCCACCCGCCTCAATTTGCATTTTCCAAATCCGCGCTGTATCATTGTGAAGTTGTGTGTTCAGCCAAGCGGCAAAAACGCGAGCGCCGGGCACGAAAGACTTGGAACAGACAAACACAAGGGAGTCCACCATGGCAACTCGTTGCGCAGTGTGCGGCAAGGGCCCGCAGACCGGCTACACCGTTTCGCATTCGCATATCCGTAACAAGCGTACCTTCCGCCCGAACCTCCAGCCGGTTCGCACCACCATCGACGGCGCCAACGTGCGCGTCCAGGTGTGCGTCAAGTGCCTGAAGGCCGGCAAGGTCCAGCGCGTGGCCGCGTGAATCGTGCCAATCGCAGCCTAGCGAACTTTTTCAGAACCCCGGAGTCGCCCGTCGGCCCCGGGGTTTTGCTTTGCCGCTTTCCGCACACCGACGAGTCCGCACGGGCGTTAGGATGGGTTTCATGAGTGTTTCGTTGGATACCGCCGTGTCGTCGCTGCTGACGAACCGGCGGCGCGCCGGCGCGCTCAAATCGCTGGGCATCGTCTCCGTGCGGGACGCGCTCACGTACTATCCGTTCCGCGTGACCGACCCGGTGCCGTCGCGCCCGATCCGCGAATCCAAGATCGGCATGCCGATCGCCTTCGCCGCGTCCGTTCAGGCCGTGCGCGCTGTGCCGATGAACGCCCGCCGCGGGTTCCGCCTCGAAGCCGTGGTGGCCGACGACGCCGGGACCGCGGCCCGGCTGGTGTTCTTCTCCTACAAGAAGCCGTATGTGGACTGGATGAGCATGCGGCTGCGGCAGGGCTCGCGCGTGGTGGTCGCCGGCTCGCCGAGCGAATTCAACGGGCAGCTGCAGTTCACGCACCCGGAGATCCTCACCATCGCGCCCGGGGGAGCCACGCCCTTGCCGGACACCGCCGGCTCGCTCAAGTTCGACGCCGATTCCGAGGAGCAGGCCCTGCGCCGCGTGTGCCGCCCGCGCCCGGTGTACCACGCCACGAGCCGCATCTCCTCCGACCACATCCACGAGTCGATCATGGGCTTTCTGGAAGCGCTGGACGCGCACGAGCTGCCGGACGTGCTGCCCGAATCCGTGCGCGAGGCGGACGGCTACCTGCATCGCGTCGAGGCGTTCCGTGCGGTGCATGATCCGGACACGACCGACGACTTCCGCCGGGGCATCGCCACGCTGCGCTACGAGGAGGCGTTCGTCAGCCAGACCGCGCTGGTGAAGACCCGACACAGCACGCATCAGGTCAAGGCGCACAACTGCTCGGGCGGCGAGGGGCTGGTCAGGCGGTTCGTGGCGTCGCTGCCGTTCGAGCTGACCGGCGGGCAGCGCTCGGTGGTGGACGACGTGACGCACGACATGGCCCGCGACTGGCCCATGCAGCGGCTGTTGCAGGGCGAGGTCGGCTCCGGCAAGACCGTGGTGGCCGTGGTCGCCATGCTCGACGCCGTGGGGGCCGGGCATCAGGCCGTGCTCGTCGCGCCCACGCAGGTGTTGGCCGAGCAGCATGCGGAGACGATCGCCGGCATGGTCGGCAGGATTCCCGGCGGGGACACGGAGGCGGAGGCGGGTACCCCCGAAGTCCCCGTCATCCTGCTCACCGGCGGCATGAAGCTCAAGGCCCGCCGCGCCGCGCTCGCCACGGTCGCGTCCGGCGTCCCCTGCATCGTGGTGGCCACGCACGCCGCATTCTCCAAGACGTTCCAGGCGCCCGATCTGGCGCTGGTGGTGATCGACGAGCAGCACCGCTTCGGCGTGGAGCAGCGCGAAACCCTGCGCCACCGCTACGACGTGGCCCCGCACCTGCTGGTCATGACCGCCACGCCAATCCCCCGCACGGCCGCGATGACGTGGTTCGGCGATCTGGACCTTTCGTGGCTCACCGAATTACCGGGCGGACGCAAGCCGATCCGCACGATCGTGGTGCCGGAGGCGGACGGCGGCACGATGGCCCGCATGTTCGCGCATCTGCGCGCGCGGGTGGACGCCGGGGAACGCGCCTACGTGGTCTGCGCGCGCATCGACGCCGACGACGCCACGGACGACGACGATTCGGCCGTCGAACTCATCGACGACGGGGACATCGGGGAGAACGGGGAGGCCGAAACCCGCCCGCCGCTGCATTCGGTCGCGGAGATCGCCGACCGCCTCGCCGCGCTGCCGCAATTCCGCGGGCTCAAGCTCGCCACGCTCACCGGCCGCGACGACGATGAGACCAAGACCCGCGTGATGGCCGAGTTCGCGGACGGCACCACGCCGATCCTGGTGGCCACCACGGTGATCGAGGTGGGCGTGGACGTGCCGCAGGCGAGCTGCATCGTGATCTTCGACGCCGACCGATTCGGGCTGTCGCAGCTGCACCAGCTGCGCGGGCGCGTGGGCCGCGGCGGCACGAATTCGTGGGCGTTCCTCATCTCCCGCGCCGAGCCGGACTCCATCGCGGCCCGTCGCCTCAACGTGATTCAGGGCACGCTGGACGGCGCCGAAATCGCGCAGGCCGATCTGGAGCTGCGCGGCGCCGGCGACGTGCTTGGCGACGCCCAGTCCGGCGGCAAGTCGAGCCTCAAGCTGCTGCGCGTGATCAAGGACGCCAAGCTCATCGAGCAGGCGCGCGGCGAGGCGGAGCGCGTGCTGGCGGACGATCCGGAGCTCGCGCACGAGCCGCAGCTGGCCGGCGCGGTGCTCGACTTCACCCGCGGCAGCGCCGACTTCCTCACCTCCACGTAGCAGCGCATCGCATCGAATCCGCTCACTTTGCCAGCTGCAAATCGCAGGATGAGCAAATCCGATGCGTGGCGGGCAAAAAACGCCGCTTAAACATCGGATTCGCTCATTTTGCCAATTCGGGGATGCGGAATGAGCGGATCGGATGCGTGATTGGGCCCCGGAACGCGGCACGCACGCTAGAGTGGTCCATATGCGCGTGATTTCAGGACGATTCAAGGGCTTCCAGCTGCCGACCGCCAAAACCGGCACCCGCCCGACCACCGACCGCACCAAGGAGGCGATCTTCTCGCACCTCGACTCGTGGGGCGTGATCGACGACGCGCGCGTGCTCGACCTGTTCGCCGGCACCGGGGCGCTCGGCATCGAGGCGCTGTCCCGAGGCGCCAAGGAGCTCGTGGCCGTGGAGGCCGCCGGTCCCGCCGCCACGCTGCTCGGCAAGACGTTCGCCGCGCTCAAGACGTCCCGCGCGTGGGACAACGGCATGAGCGCCCGCGCCATGCGCACCAAGGCCGAGTCGTTCGCAGCGGGATACGCCGGCCCCGGCTTCGACCTGATCCTCATCGACCCGCCATACGCGATGGAGACCGCGGCGTGCAACCGTCTGCTCGCGGACATCGTCGCCAACGGGGTGGCCGATCCGAACGCGATCATCATGTTCGAACGGTCCACCCGCTCGGAGCCGCTCACCGCGCCGGACGGCTGGGAGATCACCCAGTCGCGCGACTACGGCGAGACTGCCGTCGTCTACTTCGAACGCGCGGACGCCTGACCAGCCGAGGCGCCAGACCCGCCCGATGCTAGGCTTGGGACCGGCGGACCGGCATCAAGACCTGAAAACCAAAGGAAATCCAACACAATCGAGGTGTGCACATGAGCGACATCGGCATCATCGTGGCGTGCGTCGTGCTGGCCCTGTGGGGCGCGGCGCTGCTGTTCTCGGCGGACTGGGTGTGGCGTCTGGCATGCAAAATCACCGGCACCTACACCGACCCGAGCCGCGGAGCGCTGCTGTTCGCACGCATCTGCGGCTTCATCCTGTTCGTGATCGGCATCGGCGTCGTCACGAACATCGTGCTGTAATCACAGCCAGTCCAGCGGCGGCTTCCTCGCGGGCGCGGGGAACCGCCGGTCCAGCGCGGCCAAGTCGTCCGGCGTCAGCGTGATGCCCGCCGCCTCCACGTTGAGCCGCATGTGCGCGGGACTGCCGGCCTTGGGGATGGCGATCGTTTCGCCGTCGCGCATCGCCCATGCGAGCATGATCTGCACCGGCGTGGCGTCGTGCCGCCCGGCCACCGCGTTGAGCGTCGGGTCGTCGCGCAGACCGTACGCGAGCCGGCCTCCCTGCGCGAGCGGACTGTAGGCCATCATCGCCACGCCGTGATCGCGCATCCACGGCTTGAGACTTACCTCCACCCCGCGCGATTCCAAGTGGTAGAGCACCTGATTGGCCACGCATGAGTCGCCGCCGGGCACCCGCCACAGGGCCTCCATGTCGTCTACGTCGAAGTTGGACACGCCCCAGCGGCGGATCAGCCCGTCCGCGCGCAGCGACTCCATGCACGCGACGGTCTCCTCCAGCGGCACCGCGCCGGGCCAGTGCAGCAGGTACAGGTCCAGATAGTCCGTGCCGAGACGCTTGAGCGACGCCTCGCAGCTGGCGCGCATGTCCTTATGGCCGGCGTGCGACGGGATCACCTTGCTCACGATGCACAGTTCGCTCCGGTCGAGGCCGCGGATCGCCTCCCCCACCAGCGTCTCGACCTCGCCGTCGCCGTACAGCTCGGCCGTGTCGATCAGCTTCACGCCCAAGTCGACGCCCTCGCGCAGCGCCGCGATCTCGTCCGCCCGCCGATTCGCGTCCTCCGCCATATGCCAGGTCCCCATGCCCATCGTCTGCATCACGCCGCCATCGCGCAGCGCCACCGTGCCGATCGCACCGCCTGCGCCAACCGCGCCTTCAATCCGGTGAGTTCCCATACCAGCCCCCTTCATCGTCGTTGACCGGGTAACTCCTACCCTCCACTGTAAGCGCCGCCCCCGCCACCGGCGCGCCGAATTCAGCGAACATTCAGCCTTTACCGGTGAAACTTCCACATTCGCCGAATCCCCGCGCAAGCCGGACCACTAGTATGGCAGGCATGGAACTCATGCTTGACTGGTTGCACGCCAACGCGGGCAAACTGCTGTTGTTCGTCATCGTCTTCGTGGCCGCGGCCGTCGCGTCGCGTCTGGTGAAGCGCTGGACCATCCGCCTGCTCAACAAGACGGACGTGCCGAGCGCGTCGATCTTCGCGAACATTCTGCGCGTGCTCATCTGGGTGGTGGCGGCCAGCATGGTCCTCCAACCGGTGTTCGGCATCAACCCGCAGACGATCATCACGGCGCTCGGCGTCGGCGGCGTCGCCATCTCGCTGGGCTTGAAGGACACGGTCGCCAACGTGATCGGCGGCTTCGGCCTCATGCTCGGCAAGGTGATCCAGCCCGGCGACGAGGTGACGATCGCGAGCGCCACCGGCACCGTGAAGGACATCACGTGGCGCCACACGGTGATCCGCGAGCGCAACGGCAACGAGCTGGTGATCCCGAATTCGGTGCTCAACACCAAGGAGCTCAAGAAGATGCCGGCGGCCAACGAGGCGCTGGTGACCGTGCCGTTCACCGCGAAGGCCGGCACGGATCCGGACGCCATGTCCGCGCGGATTGTGGCGACCGTAAGCGCCGCGACCGCCGATCTCGCGCTGCCGGGATCCACGCCGCTGGTGAAGCTCACGGGCTTTTCGCCCTACGGCCTCGAGGGCGAGGTGTGGGCGTTCGCGAAGCCGGGCGTGTTCCAGTCCACCATGAAGGATGCGGTCACGCGTTCGCTGGCCAACGCCGATTTTCTGGAGCAGCGCGCCGCGATCGGGGAGTAATCGAGGACCGATTCGATTTCTGACCTAACGCGTCGGGTACAAACGCCGAAAACCGCCCTCCTCGTACCGTCGTTCCGCCGGTTTCAGGCGGTTCCGGGACCGCGCTACTTCACGTATGAGGTCAGAAATCGAATGCGCCCACCGCGGGACGCGCCGCGGAGCGCAGAAACTACCATCGGCCGGCGATGGGAGTGCCGCATTCGGGGCATTTCGCAGTCCCGTCGGGCGCGGCATGCCCGTCCAGCCGGTTCGAGACGATCCGGTACCAGTCGCGCTCCACGAGCACGGCCCCGCAGTCGGGGTTCGGGCAGTACGTGGTGTCGCCCTCCGGATAGTGCACGTTGCCGGTGTAAACGTAGTTGAGTCCCTCGGCGTATGCGATCTCGCGGGCGCGCAGCAGCGTGGCGAGCGGCGTGGGCGGTACGTCCCGCATCTTGTAGTCGGGGTGGAACGCGGAGAAGTGCAGGGGCACGTCCGGCCCGCAGTGCTCGCGGATCCAGGCGCACTCGGCGTGCAGCTGCGCGTCGTCGTCGTTGCGCCCGGGGATGAGCAGCGTGGTGAGCTCCACCCACACGTGCTCGTCGTTGGGCGTGCGCGCCTCGTTGACCGCGTAGTCGATGGTGTCGAGCACGTCCTGCAGGTGCGTGCCGGTGACCGACTGGTAGAAGTCCTCGGTGAAGCCCTTCAAGTCGATGTTGGCCGCGTCCATGGCGTTGTAGAAGTCGGGGCGCGCGGCGGCGCTCATGTAGCCGGCGGTGACGGCGATCGGATGGATGCCCTTCTCGCGGCACGCGTCCGCGGTGTCGATCGCGTATTCGGCGAACACGATCGGATCGTTGTAGGTGAAGGCCACCGAGGTCACGCCGCGGCTGGCGGCGGAAGCGGCGATGTCGTCGGGTTCGGCTTCCACGGCCACGCGGTCCCAGCTGCGGGCGCGGGAGATGTCCCAGTTCTGGCAGAACTTGCACGCGGAGTTGCACCCGGCCGTGCCGAAGCTCAGCACGGAGCTGCCCGGGTGGAAGTGGTTGAGCGGCTTCTTTTCGACCGGGTCGAGCGCGAAGCCGGAGGACCGGCCGTACGTGTCGAGCTCGATGTGCCCCTCGTGGTTGGAGCGCACGAAGCAGAAGCCTCGCTGCCCTTCGCGCAGCTTGCATTCGCGCGGGCACAGGTCGCACTGCACGCGGCCGTCGTCGAGCGGATGCTGCCAGCGCCCGAACACCGGGTGCATGACCTGCGCCTGCGTCTCCGCACTCATGGCAGCCTCCCTTCGCACCTTGCCCGTTCCAACGCGCTCACCTGTACGCTCGAACAGTGTACCGCCGGGCGGTTATCTCGCCGTTTCGCCAGTCCATATTCGCCGGCAGCCCGGCCTTGGCCAGCAGATGCCCGACGAACTCATGCGGGTCCGGCAGCTCGTCCCACACCTGCGGCAGGAACGTGGCCGCACGCCCCACGCCGTCGCTGATGATCAACCCATCCACGCCCGGCTTGAGCGCCCGTTCCAACGCGTCCCGCGAACGCACGCCGACCATCGGCTCCGGTTCGCCCAGCACGGACACCTCGAAACGCAGCAGCGGGTATTCGCCCGGTCCGACCGGGTAGAAGCGCGGATCGTGCACGGCCGCGTCCACCGCATGCTCGGCCACGTCCGCGCCGAGCGACTGACTGGCCCTCAGCGACCCGATGCAACCGCGCAGCCGCCCGTTTTCGGTCAACGTCACAAAGCTCGCGCCCGGCTCGTCCAGCCACGGATGCGCGGCCCGGATCTCCGCCACCGATGGCCCGTCCACGTCGATGCCCAGATGCTCGGCCAGCGCGGTCCGCGCAAGCCGCAGCAACACGCTTCCCTCGTGTTCGTGCTCATGCCCGCATTCATGTTCCCGTCCCGGAACCGCGGCTCCCAGCGCGGTGGCTCCCGCCGCCTTCTCCGTCGTCTCCGCGCCTCCCACCGATTCCGGTTCCTCCGCCGACTCCAATTCATCCGACGGCTCCGGTTCCGCATATTGTCCGTCCCGCTCGGGTTCCCCGACCTTCCCGGTCTCCTCCCACAGCGCCCAGCTCGCATACCCGACCACGCGGTCGTACGGATCCGCCATGGCCGGCCGCTCCTCGCCCGCGAGCGCCACCTCGCCGCCGTCCCCGGACGTGCTGCACCCGAGGAATTCCAGCCGCAGACGCCGCTCACCGGAGCCTGAACCGGCACCGATCCCCGAGCCGGCACCTGCGTCCAAGCCCGAACCCGAGCCCATAGGGCTTTTTATTTCAGTGGTGACAGCGTGGGCACGTTGTGGGCCCAATGTGCCCACATTGTCACCACCTTCGCAAACACCCATATCGCCTCGGCCGGCCGACGGGCGAGATGCCCGAGAAGAGGGACGGGCATTGTCCGGACGTTGCACGGTCGAAGGCCCGGCATCGTCCGTTCCCTCCCCACGGTCCCCCTCGGCTCCCCGAACCATCACGTCGAGCAGCCCGTTGATCGGGTACGCCCCGCACGCGCGGTCGGGCGAAATCGGATAGTCCAGCGCGTTGACGCGTCCGATCGTCTCGTCGTCGATGGTCCGTCCGACGCGCTCGGGATGATAGTGCGACAGGTCGGAGCTGATCACGATCACGGTTTCCAGGCCACCCCACAGGGCGCGCAACGCGTCGCCGACCTCGCGCGGCGTGGCGTCGCCGGCGTTGAGCGGCACGATCGCCACGTCCGGTCCGAGCACCTTCTGCAGGAATGGCACCTGCACCTCCACGGCATGCTCCCGCGCATGCGTCGGATCATTGACGATCAACCGGCCGGCGTCCAGCGCCGACCGTTCGGCGTCCACGTCCACGCGGACCGTGCCGAGCGGCGTCTCCCATGCGTCGGCGGTGGACATGGCCACGCCGCGCACGGGCACGCGATGCGTCGGTCCCACGATCACCGCACGGCTCACCGTGCCCCGTCCGGCGGCCAGCAGTGCGTAGGCCAGCGCGGCCGTGGTGCCGGAATACACGTAGCCGGCGTGCGGCACGATCACCGCCTTCGGCCAGCGCCGCCCGGCCTCGTCGGAGGAATCGGACCGCGCGCCGGATCCCGCGCCAAGCCCGAGGCGCCTGCGCGCATATGCCAATTGATCCTCGATCATCGCGTCCAGCCGGGCCGCATCGCCCGGATAGAACGCCCCCGCCACCGCGGCGGGACGAATGCTGCGGAACCGTTCATCACCCATGTCGGATCGCTTCCTTACTCCCCTCGGCAATGTGAGGGCAAACGACGAGGGGTAGCCGTCAGGCACCACAGTACCCGCCAGCTACCCCTCGGATTCGTCGGAAGCGCGAACGTCGGCGCGGTGCGCTCAGCGCAGCACGCCCTCGATGAGCCTGGTGATCAGCTCGGTGTAGCTCACGCCGGTCGCCTCCCACGCCTTGGGGTACATGGAGATCGGGGTGAAGCCGGGCATGGTGTTGATCTCGTTGATCATCACGTCGCCGTTCGGCGTCACGAAGGTGTCCACGCGGCTCAGACCGGCAAGGTCGAGCGCCTTGAACGCCTTGACGGCCGTCTCGCGCACGCGCTGCAGCGTCTCGTCGGGCAGGTGCGCCGGCACCTCCACGTGGGAGGCCTCGGCGTCGGTGTACTTGGAGTCGAAGTCGTAGAACTGGTCGTCGCCGGCGTTGCGGCGGTCGAGCACGATCTCGCCGGGCCAGCTGGCGGCCGGCTCGTCGGTGGCCTTGGGCGCCAGCACCGCGCACTCGATCTCGCGGCCCTCGATGCCCTGCTCCACGAGCACCTTCCAGTCGTGCTTGCTGGCCTCGAACACGGCGGCGATCAGCTCGGCCGCGTCGCCGGGACGCTCCACCTTAGTCACGCCGAAGCTGGAGCCCGCGCGGGACGGCTTCACGAACAGCGGGTAGGCCAGTCCGGCGGCCTCCACCTGCGCCAGCACGGCGTCGGCGTTCGCGGCGAACTCGTCGGCGGCGTCGAACAGGCGGGTGTCGAGCGTGATGCCCGGGGCGGTGGCGATGCCGGCCGCGTTGAGCACCACCTTGGTGAAGTGCTTGTCCATGCACGCCGCGGACGCGAACACGCCGCAGCCCACGTACGGCACGTTCATCATCTCGAGCAGCCCCTGCACGGTGCCGTCCTCGCCGTACGGGCCGTGGAGCACCGGGAACACCGCGTCCACATGGCCCAGCGACACCGGGTCGCCGCCGTTCGGATCGCCGGCGAAGAAGCCGTCCTGGCCGAGCGCGATGTCCAGCACGACCGGGCGGGAGCCGGGCGTGATCTCCACGCTCGGCAGGTCGCCGCCGTTGAGGTCCCAGCCGCGCGGATCCTCGCCGTCCACGATCCACTTGCCGTCGCGCGTGATGCCCACCGGGATCGGCTCGAACTTCTCCGTGTCAATGGCCTTGAGCACGCCGGCCGTGGAAATGCAGGAGATCGGATGCTCATCCGCGCGCCCGCCGTACAACACCACAATCCGCTTCTTCGCCATCGTCCTTACAACTCCTCTGCTCGTGGTTCCGATTGCGTCCGTCGTCTAACGTCCGTTGGCTAAGATTACTCCGCGGTGATTTCGGTGCCGAACAGTTCGCCCAGCATCTGCTCACAACTAATACCTTCGTGCAGCACGTGGCTCATCGCGAAGGCGAGCGGGGTGGGCACGTGCAGCTGGTCGCCGAGCGCGACGACCGCGTCCGTGGTGGGCACGCCCTCGGCTACGCCGTTGGACACCTTGGTGGCTTCCTCGACCGTGAGGCCCTTGCCGAGGTTCGCGCCGAACGTGTAGTTGCGGCTCAGCGGGGAGCCGCACGTGGCGATCAGGTCGCCCACGCCGGCGAGTCCCGCGAAGGTCTTCGGGTCGGCGCCCGCGGCCTTGCCGAGCGCGGTCAGCTCCGCCAGTCCGCGCGTCTCGATCATCGCGGCCGTGTTCTCCCCGTAGCCGGCGCCGCGGGCCATGCCGACGGCGAGCGCGACCACGTTCTTCAGGCTGCCGCACATCTCCAGGCCGATCACGTCGTTGGAGGTGAACGGGTGGAAGTAGCTCGTGGAGCACGCGTTGGCCACCTTCGCGGCGGCGTACGGGTTGGTGGAGGCGACCACGGTAGCGCTGGGCTCGCGCGCGGCGATCTCCTTGCTCAGGTTCGGGCCGGACACCGCCACGAAGCGATTCTCCGGCAGGTCGAGCGCCTCGCGCACCACCTCGTCCATACGCTTGTTGGTGCCGCGCTCGATGCCCTTCATGAGGCTCACCACGATCGCGTGCGCGGGGATGATGTCCCTGAAGTCGGCGAGCGCCTTGCGAGCCGCCTGAGCCGCGATCGCCACGACGACGATCTCCGCGTCCCGCACCGCCTCGGCGCGGTCGCCGGTCGCGGTCATGTTCTCCGGCAGCCTCTCCACGGAGGGCAGGCGCACCGCGTTGTGATGATGGTCGCGGATGCCCTCCACGATCTCCGGCTCGATCGCCCACATCGTCACGCTGTTGCCCGCGTCCGCCAGCACCTGACCGAAGGTGGTGCCCCAAGCTCCGGCTCCCAGAACGGTAATGTTCGTCATCGTGTCGCCTCCTCTTGGAGTTCCGTCATATTGCCTCGGCTCCGCGAAGTCGCCTCGGCGTCGCCTACCGGCAGCCCACCGGGCTGCCGCCTTAACGGCTCCGCCCAAGCTCCGGCTCCCAAAACGGTAATGTTCGTCATGAACGGTCACTCCTCATTCCCAGTATTCCCAGTCCACACATCATGTCCAATCTACACGCTTCCGCTTCTCCGGTCACGTGGCCCAGTCGCATGGCCGCATACGTGACCATGACCGTGACAGAGTGCGTGACAGAGACCGGATGGCCCGGTGCGCGTCAGACGCATAATGGCGTCATTGCAACGATTTGCGGTCCACGTGACCGTGAGCGCCCGCGCTTCGTCACGGCCACGGCCACGATGCCGGTCCCTGTCACGCAGCCGCGGCCCATCGTCACGCAGCCGACCGGTCAGGCGTGGATGTCGATCGGCTTGCGGCTCATCGTGCGATAGTCCCAGTACCCCTCGGCGGGGAACTTCTCGCCGCGGATCTCCTCCATGAGCACGTTGAGCCTGCGGAACACGCGGTCGGTCAGCTCGTTGACCTTGTCGACCGGCGGCTCCTCGCCCCAATCGGCCATGTCGTCCAGCAGATCGCCGTATTCGAGCTGATGGTCGTAGCACATCACCACGTTCTTGCGCGGCCACGGCCACCAGTGGTTGATGCTCGCCGCGCCCCACGTGGCGGCGCAGAACAGCGGCACCTCATGCCCGAGCCGGTGCGACGCCTCGAGCGCGATGTAGCCCACGCCCTCCTTGATGCTCATGACCCACTTCTGCGGGTCGCGCGTCACCGTGCCCTCGGGCCAGACCGTCAGCGGCCGTCCGGAGGTGAGGATCCCCACGCTCGTCTCCTCGATCGCCTTCGCCTTGCCGGAGTGGCGCTGGACCGGCTGCATGCCCACCAGCTGGAACCACTTGCCGATCAGCGGCCACTTGGCCATCTCCGCCTTGGCCATGTAGCGCGGGCGGCGGCCCATGTGGAACAGCGACGCCATCGGCACGAACACGTCGAACATCGTCACGTGCGAGGCCGCAGTGATGAACGGTCCCTCCTCGGGCACGTTCTCCAGCCCCCACGCGCGGGTCTTGCAGCTGGCGCGGAACACCACGTCCACGCCGGTGAGCAGGCGCTTGGTGCCCTTGGGATGCTGCGCGTTGATCTCCGCCACGTTGGCCTTGCGCGGGCCGGTGGGGAAATCACGCATGGGGTCGACGAGCGTGTGTTCGCGGGCGAGCTTCGCCACCTGTGCGTCGCTCAGGGGCTTGACGGCCGAACGCGGCGACGGTTTTCCTTTGGATGCCATGCGTCCCATTGTGCCCCAGCCGGCGTACCGACGCGACGACCGGGCCGAATCGGGGCCGCCATTGCGTGCGGACGCGGACGGATGGGCACAGACCGGCGGGGCGTTGGAGATTCCCGCATTCCTTTGCCTTTCCTTCCCCCTCCCTGCCGCGTCCCAATCCGCACCCATTTTTGAGATTGGATGCGATTCAAGACACAAACCCCCGCTTCTGTGTCTCAATCCGCCGCCACTTTTGCAAACGGATGCGGATTGAGACACACAACATGCCGTTTGCGTCTCAATCCGCACCCATCCGCGGAAATGGATGCGAATCGAGACACACAACCCGGACGTTGTATCTCAATCCGCCGCCAACAACGAAAACGGCGGCGGTTTGGGACACAGGAGGAGCGCTCCCTGTCCCAAACCACCGTCGCAATGTCCATATGCGATCAGCCGTCAGCGATCGGCGCCAAGCATGCCAGTCAACGATCGGCAATTAACAATTAGCCAACGGCCCGCCTTCGGCCCTGCAATTACGGACCGGCCGGGGCCGGGCCCAACGCTGGCCTCGCCGCCGTGGTGGCGGCGAGGCGCAGGGCCTGTTGGAAGCCCACCGGGCTTCCAACAGGCTGATCACGCCGCTAGGCGCGATCAGCCAACGGTCCCGCCCATTCAGCCTCGTTCTCCGGCTCGCGGGCGGAGACGACCTTCTCCTCGGCCCAGTGCTTGGCCGGGATGGTTTTGGGCTTGAACGGGAAGCGCTCGGCGCGCATCTTCTCGTAGGCGGCGATGTCGTCCTCGTGCTGCAGCGTCAGGTCGATGTCGTCGTAGCCGTTCATCAGGCGCCAGCGCACGTAGTCGCCCACCTCGAACGGCAGGGTCACGTCGCCGCAGGTCACCGTGCGGTCCTCCAGAGAGACGGTCATCTCGCGGCCGGGCTCCTCCTCCAGCAGCTTCCACAGCAGCTCAACGGACTCCTGCGGCATGATGGCCGCCAGCACGCCGTTCTTGGCGGTGTTGCCGTAGAAGATGTCCGCGAAGCTGGGCGCGATCACCACGCGGAAGCCGTAGTCGTGCAGGGCCCACACCGCGTGCTCGCGCGAGGAGCCGATGCCGAATTCGGGGCCGGCCACCAGAATGCGGCCGGGCGCGTATTCGGGCTGGTTGAGCACGAACTTCGGGTCACGGCGCCACGCGTAGAACAGCGCGTCGTCGAAACCGCTCTTGGTGACGCGCTTGAGGAACACGGCGGGGATGATCTGGTCGGTGTCGACGTTGGAGCGGCGCAGCGGCACGCCCACGCCGGTGATTTTCACGAGTTTTTCCATGGGTTTCCAGTCCTTCTACCTAAATCACGCTACCTGAATCACAGGTCCGCCGGAATCACAGATCCGCCGGCGACGAGATCGTGCCGCGGATGGCGGTGGCGGCAGCGACCTGCGGCGACGCGAGGTGCGTGCGCGACCCCTTGCCCTGACGGCCTTCGAAGTTGCGGTTCGACGTGGAGATCGAGCGCTCGTCCGGCACGAGCTTGTCCGGGTTCATGCCCAGACACATCGAGCAACCGGCGTTGCGCCATTCCGCGCCGAAGTCCTTGAAGATCTTGTCGAGGCCCTCCTTCTCCGCCTGCAGACGCACGCGGGAGGACGCCGGCACCACGAGCACGCGGTGGATCGACTTGGCCTTGTGGTGGCCCTTCATGATCGCCGCGGCGGCGCGCAGGTCGTCGATGCGGCCGTTGGTGCACGAGCCGATGAACACGGTGTCCACGGGGATCGACTTGATCGGCATGCCGGGCTTCAAGTCCATGTACTTCAGGGCGCGTTCGGCGGCGGCGCGCTTGGTCGCGTCGGCGATGTCCTCCGGCACCGGCACGTTCGCGGTGATCGGCAGGCCCTGGCCGGGGTTGGTGCCCCACGTGACGAACGGGCCGAGCTTGGTCGCGTCGATGTCCACGACCTTGTCGAACACGGCGTCGTCGTCGGTCTTCAGCGTCTTCCAGTACTCGACGGCCTTGTCCCACATCTCGCCCTCCGGCGCGTGCGGGCGGCCCTTGAGGTACTCGAACGTGGTCTCGTCCGGCGCGATCATGCCGGCGCGGGCGCCCGCCTCGATGGACATGTTGCACACGGTCATGCGCTCGTCCATGGTCATGTTGCGGATCGCCTCGCCGCGGTATTCGATCACGTGGCCCTGGCCGCCGCCGGTGCCGATCTTCGCGATGATCGCGAGGATGACGTCCTTGGCGGTCGCGTCGGCCGGCAGCTTGCCGTTGACGTTGATCGCCATGGTCTTGAACGGCTTCAGCGACAGGGTCTGGGTGGCCATCACGTGCTCCACCTCGGAGGTGCCGATGCCGAACGCGAGCGCGCCGAACGCGCCGTGCGTGGAGGTGTGGGAGTCGCCGCACACGATGGTCATGCCCGGCTGCGTGAGGCCGAGGATCGGCGCGAACGCGTGGACGATGCCCTGGTCCGCGTCGCCGAGCGGGTGCAGGCGCACGCCGAACTCCTTGCAGTTCCTCTCCAGCGTGCTCAGCTGCAGGGCGCTGGTCTTGTCCGGGTTCGGGCGGTCGATGTCGACCGTGGGGGTGTTGTGGTCCTCCGTGGCGATGAGCTGGTCCACGTGGCGCGGCTTGCGGCCGGCCAGACGCAGTCCCTCGAACGCCTGCGGGCTGGTAACCTCGTGCATGAGCATGAGGTCGATGTACAGCAGATCGGGCGCCCCGTCGCTGCCCTTGCGTACCAGATGATCGGCCCAGACCTTCTCGGCCAATGTCGTTCCCATACTTAGGGACCTCCTCGATTCTTTTCCGCGCGAGGTATTGCCTTCGCGCACCTTGTGTGCTATACAGCGTATGGGCCGGGGTTGGTATGCGAGCCCCGCGCGGCCGGTATATGAGATGTGCCCGCGGCGGGCTATTGGCCGATTTCCAACGAATCGTTGATATTCCAACGTTTTGCCGGCGTCCGTATGATGGCGGGCGTGGATTGCGGAAACCGAGGGGCATATTTTCTCGCTAAATGGACATCACCCCGGATTTGCATTTCACATTATGAGATGGCAGAATGCTCCTCATGACTTCCGAAGAGAGTGACGACACCATGGCCGCAGCGCGCGCGGCCGCAGAAGCGCGCCCCCAGCAGCCCGCCCAGACCGCGCAGACGCCCGATGACGGCGAGATCCACTCCGGCGTCGGCGTCCTCGACAAAACCGTGAAGATTCTGGACGCGCTGGAGTCCGGCCCGTCCACGCTGGGCCAGCTCGTGGCCGCCACCGGACTCGCCCGCCCGACCGCGCACCGCCTCGCCATCGCCCTCGAACGCCACCGCTTCGTGCTGCGCGATTCCCACGGCCGCTTCGTGCTCGGCTCCCGCTTCGCCGAACTGGCCGCGGCCGCCGGCGAGGACCGCCTGCTCACCGCCGCCGGCCCGATCCTCAGGACCCTGCTCGACCGTACCGGCGAATCCGCGCAGATCTACCGCCGTCAGGGCGACCAGCGCGTGTGCATCGCGGCCGTCGAGCGCGCCTCCGGTCTGCGCGACTCCATCCCCGTGGGCGCCATGCTCTCCATGCAGGCCGGCTCCGCCGCGCAGATCCTGCTCGCGTGGGAGGACTCCGAGCGCATGCACCAGGGCCTGCGCCACGCCAAATTCACCGCCACCAAGCTCACTCAGGTCCGCAAGCGCGGCTGGGCCGAGTCGGTCAACGAGCGCGAGGAGGGCGTGTGCTCCATCTCCGCGCCCATCCGCAACGCGTCCGGCCAGGTGATCGCCGCCATCTCCATCTCCGGCCCGACCGGCCGCATGGGCATGCAGCCCGGCCGCCACTACGCGCCGCTGGTCATGGCCGCCGGCAAATACCTGACCGAAGCGCTCATCAAGGCCTCCACCCTCGGCGCGATGTAGCCGCTCCCGCCGCAACATCCCAAAGCATCCCGATCGGTCCAACCTGCACCCCATCCAGCGCAGCTTGGACCGATCATGCGTTTTTCAGGCCTCCAGCAGAGCCCCAAATCGACCGATCGGTCCAATCTACGGCGAAACGGGCGCAGCTTGGACCGATTAAGCAATACGGCCGCGCATTTTCGCAAATTTGTGATTTCGGACCTTTGGAAGCGGTTTCATGCCGGCCGCAGCCGCCCTCACGGGTCCAAAACCGCAAGTTTGCCATTTTGGATACAGTAGAGGGCATGACGTCTTTGCTGAACCACCCCCTCGGCGCGCAGCCCGGCAAACCCGGAGACAGAAGCGCCTTCTCCTTCGAAACGATCACGCGTCTGCCCAACGCCGCCAACGGACTGGGCCGCGACGGCGCGCGCTACGGCCGCACCGGCATCATCCACACCCCGCACGGCGACATCAGGACCCCCGCGTTCGTGCCCGTCGGCACGCAGGCCGCCATGAAGGCCGTCCTGCCCGAGCAGATGAAGGATCTCGGCGCGCAATGCCTGCTCGCCAACGCGTTCCACCTCTTCGAGCGCCCCGGCGAGGACACCATCGACATGTCCGGCGGTCTGGCGCGCTACATGAACTGGGACGGACCCACCTACACGGACTCCGGCGGCTTCCAGGTGCTCTCGCTCGGCGCCGGCTTCAAGAAGACGCTCGCCATGGACGTGACGGGTCTCAAGTCCGACGACGTGATCGCCAAGGGCAAGCAGCGCCTCGCGTTCGTGGACGAGGACGGCGTGACCTTCAAGTCCCCCCTCAACGGCGACGAACACCGCTTCTCCGCGGAGATCTCCATGGGCATCCAGCACAAGATCGGCGCGGACATCATGTTCGCGTTCGACGAGCTCACTACGCTCATGAACACGCGGTCGTATCAGGAGCAGTCCGTGGAGCGCACCTACCGATGGGCGCAGCGCTGCGTGGCCGAGCACCAGAGGCTGACCGAGGCGCGCGTGGGCAAGCCGTATCAGGCGCTGTTCGGCGTGGTGCAGGGCGCCAACTACGAGGACCTGCGCCGGCGCGCGGCCTCGCAGATCGCCTCGCTCGACTTCGACGGCGTGGGCATCGGCGGCGCGATCGAAAAGCGCATCCTCGGCCAGACGTGCGCGTGGATCTGCGACGAAATGCCGGAGAACCGCCCCCGCCACGTGCTGGGCATCGCGGCCGTGGACGACATCTTCGCCGCGGTGGAGAACGGCGGCGACACCTTCGACTGCGTGGCCCCCGCCCGCTGCGCCCGCAACGGCGCCCTCTTCACGCGCGACGGCCGCTGGAACATCAAGCGCGCGCAGTTCAAGAACGACTTCTCCCCCATCGAGGCCGACTGCGACTGCTACACCTGCCAGCACTACTCGCGCTCCTACGTGGACCACCTGCTGCGCGCCCGCGAATACAACGGATTCACGCTCGCCACCATCCACAACGAGCGCTTCTTCGTGCGTCTGCTCGAGGAGATCCGCGCGTCCATCGACGGCGGCTATTTCGACGAGTACCGCGACGAGACGCTGGCCCGCTTCTACGCCAACGGCTCGCGGGGCTGATCCGCGGCCGGGGAGTTCGATTTGCAGCGGCGAGCGAGACGAGGAGCTGAGCGCGGCGTCGGGGCGGGGCGACGGTAGTGCCGGGAGACGGTGGTGCCGGGCGATCGTGGGACCAAGCGATGGCAAGACCGAACGGCAGCATGGCCGAGCGATGGCAAGATCAACCGGCAGTAAGTCCGAACGACGGTCAGTCCGAGCCGAATTGAGCAAATCCAGTGCGGCACGGCACCTTATTGGGGGGTGCGGACGAAAAGTTGGACGCTTTGGCGTCCGGATTGGAGTCCGCAATGTACCGCAAGGACGTCAAGCGCATGGTCGTCGGCCTGTTCTACGACGACCGCATCAACGCGCCCGAGATCATCC
>NZ_WBSN01000003.1 GCF_009299475.1 Bifidobacterium avesanii | reverse complement strand
CTCGGGGGCCACGCCGGCGTCGCCGCCGACCGGCTCGAAGCCCTTGGCCGCGAGCGCGGGCATGGTGGTGACCGGGGACGACGCGTTCTTGTCGGCCTTCTTCGCGGACTTCGGCGCGCGCACGGTGACGCCCTCGGGCGCCTCGCCGCCGGAACGGGCGGCCTGAATGGTGGCGATCAGGGCGGGCTTACGCATCGTCGACGTACCGCGCAGTCCCATCTGCTTCGCAAGCTCCTTGAGCTCGGGCAGCTTCAACTCTTCAAGATTCTGGCTCGTTGCCACTGTGGTTTTGCCTTTCTTCGGCCTCGCCACAACAAATGCGTGGCATACGGCATAAGAATGATCGCGGGACGCTTCCCGCACATGAACGTCGGCCGCTACCATCAGCGAACCGAACTACGTTCACTGTACAACCATTCCGCGACCAACGCAAAACGGCGGCATCATGCGGACGCGCGGCGGTTGGAGGCGGGCACGGGACGGCCAGGGATCCTCCGACTTCGCCTACGGACTTCGCTCAGGATGACGGAAATGGGACCGGGATTCATCCGGAGATGCGAAGGAAAAGGCGGACCAACTCCTGATCAGGATGCCGGCGTGGACACCGTCTTCCGTGCAAAAGAACGAAAGGGCGGCCGCCGATCACGACTTAAACGTCATGACCGGCGGCCACCCTTTTCAACTGTCCCGCCCAACGGGAGTTGCGCTGAAACTCATCGGCAACGCGCGCTTCACGCCGCGCCACCGCTCATTTCCGCAAAAGGAAATAACGCGTGCGTCCTCAAGGCGCACCGTCGATTCCCCAAAGCATTATGCGGGAAAATAATCGGTAACGCGTGCGACTTCAAGGCGCGGAAGGCGAAGGCGTGCTAAGGCACGTCGAACCTTCCGCAACGCGGAAGGCGCTCCGTTACCGGCTATTTTTGCTCGTGGTAGGACTTTTCGGTGTTGACGGACCACACGTTGCGCTTCGAGGTCTTGCCGCCCTTGATGTTGGCGACGGCCTCGATGGCGGTGGCCATGGAGTGGTCCTGGTTGTTGTAGCGGTGCTGGCCGTTGCGGCCGACGCAGTAGAGGTTGCCGAAGTGGTCGAGGTACTCGACGAGCTCGGGCATCTGGTCGTAGGTGTCGAAGTAGGCCGGGTACGCCTTGGGGACGCGCTCGCGGTGGGAGTCGAGGACGTCCTGCGGGCCGTTGATGACGCGCATGCGGGTGAGCTCCTCGATGGCGAACTTGGTGGCCTCCTCGTCGGTCATGTTCCAGAAGTCGTCGCCCTCGGCGCAGAAGTACTCGAGGCCGATCCAGACGGTGTTGTCGACGTCCTTGACCAGGTAGGGGCTCCAGTTGTTGAAGACCTGGATGCGGCCGACCTTGTAGCCCGGGTCCTGCACGTAGATCCAGCAGTCCGGCACGATCGGCGGGTTGCCGAGGGTGGGGATGTCGGTGGTGTTCTTGAGGCGCAGGTGCTTGACGAGCAGGCCGACGGTGACGAAGTCGCGGTAGGGCAGGCCGTTGGCGATGGCGGTCATGTCGGCCGGGGCCGGGGTGTCGGAGGCGTCGACGGCGTTGACGAGGTCCTTGATGGGCATGGAGGAGATGAACTGGTCGCCGCCCAGGGTGGTGCGGTTGCCTTCGGGGTCCACGTAGACGACGGACGCGATCCTGCCGTCCTTCTGGTCGACCTCGACGACCTTGGCGTCGGTGATGACCTTGACACCGGCGTTGCGGCAGTTCTCCTCGACGGTCTCCCACAGCTGGCCGGGGCCGAGCTTCGGGTACCAGAACTCCTCGATGAGGGAGGTCTCGACCTCCTTGCTGCTGCGCTTCTTGGGCAGGAGCTTCTGGAAGGCGTTCTTGAGCACCTCGACGATGCTCAGGCCCTTGACGCGCTGGGCGCCCCAGTCGGCGGAAATCTGGGAGGGGTGGCGGCCCCACAGCTTCTCGGTGTAGCCCTCGAAGAACATGGAGTACAGCTTGCGGCCGAAGCGGTTGATGTAGAAGTTCTCCAGATTGTCTTCCGGCAGCTTGTGGATCATGGACTTCAGGTAGCTGAAGCCGGCCACCATGGTGAGCTTGAAGCCCATCGCCTTGAGCGTGTTGGGGCTCAGCGAGATCGGGTAGTCGAAGAAGCGGTGGTTCCAGAAGATGCGGGAGACGCGGTGGCGCTTGAGCATGACGGCGTCGGTCTTCTCCGGATCCGGGCCGCCGGGCTCGAGGTCGTGGTGGCGTCCGAGCTTCTTGTCGTCGTAGGACGGGGCGCCCTGCAGCGGGAGGGTGTCCTTCCACCACTGCATGATGCGGTCGTCCTTGGAGAAGAAGCGGTGGCCGCCGATGTCCATGCGGTTGCCGTTGTACTTGACGGTGCGGGAGATGCCGCCGAATTCACGGGTCGCCTCGAGCAGGGTGACGTCGTACTTGTCGGCGCCGCCGTCCTTGACGAGCTCCCATGCGGCGGTGAGGCCGGCGGGGCCGCCGCCGATAATCACCACGGACTGCTTGTCAGTCATTGATCCTCCTGAAGTGTGATCAGTTCGAATTCACTGTATACGAACCGGTTTGAGGACGCCGGTCCAAGACGCCGATGCACACGAAAACTCTGCACCGGCGGGGTATGCGCATCAGCGCATGCTGTCGGGGATGTCGATGTCGGAATGCTGGACCTCCTCGACGTTGACGTCCTTGAAGGTCACGATGCGCACGTTCTTCACGAATCGGCTGGAACGGTACACGTCCCACACCCACGCGTCGGTGAGCTGGACGTCGAAGTAGACGTCCTGCCCGGCGGAACGCACGTTGAAGTCGACCTTGTTGGCCAAGTAGAAACGGCGTTCGGTCTCCACCACGTAGGTGAACAGTTTGATGACGTCGCGGTACTCGCGGTACAGGGCGAGCTCGGCGTCGGTTTCGTAGTTGTCGAGGTCTTCGGCGCTCACTTTACTCTATTCCTCCTCGGTGTCGCGCTTGCGGCCACGGCCAAGGTTACGCCACCACGCCTGCTTGGACGACTTGCCGGAGCCGTCGGCGCCGTACGCCCAGGACTGCGGGCGGCCGTCGGACACGGATTCGACGGAGGGTTCGGCGGGGGCGGCGGGCGGCTTGGTCAGCGCGTCCTCGATGTCTTTATGGATCGCGATGGAGTGCTCGCGGGCCGCGAGGGCCTCCTGCACGCCGGGGTTGTCGGTGATGAGGTGCAGGCCGAACGCGTCCAGCGAGGCGACGGGATCGTATTCGTCGGCCAGCGTGCCCATGACGATCTGGTCCATGTACTTGTTGTTCTGGTCGTCCCACAGGGCGTCGCGCGAGGTGCCCTCCGGCACGAAGCCGAGCGACTGGTAGACGGACCGGGAGCGCGTGTTCTTCTCCGGCACGGCCACCCAGATGCGATGCAGGCCGAGGCCGGCCGGGTGCGGCGCGAAGCCGTAGGTGAGGACGCGCGGCATGGCGTCTCGCGAGTAGCCGCGGCCGCGGTAGTCCCTGCCGAGCACGATCTGGATGCGGGCGGACTTGCCCCAGCCGTCGATGTCGATGAGGAAGATCATGCCGATCATGTTGTCCGTGCCGGACGCGTCGCGGCGGCCGTCGCCGTCGTGGTCAGCGTTGGTGAGCACGGCCCACGCCATGGTGCGGCGGGCCTCCGGGTCGCCCACGCCGGACTGGGCGGGCGTCTGGCCCTGCTCCCATGCGACGGAACGGTGGACCCACGCGTGCACCACCGCGCGCTCGGCGGCGGCGTCCTTGCCGGTGATGCCCGAGGCGTTGTAGTAGGCGTCGAGCTCGTCCATGCGGGCGAGATCGTCCACGGTGGCGGGACGCAGGGTGACCATTTCGCCCCGGATGCCGGGGACGACGATGCTGGGCGCAAGCTCACGAGAATCGGCGATATTCGGAATGATTTCACCGGCTTGTGACATGGTTTCAACCCCCGATTGCTGCTGTTTGTGCGTACTGGTCATACTTAAGCCGTTAGGCATACTAGCGCATGGGGCTGAACATCAGCTGGGAACGCGGTGAAGGCGGAGGGGACGATGCCGGGACGCGTTTGCACGGGCTGATGGACGACGGGCGGACCGCTCGTCCGCCCGTCTCCGCAACGCCAATATCGCAAAGGGGCGGCGCCCGCCGGACGAAACCGGGAGGCGCCGCCCCTCATGCGGCGACAGGCTGCGATCAGGACTTGATCTTGGCCATGACGATCTTGGTGACGGCCTTCGCGTCGGCCTGGCCGCGCGTGGCCTTCATCACCGCGCCGATGATGACGCCCATGGGCTTCATGTTGCCGCCCTTGAGCTTCTCCACCACGTCCGGGTTCGCCTCGAAGGCGGCCTCGACCGCGGCGTCGATCGCGCCGGTGTCCTCGACGATCTTGTAGTTGTGCTTGGCGACGACCTCGTCCGGGGTGCCTTCGCCCGCGAGCACGCCGGCGATGGTCTGCTTGGCGAGCTTGTCGTTGAGCTTGCCGTCGGCGATGAGCTTCTCCACCTGGGCCACGTCGGCCGGGGTGACGGGCAGCTCCTCGAGGGAGACGCCCTTCGCGTTGGCCTCGCGGGACAGCTCGCCAAGCCACCACTTGCGGGCGCCCGCGGCGGTCGCGCCGGCCTTGACGGTCTCCTCGATCAGGTCGAGGGCGTCGGCGTTGAGGATGTCGCGCATCTGCAGGTCGGTGAGGTTCCACTCGGCCTTGAGGCGGTTGCGGCGCTCGCGCGGCATCTCCGGCATCTGGGCCTCGATCTCGGCGATGTGCTCCTTGGTGATGTGGAGCATGACCAGATCCGGGTCCGGGAAGTAGCGGTAGTCGTCGGCGTCGGACTTCACGCGGCCGCCGGCGGTGGTCTGCGTGGACTCGTCCCAGTGGCGGGTCTCCTGCAGGATCTCGCCGCCGTCCGCCAGGATCGCGGCCTGACGGCGGATCTCGTACTGCAGCGTCTTCTCGATGCCGCGGAACGAGTTCACGTTCTTGGTCTCGGAGCGGGTGCCGTACGGGTCGTTCGGGCTGCGGCGCAGCGACAGGTTCACGTCGGCGCGCATGTTGCCCTGCTCCATGCGGGCGTGGGAGATGCCGAGGGCGCGCACGATGTCGCGGATGGCGCGCATGTAGGCGCCGGCGATCTCCGGAGCGCGGTCGCCCGCGCCCTCGATCGGCTTGGTGACGATCTCGATCAGCGGCACGCCGGCGCGGTTGTAGTCGACCAGCGAGTGGTCGGCGCCCTCGATGCGGCCGTCGGCGCCGCCCACGTGGGTGTTCTTGCCGGCGTCGTCCTCGATGTGCGCGCGCTCGATCGGCACGCGGAACACGGTGCCGTCGTCAAGCTCGACGTCCAGATAGCCGTTGCCGTTGGTCGGCTTGTCGTACTGGGAGATCTGGTAGTCGCGCGGCATGTCCGGGTAGAAGTAGTTCTTGCGGGCGAACTGGCTCCACTCGTTGATCTCGCAGTGCAGGGCGAGGCCCAGCTTGATCGCGTAGTCCACGGCGGTCTTGTTCACGACCGGCAAGCTGCCCGGCAGGCCGAGCGAGACCGGGGTGAGCTGGGTGTTCGGCTCGCCTCCGAACTCGATGTGCGCCGGGCAGAACAGCTTGGTGTTCGTGCACAGCTCCACGTGGGTTTCCAGACCGAAGACCGGGTCGAATTGCTTGCAGGCCTCGGCGTACTTCATCAGTTTTTCAGCCATGATGCTTGTTCCTTATGCTTTGTCCGCTTGTCGTCTGTCCGGTCACTCGCCCAGCCACGGGGTCTTGAGGTCGTTCCAGATCGGGCCGCCCCAGCTCTCCTCGAGCGCGGCCTCGAGCGCGGCCGCGGGCTTGTACATGACCTCGTCGCGCTGCTGCGGGGCGATGAACTGGATGCCCACGGGCAGACCGTCGTCGGACAGGCCGGCCGGGATGGACATGGCCGGGACGCCGGCGAGGTTGGCCGGGATCGTGGCGATGTCGTTCATGTACATGGCCAGCGGGTCGTCCATCTTCTCGCCGAACTTGAACGCGGTGGACGGCGACGTCGGGGAGACGAGCACGTCGACCTTGTCGAACGCGGCCTTGAAGTCGTTGATGATGAGCGTGCGGACCTTCTGGGCGGAGCCGTACCAGGCGTCGTAGTAGCCGGCGGACAGCGCGTAGGTGCCCAGGATGATGCGGCGCTTGACCTCGTCGCCGAAGCCGGCCTCGCGCGTGTAGGCCATCATGTTGGCGGCGGTCTGCGGCACGCCGGCCGGCGGCATGACGCGCAGGCCGTAGCGCATGCCGTCGTAGCGGGCCAGGTTGGAGCTCACCTCGGACGGCATGATGATGTAGTAGGCGCCCAGCGCGTACGGGAAGTGCGGGCAGGAGACCTCGGTCACCTCGGCGCCCATGTCCTTGAGCTGGGCGACGGCCTCGTTGAAGCGGGCCTCGACGCCGGGCTGGAAGCCCTCGCCGCCGAGTTCCTTGACCAGGCCGACCTTGAGGCCCTTGAGGTCGCGCTTGGCGCCTTCGCGGGCGGCGGCGACCATCGGGCGCGGGCCCTCCGGGATGGATGTGGAGTCGCGCTCGTCGTGGCCGCCGATGATCTCCTGCAGCAGGGCGGAGTCGAGCACGGTGCGGGAGACCGGGCCGATCTGGTCGAGCGAGGAGGCCATGGCGATCGCGCCGAAGCGGGAGACGCCGCCGTAGGTGGGCTTGACGCCCACGGTGCCGGTCAGCGAGCCGGGCTGGCGGATGGAGCCGCCGGTGTCGGTGCCGAGGGCCAGCGGGGCCTCGAACGCGGCGACCGCGGAGGCCGAACCGCCGCCGGAGCCGCCGGGCACGCGCTCGGTGTCCCACGGGTTGTGCGTGGTCTGGTACGCGGAGTGCTCGGTGGAGGAGCCCTGCGCGAACTCGTCGAGGTTGGTCTTGCCGAGGATCGGCATGCCGGCGGCCTTGAGCTTCTCGATCACGGTCGCGTCGTACGGCGGGACCCAGCCCTCGAGGATCTTGGAGGCGGCGGTGGTCTCGATGCCCTTGGTGACGATCATGTCCTTGATGGCGATCGGCACGCCGGCCAGCTCCGGGAGCTTGGCCTTGTCCTCGGCGGACTTGGCGTCGAACGCGTCGGCCTGCTCGAGGGCCACGTCGCCGGAGACCTTGAGGAAGGCCTTGATGGACGGCTCGGCGGCCTCGATGACGGCCAGATGAGCCTCGACCAGTTCGCGGCTGGTGACTTCGCCGGCCTTGATCTTGGCGGCCTGCTCGGCGGCGGACAGCTTGACGAGCGCCGCGGTTTCGGTGGAAATGCTCATTGCCTTCTCACTCCTCGCTTCCCAGAATTCGCGGTGCCACGAACATGCCGGCCTCGGTCTTCGGGGCGCCGGACAGCGCCTCGGCCTGGGTCAGCGGCGTGGCGGCCACGTCGGGGCGCATGTAGGCCTCGAGCGGCACGGGGTTGGCGGTGGGCGGCACGTCGTCGGACGCGACTTCCTGCACCTTGTTGATGGAGTCGGCGATGACGTTCAGCTCGCCCTGCAGACGGGTGATTTCCTCATCGGTGAGCGCGATTCGGGCAAGATCGCCCAAATGCACGATTTCTTCGCGTGAAAAAGTAGGCATGGCCTTCACTATAGGTGCCGTATGTGACACGCAGGTGGCCTGGACGGGCGGGCTGACCGGCATGCGGATGGCGGGTTTCGGCTGGCTGTCGCGCGACCGCCGTTTGGCTGCCTTTTGGCTGCCATTTGGCTGGCGACCGGTCCACGTCTCCGGCCGCCGCCGCCCGCCCGGTGTCCGCTCGCCGTTCACTCGGCGTCCGCCCGGTACCCACCACCGCCGCTCGCCCGATACCCACCGCTGCTCGCCCGGTGCCCGATCGCTGCTCACCCGGTACCACCGCTGCTCACCCGTCATTTGTCCGTCATTCGTTCCAATCCGCACTCCCCAAAACGCAGATTGGAACGATCATGCGATTTTGGGCCGCCGTACGGGCCGATTTTGCCGTCATTCGTTCCAATCCGTGACGCGAGGGGCACAGGTTGGAACGAATGACGGCCGGTGCGCGCGGCGGCGGTGAAGGAGACGGGCAAGGCAGCTAGGATGGGGCGCGACGGCATGAATGGCGTTCCAAGGAGGGGACATGACCGGCATCGGCGAGGCATTCGAGGCAATTCCCGGCACGGCTTCCGGCGCAGCGGACGGCGGCGCGGCGAGCGGCAACGCGGACCGCACGGTCGGCGGCGCGGCGAGCGGCATCGCGGGCGACGCAATAGGCGAGGACGGCACGATAGGCAACGGCACCTCGACGAACAACGCGATGGACGGCACGATGGGCAACGGCACCCCAATGGACAACACGACAAGCAATGCGACCGGCGCCGAGCCGCACGTCCCGGGCGCGCCCTGTGCCGACGCGTGGCGGGAGGCGGGCCACGCGCTCCCATTCCAACCGTTCAACCCGTTCCCGCCCGCGTCCGACCATGAGGCATGGCGGGCGCTCCCCCGCGAGCTCGCCGACCTGTACCGCCGCCGGGCCGCCGCGCACCGGGAGCGCCCGTGGCCGCAGCTGCTCGCGCACGACTGGGCGCGCTTCTTCCGCGACGGCGACCGGCACGACTACGAGGTTCGCTACGGGGAGATCCGCCGGCGCGTGGCGGACGATCTCATGGCGTACGGCGTGGCCCGCGCGTCGGAGACCGACGGCGAGCGCGACGTGGATCGCACGGGCGGCACGGCGGATGGCGAACGCGCACCACGTGAATCCGCACCGTACGAATCCGCGGCACACCAATCCGCATCACACGAATCCCCGTCGCGGGCTTTCCTCGAGGACGCGATCGACGGCGTCATGCTCCTGTGCGACGAGGCGGCGTGGCAGATCCCGGCGCACAATGCATACGTGCGCGACGCCCCGCAACTGCCGTGGCCGGACCCGGACCGCCCGATCCTCGACCTGTTCGCGTGCGAGACCGGCCAGCTGCTCGCCTCCGCGCTGCACATACTCGGCGGCGACCTGCCCGAGCCCGTCCGCCGGCGGATCATGAACGAGCTCGACCGCCGCATCGTCGCGCCGTATCTCAACGACACGTTCTGGTGGATGGGCGAGGACGGCGAGCCGACGAACAACTGGACGGTCTGGTGCACGCAGAACGTACTCGCCGCGGCGTTCCTCGCGCCGGTCGCGGACGGCGTGCGCCGGCGCATCGTCGACAAGGCCGTGCGCGGGCTCGACGCGTTCCTGGCCGGCTACGGCGAGGACGGCTGCTGCGAGGAGGGCGCCGGCTACTACCATTCGGCCGGGCTGTGCCTGTTCGGGGCGCTGCGCATCCTCGCCGACGTGCGCCCGGACGCGTTCGCGCGCCTGTGGCGGGAGCCGAAGATCGCGAACATCGCCACGTACATCGTGCGCATGCGCATCCGCGAGAACCTGTACTTCAACTTCTCCGACTGCTCCACGCACACGGGGCTCATGAGCGCGCGGGAGTTCCTGTTCGCCAGGGCCGTGGGCGCCGGCGGCATGGCCCGCATTGCGGCGGCCGAATGGCGTCATGGGCTGGCGCTGCCGGACGGCGACGACACGATGCTGCGCATCAACGCGCTGTACCTCATGCTCGAGGCGCGGGCGGCGGGCGAGATGCTGGCGAACGCGGGCAACGCCGCGAACCCGGGCCCGGTCCCGGAAACCGGCGAGACGTTCTTCCCGAGCACCGGCATCGCCGTGATGCGCGGCGGCGGATTCGACGTGGGCGTCAAGGCCGGGCGCAACGGGGCGAGCCACAGCCACAACGACACGGGCAACGTGATCGTCTACCGCGGCGGGCGGCCGGTGCTCGTCGACGCGGGCGTGGGCGCCTACACGCGACAGACGTTCTCGCCCGAGCGGTACGAGCTGTGGCCCATGCAGTCGTCGTGGCACAACCTGCCGGATTTCGACGGCGTGATGCAGCGCGAGACGCCCGACTGCCGGGCCGAGGGCGTGCGGGTCTCGTTCGGGGAGCTCCGCAGCATCGCGGCGGCCGATCTCACGCATGCATGGCCGGCCGAGGCGGGATTGCGCGATTACCGCCGCTCGATCACGCTGGACAAGCGCGCCGGCACGCTCGCCATCCACGACGAGGCGAGCGGCACGTTCACGACGGCCACGCTGCACCTCATGACGGCCGAGGAGCCGCTACCGATCGGCGACAATGCCGGCGACGCCGATGCCGCGGCGTTCCGGGTCGGCGAGACCACGCTGGAGATTCGCCGGAGCGGCGGCCCCGCCGGGAGTCCGTGCGCCATCGGACCGGTCAGCGTTGAACCGAAGCCTCTGGACGACGCCAAACTGCGCGGCGAATGGCGGTCCGACCGCCTGTGGCGCATCAATGTGCCGTTCGCGGCCGGTGGATCGGGGACGGTGGACGTCACCGTGCGGTGAGCGGGATGGTGCGGGTGGCTTTGTCCGGCTCCGAGGGGACTCAAAAACTACGCACAGCAAGCTCTCAGTCAGTTTCTACGTTGTTTTCCCCGCCACCCGCGCAGACATCCATTGCTTTTCCGATTCGTGTGGTTGATTTTCGCCATGCCGCAAAATAGCGGCTCCGGTAAACCGCCGAAATGCCAATGGGCTTATCCGGGCCTTGCATAAAAAACGACCACACAAATCGAAAGTACGCCGCCGCAATGGTCGCCGCGAGGGAATCAACGCGCGTTGAAGGGGATGAGAGGAATCCCCTCGACTCGTTGACGTTCGCTCAGGATGATGAGGATGGAAGCGCCCGCTCACGCAGCATGCTGAGGACAAGACCGTTCGTCCGCACGGCATGGCACAGAGGAAGGCCCCCGCTCGGCAGGAAGGAAAGGAATGCCCGTGCGTTCGGGAGAACGGGAAAGAGACCCCGCCCACACAGGATGACGCGGGGATGCGGGAGGAATCCCGCTCGCTCAGCGGAAGAGCGAAACGCGGGATTCCCTCCCGCCGTCACTTCACGTCGGAGCGGCGGAGCACCAGCGCGCCGAGGGCGTAGGCGACGGCGGCCCACGCCAGCAGGATCAGACCGGCCTGCCACCACGTCGGGTCGAAGTACTTCATCTCCGTGCTTGCCACGCCGAGCAGCGACATCGACGAGCTAGTCTCCTCGCTCGGGCCGGCGAGGAACGTGCCCATCACCGAACTGGGCAGGCAGTTGCCGATGCTGGTGACCGCCGAGCGCAGCTTCTCGTTGAGCGAGGCGATGCCCAGCACGGACGGCAGGATGGACCACAGGCCGATCAGCGCGAACACGCCGCCCACGGTGGACCGGCAGATCGCGCCGAGTCCCAGCGCCATGACCGCCATGACCAGACCGGCCGCGGGTGCGCCGATGAGGCAGATCACCGGCAGCATGCGGTGCGCGTCGTCCAGCGGCGTGATCTCGACGCCGCCGAGCACGGCCCTGGCCGCCACCCACGCCAGGCCGACGCCCACGAGCGTGGTCGCGAACGCCAGCAGCGCCACGACGACGCCCTTCGCCGCCAGATACATGCCGCGGCGCGGATTGGCCACGAACCCGGACTGGATGGTGAGGTTCGTGTATTCGCTGGTGATGGCCATGACGCCGAAAATGCCGATCACCACCGAGGCGGTGGCCACCATGACGGTCGTGGACGCCCACACGCTGGCGGCCTCGATGGGCCGGGGCGTGTCCAGCGTGGTCATCGCGCCGGTGGACGAATCGTAGCTGATCGCGGCCATCGCCTTGTACGACGCCGCGGAGATGGCGCCGCCGGCCACGATGAGCAGCGCGGTGATGGCGAGCAGCCAGTACGTGGATTTGATCGACAGCAGCTTGGTGAACTCGGAGCGCACGCTGCCGAGGAAGCTGAGCCGCAGACGGCCGGCGGACATGCGGCGGCCGGTCGTGTAGCCGTTGTTGGCGGGGACGGGATTGACGGATGCGGGAGCGCTCATCGGGTGGCCTCCTTCGAGGATTCGGCGGGCTGCATGGGAGCGGACTGCGCGGGGATGGGCTGCGCGGGAGCCGGTTGCGCGGGAGCCGCGGCGGCGGGCGGGGCGGCCGGCGCTCCGTACTGGATGGGCCGCTGCCCCGGCACCTCGCGGTTCGCGTACTGGACTTCGCTGTGCGTGAGGGTCATGTACGCCTCCTCGAGCGAGGCGCGCTCCTCAACGAATTCGTAGGTGACGAGCTGGGCCTGCGCGAACACACGGGCCGCGGCCTCGAGATCGGCGCCGGCAATGCGGAACACCTCGCCGATGGATGGGTCGGACGCCCTGCGCTCGACCGGCGAGACGGTGACGTTGGGCGCGGACGCGAAGATGGCCCTGAGCTTGTCCGGCTCCGGCGTGGCCACGCGCAGCGCGTGTACGGAATGCTCGGCCACGAAGTCCGCGACCGTGGTGGTCTCCAGAATGCGGCCCTGCCCGATGATCACGAGGTTGTCCGCGGTGAGGGCCACCTCGCTCATGAGGTGCGAGCTCAGCAGCACCGCGCGGCCCTGTCCGGCGTAGAAGCGGCACAGTTCGCGCACCCACTTGACGCCTTCGGGGTCGAGGCCGTTGATCGGCTCGTCGAGCACGAGGTTCCTGGGGTCGCCGAGCAGCGCGGCGGCGATGGACAAGCGCTGGCTCATGCCGAGGCTGAACGCGCCGGCGCGGCGCTTCCTCACCGAGGCGATGCCCGTCAGGTCCATGACCTCGTCCACGCGGGAGGAGGGGATGCCGTTGGTCTGCGCGAGGGCCTTCAGATGCGCGTAGGCGGAACGGCCCTTGTGCGCGGACTTGGCGTCGAGCACCGCGCCGACCGCGGCCATGGGGGCCTTGACCGCGCGGAAGGGCTTGCCGTCGATGAGCGCCTGACCGGCGTCCGGAGTGATGAGGCCGAGCGCCGCACGCATGGTGGTGGATTTGCCGGCGCCGTTGGGACCGAGGAAGCCGGTGACCTTGCCATCTTCCGCGGTGAAGCTGACGTCGTTGAGGACCGGCTTGCCCCCGAAACGCTTGCTGATATGTTGGATTTCTATCATGATCCAACCGTAGCATTCGGCGCCTTGAAAGCCTAGGGACGGTTACGGTTTGTCCACGTGCGTGTACGGGCGGGCGGAGGCGCGGTCTCCGACCCGGTCTCCGACCCGGGCGCGGTTCGGGCGCGGTTCATGCGCGCTGGGCGATCCACGCGTGCATGGCCACGGCGGCCGCGGCACCCGCGTTGATGGATCGCACGGAGCCGAACTGGGAGATGTACACCACGTCGTCGGCGAGCTCGAGCGCCTTCTCGCTCAGCCCGGGGCCCTCCGCGCCGAAGAGCATGAGGCAGCGCTTCGGGAACGCGTAGCCCTCGATCGGCACCGCGCCGGGGATGATGTCGAGCGCGATCACGCGGGCGGCTTCGAGTTCCCGCACGCGCGCGTCCGCGGCGTCCACGGCGGCGAGCGCCAGGGCGGCGGCCTGCGCGTTCCCGCCCGCCGGGCCCGACGGATCTTCTGCGGCCCAATGGGCGTGGATGGCGGCGGCCTGCGCGTCCGCCCTTGCGGAGGCGATCTCGCCGGCGATGCGGTGGCGCCACGTCTCCACGAGCTCGGTGATGGACGGGTGGTGCTCCACATGCTGGTACAGCTCGGTCATGAGCGCGCCCTTGCGGTTCCACTTGTGCGGGCCGACGATGTGCACGCGCCGCGCGGTGAACGCGTTGGCGGTGCGGACCATGGAGCCGATGTTGAAGTCGTGCGTCCAGTTCTCCACGGCGACTTCGAAGTCGTGGCGGCCGCGCGCGTCCAGATCGGCCTTGATCGCCCCGACGCTCCAATAGCGGTAGCGGTCGAGCACGTTGCGCCGGTCGCCATCGTCGAGCAGGACGGTGTCGTAGCGGCGATCGAAGTTCGGGGACGACGGGTCGTCGGGACGCGGCTCGCCGGGATGGGTCTCGGTCCACGGGCCGAGGCCGACCTCGCGGAATTCCGGCTCGCCGGAGGCCTTCGCGGCCACAGTGATGGGATTCGGGGCGCGCATGGTGCCGGAGCCCGTCAGGCGTTGGTCGCCGCGTCGTCCGCCGCGTCGTCCGCTTCGGCGCGCAGCTCGTCCTCGTCGAAGGCGCGGATGAACGGCAGGTCGGTTTCGTCGCCGGTCACCGGGTGGATGACCTTGAGCGCGTCGAACGGGCCGCCGATGAGCGCGGCCACGGCCAGCACCTCGGCGCCCTCGTTGCCCACGATGCCGAAGTCGAGGCTCAACTCGTTGCCGTTGCGCAGGGTCACCAGCGAGGAGGTCTGCACGTAGGACTTCTCGCTCAGCCACGAATCCACGAGGATCACGCGCTTGCCCTTGATGGACGGGCCCTTCACGGACGGGTACACGAAGTCCATCACGAAGCCGTCCAGATCCTGCCCGCGCGAGGCGGCGGCGGTGATCATGGAGGTGACCAGCGGCACGGCGGCGGCGGTGAGCGCGCCCACGGCGTCGAAGTCGTCCAGCGTGTAGCCGGCCTCCTCCACCGTGTCGAGCAGCACGTGGCCCACGAGCTCGGCGCCGCGGTGGTGGAACGTCACGTCGGACAGCTCGCTGAACGGCTTGTGCGCCACGGACGCGGCCAGCAGCCGGCCCAGCTGAGTCTTGGGATCCTGCATTTCAAGCGGCGTCTCGCCGCGCACGCCGGCGGGCCCGGTGGGACGGAAACCGGTGGAAGCGTCATCTGTCAAAGCCATGCCCCCAGATTAATCGCCGATGCCGATTTCTGACCTAACGGCTCGGATACGCCCGTACCGCGGTTTACGAGCGGCGTTGGGATTCCGCCGTTTTCGCGCGGTTTGGGCGGCCGTTCCGGGCCGTCCCATCCGGGTCGTTAGGTCAGAAATCGCGGGTCAGGGCGATCAGGCGTCCAGATACCCGTCGTAGGAGCCGAACACGGCCTTGACCGCGTCGTACGCGAGCTTCGGGCGGCGGTATTCGTCCACGATGCCCTTGTTGTTGCGGCTGCGCGGGCGCATCTTGAACCAGTCGCGGCTCACCTTGCAGTCGCAGAACTGCCAGATGAACACGCCCTGGCACGGCTCGAACGCGAGGATCTGCGAAAGCTGCTCGCGCAGCGCATAGGCCTGGTACTCCTCGCTCCATATGTCGCGGCCCGGGTCGCGGAAGCCGTAGATCGCGCCGGCGCCGGTCTCGGTGACGAGGAACGGCTTGCCCTCGCCGCCGTGCTCGGCGCTCCACGCGTGCGTTTCGGAGACCATGTCGGTGGCGGTCCGCCGCTCGTACCAGTACGGGTACATGTTCCACGAGACCACGTCCGGCAGGTCGAGGCAGATGTCGCGGTGGAACTTGCAGGTGGCGGAGCTCACCGGACGGCTCGCGTCCAGCGACCGGATGAGCGCGTACTGGGCCTCGTAGCAGGTGCGGCCGTACTCGGTTTCGCTGGCGCACTCGTTGAGGATGCCCCAGATGAAGATGGACGGGTGGTTGGCGTGCGCGTCGATCATCTCGGCGATCGTTTGCTCGGACTGCTCCTCGAAGCGCGGGTGGCGCATCTGCTCCTCGCTCAGGCCGCGCGCGTGCCCCTCCTCCCAGATGAGGATACCGAGCTCGTCGGCCAGATCGAGGAAGAGCTCGTCGTTCGGGTAGTGGCTGGTGCGCACGGCGTTGCCGCCCATGTCGCGGATGAGCATGAGGTCGCGGTTCATGATGCCGAACGGGATGGCGCAGCCGTAGTCGGGATGGTCCTCGTGCCGGCAGAAGCCCTTGATTCTGGGCGCGCGGCCGTTGACGAGGATGCGGTTGCCGCGCACTTCGACCGTGCGGAAGCCCACGCGATCGATGAGGTCGTCGATCGGCTCGCGGGCGACGGCGCCGGATTGGGCGTCGCCGTCGAACAGCGTCACGGCGACGCGGTGCAGGTTCGGCTCCTCCGGCCGCCACGTGAGCGCGTGCGGGAACGTCAGCTCCTCGTCCACGCAGACGGTCGACCCCGGCTGGGCGACGGCGGCGAACGTCTGCGCGGCCTCGCCTTCCGGCACGTCCAGCAGACGCACGCCGACCGTGACCGGGCGCGGCTCGTCCGCGAGGTTGCGCACACGCACGCGCACGCGGGCGACCCAGCCGCCGGTTTCGCCGTCCGCCCCTCCGTCCACGACCAGCGGACGGACCGGCGTCACGTGCACGCGCTCCACGAACAGGTCGCCGACCTGCTCCAGCGCCACGCCGCGCGAGATGCCGCCGTACGACATGTAGTCGTTGGGCACGTCGAGCGCGTATTGGTCGGAGAACGATCCGTCCACGTCCACGCTCAGCGTGTGCTCGCCCGGCTTGAGGCCGCGCACGACCGCGTCGAACGGCGTGTACGAGCCATAGTGCTCGGCGACCGTCTCGCCGTCCACGCGCACCGAGGCGAAGTGGCTCACGCCCTTGAATTCCAGCCGCACGTTGCCTTCGTCCGTCGTCTCGAACGTCGTCTCGTACCGGGCGCGGCCGGCGTACTGCTCGAATCCGGGGTACGTCTGCCAGCAGCTCGGCACGGGCCGCATCGAGGATTCGCTCGCGCGCACGCCGTCGGCGTCGTCGAGCGGGGTGAACCGCCACAGCCTGCCGGACAGCTCCCGCGCCGGACGCACGTCATGGGTGTTGAAGGTACGCAGCATGTCATCGCTCCTGTTCCGTCGTCGTTGCCGTTGTATCCGCCGCGTGCGTGCACGCCACGTCGCGCACGGCGAGTCCCTCCACGTCCGTGCAGGTCATGCCGTCGTCCGCCGCGCAGCGGATGTCGTCCAATACAATACCCTCCAGCGGCCGCTCGGGCAGGCCCTTGAGGCAGATGCCCAGGGGCGCGCCGGCGATGTCGATGTCCCGGAAGGCCACGCGCTCGAGATCGGTGGGCGCGGCGCTCTTGGGCTCGACCGTGGTGGTGTCGTAGAACATGTTGACGTCCAGCGCCACGGTGTCCACGTCGCGGATGCTCAGCCGCTCGAAGGTGAGGTCGGACACGTAGCCGCCGCGGCCGCGCATGGATTTGACGCGCACGCCGCGCATCACGCCGCGCATCGTGCAGTCGTGGACGTGCACGTTGCCGATGCCGCCGGAGACCGCGCTGCCGATGGCGATCGCGGCGTGTCCGCCGGTCATCGCGCAGTCGCGGATGACGATGTTCTCGCACGGACGGCCCACGCGCCAGCCGTCCTCGTTCATGCCCGCGTTGACGGCGATGCAGTCGTCGCCCGTGTCGAACGAGCAGCGTTCGATGAGCACGTTCGCGCACGAGTCGGGGTTGAGGCCGTCCGTGTTGGGTCCGGCAGTGCGCACGGTCACGCCGCGCACGACCACGTCGTCGCAGTACACGGGGTGCAGCGTCCACTGCGGACCGTCCAGCACGGTGACGCCTTCGATGAGCACGCGGCGGCAGCCGATGAACTGCACGAACGACGGGCGCAGCGCCGCCTCCTCGGTGCCGAACACGCGATCGTCCACGGGCACGCCGGCGGCGGCCATGTCGTACAGCGCGTTGGAACCGGCCGCCTGCGTGCGCTTCCAGTCCCACCACGCCTCGCCGTGGCCGACCAGCTCGCCTTCGCCGGTCAGGGCGACGTCCTCGCAGTCCCTGGCGTAGACGAGCGGCGAGTAGTTCCAGCATTCCAGGCCCTCCCAGCGCGTGAACACCGGGGGCAGGTAGTCCTCGCGGTCCGCGCTGAATTCGACGCGCGCGCCGGCCTCCACGTTGAGGCGGATGCGGCTCTTCAGGTGCAGCGGGCCGGTGTGCCAGACGCCTTCGGGCACGGTCACCGTGCCGCCGCCCAGGGACGCGCAGGCGTCGATGGCCTGCTGGATGGACGGGTGGTCGGCTGCGGAGACGACAAGATTCGGGATGTTCGGTTCGGGGACGTTCAGTTCGGGGATGTTCGGCTCAGTGATATTCGGTTCAACGGTCGGGCGGCTGGCCTGACTGGCGGAGGGGGCGGAGGGGGCGTGGACGCCGGCGGCGGAAGTGGACATTTTTGCGAAAACCATTCTTCGTGTTTGGGCATTCGTGTGGGATATGGGGTTGCCGCGGCCGACGCTCGCACAATGCGTCGGCCGCGGCGGAAAGGAAAAAATCATGCGGATTGCATGCGGTTGATGGGGTTGATGATGGTGCTATAGGCGGCTCCTTGCGGCGTGACTCCTTGTGGTGCGGCGCCGTGTGGTGCGGCGCGTCACGCGGTTTCGATCGAGTGGCTCAGGTCGTTGATGAACGCCTCGGCCGCGGAGCGCGCGTCCATGCGGCCGAACGCCACATCCTCCTCGTAGCGCATGATGAGCTCGTTGAGCTTGCTGGCGCCGTTCGGCGTGGGCTCGGGGGCGTCGCCGATCGTGTCCGCGATCTGCTCGGGGAAGTCGAGCGACTGCTTGTCGGCGCCGGTGGCGGACGAGCTCATCTTCTTGAGGATGCTCTTGTTGGCGGGCAGGCCTCGCTCGGAGCCGAGGATGTCGCCGGCCTCCTCGCTGTTGACCAGCCAGTTGACCAGTTCGGCGGCCTCCTTGGGCGCCTTCGTCGACGCGGAGATGACCCAGTGCATGCCGGGCTTCATGTAGCCGTACTTGGGGTTCTTGCCGAGGTTGGGGATGGGGGCGAGCGTCATGTTCTCCGTGCCGGCGGCGGCCACGTAGGCGGGCAGCTGGGTGGTCTGGGAGAAGCCCATCGCCGCCTTGCCGGTGCCGAGCGCGCCCTGGTTGAGCGTGGCGCTGTGCTGCTCGGCCCACTGGTCGGTGGTGCCAGCGATCTCGTCGCCGTGGGTCCAGTCGTAGGCCATCTGCAGGTAGCTGGTCATGGTGTCCACGGAGATGGAGACCTTGCCGTTCGTGTACAGCGCCTCGTTGTTCTGGCGTGCCCACAGGTGCAGGCTCATGCCGTTGCCCATGGTGGAGTTGATGCCGTAGTATTCGCCGTTGGACTTCTTGCGCACCTGCGCGGCGAAGTCGATGAACTCGTCCCACGTCCATGTGGAGGTGTCCGGCAGGGTCAGGCCGAGCTTGTCGAGCACGTCGTGGTTGATGATGAGGCCGAACGGCGTGGAGGAGATCGGCATGGCGTACTGCTTGCCCTCCCACTTGCCGCTGTCCGCGAGCGACTGGTCGATGTCGCTCAGGTCCAGCACGTCGGAGACCTCGCCAAGATCGAGCAGGATGCCCTGCGAGGCGAAGGTGGCGAGGGACGCCTCGTCCATCTGGATGACGTCCGGGGCGTTGTCGCCTGCGATGGCGGTGTTGAGCTTGTCGAAGTAGCGGGACCAGTCGGAGTACTGCATTTCGACGTGGATGTTCGGGTGGCTCTGCTCGAACGCCTTCACCGCCTCCTCGGTGCGCTTGACGCGCTCGTCGCCGCCCCACCAGTTGAGGTTGATGGTGACGGAGCCGTCCTCGTTGCGGCCCGATCCGCTGTCCGCGCCGCAGCCCGACAGCACCATCGTCACCGCCGCCGTGGCCGCCATGACGGCAACCGCCTTGCGGGTGATCGTCCTGCGCGTGCCGGACTGGTGCCTGTCCGTCGGGTGGATGCCCGATCCGTGTTCGTTGTGCGCCGACATGTCCTTGCTCCTTCGCTCCGTGGGTCTCGGTTCCTTCGCGCGGTCGCCCTCGTCGGCGGACCGCCCGCATGCATGGAGCGCGATCGTCGCTGCATGGTCATTGCATGGTCATTGCATCGTCGTCGCATCATCGTTGATTGACAGGAATGTTGCTGTTCCGCCATCTCCATGTTCTGCGTGATGTCCTTGATAATACAAGGTTCCATGATGCTCGGTGACATGTGAATTGCGTTGGAGGCAATGATTCTTGCTATAGTTGGGCAGTATGAATGACGGCAGGGACGGCGGCGCGCACGGTGACGAGCGCGACGGCGAACGCGGCAACGGCCCGATCCGCGGCGGGGACGCGGATCGCGGCGCGGATGGCGATGCGGACCGCAGCCCGCACAAGGTCACCCGCGAGTGGCCGGGCAAGGTTCCCGGCGATTCCCGCTACTACATCTACGCGCCCAGTCCGTTGGCCCGCGGCATGTTCCTGTGCCCGCTGCGCGTGGGCATTTCCCACTACCGGCCCGGATTCCTGCGCCGCCCGCTGCCGTCCGACGCCTACTTCCTCATCATGGTGCTGCACGGGTCGCTGGCACTGACCGTCGGCGACGTGACGCGGCGCGTCGGTCAACATCAGGTGGCCATCATCGACTGCGCCAGAGGCTTCCAGTACACCGTCGAAGAGGACACGGAGGCCATCTGGTTGAATTTCGACGGCCCGACGGCGCCGCAGTACTGCGGCCTCATGATCGATACGCTGTCGAACGCGTTCACGCCCTCGGACGTCCCCGCGGTCATGACGCCGCTGATGGACCTGCTGCGCCTGTTCGACACGCAGACCGCCATCAGCGAGCCGCTGCTGTCGCGCATCATCACCGACCTGCTCACCGCCTGTCTGCTCAGCGGCGACGGCGAGGCCACCACGCGCACGCGCTCGCGCAACATCGACGCGGCGATCGAATACGTGTCGGACCACCTGGACGCGCCCCTGACGGTCGGCGCGCTGGCGCGGCAGGCGCATATGAGCGAATACCACTTCATCCGCCTGTTCAAGCGCCAGACGGGCATGACCCCGCACGAATACGTCACGCGGGAGCGGGTGCAGCTGGCGCAGTCGCTGCTCATCGACACCGCCGAGCCGCTGCCCGCCATCGCGCGGGAATGCGGTTTCAGCGACCGCCGCGTGCTCACCGCCGCGTTCAAACGCGTCGTCGGCATGTCCCCGACCACCTACCGCGCCGCCGGCCGTCGAGGAAAGACCGCCTGACCATCCGGTCACCCGAACTTTCGCCCGCGACTTGCCCGCGACTTGGGGCGCTCAGGCCGCGGCCGCTTCGGGCGCCCCCTCGTCGTCAGGCTGGGTTTCGGGGGCGCTCAGTTCGCGGATGTTGCCCTTTTCCGAGTCGATGAGGTCCACGTCGCCGATCACGCGGGAGCGGTCGAGCTTCTGGAGCTTGCGCGCGGAGACCAGCACACGCGACTCCAGCGACGCGGCGAACTGGTTGTAGGCGCCGACGGTCTTGGTGATGGCGTTGCCGAGCTTGGTGGCCTTGTCGCCCAGCACCGCGAAGCGCTCGTACAGCTCACGCGACAGGTCGAACAGCACCTTGGCGTCGTCGGTCAGGCTCTGCTGCTGCCATGCGTAGGCCACGGACTTGAGCACGGCCCACAGCGTGACCGGCGAGGTCAGCGCCACCTTGCGGGCGAAGGCGTCGTCCATGAGCGTCGGATCGGATTCGAGCGCGGCCTGCAGCAGGGCCTCGTTGGGGATGAACGCCACCACGAAGTCGGGCGCCACGGGGAAGGCGTTCCAATACGCCTTGTCGGATAGCGCGCGGACGTGCTCGCGCAGGTCGTGCGCATGGGCGCGCAGCAGGTCCGCCTTGCGGTCCAGCTCCTCCGGCGAGGCCGTGTCCGGGATCTCGCAGGCGCGCTGGTAGCTGGCGTACGGCACCTTCGCATCAATCGGAATGGTCTTGCCGCCGGGCAGGTGCACCACCATGTCCGGCCGCTGGATGCGGCCCTCGGCGTCGGTGACGACCACCTGCGTGTCGAAGTCCACATGGTCCAGCAGCCCTGCGGACTCCACGATGTTCTTGAGCTGGGCCTCGCCCCACGCGCCGCGCACCTTGTTGTTGCGCAGCGCGGCCGAAAGCGAGCTGGTCTCGCGGTCCAGCCGGGACTGCTGCTCCCCCAGCCCCTTGAGCTGCTCGCTCAGAGCGCCCATCTCATGCTTGCGTCCCTCCTCGATCTGCGTCACCTTGAGCTGCAGCGCGTCGAGGTTCTTCTGCACGGGAGCCAAGGCGCTCAACACCTTGCTCTGCTCCTTGAGCGCCGCCTCGCGCTCGCGCTCGCGCTGCTCCGCCTGTTCCTGGGCCCTCTCACGCTCGCGCTGCAGCCGCACCTGCTCGGCCTGCTGCGCCTGCGCCAGCTGGGACTGCACGTAACCGAGCTGACGTTCCAAGCCCTCCGTCTGGGTGCGGGCCGCGACCGCCTGCGCGTTGGCCCGCTCCAAATCGGAGCGCATGGTTTCCAGACGGGAACGGCCGTCCTCCAACTCGTGCGTCGCCTGAGCGCGCACGGATTCGGCTCCCCTGCCCTTGCCGAACAGGTAGCCCGCGAGGAGTCCCAGCAGGACTCCGATCACCAGCACCGCGACCAACGTCGCCACAATCGCAATATCGAACATGTGTTCTATAACAGCAGTTCGCATGGACTTCACCCCGAAGCGAACATGGTGCAGTCACAAGGAATCCTTACTGCCACAAGGCAACACGCCGCACGTCCATGGTCGAACATACGTTCTATATCAAGCCCGTAGGCAAAAAGCGGGCCGCGGTCTATGCCCGATGCGCCGGCTCGCGTAGAGTTGGCCGCGTACTGACAACGAAGGAGGAACGATGGGTTTCGATCTGTTCATGCTGGCCATAGCGATCATCGTGGCCGGACTGCTCACGTGGGCGGTCATCCGCTTCTTCTTCGCCGAGCGCGAGGCGGCGGCCAGCACCGTCGGCGCTGACTCGCAGACCGCCGCCATCACCGTGCGCGGCGGCTATTCGCCGGACGTCATCGAACTCAAGGCCGGCCTGCCGACCACATTGGTGTTCGACCGTCAGGAGACGGGCGAATGCACGTCCCATGTGGTGTTCGTGGACTTGGGGCTGGACGCCGCGCTGCCCGGCAACGCGAAGACCTCCGTGGAGCTGCCCGCGCTGCCCGCCGGAGAATACCCGTTCGCCTGCGGCATGAACATGGTCCACGGCCTGCTCAAGGTAACCGGCGATGCGACGGAACAGTCCAACGCCGTCACGCCCGCGGGCGCAGGGACGCCCCGCGCCGCTTCGGCTCCGGCGAACGCCTTGGAGAACGAGCGGCTCGACGCCGAGGAGCGGCGCGAGGAAATCCGATCCACCACGAGGCTGACGATCATCGCGGCCGTCTTCACCCTCCCGGTGTTCGCCATCGCCATGCTGTCCATGCACGGCAACATGCTGCCCGGTTGGCTCACCACCCCGTGGCTTCAGGCCATTCTCGTCACCCCGGTCATGTTCTACTGCGGCAATCCGATCCACCGCGTCGGGTGGTCGGCCCTGCGCCACCGCAGCCCCGACATGAACTCGCTGGTCACGCTCGGCACCAGCGCCGCATACCTGTACAGTCTGGTCGTCTGCGTGGCGTCCAGCCTCATGCCGTCGGGCTCGCAGGACCCCTACTTCGAATCCGTGGGCGTGGTCATCACGCTGGTGCTGGTCGGCCGACTGCTGGAGGCCAAGGCGCGCGAAGGCACCGGCAAGGCTGTGCAGTCGCTCATCAAGCTCGCGCCGAGATCCGCCCGCCGCATCAACCAGACCGACCTCGACGCCGGCGAGGCCCACTGGAAGCTCCTGAGCACGGGCTCCGACGTGGACATCGACCGCGTCGCGGTGGACGATCTGCTGGTCATCCACCCCGGCGAGCGCATTCCCGCCGACGGCGTCATCGTGGCGGGCTCGGCGCAGGTGGACGAATCGATGATCACCGGCGAGTCGAAGCCGATGGACAAGCGCGAAGGCGACGCCGTGACCGGCGCCACCATGACGCTCAGGGGCGCGTTCGTCATGCGCGTGACCCAGACCGGCGGCGACACCGTGCTGTCGCAGATCATCACGCTAGTGTCCCGCGCGCAGGCCACCAAGGCTCCGGTGCAGCGGCTCGCCGACCGCATCGCGCGCGTCTTCGTGCCCGCGGTGATGATCATCGCGATCTGGACGTTCGCGATCTGGCTGACGGTCGGCCCTCAGCCGAAGCTGGCCCATGCCCTCATCGCGGCCGTGAGCGTGCTCATCATCGCCTGCCCGTGCGCGCTGGGACTGGCCACGCCGCTTTCCGTGACCGTCGCCACCGGTCTGGGCGCCACGAACGGCGTGCTCGTCACGTCCGCGCAGGCGCTGGAGCAGGCGCGCCTGATCCGCACGGTCGTGTTCGACAAGACCGGCACCATCACGCGCGGCGTCACCGACGCCGGGTCGTCGCTCGACAAGGCGTCGTACGTCAACGACACCATCAAGGATGGTTCCAAGCAGGCCGTGGCCGCGCTGCGCAATGCGGGCATCCGCACGGTGATGCTCAGCGGCGACCGCGCCGACGTGGCCGAGGGCATCGCGCGCGAGGTCGGCATCGACACCGTCATCGCCCAAGTGCGCCCGGACGGCAAGGCGGACTGGATCGCCAAGCTGCAGGCCGAGCGCGACCGGGACGGCCGGAGCGGCGAACTCATCGCCATGGTGGGCGACGGCATCAACGACGCCCCGGCTCTCGCCAAGGCGGACGTCGGGTTCGCCATCGGCACCGGCACCGACGTGGCCATGCAGTCCGCCGACGTGACGCTCATGAGCGGCGATCTGCGCGGCGTGCTGCGCACCATCAACTTGTCCAACGCCACCATGACCAACATCAAGGAGAACCTGGCCTGGGCGTTCGGCTACAACGTCATCGGCATCCCGCTCGCCGCCGGCATCCTGTACCCGTTCACCGGGTGGCTGCTCAGCCCCATGATCGCCGGACTCGCAATGGCCCTGAGTTCCGTCTGCCTCGTGCTCAACGCGAATCGCCTGCGCTATGCGAGAATCCGCGAGGACGCCGTCGGCACCGCACAATCGCATGAGGGCCACGGTCATTCCGGCGACGCCGATGCGACGAGCGGCACCGGCGCGAACGCCGCCCATGCGCATGACGTGCGGGTCATCATCGACGAGCACACCGAATTCACCCAGCTTGACAGCGCCAACACCGGCGATGCCACCGCAACCAACAAGGAGAACACCATGAACATGCATCACATGCATATGGACCAGCCCGTCCACGGCGAGACCGCCACGGATCCGGTCTGCGGCATGACCGTCGCCGTCAACGCCGACGCGATCACCCGCGAGTACGAGGGCAAGACCTACTACTTCTGCGGCGAGCACTGCGCCACCAATTTCATGAAGGCCCCGCAGGTCTTCCTGAGCTAACCGGTCGAACCGCGACCGCGGCGCACCAGTCGAACCGCTCTAGGCCGACAAGCAACGCCGAGACGGCGGCAGCGGCGCAATGGCGGGCGCGGATCCGCCACCGCCGGCCAAAGCCAATGGTCGGAGCAAACGCTGACCAAGACCGGCAATGGCATAAAAACACTATGGGAACACAATGGGCGGGGTGGGAATGCCGATCATTCGGCATTCCCACCCCGCCCAAGTCATGTTCGGATTTCAGATTATCGACGGCAGGTCGATCCGCGGGGCGCCGACGCAACGCCACCGCCCCGCGACATCACATCATCACTTGCCCGACGCGCCCGCGGCACCCGAAGCACCGGAGCCGTCGCCGGTCCGCCCGGCGCCCTTGTCGTCGCCGTCGGCCTCCACATGGTCCACGGAGACGTCCGGATCGTCGGGGACGATCTTGTCGGACGCCCACGCGGACAGCTCCAGATGGTCGCCGCCGGTCTGGTCGACCAGCACGGTGTCGCCGTCGTGGACCTTGCCGGCCAGCAGCATGCGGGCCAACTGATCGCCGACTTCGGTCTGCACCAGACGACGCAGCGGACGGGCGCCGTACGCCGGGTCGTAGCCGGTGTTGGCGAGCCACTCGCGGGCCGAGTCGGTCACGTCGAGGCTGATGCGACGCTCGGTCAGGCGCGCGGCCACGCCCTTGACCTGAATGTCCACGATGCTGCCCAGCTCCTCGCGGGTGAGCGGGTGGAACATCACGATGTCGTCCAGGCGGTTGAGGAACTCCGGCTTGAAGTTCATGTGCACCGCGTCCATCACGGCCTTCTTCTTGGCGTCCGCGTCCATGTCTTCGTTCACGAGGAACTGCGAACCCAAGTTGGAGGTCATGATGAGGATCGTGTTCTTGAAGTCCACGGTCCGGCCCTGGCCGTCGGTCAGACGACCGTCGTCGAGCACCTGCAGCAGCACGTCGAAGATCTCCGGGTTGGCCTTCTCCACCTCGTCGAACAGCACCACCGAGTACGGGCGACGACGCACGGCCTCGGTCAGCTGACCGCCCTGCTCGTAGCCCACGTAGCCAGGCGCGGCGCCGATCAGGCGGGACACGGACGCCTTCTCCATGTACTCGGACATGTCGATGCGCACCATGGCCCTCTCGTCGTCGAACAGGAAGTCCGCGAGCGCCTTGGCGAGCTCGGTCTTGCCCACGCCGGTGGGGCCGAGGAACAGGAACGAGCCGGTCGGGCGGTTCGGATCGGAGATGCCGGCGCGCGAACGGCGCACGGCGTCGCTCACGGCCTGCACGGCCTCCTTCTGGCCGATCACGCGCTTGCCAAGGTACTCCTCCATGTGCAGGAGCTTCTCGTTCTCGCCCTGCATGAGGCGGCCGACGGGGATGCCGGTCCAGTCGGAGACGATCTCGGCCACGGAATCGGCGTCCACGCGGTCGGGGACCATCGGCTCCGGCTTGGCGGCGCCGTCCTCCACGGACTCGGCGTCCGCGGATTCGGCGGCGGCCAGCTCCTTCTGGATGGCCGGAATGTCGCCGTACAGGATCTTCGACGCCTTGGCGAGATCACCCTCGCGGGTGGCCTTGTCCGCCTCGACGCGCAGGTCGTCCAGCTTGGCGCGCAGGTCGCCGACCTTGTTGTGGCCGGCCTGCTCGGCGTCCCACTTGGCCTTGAGGCCGCCCAGCTTCTCGCGGGTGTCCGCGAGCTCGGCCTGCAGCTTGCCCAGACGCTCCTTGGACGCGGGGTCCTCGGCCTTCTTGAGCTGCATCTCCTCCATTTCGAGGCGCGTCACCTTGCGCTGCAGCTCATCGATCTCCTCGGGCTGCGAGTCGAGCTCCATGCGCAGGTGCGCGGCGGCCTCGTCCACCAGATCGATGGCCTTGTCCGGCAGCTGACGGCCCGAAATGTAGCGGTTCGACAGCGTCGCGGCCGCGACCAGCGCATCGTCGCCGATCGTCACCTTGTGGTGGGCCTCGTAGCGCTGCTTCAGGCCGCGCAGAATCGCGATGGTGTCCTCCACGCTCGGTTCGCCCACGAACACCTGCTGGAAACGACGCTCCAGCGCCGGATCCTTCTCGATGTTCTCGCGGTACTCGTCCAGCGTGGTCGCGCCGATCAGGCGCAGCTCGCCGCGGGCCAGCATGGGCTTGAGCATGTTGCCCGCGTCCATGGAGCCCTCCGCGGCGCCGGCGCCCACGATGGTGTGGATCTCGTCGATGAACGTGATGATTTGCCCGTTGGCGCTCTTGATCTCGTTCAGGACGGCCTTGAGGCGCTCCTCGAACTCGCCGCGGTACTTGGAGCCGGCCACCATGGAGCCGAGGTCCAGCGAAATGAGCTTCTTGCCCTGCAGCGTGGTCGGCACGTCGCCGGCGACGATGCGCTGGGCCAGTCCCTCGACGACGGCGGTCTTGCCGACGCCGGGCTCGCCGATCAGCACCGGGTTGTTCTTGGTGCGGCGGGACAGGATCTGGATGACACGGCGGATCTCCGAATCACGGCCGATCACCGGGTCGAGCTTGCCCTCCTTCGCCTGGGCCGTAAGGTCCGTGGAGTACTTCTCCAGCGCCTTGTAGCTGCCCTCGGCGTCCGGGCTGGTGACCTTCGCGCCGCCGCGCACGCCGGGCACGGCCTTGCGCAGGGCGTCCGCGGTCACGCCGTTCTGCTTGAAGATGTCCGCGCTCTGGTTCGGCGTGGACGCCACGATGCCGATGAGCAGGTGCTCGGTGGACACGTATTCGTCGCCCATCGCCTGCATTTCCTTCTCCGCCTGCGCCAGCGCGGCGGTGAGCTGACGGCTCGCCTGCGGCTGGGAGGTGGTGGAGCCGGACGCGCTCGGCAGGCCGACCAGCGCGTTGCGCACGGCCGCGCCGATGCGCTGCGGATCGCCGCCCGCGGCCTGAATCAGCCCGCGCACCACGCCCTGCTCCTGACGCAGCAGCGCGTCAACGAGATGCAGCGTCTCCACCTGGGCGTTGCCCGCGGCGGAGGCACTCTGGATGGCGTCCCCTATGGCTTCCTGCGCCATCGTCGTGAACTTCTGTTCCATATCGTCCTCCTACGTAGCGCGCCGAAGCCGACCGCCCTCGCGGCCGCGGACCCCGGCGCAATGTCGTTGTCTGATATGGTCAACCGACCTGCCACCCATTCTATTCCCAAAAGTTGAGCCCAACACACTCAAGTTTTGCATTACGTGGGCACGCCAAGCAGCCTTGCCACGCAGCCGCACGAGGCTCCGCCACCCGCTAGCCCAGTTTGCCGAGCGGGTCACGACCGCATTGCGTTACCTGCCGCCCCTGCGTACCTTCCGGATCCTCGTCCTGAACCTTGTACGGCCCGTTCCTGTTCTGCGAATCACGCTGATAATCCTGCACGGTATACGACGGGTCCACAATCCCATGATCAATGAGACACCGCACGGTATAAGGCACCAAATCAAGACGATCGGGATTGCGCACGGCGTTGAAGTAGATGCCCGTCAGCATCGCATACCCGGAGTCCGTCTGGCACCGCTTGTCCGCGGCGGTCAGCGCATTGCCGTCATTCCTCACATCGCCGCCGTCGGCCCTGACGACGACGATGCCGCCGCTGTCGTCGGTTTGCACGGCCTTATAGCCCAGATCGGAGTAGCACTGCTGCATGCGCCGCTTCGCCTCGTTCATTTCGTCGGCGGTGATGGTGTTGTCCGCGATGATCGCGGACAGGAAATCGTTGCCGGTCCGTTTGGCGAGCGCGTCCAAATCGGCCCGATATTGCGCCACGTCCGCTTCGCGGCTGTACGACACGTCCTTTGGCAGCGCGGCGGAGGCACGACCACTTCCATCCGCCGACGACGCACCGGCGCCCGAGCCACACGCCGTCAGCGACACCAGTGGCATCAGCATCGCCAATATGCCCATTACGGCGACAGTTCTTCTCATGGCCGTATCCCTTCAATTGTGACGAGCACCACCGCGAATCCACTCCGCGTCCGCATGCCTCCAGCCTATCCGGCCCGACCGCACGCCGCTCTGCCGCCCCGTCGTCCGAACGGTCGCATCCTATACTGATGCCAAGGGATCATGAACCACAGGGGGTAGGAGACAATGGCGGCACGGCAACGCGGCGTAACCGGAAACATAACCGAAGGCACGGGTCACCATTCACGTTCCGGAACCCCGCTTCGCTTGGGCATCGTGGACAACGATCCTCTGGTGTTGCGCATGCTGGAACGCAACATCAATGGCTCCGGCGCGCCGGTTGAAGTCGCCTGGACCGCGTCGAGCGCCGTCGACGCCCTTTCGCGGCGGACCCCGGACATGGTGCTCACGGACCTCCAGATGCCCGGAGTCGACGGAGCCGAGCTGGCCCGGCGCATGCACGCCGCTTCCCCCGGAATCCCCGTGGTGGGCATTACCGCATTCGCCATTGAACAGCCAACACGCGCCGAACACGATGATTCCTCGCCGTTCGCCGCCGTACTGGACAAGATCATTCCCACGCCCGACCTGCTTGCCGAGCTGGCCCGCATATCCGGCAATGCGTCGATGCTCGCATGGCTGGCGGGCGAAAGCGCGGCCAAGCCGTTGAGCGATCAGGAATTGGAGGTGATGCGCCTCTACACGGACGGTCTCACCAATGAGGCCATCGCGCATCGCATGCATGTGGGGCTGACCACCGTGAAAACCTATGCCCGCCGCGCGTTTGAAAAGCTCGGGACCCACTCGCGCACCGAGGCCGTGATCGCCTGCCTGCGGCGCGGATTGATCTAAAGTCTGCCGAGCGGGTCGCGCCCTTGTCGTTCAAACGGTCGGGGCGATCGGCGCCGGCAATACGGCCGATGCGGTCCAAATGTCGTCCTCGCGGGAGACCGTCAGGCTTCCTCCATACACGGCGAGGCTGTCGCGCAGCAAGGCCAGACCCGTTCCCCCGCTCAGAGACGATTCGCCGTCCCCGACTTCGCCCGCGTCTTCGGCTTCGCCCGCATTCGCACCCGCGCACGCATTGGACGACCACACGCGCACGCCACCCGCATCGTCCGCCACGACGGCGATCGCACACGGACCGGGCACGGCGTACTTGACCATGTTGTTGCCCATTTCATCGACGACGCGGACGATCAGCGCGGCCCGCTCCCCGTCCAGTCCCGACGGATCGCCGCGCACCACGGTTTCGCACGGCAGACCCACGCCGCGCAACCGATCGGCGGCGCGTTCCACATGTCGCCTGATCGTGGCCATGGCATCGCCGGACGCGGCGGTTCCCTCGCTCGGATGCCCGTCGGCGGCCCCAACCGGCGGCCCCTCCTCCACCAGACGGCGCGTCGGCTCGATCACCCCATGCCGCAACGACCCAAGCGCCTGCGTCACGGCCTCTTCGACCCGCGCCGCATACCCCGCGGAATCCGAATCGGCCTCCGCCGACCGCCCGTTTTCCTCCCGCATGCGCCGGCACAGCAGCACCGCATAGGCCAGCGAGCCGGCCACTTCGCCATGCAGCCGGTGCAGCAGGTCCAGCCGCTCACGGTATTGCGCGTTCTCCCGCTCCAACAACGCCCGCCGCGCTTCGGCGCGCTCCTTGCGACGCATCTCCAAGCGCCACATGCGCATGCCGAGCCCCAGCATGCACGCGACAACGAGAAACGGGAGCATGAGCATCATCGAGGGATGGAACGTGGTGATGAGCATCCGGTCGCCCTGCGCCAACGACAGGCACGACAGCACCACGATCGCCGCGACGGCCGGCCACAGCAGTCCGCGCATCGTCAGCACGATCAGGGCATACCACAGTCCCCACATGCTCTGCACCGCCCACGAATCCATGGGCATCATCACCTCGGCGAGCGTCACGACCACGATCGCCGCGCTCGCCGCCACCGGACGCAGCGGCAACGCCAGCAGCGCCAGCGCATACGCCCCGGAAATCGCCATGTCCAGCGGCGACATGACCACGGCGACCGTGCTCCATTCGCTGATCGCCGCCGCCAGACAGATCGCCGCCGCAACGGTGTGCACCACGCCCGCACTCGCGCGCGGACGATTGCGGATGAATGACCAACGTATGTGCATGGGCGCCCCAACTCGTCATCGAACGTCTCCATTGTAGGGCGCACGGACGGCCCGGGGACGGCCTCGGCTCACGCGCACAAATCCGTCAGGCGGTCGCGGAACAGGGCGGTGAAGCGGGACGCGTCCACGTTCAGGGCCACGTGCGCGGTCTTGCGCGGATCGCGCAGGCGGGTCGGGTCGCCGATCGTGCGGCCGCGGAAGCCATGGCCGTTGCCGGTGGCCGTCTCGACCATCATGTTGACGTCGAAGCACGCCACGAGACCCGGGTCGAGCGCCACGGCGACGGCGAGCGGGTCGTGCAGCGGGCTGCCGGCCAGGAAGATCGGGTCGGACGACTCGTTCGCGTTGATGTAGAAGCCGACCATGTCCGCGAGAAACGCGCCGCGCGGCGTGCCGGTCGCCCTCCACGCGGCGGCGTCGGCGCGGGTCATGAGGCACTGGTGGGTCACGTCGAGGCCGATCATGGTCACGTCGCCCACGGCGCGGAACACGCGGTTCGCGGCCTCCGGATCCTGGAAGATATTGGTTTCGCAGATGAGGTCGTAGCAGTTGCCCTCCTGCGTGAGCGAGCCGCCCATGATGACGAGCCGCATGTCCGCGGCGATGTCCGGCGCGGCCTTGATCGCGGCGTCCACGTCGGTGAGCGGTCCGGTGGCGAGGATGGTCACGTCCCGCCCGTGCGCACGCACCTCGTCGACGATGAGCCGCACGCCCTCGGGCACGCCCTCGTCCCGCCACTCGGAGGGACGGTTGGCGCAGGAGGCGTCGCACGCCAGTCCGGACGTGGCAGGCGCGAGGTCATGCCGTTCGCCGCCGAGCGACAGCGCCGCCGGGCGGTCGAGCTCGGCCATGTGTCCCACGACCGTTTCGACGCCGTCCGCGCCGCCGTCCGCCGCACCGGCCACTCCGACCACTCCGACCACTCCGGCTGCATCGGCCGCATCGGCCATGTACCGCGCCGGATCCACGTTGCCCAGCCCGTTGACGCCATGGAACCGCGCGCACCCCTCGTCCACGGCGAATCCGTCGGCCCACGACGGGCACACGCATCCGCGCGGCACGGGAACGCCGGCCGCCCCGAACAGCTCCAGCACCGCCCGGTTGTTGCGCACGGCCGTGGACGCCAGCACGTTGCCATACGTGCCGATCACGCCCGCCAGCTCACACTCCCCCGCGCGCGCCGCCGCAAGCAGATAGCACAGGGCCAGCGTGTCGTCGATGCCCGTGTCCACGTCCAGCACGATTCGCTTCGGCTCGGTCATGTCGTTCCTTTCGCTCATTCGCCCGCCCGCGGCCCCGTGCCCCGCGTCAAGGGCGGCAGGCTGTTTTGCGCACGTGGTCCCATTGTGCCCACGATGTGCCCACATTGTGCCCACGCCGTCACCAGCTCCAAAAAACAATACCAATGCTCCCCGGAAGGCCCAGCAGCCGCGCCGCGCGCACTGACCGGGGGATAAACCGGAAGGACGGCGGGGCGGGCGAATACGACGACGCCGGCGCATGCGCACGAGGAATGCGCACGCGCCGGCGTCGATCGGCTGCGACTGCACCGGTGAAATCACCGGCGGAACCTACTTGGCGAGGAACTCGTTGGTCGAGACGTCGGACACCTTGGGAGCCTGCTTGACCACGTTGTCGTTCGCGTCGGTGAACGCGTCGGCCTCGGCGATGAAGTCGAGGTACTTCTGCACGCCGTCGAAGTCGTTGGTGCCGAGCACGAAGGAGCCGTCCTTGATCTTGGCCTTGTCGCCCCAGTACTGGCCCTCGGTGATCACCTGCATGCTGCGCTTGACGAAGTCGACCTGCAGCGTGGAGTCGCCGGCGTCGTCCACGAGGATCTGCGCGGCCTCGTCCGGGTTGTCGTACGCGTACTCGTATCCCTTCTGCGCGGCCTGGGTGAAGGCGCGGACCGTGTCGGGATCCTCCTTGATCATCTTCTCGGAGGTGATGATGCCGATGCCGTCCGCGTTGCCGGGCACGCCGTAGTCGGGCTCGGTGAAGCAGTTGAGCGCCGGGCCGTACATCTCGGCCTGCACGCCCTCCCACGTGGCGTAGAAGCCGCCGAAGTCGGCCTGACCGGAGGTGAGGGTCTGGAACGTGTTGGTGCCCACGGTCACCTTGTCGAACTCGCCCTTGCCGCCGTCGGCCTGGATCATGCGGCGGATCACGGCGTCGGACTCGTTGGAGCCGAAGGTGGCGAAGGTCTTGCCGTCGAAGTCCTTCGGGGACTTGATCGACGTGTTGGACGCGAGCGCGCACCACACGGCGGACGGCTTCTGCTGCACCTGAAGGGTCTGGATGATGCCAGCGCCCTTGAGGCTGTAGCTCGCGGCGTTGGTCAGGTTGGACAGCGCGAAGTCGGCCTGGCCGGTGGACACGGCGTGCTCGGCGCCGGACTGGCCCACGGCGATGATGTCCACGTCGAGGCCGGCGTCCTTGAAGTAGCCCTTGTTCTTGGCCACGTAGACGCCGATGTGGTTGGTGTCCGGCACCCAGGCGAGCATGAAGGTGACCTTCTTGAGCTCCTTGGACGCGGAGGACGAGGCGTTGCCGGAGGTCTGGGCGGTTGTATTCGCTTCGCCGCCGCACGCGGCCAGCGAGAACGCCATGGCGGCCGCGCCCACGAGCGCGACGAGCTTGCGCATGATCTTCATGATGATTCCCTAATCCATCTCTTGAATCGCCGCGCTCTGGGAGCATTGGAAAAGCACTCACCGGCAGAGCGCGACGGGTAGGGCCGGCGGCGCGAACGTCGAAGTCCCCTCGCGCCCGCTCTCTCCAAGGCGCAGGTTTGCCACACATCGACGTCGCAAAAGCTTATCGATTATACGACCCACCCCGCACACCCGCAACGCAAGGCTCCTATACTCGCCCTCGTGCTGTTTCAATCAGGATCGCTGCTGCTGGTGATCATCGCCACCTACGCGCTCAAGCATCTGCATATCTTCACCGACCGCGACTACCGGGTCGCGCAGGGACTCGTCTTCAACCTCACGCTGCCGTGCGCGATCGTGATGAGCTTCGCCACCAACGAGCACGACATGTCCATGCTGTGGATCGTGCTGTTCGGCTTCGTGTGCGCCATCATCCCCATGTTCGTCGTGTTCCTCGGCTCGCGCGGCGACGAAACCCGCTACCGCGCCTACCAGATCCTCAACGCGTCGGGCCTCAATCTGGGCGCGTTCTGCCTGCCCGTCGCGCAGACGCTCATCGGGCCGGCGGCCGGCCTTCCCGTGGTCATGATGGACATCGGCAACGCCATGGTGGCCACCGCCCTCGCGCTGACGCTCACCAAGAGCCTGCTGCACATGGGCGACGCGGCGCAGTCCCTGCCGCTCGGGCTCAAGATCCGCAGCGTGGCGCGCGACTTCCTGAGCTCCACCTCGTTCGACACGTACATGCTCATGCTCGTGCTCATGGTGGCGCACGTGACGATCCCGCACTGGATCGTCTCGCTCGTCACGCCGTTCGCCAACGCCAACGCGTTCATGACCATGGCGATGATCGGCCTCATGATGGAGATCCCGTCCGAGCGCAAGGACCGCATGGAGCTCATGAAGGTGATCGCGTGGCGCGCGCTGTTCGCCGTGCTCATCGGCGCGGCGGGCTGGACGCTGCTGCCGTTCGACCGGCACATCCGCGGCATCATGCTGCTGTGCGCGGCCAGCCCGGTGACCATCTTCTCGACCAAGTTCACCGACTCGCTCACCGGCAACCCGAAGCTCGCCGGCTTCAGCCTCACCGTCACCGGCGTGCTCGGGCTCGTCGCCATGACGGCCATTCACGCCGTCGTGAGCATGTAGGGCCTTTCAGACCCGTCATTACGGTCCTTGGCGGACCGCTGACCGCCCGGCCGAGCCTACGGATAGCCCACCGACCGAACTATCCGCTTGACGGCTCAGCCCTTGACCACCACGTTGCGCAGGCTGCCGATGCCCTCGATGTGCACCACGGGCTCGTCGCCGGGCGCGAGGTGGCCGGACGCGTTGGGCGTGCCGGTCATGATCACGTCGCCGGGCAGCAGCGTGGAGAAGCTCGAGATCGCGGCGATCTGCTGCGGGATCGAGTGGATGAGGTTCGCGGTGGTGCCGGACGCCTCGGGCACGTCCTCGCCGTTGAGGGAGAACGAGATCTTCGCGTCCGACCAGTCCAACTCGGTCTGGATCCACGGGCCGAGCGGGCAGGAGGTGTCGAAGCCCTTGGCGCGCGTCCACATCGGGTCCTTGCCCTGCAGGTCGCGCAGGGTCACGTCGTTCACGCACGTGTAGCCGAGCACGTAGTCCATGGCCTCCAGCTCGGACACGTTCTTGGCCATGCGCCCGATCACCACGGCCACCTCCGGCTCGAAGTTCATGTCGTTCGAGCACGGCGGAATCACGATCGGGTCGTCGGGGCCGATCACGGAGGTGCTCGGCTTGGTGAAGATCCACATGTCCTCCGGGGCGTGCGCCACGTCGGAGTGGCCGGCCTCGTGCATGAACTGCGCGTGGGCCTCGTAGTTCTTGGCCAGGCCGAAGATCTTGGACGGGATCACGGGCGCGAGCAGACGGATGCCGTCCGCGTCCAGGGCGTAGCGCTGGCCGGTGGGCTTGACCGCGCCGGCGCCGAGCGGGTAGCCGTCGAGCTCGACGAGATAGTCCTTGCCGTCGTTCTGGTCCTGCTGGACGAAGGCGTAACGAGGGGTGCCATTGAGCGAAAAACGTGCGATTCTCATGGCTGCCAGTCTACTCGCCCGCCCGCACCTCGCCGGTTTCGCGGCCTATCCGCGGAGTGTGCGGCACTTTTTACCTCGTGATATGGGTGCCGCACGGAACGAAGATGGATGTCCGCGGCATCCGAAAAGTGCCGCACACCATGCGAACAGTCGGCATATGCCGCGACCGAACACGGCGCGACGCTCAGATGAACGCGCGCGGGCCGAAGATCGCGGTGCCGACGCGCACGATCGTGGAGCCCTCGTCGATCGCGAGCGCCATGTCGTTGGTCATGCCCATCGACAGCTCGCGGCATTCCGCGGTGCCCGGCTCGCCGGAGGCCAGAACCGCGTCGCGCGTCTCGCGCAAATGGGCGAATCCGCGGCGGATCGTCGCCTCGTCGTCCACGTGGGCGCCGATCGTCATCAGGCCCTCCAGGCGCAGACCCTCCAGCGCGCCGATCCGCGCCGCCAAGTCCCGCGCGGCCGCCGGATCGCACCCGGACTTCGACTCCTCGCCCGACTCGTTGACCTCGAGCAGCACGCCGACCGTGACTCCGCGGGCCGCCGCGCGCCGGGCGATCTTCTGCGCGAGCTCGAACGAGTCCACCGACTCGATGGTCGTGACGGACGGCAGCACCTTGTTGATCTTGTTGGACTGGAGCTGGCCGATGAGGTGGAACGGCAGCGGGGTCAGCGGGGATTGCGCGCCGGTCTGGCCGCTCCCGGACGCGACGATCGCCCCCAGCGCGAAGCCGCGCTCGGCGCACAGCCGCGCCAGCCCGGCGGACTTGACCTCCACCTCCTGCGGGCGGTTCTCGCCGATCATGCGCACGCCGGCGTCGATCGCGGCCATGATCTCGCCCACGTCGCGCGTCTTGGTCGCGGCGAGCAGGCGGACCTCCCCGGCCGCGCGGCCGCTCGCCGACTCCGCCTCGGCGATGCCGTCGAGCACGCGGTGCACGCCGTCCGCGATCTGCCGCGCGCGTGCGTCGTCGATGGTCTCGTTGGCCAGATCCTTGTGATCCATGTACGCGGTCATGCCACTCCCCTCGTTGCCGTCCATCCGTTTTCCTCGCCCATGAGTGTAGTCGCATGGGCGCCCGGAACACAGGTCATCGCATGGGCGGAACTGGTGACGCCCCGGAACGGTCATGCATGATGCGGCGGTTCCAGGGCGGCCGGCTGGTCCGGCATGACGCGGTCGGCAAGACCGGGACGGCCCGCGTGGCCGGCGCGCCCGGCATCATCGGAGCGCAGACCCTCCCAGCCGCCGGCGGCCACGAACGCATCCAATGCCTCCGCGGCGGTCATGGGCGCCGGCTCCGGCTGCGGGCCGCCCAACCCCAGCAGCCACGCGCAGTAGCCGACCACCTGCTCCGGCCTCACCCCCCGCGAGCGCAGGAATCCCAAGTCCATCGAATGCTCGCGTTTGGCCATGCGTCGGCCCTGCGCGTTGTCGATCAGCGGCAGGTGCGCGAACGACGGGCGCGGCGCGGGCGGGACCTGCGGAACGCGCGACTCGTATGGAGCGCGCGAGCCCGCGTCCTGCATAAGATCGCGGATGTACAGCTGCAACGCCGTGGAGCGCAGCAGGTCGCGCCCGCGCACGATGTCCGTCACACCCATGTCGAGGTCGTCCACGGTCACCGCGAGCTGGTAGGCGAACAGGCCGTCCGAGCGGCGGATCACCGTGTCGCCCACGTCGCGGGCGAGGTCGTAGCGCTGCGGGCCGAACAGGCGGTCGTCGAAGGTCACCGTTGCGGACAGGGACGGGATTCCCTCTTCCGGCACGGCGACGCGCCACGAATGCTGCTCCCCCGCCTCGACGCACCGGCGCACCTCGTCCGGGTCGGTCTCGATCAGGCGGCGGCACGTGCCCGGGTAGACCACGAACCCGTCGCCCTCGTTCGGGGCGGACGCGGCGCGGATGTCCGCGCGCGAGCAGAAGCACGGGTAGACGAGCCCGCGGTCGCACAGATCCCCGAACACCTGCTCGTAGCGGTCGAGCCGCGCGGACTGGTAGACGGGCTCGCCGTCCCAGTCGAGGCCGAGCCACGCCAGATCGTCCATAATCCAACGGTCGGCATCCTTCACCACGCGGGGACGGTCGATGTCCTCGATGCGCAGCACCATGCGCGAACCGGCGCCGGACGCCCGTCCCGCCGCCCGCGCGGACAGCCACGCCGCGAGCATGGCGTACGCGTTGCCCACGTGCATGCGGCCCGACGGCGTGGGCGCGAACCGGCCGACCGTCTTCCCGGGCGCTCCGGGCCTCCCATTCGTTTCGCTCATACCCGCCACCCTACCGCGCCGGCATGCCCTGTTATCCACCGCGACGCGAGTTGTCCACTTATCCACCGATGCGTCGGCCCGGCTTGCGAGCGCGGGAACGCCGTCCATACCGTGAAGCCATGAACGCCGATTTCAGCAGCATCCTCCTCACCACGCTCGCCAAGCGCCGCGAGGAAACCATCGCGCGATGCCTCGAGGCCGCGTCGCGCACCTCCCAGCGCCTCGTCTTCAGCCATTCGACGGCGCTGCTGCTGCTCGGCGCCGAACTGCCCGACCGCATCGCCCGCGACGCCCGCGAGGAGCTGCACGTGTGCGTCTCGCGTCAGGAGCAGCGACAGCCCCTGCTCACCGTCGCGCCACACGTTTGGAGCGGCGTCGCGGATGTCCAAATTCCGTACAATGGCTTGATGTGCGTGGGGCCATGCGTGGCATGGGCTCAAATCTCTCCCCAGCTGACGTTGGAGGAACTTGTGGTTCTCGGCGACGCATTGATGCGCAGGAATCCCAAACTGCGTCTGGCGGCGGCATCCGACTTCGACAACATGCTCGTCGGGCCGGGCAAATTCCCATCCAAACGAAAGTGCAAGCTGGCGATGCGGCTCATGCGCGAATCCACCGACTCGTCCCGGGAGACCCTGACTCGTCTGCTCATCATGCGGTACGGGCTGCCCTGCCCTCAGGTCAACTACGGCATTCCCGCAGGCAGCGGCGGCATGCTGCATTTCGACATGGCGTATCCGAATTTGAAGATCGCCATCGAATACCAAGGTTCCCAGCATGACACGGACGTGCACCAAGCACGGCTGGATCGCGGAAGGCGCGATTTTTTGCGCACCCGTGGATGGGTCTGGCTGGAGCCCGACAATCGCATTTTCATCGATCAGTCTCAATGCGAGGAATTCATCGAGAATCTGGCCATGCTGCTCAGCGACAGGCTGAAGGTCGTCCTGACGCCGTCTCCTCTCATGACGCTATATCAAACGGCGGATGCACGCAGGTCCCACAACCGGCGCAATGCCCAATTACCGGTGTAAAGCCGAACCTTGTTACGGAACGACAGCGGTATTTTCGATTCGTGTGGTGGTTTTGAGTCATTATCCCGGATATCGGCAGGATCATTCCGCCGTTATTGCAATGCCCATATCCAAGCATGTGCCGGAAAACCACCACACGAATCGAAAATCGGTTTTCCGACGTGCGCTTCGCCGTCAAAGGAGGCAAGGAATAAGCAGTTTTCGGCGCCAAACTCTTCAAAAGAGAGCTACTCCATCTGCAGGACGCCAACCTCTGCCGCGGCGCACGCCCAGCTCGGGCGACACTAAGCCACAAGCAGGGCCATCCATCGACCCGCCGCCTCAAACCGCCTCAAACCGCCAAATTAAAACAAAAACGGGGCGGGGCAACGCCGCGGCACATGCCGCAACGCCACCCCGCCCCGCAGAGGCGAGCCGAAAAGCCCGAACGAAAAACTCAGGCGAAGAACTGGAACATCCACGCGCCCACGATGGCGCCGGCGATGGGGGCCACCACCGGGATCCACGCCTCGCCCCAGCGGGAGTCGCCCTTGTGCGGGATGGGCAGGATCTGGTGCAGCAGTCGCGGCATGAGGTCGCGGGCCGGGTTCAGGCCGGGGCCGGTCGGGCCGCCCATGGAGGTCACCAGACCCCACACGATGAAGCCGACCACGATGGACGCGGCGGCCGGGTCGGCCTTGCCCCACGGCAGCACGAGGCAGCACAGCGCGCCCACCACGAGCACCAGGGTGCCGAAGAACTCGTTGAGGAAGTAGTTGACCTTGTCGTTGTGCGCGTCGGTGGTGCAGAAAGAGCCCAGGATGGCCTCGGCCTCCTCGGTCTCCTTGTAGTGCGGGTAGTAGGTGATGTACACCACGAGCTGGCCCACGAGCGCGCCGAGCAGCTGCGCGACGATGTACGGCAGCACCTCGGACCACGGGAACATGCCGTTGACGGCCTGCGCGATGGTCATGGCCGGGTTGATGTGCGCGCCGGAGACCGCGCCGAACATGAGGACCGGGAACATGACGCCGAAGCCGTAGCCCATGGCGATGTTCAGCCAGCCGGCGTGGTGGCCCTTGGTGTTCTTGAGCTCGACGTTGGCCACGGAGCCGTTGCCGAAGATCATGAGGATGGCCGTGCCGAGGAATTCGGCGGCCAGCTTGGTCATGAGGCTGTATTCCATTGCTTCTCTCTCTTTGTCGCTGGAAGGTTCCTCGCGTCCGCGCGAGCGACCGGCCGTGCGGGCAACAAAAAACCCGGCGTGCGATTTCTCGCAACGCCGGGTGAGGAAGTGCCCCCGCAGGGATTCGAACCCTGGACACGCTGATTAAGAGTCAGCTGCTCTAACCAACTGAGCTACAGGGGCGTTGGTCATTTCTTGAGCCGAGTGATAAATATACTCAGATTCGCGCGAAATGCAAATTCCGCGACACGCCGATGTTTTTCAACGTTTTTGAGACCCCGGTTTTTGCCCAGAAATCGCCGCGGAGACGAATTTGACCTCCGAATCACCCAAAATCGGGCGGTTCGGAGGCCAAATTCATGCCGCTTCGGCGTGTCGCGGATTGCCCGTGCCGGCAGTCAGGCGGCAGCCGGGCAGCTCAGCCGGGCCGAAAGGCTCAGACGATCTTCGGCATCGGCGTGGTGAGCGACGTCGTCAGGTTCACGTGCACCAGCCCGGCGCCCGCGTGCACCTCGACCTTCTTCAGGGTCACGGTGCGCTCGCCCTCCGGCGCGCGGTCGTTGTCGGTCATGGTGGCCGGCGACTTCACGGCCACCACGGCGAGGTCGTCGAGCGAGACGCCCACGCCCTTGCACAGCGCGGCGGCCTCGGCCAGCGAATCGGTGAAGCCGGGCTTGAGCAGCACGCGCTCGGACGGCACGCCGTACGCGTTCTGCGCGATCCAGCGGACCTTCTCGAGCAGGTTCATGCCCTTGCGGCTGTGGAACTGCGGCGCGGACTGCGCGGAGTCGAGCGCGGCCACGAAGCCGTCGAGCTGCGGGGCCAGCGCGTCGCCGCCGTCGCGGAACAGGTTGCCGATGATCGGGTCGCGGAACTCGAGCTCCTTCGCGGTGGCGCGCAGGGCCTCGACCTGATCGTCCTCGCCCTCCCACAGGTTGACGAGCGGGAAGGTGGGGATGTCGAAGTTCTCGAGGCGCTGGACGTGGAACGGGTAGCGCCAGGCGAGCTCCGGGTCGTCGCGCCACGTGGAGGCGCGGGTCACGACGATCGCGGCGGCGGGCCACTGCGCGCCGAACTCGCGGGCGGCGATGTCGAGCCACTTCTGCGCGCCGGCGTCGGCGCCGTAGCCGGCCTCGACGATCACCACGTCGTGCAGCGCGCACGCCATCTCAACGCTCACGAGCGTCGGGATGCCGATGGACACGTTGGCGAACGGACCGCCGTGCACGTACACCGGCGAGCCGTTCACGGTCTCGGTGACGGCCGGCTTGACCGCGTCGCCGAGGATGCCGGTGATGCGCCACAGGTCCACGAACTCGCCGAACGTGACGGGCTTGCCGTCCTTGGTGCCGGCGATCATGGCGGCCACGCGCCGGCCGATCTCGTCCATGGAGCGCGACAGGCACACGATCTGCATGAGCTCGGAGGTCGGCGTGAGCACGACCTTCTCCGCCACATTGCCCTTGCCGTAGTCCACGGCGATGGAGCGCAGCGAGCGGGACGGCACCTCGGAGACGCGCGGCACGAGGACGGTGTCGATGCGGCCCTCGTCCACGGCCTTCTCCGCGAAGGAGACGAGCAGGTTCTGCGCGGCGGCGATGGCGGCCATCTCGCCGGTCAGGCCCCAGTCGATGATCTCGGGGTGGGTGAGCGACGCCTTGCCGCCGCCGGACGCGCCGCCCTTGGAGCCGGCCGCGGTGATGCCCATGCTCGGCTGGCGCAGCACGGCGGCCGCGTCGATGCCGCGCTTGTTGAGCGCGTCGATCAGGGCGATCGTGGTGGTGGTCTTGCCCTCGCCGCGGCTCGCCTTGAGCGGGGTGTCGGCGGTGACGAGCACGACCTTGCCGTGCTTGCGCGGCGCCTCGGGGTTGGCCTTGAGCCAGTCGAGGTAGCCGAACGCGTCGATCTTGCCGACGAGGCCGTACTGGGTGGTGAAGTCCTGGATGGTGGTCATGTGGCTTGGATTTCCTTTCGTTCGTCGTCCGGGAAACGGATCGGATAAGCGGAGCGGATATGCGGATCGGATCAGAAGTCGGACATGTGGAAGCCGTTGCGCATCTCCATGCTGCGCGTGTACAGCACGGAGTCGAGGAGCTTGTCGGTCTCCTCCTTGAGCTGGTCGGCCATGGTCTGGTTGGCGGCGGCGAGGATGCCGCGCACCTCCGGGTTGCGCGTGGCGGCCACGATCTCGTCCGGTTCCATCGGCTCCACGTCGCCGTCCGCGTTGTCCGCCTCGAACTCGGCGTCCACGGCGTCAAGGCGGGCGACCTGCTCGTCGGTGGCGGCCACGAGGCGGTGGCCCATCGCGCCGGTCTTCTCCTGATAGCGCTCGACGGCGTTGGAGGTGGAGCGGAACGCGCCGTCGCACAGGGCGGCGATCACGCGGTTGGCCCAGTAGAAGTTCTCGGTGGTGACGCGCGTGGTGGTGTCCTCGAGGTACTTCGGGGTCCCGTCCACGTTCGGGAAGAACGGCACGAGCGTGTTGAACGGGTTGGAGCCGTACGCCATCCACTGGATCGCGCGGCTGGCCTGCGGGCGGTAGGGGCGGATCTGCATCACGGCGAGCTGGCTCTGGCGGTTGATGCCGATCGGGCGGAACATGTGGCGGGTGCACTCGTCGCCGAGCTGGCCGTACGGGTCGTACGGGGTGCCCTGATAGTGGGAGCTCAGCACGTACTTGATGTCCTCGATGGTGATCTTGCGCTCCGGCTGGCGGGCCCACGGGATGTCGTCGCTCATGGGCTTGTGGTCGGCGTCGGGGCCGTCCCACACCTCGTCGTAGGGGTTGAGGAAGCGCTGCATGACCCACGCGCGCGGCGTGTTGTACACATGGTCGGAGTCGGAGTGGGAGCCGAACGCGTCGCGCGGGTTGAACGGCGTGGTGGACTCGACGGCGAGGTCGAGGTGGTTGGCCTCGATGAACTCGGCGAGGTCGGCGGAGCACATGTGCTCCTCCTGGTCGCCCAGCGCGTCCTCGAGGTCGAACTCGTCGATGCCCAGCTGGTTCGGCATGGTCACGTAGGCCTCGTCCGGCACGCGCTTGGCGATCCAGTGGTGGCCGCCCACGGTCTCGAGCCACCAGATCTCCTCGGAGTCGGAGAAGGCGACGCCGTTCATCTCGTAGGTGCCGTGCTCCTCGAGCAGCGCGCCCAGACGGGCCACGCCCTCGCGCGCGGTCTTCACATACGGCAGCACGATGGTGAGGAAGTCCTCCTCACCGATGCCGCCGGGGATCTCCGGCTGGTCGCCCTTGGCGGGCACGAGCTCGACGAACGGGTCGGCGCCGAGCACGCGCTCGTTGGTGGTGAGGGTCTCGGTGGCGCTCATGGCCACGTTGGCCTCGTTGACGCCGGCCTCGCCCCAGATGCCCTCCTTGAGGTCCGCGTTGGGCACGGCGGTGTACTGCAGCGGGTCGTCCGGCAGGTCGAGCTCCACATGGGAGATGACGGAGCGGTAGTGGCGCGGCTGCTCGTCGGGCTTGACGACGATGAAGCGCTTGGGGTTGAACTCGCCGTTGGAGGAATCCTCGTTGCGGGCGATGATGGTGGAGCCGTCGTAGCTCGCGTCTTTGCCGACCAGAATGGTGGTGCAGGCCATGATGCTGTGTGTTTCCTTTCTTGGTTGATCGGTGAAATGATCGGTGAAATGAAGTATGGATGGGTGACGGGCTGGATGCCCGACCGCTTGGCTGCCCGGCTGTTCCGCTGTCCGCCTTGTCCGACTTGCCCGGCTACCCGGCGGATTGCCGGGCGGAACATGGGAGGACGTCGGGCGATCGCCGGACGGGCGTCAGCCGACGCGCGTCACGCCCTGCCGGTCAGGAAGATGCCGTCCGCGTCCGGGCTCTCGCCGGAGTCACGCAGCGCGTGGAGCATCTCGTTGAGCCAGAAGCCCTGATTGAGGCCAGGCAGCGGCTTGGCGGTCGCCCACACCTGCAGGTAGTACTCGTGGTCCTTGTCCGGCGGCTGCGGGCCGTTGTAGCGCATGGTCACGGCCGGGTCCGCGTTGCGGCCCAGGAACTTGGAGGCGGACGAGTTGCGGCCCTGCACGGCCTCGGGGATCATGGAGGGCATCTGGCGGGAGAAGTCCGGCGGGATGGCGAGCGCGTGCGAGTCGTTGAAGTCGTACATGAGCGCGTCGATGGGCAGGTTGGCCACCGACCAGTGGATCCATTCGAAGCCGCACACGGGGATCGAATCGGGGTCCACGAACTCCCAGTGCAGATAGTGCGCGTCGGGCCTGAGCTCGTCGAGGTAGAACGGGAAGGACACCACCGGGATGCCGTCGACGCGGTACTCGGGCGCGGCGGCCTTCGCAAAGTCGTCGGGAATCACCGTGAAATCAGCTGAAATCCTCATGCGACCAGTATAGGAGCCGGGCAAGTCCGGGCAACGGCGGCGGCGCGGACGGCGGGAGCGCGGCGGAAACGCGACGGGAGCACAGCGGAAAGCGGTGCGGCGGAAAGCGCGCTTCTCTCTTTCCCGTGTCCCGATCCGCATCCTTTCCCGAGTTCGGATGCGGATTGGGACACAGGAAGGCTCTCTTTTGTCTCGCAACGCCACCATTGCCGGAATCGGATGCGATCCCGGACACGGCAGGCCCGCCATGCGTCCCGATCCGCATCCCGTTCAGACAATGGATGCGATTCAAGACACGGGACGGCACCGTCATTCCGATTTTTGGACGTGACCGTGTCCGGGGCGTGACACAGACCGTGACAAAGACCGCACCGTCGCGGTCACGCATGATGCAAAACGGCTTCATTCCAACGATCTTGAATCGCCGCCACGCATCCCCACCCGTGCACGGTCACGCCGGCGCACGAGGCCCGGAGGGACGCGACACGCACGCCGCCGCACGGGTCATAAAGTTCACGGAATGAGCGCACAGAACAGGGCCTCGAACACGAGCGCGGGGTTGCCGTTGCCGAGCAGCCGCCTCCTCGCCGTGCCGATCGCCTCGAGGCGCGCCACGGCCCCGGCGCGGTTCAGCCGCACCGACAGTTCGGTGATGGCCGCGCGGTTTTCGAGGTTGATGAGCCCCACGGCATCCTCGGCGTTGTTCTGCAGCACGGCCACGTCGCGGTACACGCTGGCCACGGAGTTGAGCGCGCGGTCGAGCACGTCGCGGCTGCGGCGGGTGGTGCGCCGGCGGATCTCCTCCTTCTTGCCGATCGCGTTGAACGCCCCGCGCAGGGCCGGCGGGATGCGGTCCTTCTCCCCCAGCCCGTTGACGCGGCGGAAGTCGGCCTCCTCGGCGGCCACCTTGCGCTCCACGTCCTCGCGGGCCTGCGCGTTGGCGTTGTCGATGAGCGAGCCGGCAAGCAGCACCGCGTCGGACGCCTTGGCGAGGTTCAGCACGCCCACCACGAGCTCGTCGCGGTCGGCCATCACCTGATCGTCGCCCGCGTACAGCCGGGCCACGCCGATGTGCCCCTCCGCAAGGCGCGCGGCGCGGTTGGCCACGTGGCGGTCGGCGCCCATCGAGTCCACCAGAAAGTCGGCGACGGCGGCGTTGGACGGCACGGCGAGGTTCACGATCCGGCATCGCGACCGGATGGTGGGCAGCACGTCCTGCGCGCTCGGGGCGCACAGCATCCAGATGGTGTGCTCGCTCGGCTCCTCGATCTCCTTCAGGAGCACGTTCGTGGTGCGCTCGAGCATGCGGTCCACGTCCTCCACGATGATCACGCGCCACGGGGCGGTGGACGGGGTCTGCTCGGACGTGGCGATGAGGTCGCGCACCTGATCGATGCCGATGGTCACGCGGTCGGTGGCGAGCACGGTCACGTCCGGGTGCGTGCCGGCGAGGACGTGGCGGCAGGTATCGCATACGCCGCAGCCGTGGTCCGGGCATTCGAGCGCGGCGGCGAAGGCGCGGGCCATGTTCGACCGTCCGGAGCCGGGAGGGCCGCAGACGAGCCATGACTGGGCGAGCCGCTTCGGGTCGCCGGCGGCCAGTTCGCTCAGCAGCGCGACGGTCTGGCGCTGGCCGACGATCCCGTCCCACACGCTCATGGCCGGACCTCGGATCGGACCTCGGATCGAGCCTCGCCCAGCAGCGCGTCGAAGTCGGCGCGGATGGCGGCCCACACGTCCTCGACGGGCTGCGCGGCGTCGATCACGCGGAACCGGTCGGGTTCGGCGGCGGCGAGGTCGAGGAACGCCCGGCGCGTGCGGGCCTGAAAGTCGTCGCCCGCGGATTCCATGCGGTCCTCGCCATGGGTGAGCCGCGCGTGCGAGGCGGCCGGGTCCATGTCCAGCAGATACGTGCGCGCGGGCAGCAGGCCGGCGGTGGCCCACATGCTCAGGTCCCTGATCTCCGCCGGCGTGAGTTCGCGCCCGCCGGCCTGATAGGCGAGCGACGAGTCGAGATAGCGGTCGGTGATCACCACGTCGCCGCGGTCGAGCGCCGGGCGGACCACCTCGGCCACGTGCTGGGCGCGGTCGGCGGCGAACAGCAGGGCCTCGGCGCGAGGGGCGATGTCGGCGGATCCGGCGGCAGCATCCTTGGCGGATCCGGCGGCGGGCGCGGCGGCTCCGTCTGGCGCGGCGGCACTTCCGACGGTGTTGCCGGTGCCTGCGTCCGCGTCGGCCTGCACGCCGTGCAGCAACATGCGGCGGATCGCGACGCCCAGCGGGGTGCCGCCCGGTTCGCGGGTCACCACGGCGGTGCGGCCCAGCGACTCGACGTACGCGCGCAGACGCTCGACCTGCGTGGTCTTGCCCACGCCGTCGACGCCCTCGAACGAAATGAAAACTCCGGTCATGCTCCCACCATATCCGCCCGCGCTGATTTCGACGGGGACGCCCTTCGCATCGTCCCGGCCGCCGCGCTCCGCCCAGCATGACGGAACGGCAATGCGACCACTGGGCGCATCGGGAACCAGACCATCCCGGATGCCGGAGCACCGCCCATTGCGCAATCGGTCCAGCCTGCAGCCCCTCGGGCGCAGATTGGACCGATCATGCGCAAAACGGCCTCTCAAAGGCCCTGATTTTCAGCCGTTCGGTCCAACCTGCGATTTTTCGGGTGCAGGTTGGACCGAATGAGCAATGGATGGACGGACGGACGGACCGGCTATTCGGCCTTCTTGGCGGTGGACTTGCGGGTCGTGGTCTTTCTGGTCGCCGTCTTGGCCGTGGACTTCGTGCCGGTCTTCCTGGCCGCAGTGGACTTGGACGCGGACGACTTGGACGCCGCGGAGGTCCGGCGCGTGCGGCGCTTGGCCGGGCCGGCGGCGCGCTTCTCGGCGAGCAGGCGGAACGCCTCGGCGGGCTCGATCGACTCGGGCGTGTACTGCTTGGGCAGCGTCCGGTTCGTCTCGCCGTCGGTGATGTACGCGCCGTAGAAGCCGTCCTTGATGGTCACGTTCTTGCCGGTCTCCGGGTCGGGCCCGAGCTCGCGCAGCGGCGGCTTGGCGGTGCCGCGACCCCGGCCGCGCCCGTACTTGGGCTGGTCGAACAGGGCCTTGGCGGCGGCCAGATCCACGGTGAAGATCTCGTCCTCGGAGCCGAGCGAGCGCGTCTCGGACTTGCCGTCCGGGCCGGTCTTGGTCAGGTACGGGCCGTAGCGGCCGTTGCTGGCCTGCACCACGTACTGCGAGATCTCGCCAGTTTCCGCGTTGGTCTCCTCGAGCGTGCCCACCGTGCGCGGCAGGCTGAGCAGCTTGAGCGCGTCCTCGAGCGTGAGCGCCTCGGGATTCATGGTCTTGAACAGCGACGCCATCTTGGGCTTCGACGCGGCGGCGGCCTTCTTCGACTTGGCGGCCGTCTTGCCGGTCTGGGCGCCCGCGGTGGTGGCGTCGGAGGCGTCCGCCGCGGCCTCCGGGGGCACGAGCGCCACGTACGGGCCGAACCGCCCGTTGCGCACCTCCACGGTGCCGCCGGTCACCGGGTCCTTGCCCAGCTCGCGCGGACCGCCGGAGTGGTGCTCGATCAGGTCACGCGCCACGTCCACGGTGAGCTCGTCGGGCGCGAGCGTGTCCGGCAGCTGGGCGCGCTTCGGGGTGCCCTCGGCGTCCAGATGCTCCATGTCCTCGAGGTACGGGCCGTAGCGGCCCACACGCACGTGCAGACCGTCGCCGATCTCGATGGTGTTGATCGCGCGCGCGTCGATCTCGCCGAGCTGCGCGACCTGCTGCTGCAGGCCCGCGTGCGCCTCGTCGGCATTTTGCGCCGCGCCCTCGCCGGAGCCGAAGTAGAAGCGGGTGAGCCACTCCTTGCCGGTCTCCTTGCCGTGCGCGATCTGGTCGAGCCCGTTCTCCATGTCCGCGGTGAACTGGTAGTCGACGTACTTGGGGAACTTGGTCTCCAGCAGCTTGGTGACCGCGAAGGCGAGCCAGCTGGGGATGAGCGCGCGACCGCGCTCGTACACGTAGCCGCGGTCGATGATCGTAGAGATGATCGACGCGTACGTGGACGGGCGGCCGATCTCCTTGGCCTCCAGCGTCTTCACGAGCGACGCCTCGGTGTAGCGCGCCGGCGGCTGGGTCTCGTGGCCCTCGGCCTCCACGGCGGTCGCGGACAGCACGTCGCCGGTGGCCATGACGGGCAGGGACGCGTTGGCGTCGGCGGCCTTGTCGCCCTTGGCCGCGGAGGCGCCGCGCTCGCCGGTGGCCTTCATGAAGCCGGGGAACTCGATCACGGTGCCGGACGCCTGGAACACGGCCTCGCCGAAGTCCGGGCCGGCCGGGGCGGACAGACGCACGGTGGCGGTCGAACCGGTGGCGTCGGCCATCTGCGAGGCGAGCGTGCGCTGCCAGATGAGCGTGTAGAGCTTCAGCTGGTCGGCGGGCACCTTCGTGGCGATCTCGGTCGGGTCGCGGAACTGCGCGCCGGCCGGGCGGATGCACTCGTGGGCCTCCTGCGCGCCGGCGGTCTTGGTGGCGTACTGCTTGGGCGCCTCGGACAGGAACTTCGCGCCGAAGTGGTATTCGACGGCCGCGCGGGCGGCGGCGATGGCCTCCTGCGAGAGGGTCACCGAATCGGTACGCATGTAGGTGATGTAGCCGTTCTCGTACAGGCCCTGCGCGGCGCGCATGGTCTGGCGCGAGCTGAAGCCGAGGCGGTTGCCGGCGGTCTGCTGCAGCGTGGACGTGGTGAACGGCGGCTGCGGGCGGCGGCGGTACGGCTTGGTGTCCATGGACATCACGGTGAACGCGGCGGATCTGAGCGCCTCGGCCACGGACTGGGCGCGCGGGCCGTCGAGCAGGCAGACGTTGTCCTTGAAGCCGGCGGGCGTGAGCTTGCCGTCCGGACCGAAGTCCTTGGAGACGGCCAGACGCTTGCCGCCGAGCGAGACCATGCGGGACTCGAACGCCTCGTCGTCCGGGGCGCCGTCGGTTGTGAGGCTCGCGGTCACGTCCCAGTAGGGCGCCTTGACGAACGCCATGCGCTCGCGCTCGCGCTCCACGATGAGTCGCGTGGCGACGGACTGCACGCGTCCGGCGGACAGGCCCGGGCCGACCTTGCGCCACAGCACCGGGGACAGCTCGTAGCCGTACAGGCGGTCGAGCACGCGACGGGTCTCCTGCGCGTCCACCATGTGGTCGTCCACGTCGCGGGTCTTGGTCAGCGAGGCCTTGATCGCCTCCGGGGTGATCTCGTGGAACACCATGCGCTTGACGGGCACCTTGGGCTTCAGGGTCTGCACCAGGTGCCACGCGATGGCCTCGCCCTCGCGATCCTCATCGGTGGCGAGGTAGAGTTCGTCGGCGTCTTTGAGCGCGGCCTTGAGGTCGGCGACCGTCTTCTTCTTGTCGCCGTCGACGATGTAGTACGGCTTGAACCCGTCCTCCACGTCCACGCCGAACTTGCCGAACTTGGCCTTGGACGCGGCGGGCACCTGACTCGGCTGGGCGAGGTCGCGGATGTGGCCCACCGATGCCATCACGGTGTAGCCGCTGCCGAGGTACCCGCCGATCTTGCGTGCCTTGGTGGGCGACTCCACGATGACCAGCTTCGTGCTCTTGGTGCCGGTAGCCATGCCTTCTCCTTATATCACGTTCCAACCACGCGTTTCGTGACGCCATCATACCCACATCCCGTGGCGGCCATGACACGCGGGGCCCTTCGCGGGCCGTCCGGCCCTATTTTTGCGGCGGCGCGGGAGGCGCCCCGACCAGTCCCATCTTGCTCAGCGGGGCCGCGGTGAGCTGGCGTAGGGCCAGCGCCAGGCCGAAGACCAGCGCCGCGCATCCGGCGATCGCCACCTTCGCGGTCGCGCACGCCGGGGCCGCCATCCATTCGGGACCCACGTCCAGCGACGGGACGAACTGCCAGACCACGTACGCCGCATACAGGCACGCCACCGCGCCGGCGGTGATCAGCACGCTGGCCGCCACCTGCACGCTCACCGAGCTCACGCGCGTGCCCGGCCGGTCCATGCCCGAGCCGCGGGTGAACGCCAGCGCAATGAGCGCGAGCCCGCCCACGAGCAGGTACGCCATCACGATGTCGCTCGGCCGGTGCCACCCGTTCGCGATGAGCAACGCGCCCACCAGCGCAGACCACGCGCCGGCCGCAACCGCCACGAGCGCGCGGAACGCCCGCGGCACCGCGCACAGCAGCACCAGCCCGGCCGCGATGGTGAGCGCCATGTGGCCGGAGGGCGCGGTGTTGGTCAGCGGCGCGCCGGACTCGGTCACCACCGTGCGCACCAGCGTCTCGCGCGGCAGCAGTTCCTTGAGCAGGCGGGCCGCGGCGTAGGCGACCACCGCGAAGCCGACCGTCTGCCCGGCCAGCCACCAGCGCCGGCGCAGCAGCGCCACCGCCAGTCCGCCCACGCCCATCGCCGCCGCCACGCCGATCATGAGCGCGGACGACTTGAGCAGCGCGCCGACCGCCCCGCGCCCGGCGATCCACCCGGGAACGGTGCCGCCGAACGCGCCGAGGACCATGTCGTCGAGCTGCTGGCCCGCCGCCGTGCGCACGGCCAGCCACCACACGCCGGCGGACGCCGCGAGCAGCAATACGCCCAGCACGGCGGCGATCACGCGGCTCGAGACGCGCGGGCGGCCCAGGAACGGGTCGGATTCCAGAATGTCGGGCGCGGACGGCTCCGCGGCGACGCGTGAGAAGCGGGAGGCCCGGGAAGCCCGGGAGAAGCGGGAAGCCCGGCGGGACGTGGGTTCCGCGCCGGGACGCACGACGGGACGGTCCACCAGCCGCGGGTCGGGCACGTCCAGCGGGGCGAACGTGGGTTTGGGGGCCTCGGGCAGCGAACCGGAAGCGGACTGCACGCCGGGAGCGGACTGCATGCCGGAATCGGGCTTCACGCCGGAATCGAGCCCCGCGGCGGCATCGGACATGGGAGTATCGGTCATGGATACGACTGTAGCGCGAACGGCACCGAACGCGGGCGCCGGGTCAGGCAGCGGGCCAGACAGCGGGCCGAGAAATGGAAACCCCCACGCACCCGTCAGAGGCCACTTACCCTTGCTGCATTCCTGCCCTGGGGGAGTTGGGTGACGTAACGCCACGTGGAGGCTCTGACGAGTATACACCACCCCTACCCATTTGACGCGCGGCGACGGCGGGACGCCGGGTACCATGGAAACGAACATCATGTCTGATCGAAACGGAAGGACACCACACATGGATGCGGATCTGGTGATTGTGGGCGCGGGCCTGTTCGGCCTGACCGTCGCGCAGCAGGCGGTGGAGCACACCGGCGCAAAGGTCGAGATCATCGACGTGCGCAAGCACATCGGCGGCAACGCCTACAGCTACGTGGACGAGGAGACCGGCGCGGAGATCCACCAGTACGGCGCCCACCTGTTCCACACCTCGAACAAGCGCGTGTGGGACTACGTGAACCGCTTCACCGAGTTCACCAACTACGTCCACCGCGTGTACGCCACGCACGACGGCGAGGTCTACCCGCTGCCGATCAACCTGGGGACCATCAACCAGTTCTTCCACGCGCACTACACGCCCGCCGAGGCGCAGAAGCTCATCGAGGAGCAGGCCGGCGAGCTCGCGGGCACCGATCCGGCGAACCTCAACGACAAGGGCATCCAGCTCATCGGCCGCCCGCTGTACGAGGCGTTCATCAAGAACTACACCGGCAAGCAGTGGCAGACCGACCCGGCCGAGCTGCCGGCGAGCATCATCAAGCGTCTGCCCGTGCGCTTCAACTACGACAACCGCTACTTCAAGGACACGTGGGAGGGCCTGCCCAAGGACGGCTACACCAAGTGGATGGAGCGCATGATCGACGATCCTCGCATCCACGTGACCCTCGGCGTGGACTTCTTCGACGAGTCCCAGCCGCTCAACAAGAAGGCGCTCGTGGGCAAGGTGCCGGTCGTGTACACCGGCCCGGTGGACCGCTACTTCGACTACGAGCTGGGCGACCTCAAGTGGCGCACGGTGGACTTCAAGGAGGTCCGCTACGACGAGGGCGACCACTTCGGCTGCCCGGTCATGAACTTCTCCGACGCGGACGTGCCGTACACCCGCGCGATCGAGTTCAAGAACTTCAACCCGGAGCGCAAGGACTCCCAGAACCCGAACAAGACCGTGGTGTGGGAGGAGTACTCCCGCTTCGCCGAGCGCGGCGACGAGCCGTACTACCCGGTCAACACCGCCGAGGACAAGGCCCTGTACGCGCAGTACGAGGCCAAGGCCGCCGCGGAGCCGAAGGTCGTGTTCGGCGGGCGTCTGGGCACGTACAAGTACTACGACATGCACAACGTGATCGACACCGCCCTCACCGCCTACGAGGAGCAGGTCGCCCCGCTGCTGGCCAAGTGACGGCAGGCCAAGTGACGGCAGGCTGACCGCCTCCCCCGGAGCGCCCGTTATGCACTGGATCCGCTCATTCCGTGGCCTCATCGCGGCGGAATGAGCGGATCCAGTGCATAACGGGTGAAAAACGAGCCCAGCGCACTGGATTTGCTCAATCTCCACGATCCGATTGGCGGATTGAGCAAATCCAGTGGGGAGAAAGAGCGGAAAAGAGCGGAAAAGAGCGAAGACAAGGGCGAAACGCAACGATGCGTTTTTCCCGCATGGCAAACGCCGTTATGCCGCCATATTTGCGCGGATCGCATCCGCCGTTGGCGCGATGCGGCACCTACAACTCGCATTTCCGATTCGTGTGGTGGTTTTCCGTGCGCAGACCGGATAGCGCCCCTTGCAAATATGCGGTTTTTCAATGCGGTATATCCGCGCATGCCGTCCAAAACCACCACACGAATCGGAAATATGCCTCACGCCTTGAGCGGGAGGGGCTGGATCGCGTCGAATTCGCCGCAGAACGGGATGTCCCTCACAGCCTTGGCGCCGATCGTGAGCGCCAGGGCCGCCACGAGCACCAGCGTGGAGACCGCCATGGCGAGCGTGTATCCCATCGCCTTGAGCATCACGCCGGACAGCGCCGAGGCGAGCGAGCCCAGCAGCATGGAGAGCAGCGAGAAGAACGAGTTGACGCGCCCACGCATGTCGTTGGGCACAATGAGCTCGGTGTACGCGCCGATCACCGCGTTACCCGGGATGAGCAGGAACACGGCCACGCCGCAGGAGACCGCGATGGTCCATGGATTGTCCGTGAGCGTCATGACGACGAGGGCCACCACCGTGGGCATCAGGCTGATCTGGACCACGCGCCCGCCGCGCAGGCGCTTGGTCATGGGTTCGGTGAGCGTGGAGCCGATGAGCATGCCGGCGCCGTTGAACAGGTTGAGCATGCCGATGATCCACGCCGGCGTGCCGATGGCCTGCTGATGCAGGATGGCGATGGTCGGGCCCAGATTGAGTCCGAAGTTCATGATGGCGATCAGCGCGAAGTTGACGGTGGCGGCGGGCCATTGCGCGAACCAGCGCAGCGCGGCCGTGAGAGACTTGTCCGCGTGCGCGGCGGCTTCGGCCTTCTCCTCCTCGGTGCGGCGGTCGCCGGCCCGACCCGCCTCGGGGCGCAGGTCGGCCCTGATGAACGGCGCGCACGCCACGAGCACCACGTACATCACGGCGCTCACGATGAACGGGATCTCCGGCCCGAACGCGTACAGCCAGCCGGACAGCGGGCTGGAGAGCATGCCGGCCACGGCGTCGCGCGTCTGGTTGGCCGCGTAGGCCTGCGTGAGCTGCCCGCCGGAGACGATCTGCGGCAGCACGGTGTCCGTGACTCCGGAGAACAGCCCGGAGGTGAGCCCGCGCAACGCGGCGAAGGCGAACAGGACCGGCACGGTCATGAGGCCGGCCAGCCACGCGCCGATCATGCCGACGAGCACCGCGAAGGACGCGAGACCGCCCACGACCATGAGCCTCTTGCGGTCGAAGCGGTCGATGATCACGCCGCCGGCCAGCGTGGCGGCGCCGCGCACCAGCGAGTACACGGTGGCGACGAAGCCGGCCACGGCCACGTCATGGCTCACGGTGTAGCCGAGCAGGTCGAACGCGAAGGCGCCGATGGAGACGCCGATGAGCAGTGAGGTGTCCGCGGTGAACCAGACGCGATAGTCGCGCACCTTCCACGGCGATTGGGTTTGTCGGCTTGCATCGGACATGATGGCGAATCCCCTTCCGAACCGATATCGCATATCGCATTCACGACATATGCGCTATATCGTTTCTAGGAAGCAACGATAGCCCCCCCCGAGAATCCGACACGCCCGGGCAACAAAAAAGCTCCCCGGGGAGGGGAGCTTGGGAATTTGGCCCTACTGGGCTGTCCGCTTAACGGTGCCGGGCTACGCCTACGGCTACACCCGGCCGTCGCGGCATTAGCGGCCGCTCCCGTAAGCTACGCGAAGCCCACCGGGCTTCGCGCTTAACGCTTACGCATGCCAGATGTCCTTGCCGGCGGCCTTGGCGGCGGCCACGTCGGCATCAAGCTGCGCCTCGGTGCCCTCGGACTCGCCGGTGATGAACTTCTCCACCAGCGCCTTGGCCTCGTTGTCCTCGTGCTGCACGGCCGGCGACTTCATGAAGTACGCGGAGGCGGACAGCACCGGGCCGCCCAGACCGCGGTCCATGGCGATCTTGCAGGCGCGCAGGGCGTCGATCACCACGCCGGCGGAGTTCGGGGAGTCCCACACCTCGAGCTTGTACTCGAGGTTCAGCGGCACGTCGCCGAACGTGGTGCCCTCGAGGCGCACGAACGCGAACTTGCGGTCGTTGAGCCACGCCACATAGTCGGACGGGCCGATGTGCACGTTCTTCGGGTCCATGTCGTGCGGCACCACGGAGGTGACGGCGCGGGTCTTGGAGATCTTCTTGGATTCGAGGCGGGAGCGCTCGAGCATGTTCATGAAGTCCATGTCGCCGCCCACGTTGAGCTGGTAGGTGCGGTCCAGACGCACGCCGCGGTCCTCGAACAGGCGGGCCATGACGCGGTGCGTGATCGTGGCGCCCACCTGGCTCTTGATGTCGTCGCCCACGATCGGCAGCTTGGCGTCGCGGAACTTCTGCGCCCACTCCGGGTCGGACGCGATGAACACGGGCAGGCAGTTGACGAAGCCGCAGCCGGCGTCGATCGCGGCCTGCGCGTACGCCTTGTCCGCCTGCTCGGATCCGACCGGCAGGTAGGAGATGAGGATGTCGACCTTCTTCTCCTTCAGCACGGCGGCCACGTCCACGGGCTCGGCGCTGGACTCCTCGATCATCTCGCGGTAGTACTTGCCCAGTCCGTCGCCGGTGGGGCCGCGCAGCACCTCGACGCCCAGGTTCGGCACGTCGCAGAACTTGTAGGTGTTGTTCTGCGAGGCGAAGATGGCCTCGGACAGGTCGGTGCCCACCTTCGCGGCGTCCACGTCGAACGCGGTCACGAACTCGATGTCGCGGATGCGGTAGCCGCCGAAGTTGGCGTGCATGATGCCGGGGATCTTGGCGTCGTCCTTGGCGTCCTTGTAGTATTCGACTCCCTGCACCAGCGACGAGGCGCAATTGCCCACGCCGGCGATAGCAACACGGATGCTCATGTATTCACTCCTTGAGTAAACGGAAAACGATCCAATCGACCAGCTTAGCGCCCGGCGTGCATGCAAAACCGGCGCCAAGCCGAACGAATCCTGAAAATGCGCTGGAAATCGCGGCCAAACACGACAGGACGGGGCAAACCGTCGCGTTCCCCGCGCCGCCGAGTGGACCGCCGAGTGGAACCACAAACGGACCGCAGACGGGACACGGACGGTACGCGGATGGGACATGGCCGGCACGAGGACAGGCCGCGAACGGCACGCGGACAAGCCGCGGACGAGTCCCGGACAGGCCGCGGCCGCGTTTCACGGGAAACGTACGGAACCTATGGACGTTTCCGCCCGCGGGCGCCGATTCTCACCCCCGCCCATTACGGTATGTGCTCATGACTACCGTAAGCAGAACCGTCAGTTCCTCCGAGGGCCAGCCGCGATCCGTCTCGTCGGGCCGTCCCAGGCGCAAGGCGACCGCAGGCCCCGGACGCGCCCAGCAGCGCCGCGGGGGCAACGGCAGGAAGGGCCGCAGGGGCAACGGCAAAAAGCGCCATCTGATCCTCAAGACGTTCATCGGCCTCGTGTGCGCCGTGATCGCGCTCGGCGTGGGCGCGTTCGCCTACCTGTACGTGAGCACCGAGATCCCCGAGCCGGAAAAGTTCGCCATGGCGCAGAAGACCACCGTCTACTATGCGGACGGCACCACGGAGATCGGCTCCTACGCCTCGCAGAACCGCGAGATCATCGACTGCGCCGTGCTGCCGAGCTACGTTGGGCAGGCCATCGTCGCCTCCGAGAACCGCACGTTCTACACGGACCGCGGCATCGACCTGAAGGGCATCGGCCGCGCCCTGATCAACAACGTGACCAAGGGCACCCGCCAGGGCGGCTCCACGATCACCCAGCAGTACGCCGAGCGCTATTACATGGGCGAGACCACCTCGTACCTGGGCAAGCTGCGCGAGGCGATCATGGCCACGAAGATCGCGCAGACGGAGAGCAAGGACACCGTGCTGTGCAACTACATGAACACGATCTACCTCGGCCGCGGCGCGTACGGCATCCAGGCGGCGGCCAAGGCGTACTTCGGCAAGGAGGCCAAGGACCTCACCGTGTCCGAGGCGGCCATGATCGCCGGCATCATCCCCGCGCCGAGCTCGTGGGACCCGGCCAAGAACCCGACCATGGCCGAGCAGCGCTTCGAGCGCGTCATCGACATCATGTCGCAGGACGGCTACATCACGGCCGAGCAGAAGGCCTCCGCGGCCATGCCCACCACCATCGAGTACAACCTCGAGAACGTGTACGAGGGCACGGACGGCTACCTGCTGCGCATGGTGCGCGACGAGCTGACGAACTCCGGCGCGTTCACCGAGGACGACCTCGACACGGGCGGCTACAAGATCGTCACCACCATCCAGAAGGACAAGCAGGACCTGCTCTACCAGTCCGTGAGTCCCAAGGCCCAGTCGATGCCCGACGGCGTACAGGCCGGCGCCATGAGCGCCAATCCGAAGGACGGCTCGATCATCGCCATCTACGCGGGCGAGGACTATCTGACCCACCAGCTCAACAACGCCACGCAGGCCACGTACGAGGTCGGATCCACCATGAAGCCGTTCGCGCTGCTCACCGCCATCCAGCAGGGCACGAGCCTCGACACGGTGTTCAACGGCAACTCGCCGCGCGAATTCAGCGGCCTGAGCGAGAAGATGAGCAACTCCGGCAACGCGAGCTACGGGTACATCAGCCTGTACACGGCCACCGCCAACTCGGTGAACACCGTGTACATGGACATGGCCCAGCATCTGGGCGACCACTTCGGCGCCAAGGAGATCGCCCAGACCGCCAAGACGGCCGGCGTCTCCGGGACCATCACCACCGACGGCTCGGGCGCGTCCTACACCGTGCTCGGCAACGACGGTCTGAGCGTCAAGGACATGACGCAGGCGTACGCCACGTTCGCCAACGGCGGCGCCAAGTCCACGCTGCACATGGTCGCGCAGGTGCTCGATTCGTCCAACCAGAACCTGTACAACGCGCCCACGGCCACCGAGCAGGTGTTCGACGCCAACGACGTGGCCCTGCTCGACAAGGCCCTGACCGGCGTGATCGAGTCCGGCACCGGCAAGACGCTGAGCTCGATCGGCAAGACCATGGCCGGCAAGTCCGGCACCGCGAACGACAACAAGGCCGTGAGCTTCATCGCGTTCACGCCGTCCATGGTCACCACCGTGGCGCTGTGGAACCCCGGCAGTGACGGCTCCGCGCAGACCATGCCCAAGATCAAGGGCTACTCGTACGGCATGGGCTACCCGGTCACGCTGGTCAAGTCGTACCTGACCCAGGCGCTCAAGGGCGTGGCCGACGAGAAGTTCCCCGACGCGACCGACAACGGCGTGATCGGCGGGCAGGACGGCACGTGGGGCACGGGCAAGCGCACGTACTCCTCGCCATCACAGGGCAGCGGCTCGTCCGGATCCGGGTCCTCGGAATCCGCATCCCCGTCCGCGTCGGCGTCCCCGTCGGCCAGCGCGTCGGCCTCCGCCTCGGCCTCGCCGTCCGCGTCGTCCAGCCCGACCGCCACCAGCTCGCCGTCGAAGAACAGCAGTTCCTCGTCCACAAGCGGCACGCACAGCGGGTCAGGTTCGGGCTCCGGCTCCGGATCCGGCGGCTCGGGCTCGGGATCCGGCAACTCCGGGTCCGGCAGCTCCGGCGGGTCGAGCTCCAACGGCGGCACGTCCGGCGGATCGTCGAACAGCGGCTCCAACTCCGGCGGCAACAGCGCGCAGAGCAACTCGAGCGCGGGCAAGTAGCGGGACGGACGGACGCGCGCCCTGTCCCGCCGTCTCCCCTCTCTATGCACTGGATCCGCTCAATCCACAACCCGATGATGATGGATTGAGCGGATCCAGTGCGTAGAGAGCCTGCAACGGGTCGCCACGTACTGCATTCGCTCATTCCGCCGCTCAAACCTCACGGATTGAGCGGATCCAGTGCATAACAGGGCAAAACGGCCCGCAGCGCATTGCATTCGCTCAATCCGCAGCTTGGATCACACGGATTGAGCGCAGCGAGCGCCGACGGACGGACAACGCGAAGGGCCCCTTCCCGTGCGGTCATGAATGATGAACGCGCGGGAAGGGGCCCTTCGTCGTGTCGGCCTACGCGGCCTATGCCGCCGCGATCAGCGCTCGGAGCGGTTGATGGCGGAGATGATGGCCTTGAGCGAGCTCGTGATGATCGAGGAGTCGATGCCGACGCCCCAGATGATCTGCGTCTCCGGATCGTCGCCCACCTGACATTCCACGTAGGAGGCGGCCATGGCGTCCGTGCCGACGGACATGGTGTGCTCCACGTAGTCCATCACCGACGCGGTGATGCCCAGGTTGGACACGGCGTTGAGGAACGCGGCGATCGGGCCGTTGCCGATGCCGGACAGCTCGCGGACCACCGGCTCGTCCTTGCCCGGGTTGGCGCCGCGGTCGAGCAGCTTGACCTTGATGACGGTGTCGGATCCGTCCTCGCCGGAGCTGACGGACACCTTGAGCAGCTTGAGGCGGCCCCACTGCTTGAGGCTGTCGTCGCGCACGTCGCCCACCACGGCGCCGGCCGCGGTCGCGCCGGACTCCTCGATGGACAGGTACTCGTCCTTGAACAGGCGCCAGATGTCCTCGTCCTTGACTTCCTTCTTGGTGTCGTCCGCGTACTTCTGCACGATCTTGTCGAACTCCACCTGCAGGCGCTTGGGCAGGTCGAGGTTGTGGTTCGTCTTGAGCAGGTACGCCATGCCGCCCTTGCCGGACTGCGAGTTGACGCGGATGATCGCCTCGTACGTGCGCCCGATGTCCTTCGGGTCGATCGGCAGGTACGGCACAAGCCACACGAAGTTCTCGAGCGACGCGCCGGCGCGGTCGGCGGCCACCTGACGGGCCTCGAGGCCCTTCTTGATGGCGTCCTGATGCGAGCCGGAGAACGCGGTGAACACGAAGTTGCCGGCGTACGGGTGGCGCTCGGAGATCTTGATCTGGTTGCAGTACTCGACGGTCTTGCGGATCTCCGGCACGTTGGAGTAGTCGATCTGCGGGTCCACGCCCTGCGTGAGCAGGTTGAGGCCCAGCGTGACCAGATCCACGTTGCCGGTGCGCTCGCCGTTGCCGAGCAGGCAGCCCTCGATGCGGTCCGCGCCGGCCAGGATGCCCAGCTCGGTGGCGGCCACGCCCATGCCCTCGTCGTTGTGCGGGTGCAGGGACAGGACCACGGAGTCGCGGTCGTTCAGATGGTTGGAGACGTACTCCACCTCGTCGGCGAACACGTTCGGCGTGGTCATCTCCACGGTGGCCGGCAAGTTGATGATCATCGGGCGCTCGGGCGTGGGCTTGATCACGTCGATCACCGCGTTGCACACCTCGACGGCGTACTCCGGCTCGGTGCCGGTGAAGGACTCCGGCGAGTACTCGTAGTACAGGTCGATGCCCTTGGCCTCGCCCTCGAGGTCCTTGCACAGTTCGGCCGCGTCGGTGGCGAGCTGCTTGATCTCCTCCTTGTTCTTGCGGAAGACGACCTCGCGCTGCAGCACGGACACGGAGTTGTAGAAGTGCACGATCGCGCGCTTGGCGCCCCTAAGGGCCTCATACGTGCGGCGGATGAGGTGCTCGCGGCACTGGGTGAGCACCACGATGGTCACGTCGTCCGGGATGAGCTCGCGCTCGATGAGCATGCGGATGAAGTCGAAGTCGGTCTCGGAGGCGGACGGGAAGCCCACCTCGATCTCCTTGAAGCCCATGGAGACCAGCAGGTTCCAGAAGCGCAGCTTGCGCTCGGAGTCCATCGGGTTCACGAGGGCCTGATTGCCGTCGCGCAGATCGACCGAGCACCAGCGCGGGGCGCGGCGGATCTTCTTGCCCGGCCAGGTGCGCTCCGGGTAGTCGAACGGGATCTGCTTGTCGTACGCCGCGTACTTGGTGTACGGCATCGCGCTGGGCTTCTGCGGGGAGCCGATGAAACGCGCCGGCGGCAGCAGCGGGTCGTTGTTCCCTCCATTGGACGCCGCGGCCACGGCCGCGAGATCAAACACGGACGATTGATCCTGACCCATTACTCCTCCTTTGCTGGAAAATCGGCGCGCCCCTTCGGCCGGCGGAATTGCCGGGCAGTCGACGCGCTCCTCTGACTGCGTTACACAGCTGTAACGAACTTCCATCGTACCGGTTCAGCATCCCAACGCCGCGCCCGTGCCACATAGCGGTTACGCGGCGTTTCCACGCCGGTTTGCGCACCGGTTTCGCCGGGCGCGCGGGCCGGCGGATGGGTTAGAGTGGGCCGTATGACGACTTTGCGCTTCCGTGGGGACGGAAATGGGGACGGCACCTTCCGCGTGCTGCAGATGGCGGACGTGCAGGACGGCCCGGACGTGGATCCGGACACCGTGGCGCTCATCGAGGCGGCGATTCGCGAGGCCAGGCCCGATCTGGTGGTGTTCACCGGCGATCAGATCCGCGGGTACGATCCGGCGTGGATGCGCACGTTCCTGCGCCGGCGCGGGGAGCGGCCCGGCGACCACGTGCGCGAGGTGACGCGATTCGAGGCGTGGTGGCGCAACACGTTCGGCGGGGCCAGGCTGCCCGACCCACCCGAGTCCGAGGTGCCCGACGACGCCGTGGACGCCCTGCTCGACGACGCGCGCGCCAAGGTGCGCCGCTGTTTCGCCGGCTTCCTCGACCCGGTCGTGCGCGCGGGCGTCCCGTTCGTCGCCACGTACGGCAACCACGACTTCCAGTGCGGCATCCTCGCCGGCGAGCAGGACGGCATCTACCGCGAGTTCCCCGGATGCCTCAATCCCGATGATTCCAACGGCTCCGGCCCACTCGCCTGCGAGCCCGGCACGTTCGCCCTGCCCGTCGAGGCGTCCGACGGCTCCGGGCGCGTGGCCATGAGCGTCGTGCTCGTCAACTCCGGCGACTACGCCACCGAGCGCCTCTCCCCCGACGACACCGTGGACGGCGAACCGTCCTCGCACCTCGCGCATCCCACGGCGGCCCAGTACGCGCGGGACCCCCGCGGGCTCGATCTGGCCGACTCGGACGGCTACGGCACGCCCACTCCGCAGGCATTGGCGTGGCTCGGCGGCGTGCAGCGCGCGCTGGCCGAACGCAACGGCGACGGACGGCCGGTGCCCTCGATCGCGTTCCAGCACATCCCGCCGCAGGAGTTCTACCGCTGCCTGAAGGAGGTGCCGCCGTTCACGCCCAACGCCGTCGAGGGGACGCGCACGTTCGCCGGCCGCTGCTACGTGCTGGACCGCTCGGTCTGCCGTCCGGGCTCGGTGCTCGGCGAGTCGATCGGCTGCGCGGACGTGAACTGCGGCGAGGTGGACGCGCTGCAAAAGGCCGGCGGCTACTTCGCGCTCTACTGCGGGCACGACCACAAGAACGCGTTCGTGGGCCATGTGGACGGGCTCGACCTCGGCTACGCGCCCACCTGCGGCTTCGCCTCGTACGGTCCCAAGTCCCGCCTGCGCGGCATCCGCCTGTTCGAGTTCCGCGAATCCGACCCGTCCGCCTACGCCACACGCATGCTCACCTACGGCGACCTCGTGGAGCGCTACGGCCACAACGAGGCGCGCGTCTTCATCGGCGACCACTTGGTGGTGGACGGGCCCACCCTGCGCGACCAGCTGCGCCGCCCGGGCGTCTTCGCCACCCTCGCGCTGTTCGCCGGCATGGCCGTCTCCGCGGTTGTCTCCGCGATCGGCTCGGTGGCGCGCGGCCGCGGCCTCGGCGGCAATCGCAGGCGTTGACGCGGTCGCACTCCAACCCTCCATGCCGTTTGCCGCGGATCCCAACGCGTCGGCCGGCAGCACGGAGGCGAAGCGCACCGCAGCGTAGCCGGATGCCGCGCGAAGCGCATCGAATCCGCCGCGCACTATGCGAATGCAACGGCGCACGAGCACCCGGCTGTCAGCTTCATGTGGTATGCTAGTTATCAGATGTCTGATGACTCAAAGCTGAATTGTCAATAACATCCCAACGCCGCCTCGCATCCGCGGCACACCCACACCCGCGCATCACGCGCCATACGAACAGGCGGACCCACATGCATTGGCAGGCAACGGCATTCCCGAACGGCGAAGGCACCGTCCGTGCGGCCTTCACGTCGCACGGCGACGGGCCGGTCTTCCACGCCGTGCCGTGCTCCGCACCGTGCGAGGCGCCGGCCGTCACGTCCTGCGGCACGTCGGGCGCCTCGCCGCGAACCAACGCAACCGACACCACCAACGCAACCAACGCAGCCAACACGACCGGCGACACAACCATCCCCGCCCCAACCTCCATCCCGTCGCTCACGCTCGGCGTCCGCGACGGCCATCTTCTGCTCGAAGCGCGCCGACTGAGCCCCGATCCCCGCGATTCCAACGCCGCCGACGACCTCATGCTCGACATGGACGACGCCTGCGGCATCGAGCCCGGCACCGCACACGACATCACGCTCACGTTCGGCGCATTCGGCACGCGCATTTTCCTCGACGGCTACCAATGCTTCGCCTGCGCCACCAACCTCAGCCCCGCGCGGGTCGCCCCGGCCGGCGAATTCATTGCGGACGCGCCGGCGGGCGCCACCACGATCGCCATCCACGACGAGCCGTGGGACGCGGGCCGCATCGCCAACGCCTCCGACCCGCCGGAGCACGACATCGCCTTCGCCGGCCCGGCGCTGGCCGCACGGGACGTGGCCCGCATCGCCAACACCATCGCGGGCGCGCTGCACGCCCGGTTCCGCGTGCGCGGCCGCGGACAGCACGGCGTCATTCTGGCGGCGGGATTCGGCGGCGGCCAATCGGCGCAACCCGCGGAGGAACGCATGACCGTCGCCATCGACGCCGCCGGCATCACGCTCACCATGCGCGACGATGCGGGCGCCTACCCGTACCACGCGGCGGGGAACTGGGACGACGGCGACTGGCACGACCTCGTCATCCGCTCCGGCCAGGGCGCGGTCGACGTGTTCGTGGACGGCTTCAGCGTGCTGCACCAGCCCGGGCAGATGTGGTTCGCCGACCTCGCGCGGAATCACACCCCCATCGACCGCTTCGCCATCGGCTGCAATCTCGCCGGGGTGCGGCTCATGGGCGAGGTGCGCAGCGGCGGCGTCCTGCTCCACGCGCCCACCGACGGGCAGATCGCCCGCCTCGCGCGCCGGATCCCGCTCGTCACCACCGCATTGTTCGACGCCGGATACGCGGGCTCGGCCAGCTACCGCATCCCCTCGCTCGTGCGCACGCCGGCGGGCACGCTCATCGCCGGCGCCGACCAGCGCACCGGCATCAGCAACGACGCGCCGAACCACATCAACTTCGTCGTCCGCCGCTCCCCCGACGGCGGACGCACATGGCTGCCCATGCAGACCGTAATCGCCATGCCCGGACGCGAGGACGGTCTGGACGGGGCGAGCGCCATCGACTCCTGCCCGGTGGCGGACCGGCGCACCGGCCGCGTCGTCACGCTCATCGACCTCAACCCCGGCGGCGTGGGCCTGACCAACTGCGAGCGCGGCCTCGGCGTGGACGCCCGCGGGGATCTGAAGCTCTGGGACGCCGACGGCAACGAATCCACGCTGGGCCGGGAGCCGGACGCCGGCGACGTGTGGCGCTCCCCCGACCACGCCGGCCCCGGCCAGCGCTGGCACACCGCGCGCACGAGCTACATCGCGGAAATCCATTCGGACGACGACGGCGAAACGTGGAGCGCGCCGCGGATCATCGACGCGCAGGTCAAGGAGCCGTGGATGCGGTTCATGGGCGTCTGCCCCGGCGCGGGGATCCAGCTCGTGCGCGGACCGCACACCGGCCGTCTGCTCATCCCGTTCTACTGCAGCGGCGACAGCCGCGCCCATTATTCCGGCGGTGCGCTGATCAGCGACGACGGCGGCGAAACGTGGCGGCGCGGACGCATGATCAACGAGGGCCGCGAGGTCAACGGGATCGTCGTGGACCCGGCCACCATGCATGACGACGACGCCACGACCAGCGAGACGACGTTCGTCGAGCGCGCCGACGGAGACGTGGTGGCGTTCTTCCGCAACCAACACCGCAGCGGGCGCGTGGGCAAGGCGGTCAGCCATGACGGCGGCGAGACGTGGGACGGGCTGGAGTTCGACCCGGCGCTGCCGGAGATCTTCAGCCAGCCGAACGCGCTGGCCGCGCCGCAGCTGGGCCCCGACGCCGTGCTGTTCGCCAACGCGAGCCAGATGCTGCCCTACCGCGGCCGCGGCGTGGTGCGGCTGAGCCGGGACGGCGGGCACACGTGGGAGCGGAGCCTGTGCGTGCACCCCCGCCATCACGTCTACCAGTGCATGGCGGCATGTGAGGGTTCACAATTGGGACTATTGTGGGAAATCGAGACGTCGGGGGTCTACATTACGTACATTCCCTTCGCGTGGTTTTCGGATGGCCATGGCGGAGGCGTCGCGGCCACGGCAGGCAACCGTTACGACAAGGAGGCATCATGAGCAGCCCAGCAGACCAGCCCGACGTGCCGGCCGGCCCGAAGGACCAGTACAGCCAACAGGAGCTCGCCGCGCTCGCCAGGCTGTCCCTGAACACCCAGCCTTCGACGCCGATGCCCCCGCGCAGTCGCTGCGACGAGACGATGGACGCGATCAAGTCCTACATTCTGCACGAACGCCTGCAGCCCGGCGACGTGCTGCCCACCGAGGCGCAGCTGTGCGACGCGATCGGGGCCTCCCGCTCCTCCGTGCGCGAGGCCGTGCGCAAGCTCGAGGCGCTCAACATCGTCAGGGTGGCGCACGGCAAGGGCACGTTCGTGGGCTCCCTTTCGCTGGATCCGATGGTGGAGACGCTCGCGTTCCGCTCCATGGTCTCCGTGGGCAAGAATTTCACCGACCTGCAGGATGTGGTGGAGATGCGTCGGTTCCTCGATCTGGGTTGCGCGGACGAGGTGGTGGCGTCGCTCGCGGGCAGCGAGCAGCCCCGGCTCATGAAGCTCGCGGACGCCATGACCGACACCGCGCGCGAGGGCAAGACCTTCCTCGCGCTGGACATCGACTTTCACACGGGCATCCTCGATTCCCTCGACAACACGATCGTCAAGCAGATGGTCCGCTCCCTGTGGCTGGTGCATATGGCGGTGCTGCCGCAGCTGGGCCTGCCCGTCTCCAGCGAGCTCGACCGCACGGCCGACGCGCACCGGCGCATGCTGGACGCGGCCCTCGCCGGCGACGTGGACGGGTACCGCGAGGCCGTGCGCGACCACTACGAGCCGATCGAGTCGATCCTCAAGCACCGCATTCAGGAGCAGTAGCGGCGGGTTGCCAATGCCCGCATGCGTCCGCCACGGCCAGGACCGCCGATGCCCGCATGCACCTCTTCCAGCCTCTCGCCCGTGGCCCTTGAAGGTGTAATTTTCATAATTGGCAGGGTGTAAAATATAAAATGAAAACGGTGTAAAAATATAAATTCGGGGTGTCTATGAGTCTTCGACCGGAATCGTACAAGCCAAGGCTGCTGGACGGGCAGGTGTCCAAAATGCTCGGGGTGTTCGGCGCGGTGCAGATCGACGGCGCGAAGTGGTGCGGCAAGACTTGGTGCGCCATGGCGCACGCGAACAGCATGACCGGTCTGGACGACTACCGCGTGCGCCCGCTGGCCGAGGCCGACCCGACGACGCCCCTGATGGGAGAGCAGCCCCATCTGATCGACGAATGGCAGACGGTCCCCGCCGTGCGCGACGCCGTCCGCCACGACATCGACCGCAACGCCAACCGACCGGGCCAGTATCTGCTCACCGGCTCCAGCGCGCCTCCGCTGAAGCAGTACGAACACAGCGGCGCGGGCCGCATCGCGCATCTTCGCATGAGGCCCATGAGCCTGTACGAACAGGGTCTGTCCATGGGGGCGGTCTCCCTGCGCGGGCTGTTCGACGGCGAATTCGCGCCATCCGCCACGCAAGTGTCCCTGAGGGATCTCTCCGAGTGGATATGCCGCGGCGGATGGCCGGCGTCGCTCGGCCGGGACCTTGACGACGCCATGTACGTGCCCGGGCAGTATCTGGACGCCGTCGCCGAGGACAACGCGCCGCGCATGGGCAAGAACCCCGCCATGACGAGGCGCATCATCGCGTCGCTCGCGAGGAACAACGCCAAGGCCGCCACGATCAGGACGCTGAGCCGCGACATGTACGCCGACGACGAGGCCGCGGCCAGGGAGCCCGCCCAGGCCACGACGACCAGCTACGTGGACATGCTGCTGCGCGAGTACCTCATCGAGGAGCTTCCCTGCTGGGACGCCCCGATCAAGGCGCGCAACCGGATGCGCGTCAAGCCAAAGCGCTACTTCGTCGATCCCTCCCTCGCCGCAGCCGCCCTGGGAGCCAACCCGGCCCGTCTGCTGGAGAACGGCCAGATCTTCGGCGACATGTTCGAGAACCTCGTCGTCCGGGACCTGCTCGTCTACACGTCGGCATGGGTGGGCATCGAACGGCCGAAGGTGTATTTCTACCGCGACGACAAGGGGCTGGAGGCCGATGCGATCATCGAACTCGAGGATGGCCGCTGGGCGGCCGTCGAGATCAAGCTCGGGGAGAACAAAGCCCAGGACGGCGTCGAATCCCTGCTCCGCGTCCGGAACAAGGTCATGGCCAACCCGTATTCCCAGCAGCGCGAACCGTCCTTCCTCATGGTGGTCGTGGGCAACGGCGTATACGCCCACAGAACCCGCGAGGGCGTGTACGTCGTGCCGCTCACGCTGCTCGGCGCGTGACACGCCCTGATTCGGAGCCTGCGAGCCGCCTCAGCTCACCCGCCGCCCGGCGCACCAGACGTGCCGCACGCCCAGCGTGCCCGGGTCGGTGACGAGCAGGTCGGCCGCGTAGCCGGGCGCGACGAGGCCCAGGGGCGCACCGGTGACGGGGTTCGGGCGGTCGAAGCCGAACGCGCGGGCCGGGGTGAGCGTCGCGGCCTCGATCGCGTCCGCGAGCCCCATGCCGAGTTCGTGCACGGCGCGCCGCACGGCCACCTCGAGGATGAGCGTGGAGCCGGCGATGGCCCCGTTGGAGACGAGCCGGGCGTGACCGTCCACCACGTTCACGTCGAGCGCGCCCAGCTTGTAGGCGCCGTCCGGGCATCCGGTGGCGGCCATGGCGTCGGTGACGAACGCGATCCGGTGCGGCGCGAACTTCAGGCCCAGGCGCAGCGCCGGATTGGCCACGTGGAAGCCGTCGTTGATGAGCTCGATCACCACGCGCGGGTCCTCCGCGGCGGCCGGGATCGGGCCAGGGTCGCGGTGGTGCAGGCCGTTCATCGCGTTGAACATGTGGGTCATGAGCCCGGCGCCCGCGTCGAACGCGCGCTTCGCCACCCCATAGTCGGCGTCGCAGTGGCCCACGGCGGGCACCACGCCGGCGGCGGCGAAGCGGCGGACGGCCTCCATGCCGTGCTCGCGCTCGGGGGCGAGCGTGATCTGGCGCAGCGTGCCGTCGGCGGCTTTGAGCAGGCGCTCCACGCGCTCGGGGGTGGGGTCGCACAGGCAGTTCGGATCGTGCGCGCCCTTGCGCGACAGCGCGAGGAACGGGCCCTCCAGATGGGAGCCGAGCACGTCCGGACGCGCATGCGTGGCGGCCTTCACGTGGCGCAGGTTCTCCTCCATCACGTCCAGCGGATTGGTGATGAGCGAGAGCACCTGACGCGTGGTGCCGTGCAGCAGGTGCCACGCGCGCGCGGTGGCGATGCCGTCCGGGCCGTCGTCGAACGAGCGCTCCCATGCGCCGTGGGCATGGATGTCCACGTAGCCGGGCGTGACGAGCATGCCCCCGGCGTCGATCACGGTCACGCGGTCCGGGCCGCCCAAGTGGGCAACGCGCGTCTCAAGGTCCGCATCGCCCGCGCCCATGGCGTCGATCACGCCGTCCGCCACGCTCACCCACGCGCCGGGCAGCACGCCGCGCGCGTCGGCCTTCACGGCGTTGCGGATCACGAACGGGTCGTCCGCGCCGCCTTCCATGGCCGCCGTCACGCGGGCGACGACCTGTTCACGAGTTTCGGTCATGATTGCCTTCCTCAAAGCCTGTGGAAACACCGCGGTCCCGGCCCCGCGCGGGGCGGGAACCGGGACCACGTGCGATCAGATCGCCTGCCAGGCCGGCTTGTGCTCGAAGGAGTACCGGTAGTAGTCCTTGTTGCGCAGGCGGCCGGCGGCCTCCTCGTCCACGATGATCGTGGCGTGCGGGTGCAGCTGCAGCGCCGATGCCGGGCAGAACGAGCTGATGCCGCCCTCCACGGTCTCCGCGACGGCCTCGGCCTTGCCGGCGCCGAACGCCAGCAGCACCAGATGGCGGGCCTTCATGATCGTGCCGATGCCCTGCGTGATGCAGTGCGTGGGCACCTGATTGATGTCGTCGTCGAAGAAGCGCGCGTTGTCGATGCGGGTCTGCTCGGTGAGGGTCTTCACGCGCGTGCCGGAGGCGAGCGACGAGCCGGGCTCGTTGAAGCCCACGTGGCCGTCGGTGCCGATGCCGAGGATCTGCACGTCGATGCCGCCCGCGGCCTCGATCGCCGCGTCGTACGCCGGGCCGGCGGCGGCGATGCGCTCGCCGTCCTCCAGCGGGGCGCCGTCCAGCGCGTCGCCGGGCACGTGGACCTTGGCCGGGTCGAGGCCGAGGGGCTCGACGACCGTGCGATGGATGGTCGCGTGGTACGACTCGGGGTGGGTCAGCGGCAGGCCGATGTACTCGTCCAGCGCGAAGCCCCGGACGCCGGAGACGTCGATGGACTCCTCCTTGACGATCTTGGCGAGCGCCTTGTAGGCGGCCAGCGGGCTGGAGCCGGTCGCAAGCCCCAGCACCGCGTCCGGCTTGGCCTTGATGAGGTCCGCGACCGAGCGGCCGTACAGCTCGCCGGCCTCCTCCTGGGTTTTGACGATGATGACTTCTGCCATGGTGTTTTCCTTTCGGGCCTTGGATCCGGTCGCGGCGTCACGCCTCGGTGGAGGCGGAGACTTCCTCGGGCGTGCGGGCGAGCGTCATGCCGCACTCCTCGAGCACGGCGGCGACGCGCTTCACGTTGTCGCCCTTGAGCGGCAGGACCGGGTTGGGCATCTGGTTGGTGTCGAACACGCCGAGCAGCGCCATGGCGGTCTTGAACGCGCCCACGCCGGAGCCGAAGCCCGCGACGCCCTGCGGCACGGTGACGATGCGCATGAGCGCGGCCAGCCAGTCCTGCTCCTTCTTGACGGTGGCCCAGTCGCCGGCCTCGGCGGCCTTCCACATGCGCACGTAGCCGGTGGCCTCCACGTTGGCGAGACCGGGCACGGAGCCGTCGGCGCCGGCCATGTACGCGCCGTCCACCACGACCTCCTGGCCGGTGAGCAGCGTGAGGGGGTGGCCGGCCTTGGCGTTGTCGTCCACGAGGAAGCGGAACGCCACGTCGTCGTTGGAGGAGTCCTTGACGCCGGCGAGCACGCCCTCCTGGCCGAGCTTGACGAGCAGGCCGCCGGGCAGCTTGGTGTGCACGCACACGGGGATGTCGTAGGCGAACAGCGGCAGGTCCGGCACGGCCTCGTGGATGAGGCGGAAGTGGCGCTCGATCTCCGGCAGGCCGCCGAGCGCGTAGAACGGGCAGGTGGCCACGATCGCGGAGGCGCCGAGCTCCTTCGCCTCGAGCGCGTGCTCGATCACGCGGTTGGTCTCGGTGTCGATGCAGCCGACGAACACGGGCACGCGGCCGTCCACGATCTCCATGACGGTCTTGATGATCTCGCGGCGGCGGGCGTCGGTGCTGAACGCGACCTCGCCGGACGAGCCGAGCGTGAACAGGCCGTCGACGCCGGCGTCGATCATGCGGTTGAGCGAGCGGGCGAAGCTGGCCTTGTCGACTTCGCCGGACGCGGTGAGTGGGGTGACGACGGGGGGAATGACCCCGCGGAACTGGGTTGCCATGATGGTTTGTCCTTTGTGTTGTCTCGTTGTCGCTGATGGTGATGGATGGTTGACGGCGGCGTCAGGCGCATTCGGCGGCGGTCGGATGCAGCAGGGAGGGCGCGGCGCCCATGAGGATCCTGGTGTACTCGTCCTGCGGGTTGCGCATCACGTCCATGGTCTTGCCGCGTTCGACGACGGAACCGCGGTTCATGACCATGACCTCGTCGGAGATGTACCGGACGGTCTGGATGTCGTGGCTGATGAACACCATCGATAGGCCGAGCGTCTTCTTGAGGTCCGACAGCAGGTTGAGGATCTGCGCACGCACGGAGACGTCCAGCGCGGAGGTCGGCTCGTCCGCGATGATCGCGTCGGGGCTCAGTGACAGGGCGCGGGCGATGGCGACGCGCTGGCGCTGGCCGCCGGACAGCTGGCCGGGCAGGGCGCCGAGCACCGAGGTCGGCAGGCCGACCATGCGGATGAGTTCGCGGGCGCGCTTGTCGCGGTCGGCCTTGGAGCCGAGCTTGTGCACCACGAGCGGGTCGATGAGCTGGTCGATCACGCTCATGCGAGCGTTGAGGGCGGTGGCCGGGTCCTGGAAGACCACGGACACCACGCGGCCGATCTCCATGCGCTCCTTGGCGGTGCGGTGGGTCACGTCCTGCCCCTTGAAGAGCACCTGGCCGGAGGTGGCCTGCTGCAGGCCGCACATCACGTTGGCCGTGGTGGACTTGCCGCAGCCGGACTCGCCGACGATGCCGATGGTCTGGCCGGGCATGAGCTTCAGGTTCACCTTGTTGACGGCGGTGATCTTGTTCTTGTGGAACAGTCCCGAGCCGGCGCGGGTGGTGAAGACCACCTCGACGTCCTTGAGCTCGATGATCGGCACGTTCGGATCCTTGCTCATCGGGCATCTCCTTCCTTGCTGATGGCTGTCGGGGCGTCAACGGCCGCGGCCGGTTCCGCCGACGGCGCCGGCGTGACGTCCGCGTCCGGCGGCAGGGCCGCGTAGAAGTGGTACGTGCCGGGCACCTGCTTGAAGATCGGGCGGGTGTTGAGGCCCACGTCCGGGTGGCTGGAGCGCGGCGCGAAGCGGTCGCCCTTCGGGAAGTCCGCCGGGGACGGCACGGTGCCGGGCACCTGGTGGAGCCTTCCGGCGCCGGCCTCGATGGAGGTGACGGAGCCGAGCAGGCCGCGGGTGTACTCGTGGCGGGGGTCGGTGAGGATCTCCCTGGTGGAGCCCTGCTCGACGACCTGGCCGGCGTACATGACGGTGATGGAGTGCGCCACCTTGGCCACGAGCGCGAGGTCGTGCGAGACGAAGACCATCGCGAAGCCGAGCTTCTCGCGCAGCTCGTTCAGCAGGTCGATGACCTGCTTCTGCACGGTCACGTCGAGGGCCGTGGTGGGCTCGTCGGCGATGATGAGCTTCGGGTCGCGGGTCAGGGCCATGGCGATGAGCACGCGCTGGCGCTGGCCGCCGGACAGCTCGTGCGGGTACGACTCCAGCGTGCGCTTGGGGTCGAGGCCCACGAGCTCGAGCAGCTCCTCGGCGCTGCGGGTGCCGCCGCGGGAGGTGAGCTGCTTCATCTGCGCCTTGATGAGCATGGACGGGTTGAGCGAGGAGAGGGCGTCCTGGTAGATCATGGCGATCTCGTGGCCGCGCAGGGCGTTGTGCTCCTTGGGACTCATGCCCACGAGGTTCTTGCCGTCGAACAGGATCTCGCCGCTGATCTCGGCCTTCGGGTCCAGCAGGCCCATGATGGCCAGCGAGGTGATGGACTTGCCGCAGCCGGACTCGCCCACGAGGCCCATGGTCTCGCCGGGGCGCACCGCGAAGCTCACGTGGTCCACCACGTTCACGTCGCCGTGGCGCGGGAACTTGATGCACAGGTTCTTGACCTCGATGACCGGCGGCTCGGTGCTCTTGGGCTCGAAGCGGTCGGTGCGCCTGAGTTCGGCGGCCTTGAGCGCGGCCAGCGACTCGGCGAGGGACTCGGCCTGCATCTTGTACGCGGCGACCGGGTCGGTGAGGATGCGGTCCTCCTTGCGCTCGGCCTCGGCGTCGGCGGCGGTCTTGGCGATCGGCGCGGTCGGGGCGGCCACCATGGCGTCGGTGATGCCCTCGGACAGGATGTTGAGGCACAGCACGGTGATCATGATCGCGAGGCCCGGGAACATGGCCTGCCACCAGTAGCCGAAGATCACGCCGGCCTTCGCGGAGGACAGGATGTTGCCCCAGGTGGGGGTGGGCTCGGGGATGCCGGCGTTGATGAAGGACAGTGACGCCTCGAACACGATCGCGTCGGCGACGGACAGGGTGGTGAACACCATGACCGGGGCGGCGATGTTGCGCATGACGTGCTTGTAGAGGATCCACGGGGCGCGGGCGCCGGAGACGATGACCGCGCGCACGTAGTCCTTGCCGTATTCGCTGATGATGTTCGCGCGCACGATGCGGGCGATCTGCGGCACGTACAGCACGCCGATGGAGATGATGATGCCGATCATCGACTGGCCGAGGATCGAGACGAACACGGCCGCGAGGGCGATGCCCGGCACGGACATGAACACGTCGATGACGCGCATGATGAGCTCGGAGATCCATGTGCGGGTCACGGCCGCGAGGGCGCCGATCAGGGAGCCGACGACGAGGGCGAAGGCGATGGAGCTCAGGCCGATGACCAGCGAGTAGCGGGCGCCGTACAGCACGCGGGAGAGCACGTCGCGGCCGAGGTTGTCGGTGCCGAACCAGTGCTCGCCGGTGGGCGCCTGGTAGCTCGTGGTGATCGCGAGCGGGTCGTGCGGGGCCAGCACGGGCGCGAAGACGGCGCAGATCACCAGCAGCGCGATCACCACGAAGGAGATGCGGCTGCCCACGGTCATCTTGCTGAAGCGATTGAATTTGACGCCGGGCTGGCTTGCGGCCTCGGCGACCTTGTTCTTTCCGAAGAGCATCGTCACACCGTCCTGATTCGCGGGTTGATCAGCACGTAGAGCAGATCAACGATGATGTTGATGATGATGAACGCGAGGGCCACCACGAGCACCACGCCCTGGACGAGCATCGGCTGGTTGCCGTTGATGCCGTCGAACATCGCGGTGCCCATGCCGGGCAGGGCGAAGATGACCTCGATGACGATCGCGCCGCCCATGAGGTAGCCGATCTTCATGCCGAGGGTGGTCACCGGGGTGATCAGGGCGTTGCGGAACACGTTGCGGGCCACGACGACGCGCTTGGGCACGCCCGCGCCGATGGCGGTGCGCACGTAGTCCTTGTCGAGCTCCTCGACCATGGAGGTTCGGATGATGCGGGTGAGCTGGCCGGCGACGGGCAGGCCGAGCGCGAAGGACGGCATGGCCATGCGGGCGAGGTAGGCGCCGGGGTCCTGCGTGAACGGCACGAGGTCGCCGGAGCCGGGCAGGAGGGCCATCTTGATCTGCAGCACGTAGATGAGCAGCACGCCCAGCCAGAAGGACGGGGTGGCGATGGCGATGATGGAGACCACGCGGATGAGCTGGTCGACCCACGTGTCGCGGTACAGGGCGGCGAGCACGCCGAAGATGATCGCGAAGATGATCGCGATGATCAGGCCGATGAACGTCAGCTGCAGGGTGACCGGGAACGCCTGGCCGACGCGGGCCGCGACGGAGTCCTTGTTGACGCCGTACACGCCCATGTCGCCGTGGAACAGGCCGGCGATGTAGTTGAAGAACTGCTCCCACCACGGCAGGTCGTAGCCCATTTCGTGGCGGAACGCAGCCAGCGCCTCCGGAGTGGAGTTCTCGCCGAGCGCGGCGACCGCGGGATCATACTGGGAGAAGGACATCAGGAAGAACACCAGGAAGGTGACTCCGAATGCCATGAACGGCAGGGCGATCAGGCGCCTGCCCAACAGTCGTAACAGATTGCTCACTTTGCTTCAAAGCTCCTATGCTTCGCATCGCCGCCGCGGGCGGTTCCGGGCATGGGAAGGGGGAGTCCCTCCGGGTTTCCCCGAAGGGACTCCCCCGATTCCCTGTCAGACCCGCGTCACGGGCGGGACGATGCCGTGGATGGATGTCAGTTCAGCTTGGCCTTGATCAGGTTGATGCCGGTGGAGCCGATGGCGCCCCAGGACGAGAAGACGCCCTTCTTGACGGCCGTGGTTGTCTTGCGGTGGAACAGCGGGTAGAGCGGCAGCTCCTCGGAGAGCAAGTCGTAGCACTGGTTCCAGTAGGTCTGGCGCTCCGAGTCGGAGGAGGAGGCGAGGGCCTTGTCCATGAGCTCGTGCAGCTGGGTGTAGCCGTCGGAGCCCTTCCAGAAGGAGCGCTGCTTGGTCCAGGCGTTGTCGCCGTACCACCAGTTCATGAGCAGGTCGGGATCGTTGCCGAACACGGACGGGTCGCCGGGGGCGAGGACCATGGAGTAGTCGGCGTCGTCCTTGTCCGTGACGGACGGGTACAGGGCGGAGGACTTCATGGACTGGATGTCCACGTTCATGCCGATCTCGGCGAGGTCGTTCTTGATCTGCGGGGCCAGCTGGGTGATCCAGGAGTGGTCGGTGGTGTACAGCGTGAAGCTGATCGGGGTGGTCACGCCGGCCGCGGCGAGCAGCTCCTTGGCCTTGGCGGTGTCCTTGGTGTACACGTTCTTGGCCTGGTTGTAGTAGCTGGAGTCCTTGGGCAGGAAGCTCGTGGCGGCTTCGGCCTGGCCGCTCATCTGGTTGGAGATGAGCTTGTCGACGTCGATCGCGTAGAACACGGCCTGGCGGACGCGCTTGTCGTTGAACGGCTTCTGCTTGGTGTTGAACATGAGGAACGGCAGGTTGAAGCCCTGTGCGGTCTGCAGTTCGGAGCCGGAGGACTGGAGGGTCTGGAAGGCCTGGGCCGGGACCATCTCCATGATGTCCGTCTTGCCGCCCTGCATGGCGGTGACGCGGGCGGTGTCGTCCACGGTCACGTTCCACACCATGTACTTGGTCTGGGCCGGGTACTGGCCGTTGTACTGGTCGTTCTTCTCGAACTTGACCTGCTGGTCGGTGATCTCGGTGTACTTCCACGGGCCGGAGCCGGTGGGCATGCTCTTGAGCTCGTCGTTGGACTTGGCGGTCGGCACGATCGGGATGAGGGCCAGGCGCTGCTGGAACAGCGGGAAGGCCTTGGTGAGCTTGAAGGTGACCTCGGTGTCGGACTTGGCCTCCACGGAGTCGATGAAGTCGAGCATCGAGATGTACAGGGAGCCGGAGGCGGTGGAGCGCTCGTAGGAGCTCACCACGTCCTTGGCGGTGACGGCGGTGCCGTCGGAGAACTTGGCGCCGTCGCGCAGGGTGACGACGTACTCGGTGTCGGACACCTTCTGCGGATCGCCCTTGGCGAGGGCGGCGTACGGCTCGTAGGTGGTGTAGTCGAGGGCGTACAGCGGCTCGGTGACGTGCCAGTTGGCGGCCAGCGGCAGCGCGCCCGAGGTGGTCGGGCTGAAGTCGCGGCTGGCGTAGGCGACCTGCGCGGTGATGGTGTCGGCCACGGACGTGCCGGTCTTCACCGTGGTCTGGGCGTTGCCGCCGCCGCATCCGGCGAGCAGCATGAGGCCGGCGACCGCTGCGGCCACACCGGCCTTGAACTTTCCGTTTCTCCTGAACATGGGTTCTCCTCTTCGTTGAGTGAATGTCGGACCATCGTTCGAACTGCGACGTGATCCTTTCCTGCGTGTCGTTGTTGATACGGGTTCTCGCCATGCCGATCGTTCGGATGGGGGTCCTGTGAGAACCGTTAACGTCGTTGTCGAACCTCCTTAATGGTAAGACGTCTGATGTCTGATTTCAAGTCGGCGTGTTTGGACATTCACTCGACGGGATCCTTCCGCTCGCCCTGATGCTCATTGTTCGGCGCCGGATATCGCTGGTGCTGCAAGCCTCCACGCTTGCCTTCACGGTGATGCCGGCCGGTTGGGTCCATGATTCGCATTCATGGAATATGACGTCAGTTGTCTGTTCTTTTGTTGACTGAACGACGATCGCCGTCCATGAAATCCATGGTAGGGATTCACGGACGGCGGCGTCAATCGTTTCACGCGTTTTCCAGCGGAGCCGCCTCGTTGCGGCATCCGCCCCCGCTCACAGCTTCGCCGCGAACCAGCGCGTGATGGTCGTCGGATGCGTGATCGCCGTGCCCACCACCGCGGCCCACGCGCCGGTGGCCATGACCCGCCGCAGCTGGTCGGGCGTGTGGATGCGTCCCTCGCACAGCACGGGCACGTCCGGGAACGCCTCGATCATCTGGCCGAGCAGCTCGAAGTCCGGGCCGTCGGTCTTGGGACGCTCGCCGGTGTAGCCGGACAGCGTGGTGGAGATGATGTCGGTGCCGGCCTCCACGGCGCGCTCGGCGTCGGCGAAGCTGCCGCAGTCGGCCATCACGACCACGCCCTCGTCGTGCAGGGCGTGCACGGTTTCGGCGTAGGTCAGCCCGTCCGGGCGCGGGCGGCCGGTCGCGTCGATGGCGATGATGTCCGCGCCGGCGGCCGCGCAGCAGCGGGCGTGGCGCAGCGTGGGCGTGATGTACACACCCTCCTCGCCGTCCTTCCAGATGCCGATCACCGGCACGCTCACCTGCCCCTTGATGGCCGCGATGTCCGCCAGCCCCTGGCAGCGGATGCCCACGGCCCCGCCCTCCACGGCCGCCATGGCCATCTGCGCCATGGTCTCCGGGTGGCGCAGCGGCTCGCCCGGATACGCCTGGCAGCTCACCACGAGGCCACCTTTGATCTTCTCGATTGCCTGATGCATGTTGGTTCCTTCCTGTTGTTCAGGCCTGCTTCTGTGCCTTGCCCTGCTCTATTGCGCCCCGAGACGCCCGTGGATCGCCGCCGCCGCGCCGATCAGCGGCGCCGCCCCGCCGAGCTCGCCCTCGACGAGCGGCGTCGGCCTGACGAGCGCGAGCGCGGAATCGGCGAATCCGGCTCGCAGGGCGTCCCACCAGATCGGACCGGCCTTGACGACCGAGCCGGAGACCACGATCACGTCCGGGTCGATGAGGTTGCCCATGCCGCCGACGCATTCGCCGAGCGCGCGGGCGCTGTCGGCGAGCGTGCGGCGGGCCAGCTCCTCTCCCGCGGCAGCGCGGGCGGCCACTTCGGCGCCGTCGGCCGCCGGGAGGTTCTCGCCGCCGGCCTCCGCGCAGCGCCGGTTGTAGAGGTCCTTCAGGCCCGTGCCGGAGGCGACCGGCTCGATGTGCCCCTCGCGGGTGCCGCACGAGCACAGGAAGCCGCGCCCGAGCGCGCTCGGCACATGACCCGCATGGCCGGCCACGCCATGCGCGCCGGTGAACAGGCGCCCGCCCACCACGATCGCGCCGCCGATGCCGGTGCCCACGCCGATCGAGAGCACCACGCCCGCGCCGCGCCCGGCGCCGTACGTCGCCTCGCCCATGCCGTGCGCGCCCACGTCGCCGATCATGTACACCGGCAGGTCGGTCACGGCGGCGAACGCGTCGTAGATGCGCTGGCCGCGCCACCCGGGCAGGATGTCCGTGGCGGAGACGATCTCGCCGGTCTCGCTGTCCGGCACGCCGGCCGCCGCAATGCCGACGCCGGCGATCTCCACGCCCTCAGCCTTGGCGCGTTCGAGCTGGCGGACGGCCAGGGCGACGATGCGGTTCTTCAGGTCCTCGCCGCCGCGCGCGGCCTCGGTCGGGATCTCGCAGCGGGCCGTCACCTCGGGCCCGCCGTCCGCCGGCAACGTCACGAATCCCGAGGCGACCTTGGTGCCGCCGATGTCGAAGGCCAGGTAGACGGGAGAGGCGGCGCGCGCCCCCGCGCTCATGCGACGACCGCCTCGTGGATGCGCGCGAGGTAGCCGAGCCGCTCCTCGACCGTCGCGTCCTTGGGCACGCACACCTTGGCGCCCAGATAGTCGACCGGGTGGCCCTGCGTCTGCGCGGCGCGCACGGCGGCCCTGATGGCGGCGGCGTCCATGAGCGAGGTGGGCTCGTCCGGGTTCATGGGCAGGTGGCCGTCGATCCAGCCGTAGCCGTACTGGGTCTCCTCCGGGCCGGCGCCGGAGAACATGAGGCCGCTCAGCACGCCGGCCTTCGCGGCGGCCTCCACGTGCTCCACGGCGGTTTCGGGCGTGCGGCCCTCCACCACCGAGCGTCCCCAGTTCACAGTGAGCCCGATGCCGGCCGACTCGCACAATGCGATTTCGTCCTCGATCGGTAGGAAGCCCTTTTCCGGCTTCTGCCCCTCGATGTACTTGTCGCAGTGCTCGATCACCAGCTTGGCGCCGGACCAGTCGAACTGCGCGAGGGCGTCGAGCGAGGCGGCCATGGCGTCGCGGCTGGCGGTCCTCGTGGGGGCGGAGTGGATTTCGATGAACTTGACATCCTGGCTGGAGCGCCACTGGGCGAAGTCCGCGAGCGCCTCGCGCAGTTGCTTCATGAACGCGAGCGCGGCCTTGCGCCCGTCCTCGTCCGGGCTGGCGAGGCCGAAGTTCGGGTCCTTCCACACGTGCTGCATGGTGCCGGGGATGACGGTGACGGTGTTGCCGCGCCAGTGCTTGGGCAGGTGCCCGGCCAGCCAGATGCGGTCGGCGGTGTCCGCGAGGTCGCCGGGGAAGGGCAGCTCGGTGCCCGCGATCCACGGCTGCTCGCCGAGCAGGTCGTAATAGGTTTCCTGGGCTTCTCGCCCCTGCGGCAATGACGCGTACGCGCCGACGACGAATGATGGCATGCTGTTTCCTCCTTGAAATGCCGTTGCCTGAGAGCATTTCCATAGTACTATCATCAGACGTCTGATGTCTAATCTGTTAACGCCGGGCGACAGGTGTGTTCCGGCCTAGGGTGCGCCCAGACCAGCCCTCTGGTCGAGTCCACGCCGCGCCTGCCGCAGCGCCGCTCTTCCTCACCGCTCTTCACCGTCATGGAGTCGCCTCTCTCCGCCGCACCGTTTTTCCGCCGCGTCTCTTGTTCCGCCGCCACTTCGCGCGAGGACATATGCCGCGGCCGTCGACGAGAAACCTTTCGTCTCGATGCACTCCGCTAGTTGTCCTCCACTGATATTTGGCCTCTACTTGACCTTCCGGGGGCAGATTTCAGCGGCTGCGGACATCCACTTGCCGTTCCGAGGGCATCCCACCGAGCACACTGCGGATATCGACCCTTGCAATTGCACCATTTTTCAACGATGAAACGCCTCGGCGCCCGGACGAACCTGCCCTCGGAACGGCAAGTGGATGTCCGCACAACGGATAATCCGCCCTGGGAAGGCCATATAGCGCCGCCAGATGCGCCGGCTTATCCCCAACCGCCCTCAGCGGAACAGCGACACCCCGCGGCGGGCCATGCAGAACGCGTTACCAAGCCACGTGTGCTTCGAATTCGGCCACACGGCGCCGAGTCGCGGCGCGTTCTGGCTCATCCAGATGCTCGGCACGCGCCCGTCCGCGCTCCGGGAGCCGAGCAGGTTGAAGCCGTTCTTCTCCCGCAGCCAGTCGGGGTGCTGCGTGGCGATGGCCAGCCCCTCCTCGAGCGTGAGCGGCAGCCGCCCGTCGGAGTCGATGAGCTTGCGGGCCACGTCCGGTTCGCGGTTGGTGTACTTGGTGCCGGTGTGCGGCTCCACCACGATGTAGAACGGCCCCTCCGGCGGCTCGAACCCGTCCTGCGGCAGGAAGCTGGCGATGTCGCGCGGGGGCATGGTGGTGAACCCGGCCATGCGGTTGATGGAGGTGCGGGCGATGAGCGATTCCGGGGACACCAGCTCGCGCGTGGGCACGAGCAGGATGCGCTCGTCCAGATCGGCGTGTTCGAGCGCCTCGACGAGCGGCCGGGCGAGCGAGCGGAACGCCGCGGCGCTCATGTCCGCCACGTCCGGATATCCCAGCGCCACGATGCGGTCCAGCTGATGCTGCGCTTCCACGGATGCCTTCGACATGGTCCCCAGTGTAGAACACCGTCCCGCCCGCGCGCCCGGTGCGTTCCCGCGCGCCCGCCAGCATATGGGACCGCCGCCGCGCCCGCGCCCGCCGGCCCGTAGGATTGAACCAATGCGACGGTCGGCCATGAGGACACGGCCGACCGGGCACGCCAGTCAAATCCGCCAATCCAGAAGGTTGTTATGTCCGAGAAATTGAAGGTCGGCATCCTCGGCGCCACCGGCATGGTGGGCCAGCGCTTCGTGACCCTGCTCGAAAACCACCCGTGGTTCGAGGTGACCACCCTCGCCGCGTCCGCGCACAGCGCCGGCAAGACGTACGAGGAGGCGGTCGGCGACCGTTGGAAGATCGAGACGCCCATGCCCGAGTACGCGCGCCACATGACGGTGGTGGACGGCGACGACGCCGAGAAGGTCGCGTCCGGCGTCGACTTCATGTTCTCCGCCGTGAACATGCCGAAGGACCAGATCCGCGCCATCGAGGAGCGCTACGCGAAGACCGAGACGCCGGTCGTCTCCAACAACAGCGCCCACCGCTGGACCCCGGACGTGCCGATGGTCGTCCCGGAGATCAACCCGGAGCACTTCGCGGTGATCGAGCACCAGCGCAGGCGCCTCGGCACCACGCGCGGCTTCATCGCCGTCAAGCCGAACTGCTCCATCCAGGCGTACACCCCGGCGCTCGCCGCGTGGAAGGAGTTCGAGCCGCACGAGGTGGTCGTCAGCACGTACCAGGCCATCTCCGGCGCCGGCAAGACGTTCCGCGACTGGCCCGAGATGGTGGGCAACATCATCCCGTTCATCTCCGGCGAGGAGGCCAAGAGCGAGAAGGAGCCGCTCAAGGTCTTCGGCCACGTGGACGACGCCAAGGGCGAGATCGTGCCGTTCGAGGGCCCGCTGCGGATCACCTCGCAGTGCATCCGCGTGCCCGTGCTCAACGGCCACACCGCCACCGTGTTCCTCAACTTCGGCAAGAACCCCACCAAGGAGGAGCTCGTCGACCGTCTGGTGAACTACACCTCCGAGGCAGCGAAGCTCGGCCTGCCGCACGCGCCGAAGCACTTCATCCAGTACCTCACCGAGGACGACCGCCCGCAGGTCAAGCTCGACGTGGACTACGAGGGCGGCATGGGCGTGTCGATCGGCCGCCTGCGCCCGGATTCGATCTTCGACTGGAAGTTCGTCGGCCTCGCGCACAACACGCTACGCGGCGCGGCCGGCGGCGCCCTCGAGTGCGCGGAGATGCTCAAGGCCCTCGGCTACATCACTGCCAAGTAACGGCGTCCGCTCCCCGTCCGGCGTGTGCCGTCCGCCGCGTCTGCACCAGCCCGGACCGGTCGCAGCTTCTCCGGACCGGGAGCGATTCTCCGGACCGGGAGCGGGCACTCCCCGTCCACACCGGTTCATTTCGGCGGAATGACGCCATTTTCGTCTCATCCGGACGGGGAGCGGGCGCTCCCGGTCCGGAGATGCGCTCCCTGTCCGGATGGTAGACGGCATCACCGGCATTCCCGGCGTTTTCCGGCGCGGCATCCATGATCGGGGCGCGGCGGAAACATCAAAAAATGGGGCTTCCTCATGCGAGGGAGCCCCATTCGCGTATTCGGTGGAGTACTTGGCGAACTCAGCGACCAGTGCCGCCGTAGACCACGGCCTCCACCTGCGTGGCGTCCAGACCGTAGGCGGTGTGCAGCGCGCGCACGGCGTCGTCGAGCTGCTCGAGCGGCACCAGCGCGGCGATGCGGATCTCGGAGGTGGAGATCATGAGCACGTTGATGCCCTTCTCGCTCAGCGCGTTGAAGAACTTCGCGGCCAAGCCGGAGTGGGTCTTCATGCCCACGCCCACCACGGCCACCTTGCCCACGGAGGTGTCCACGTCGAACTCGCGGTAGTCCAGCTCGTCGTGCGACTGCTGCAACACCTCCTGCGTCTTCTTGCGCGCGGTCTCCGGCACGGTGAAGGAGATGTCCGCGGTGCCGGTGGAGGCGCCGGCCTGCACGATCATGTCCACGTTGATGCCGGCGGTCGCCAGCTCGGTGAACACCTTGGCCGCCATGCCGGGCTCGTTCGGCACGCCGCGCACGGTCACCAGCGCCTCGGTGCGGTCGTGCGCCACGCCGGAGATGACCGGGGCCTCGGGGCCGAGGTCGGGGAACAGGTCGCCCATGGACTTGTTGTCGTTGTCGCTCATTGTGTTTCGCCTTTCAGAAAGTCGGGAGGTCTTCGGTTCGCCGGCCGCGGTGGCCGCGATCCAGTCGAGGTCAGTCGATGTTGGGCAGGGTGCGCGGATCCACGCCTTCGGGCACGATCAGCGTGCCGGGGCGGTGGGAGAACGAGGAGCGCACGTGCAGCGGCATCTTGAAGCGCTGGGCGTATTCGACGCAGCGCAGCGCCAGCACCTTGGAGCCGCAGGACGCCATCTCCAGAATCGAGTCGTAGTCGATGTGCGGGATGCGGCGGGCCGTGGGCACGATGCGCGGGTCGGCGGTGAACACGCCGTCCACGTCGGTGTAGATCTCGCAGATGTCCGCGCCGAGGGCCACCGCGAGGGCCACCGCAGAGGTGTCGGAGCCGCCGCGGCCGAGCGTGGTCGGATCGCCGTCCTCGTTGATGCCCTGGAAGCCGGCCACGATGGCTACGTCGCCCATGGACAGCGCCTGCTTGACGCGGTCGGGGCGGACGGCCTTGATGTGCGCGGCGCCGTAGCGGGCGTCGGTGAGGAAGCCGGCCTGCTGCCCGGTGAAGGAGTGCGCGCGGTCGCCGGCGGCGTGGATGGCCATGGCCAGCAGGCTCATCGAGATGCGCTCGCCCGCGGTCATGAGCATGTCCATTTCGCGCTCGGGCGGGTTGCCGTCGATGCTCAGGGCCTGATCGATGAGGTCGTCGGTGGTGTCGCCCATGGCGGAGACCACCACGGCCACCTTGTTGCCCTTCCTTTTGGTGTCGATGATGCGCTTGGCCACGCGCTTGATCGAATCGGTATCGGCGACCGACGAGCCGCCGTACTTCTGTACGATGAGAGCCACGACTTTCCAATCTTCTCCGGGTATGCTGCCTGCACCCAACTGTATGCGGGCGCCCCGATTATATCGGCCTGGATGCCGCCTGTTGCCTTGGACATTCAGGATGCGGACCGAGGCGACGGGACATAGGCACGGCTCGTCCGCGCGGTCCGCCCGCGCGGCACGTTCGCATCGCCGACATCTGCAATGCCGACGTTCGTATTACCGCCGATCGCATGTCCCGCAGGTTCCGCACGACCGGCGCACACGGCCGGCGCGCCCCATGCGTCCCGTATGCCCGATGGCGTCCCAATACGCATCGACTATGAGCCGACGCCCCCTGCATGTCCCTCATACCCAGCAACTTCTCAGGAAACCCCATCGTCCCTTGCATGTTGATGCGGTTATATGGTTCTTGCCGGCGGAAGCCGACGGGGATCCGCGAGAATCCCCACAATTGAATCCCTTCTCTTCTTCTTTCCTTTCTCCTTTCCGTCGAGAGCCCGGCCCAACCCGCCGGGCTTTTCGATGTTCGGCATCACACCTCCCGGCGTCCGGCGAGGGCGCGCCCCAGCGTGATCTCGTCGGCGTACTCCAAATCGCTGCCCACCGGCAGGCCGCTCGCGAGCCGCGTGACCTTCACGCCCAGCGGCCCCAGTAGCCGGCCCAGATACGTGGAGGTCGCCTCGCCTTCGATGTTCGGGTCGAGCGCGAGGATGATCTCGGTGACGGTCCCGTCCTTGAGCCGCTCGAGCAGCTGCGGGATGCGCAGGTCTGCCGGCCCCACGTTGGCCATGGGGTTGATCGCGCCCCCGAGCACGTGGTACAGGCCGCGGAACTCGCGCGTGCGCTCGATGCTCATCACGTCCCTGGGCTCCTCGACCACGCAGATCACCGTGCGGTCGCGCCGCGGATCCATGCACACTGGGCACGGGCTCGTCTCGCACACGTTGCCGCAGACCTCGCAGAACCGCACCTTCGCCTTGACTTCGCTGATCGCGTCGGCGAGCGCCTGCGCCTCATCGTCGGACGCGCCGAGCAGGTAGAAGGCGATGCGCTGCGCGCCCTTGGGGCCGATGCCCGGCAGCCGCGAGAATGCGTCGATGAGGTTCTGGATCGCGCCGTCATATGCGAGCGCCATGGTCGTCCTTTCCTTGGGGTTCGGCGGTTTCGGCCGCCGCGGTTCCGGCGTTGCGGAGCCGCGCGTCACTCGTCGTCATGGTTTTTGTTCTTCTGCATGTTATTGGGGTTGTGCGGGTCGTCGGCCTCGAAGTCCTCGACCTTCTTGACCTCGAACAGCTTCTTCAGGTCCTCCACATCCATGGCGGCCCCCTGCCCGAGCACCTCGTCGTTCATCGAGTACTCGTCGTCCTCCGGGTCCACGCCCACATGCGGCAGCGGCACGTCGTCCTGCGCGGCGGACGGCCTCGGTTGCGCGACCGGCGGCTGCGGATGGTTCCACGGGTCGTCCGGCACGTAGTCGTCGGGTTCCGGCTCGTACGGCAGCGGGGCGGGCCCCGGTCCGGGCTGCGGGCCGCCCGCCGGGAAAGCGGGGAAAGCCGCGCGGCCGAACTGCTGGGCGGACTGCTGCGCGGACGCGCCGAATCCACCCGCATTGCCGTTGGAGGGCGTACCCGATGGAGCGCCCGCGGACGGAGCCGTCGCCGGAGCGGCGAAACCGTTCGCGCTGGTCGACGGCCCGTTCGTCGTCGCCGGGGAGGCCTGCGCAGCCGACTGCGCGGCGGGCGGCGTGGCCCACGGATCGGTGTCGTCGCTCAGGTCCGGCACCGCCACATGCTTGTGATGCTCCTCCCCGGAAGCGCCCGGAGCCGCGGCGGCGTCCCCGGCCGTCCGCGGCTGCGGTTGCGACGCCCACGGATCCTCCGCCGCATCGTTCACGGCCGGCGACTCCCACGGGTCGCCCGATGCGGGGACGCCCGATCCCTCGGCAACCGGTGTTGTGGCTGCGGATACTCCGGCCACGGACGGCTTCGGACCGGCCGAAGCGCCAGCCCCCGGAGTCCGCTTCGCCCACGGATCGTCATTCATCTCGCCCGGCTGCGCGGATTGCCGAGCCTCGTTCCGCCCGGACGCCCACGGGTCTTCGGATTCCCCACCGGCCTGCGCATGCCGCGGCTTGGAGGACGCCCACGGATCACCGTCGTCCGGTGCGGGGGAAGGCGCCGGCGAAGCGGTCGTCGGGCCATGGCCTGCCCATGGATCGTCGGACGGCTCCGGACCGCCTCGATGCACGTCGTCGGCGTCGGCCGGCGACGCGGCGTCCGGAGCAGCCCCGGTCTTCGGCTCCTTGGCCGCGCCGGACGTCTGTCCGCCGATCGCGGACATGAGACCCGCGGCGGCGAGGCCCGCCTTGGCCATGGCGATCTGCGACTTGATGCGGCTCTGCTCCTCGGGCGGCAGCTTGCCCAGCGGCGGCGCCACCTGCCCGTCGGCCATCTTCTTGGTGGGGGCCAGTTGCACGTGCTCGCCGAACGCCTTGCGCGTCTCCGCGCGCAGGATGTCCACCACCTTGCGCGAACCGTCCACGTCCTCGTCGGCCATGGCGATCGCGAACGCGTACTTGCTCAGCGGCACGTCGAACTTGATCCACAGCCGGCCCGCGCCGGTGCTCGGATTCTGGTCGAGCTTGATGCGCGGCACCTTCTCGCGCGACACGTATGCCGCCACGTCCGCGGGCAGACCGGCCACGAGCGCGTCCCAGCGTTCGTCGGGCGTGCGGTCGTCGCGCACCGGGGCCGAGGTCCGGGCCGGGGTCTGGGACTGGGCCGGCTGTTGGGCGGACTGCGGTGCGGGCTGGGCGTCCGCGGCAACGTTGGCGGAAGCGGGCTGCTGCGCCTGTCCCCAGCCGGCCACGTCCCCGCTGCCCGATTGAACGGACTGCACGGGTTGCGTGGGTTGGGGCTGTCCATGCCGCTCCGGCTGAGATTGCATGGGCCGGTCGGGCTGCGCGGACTGATCGGACTGCACACGCTGCCCGGACTCGGCAGTCTGCCCCGCCTGCCGCCCCGCCTGCGCGCTCGGTTCCGCCTGCCGCGCAGCCTGGGCGCGCGCCGATCCCGCGAATCCCCCGCGCTGCTGCCGCCTTGACGAGCCGGCGAACCCGACGCGCTCCCCCGCCTCGGAGGACGCCACACTCCCCGCCTGCAACTGCGCAGATGAGCCCGCACCGGAACCGGCCCCGACGACGGGCGCCCCGCCTCCGACGCCCACGGCCGGCCCGGCGAGCAGTCGCGCGGCGAGCAGTTCCAGCCGCATGCGCGGCGACGTCGCCCCGGACATCGAGCCCAGCGCGGTGTTGATGGTCTCGGCCATGGCGGTCAGCTGTCCCAGACCGAGCGCCTGCGCCTGCCGCTTGAGCTCGTCCAGATCCTCGGCGGCCGCGTCGTCGCTCAACACGGATTCGGCCTTGGGCCCGCCGAGCGTGAGCACGAGCAGATCGCGCACGCGGGAGAGCAGATCCTCCACGAACCGGCGCGGGTCGAACCCGCCGACCACGACCTTCTGCACCACGCCGTAGAGCGCCTCGCCGTCATGCCCGATCACCGCGTCGATGGCCTCGCCGATGAGCGCGTCCGGCGTGAAGCCCAGCAGCGCCACCGCGCTGTCCTGGCTGATCACGCCGTCCACGGAGCCGACCATGAGCTGGTCCAGCACCGAAAGCGTGTCTCGCACGGACCCGCCGCCGGCGCGCATCGCCAGCCGCAGCACGCCCGGCTCCGGCTTGATGCCCTCCTTGGCGCAGATGTCCTCCAAATAGGGGCCCATGACCTCGGGCGGGACCAGACGGAACGGGTAGTGGTGGGTGCGCGAGCGGATGGTGCCGATCACCTTGTCCGGCTCGGTGGTGGCGAAGATGAACATCACATGGTCCGGCGGCTCCTCGACGGTTTTGAGCAGCGCGTTGAAGCCCTGCGGCGTGACCATGTGGGCCTCGTCGAGGATGAAGATCTTGTAGCGGTCGCGCGCGGGCATGGCGGCCACGCGGTCGCGCAGCTCGCGGGCGTCGTCAACGCCGTTGTGGCTGGCCGCGTCGATCTCCACCACGTCGATCGACCCGGGGCCGCCGGTGGCGAGGTCGCGGCAGCTTTCGCACTCGCCGCACGGGTGCGAGGTGGGGCCCTTCGCGCAGTTGACGCAGCGGGCCAGAATGCGCGCGGAGCTGGTTTTGCCGCAGCCGCGGGGGCCGGAGAACAGATAGGCGTGCGTGAGCTTGTTCTCGTCCAGGGCGCGCATGAGCGGCACGGTGACCTGATCCTGCCCGATCACCCCTTCGAAGGTGTCCGGCCTATACCGGCGATACAGCGCCAACGCCATGTGTCCTCCCGTGGTTCCTACTCGCAAAATGCCATCTCTAACCTACCGTCACCCGGCTATCGGGCGCGTCGCGCGGACGGCTTCACCGCTCCGTGAACGCCCCGGTCGCCGGGTCGCGTCCGTCGCGCCGCAGCATCGCCTCCACGTCGCGGTCCGTGCGCCTCGCCTCCTCGGCCGCCACGGCCGGCGGCACGAGCACGCGCAGCGCCCGGTCGCACGCGGTCACCCTGACCGGCAGGTGGCCCACGTATTCGCCGTCCGCCATGAACACCGGAGGCTCGTCGCCCTCCCCGGCCCGCGTGATCTCGATCTCGCGGATGCGCCGCCAGCCGAACACCCGGCAGCTCAGCAGCCGGTCGCCGTACGCCTTGGACACCGCCTCGGCGCATTCGGGCAGGCTGGGCATGTGGTTGAGCCAGATGAGGTCCAGCTGGCCGTCCGCGAACAGCGAGTACGGGGAGACCTGCAGGCCGCCGCCGATGTGCCGCGAATTGGCCACGGTGAGCAGCGGCGTGACGATGTCCATCTCCTCCACTTCGCCGTCCACGGGCGTGACGCGCACATGGTAGCCGTAGCTGCGCAGGCGGGTGAGCTCCACCAGCACGGCGGACAGGTAGCGCAGGGTGCCGTTGGGCATATGCGAATGGTTGGCGCGGTCGTTGATGCTGGAGTCGAGCCCGCAGGACAGCATGCCGGCGTAGTAGCGGTCGATGGGAGCTTCGCCCGCGGCTCCGTCGATCTCCGCGCCGGTGCTGGGTTCCACGGCCCGGCCACCGGGCAGGGAGACCACATGGCCCATGTCCACGTCGAGGTGCGAGCCGCGCACGATCGCTCCGACGATGCCATCCACGGCCACGTCCACGCGGTCGATGGGTAGCCTGAGCCCACGCGCGAAGTCGTTGCCGGAGCCGATGGCCACGATGCCGAGCGGCTTGCCGCTGTTGCCCACCGCGTTGGCGCCGAGCGCGATCATGCCGTCGCCGCCCACCACGACCAGATAGCCGTAGCGGTCGGTTTCGGCGCGGGCGCGCGCCAGCGAATCGTCGAAGCTCGTACCGGTCAGGTCGATCACGCCGAACCCGTGCCGCGCGCCCGCTGCTTCCAGCAGTGCGATCACCTTCGCGTCGATTTTGGCGCCACGCCCCTTGTCCGACGTGGGGTTGCCGATCACCGCCACGGTTCCGTGCTGCTCTTGACTCATACGGTTCAAGATAACGCAGCGGCCGCGCTATCCGCAAAGTTCCGGACCGGCCCGGGATTCATAGGCGACGGCGGGCATCACGGGCAGGCCGGTGTCCACGGCGGCGACCACCGCGGCGTCGCCATCGCCGACCGTGCAGGAGACCAGCCGCGCCCCATGGGCCCGCACCGCGTCTCCGGCCACCGCGCAGGGATTCGCGCGGCCGTCGTCGTAGGCCCGGGCGACGGCGAGCGCCGCGGATTCCGACGCCGTGCCTGCACGCGACTGGCAGAGCATGAGCCGGCCCACGGCGGCGACGGTGCACAGCAGCACGGCCGCCAGCATGACCAGCGCGGCGCCCGCGACGGTCATGGAACCGCGGTCGGCGGCGGCCGCCCACGTCTTCGATCGTGCGTTCATACCGTTCACACCCCCTGTTTGAATCCGATCGCCTCGCCCTCCACGCGCAGCGGCAGGACGCCCAGCGGCCCCGGCATGAGCGGGCAGGCGACGCGGACCTCCCACCGGTCGGGCAGCTCATGCACCGTCACGTCGGATTCGCCGGCGATCGCGTGCGCGACGGAGCCGTAGTCCTCCACGGACTGCGCGGCGACCGTCGAGCGGGCGATGGCGCGCGCGGCCTCCTGACAGTCGAGCGAGACGGTGATGGCGCGGGTCAGCCCGAGCAGCAGCATGACCATCGCCATCACCGCCGGCAGCACGACCGCGAATTCGGCGGTGGCCGATCCGCGGTCGCAGCGGTTGCGGATCATCAGCCGACGTTGAGCGCGGTCTGGATGATCTTGGTCAGCAGCGACTTGACCGTGCCGGACTTGATCAGCGCGAGCAGCACGCCGGCGAACGCGGTGGCCGCCACGAGCACCACGGCGTACTCGGCGGTGGCGGCGCCCTTCTCGGGTTCCGCGGTGACGGTCTTCAGACGCGCGTCCAGCGTGCACACGGCGCGCTGCACGCCGCCGTACGCGCGCTGCAGCGGCGTCATGGGCTGCAGGGATTCGAGGGTGGTGGTCGGGGTCATGGTGGCAAGGGACATGATCTTTCCTTTCTTGGGTCCCGATTCCGGTCGGTTGATCGGAGTCACCCGCCACTGTGCCTGGTTCGGGGCTTGAACAAAATGGTTTTCGGGCCATGTGCGCGGACGTGCCCCCCGGTTGGGTTTTCGGCGTGTCGCGGGATGGATGGGCGGCGCATGAAACGTGCCGGCAAGCAGCCGGCGGACGACAAGACGGAAGGCAATGGTCCGAACCGGCAAACCGATGGACCGGAGGGACAGGCCGACGGATCAAACGGGACGACGGAACCCACCCATACGAGTCGAAAACGCGCCGGCCGGCTGCATGCGCGCCAGCCGAACAGCCCCGCGCTAGCCGAACAGCCCCGCGCCGAAGGACGCGATGGCGGGGACGACCCCGATGACGATGAACGACGGCAGGAAGCACAGGCCCATGGGCACGAGCATGCGCACGCCCATGCGCGCGGCCGCCTCCTCGATGATCCGGCGTTCGTCGCGGTCCCGCTGCTCCACGGCGGCCTCGATGCGCGGCAGGGGCGAGCTGCCGTGGCGCCATGCGGGTTCCAGCGTGTCCTCGAGCACCGTCATGAGAGCGCCGAACCGCGGGTCGGCGCAGGCCACGGCCCATGCGCTCCGCCATCCGGAACCGCGGTGGAGCACATCGGCCACGTGGATCATCAGCGATCCGCACGGGCCTCCCCACGCCCCGCCCACGGCATCCAGCGCGCGGGGGATCGACGCGCCCTGACGGATGGCCACAGCCAGCATTTCCAATATCAGCGAGACGGACGGTTCGGCGGCATCGTCGCCGCCGGCGTCGCCGGGCGTCCGGTCGTCCCGCCACTGCCACAGACGCACCGCGCAGCCGGCGAGCGCCGCGCTCGCCGCCATCAGCGCACCGCCAAACGCACCGCCGATCATCCGCGGCCTCGCTTCGCCGGCTCCATCGAGCCCAGCAGCCGGCGCATCCAAACCATGCCGGCCGCGTACAGCATCAGTCCGAACGCCAGACACCCCCATCCCACAGGCGAGCCGAGCAGCCACTGCACCGGATGCGCGCCGATGGCCTCGCCCAGCATCACGGTCAGGATCGGCAGTCCGGTGAGCAGCCGGACCGTGGCTTCGGGCCCGGCCTTCGCCTCGCGGCGGCGGTCGTCAGCGAGCCGTTCGCGGCGGTAGGACGCGCCGACCGCCTCCAGACACCGCGAGGCCTCGCAGCCCAATCGTTCGCTCAATGTGCAGGCCGCCCGCAACTGGCCGGCCACCGCGCGCACCCGCTCCTTGCTTTCACGCCCGTCCGCACGGCGGGACAGCGCCTCGACGGCCCTTGCCTCGGTGACGCGCGTGGTGGCGAACCGGCGTCCGGCCTGCTCCTCGAAGGCCCGCGCAACCGTGGCGCCATTGCGAACGGCGGCGCTCATCGCGGCGATCGTCTGCGCGATGCCGATGGCGGGAAGGCGGCGCACACCGTGCTTGGCGAGCGACGCCAGACGACCGGCGGCGCAGTCCCGGGCACTGGGCCACAGCGCGACGGCCAGAAAGGCGAATATTGCGACGAAAGATGCATCGGACGGCGGCATGGCGATCACCTACCTCGTGGGGACGCGGGCGGGCGGCATGGGCACGGCGGACGGCATGGCCGGAGACGCGGCCGGAGACACGGTTCGTGCGGGCGGCTGTGAACCCGACAATCCCCACCGGGCGGCGAAATTCCGCCACTGCGGATGACAGACGGGCGCGTGCGAGCCGTCCCATGAGGCGAGCGGCCGGCCGACCAGCCCGCCGCCGGCGTCCACGCCCAGCGCGCCGATGCACACCAGTCGGCGGCCCGCGCGGGTGCGCTCCAAGTGCAGCAGCACGTCGAACGCGCCCTCCGCGAACAGGGCCAGCGTGCCCGGCTCCAGCCCGGCGAGCAGGCCCAGCGCGGCCAAGCGGGACGGCACGCGGGCCACGCTGTCCGCGTGAAGCGTGGCCATGCCGCCGTGATGGCCGGAGTTGAAGGCGCGCAGCAGGTCGGCGATCTCCTCGCCGCGGCATTCGCCCAGCACCACGCGGTCCGGGCGCATGCGCAGCGTGGCCTTGACGAGCTGCGGCAGGCCGATCGCGCCCGCGCCCTCCACGTTCGCCTCGCGCGTGACGAGCGACACGTGGTTGCGGTGGTTGAAGCCGCCCAGCTCGCGCACCTCCTCGACGGTGATGATGCGCTCGGTCTGCGCGCATTCGGCCAGCAGGGCCTTGAGCAGCGTGGTCTTGCCGGTGCCGGTGCCGCCGGTGATGAGCATGCTGGCCCGCGCGGCCACGAGCCGGCGCAAGGCGGACATCCATGCGGCGGGCATCATGCCCTGCGCGGCGAGACGGCTCAGGTCCGCGCCCACGCGATCGGGGAATCGGATGGAGATGGCGGCGCCCTGCGGCACCAGCGGGGCGATGACCGCGTGCACGCGCATGCCGTCCGCGGTGGAGGCGTCCGCGATGGGGCAGGCGTCGTCCAGCCGGCGGCCCAGTTGCGAGCACAGCTGGACCGCATATTCGCGCATCACCTGCGGGTCGCGCAGCGGCATGGCGATCCGCTGCTCGCGCATGCCGTCGCCGCGGTCCGCCCAGACGGCGCCGTCGCAGGTGACCGCCACGTCGGTGACGCGCGGGTCGTCGGCCAGTTCGGCGAGCGGGCCGAAGTGCAGCCGCCCGCCGTCACTCCGTTCCACGGTCGTTCCCCGTCATGCCGCCGTGTCTGGCGCGCCGGCCTGATCGCCGCGCACCTCCCCGTCCATCGCGTCGCCCGCCGGCCCGGCCGAGCGCCGTTTCCACGTTGCCGGCCAGCGTCCCGTAGACAGCGCGGTACGCGCGCGGCACCGCGCGGATGCCCAGTCCGCCCAGCAGATCGGCGGTCAGGGACGGCTTCGGTTCAAGGGCTCCCGCAAGGGGCGCGCCAAGATACGCAGCGGCCTGATCGGCGTCGACGCCGGCCCTGCGACGCGGCACGCCGCGCGGATAGACCCCCAGCAGCCATGGTTCGGGAGCCCGTTCGTCGCGCAGCCGCGTCAGCCGTCGGCTCAGGGATCGTGCCCGGGCCAGCCCCGGCACCGACAGTTCCACGACGATCAGCGCCGGGGAACGTCCGAGCGACGGGATTTCGCCGATGCAGGCGCCGTCGCCGCCGTCGACCACCACCGCGTCGTGCACCTGCGCAAGGGCCGTGAGGGCGGCCTGCGCCTCCCACCATTGGGCGGGCCCGCCGTTCCACGGGTCGGCGCCGAGCACGCGCACGCCCTCCCATTGCGGCAGCTCCTGAGCCAGCGCCTCGCCCTCGATCCGCCCCAGCGGCGCCTCCACGTCGCCCATGCGCATGCCCTGTTCGCGTTCGAGTCCCAGCAGCACGTCCAGCCCGCCCCGCGCGAGGTCCATGTCCACCAGCGCGCAGGTGAGGCCCCGGCCCGCCAACGTGAGGGCGAGCATGGCGGCGCAGACGCTCAGCCCGGCTCCCCCGCTGGCGCACACGCAGACGATGGCGTTGCGCGCGGCGGCGTCCGCGGCGTCGGGCCCGGTGTCCGGCGACGGCGCGCGGTCCGGCCAGCCATCGGCCGATCGCCGGGGAACCCGCATGGACGGCGGCGCGGATGACGGCTCCGCGGCGTCCGCATAGTAGCGGGGCGGCGGCTTGGGCGTGGGCAGGGGCCTCGGATTCATGGGGCTGGTCGTGATCATAGTCATATGCCGATCGAATACCGGGCGGACCGCGCATGGCAAGCCGGACGGGCCACTGTGCGCGGACGTGGCCCCCGGTCGGCCGTTTTGCGGCGTGTCGGCGTCCACATCCGCGCACCACATGGGCGATGTGCGCGAATGTGGCGGCGGAGACTTTCGCAAGAGCGGCTCGGGGCGAGGCCCGTCCGCCGCGGAACCGGCATTCCTCCCCTCATGCACGGGCACCATGGGCCCGGTATGCACCCCGCAGGACCGACGTGAAACCGACGTTCCGCGCATGCGGCCATTGCGGTCATCGCAGCAGCCGGCGCGGACGGAACGGACGGCACGGCGTCCCCGCGCCGCCAGCGCGCCGCGGAACCGGCTTGAAGCCGCCGTGGACCGGCCATCGCCTTACCGCCCACCTCGCTGTGCGAACGCACAACCCGCCCAAGGCGACACGCCGCCGCGAATGCGCGCCCAACCGCCCAAAAACGCACAATCGCACAACAAATCCGGCGTCAAACGGTTGATTCGCACACCATTGCGCCACCATTCAACCAACAACCGCACAACCGCACGCCGATCGCACACCAACAAGCGGCAGGCGACCCCGACTTGCGTCCCCGCGAGGACGCGAATAATGTACCAAGTACAAGGACAACTTCACAGAGCAGACCCACAAAGGTTATGGTCACGAGGACTGTTCCGTTGAGCGGGTATTGGATAGACTTACCGTTACAACGAGGATGTTGTGCAGAGATTCTGCTCATGAAAAGGGTTCTTGCGAAAAGGGCTCCCCTATCCGGGAGCCCTTTTCATTTTGCCCGCGACTCCCTCAACTCCGCAGCCCCGCACCCTCGCAACCCCGCCCTCGAAGCCGTCCGCAGGCCGCGCCGCCCGGTGCCCTTCACGCAGCGGTAAGTTAATTGCTGTTGAATTCTGCCGGCCGTCTGCCGTGTCACGGCCCCGAACCTCTAAAGTAAGATGCATGGCCCAAATATTCGATGCACCCTCCAAGGCGATCCTGCGATCCCAGATCGCGGAGCACATCGCCGAGACTGACAAAACCGACAAGCGTGAGTCGGACGCCTCCGAGCAGCCGTTGCCCGACAACCGCTTCTTCGACCGCGAGCTGAGCTGGCTGCTGTTCAACAAGCGCGTGCTCGAACTCGCCGAGGACGAGACCCTGCCGACGCTGGAGCGCGCGAACTTCGCCGCGATCTTCGCCTCCAACCTCGATGAGTTCTTCATGGTCCGCGTCGCCGGACTGAAGCGCCGCATCGACACCGGCATCGCCGTGCCGTCCGCCGCCGGCCTGAGCCCGCGCCAGGAGCTGCGCGCCATCAGCGAGCAGGCCCACCGTCTGCAGGACGAGCACGCCAACTACGTCATCAACCACATCCTGCCGGACCTCGCCAAGGAGCGCGTGGTCCTGCTGAGCTGGGACAAGCTCACCGGCCCGGAGCAGGAGCGCCTGTCGCGCTACTACCGCCAGCAGGTCTTCCCGGTCCTCACGCCGCTCGCCGTGGACCCGGCCCACCCGTTCCCGTACATCTCCGGCAACTCGCTCAACCTCGCCGTGATCGTGGAGAACCCCGCCTCCGGCAAATCCCACTTCGCGCGCGTCAAGATCCCGGGCAACCTCAACCGCCTGGTGCCTGTGGACGATCTGACCGACGAGGAGAGCCGCGAGGAGCGCTATGGCTTCATCACCATGGAGAACCTCATCATCGCGCACCTCGAGTCGCTGTTCCCGGGCATGATCATCAAGGAGGCCCGTTCCTTCCGCGTCACCCGCAACGAGGACATCGACGTGGAGGAGGACGACGCCGAGAACCTGCTCAACGCCATGGAGAAGGAGCTGCTGCGCCGCCGCTTCGGACCGCCGATCCGCCTCGAGATCTCCGACAGCACGAGCCCGTTCCTCTCCCAGCTGCTCGCCGACCAGCTCGGCGTCACCGCCGACGAGGTGTACCGCCTGCCCGCGCCGCTGGACTTCACCGTGCTCTTCGAGCTCGGCGGCATCGACCGTCCGGACCTCAAGAACCGCCCGTTCATCCCGACCACGAACCGGCAGATCGCCGAAGTCGAGTCGAGCCGCGCGCAGGACATCTTCGCCGCCATCCGCGAGCGCGACATCCTGCTGCACCACCCCTACGACTCGTTCTCCACGTCCGTGCAGGCGTTCCTCGCGCAGGCCGCGGCCGACCCGAACGTACTCGCCATCAAGCAGACCCTGTACCGCACCAGCTCCAACTCCCCGATCGTGGACGCGCTCATCGACGCCGCCCACGCCGGCAAGCAGGTGCTGGCCCTGGTGGAGATCAAGGCGCGCTTCGACGAGGACGCCAACATCGCGTGGGCCCGCAAGCTCGAGCGCGCCGGCGTGCACGTGGTCTACGGCATCGTGGGCCTCAAGACCCACTGCAAGCTCATCGAGGTGGTCCGTCAGGAGCCCGACGGCCTGCGCCGCTACTGCCACGTGGGCACGGGCAACTACAACCCGAAGACCGCCCGCCTGTACACCGATCTGGGCCTGCTCACCTGCGACCCGGTCGTCGGCCAAGATCTGACCCGCCTGTTCAACCAGCTGTCCGGCTACGCCCCGAAGTCGAGCTTCCACCGTCTGCTGGTCGCCCCGCGTACCATCCGCACGGGCCTCATCGCGCGCATCCGCCGCGAGGAGGAGGCCGCGAAGGCCGGCAAGGAGGCGTGGATCAAGATCAAGGTCAACTCGATCGTTGACGAGAAGACCATCGACGCCCTGTACCGCGCCAGCCAGGCCGGCGTGAAGATCGACATCGTGGAGCGCGGCATCTGCGCGCTGAAGCCCGGCGTTCCGGGCCTTTCGGAGAACATCCGCGTGCGTTCGATCCTCGGCCGCTTCCTGGAGCACGCCCGCATCTACGCGTTCTGCAACTCCAACGGCCCGCAGATCGGCGAGGGTCCGGTCTCCGGCCCGGAGGTGTGGATCGGTTCCGCCGACCTCATGCACCGCAACCTCGACCGCCGTGTGGAGGCGCTGGTGCGCGTGAGCGCCCCGGAGCAGGTGGACGAGCTCATCAAGTACGTGGACCTGCAGATGGCGGACACCACGAGCTCGTGGCACATGCAGCCGGACGGCACCTACGTGCGCCATTCCAAGGACGACGAGGGCCACCCGCTGGTGGACTGCCAGGAGTACCTGATCCGCAAGCACATGCGCGGGCGCCGCAACCACTGACGCGCCCGGCGCCACGTGCGTCCCCGCATCGGTTGCGGAGTACAATCGATGTATCAGCCTGAGGCCGATACCCCGCAAGGGGCATCGGCCTTTCGCGTACTTGCGCGCGGAACGTAAAAACAACGTTGTCCGCCGAAGAAATACGTATCGAAAGGGGATGGAACGATGGCATTGGTCGTGGAGGCGGCCGGCGGCATACTCTACCGTTGGCGCAACGATCAGACCCACGACACGCCTGAGGAGGCGCTGGACGCGATCGAGGTGTGCGTGGTGCACCGCCCTCGCTACGACGACTGGACCTGGCCCAAGGGCAAGCTCAACCCGAACGAGACGTCACGCCACGCCGCCGTGCGCGAGATCGGCGAGGAGACCGGCGTGAACGTGGCGCTGGGCGCCTATCTGGGCGACGTGGAGTACCCGCTGCTGGACGAGGGTCGCAACACCAAGCGCAGCAAGGCCAAGGGCGTGGACACCAAGCACGTGCGCTACTGGATGGCCACCCCGCTGGGCGCCGACTCCAAGCAGCGCCTGCGCACCGCGTTCGGCCCCATCCAGCTCGCGGACCGCGAGGAGATCGACAACGTGGTGTGGCTGTCCGCCGCCCGCGCCCGGCACGTGCTGTCCCACCCGCTCGACCGCGACATCCTCGACCTGTTCGTGGCGCGCGTGAAGTCCGGCGCCACGGCCGCGCGCACGGTGCTGCTGGTGCGACACGCGAAGGCGGAGGCCCGCAAGACGTGGACCGGCACCGACGCCGAGCGTCCGATCACCCCGAGGGGCGCGGCGGCGGCCTACTCGCTGAGCCGCGAGCTCGCCTGCTACGACCCGCAGCGTCTGGTTACCTCGCCGTGGCGGCGCTGCCGGGAGACGCTGAAGATCCTCTCCTGGCAGTCCGGCATGCCGCTGGAGACCGCCGATCCGCTCACCGAGGACGCGTTCGCCGCCGACCCCGACGCCGCGTGGGCGTGCTTCCTGAGCCAGATCACCGGGGCGCTCGAGACCGGACGGAACACGGCGATCTGCATGCACCGGCCGGTGATCGGCGGCATTTTCGGTCATCTGCGTACAATGTGTGCCACGAAGGCACTGGCCAAACGGCTCATCCCCTCGACGCCCTACATGCCCACCGGCACCGCGATCATGTTCAGCGTCGTGGACGGGCCGAACGGGCCGATCATCATCGACATTCAGAAAGTGACGCCGATTGTCTATTAGCTCCTCAGGTTCCGTTCATTCCGCCGGCTCCAGCTTCGCGCCGGGCGGCGTGGACCCGGAGCGGCTCAGCGATCTGGCGCACACCACGGCGGCGTCGCTGCTGGACCGCGTGCACCACACCGAGGACCCGCAGGTGGTGAGCCGCGTGCTCACGCTCGTGGACGTGGAAGGCGTGGACCTGGTGGCGGAGCTGTGGAGCCACGCCGAGCCCGACTCGCTGCCGGGCATCCTGTGGCGCCTGTACATGCTGCGCACGTGGATGACGCGCGACCGCGAGTCGATTTCGCGGCTGTGGCGCGTGGGCGAGCCGGTCGCCACCGCGGCGAGCGCCATCGCGGGCGTGGATCAGGCGCCGACCGAGGACGACATCGCCCGCACCGCCGACTCGATTCTGTCCGGCGCGTTCATGGGCGACTTCGCGGTGGCGCTGGAGCGGGCGGGCGCGTTCTGCGACGTGATGGTCGCGGGGCTCGCCACGGAGGCCAAGCGCCGCAACGCCCGACTGTCGGAGGGTGCCAGCTCCCCCGCTGGCGCCGACTCGAGCACCGTCGCCAGCACCGAGGGACACGTGCAGCGGGCCGCGATCGCGCGCATGCTGCACCACGCCGCCTCGCTGCGCCAGACCGCCGCCGATTTCCGCCACGGGGCCGCGCTGTGGCGCCGCGACAAGCTCGAATAACCCTCGTTCGGTCCCGCCGATTCGATTTCTGACCTAACACGCCGGCAAGGAACGTGATTTTCGCATTGGACGGCATTGCAATCAAGCCGTTTTGCGAGCGTCGTCTCGGCCTGTTACCTGAGAGGTCCGGTCAGAAATCGCATCTGACCCGCCGATTCGTGTCGCGGGCGGCGATCAAGTACAGTAAGAGGGCGCGTCGGGCCGTGCTTAAGCCCCGGGCTCCATTTTTTGCCGCTGCGAGCGGCCTTTGCGCCGACAGGCGCTTTCACGGTTCGGCGCGTTTTCCCAGCCTTCGTGGCTTACTCTAGAAGCATGGAACTTCACGTACTGAACCATCCGCTGGTCGAGCACAAGCTCACCGTGCTGCGCGACAAGAACACCCCGTCCTCCACCTTCCGCGAGCTCGTCTCCGAACTCGTCATGCTGGAGGCCTACGAAGCCACCCGCAACCTGTCCGTGGTGGCCAAGCCGATCGAGACCCCGGTCGCCCCCATGACGGGCAAGAAGCTCGCCGAGCCGCGCCCGATCATCGTGCCCGTGCTGCGCGCCGGCTTGGGCATGCTCGACGGCATGACCCGTCTCATCCCGACCGCCGAAGTCGGCTTCCTCGGCATGAAGCGCGACGAGGAGCACCCCACCCAGCAGGTCACCTACGCCAACCGTCTGCCCGACGACCTCACCGGCCGCCAGTGCTTCCTCATCGACCCGATGCTGGCCACCGGCGGCACGCTCGTGGCCGCCACGCACTATCTGGCCGAGCGCGGCGCGAAGGACGTGACCGCGATCAATATCATCGCTGCCCCCGAAGGCATCAAGTTCGTCGAGGAGCACATCGACCCGTCCATCGACTTCAAGGTCGTGGTGTGCGCGGTCGACGAGCGCCTCAACGAGAAGTGCTACATCGTGCCCGGTCTGGGCGACGCCGGAGACCGCCTGTACGGCGTGATCGACTGAGCTTCCCATCCCGGCTCAATCCGGTTTTCCTCCAATCGGTCCAACCTGCTCCCCCGTCGGCGTAGGTTGGACCGATTGTGCTATTTCAGGCCCTCATACGGGCCGTTTTTTCGATTGATCGGTCCAAGCTGCGCCAATGAGGGCACAGGTTGGACCGATCGGGAGAAATTGTGCGCGAGTACGCGTTGGGCCCGCCCGGCAGGTGAACTGTCGGACGGACCCAACGGCGTTATGCGCGGATTGGCGGAGCGGCCTCAGCGGAGTGAGGAACGCTCACGCAATCAGTGCTGGCTTGCCAGTGCGGATTGACGTGTGTCTTCAAAGCGCGGAGCACGCCGGCGTACGAGGGTACGTCAAGTGCTCCGCAATGCGGAAGACACTCCGTCAATCAGTGCTGGTTGTTGAGACGGTGGTACATCTCGGACAGCTGCAGTTCCTTCTCGAACTGGCGAGCGTCGGTCTTGTCGTCGATGACGGCGAGCTCGACGCCGGCGATGCGGGCGAAGTCCTCCCAAGCCTCACGACCGACGGAGGTGGTCATGCAGGTGTGGTGGGAGCCGCCGGCGGTGATCCAGCACTGGACGGCGGTCTTCAGGGACGGCTGCGGCTTCCAGACGGCGCGGGCGCACGGAAGCTCCTTGAGGGAGCCCTGCGGCTCGACGACGTCCACGACGTCCATGAGCAGACGGAAGCGCTCGCGCTCGTCGGCCATGGAGACGACGACGGCGTCCTTCTTCGGCTTGCCGGAGAAGACCAGGCGGACCGGGTCGGCCTTGCCGCCGATGCCCAGCGGGTGGATCTCCAGCTTCGGCTTGGCGATGGTGCCGATGGCCGGGGAGACCTCGAGCATGTGGGAGCCCATGTCGAGCTCGTCGCCCTCGGTGAAGTTGTAGGAGTAGTCCTCCATCAGGGAGGCGCCACCCTCAAGGCCGTAGCCCATGACGGCGCCGATGCGCACGAGCACGGAGGTCTTCCAGTCGCCCTCGGCGGAGAAGCCCCAGCCGTACTCGGACGGGAAGCGCTGCGGGCCGACGCCCGGCAGCTGCGGCAGGGCGCCGAGGTCCTCGAAGTTGTCGACGCCGGCAGTGCAGCCGTTCTCGCGCATCATGTTGACCATCGCGGCCTCTTCCTTGGCGGCGATGAACAGGGAGTCGTACTTGGCGTCCAGCAGGGCCGGATCCACGTCGTACTTGGCCTTGTAGTCCTCGATGAGGTCCTTGACCTGATCGTCCTTGACCTTGTCGTACGCGGCGACGAGCTCGTTGACGGCCCAGGTGTTGATGGAGGCGCCGAAGACGCGCTCGGCCTCGGTCTTGTCGCCCTCGGTGACGGCGACGTTGCGCATGTTGTCGCCCCAGCGCATGACCTTCATGTTGTTGGAGGCGTCCCAGCCGGCGCAGGCGCGGGCCCAGGTGCCGATCTTGGCGGCGACTTCGGGGTCGGTGTAGTGGCCGACGACGATCTTGCGCGGGATGCCGAGGCGGGAGACGATGTAACCGAACTCACGGTCGCCGTGGGCGGCCTGGTTCAGGTTCATGAAGTCCATGTCGATGGTCTCCCACGGGATCTCCTTGTGGTGCTGGGTGGCCAGCTGCAGCAGCGGCTTGGTCAGCACTTCGAGGCCGCGGATCCACATCTTCGCCGGGGAGAAGGTGTGGCACCAGGCGATGACGCCGATGACGTTCGGGTTGGCGGAGGCCTCGACCATGAACTGCTTGACGCCGTCGGAGGACTTCAGGGTCGGCTTGAGGACGATCTTGGCCGGGATGACACCGGTCTTGTTGAGGTAGTCCACCATTTCGGCGGAGTGCGCGGCGACCTGACGCAGCGCTTCCTCACCGTACAGGTCCTGCGAACCGACGCCGAACCAGATCTCCTTGCCCTCGAAGGGGTTCTCCATTGCCATAATTGGCTCCTTTGACTTCATTGTGTGTGGTATTCAGTTATGAATTATTCGTTGCAAGTGTTGTGCGTCCGACCGGTTTCACCGGGAACCCGGCCGGCCATCGGCGATGCGATGCGTGCGTCCTCTAGGCGCACCGAGGGAAGGCGTACGAAGGTACGCCGACCGAGGAGCAACGACGAGGACGCTCCATCGCATCGGCGATGGCATCAGTGCTGGCCGTAGACGTTCTGGTAACGGTCGTTGAGCTTGTCGATGTCCGCCTGCGGGATCTCGATGATGTCGCCGAGCTGACGGGCGGCCCACATGGTGTGAGCGACTTCCTCGGTCATGGCGGCGGCCTTGACGGCGGCTTCAGCATCCTTGCCGATGGTGAAGGGGCCGTGGTTCTGCATGAGGACGGCGGGGGACTTCGGGTACTTCTTGAGGGTCTCGACGACGCCCTTGCCGATGGCTTCGGAGCCGATGAGGCGGAAGGGGCCGACCGGGACCGGGCCGCCGAACTCGTCGCCCATCATGGTCAGGCCGCAGGGGATGTTCTGGCCGGTGGCCGCCCAAGCGGTGGCGTAGGTGGAGTGGGTGTGCACGACGCCGTAGACGTCCGGCATGTTGCGGTAGATGTAGGCGTGGGAGGCGGTGTCGGAGGACGGGGTCTCGGTGCCGTCGACGACGTTGCCGTCGAGGTCGCACACGACCATGGAGCCCGGGGTGAGGTACTCGTAGCGCACACCGGAGGGCTTGATGACGAAGAGGTCCGCGGTGCGCAGACGCTGGGAGACGTTGCCGGCCGTCCAGACGACCAGGTTCCACTTGATGAGCTGCTCGTGCAGGGTGGCGACGACCTCGCGAACCTGCTTGACCTCGGCCCGGACTTCGGGACCGTAATCAGCCAACGTTGCCATGTTTGGCTACCTTTCTGCGTTGTGTTTGTTGACGCGATGAAAAATTCGTGATGTTGGGGATACGACTACTTGCTCTGCAGGTCGATGTTGCGCACAGCGCTCTTCTCGATCGCAAGGCCGGACTGGAAGCGGGCGAAGAAGTCCTCGAAGCCGGCGACGTCGTTGGGATCGGGCGTCTCGGTGGTGGATTCGGCGCCCTTGAAGACGCGCTCGTCGAGGTAGTCGGCCAGCGGCCACGGGGTGTGCCACAGGTAGTCGGCCAGCACGGCCATGCCCCAGGCGCCGCCCTCGGCGGCGGTGGACATGACCTTGATCGGGGTGTCGAACGCGGCGGCGAGGATCTTCTGCGCGACCTTCGGGGTGGTGAAGATGCCGCCGTGGCCCACGAGGGAGTCGATCTTGACCTCCTCGTCCTTGGTCATGACGTCCATGCCGATCTTGACCGGGCTGAAGGCGCTGAACAGCTGGGCGCGCATGAAGTTCGCGAGGTTCATGTGGGCCTCGGGGCTGCGGGCGAACAGCGGGCGACCCTCCTCGAGGCCGGCCAGGAACTCGCCGGAGCGGAACGGGTAGTTGAGCAGGCCGCCGCAGTTGGAGTCGGCCTGGTCGCTGATGGCGGCGCGGAACAGCGTGCCGTACAGGGCGCCGGTGCTGATCGGCTGGTCGATGGCCTTGGCGAAGTCGCCGAACAGGCCGACCCACGCGTTGAGGTCGGAAGTGAAGTTGTTGGCGTGGCTCATGCCGGCCAGATCGCCGGCCGGGGTGGTGACGAGGTCCACTTCGGGGTGCAGGCGGGCGAGCTTCTTCTCGAGCACGACCATGGCGAAGATGGAGGTGCCGGCGGAGACGTTGCCGGTGCGCACGCGCACGGAGTTGGTGGCGACCATGCCGGTGCCGGCGTCGCCCTCCGGCGGGGCCAGCACGATGCCGGGCTTGAGGTAACCGTCCACGTCGAGGAGCTTGGCGCCCTCCTCGGTCAGCTCGCCGGCCGGGGTGCCCGCGACGAGCGGGGTGGGCAGGAGGTCCTCGATCTTCCACGGCTGGGCCTGGATCTCGGGCAGGTTGTCGAACTTCTCGATGAAGCCGGCCTCGTAGGTCTTGGTGACGGGGTCGATCGGGAACATGCCGGAGGCGTCGCCGATGCCGTCGACCTTCTTGCCGGTGAGCTTCCAGTGGACGTAGCCGGCGAGGGTGGTGATGAAGTTGACCTTGGAGACGTGCTCCTCCTTGTTGAGCACGGCCTGGTACAGGTGGGCGACGGACCAGCGCTCGGGGATGTTGTACTGGAACAGGTCGGAGAGCTTGAGGTGGGCCTCATGCGTGTTGGTGTTCTGCCAGGTGCGGAACGGGACGAGCAGGTTGCCGTCCTTGTCGAACGCGAGGTAGCCGTGCATCATGGCGGAGAAGCCGATGTGGCCGATGCGGGTCAGACGCTCGCCGTAGGCGTTGAACACGTCGTTGGCCATCGCGGCGTAGGCGACCTGCAGGCCGTGCCACACCTCGTCGAGGCTGTAGCTCCACAGGCCGTCCACGAGGTGGCTGGCCCACTGGTAGTCGCCGGAGGCGATGGTGCGGTACTGGTCGTCGATCAGGACCGCCTTGATGCGGGTGGATCCGAATTCGATGCCGAGGGAGGTGCGGCCGCCGCGAATCTTCTCGGCGAACTCCTGCGGCGAGGTGGGCTCTTTGGTTTCAGCCATCTTTGTTCAGCTCCTTAACGCTGTTCAGAAGGACTTCGATTGTGTGCGTTCACACAGCAACCGGCGCGGGAGGCGGATTGGCCGCTTCCCAATCGCGCCGGCGGACGCCATTGTATTTCTGTGAGCGCTCACAATTTCCACTACATAGAATAGCGCATCGCGCCCACCGCCGCACCGGCGAGTCTTAGAATTCACCGGTCGGCCATGCCGTTTTCAGATATGGATTTGAGATATGGATTTGGGTATGCGAAGGGCGCGCCGCCGCCGGAAAACGGGAGTCGGCGCGCCCTTGCGAGATGCCTTGCGAGAGGATTCAGGCTTGACGGTCCGATCGGACAGACCGGACCGTCAATCGATCACTTGGACCAGAAGCTCTGGATCTCCTCGAGGGTCTTGCCCTTGGTCTCCGGGACGAGGAACTTCACGCCCAGGAACGCGATGAGATCCATCACGGCCCAGAAGATGAAGGTGCCGCCGCCCCAAGCGGAGAACATCACCGGGGTGAACTGGGCGACCAGGAAGTTGGCGCCCCACAGGAACACGGTGCACAGACCGGCCGCGCGGCCACGCAGGTAGGTCGGGAACAGCTCGGAGATCATGACCCAGGTGACCGGGCCCATGGAGAACGCGAAGGACGCGATCACGAGGCAGGCGAAGATCAGCGTGAGGACGCCCGGCCAGTTCAGCAGCATGGACAGGCCCATGAGGAAGTAGAAGATACACATGCCGAGGGAGCCGGCGAGCATCAGCGGCTTGCGGCCGAGCTTGTCGATGAAGTACATGCCCACGAAGGTGAACACGAGCTCGACGAGGCCGATCAGCGTGGAGCACAGGAAGGCGGCGGTGTCGCCCTGGAAGATCGGCTTGAAGATGGTCGGCGCGTAGTAGGAGATGGCGTTCTGGCCGACGGCCTGGTTGAAGATGGCCAGGAAGATGCCGACGAGCATGGCGTGGGCCAGCGGGGCGTGGAACAGGTCGGAGAGCTTGCCCTTGGCGTTCTCGGCGATGGAGGCCTCGATCTCAGCGGCCTCCTGCTTGGCGGAGGCGGTGCCGCCGATGCGCTCGAGCACCGCGAAGCCCTTCTCCTTGTTGCCGGACTGGAGCAGGAAGCGCGGGGACTCCGGGGAGAGGGCCAGCGCGATGAAGAGGATCAGGGCCGGCAGCGCACCGATGCCGAGCATCCAGCGCCAGGCCTGATCGGCGAAGTCGGAGTGGATGCCGCCCATGCCGGCGATCCAGAAGTTGATGAGGTTGGTCAGGAAGATGCCGAGGATGGTCAGCAGCTGGTACATGGAGGACAGCGTGCCGCGGTACTTGGCCGGGGCGCACTCGGTGATGTACGTGATGGCCAGCGAGGATGCGAGGCCGATGCCCAGGCCGCCGAGCACACGGGCGATGATCATGGAGGTCGGATCGTTGACCATGGCGGACCACAGGGCGGCCACGAAGAAGGCCGCGGCGCCGATGAGCAGGACCGGACGACGGCCGATGCGATCGGAGATGAAGCCGGAGACGCCCACGCCGATGACGCCGCCGATCATGATAGAGGAAATGATGAGGCCTTCCATGGCGGCGGAAAGCTTCCACAGCGCGGACAGGTACACGATGGCACCCGAGATGCTGACGGTGTCGTAGCCGTACAGCAGACCGGCCAGACCGGCGCTCACCGCCAGAATGACCACGTACTTCATGGAGCCCTGCTTCTCGGCAGCGCCCGACTGAGCAGTCTGAGACATTGTTCTTCCTTGATTATGTTTCACCCTTTGCGGCGGACTCTCCGGGACCTGCCATGTTCCGGTGGACTCCGTCGGCCAATCGATCATGAACGATCAAGTGCGCTCAATCCCGATAACCATGAAGAATGTTAACGCTCACGGTTTGAGGTGTCAAATCTCTTTAAAACCCTTATTTTGCAACGATTTTTGGGCGTGTCGCGTGGGCTGTAAGCGCTCTCAATGCCGATTTGCGCGTTTTTTGTTACCTAGGTCACATTATCGGCTTTATAGCATATCCATTGGGTTTTCCAACGGTTGTGATCAACTTTGCGCCTCATTCGCCTGCCCCTGTTGTCCCCCGGCTGTCGGCCCCCGTCGGTTCCCGCGGCGCCGGACCAGGACCCGAGAACCGAAAACCGAGGCCCGAAGACGATTTGTCCGGTTGACATACATTAGAGAGTCATCCCTCGGGCGCCGGACCGGGAGCGGAACCGGAACCGGGGGCGGCGGGCCGCAGTGGCAGCCCCTCGGCAAGGTCCCGGGCGTGCGGTATGTTTGACGATTGCTGTGCCGAGTCTCGGGTGGCCGCATGATCCCGTGACCCAACAGGTCCAGCCGGGCTCGACTTCCGGCGGATTGGCAGGCTTCCCCGAGGCAGACCGAAGGGAACATCGCATCGGCCGCACCGCGCCTGGATCGCATGGATCCGGCGGCGGGCGACCACTGATCAGCGCTGGCATGCGGCAGTGCGGAGGAACAACATGGCTAACTACATTGACGCCTTCGAGGCCAAGAGCCTCAAGCCGGCTGAGGAGATCCCGGAGTTCCGCGCCGGTGACACCGTCGAGGTCAACGTGAAGATCAAGGAAGGCAACAACTCCCGTCTGCAGGCGTTCACCGGCGTGGTGATCGCTCGCAAGGGCGCCGGCCTGCACGAGACCTTCATCGTCCGCAAGATCAGCTTCGGCGTGGGCGTTGAGCGCCGTTTCCCGGTGCACTCCCCGATCGTCGACTCCATCAAGGTCGTGCGCCGCGGCCGCGTCCGTCGCGCCAAGCTCTACTACCTGCGCTCCCTGCGCGGCAAGGCTGCTCGCATCGTCGAGCGTCGTGACAACAAGGCCCAGGCCAACGCCTGAGTCCTGGCCGAGCCCGCAGCGGTTCGCCAATAAGCGCCCGATCGCCCTTCGCCGGCGGTCGGGCGCTTTTGCATATGCGGGCGACGGCACGAATCGCGGTCCATCCCGCGCCTCATGTGCGCGCTTCCGTATCGCGGCGATATGATTCACGCCGTCTGGACCGGCCATCCATACGGTTTCATATCGGCACGATACGATTTACGCCGCGTGGGATCCGCTCGCGTACGTTTCCGTATCGCTGGGATATGATTTGCGCCAGCCGGGTGCGCCACATGCACGTTTTCATATCACGGTCCACCACCCGGAAGAAATCCGCCCCCGGAAGAAAGTGGATTCCGCTCACGGACGGAGAGGGGCCATGGCCTCCCGGATACCGGCCCGGCGTCCGCGTATGATGGGACGCGAACCAAGGAGGGATATGCAGTCCGAACAGTTCCCGCAATCCGACGCGCAAACCGGCGCCGGCAACGCGACCGAGACCGCCGCGGAACGAGACGTCCACACGTTCGCCGTGGCCGACCACGGCGTCGACCCCTCCCCCATGCCCCGCCGCCGTCACGCCCCGCAGACCGCCCGCAACGCCCGCAAGGACGACCGCTTCGGCTTCAGGGACCTGCTCGTCTGGTGCGGCATCCCCATCGTCGTGGTGCTGCTCATCCGGCTGTTCGTCTTCCCGCTGTACTGGATCCCGTCGTCGTCCATGATGAACACCATTCTCAAGAACGACCGCGTGGCCACGCTGAGCACGCACATCGTCCCGGCCACGAAGCTGCAGCGCGGCGACGTGATCGTATTCAAGGACCCCGCCAACTGGCTCGGTCAGGAGGACGGCGGCCACAACGGCTACCTCATCAAGCGCCTCATCGGCCTGCCCGGCGACGTGGTCGAATGCGCGGGCCCGGGCGAGCCGCTGACGATCAACGGCGTGGCGATCGACGAGACCGCCTATGTGCGCGCCGGCTCCGACCCCAGCTCCTTCTCGTTCAAGGTCACCGTGACGGCCGGCAACGTGTTCGTGCTCGGCGACAACCGCGGCGCCTCCGCCGACTCGCGCTTCCACACGGACGACGGCAACGACGGGCTCGTGCCCATGGAGGACATCTCCGGCAGGGCGTGGCTCACTTACTGGCCGCTGGGACGGTTCGGGCTGATCGACGCGCACCACGAGGTCTTCGCGAACGTGCCGGCCGGGAGCGCCGCCTGATGGCGGGTCGCGCGCCCAAGGCGGCTCCCGCGCCCACGTTGGACTTGGAGCGCGAGATCGCCATGCAGGGCTACGACGTGATCGTCGGCTTCGACGAGGTGGGCCGCGGCGCGCTGGCCGGTCCCGCGATGGTGGGCGCGGCGGCGATCCGGTCGGCGGACCTGCTCGGCGGGCGGGTGGACGTGCCGGCGGGTGTGGCCGACTCCAAGCTGCTCACCGAGCACCGGCGCGAGGCGATCTTCGACGAACTCACCGACTGGTGCGCGGCGTACGCGGTCGGGTCGGCGAGCAACGAGGAGATCGACGAGTGGGGCATCGGCTACGCGCTCGGCGTGGCGGCGCTGCGGGCGCTGGGCGAGGCGGAGCGCGCACTGGGACTGGACGGGAGCGGACCTGGCAACGCCGCCGCCCGGGTGGGCGCGATCCTCGACGGCCCGTTCGACTACATCTCCAAGGCCGAGCACACGTTCGACGCGCCCGTGGTGCCCGCGAGCCCGCATGTGGTCACGCGTGTCAAGGGCGACCGGAGCTGCGCCACCGTGGCCACCGCCGCCGTGATCGCGAAGGTCACGCGCGACCGGCTCATGGTGGACCTCGCGCGGCGGCATCCCGAGTGGGACGCGTACGGCTGGGCGAGCAACAAGGGCTACGGCTCGGCCGCGCACAGGGCCGCGATCGCCGAACTCGGGCCCACGCCGCTGCACCGCGTGAGCTGGCATCTGGTCTGACCGTCCGGCTGGTCCTCCGGTCGATCCGGTGTGCGGCATGGGCCACGGACGTCATAGGCCATGGACGGCACGGGCCACGGCACATCGCGGCGAACACCGGCGGACCGCATCCGAATCGCGGCGAAGAAACCGCTTTCCGGCGACAAATCGCCGCGACGCGCCGTGAGCGCTCACATCAATCGTTCCACGGCGTGTATGCTCGTGCCTTGTCAGTTCATACGCGCACGCACGCGCACCAACCATCCATAGGAAGAGAAGCGGTTTACAGATGAATGGCAATAAGCGTCCTTCGATGTTTGAAGTGGCACGGCTCGCCGGAGTCTCGCACCAAACCGTTTCGCGCGTGATCAACCACTCCCCGGACGTCTCCGACGCCACGCGCGCCAAGGTGGAGCACGCCATCGCGCAGCTCGGCTACCGTCGATCCAATTCCGCGCGCGCCCTCGCCTCGAACCGGTCGCGCACCGTGGGCCTCATCGCCTGCTCCATTGACTTCTACGGGCCCATCAACACCATGGCGTCCATCGAGCTGGGCGTGCGCCACCACGACATGTTCCTGTCCGTGGTGATCGTGCCGCAGGAGGAGTTCGAGAAGAGCGGCTTCGACTCCGCGGGCCGCAGCTTCAGCGAACAGGACGTGGACGCGCTGGTGTTCATCACGCCCACCGACGCCACGCTGCTCGCCGCCCTGCGCATGAACACCACCGTGCCGCGCATCATCATCACCTCCACGCACGGGGCCGTGACCGCGGACGAGGCGTTGGCCCTGAGCGGGACCAAGGGACCGGTGTCCTTCATCGGCATCGACCAGTGGACCGCCATGCACGACGTGGCCGATCTGCTCCACGGCCTCGGCCACCGCAGCACGCTGTACCTGACCGGCCCGTCCAACTGGCGCGACGCCGCCACCCGCCGGCTCGCGTGGGAGCACTACTGCGCCAAGCTCGGCATGGCCACGCGCACGATCGACGTGGATTCCTGGGAGGCCGGACGCGCCTACGATGCGGTGAACGCGGCGATCGACGCCCACCGCCGACAGCCGTCCGAGGCCGACGCGCAGGCCCCCACCGCCATCGTCACCGCGAACGACAATCAGGCCGTGGGCGCGATCCGCGCACTGCACGAGCACGGGCTGCGCATCCCCGAGGACGTAAGCGTGGTGGGCTTCGACGACATCCCCGGCGCGGACAACTTCTACCCGCCGCTGACCACCGTGCATCCGCACTTCTCCGAGGTGGGCCTCAAGGTGACCGGCAGCATGCTCGCCATGCTCGGCGCGGCCGAGCCCCCCCAGTTCGACCGGACCGCGCACGGCACCGGTCTGGTGCTCGCCGATCTGGTCGGGCGCGGCTCCGTCGGGCCCGCACGCGAACGGTAGGGTTGCGCGGCGCGGCAGCAGAGCGGCGGAACGGCATGTCCGCGGCCGTGACAGCGACAGTGACCGTGACACGAGCCGTGACCGAGTCCGGATGTGACGCCGACCGTGACAGTGACCGGCCCCGCCGCGCAAGTCTCAACAAAGAAACGGCGTAATTCCAAGGGTTTTCAACCCACCGTGACAGTGACCGCCCGGACTTTGTCACGGTCAGCGTCACGGTCAGCGTCACGGTCAGCGTCACAGTTCACTCCGCATCCGAACGGCGGCAACATGCCATGCGCGGATGCGGCGCGCGACTATAATCCCGTCCCGTGTGTGAGGGGAACGCCAACAACAACCGAATTCGGAGCATGGCCATACTGGATAACGACGTCACCAGCATGGCGCTCATCGCCGGCATCATCCGGGAAAAGCTGCCCGATTGTCCGCTCCTGTGGACGGAGACCGACGGCTACCGTGCGATCGACCGGTGCCTGGCCGCGCGCACGCGACCGGACATCCTGCTGTGCGACATGTCGCTGTCGGACATCTCGGGACCACGGGTGTGCAGAGCAATCCGGGAACGAGGCGCTCAGCCCCTGATCCTCGCGATCACGTCGTTTCCCGTGTCGCAGTATGCGTCTCTCGCCGCGACGGCGGGATGTCAGGGCATTCTGGAGAAGTCGCATATCCCTGCGCGGATCGCCGACGCCGTGCGCGCGCTGGCGGACGACCGCACCTACGGGCCGGAGGGCAATGCGTTCGAGACGGCGTTCGACGCGCACGCGCGGCTGCAGTATGCGCGCGGCGGCAAGGACGAGCTCTCGCCCAAGGAGATGCTGATCATGGACCGGCTGCTGGACGGGTACAGCCTCACGGAGATCGCCGGGCAGCTGGGCGTGAAGGACGTGACCGTGCGGACGCACATCAGCCACATCAAGGACAAACTGCACGCCAGAAACCTCAGCCAGGCGTCGATTCGGTGGTTCAGGATGCGGGAGGAGCTTTAGAATGCAACGGCGAACCGCGACTCCCCTCAGCGCGTCCATGATCGGCGCCGTGATCCCGATCGCCATACTGCTGATCGTGATGAATCAGCTGTTCTCGCCTGTTACGGTCGCAGCCTGTCTGAACTCCGGCACGCTCATTCTTTTGCTGCTGGGAGCATACCTCCGCCCCAAGCCGATCAGCATCGCCATACTGTGCTATTCCGTCGTTTCCACCGTCGTCTTCGCACCGGCGTTCAACATGTCGGTCGTGGCCGCATGCATTGCGATCGGAACGCTCATCCAAACCGGCGACGGCATGATCGGCCGGTACGCGTTCATCGCCGAATTGGTGTTCATCAACGTCTTCTATATTTACAACAACACCGCCTCGGCAAACCGCATATTGTTCTTCAACATTCTGTACAGTTGCATGCTCACCGTGACCTATGCGGTCAGCGTATCCATGCAGTGGAAGGATCGGGCCGCGCAATATGACGGCATGCGCCATGAACTGGCCATCAGGGCGCTGCATGAACGGCATCAGCACGAGCAGCGAGCCATAGCGGCGAAACTGCACGATGCGACCACGGGCGATCTGACGTATATCATTCTACTGGCCCAACAGCGTCACGAAGGCTGCGCCAGCCCCGCCGAGAAGGATGCCTATGCGGCGATCGAACGACGGGCGGAATCGGCCCTGCGCAACATTCACGAAGTCATCGGCGTCTTGAACGATGCCGCTACGCCAGCGGATCAAGCTCTCGCATCCAACGGAGACCATGTGGATCGCATGGACTCGATCATGCGCTATTGCCGCCGCAGGGACGGGGAACTGGCGGCGATCGGATTCCATGGAACGACAACCATACAGGGTGCGATGCCGCGACCTCGTCAATCGGACGATCTGGCCCGCGAAATGGAAGCCATGCTCAACGAGATATACGCCAACATCATGAGACACTGCGAAACCTCCCGCCGCGACTACCTGATCACCATCCATTTCGGCGCATCCGCCGTACGGCTCACGGAAATCAACGAGCGAAGTGACGAGACGGTCGGAGGCACCGGAGGAACGGGGCTTGGCCATCTTTCGGAGATGGTGCGGCGCCGCCATGGCACGGTCAACGTGATCGATGACGATCATAATTGGATACTGCAACTTTCCATTCCCTACGATCGCCAGGGCACATTGGCGAGTCCCGCCGCCTGCCCGGATTAGCGGATTAGCGGATCGTTCCCCTGACCGTTCCGCATCCTCCGCTCGACGAGCAGCACGACGCACAGCAGCACGCCGATGCCGAGCATGGTCATTTTAATAGTTTGATAATCATAGGGCCAGTACTCAATAGCAATGTCGGCAACCTCATGCGCAACAATAATGCCGATCAGGGATCCCGTGCATTTATAAATGACAACAACCGCGCAAATCCACAGCACATGGGTTAACGCGGGGATCCCTTGATACAAGTGATATGAGACTCTCAGTATCCCCTCAATGCAAACAATCCATATCCAAGGAACATTGCAACGTCTCAGCGCCACGACAATCAGGAATAAGGCGATGACTTCCTCCAAAATGGGACCAAGACTCGAATCGACAACGCCCAATATTTGGGCTTCCAGTCCAATGGTGAGTCTTTGATTATCGCCAACCGTCAGCATGGGATTGACATGGAAATACGTTAATAATTGATATATTGCGTAAAAAGCGAATTCGCTCACAATAAATGCCGATAGCGCCATGACAAATGAAGCGCTGTGAGACAACAGACTCACGGATTGCCTGCGGTGGCGTGGTTTGAAACAATACAGCGCGATAGCCGCCAAAACGGCACCCCCTGCAATATGACAAACCTCAATAAGATCATCTTGGACATAATCATCCAGATTCCATGGACCAATCGAATTAAAGGTGATGAGCGGCCCATTGTTGAAAGGAAATGCAAGTGGCAGTATGGGGCCAAAAATCCAGAAGAAATATGCCAAACTGGCTACGACCATGATTACCTTCAACCATGGCTTGCCGTTTATGGGTTCGATGTTTGTTTTATCCGCCCACAGGAGTTGTTTGACTGTTCTCATCATTTTCCACTTCGTTATTCGACAAACGCCATATAGAATTGCGGCGGAATAAGGTATACAACCATTTTTTATTCCTCCTTCACTTGAATAAGTTAGGCTTCCTCTTTCAACCACAACAATTGACCATCAACGTTCGTTGACCCGCTTCGCCAACCCTTGGCGCCCAGCCAAACAGCCCTGTAAAACAGCAACAGGGGCCGGCAGCCACATGAGGTGGCTGCCGGCCCCTGAAGCGGGCTCACCGGGAGATCAAGCCGGTTCGCTCAATCAGACGATCAAGCGACGCGACTCAGAACTCGCGGTTCGCGCGGTAGAACTTGATGAGCGCCTGGGTGGAGGCGTCCTGGGCGGCGAGGGCGTCGTCGTCCTGGGAGATGGCCGGGGTGATCTGCTTGGCGAGCTGCTTGCCGAGCTCCACGCCCCACTGGTCGTAGGAGTCGAGGCCCCACACCGTGCCCTCGACGAGGGTGATGTGCTCGTACAGGGCGATGAGCTCGCCGAGCGCGAACGGGGTCAGGGCCACGCCGAGGATGGACGTGGTCGGCTTGTTGCCCTCGAACACGCGGGCCGGGACGATGGCCTCCGGGGTGCCTTCGGCGCGGACCTCGTCGGCGGTCTTGCCGAACGCGAGGGCCTTGGTCTGGGCCAGGTAGTTGCCGAGGAACAGCTCGTGCACGTCCTGATCGCCGTCCTTGGTCGGGTTCGGGGTGTTCACGAACGCGATGAAGTCGGCCGGGATGAGCTGGGTGCCCTGGTGGATCAGCTGGTAGAAGGCGTGCTGGCCGTTGGTGCCGGGCTCGCCCCAGAAGATCTCGCCGGTCTGCGTGGTGACGGGGGTGCCGTCCCAGCGCACGGACTTGCCGTTGGACTCCATGGTCAGCTGCTGCAGGTAGGCCGGGAAGCGGTGCAGGTACTGGTCGTACGGCAGCACGGCGTGCGCGGCGGTGTGGAAGAAGTTGCGGTACCACACGTTGAGCAGGCCCATGAGGGCGACCACGTTCTGCTCCACCGGGGTGTTGACGAAGTACTCGTCGATCTCGTGGAAGCCGTGCAGGAACTCCTCGAAGCGGGCCGGGCCGAACACCACGGCGAGCGAGGTGCCCACGGCGGAGTCGACGGAGTAGCGGCCGCCGACCCAGTTCCAGAAGCCGAACGCGTTGGCCGGGTCGATGCCGAAGGCCTCGACCTTGTCCAGGGCGGTGGAGACGGCGACGAAGTGCTTGCGGATCGCCTCGGCGGTCTTCTCCTCGGAGCCGTCGATCGCGCCGGAGGCCTTGAGGCCCTCGAGCAGCCAGGTCTTCGCCTCGCGGGCGTTGGTGAGGGTCTCCAGCGTGGTGAAGGTCTTGGAGACGATGATGAACAGCGTGGTCTCCGGATCGAGGCCCTTGGTCTTCTCGGCCAAGTCGTTCGGGTCGATGTTGGAGATGTAGCGGGCGGAGATGCCGGCGTCCGCGTAGGGCTTGAGAGCCTCGTACGCCATGTTGGGGCCGAGGTCGGAGCCGCCGATGCCGATGTTGACGACGGTCTCGATGCGCTTGCCGGTCACGCCCTTCCACTCGCCGGAGCGGACCTTCTCGGCGAAGGCGTAGATGCGGTCGAGGGTCTCGCGCACGTCCTTGACGACGTCCTGGCCGTCGACGATGAGCTTGCCCTCATCCTCGATCGGGCGGCGCAGCGCGGTGTGCAGCACGGCGCGGTCCTCGGTGTTGTTGATGTGCACGCCGGAGACCATGGCCTTGACGCGCTCGTCCAGCTTGACGTCCTTGGCCAGGTCGGCGAACAGCTTGAGGGTCTCGGGCTTGATGAGGTTCTTGGATAGGTCGAAGTGCAGGTCGCCCGCGTCGAAGGAGAGCTTCTCGACGCGATCCGGCTCCTCGGCGAACCACTTCTTGAGGCTGACGCCTTCGGCCTGAAGATCGTTGTAGTGCTTCTGCAGCGCCGCCCACGCCGGGGTCTGCGTCGCGTCAACAGGAGGATTGATGGCCATGTGATAGGTCCTTTCATCAAACGTTGAAAGCGCCGCGGCTGTGATGCGCGTGATGCGAAACCGGCGGCCGCGCCGTTTCCTTCCACGACACAAATTTACTCACAAAAGCAGACAGAATCTCACAGCGGCAGCGGGCCGACGGGGAACGGGCGGGTAACGGCGGGGGAACATCCGGGGAACAATGGGCGAACATCGCGCCGGCGGTCGCGGCGGGCACGGCGGACACGGCGGACTTGCGACCGGCCCGCGTCCGCTACAGCACCTCGCCCCTGCCGAGCGCGCGCAGGTGGGCGACCATGTCCTTGACCTCCTGGCTGCGGGCGCGCGGGGCGATGAGCAGCGCATCCGGTGTGTCCACCACCACCATGTCGTTCACGCCCAGCAGCGCAACCGTGCGGCCGGAGTCCGGCACCACCACGTCGCCGGCGGAGTCCACGTAGGCCACGCGGTCCGCGTCGCCGAGGATCTTGACGTTCTTCGCGTTGACGCTCGGCAGCAACGCGGCCACGGAGTTGAAGTCGCCGATGTCGTCCCAGCCGAAGCCGCCGGGGACCATCGCCACGCCGCCGTCCAGCGAGAGCGGTTCGGCGATCGCGTAGTCGAAAGCGATCTTCTCCAGCCCCTCCCAGTCGCGTTCCATGGCGGCGGCGCGCGCGTCCGGACCCTCGTCCCACGCGTCCGCGATGCGCCCGATCGCCTCGGCCAGCGCGGGCTTGTACTCGTGCAGGCGGTCGAGCAGCACGCCGGCGCGCATGACGAACATGCCGGCGTTCCAGCGGTATTCACCGGTGCTCAGATAGGCCATGGCCGTGGCGGCGTCCGGCTTCTCCACGAAGCGGCGGACCAGACGGGCGTCGGGCGCGTCCGGCACCTCGGCCCTCAGCGACGCGCCCTGATGGATGTAGCCGAACGCGGTGGACGGGCGCGTGGCGGCGATGCCGATCGTGGTCACGTAGCCGGCGCGAGCGGCGGCCACGGCCTGACGCACCGATTCGGCGAAGGCCTCGGTGTCGCGGATCACGTGGTCCGCGGCGAACGAGCCGACGACGATGTCCCGGCCGTGGCGGCGGGCCAGCACGGCCGCGGCAAGGGCGATGGCGGCGGTGGAGTCGCGCGGCACCGGCTCGGCGAACACGTGGTCCGCGGCCAGTTCGGGCAGCTGTTCGCGCACAGCGGCCTCGTGGTCCGCGCCGGTGGAGACCGTCACATGGTCGGCGCCGGCGATGGCGGCCAGACGGTCGAACGTGGATTGGATCATGGTCCGCCCCGAGCCGAGCAGGTCGTAGAGGAACTTGGGGCGCGACGCGCGGCTCAGCGGCCACAGGCGGGTGCCGGTGCCGCCGGCCGGGATGATCGCGTAGAAATCGTCGAAGGTCATGCCGCCATTGTCGCACCCGGGCAGCCTTTTGGCCTTTCGGCGGGGAGGTTTCAGGGAGACCGCGGCGGGCCGCGCGGGCCGATTCGACAAAATCGCGGGCATCCGCTATATTATTTTTCCTGTGCGCGGGTGGCGAATGCCTCCCGGGCCACACGCCACTTTAGCTCAGTCGGTAGAGCGGCTCACTCGTAATGAGCAGGTCGACAGTTCGATTCTGTCAAGTGGCTCGAGTGCCCTAGGTTTTCCGGCATGCCGGTCGCCTAGGGTTTTGCATATCCAGCATATGCGCGCATGGCGAAATTGGTAGACGCGCAGGATTTAGGTTCCTGTGACTTCGGTCTTGGGGGTTCGATTCCCCCTGCGCGCACCCATTTTCGTGTTCTTTTGCGGTCTTGCCACGCCTTTTGCGCTCTTTGCGCGCCTCCGTAACCCGCACCTTCGATTTCTGACCTAATCCTTCGGGAAAGACCACCCCTGTGAACGAACCGGGCCGCGCCATTCCGCCGTTTTCGCGGCGGCCGCGCGGCCCTCTACTCGGTGGGTCAGGTCAGAAATCGGCACCGGCGCCGTTTTCGCTACTTGAGCAGCGCGTCGATGGCCGGCACGAGCGCGCGCAGGGCCTTGCCGCGGTGCGAAATCGCGTTCTTCTCCTTCGGCGTCATCTCCGCGCTGGTCAGCGGCTCGCCGAAGTGGTCCGGGTCCTCGCTGGTGCGGCCGGGCTGGTCGTTCGGCACGAAGATCGGGTCGTAGCCGAAGCCGTGCTCGCCGCGGGCCTTGCGGATCACCACGCCCTCCATGTCGCCGATCTCCACGGTCTCCTTGAGCTCGCCGTCGGCTCCCGGCACCACGAGGGCGGCGGCGCAGCGGAAGCGCGCGGTGCGCTTGTCGTCCGGGATGTCCTCGATCTGCGCGAGCAGCAGCGCGTTGTTGGCGAGGTCGTGGCCGTGGGCGCCGGCCCAGCGGGCGGACAGGATGCCCGGGGCGTTGCCCATCACGTCCACGATCAGGCCGGAGTCGTCGGCGATGGCCGGGCAGCCGGTGCGCTTGGCCACGTCGCGGGCCTTGAGCAGCGCGTTCTCCTGGAAGGTGACGCCGGTTTCCACCGGGTCGGGCAGGTGCATGCTGCCGGCGGAGACGAGTTCGATTTTCGCGGCGTCCTCGCCGAGTCCCTCCTCGAGGATGCGGCGGATCTCCACGAGCTTGCCTTCGTTGTGCGTGGCGACGATGAGTTTCATGGGTCGGTTCCTTTCGATGGCTTGGCTGTCGGTGCTTTGCGGCTCAGTCCTTGGCGAGCGCGGCCTGCTGGATGGCCTGCAGCTCGCGGTTGCCCTTGGTGGCGAGGTCGAGCAGCGTGTTGAGCTCGTCGCGGTCGAACGGGCGGTGCTCGGCGGTGCCCTGGATCTCGATGAACTTGCCGGAGCCGGTCATGGCCACGTTCATGTCGGTCATGGCCTTGCTGTCCTCCACGTACGGCAGGTCGAGCATGGGCGTGCCGTCGATCACGCCCACGGACACGGCGGACACGCTGTCGGTGAGCACGCGCGCGGCGGAGCGGATGTGCTTGTGCGCCTCGGCCCAGTTGAGCGCGTCCACGAGCGCCACGTACGCGCCGGTGATGGACGCGGTGCGGGTGCCGCCGTCGGCCTGCAGCACGTCGCAGTCGATCTGGATCTGGTTCTCGCCGAGGGCCTTCATGTTGACCACGCCCCTGAGGCAGCGGCCGATCAGACGGCTGATCTCGTGCGTGCGGCCGCCGACCTTGCCCTTGACGGACTCGCGGTCGGTGCGCTCGGCGGTGGCGCGCGGCAGCATGGCGTACTCGGCGGTCACCCAGCCGAGACCCGAGTCCTTGCGCCAGCGCGGCACGCCCGGCGTGAACGTGGCCGTGCACATCACGCGCGTGTTGCCGCAGCAGATGAGCACCGAGCCCTCCGGCACGTCGGTGAAGTGGCGGGTGATCGTGGCGGGGCGCAGCTCGTCCACCTTGCGCCCGTCGGGGCGGACCACCGTGTTCATGCCGGACAGCAGATCCTTGATTTCAGTCATAACACACTCCTTGATTCCCCGTCAGACCCTAGCACCCGCGGGGCACACGCCGTCGGCTCGCGGACGGACGACATATGCCCGGTTGCGGACGGATGACAGCCGGATGACAGGCAGGTGGCGGATAATTACGGGCCGAAAACGACGTTTTCCGCTCTTCTAAGCATCAAACGGACGCGAATCCGTCGGTTTGACGCTTAGAAGAGTGGATTTCGTCCTTTTCGGCCCGTAAAGAGGTAAGCGGCGAGCGGCGGGAATGCAACGACAGGCCCGGGTATGCAACCGGGCAACCGGCCGAACGGTCAATCGAACAGTCAGCCTACTGAGCAGTCGGCCGAGCAGTCAGCCGGACAGCCAGCCGCGACATCAGCCGAGCAGGGGCTTGTCCGGCAGAATGCGGTCGATGAGGAACAGCGCGAGGCCGCCGAGCAGGAACGCGCCCAGATAGATCACCGCGTTCCTGCCGAGCCCCGCCCAGCCGAGCGCGTTGAGGTCCACGAACGAGTACGGGTACATGGCCCCGCTCGGCAGCGGCTGGTCGGGGAAGAACGCGGCGCGGATGAGCACGAACGCCAGATACACCGGGAAGTACAGCAGCCACGTGAGCGGGTAGTGCCACTTGAAGCGGCGGTGGGCGTCAAACAGGAGAAAGTCGGCGCCGGCGGCGATCGGCGCGATCACATGCACCAGCGTGGCGGTGGGCAGGCCGAGGACGTACAGCGTGTCCGGGCCCATGACCGCGGGCGGCAGGATCAGCCACGCCACCAGGCCGGTGATGGCCATGTACAGCGTGATGCAGCCCTTGAGCCACGCGGGCGGCTGCACGCCCCGGACCAGCGTGGCCGCGCCGGCCCACAGCATCACGAACGCGAACACGATGTTCGATTGGTTGGTGAAGTACACCCAGTCCCACGCCTTGGCCCCGGACCACGTGTTGTACGTGCCGGCGATCGAGACGGCGGCCACGGCCAGACGGAAGAGTCCCGCAATCAGTCTTGTCATGCCTCTACCCTACCGCCGGGCCGCGCTCGTGGGAACAGCCCGCGGGAACATGCCGGCGCATACCGGAACACGCCGGATGACTATAAGTCAATATGACCATAAGCGGGTAGGCTTTTGAGCAAATGCCAAGAAGGAGATTCCCATGGGCGCATTTACCGATTACTCGCCGGCGCTGATGACCGACATGTACGAATACACCATGCTCGACGCATGCCTCAAGGACGGCACCGCCGGCCGCAAGTGCGTGTTCGAGGTGTTCACCCGCCATCTGCCCGAGGGCCGCCGCTACGGCGTGGTGGCCGGCACCGGCCGCATTCTGGACGCGCTCGAGCACTTCCACCTGTCCGAGGAGGACCTGAAGTTCCTCTCCGACCGCAAGGTCGTGAGCCCGGAGACCGTCAAGTGGCTCGAGAACTTCCGCTTCTCCGGCTCCATCAAGGGCTACCGCGAGGGCGAGATGTTCTTCCCGAACTCGCCGATCCTGCAGGTCGAGGGCACGTTCGGCGAGTGCACGCTGCTCGAGACGCTCATCCTGTCCATCCTCAACTACGATTCCGCCGTCGCCTCCGCCGCGAGCCGCATGGTCTCCGCCGCGAAGGACCGCCCGTGCATGGACATGGGCGGACGCCGCACCAACGAGTGGGCCGCCGTGGCCGCCGCCCGCGCCGCCGTGGTGGGCGGGTTCAAGGGCACCGCGAACCTGCTCGCCGCGCAGATCTACGGGCTCAAGGCCATCGGCACCGCCGCGCACTGCTTCACGCTGGTGCACGACGACGAGCGTCAGGCCTTCCGGTCGCAGATCGCCGCGCTGGGCGAGAACACCACGCTGCTCGTGGACACGTACAACATCGAGGAGGCCGTGAAGACCGCGGTCGAGGTGGCCGGCCCCCAGCTCGGCGGCGTGCGCATCGACTCCGGCGACCTCGCCTCGCTGGCCCAGCGCGTGCGCAACCAGCTCGACGCCCTGGGCGCCACGAACACCAAGATCACCGTCACCAACGACCTCGACGAGTACGCGCTGGCCGCCCTGCAGACCGCCCCGGTCGACTCCTACGGCGTGGGCACCATGCTCGTCACCGGATCCGGCGCGCCCACCTGCGCCATGGTCTACAAGCTCACCGAGCGCGAGGGCGCCGACGGCACCATGGTCCCGGTCGCCAAGAAGAGCAAGAACAAGGCCACCGTGCCCGGACGCAAGCTCGCGTTCCGCTCCTACGAATACAACCTGGCCGACTGCGAACACATCATCTCCGGCTCGGAGGAGGCGCTCGCGGCCTACACGCCCGACCCGGAGTGGAAGGACCTGCTCGTGGACTACGTGGACCACGGCACGATCGACCCGCAGTATCAGGGCCATGACGCGATCGTGGCCGCGCACGAGTACCGCGCCAAGGCGCTCGCCGAACTGCCGATCACCGCGCAGTCGCTCATGAAGGGCGAGCCGGTGATTCCGACCGAAACCACGGTCCTGTAGGCCCTGCGCTCCGATCGGAATCCGCCACGTCCAACGTGACGTCCAACGTAGCGCTCAACGTAGCGGCCGACCACACACTCGATCCGCTCAATCCACGGCCCGAATTCCGCGGATTGAGCGGATCGGATTCGTGACGGGCGAAAAATACTCCTCAGGCATCCGATTTGCTCAATCTGCGTCCGTGCGCCCGTGGATTGAGCGAATCCAGTGCCGTAGCGGCGCCATGACCGTGCCGCGCGTGCACAGTGCACACGTCGGCAACAGCGCGACGGCGGACGGGCCCGGCAGTACAGTGGGGACTGCAATTCGCTCAACCATCAAAGGAGAACGACATGAGTGAAGCACAGCCCTGCGGCTACTGCGACGAGGGCGAGGCCCTGGCCGCGTTCGGCATCAAGATCATGGATCTGCCGGCGTCCAAGCTGGTGCTCTTCAAGGAGCAGAGCCACCCGGGCCGCGTGATCGTAGCCTCCAAGTTCCACGTGGACGAGATCGTGGACCTGTCCAAGGAGGACCGCGAGGCGTTCCTCGAGGACGTAAACCGCGTGGCCGAGGCGACGCACGCCATCTTCCACCCGGACAAGATCAACTACGGCGCATACGGCGACACCGCGCACCACCTGCACTTCCACCTCGTGCCGAAGTACCACGAGGACGAGTTCGAGTGGGGCACCACGTTCGCCATGAATCCCGATCGCGAGTACCTCACCGATGAGGCCTACGACGAGATGATCGCCAAGTACAAGGCCGCGCTGGCCTGAGCCTCGGCCAACTTTGGCCTGAGCCTCGGCCTGCTTTCCGGCCTGATTGGGACTTTCGCGGGAACCTTCATCCCCTCGCGCCCGGGTCCGGCGCACTCGCGTACTCACGCATTTGATGTGCTCAATCCGCACGCTCCAAGCCGCGGATTGAGCACATCGAGTGCGCTGGACCCGATTTTTCGCGCTCACGCACTGGATTCGCTCAATCCGTCGCAAACGGACCATGGAATGAGCGAATCCAGTACCGGCGGAATTCAGATCAGCGAGTTCGGTGCGGCAACGCACCCAGATCAACGAATTCGGTGCCAACAAGCGCGGCGCAACGAGCCCGGACAACGCGCCCAGACCAACGCACTCACGCGTTCAGATCAACGAGCTCGGCGCCGACAAGCGCGGCGCGGCAACGCGCTCAGTGCAGCATCTCCTCGTAGATGCGCTTGCAGTCCGGGCAGACCGGGTACTGCGACGGGTCGTGCTTGGGCACCCACACCTTGCCGCACAGGGCCACCACGGGCCGGCCGGTCATGCGCGACTCGGCGATGCGCTCCTTGGACACGTAGTGGGCGAAGCGGTCGGCGTCGCCCCCGTCGTCCTTCTTCGTCTCCTCCTCGGTCTCCGGGCGCTCGAGCACCGCGGTGCCCGTGCCCTGATCCGGCGAGGACAGCGGGCTGACCGGGTCCGCCAGGTCGTCCGTCCACGCGCCGCCCGCCAACTCGTCGGCGATGAAACCATGCAGCATGTCCATTTCTTCTCCCCCTTTTCAAAAAGGTGATCCTGCTCTCATCATAGTTGCCCTTCGCGCCCGCGATTCCCCGACTTTCCGCGCCACGCGGTAGGCTTGACGGTATGACAATCGCTGTATGCCCAGGCTCGTTCGATCCCGTCACCGCAGGACATTTGGACGTGATCGAGCGATGCGCGAAATTCTTTGACGAAGTGCACGTCGTGGTGGCCGTGAACGCCGCGAAGACGCCGATGTTTTCGGTCGAGACCCGCACCGACGTGATCCGCCGCGCCCTCGACAAGGACGGCTTCCCCAACGTGAAGGTGGCGTCCACGGACGGACTGATCACCGAATACTGCAAGCGCGTCGGCGCCGAGGTGATCGTCAAGGGCCTGCGCCAGAACGGCGACTACGAGGCCGAACTCGGCATGGCTCTCGTCAACCGCAAGCTGTCCGGCGTGGAGACGCTGTTCCTGCCCGCGAACCCGGTGCTCGAGCACATCTCCAGCTCGATCGTCAAGGACGTGGCCCGCCACGGCGGCGACGTGACCGGCATGGTGCCGAGCTGCATCGTGCCCATGCTCGAGGAGGCCGTGAAGCGCGAGCGCAGGGAAAGGGGTCAGGCATGACCGATGACAATCTCACGCGGGAGTTCTCCGCCGACGACTTCAAGCCGCTCGACGACGATGACACCGGCGAGGCGCACACCGTGGAGGTGCACTCCGAGTCGGTGGTGGACGCGTCGGCGCAGGCCTCGGGCGTCGCGCCCGTTGCGCCCGAGGAGGATGACGACGACACCGGCGAGTCCGAGATCATCGCCGCCCAGCCGCTTTCCGTGGATCCGGAGCCGGCGGCCGAGCACGTGGAGTCCCCGCAGCCGGCGTTCCAGCCGCAGCCGATCCAGCCGCAGACCACACAGTCGCAGCAGGCCCAGCCCGCCCAGCAGCAGCCCGCGTTCCAACCCGCGCCCACCGAGTACTCGCAGGCCGCCCAGCCCACGCAGCCGGTGGAGCGCAAGGGCCCGCGCCACGCCGTGCAGATGCCGCAGATGCCCGACATGCGCGAGACCGGCGACCTTGATTCCGAGGCCGCGCAGTCGCGCAACGAGTTCACCACCGTGTACGACATCCTCGACGCGATCGAGCAGACGCTCGGCGAGGCCAAGCCGGGCCTGTTCACGCCGAACGTGGTCAAGATCGACCGCGACCAGCTCACCGGCCAGATCGAGGAGCTCAAGAAGATGCTCCCCGTGCAGCTCGAACGCGCCAGCGCCCTCATGCGCGAGGCCGAACGCCGGCTCGCGGGCGCCCAGACGCAGGCCAGCGCCATCGTGGCCTCCGCCCAGTCGCGCGCGGCGGACATGATCAAGGAGGCCAACGAGCAGGCGCAGTTCCTGGCCGGCCAGGAGAACGTGGTGGCGCTCGCGCAGGCCAAGGCGCGCGCTACGATGGACGCCGCCCAAGCCAAGGCCGACCGGCTCACGCAGGGTGCGGACAAGTACTGCACCGACGTCATGGAGTCGCTCGACCAGCAGCTCGACAAGCTCAAGCAGGACGTGCACGCCGGTCTGGGCGTGCTGTACAACCGCCAGCAGCGGGCCGCGCAGGATTATGCGGCCGCGCAGGCCGGCGTCCAGGCGGCGCAGGCGGCCCAGAACGCACGCGGCGCCATGCCGCAGTCCGGAGAGGAGAACCAACGATGAGCCGTCCCGAAGATTCCCCGTGGGCCGTGCCGGTCGCGCAGATCGCGAGCCGCCCGGGCCAGAGCAAGCCGATCGACGCCGTGTTCCCCGCGCCCAGCGGCATCGGCGACGCGATCGTGGGCGTTGACGAGGGCGCCGACGTGACCGTGACCGGCAGCTTCGACTCGATCATCGACGGCATCATCTTCACCGGGCGCGTGAGCGCGCCGGCGCACGCCGAGTGCACGCGATGCCTCAAGCCGATCGAACACCCGTGGGAGGCGAACGTGACCGCGTTCTTCCCGTTCGACGACTCACGCAACGCCAGGAACGGCCGTGGCGACAAGGGCGAGGTGGACATCATCGCCGGCGAGGACGAGTCGGAGGACACGTACCCGCTGAGCCCCGACGGCGCGTTCGCGGACATCGAGGCGCTGCTGCGCGACACGCTCGTGGAGGCCCTGCCCCTGCAGCCGCTGTGCCGCCCGGACTGCCGCGGCCTGTGCTCGCAGTGCGGCGCGGACCTCAACGAGGAGCCGGACCACCATCACGAGACGACCGACATCCGCTTCGCCGCGCTGGCCGACTTCAAGGCCAAGCTCGAGGCGGAGCAGGGCGAGTGAGCCGAGGCGAGGAGCCGCGGAACGCGCGGGCCGGCGCCATTCGGCACGATCACGCCGTCTGATTGGACAAAGTACGGGCCTTGCGCTACACTTCTGAACGCTTAAGCTCATTATCGTTCGAACGACAAAAGAGGAAATAACATGGCTCTGCCTAAGTACAAGACCTCGCGCGCCAACACGCATTCGCGCCGCGCGAACTGGAAGGCTTCCGCCGCCCAGACCAGCACCTGCCCGAACTGCGGCGCTCCCGCACTGCCCCACATGGCGTGCCCGAACTGCGGTTCCTACCGTGGCCGCGTCTACAAGGAGGCCATCAGGTCCGCCCACACCAAGTGAGCGACTGATCGCAAGCAATGAAAGCCCTGCCATCGACGGGTGGCGGGGCTTTTTGTATGGCACCGCCGTATGGCAGTTCATCACATCCAGCACAGTCAATCCAGAATCCACGGATAATACAACTATGACGAAGCACAACCATTCCCATGCCGGCGACGCCCCCGCCGCCAAGCCCGACGACGCCCTGCTCGCGGCGCTCGGCACCACCATCTCCCCCGAGCTGCTGGTTCAGGCGCTCACCCACCGTTCCTTCGCGCACGAGCACGAGGGCGTCAAGCACTACGAACGCCTCGAATTCCTCGGCGACGCGGTGCTCGAGCTCGTGGCCACCGAGACGCTGTTCAACGCCCATCCGGACATGACCGAGGGCCAGCTGGCCAAGATGCGCGCCAAGGCCGTGAGCGAGGAGGCGCTGTCCGCGATCGCGCGCGAGAAGCTGCACGTGGGCCCGTACATCCTGCTCGGCCACGGCGAGCGCGAGGACGGCGGCGCGGACAAGAGCTCGATCCTGTGCGACATCGTGGAGTCGCTCATCGGCGCCACGTTCGTGGAGCACGGCATCGACGAGGCGCGCAAGGTGGTCCACCGCCTCGTGGACGACACGCTCGTGGAGGTCGCCACCGAGGGCCCGGCGCTCGATTGGAAGACGTCGCTGACCGTCAAGGCGCACGGGATGGGCCTTGAGGAGCCGCGCTACCGCATGCGCGTGTCCGGACCGGAGTACGCGCTCCAGTTCACCGCGAAGGTCACCGTGGGCGAGAAGGACGAGATCATCGGCAAGGGCACCGGAACCTCGAAGCGCAAGGCTCAGCTTGCCGCCGCCGAGATGGCGTGGCACACGCTGGACGCGCGTGAGAAGGCCGCCAAGCAGGCTGCGGAGAAGAACGCCCAGCAGAGCGCGGCGGAACAGGCGACCACGGGCGCGAAGCAGGACGGCTCGGACGCGGCGAAGGACGGCTCCGGCCAGGGGAATTCCGGCAAGTCCGCCCCGGAGCAGGCCGCCGAATAAGGCCGCCGAGCAACCCGACGGCGCCCGGCGGCCGCGCCCGACAGCCACAATGCAGACGCCAAGGACGATACCGCCCGATCAGCGCCTACACTGGTAGGAATACGACCGATGCCGCGCGCCACAAGCGCAGCGGGCATCCCGGGCGTCGCCCAGCCGATCCGCACGGACGACGCCCTTTGGCAGTTCGACGGACCTGATGGAGAGAGACATCATGGCTACACCCACCCCCCTGCAGGCGTTCAGCGCCCTGCCCAAGACCACCCCCGCCGCGGACAGGCAGACCATCGTCAACGGCGAGAAGATGACCGGTGCCAAGGCGCTGGTCCGCGCGCTGGAGGATCTGGGCGTCCAGGACGTCTTCGGCATCCCGGGCGGCGCGATCCTGCCCGTCTACCACGAAATCAACGACGACACCAAGTTCCGCTTCGTGCTCATGCGCCACGAGCAGGCCGCCGGCCACGCCGCCGAGGGCTACGCCGTGGCGACCGGACGCGTGGGCGTGTGCCTGGTGACCTCCGGCCCGGGCGCCACCAACGTGGTCACGGCCATCGCGGACGCCAACATGGACTCCGTGCCCATGGTCGTCATCACCGGTCAGGTGGGCGTGCCCGCCATCGGCACCGACGCCTTCCAGGAGGCGGACATCGTGGGCATCACCTACCCCGTCTCCAAGCACTCGTTCCTCGTCACGCGCGCGCAGGACATCCCCCGCGTGCTCACCGAGGCCCACTACATCGCGCGCACCGGCCGCCCCGGTCCGGTGGTGGTCGACCTGACCAAGACCGCGCAGGTGGGCGAAATGTACTACTCGTGGCCGCAGCGCATGATCCTGCCCGGCTACAACCCCACGCTCAAGGCGCACGGTCACGTGCTGCGCGACGCGGCCAAGCTGTTCGCCCAGTCCTACCGCCCGGTGCTCTACGTGGGCGGCGGCGCGGCCCGTTCCGGCGCCGGCGAGCTCGTGGCCAAACTGTCCGAAGTGACCGACGCCCCGATCGTCACCACCCTGCCGGCCCGCGGCGTGGTCCCGGACTCCAACCCGCGCAACCTCGGCATGCTGGGCATGCACGGCACGATCGCAGCCACCGGCGCCGTGCAGCGCTCCGACCTGCTCGTGGCGATCGGCGCGCGCTTCGACGACCGCGTGACCGGCAAGCTCGACGCCTTCGCGCCCACCGCGCGCGTGATCCACATCGACATCGACCCGGCGGAGATCGGCAAGAACCGCGTGCCGGACGTGCCGATCGTGGGCGACGTGTCCGCCGTACTCACCGACCTCATCCCGGAGATCGAGCGCACGCAGGCCATTCAGGGCAAGCCGAACCTCAAGCCGTGGTGGGACCTGCTCGACGATCTGCGCACCAAGTACACGATCCACTACGACGAGCCGCAGGACCAGCCGACCGATGGCTCGCTGTCCCCGCAGTGGGTGGTCGAGCAGCTGTCCAAGGCCGCCGACCCGTCCACGATCTGGGTGTCCGGCGTGGGCCAGCACCAGATGTGGGCCGCGCAGCTCGTGGACTTCGAGAAGCCGAACTCGTGGATCAGCTCCGGGGGCCTGGGCACCATGGGCTACGGCCTGCCCGCCGCGATCGGCGCGTCCGTGGGCTCGCAGCGCGACTTCGACGCGAAGAAGCCCGTGTGGCTCATCGACGGCGACGGCTCGTTCCAGATGACCAGCGAGGAGCTGGCGGCCGCGTTCCTCGATCATGTGCCGGTGAAGATCGCCATCCTCAACAACTCCGTGTACGGCATGGTCCGCCAGTGGCAGACGCTGTTCTACGAGCACCACTACTCGCAGACCAACCTGCTCGACGGCGAGGCGCGCGAGGACACGCCCGCGGACGAGTTCTTCGACGTGCCGGACTTCGTCAAGCTCGCCGAGGCGTACGGCTGCGTCGGCATGCGCGCGTTCACCAAGGAGGAGGCCGTCAGCGCCATCCAGCGCGCGAACGAGATCAACGACCGCCCGGTGCTCATCGACTTCCGCGTGTACAAGGACGCGATGGTGTGGCCGATGGTCTCCGCGGGCGCGTCGAACGACACGGTCACGTATCGCCCGGGCGTCAACCCGCTCATCAACAAGCCGGCCGCCGATCCGGCCGACGCCCCGGACGTTGATCGGAACGCCGCCCCGGCCAATCAGCCGGCGGACAACGACTAGGCCGCGTCAGCACTTCAGGAACGTCGAACGTCCTTCAGGAACGTCAAGGAGAATCCCATGGCAGTTGTGTATCCCGCTTCCCAGCCCGGCTCCGAGCGCCACACGCTTTCGGTGCTGGTGGAGAACCGCCCGGGCGTGCTGGCCCGCATCGCCGGCCTGTTCGCCCGCCGCGCGTTCAACATCAATTCGCTGTCCGTCTCCCCCACCGAGCGCCCGGACATCTCGCGCGTCACGGTGACCGCGGACGTGGACGCCCTGCCGCTGGAACAGATCATCAAGCAGCTCAACAAGCTGCTGCACGTACTCAAGATCGTCGAGCTGGATCCGAACACCACCGTCGAGCGCGAGCTCGTGCTCATCAAGGTGGCGGCCGACCAGTCCACGCGCTCCGACGTGCTGGAGATCGTGCGCCTGTTCCGCGTGCGCGTGGTGGACGTGAACCCCGAGTCGCTGACCATCGAGGCCACCGGCGCGGAGGGCAAGATCGACGCGCTGCTCGGGCTGCTCGAGCATTACGGCGTGATCGAGCTGGTGCGTTCCGGCGCCGTGGCCGTCACGCGTGGCCCGCGCGCCCTGAGCGAGAAGGTCCTCGGTTCGGAGATCACGGGACGCTGAGCCCAGTGGTCTCAGCGTGGCGAGAGCGGGCCTAGTGCCGGCGAACCGCACGAACAGGGTGGACCTACCGTGGCGTGAGCGGGCCCGGTGCCGGCGAACCGCACGAACAGAGTGGGCTTAGCGTGGCGCGAGCGGGCTTGGCGACCGAGAACCGCGCGAATATCCACATGAGGATGAATTGACTACTGAGGGGCGACCTGCCGCATGGTGGGTCGCCCCTTTTGCGTCATCAGCCATCCCCGAGCAGTCGGCCATACATTCGGCATTAGCCATTTTGGGCTTGGCGGCAACCACCCGGCGTTGGCCGTTTGACATTGGCCATTGGGCATTGGGCTTATCGGCAACGGAAAGCCGATTTTCCCCGTACCCGCGGCGATATATCAATGTTTCACCGTAAATAATCCCGCTTCCGTTGTCATAACCGACTGGCCCGCCGACAACGGAAGCGGGATTTTTTATCCGCCGATGCCATCCTTCCGCCAATTGGCCGGGAAAAATCGACACTCCGTTGCCGGTTCTCTCCGGTAGCCGAACCAGTCCCGCCAGCGGCCGCCCGCCGGACGGTTCTCGCTTCCCGCCCAGCAGACGGTTCTCTCCGGTGGCCAATCTCGTCCGGCGGTCATCGATTCCCATCCCGGCCAGCCGACAGGCCACGGAACGACTGCATTCTCCGCGTAATCGGCGAAATTCCAACGTTCGGCCCGCAAATGCCGCCCTTCCGTGGTCGGACGGAACGGCTAACGGGACATGGAACGATCACATTCCCACGTAGTCGGCGGAATACCGATGGCCGGCCGATCAATGACACCGTTCCGCGGTCAGGCCCAGCATATTGTCCGCCGGCCTCTCGCATCCCATTGGCTCTCCCGCCCGGCCCGACGATTTTATACAAGAATTGTTGTACAATATTTCTTGTAGATCGAATTCGACAATCGGACATCAGCCAATCAGCGGAAAGGACGGCAACCATGGCCGAGGAAGACGAAGGCCCTGCAAGCCCCACCGGTCGGCCCGTGCACACGATCACTGATTTCGCCCAGCTCAAGGCGCTATCGCACCCCACGCGCATGCGGATCCTCACCACGCTCAGCGACGAACATCCATGCACGGTGGGCGACATCGCCGAAGCGCTCGGCGAATCGGCGGGCACGGTCAGCTATCACCTCAAGCAGCTCGAGAAGGCCGGCATCGTCACGCAGTCGCCCTCCCCCGACGGCGACAGGCGCAAAAGCTGCTGGACCGCCAATCAGGGCGCCTTTCAGTTCAGCGTGAGTCATGACGACAATCCGGCGCTGGCCGACGCGATGGATCAGGCGGGGCGCGAGTTCTATCTGGCCGGTCGGGAACGCTACCAAGCGAAGGCCGAATCGTTGCCCGCCGAATGGCGCAAACCCGCGCAGAGCGTCGCCTCCGTCATCCGCCTCACCGCGGAGGAATACCAGAGGATGTCCGACGAGTTTGCCGAGCTCACCCGCAAGTGGGCCGACGTCAACCTGCAGCACACGGAAGGCGACGGGTCGCAGCCCGTGATGCTCGTCACCGACCTGTTCAAGTGGGTGCCGTAGCGGGACGATTCCATAGCCGCGCGGATCCCAGACCCCACCGGCGGGGCAAACTCCACAACGACGGGACGGATACCGCATGGCGGGCGCACCCACGCACCCACCATCCCATCGACGCCCGTCATCCCCCAAACCCCCGAAGAAAGTCAGGCCAGACCATGGAAGATACCACGAAAGACGGCACTCCATACACGTCGCACACCGAAACCAAAACCGAAGTCACCTCGTCCAGTCCGGCTGCGTCCCCCGCCCCGGCCGAATCCCTGTGGCGCAACGTCCAATACCGCCACTGGTTCACCGCGGACACCGCCGCCGCCATGGGACAGTCCATGCGGTCGTTCGCCATCTCGCTGATCGCCTTCGCGCTCACACAGTCGCTAGCGCTGGCCGGCTGGCTGGGAACGGCCACCATGATCGCCTCGCAGGTGAGCGGCGTGTTCGGCGGCACGGTGGTCGACCGGCACGACCGCAGGACGCTCATCATCGTCAACGCATGCTGCGGCGTGATTCTCTGGGGGCTGACATTCGCGTCGCTGGCGCTGCATCTGCTGAACTTCACGGCGTTCGCGATCATCACGATCGCGGCGTCCACGGTCAATGGGCTGTTCGGCAACGCCACCAACGCCATACTGCGCTCGATCATCCCGACCGCGCAATATCCCAAGGCGCAGAGCCTCAACCAGGGACGCGATTCGATGATCAGCATCGCCGGCTCCCCGATCGGCGGCGCGCTGTATGCCATCGCCCCGTGGCTGCCGTTCGCGGTCGCATCGCTGATGTTTGCGATTTCCGGCGTGAGCGCGACAAGACTGAACACGGCAACGCGCGCCGGCAACGGGGATAACGGGGGCAACGGGGAAGATCGGAGCGACCGGGATGACCGGGATGAGCGCAACGGCCACGGCGACGGCACTGCAACGGCCGCGAAGGTGACCGCAAAGGAGCCGACGGCCACGAAGCGGACGCCCACGGCGCGCAATTCATTTTTCTCCGACTTTCTGGAGGGCTGGCGCTGGATGCTGCGCTGCCGCACGCTGCTCGCGCTGACGCTGATCGCCGCCTTGGTGAACTTCGGCATCAACGGCATCTTCTCCACGGTGAATCTGCACCTCGTGGGCACGCACGTCGATTCGGTGCGCATCGGATTCATAGAGACGGCGATGGGCGTCGGCACGCTGCTGGGCGCGCTGATCGCCGCGAAGGTGACCGACCGCATGCCTTTGGGCACGGGCATGGTCGCCGTTTCCGCGGTGGCATTGGCGGCGCTGGCCCCGCTGCTGTTCAGCGACGCCTACCCGACGATCCTGGCATGCGCGCTGGCGGTCAGCCTGCCGATTCCGGTCGTCAACTCGCTCATCATGGGCTTTGTGTTCGCCAAGGTGCCGGACGAGATGCAGGGCCGCGCGGGATCCACGTTGGGCACGCTGTGCATGCTGCCGATGATGTTCTGCTCGGCGATCGCCGGTTCGCTGCTGCCGCACATCGGGTTCAGCGCGACGATCGGGCTGTTTTGGGCGGCGTTGGCGGTCAACGTGGCGATCGTGCTGACCGTGCCGTCCGTGCGCTCGATTCCGGCCGCCGACCGCTGGGATGAGGTGGCGCTGTAAGGACATGCGGCCGGGCATTCTTTCGGGCAGGTCTTCGGACACGCCGGCCTTCGCGCGCTTCGAACATATGTGCTAGCATTTTGCTTACACATTATGACAGCAAAACGCTAGCATACAGGAGGCGCGCCATGGGAACCATCACCATCCGCAAGGTGCCGGACGAGCAGATTCAGCTGCTCAAGGACGTCGCCGCGAAGAACAACCGCTCCATGGAGGCCGAGGCCCGGTCGATTCTGGAGGAGTACACCGCGCAGTATGTGAGTCAGAAGATCATGAGCTCAACCGATCTCATGGCGGAAATGCAGCGACTGCTTGACGGCGAAGGCCTCGACCCGAATGAAGAGCTGACGCCGCCCCGCGACCCATACATGCGGCCCGTGGATTTGGGGTGATCATGATCGTTCTGGATACCAATGTGGTCAGCGAGATCATCAGCCGACCGAAACCGAACGAAGCCGTACGGGACTGGATCATCAGCCAACCGTTGACGGACATGTATCTCACCAGCATCACGGTGGCCGAGCTGCTTTTCGGCGTCGCGCTGCTGGACGAATCCCGCAAGAAACAACGCATCAAGCAGGCCGTCAGTGCCTGCATCGAGACGTTCCGCAACAGAACGATTCCATTTGACAGCCGGGCGGCGCCTCATTACGCCGTGATCGTCGCGGCCCGGCAGCGCATGGGCAACCGCATCGGCCCGCAGGACGCGATGATCGCGGCGATCGCGCGGTCGCGGGGCATGGCGGTGGCCACGCGCAACGTCAGGGACTTCGAGGGGACGGGCGTGGAGCTCATCAATCCGTGGGAACGACCCCGATCGGGCTGACCGCCACGCTCACTCCCCCAGCTGTTCGGAGAGTTCGAGCCATTCGGCTTCGAGGTCGTCGCTTTCCGTGCCGATGGCGGTGAGCTGCGTGTTGAGCTTGTTGAGGCCCTCATAGTCGGACGGATCGTGCGCGGCCATCTCCTGCTCGAGCTTGTCCTTCTGCTCCTCGAGCTTGGCGAGCTTGCGTTCGATGGCGCGGACGCGCTTGCCGGCCTCGTGGTACGCCTTGCCGGTGAGCTTCGACTGGCCGCCATTCGACCCGTCCGCGCCGGACGCGCCATCCGCGGCGGCGGAGGACCGACCGGCAGCGGCCCCGGCAACCTGGGAAGCCGGCGCGTTCTTGGCCTTCTCGATCATGTCCAGGTAGTCATCCACGCCGCCGGGCAGGTGCCGCACCTTGCCGCCGATCAGCGCGAACTGCTGGTCGGTGACGCGCTCGAGCAGATAGCGGTCGTGCGACACGACGATGAGCGTGCCGGGCCACGTGTCGAGGAGGTCCTCCATGACGGCGAGCATGTCCGTGTCGAGGTCGTTGCCGGGCTCGTCCATGATGAGCACGTTCGGCTCGTCGAGCAGGATGAGCAGCAGCTGCATGCGGCGCTTCTGGCCGCCGGACAGGTCGCGGATGGGCGTCATGAGCTGCGCGGAGGAGAAGCCGAGGCGTTCCATGAGCTGGCCGGGCGTGACCTCCTTGCCCTCCACGATGTAGCTCGGCTTGTAGCGCGAGAGCACTTCCTTGATCTTGTACTTGCCGAGCTTCTCCAGCTCGTCGAGCCGCTGGGAGAGCACCGCGAACTTCACGGTCTTGCCGATGTTCACATGGCCCACGGTCGGCGTGATCGTGCCGTCGATGAGCTTTAGGAGCGTGGACTTGCCGGCGCCGTTCGCACCCACGATGCCGAAGCGGTCGCCGGGACCGATCAGCCACGTCACGTCGTCGAGCACCTTGCGCCCGGAGACCGTGACCTTGCGCGCGGCGGAGGTGACGGGCTCGGCGTCGGCGCCATCAGCCACGACGGCATGAGCGGCAACGGAGACGGAGGCATCGGCGTTGGATGAGGCGGGGGCAGCAGCAGTGGCCCCTCCAGTGGCCTCCGCGGCCACCGCCCCGGTCACGCCGGCGTCCACGAGCCGCGGGTCGGACATATCGTCCACGGCGATCTCCACGGACCCGTACACCTTCGGCTCGGCGTACAGCGACGGCACGATGTCCCCGCCGTTCGCCGCCGCCTCGCCGCGCGCCACGGAACCGTGCGTGTGCTCGAACACCTGCGTCACGTCGATGAGGTCCACCACCTGCTTGCCGAGGCGCGAGGTGGCCATCTGTCTGAGCTCGATGGAGTTGCGCATGGGCGGCACGTCGGCGATGAGCTCGCGCGCGGCCTTGACGTGGAATTTCTGCTTGGTGGAGCGGGCGCGGGCGCCGCGGGACAGCCACGCGAGCTCCTTGCGGGCCAGGTTGCGCCGGCGTTCCTCGCGCACGTCGGCCTGGCGGTCGCGCTCGACGCGCTGCATCATGTACGCGCTATAGCCGCCCTCGAACGGGTCGATCACGCCGTCGTGCACCTCCCACATGGACTCGCACACCTCGTCGAGGAACCAGCGGTCGTGCGTGACGATGAGGAACGCGCCCTGACCGGACGGCCAGCGGTTGCGCAGATGCTCGGCGAGCCAGTGGATGGTCACCACGTCCAGATGGTTCGTGGGTTCGTCCAGCGCGAGGATGTCCCAGTCCTTGAGCAGCAGGCGGGCCATGTCCGCGCGGCGACGCTGGCCGCCGGACAGGGAGCCGATCTTCGCGTTGAGGTCGATGCCGCCGAGCAGCGCCTCCACGATTTCGCGGGACTTGGCGTCCGCGGCCCATTCGTAGTCCTCGCGGCCCTCGAGCGCGGCTTCGCGCACGGTGGCGTCGTCGTCGAGCGGATCGCGCTGGGAGAGCATGCCGAAGGTGAGGCCGTTGCGCTTGGTCACGCGGCCGGAATCCGGGGTCTGCGTGCCCTCGAAGAGTTTGAGCAGGGTGGACTTGCCGTCGCCGTTGCGGCCGACGATGCCGATGCGGTCGCCCTCGAAGACGCCCTGCGTCACATCCGTGAAGATGGTTTTGGTGGCGAAGGCGAGCGATACGTGTTCCAGTCCCAAGTCATAAGTCGGCATAGTGCCTCAATGTAGCGCCACGCCTAGGCATCGGGCCCGACGGCCTTCGCCCGTCCATTCGTTCGGCCATTCGCAGCGAGAGCAACGACGGGGCTGCGGCGGAGGCTGTGACAATGGCCGTGACAAAGACCGCGCATGCACCGCGGAGGCCAACGCGAAACGTTGGAAAATGGCGGTTTTTATGACAGTGTGACAGTGGCCGGACGGACTCCGTCACGGTCAGCGTCACGGAACGAACTTTGTCACGGCCAACGTCACAGCTGCCCGCCACCGCCGAACAGCCAAACGACCGGTCAACCAGCCTCCCGCGCCCCTACTTGTCGCCCTTGTCCGCGTTGGCCGCGAGCGCCTTCGCGTACGTGTTGCATCGGGCCGCGAAGCCGGAAAACACCTGTTCGGCGAGCGGCTCGAGCGTGGGGTTGAATTCGGCGAACTGGTCGCGCAGCTGCGACTTGGAAAGCCCGGCGGCCTTGAGGTCCTTGACCATGGACGGCTCGGCGAGCCAGTCCTCGAGCAGCTGGGCGGTCACCTCGAGGTGGAACTGCATGCCCAGCGCGGAGCCGACGCGGAACGCCTGCACCTTGGTGCCGGACGTGCGCGCAAGCAATTGCGCGCCTTCGGGCAGGCCCACCACGTCGTTGTGCCAGTGCAGCACGTTGATCTGCTTGTCCCACATGGAGAAGAAGTCGTGCTTGTCCACGCGCTTGATCGGCGCGAACCCGATCTCCGGCGCCGGCCCCTTGGAGAGCTTCGCCCCGAGCGCGGTGGCGATGATCTGATGGCCTAGGCACACGCCGAGCACCGGCTTGCCCACGCTCACGGCGGCGCGCACCAGCTTGGCCTCCGCCTTGAGCCCGGGATAGTCGTCGTAGTCGAGCGCACCCATGGGACCGCCCATGACCACCACTCCGGCGACGTCCTTGAAGTCGGGCAGATCGGGGTTCTTCTTCGACGCGATGTTCATCGTCTGGTATTCGAGCCCCAGATCCTCGAGATTCTGCAGGATCCTGCCCGGACGCTCCCAAGCGACGTGTTGGAGGATAAGCACTTGCGGTTTGGCCATGTCTCCCATTGTGTCACCTCGCCGTTACCTAATTGCGTTCGCCGATTCGCGTTTCCGACCGTCACCCTACACGCCCGTCCCGTCACAGCGTGGAACCGCACCGCCGCCTTGTCTGGTTTCGCGCATACGCTCATGACTATGGGAACAAGCCAAGAACCGCAGAATTGCAACACTTCCGAAGCAGAACACCCGCTCGCCAAGGCGGCCGCGGGCCTGAAGCTCTATGACACGGCCTCGCACGCCGTCTCCGCGTTCACGCCGATCAAGCCCGGCAAGGTGGGCATCTACGTGTGCGGTGCCACCGTGCAGTCCTCGCCGCACATCGGCCACATCCGCGCGGCCGTGGCGTTCGACGTGGTCCGCCGCTGGTTCATGCGGCTCGGCTACGACGTCACGTTCGTGCGCAACGTGACGGACATCGACGACAAGATCCTCGACAAGGCCGCCGCCGCGGGTCAGCAGTGGTGGGCGCGCGCATACTTCTACGAGCGCGAGTTCACGCACGCCTACGAGACGCTCGGCGTGCTGCCGCCCACCGTGGAGCCGCGTGCGACCGGCCACGTGCCGGAGATGGTCGCGCTGATCCAGAAAATCATCGACAACGGACACGGCTACGTGGTCACCGACGCCGACGGCAAGCCGACCGGCAACGTGTACTTCGACGTGGCGAGCTGGCCGGCGTACGGCGAACTGACCCACCAGAAGGGATCCGCGGAGGTGGACGAGGCCGCCGCCGTGGCCGACCGCATGGGCCCGTCCGTGGACGCGACCGGCAACGACAAGTACAACCCGGTCGATCCGGCCGACGCCTCGCCGGACAAGCACGATCCGCGCGACTTCGCCCTGTGGAAGGCCCCGAAGGACACCGATCCCGAAACCGCGCGCTGGGCGACGCCGTTCGGCGTGGGGCGCCCGGGCTGGCACATCGAGTGCTCGGCCATGAGCCACCGCTACCTCGACGGCATGTTCGACATCCACGGCGGCGGTCTGGACCTGCGCTTCCCGCACCACGAGAACGAGATGGCGCAGACCCGCGCGGCCGGCTACGAGTCCGCGGCCCGCTGGATGCACTCGGCGTGGGTGACCACCAAGGGCGAGAAGATGTCGAAGTCGCTGGGCACCGGCCTGTCCGTGCCGAGCGTGCTCGCGAACCACTCCGCGTGGGTGGTGCGCTACGCCCTCGGCTCCGTGCAGTACCGCTCCATGCTCGAGTGGTCCGATCAGGCGCTGGCGGAGGCGCAGGCGGCGTACGACCGCGTCTCGAACTTCATCGAACGCGCCGGCGCGGCGGTCGGCGAGCAGCCGTCCCGCGAGGAGATCGAGGCCGTGGGCGCCGACGAGCTGCCCGAGGACTTCGTCGCCGCGCTCAACAACGACGTCAACGTGCCGGGCGCGCTGGCCGCGATCTTCGGCGAGATCCGCAGGGGCAACATCCTGCTCAGCCAGCTTGAGACGAAGTCGACGCAATACACGCCGGAGATGGCCGTGGAGCAGGTCAGGCTCGCGCTGCGCGGCGTGCGCGCCATGCTCGACACGCTGGGCCTCGACCCGCTGGCCGAGCCGTGGCTGAGCTCCGGCGCGGCCGGTTCCGCCGAGGACGAGGACGCCAGCCCGGAGCGCAAGGCCCTGGACGCGCTGATCGGCGAGCAGCTCACCGCGCGCGCCGAGGCCCGCAAGGCGAAGGACTTCGCCAAGGCCGACGCGATCCGCGACGCACTGGGCGCGGCCGGCATCGCCATCGAGGACGGTCCGCAGGGCTCCACGTGGAGCCTCAAGTAGGCCCCGCACAGCGCCAAGCACGCAACGCAACGCACGCAACGCAAATCGGCCGATCGGTCCAACCTGCACTCCTGACGGTGCAGCTTGGACCGATCGGCCGATTGTTATCGTTCGCATTGTGCCGCAAATCGCGCATTCGGTCCAAGCTGTGATTTTGGAGGCGCAGATTGGACCGAATGGGAGATTCACGGACGGACGGGACGTGCGAACAGGCAGACGCGTCAGTCGAACACGAAATCCACGTCCACGATGTGCAGGCGCTTCGTGAGCTCCCTCTCCAGCCTGCGCTTGCACGCCACCAGATCCGCCACGTCGATCGTGTCGGACGCGCCGGCCAGATACACGTCCACCGTGTAGTTCATGCCGGTCTTGAACACCAGCGTCTTCTCGTATTCCGTGCCGGCGGGCAGATGACGCAGGGCCGCCTCCTGCACGAAGCCGTTGGTCTCCTCGTCGTCGTGCACGCCGCCCACGAGCTCCACGAACGCGTCCTTGAGCACGCCGAACGGCTCCTTGACCGTGAGCAGCACGATCGCCAGCGTGATGAAGAAGTCGCCGGTGTAGTGCAGGAAGTCGAGCGGGGTGCCGGCGGGCAGCAGGAACAGGAACACGGCCACCACGCCGATGCCGAACGACATGGCGGCGTCGATGAGCGTGCTGTTCTGCTCGGCGATGAGCATGGTGCTCGCGCCGCGCAATTTGCGGTTCCGCCGCCGATAGTAGACGAACAGGGCGAAGCAGATGACCACGGTGACGATCTCGTAGATCACCACCGGGCCGGTTTCGATGCGCTCGCCCTCGCCGAGAACGAAGTAGTCCCAGGCGACCTGCGTCACGTCGAGCAGGGAGAAGGCGAGCAGGGAGATGGTGAGCAGGGCCTTGCAGATGGCGTAGATCGGCTCGAGGGCGAACTTGCCGTTGGGGAAGCGGTCGGAGGTGCGGATGGTGTGCGAGGAGAGGAAGACGGCCACCAGCCCGGAGATCACCGAGATCACGGTGAAGGTGGTGTCGAGGAACATGGCCTTGAGGCCGGTCATGAAGAACACGATCATGCCCATGATCACCGTCGTGACGTTGACGATGATGCCGACGATCAGTGCTTTGCGTTCAATTTGCTTTTGAGGCATCGTTGGGCCTTCCTTTGCTGAGTACTGCTTGCATCGGGGTGTCCAGCGATATATGAAATGAATATCAATACCACTGCCCATCCAGTGTAGCGGTCGGGCTGGATCGGCGCACCGGATTCGCTCAATCCAGCCGTGCCCCACCGCGGATCGAGCGAATCCAGTGTTTGAGAACGCAAACATGCCGCGTCACGCACTGGATTCGCTCATTTTGTGGATGGGGGGGGCAGAAGCGGGCGGCACGGGAGCGGGCAGCGGAAGCAGGCGATGGACAGGGACGGCGGGAGCAGGCAGCGGACGGGACGCCGAGCGCGCACGGGGGCATCGGTCCGTTTTCCCGCGTGACGGCTAGACTGTTACGCATTATGGCTGCTTTTAGTTCTTTGACCGATAGGCTTTCGAACGCATTCAAGAACCTGCGTTCCAAGGGCAAACTGTCCGAGGCGGACATCGACGGCACGATCCGCGAAATCCGCCGCGCGCTGCTCGACGCCGACGTGGCGCTCGACGTGGTGCGTTCCTTCACCGCGCGCATCCGCGAACGTGCGCTCGGCATCGAGGTCTCCGAGGCGCTCAACCCCGCCCAGCAGGTGGTGAAGATCGTCAACGAGGAGCTCACCGACGTGCTGGGCCGCGGCGTGGACCGCCCGCTCAACTTCGCCAAGAATCCGCCGACGATCATCATGCTCGCCGGTCTGCAGGGCGCCGGCAAGACCACGCTCGCCGGCAAGCTCGGCTACTGGCTCAAGGAATCCGGTCACACGCCGATCCTCGTGGCCGCCGATCTCCAGCGCCCGAACGCCGTCACCCAGCTGCAGGTGGTGGGCGAGCGCGCCGGCGTGCCGGTCTACGCGCCGGAGAAGGGCGTGCAGTCCGACGGCGGCGAGGCGGTCGCGGCCCCCGGCGAGACGACCGGCGACCCGGTCAAGGTGGCGCGCGACGGCGTGGCACTGGCCAAGCAGAAGCTGTACGACGTGGTGATCATCGATACGGCCGGCCGTCTGGGCGTGGACGAGGTGCTCATGAAGCAGGCGCGCGACATCCGCGACGCCGTGCAGCCCAACGAGATCCTGTTCGTGATCGACGCGATGATCGGTCAGGACGCCGTCAAGACCGCGAAGGCGTTCGACGAGGGCGTGGACTTCACCGGCGTGGTGCTCTCCAAGCTCGACGGCGACGCGCGAGGCGGCGCGGCCCTGTCCGTGGCGAGCGTGACCGGCAAGCCGATCCTGTTCGCCTCCACCGGCGAGGGTCTCAAGGACTTCGAGGTCTTCCACCCGGACCGCATGGCCTCCCGCATCCTCGACATGGGCGACATCCTCACCCTGATCGAGCAGGCGCAGAAGCAGTTCGACGAGGAGCAGGCCCGTCAAGCCGCCGCGAAGATGTCCGAGGGCAGCTTCGGTCTGGACGACTTCCTCGACCAGCTCCAGCAGGTGCGCAAGCTCGGCCCGATGAAGAACCTGCTGGGCATGATCCCCGGCATGGCGGCCCACCGCAAGGAGCTTGAGCAGTTCGACGAGAAGGAGATCGACCGCACGGAGGCGATCATCCGCTCGATGACGCCGGCCGAGCGCCGCGACCCGAAGATCATCGACGGTTCCCGCCGCGCCCGCATCGCCTACGGTTCCGGCACCACCGTCTCGCAGGTCAACGCGCTGCTGCAGCGCTTCGACCAGGCCGCGAAGATGATGCGCCGCATGACCAACCGCGCCGGCGGCGGCATCCCCGGCTTCGGCGGCCCCGGCATGGGCGGCGGCAAGAAGAAGAACGGCAAGAAGGGCAAGAAGAAGGGCGGCAAGTCCGGCAACCCGATGAAGCGCGAGGCCGAGGAGAGGGCATTGCGCGAGCGTCTGGCCGGCGGCGGCAAGAAGGGCGGCAGCGGCTCCGGCTCCGCGTTCGCCAAGAAGCCGCAGAACCCCGCGCTTCCGGCCGGTCTGGACGTGAACAACCTGCCGCCGAATCTGGGCGGCGGCCTGAGCGGACTGCTCGGCTGAACCGGTTCGTCCGACTCGCATGATCCACAGGGACCCCTGCCAGCCGCGTTCGCGTGCGACGGCAGGGGTCCTTCGCTATGCTTGGACGACTGGACGATTGAACGGCCGGACGATTGAACAGCTGGACGGCCGGACGGCGTTGAGGACAAGCGACCGCGCGACGGCCGCATGCAAGGAGATTGATCAAGACTTATGGTGACGACGGTTTGGGTTCTGGCGTTCGTGTGCATGCTGTGGGTGCTGCTCATCCGGCTTCCGGCCGGCAGCGAGGCGCACATGCCGATGCCGTACATGATCGCGCTGGTGCCGTTCATGTGGATTCCGCTGCTCGCGGTGGCCGTCTGGTCGGCCGCGGTGCAGGCGTGGGCGCCCATGTGCCTGTGCCTCGCGTGGCTGACGGTCGCGTGCGACAGCGCGATCGAATACCGCATGGCCAAGCTGCCCAAGTGGATGGCCCAGCCCACGCCGGCGCTGAAGCTGCCGGTCGGCCCGTCCACCGAGCCGATGGAGAACGCATTCCGCGCCGCGCGCAAGGCGATCGAGGAGGCCGCCGAAGCCGGGCATGCGGAGGACCGCCGCGTGATGACGCTCAACTGCCGTTACGGCCGCGCCGACGCCGCCGCGATCGTGGACGCCGTGCGGGGGCGGAACATCGACGTGCTCGCCCTGCAGGAATGCAACGACGCGCTCGTCGGCCGCCTCAACGAGGCCGGTCTGGGCGCGGTCATGCCCTACATGCAGCAGGGCGAGGGCAAGGCGACGGACAACGGCGGGTTCAACGTGCTGTTCACGCGCGAGGAGCCGGTGGGCCGTCAGCTCAGCGCCGCGAACATCCCCGCGGCGGACGTGCCGGCCATGACGCTCATGATCGCCGGGCGCGAGGTCACGTTCGCGTCCGCCCACCCGAAGTCCCCGATGCGCGGATGCCCGGACTGGTCGGCGGGCATCATCGGCCTCAGCGTGCTGGCGCAGGAGGCCATCGCGGAGGACCACGACGTGGCCGTGGTGATGGGCGACCTCAACTCGCAGATCGAGCATCCGAGCTTCCGCATGCTGCTGGCGAGCGGGTTCCGCGATGCATCGCTCACCGTGGCGAACGGCCGGCACACCACGTTCCCGTCGTGGCTGCCGTGGCCGCGCATCGAGCTCGACCACGTGCTGTTCACGCCGGGCGCCCTGCCGGTCGACGTGGAGTCGTTCGTGGTGCCGGGCACCGATCATCTGGCGCTGACCGCCACGCTGCGGTTCTAGGGTTCCGGGTTATAGCGACGAGGCCCGGCCCATCCGCAAGTGTGTGGATGGGCCGGGCCTCGTTGCGTTGTCATGCGTCTTGTGCCGTCATGGCCACGCGGCCACCGGGCCTCCGGTCAACGCCTCGGCCCCTCAGACCTCCGGCTTCAGGGCGATGCGGAACGTGAACGCCTCCGCGTCGAGCCGGTACGCCTCGATCAGGGCCGGGCCGCAGCTGTTGGAGCCGACGCCGGACTGCCGGTAGTCGAGGCAGACCACGTTGGCGTCCGGGCAGGGTTCCAGCTCGTGGTTGTGGCCCTTGGCGGTGAGCTCCTCGGCGGCGTACGGCAGGGCCTGGAAGTCGAAGCCCTCGCCGTCCGTCCGCCCGGTGTAGGCGGTCAGCGTCACGCCGTCGCCCATGAGGGACGCCCAGTCGCAGTCGTGGTGGTTGCCGTTCTCCTGCGGCTTGATGTACGGCTCGAACAGCGTGGCCGGGGTGGCCTCGAACACGCCGTGCCAGCTCGCGCGGCGCTTGTCGATGTAGCTTTCGCCCGGGCCGAGGCCGCAGTAGCGCACGCGGCCCAGCTCCTTGGGCACGAACAGGCGCAGGCCGAAGCGCGGCAGGAACGGGAAGACGGGATCGCGCTTTACGTCCATGGCGAGCGCGACCGTGCCGTCCGGGTGGATGGTCCAGGTCGCGTCGATCGCGGCGATCGGCTGCACGGTCGGGGCGAGCAGGGCCATGCGCGCGCGGATCGTCACGTCGCCGGAGCCGGGAGCGTCCTCGGCGGCGATGGACACGAGCTTGCCGTCGCGCATGATCGTCACGGACTCGTCGGCCGCGGATTCGTCGGCCGTGTCCCCGGCATCCACGCTCACCTCGTAGGCGCGTGCGTACGCGCGGTCGTACTGCGCGAGCTCCCACTCGGCGCGCACGTTGCGGTCGTTGTCCGTGGGCGCGCGCCACACGTTGAGCTCCATGGGCCGCGTGAGCAGGGTGTGCCCGCCGAACGTCATGCGGCTGAACAGGCCGGTGCGCTTGTCGAGCACGTAGCGGAAGCCCTCGCCCGCCACGGTCACGGACGACTCGTCCTCAGCCACGCTCGGCGCCTCGCGGTGGCGCAGTGCGTCGGCGATGTCCTCGTCGTCCACGTAGTCGACCATCCAGTCGGCGGGATGCCCGGCGGCGAGCGCGAGCTTGGCCTTGACGAGCTGGTTGACCGGATCGGCGGTGGGCACGGCGACCTCGTCGAAGCCGAGCTCGAACAGCTCCGGGGTGAGGTATCGCAGCACGATGGCGATGCGGCCGTTCCAGTCCTCGGGGATGCTCAGGCCCGGCAGCGTGACGCGGCCCTCGGCGTGCGGGGCGATGTTGAGCTGTTCGTTGTCGTCGTCGCCGAACAGGTAGTACGAGTCGAGCTCACCGTCCACATACAGCTCCCACATGACCGTGGCGGCCTCGTTCAGCGGCGCGAAGTCGAGGTAGTTGTGCAGGACCACGCTGGCGGTCGCGCGGTCCTCGGAGAATTCGACGCCGCCGACCACGCGGGCCGGGCGGTACACGTTCTTGAACTCCGCGAGGCCGGTGTGCGGCGTGCGGTCCGGGTAGACGAGGCCGTCCATGCAGAAGTTGCCGTCGTGCGGGTATTCGCCGGAGTCGCCGCCGTACGCGTAGACGCGCCGGCCGTCGGGCGCGGTGCCGCGGTCGATCGCGTGGTCACACCACTCCCAGATGAATCCGCCCACCACGCCGGGGAAGCGCTGGATGCGCTCGAAGTAGTCCTCGAGGTCGCCCGGACCGTTGCCCATGGCGTGGCAGAATTCGCACAGCACGTAGGGCTTCACGCCGGTGCCGTCCTCGCGCCGGCCGTCGTGCCCGTTGCCGCCGTGGCCGCCGTCGCCGCGCGGGGAACCGTCGTCGCCGGGCGCGAAGTACTCCTCGATCTGCTCGACCGGCGGGTACATGCGCGAGTGCGTGTCGAGGTTCGAATAGTCGTGCGGGGCGTCCTTGTCGCTCACGTAGCGCGCCGACTCGTAGTGGGTCAGGCGCTCCGGGTCGAAGCCCTTGGTCCACGCGAGGGCCGCCTCGAACGCGCAGCCGTACGCGCTTTCGTTGCCCATGGACCACATGATGATCGACGCGTGGTTCTTGTGCTCCTCCACGCAGCGGCGCACGCGGTCCACGGTCGCCGGAGTCCACGCCGGGTTGTTGGCCATGCGCTCGTTCCAGCCGAGACGGTTCTCGCCGCCGCCGGGCTGGTAATCCATGTTCATGCCGTGCGACTCGTCGTCGGCCTCGGCGACCACGTAGAAGCCGAGACGGTCGAACAGGTCGTAGTACTCCGGCGCGTTCGGGTAGTGGCTTGTGCGGATGCCGTTGACGTTGTGCTGCTTCATGAGCGTCAGGTCGGCGAGCATCTGCCCCTCGGAGATCACCGGGCCGGTGACCGGGTCGGAGTCGTGGCGGTTGACGCCGTGGATCTTGATCGGCCTACCGTTGACGGTCACGACCCCGCCCACGACGGCGATCTCGCGGATGCCGAGCGGCTGGGTGATGACCTCGGAGGGCGCGTCTTCACCGGTGGTATCCTCACCGGCGGCGACTTCCCCAGCAGCGACTTCCCCGGCGGATGCGAGCGCGAGCGTGTATAGATACGGCTGCTCGGCGTTCCACAGGGTCGGGTCCTCCACGCGCAGCGTCACGTGCGCGCGCGGCGTGAACGCGGCCGTGGTGGCGGTGTGGTCGCCGGTGGACGCCTCCACGTATTCGGCGGGCTCGACCGCGCGCGCGTCCCCGATCTCCACGGACTCGGCGCGGGCCACCTCGTTGCCGTCCTCGTCGCGCAGCACGGCGGTCACGGGCACGACCACGCCGTCGTAGAAGTCGAGGTCGATCTCCACGCGGGCCTCGGTCTCGCCCCAGTCGGACGCAAGCGGCGTGACCGGCGTGCGCACGAAGTAGTCGCGGACCGCGCGCTCCGGACGCTTGAGCAGGTAGACGTCGCGGAAGATGCCGCTCGTGCGGAACTTGTCCTGATCCTCCATGTAGCTGCCGTCGCACCACTTGAGCACGAGCACGGCCAGCGTGTTCTCGCCGTCCTCGAGCAGCTGGGTCACCTCGAACTCGCTGGTGGAGTGCGAGACCTGGCTGTAGCCCACGAACTCGCCGTTGAGCCACACGTAGAAGCAGCTGTCCACGCCCTCGAAGTTGAGGAACGCGCGCGGGGCCGCGGGGTCGGTCTCGTACGCGAAGCTCGTCAGGTACACGCCGCACGGGTCGTCCTCGGGCACGAACGGCGGATCCACCGGGAACGGGTAGTGGATGTTGGTGTACTGGTGGCGGTCGAAGCCGTGGTTCTGCCACACGCTCGGCACGGGGATGGTGGTGTAGCCGCCGGCCGCGTCCGGCACGAAGCCGTTGTCCCAGAAGGCCGGGTCATGATTGGCGTGTGCGCGTTCCACCGCGGCGTCGAGCTCGTGGATCGACCCGTAGTAGCGGAAGTCCCATTCGCCCGCGTCCGGCCCGCTGAGCAGCTGGAACCGGTCGGATTCCACGCGCCGGCCCACGCTCGTGTCCATCTCGCGCGAGGCGGGGACGTAGTACGCGCGGTTCGGCTGACACCCCACATGCAGATGCTCAAGGCTCTCGTAGTACTTGGGGACGAACATCGGGCAACGCTCCTTTACGTTGGTGGTTGATACGAATTTCCACCTCCCAGTATGCCGTCAGCCGTCGATCGCGGGCGCGTGATGGTTGCGCACATGGTGGCCGCACGCGTGCCATGCGCGTGCCATGCGCAACGCGTGTGCCGCTTGCATGCCGCGCGCACGATATCCACACGCATACGCACGCACGGTGAGGTGCATGCCGAAGACGCACTGCGTGCATGCCACGGGCGCGCTGTACGCCGGGCAACATCGAAACTTGTGAAATTGACCCCGCGAGCGCACGATTCCAGCCCTCCGCAGCCTTTGACCGCACCGCGCATGTCCTCCTGCCCCCCTACGCACTGGATCCGCTCAATCCGCCGGCTACCAGACGCGGATTGAGCGAATCCAATGGGCGACTCGTGCACTCGGGGGTGCGGACGAAAAGTTGGACGCCAAAGCGTCCAACTTTTCGTCCGCACCCCCATTTCCCCTCAAGCACACTGGATTTGCTCAAGCTGGCGGATCGAAATATGCATTCGTTCCAACCTGCGTCCCGATTGGCACAGCTTGGAACGATCAACGGCAAAACAAGCCCCGCAAGGGCACGAAAACGGTCCGATCGTTCCAATCTGCGATTTCGGAAACACAAGTTGGAACGATCGGGCCAGAATGCGATGACAGGATAGGGCGAATTAGGCCAAGCGACGTGCATGCGCATAATTGAGAAACGGACGCAATCACACACCGGCAAGGAGGCCCGCCATGAATCAGACAAACAACCCGAACAGCCAGACAGCCACGTCCACCACCCCCAATCCCAATCCCTATCCCTTCGAGGCATGGACCGCCACGTCCGGCGACCTCGAGCAGCGGCGTGAGCACATCCCCACGCCGACGGCCACGCGGGCGGGCGACGCCCCGGCGGGCGCGGTGCCGATCGTGATCGACCCGGCGGACCGCAAGCAGCCGTGGGTTGGCCAGGGCGCGGCCATCACCGACGCGGCCGCATACCTCATCCAGTGGGCCATGAGCCCCGAGCAGCGGCGCAACCTGCTCACCGAACTGTTCGACCCGGTGAACGGCGCCGGATTCAACATGGTGCGCGTGCCGATCGGCTCCACCGACTTCAACGAGCAGGACTACTACACGTACGACGACCTGCCCTTCGGCGAGCACGACAACACGCTGTCCCGCTTCTCCCTCGGCTCCGGCGAGCCCGGGCGGCCCGGCGCGACCGGCGACCTCAAGTCGATTGTGCCCGTACTGCAACAGATCCTCGAGATCAACCCCGGCGTCAAGGTGATGGCGTCGCCGTGGAGCTCGCCCGCGTGGATGAAGAACACCGGGCATTTGACGCTCGGCGGCCGTCTGCGCTTCGGCGAGTGGACCGGCAACGGCTTCGACCCGATGCACGATTCGTTCGAAGGCACCTACGCCCGCTACTTCGTGCGTTACATCGACGAGATGGCCAAGTACGGTATCCCGATCTGGGCCCTGACCATCCAGAACGAGCCCGCCAACGCCTCGCCGTGGCCGGCCATGATCTGGAGCCATGGGGAGATGGCCGCGTTCGGCGCCGACTACCTGCGTCCGGCGCTCGACGCCACGCACCCCGAGGTCAAGCTGTTCTTCCTCGACGACAACACGCACACGCTCACCCACCCGCTCGACGAGGACGTCACGGCGCATCAGGCGGCCAGCTTCGACGGCATCGCCGTGCACACGTACGAGCCCACGTACGGCAACCTGTTCAACGCCACGCGCTCGTTCCCCGGCTGGAGCGTGTGGATGAGCGAACGCCGCTGCATGATGCGCGACAGCGTGGAGGACGCCTCGCACATCATGTTCGGCGTGACCAGTTCGTGGCTCATCCGCAACGGCATGGGCATGGTCACCCTGTGGAACCTCGCGCTGGACGAGCGCGGTCTGCCCAACAAGGCCGGATCGACCGGCCGCCGCGGCGTGGTGACCATCCAGCACGAGACCGGCGAGGTGCAGCGCAACCTCGAGTACTTCATGCTGCGCAACCTCGGCCAGGACGTGCCGGCCGGATCCGTCGTGATCGGCTCGTCGTCCTACTCCCCCGACGGCTACACGGGCGGGCTCACCTCCGTGGCGTTCCTCGCGCCCGACGGCTCGGTCAGCGCGATCGTCTACAACCCGACCGGCTCCCCGATCACCGCGCGCGTGGCCATTTCCGGCCGCGGCGACGAATGGCAGGCCGTGGAGGTGCCGGCGTGGGGCACGGTCACGCTGCGCAAGTCGTACGCGCCGCTCAATCTGTCCGAAGTGCCGGCCGACGACGACTTCCCGCTCAACCCCTCCCCCGAGCAGTTCCACGGCGACCGCGCGCCCGGACGGTGAGGGCGCCACGCGGCGACGCCTCGTCCGCGGGTCGGCGTTATAATTACGCAGTTATTCGCGCGCGCGAGGCCCTCTCACACTCGGGTGGCGCGAGGAACACGTGGGTTTCGGATTCCGTGCCCCACACAGAAGAAGAAAACCACACCCCGAAATTACAAGGAGAGCCATTTTGGCAACCAAGATTCGTCTGAAGCGACAGGGCAAGAAGTTCTACGCCTTCTACCGCGTGGTGATTGCGGATTCCCGCAAGAAGCGCGACGGCAAGGTCATCGAGGAGATCGGCACCTACGATCCCAACACCCAGCCCTCGACCATCAAGATCGATTCCGAGCGCGCTCAGTACTGGCTCGGCGTCGGCGCTCAGCCGTCCGATCCCGTGCTCAAGCTGCTCAAGATCACCGGCGATTGGCAGAAGTTCAAGGGCCTTGAGGGCGCCGAGGGCACCCTGAAGACCGTCGAGGCCGGCCCGGACGCCGCCGCCCGCGTGGAGGCCGTCGAGGCCCAGGCCCAGAAGCTGAAGGCCGCCAAGTCCGAGGCCGAGGCGAAGGCCAAGGCTGAGGCCGAAGCCGCCGCTGCCGCCGAGGAAGCTCCGGCTGAGGAAGCCGCCGCCGAGACCGAGGCTGAGTGATCATATGCTCGCTCAGGCTGTGGAACATCTCATCAAGAACGTCGTTGATTTTCCCGACGACGTCTCCGTCAAGTCCCATGAGAACGCGCGCGGCGAACTGCTTCGCGTGCGCGTGAACCCCGAGGACATCGGCCGCGTCATCGGTCGCGGCGGGCGGACGGCCAACGCGATCCGCACCGTGGTTCAGGCTCTGGCCGACCACAAGGTGCGCGTCGACATCATGGACGTGCGCAGGTGAACCCCAGCGTGGCGAGTCCCATGCATTCCGACGGCCCTCAGCAGCGCGAGCTGTTGAGGGTTTGTCGTATCGGCCGCGCCCAGGGACTCAAGGGAGAAGTGAACGTGCGGCCGTTCACCGACGAACCGGAGAAGCGCTTCGCCCCCGGTTCGGTGCTGTACACCAAGGATGGTTCGCGGGAGTTCCACGTGCTGCGGTCGCGCACGCACAAGGAGCGCTGGATCGTCCTGTTCGACGGCGTCACGGACCGCAACGCGTCCGAGGCGCTCAACGGCGTGGAGCTGTACGGCGAGCCCGCCACCGAGGAGGAGCTCGCCGAGGAGGACGCCTGGTATCCGGAGGATCTCATCGGGCTCGAGGCCCGGTGGGATGAGGAGAACGCGCTCGGCCACCCGGCCGACGAGGTGATCGGCACGGTGACCAACCTGCTGGAGAGTCCGGCGCAGTATCTGCTCGAGGTGGCCGTTCCCATGCCCACCGACGACGATCCTGACGCCACGTTGCCGGTGCTCGTGCCGTTCGTGGACGAGATCGTGCCGGAGATCGACCTCGACGAGGGGTATCTCACGCTCGACCCGCCCGGCGGCCTCATCCCGGAGCGGGCTTAGCGTTCGGAACGTTCGGAGCACCCGGAACGCTGAGCCGCTGGATTGGCGCGGGCCGTCACGCGAGTCGTTGCGTGACGGCCCGCGGATTCTTCCGCAAGCCAGCTCATCCCCGCCCTAAACGGGGATTAATTCTCTGGACAGGGAGCGGATCCTCGGACAGGGAGTGACCGCTCCCTGTCCACCAAGTTTCAAAATGGCAGTATTTCAACGGTTTTCCCGATACCGGACCGGGAGTGGGCGCTCCCGGTCCGGGGAATCACTCCCTGTCCGAAGAGTCGTGCCCGGTCCGACCATCCGCCCCGGTCCGAGTGATTCCCCCGGTCCGGCCATCCACTCCCGGTCCGATCATGCATGACCGTGACGGTAACCGTGACCGTGACAATGACCGTAGCGTGACCGTGTCCGTGACAATGACCGGACGGTCTATGTCACGGGCAACAAGAATCGTTGCAATTCCGCCATTTGCTGATTGGCAAGAGCGAAGCCGTCCGGTCTGTGTCACGGTCACGGTCACACATCGCCTACGCTAGGACCTTATGAAGATCGACATCGTTTCCGTATTCCCCGAATACTTCGACGTGCTGGGGCTCAGCCTGTTCGGCAAGGCGCAGGCCAAGGGACTCGTGGAGGTGCACGCGCACAATCTGCGCGACTGGACGCACGACGTGCATCATTCCGTGGACGACACGCCCGTGGGCGGCGGCGCCGGCATGGTGATGAAGCCGGTCGTCTGGTCCGAATGCCTTGACGATCTGCTGGGCCTCGAACCCGCCACGGTCGGCAGCGCGGCGGCCGACGCCGAGGACACCGCGGAAGTCGTGAACCGTGGAGCCACGGAGAATGATGCGCACGCCGCAACTGCGACCGAAGTCTCCAACAAGGTCGAAACCGGCGAGGCTGCGGCAATCGGCACGGCAGCGACGGACGCCGGGGCATGCGCGAACGGCGACGCGACAACCAGCCCAGCCGCGCAGACGGAAGACGGCGTCGACGGTGACGAGCCCGGCAACGCCACTGCCGCCGACGTCCCCGCCGAACCCGCCGAGCCGCCCGCCGACCGCCCGGTGCTCATCTTCCCCAACCCGTCGGCCCCGCTGTTCACCCAGCGCGACGCCACGGAGCTCAGCCGCGCAAAGCACCTGCTCTTCGGCTGCGGCCGCTACGAGGGCTACGACGCGCGCATCCCCGAGTACTACCGCGCGCAGGGCGTGGACGTGCGCGAATATTCGATCGGCGACTACGTGCTCAACGGCGGCGAGGTGGCCGTGTCGGTGATGCTCGAGGCGATCACGCGGCTGCTGCCCGGATTCATGGGCAACCCGGAGTCGATCGTCGAGGAGTCGTACACCGGCGAGGGCGCGCTGCTCGAGCACCGCCAGTACACCAAGCCGGCCGAGTGGCGAGGCATCCGCGTGCCGGACGTGCTGCTGAGCGGCGACCACGGCAAGGTGGACCGGTTCCGCCGCGACGAGGCGCTGGAGCGCACCGACGCGATCCGCCCGGACCTCATCGCCGCGCTCGACTGCGCCAAGCTCAGCAAGCAGGACCGCAAGACCCTCATGGCGCTGGGCTGGGAGGTCTCCGGCGCCCATCCGCGCAAGCTGGACAGGTAGCGCACCGCCGCGATCACGACTCCTTGCCGAGGCCCTTCAGCGCGGTGAAGTAGCCGAGCAGCGGGATGACCATGCAGATCAGCGCCATGACGAGGTAGCTCACCATCGGCTTGGTCACGGCCGTCACCTCGAACAGCTTCGGCAGGATCACCAGCGCGAGCGGCGTGCCGGCGACCATCGTCGCGCACACGAACGCGCGGATGCGGCTGAACGGGACGCAGCTCTTGATCACCGCGATCATGGACACCACGATGAGCAGCAGGTACATCGCGGTCCGCGTCTCGTCCGTGGGGAACGGGTTCAGCAGGCTCGTCACGACGATCATCGCGCTCACCACCACGGCGAACGGCGCGGCCTTGGACAGCGCGGTGGGCAGGAAGCGGCCCCGGATGCGGCGCGTGTCCGACTCGAAGATGGTGAGGAACGACGGCCACGCCTCGATGCACGCGTCCACGAGCGTGATCTGGATCGGGATGAAGGGGAACGGGATGTTGAGCGCGAGGCAGAAGAACGAGACGAGCGTCGAGTAGACGGTCTTGATGAAGAACACGGCGGCCGTGCGCGTCACGTTGTTGACCACCTTGCGGCCTTCGAGCACCACCTCGGGCAGGTAGGTGAAGTCGGAGTCGAGCAGCACGATCTGCGCGATCTGCCGGGCGGCGTCGGAGCCGGACGCGATGGCGATCGAGCAGTTGGCCTCGCGCAGGGCGAGCAGGTCGTTCACGCCGTCGCCGGTCATGGCCACCTTGTGCCCCTTGCGCTGCAGGGCCTGCACGAGCTGGCGCTTCTGCTTCGGAGTGACGCGGGAGAACACGGCGTAGCGGTCCACCAGCGCGTCGAACGCCTCGTCGGGGGCGCCGGCGGGCACGCGGGTCATGTCGATCACGTCGGCCCAGAGCGCGAGCCCGGCCTGACGGGCCACGGCGGACACGGTGTCCGGATGGTCGCCGGAAATGACCTTCACGTCCACGCCCTGCTCGCGGAAGTACGCCAGCGTCTCGCGGGTGCGCGGGCGGATCGTGTCGCGCAGGGCGATGAGGTACAGCGGCGTGAGGTCCTGGGGCAGGTTCATGTCGTCGTTCCACACGCCCGGGCGATAGCCGACCGCGACGAGGCGCAGGCCCTGCTTCATGAGCCGGGCGGCCTCCTCGCCCGTGCCGCCGAGGATGCGTTCGGGCGCGCCGAGGAACACCGTGCCGGCCGTGTCCGAGGCGTGGCCGGGGACGCCGTCGAACGTGATCGCGCCCCACTTGCGCTTGGAGGAGAACGGGATGACCGCGGCGGCGGGCAAAGCCGGGCCGCCGTCGGACGCGAACCCCTCATAGGCGCGCAGCGCGGCGATCGTGGCGTTGTTGTCCTCGCTGGCGGCGAGGTAGGAGCGCATGAGGAGCGCCGCGTCCACGCCGGGCAGACCGGGAACTCCGGACGGACCGGGGACTCCGGGCAGGCCAGCCGCACCGGGCGCATCGGAGGCACCGCCGCCCGCGCCCAGCTCGACCACCCGCTCCACGCTCATGTTGCCGTCGGTCAGCGTGCCGGTCTTGTCGAGGCACAGCACGTCCACGTGCGCGAGCGTCTCCAGCGAGTAGATGTTCTGCACGAGGATCTTGCGCTTGGCCAGCCGGATCACGCCGGTGGCGAGCGAGACGGAGATGAGCAGCACGAGGCCCTTCGGCAGCATGCCGAGCAGGGCGGCCGAGGAGGAGACCACGGCGTCGTACGTGCCGGCGTGGCGCCAGAACGTGGCCTGCGCGAAGAGCAGCACGCCGAGCGGGATGATGAGGAAGCTGGTGAAGCGGGTCACCTTGCGCATGGAGTCGAGCAGCTCCGAATGCACGCGCTTCTCCTGGCGCACCTCGTTGATGAGCGAGTTCGCGTAGTTGGCGTCGCCCACGTGGACCACGCGCGCGAGGCAGCGTCCGGAGATCACGGAGCTGCCGGAGAGCAGCTGGTCGCCGGGCTTCTTGTCCACCGAGTCGCTTTCGCCGGTGAGCAGGGATTCGTTGACCTCGAGGTCGCCGGAGAGCACCACGGCGTCGTTGCAGATCTGGCGGCCGGATTCGAGCACGATCACGTCGTCCCTGACGATCTCGCGGGTCTCCAGTTCGGTCTCGCGGCCGTCGCGCAGCACGGTGGCGTGCGGCTGGTTGAGGATGGTGAGCTCGTCGACCAGCTTCTTGGCCTTGAGCTCCTGCGCGATGCCGATCACGATGTTGAGGATGATGATCGCGATGAACAGCATGTTGGTGTACGCGCCCACCGCGAACAGCAGGATCGCGATGGCGAAGTTGAGCGCGTTGAACAGCGTGCAGATGTTCTCGCGCAGGATCGCGCCCGTGGATTTGGTGACGCTGTTCGCGCCGGTCTCGCCCTCGCCGCGCGCGCGTCGCTCCTCGACCTCGCGCGCGGTCAGGCCGGTGATGGCTTTGGCCCACGTTGCCGTGTTCGTCATGTTTCGCCCTCCGTCGGGTTGTTTGTCCGAATTGTCACGGCAACCCTACGGAAGGCGGTCTCAGGCGGCCCTAAGATTCGGCGCGGTACTGGTCGAGGGCGGTGAACGAGGTCCTGTAGACGAGGACCATGATGAGCGAGTCGGCGATGAGCGTGAGCGCGCTGATCACGGCGAGCACCACGAACTGGTACTTAGCGGCGGTGAGCGGGTCCGCGCCGGCGATCACCTGGCCGGCCATCATGCCCGGGATGAGCACGATGCCGCTGGACGCGAGCTGCGAGATCGTGGGGATCATGCCCATCTTCACGGACGAGACGATCGACGGCTTCGCGGCTTCGAACGGCGTGGCGCCGAGCGCGAGCAGCATCTCCACCTCGTAGCGGCGGGACTTCATGTCGGAGAAGAAGCGGCTCATGGCCACGGCGGTCGCGGCCACCACGTTGCCCAGCAGCATGCCGGCCATGGTCACGAGCACCGCGGGCGCGTACCACGGCTTGGGCCGCACGATCAGCTCGATCACCACCGAGATCTGCAGGATCACGCACACCAGCAGCGTGAGGAACACCTGCGGCGCCAGTCCCTTGGGAATGTTCGAGGCGCGCGTGAGCGTGATCTGCACGGCCGCCACGATCATCACGGCGATGAGCGCGAAGCAGATCCACGGATTGTTCCACGCGATCACGAAGCGGATGATGTAGCCCATCGCGAGCAGCTGCACGAGCGAGCGCAGCGTGGCCCACAGCATGCGGCGCTCCACGCCGAGCTTCATCACGAACGACATGCCGGCGGCCACGGCCACCAGAATCACGGTGATGAGCAGCCCCCATCCGTCGATCGGGTACGCGCCGGCGTTGGCGGAAACGACGTCGTTCATCGTGCGACCTCCTCGTTGCTGTGAGCGTCGTGCGCGGCGAGCTCCGTAAGCGTCCCGTCGGCGAGCCGCCATGTGCGCGTGGCCCGGCCGTCCGCGGGGCGGTGCCGCACGCGGATGATCGCCATGCCCTGATGCGCGGCGTAGGCGAGGATGTCGGCCACGCGGTCGGCGTTCTCGTCGTCGAGGCCGGCGTCCACCTCGTCGGCGAGCATGACGCGCGGCTTGGTGAGCAGCGTGCGCAGCATGCACACGCGCGCCTGCTGGCCCACGGACAGATCCTGCGGCGGGCGCTCGAGCTCGATGTCGTCGCAGCCGACCCGGTCGAGCGTGCGGCGGATCATGCCCTCGTCCGGCACGGGCTCCCTCACCGCGGCGCCGGCGTCGTCGCGCTGGTGGACCTTGAGCGTGAACGGCAGGGTGATCGCGTCGCGCACGGTCTCGCCGATCAGCGTGGGGCGCTGCGGCAGGTACGCGACGAGCCGGCGCCAGCGCTCGGGCGTCATGGCGGCGCTGTCCGTCCCGTCGAGCGTGAGCGTGGCGGTGGCATGCGGGTTGAGCAGCGCGAGGGTGGTGAGCAGCGTGGACTTGCCGGAACCGGACGGGCCGATGAGATCCACGATGTCGCCGCCATGGACGGTGAACGAGAGGTCTCGGAAGACGGTTTTGCCGGGGGCGGCATGGCTCTCGGAGCGGGCGTCGCCCGAGGCGCCCCGGCGCCATGGCCGGACGGCCCGCGGGCGCGGCGACTTCGCCGGCGCGGCATGAGCGGGCTGGGGCACGGTGCAGGTCACGTGCGCCGCCTCGAGCACGATTGGAGTAACAGTGTTCATGCTGGATATCCTAGGGAGCGATCGGCGGAATTCCGCGCCCTCCGCGTTTCTTAGAATGGTCTTAGAAACGCCGGCGCCAAATGGATTGTGGAGAACTGTCGCGGGACGCGAGAAGGACGGGGAAGGACGAGACATGGACGAGCTGACGAACGCGATGCGGATGCTCAGGCCCAAGGTGCTGCTCATTGAGGACGACGAACGGCTCGGGGCCATCACCAAGGAACTGCTGGACGACGACTACCGCGTCACGTGGGTGACCGACGGCGGATCGGGCCGTCGCGAGCTCACCACGGGCGCGTACGACGCGGCGATCATCGACCGTCGTCTTCCGGACATGGACGGGCTGGAGCTCGTGCGCATGCTGCGCGCCCGCGGCGTCTCGCTGCCCGTGCTCATGCTCACCGCGCTGTCCAGCGTGGAGGACATCGTGACCGGCCTCGACGACGGCGCGAACGACTACGTGACCAAGCCGTTCCAGTTCAAGGAGCTCGACGCCCGCCTGCGCGTGCTGCTGCGCGGGTCCGCCGCCAACCAACGCGCGTACGCGATCGGCGACTGGACGTTCCTCGCCGAGTCGGAGGAGATGGAGCGCTTCGACGGCACGCGCGTGCGGCTCACCGCGGCCGAATCGGCGCTGCTGCGCGTGCTGTGCGCCTCGCCGGACCACGTGTTCAGCCGGCAGGAGTTGCTCGCCGCCGCGTTCCATCCGGACGACGTGCTCGGCACGATCGACACGTACGTCTCGTACATCCGGCAGAAGACCGCGAAGGACGTCATCGTGACCGTGCGCGGGCGCGGGTACCGCATCGGCACGCCGGAGGAGTGACGGGGGGATCGGCATGGCACTGGGGATCTTCGGCAACGGCGGCGAGCGCGGCCGCGGGGACCGCAATGACCGCGGCGGGCGCGAGGCCACGCGCGCGGCATCGTCCATCAGCCTGAGGATGGTGGTCGCCATGAGCGGCATCACCGCGATCGGGCTGGTGATGCTCGTGGTGGGTGTGATTCTCGGTTCGCGGCACGAGTTCAGCGAGCACGGCATCGACCCGAACACGGTCAACACGGCGGCGAGCATCATGCAGGGCACGTGGGTGATCGACATCAAGAAGGCGATCCTGTTCATCGGGGTGTTCGGCGTGTGCATCATCCTCGCCACGGGCGTGGTCGGCTGGTACTTCTCGCGCAGGGAGATCGCGCCGATCCAGGAGGCCATGCGGCTGCAGCGCAACTTCGTGGCGGACGCGAGCCATGAGCTCAAGACGCCGCTCGCCGTGATCGGCGCGCGCACCGAGCTGCTCGAGCATCGGCTCAAGGCCGGGCGCCCCCTCGAACCGGTGATCGACGACCTCAAGGACGACGTGACGCGCATGAACGACGTGATCAACGACCTGCTGCTCGCCGCCACGAGCGCGTTGGAGAACGTGCCGACCGACGTGGGCAAAGCCGTGGAGGATGCGGTCGACTCGATCCGCCTGCTTGCGGACAGTCACGGCGTGACGCTGGACGTGATGCTGCCCGGCGGCGGCTCCGGGCATGACGCGCCCGTGATCGTCTCCGGCGGCGAAACCGGTATCCGCCGCTGCGTGGTGGCTGTGCTCGACAACGCGATCGCCCATTCCCCCGCCGGCTCCTCGGTCGAGGTGCGCGTGGCGGCCGAGCACGGGCAGGCGGTCGTCACCATCCGCGACCACGGCCCCGGCCTCGGAGACGACCCGGAGCGGCTCTTCCACCGGTTCTCCCGCGCCGGCGGCGGCTCCGACCATCAGGGCTACGGGCTCGGCCTCGCGCTGGCCCGCGACATCGCCGTGCGCTACGGCGGCTGGATCGAGGCCGCGCCGACCGCCGGCGAGGGCACGACCATGCGCCTGACCATCCCGCTGGCTCACTAACGCCGCGGCACACCGGGCACCGCGTCTGTGCAACACCGATTTGCCGCAGTACTTGGCCTTCCGAGGGCGGATTTCGGGTTATGCGGACATCTACTCCCTCTTCCAAGGGCATCGCTGCGGCGCGCAAAGCCGTTCCAACCACCGAATTTCAAGGCTTTTCGCGGTTTCACGGGCATGTGCACGGCGGGCGGGTGCCCTCGGAAGGCCGAATGGATGTCCGCAATGCCGGAAATCTGCCCTCGGAAGGCCGAGTAGCCGATCAGCCGTCCCATACAGCCCGCAGCGACGGGGGCACAGTACGCCGCAGTACGCCGGGCACTGCGGCACCGTGACACACCGTGGACCGCGATTTCGTGACAGCGCGGAACCGTGCTTAGGATGATCGCCGGAAAATCCAGTCTTTTGCACGCGCAACAGCCTGCACAACGCACAACACGCACAACAGCCCGCAACCCACGGAACCGAACCGCCCATGTCCATGTCTCAGAACGCCACCACCCAGACCAACCAAGGCGGCCAAGCCGCGCCGCAGCCGCGCGACGACCGCTTCTTCACGCCCGCCGTCGTCACCCTCATCATGATCAGCTTCGCGCTGGGCATGAGCGAGTTCATCATCGTCGGCATTCTGCCGGACATCGCGACCGGCATGGGCGTGCCGCTGACCACCGTGGGCGGACTCGTCTCCCTGTTCGCCTTCGTGTACGCGCCGGCCACGCCGATCGGCGCCGCGCTGACCTCCCGCTTCGAGCGGTTCCATGTGATGGCCGCGCTCATGGCGATCTTCCTCGTGGGCAACGTGCTGTGCGCCGTCGCCCCGAACTACGCGGTACTGCTCGTGGCGCGCGTGATCATCGCGCTCATCTCCGGCACCACCGTCACCACGTCCATGACCTTCGTGGACGACGTGGCGAGCCCCAAAAACCGCACCAAGTTCGTGGCGTGGGTGTTTTCCGGCTTCTCCGTGGCCGCGGTGTTCGGCGTCCCGGTCGGCACGGCTGTGGCGAACGCGCTCGGCTGGCGCTGGGCGTTCTACGTGATCGTGGCGCTGACGGTGGCGCTCATCGCGGCCATGTTCAAGGTGCTGCCCAAGAACCACTACGGCCCGCGCAGCCGCTTCCTCGCGCAGTTCTTCATCTTCACCGAGCCGCGCATCTGGGCGGGCATCCTCGCCGTGCTGTGCGGCGCCGCGGCGACCTACGTGTTCTACACGTACCTCTCCCCCATCCTGCAGGACGAGATCGGCATGCCCGCCGACTGGGTGAGCATCGCGCTGAGCGCGTACGGCCTCATGTGCCTCGCCAGCAACCTGTACAGCGGCAGGCTCGGCGACCACGGCCGCGGCACGAAGCCGCTCATCCGCGTGCTGCCCATCTATCTCGTGCAGGCCGTGCTGCTTGCGCTGCTGCCGCTCGCGGTGATGAACCCGATCGCCGGCTGCGTGCTGCTGCTCGTGCTGGGCTTCTTCATGTACCTGCAGAACACGCCGTCGCAGGTGCTGTACATGGACGTGGCGGCGGAGACGTACCCCGGTTCGCTCAACCTCGCGTCCTCGTTCAACTCGATGGCGTTCAACATCGGAATCGCGGTGGGCTCCGCGGTGGGCGGCCTCGTGACCGACACCGTGGGCATGCACTGGCTCGGACCCTTCGGCGCGATCTTCGCGCTGCTCGCCGCCGCCTGCGTGTTCTGGCTCAGGATCGACGACCGCAGGCGCACCGCGGCCGGCGCGCGGTAAGTCGCCCGTCAATGTAGTTCCTCGGCACCGGAGCCGAAGCCGGAACCGGGGAACCATGGAGGCGCGATGATTACCCCGCCTCGATGCCGCTTCAGGAGAGGCAACGTTTCAGCGGGCAAATCCACGTAGCCGCATGCCACATACCGGCACCACGCCGACCGAAATTATCCCCACGGTAAAATCGCGCCCGACGCGCTGCACAACGGGCGCAAAGGCTTCTACCGTGGGAGCCATGAGCATTCCAATGAAGTATCCCATGAAGCAATATCTCGGTGGCATTGTCGAAGCGCTCAAGGCCGCTCCCGGCAACGATGCCAACCCGAACGACGTGGAGACCATCCGCTTCTACAGCGAGCTTGGCAACGACGCGCCCGACTCCCAGCTGCCCAACGTGCTGGTGGCCATCGCCCGCGTGACCCGCGCCGTGTCCGAGGAGGCCTCCACGAAGGCCAAGTTCTCGGCCGCGAACGGCTTCGCCTACGTGAAGGACGCGCAGACCGCCATCATGGCCACGCTCGACAAGGCCTCGGAGGAACTGGTCGAGAAGCGCGGCTGATTCCCGCATCGGGAAACACTTTCACGAGCCCGTCGGCGCCCTCCAATCCAGCGCCGACGGGCTCGTTCGTTTTCCGCCCGACCCAACGCGACACGCGGGGATTTGCGTCTGGCGGACCCTTGGCGTAAATTATCTGTCTGTTGCTCACAAGGCAGCATGCGGACATAGCTTAGTTGGTAAAGCGCAACCTTGCCAAGGTTGAGACCGCGGGTTCGAGTCCCGTTGTCCGCTCGCAGACCCGGGCGGTTGGCGCAGAGGTAGCGCACTTCCCTGACACGGAAGGGGTCACAAGTTCGAATCTTGTATCGCCCACGCAAGTCGGAGCAATCCGGCCTACAACTGAATACCGTAAGGGATCGGGCGATTGGCGCAGCGGCTAGCGCACTTCGTTCACACCGAAGGGGTCGTAGGTTCGATTCCTACATCGCCCACCCAATGGCGAATTACGGGGCTATGGCGCAGCTGGTAGCGCATCTCCATGGCATGGAGAGGGTCAGGGGTTCGAATCCCCTTAGCTCCACTTTTAGAGAAAACCCGCGGAATGGCAACGTTCCGCGGGTTTTTCGTTATGCTCGCGCCCGCATCCGTGTCCGAGACCGGTTCCGCCTTTCGCTCCGCCCGCTTGTGCATGTCGGTATTCCGTTCCTGCCCAATCTGCGATCGTACATTGCGATATTGGGCAGGAACGGAAGCTGAGCGTTGCAAGAGAGCTTCTCATCCTGCGTTTCTGCCCAATCCTGCAATGTGAAGGCACAGATTGGGCAGATACGAAGGGATGAGCGGGGACGAGCCGCAGATGAGTGATGAGTCGGGAGCCGGGGCGAGCCGGAACCCGCCGGGACAAGCCCGCAGACCGCAGACTACGGGCCACGGATCACGGACCGCAGACCACAGACCACACAGATCGGACCGCCCACAGCCGCAGCCCGCAACCGCCCGCAACGAGCAAGCGGCAAGCGACACACGCCATGCCACACAGCCCGCAACGCACAGCCCCGCGCTAGGCGGCCTTGGTGAACTGGCTGTTGTACAGGTTCGCGTAGAACCCGCCGGCCGCCAGCAGCTCCTCGTGCGTGCCGCGCTCGATCACGTCGCCGTGGTCCATCACCAGGATCATGTCGGCGTCGCGGATCGTGGACAGGCGGTGCGCGATCACGAACGACGTGCGCCCGACCGTCAGCGCGTCCATGGCCTTCTGGATGAGCTCCTCGGTGCGCGTGTCCACGGAGGACGTGGCCTCGTCGAGGATGAGGATGGGCGCGTCCTGCACCATGGCGCGCGCGATGGTGAGCAGCTGGCGCTGGCCCGCGGACAGCGACGTGTTGTCGTCGAGCACGGTGTCGTAGCCGTCCGGCAGCGAGCGCACGAAGTGGTCGAGCCCCACGGCTTTGCACGCGGCGACGACCTGCTCGTCCGTCACGCCCGGCTTCGCGTAGGCGACGTTCTCGCGCACGGTGCCGCGGAACACCCACGTGTCCTGCAGGACCATCGAGAACTGGTCGTGCACGTTCCAGCGGGGCACGGAGGCCGTGTCCACGCCGTCGATCGAGATGGATCCGCCGGCGATCTCGTAGAAGCGCATGAGCAGGTTGACCATGGTGGTCTTGCCGGCGCCGGTCGGGCCCACGATCGCCACCTTCTGCCCGGCCTTCACGGAAGCGGAAAAGTCGTGGATGATCGGCTTGCCCGGCTCGTATTCGAAGCGCACGTGGCTGAACTCCACGTCGCCGCGCACCGGCTTCGCATGGCCGTTCGCGTCGCGCCCGAGCAGCGCGGGCTTGGCGGACTCGTCGGCCATCTCCGGCTCCTCGAGGAAGCCGAACACGCGCTCGGAGGCGGCGGCGCAGCGCTGCAGATTCTGGAAGGCCTGCGCGAACTGGGCGAGCGGCTGGGTGAACAGGCGGATGTACATCATGAACGCCACGATCACGCCGAACTCGATCTGCCCGTCCATGGCGAGCGCCGCACCCACCACGCACACCACCACGTAGCCGAAGTTGCCCACGAAGTTCATGAGCGGCATCATGAGGCCGGAGAGGAACTGGCTCTTCCAGCCGGAGTCGTACAGGTCGGCGTTGTAGCGCTCGAAGCGGCGGATGGAGTCAGCCTCGCCGTTGTACGCCTTGACGATGAGGTGACCGGAGTACATCTCCTCCACGTGCCCGTTGACGTCGCCGAGCGCCGCCTGCTGCGCGGTGAAGTAGCGCTGCGAGACCTTCATGATCACCATCATGATCGCGAATCCCACGAGGCTCGCGCCGATCGCGCACAGCGTCATGATCACGTTGTTCCAGAACATCATCACCAGCGCGCCCACGAACAGCGTGACCGAGGTGATGAGCGAGCCGAGCGACTGGCCCAGCGTCTGGCCGATCGCGTCCACGTCGTTGGTGATGCGGCTGAGCACGTCGCCGTAGCTCACCTTGTCGAAGTAGCTCAGCGGCAGCTTGTTGATCTTCACGCTGATCGCCTCGCGCAGGCGCTGTGCGGTGCGCTGGGTGACGTTGGCCATGAGCCAGCTCTGCACGTAGCTCAGCACCGCGTAGCCCACGTAGAGCGCCACGAGCGCCCAGCCGATGCGCGTGACCTCGCCGAAGTCCACGGCGCCCATGACGGGCCTGCCGTTCACCATCGCGGGCAGGCCGCGCACGATCGCATTGGTCATGTCCTTGAGCTTGTCCGGCCCGATGATCTGGAACACCGTGCCGACGGCGCCCATCACGAGCGCCGCCACGATCACGGGCACGTACGACTTGCAGAAGCGCACGAGCTTGCCCATCACCACGCCGAAATCCTGCGGTTTCTCCACGGCGGCGCCCATCGCGCCCGGCCCGTGGCCCATCGGCCCTCTTGCCGTTGGTCTTGCCATGTGTATCAGGTCCTTCCTATGCCGTTCTAAGCCGTCAGTTCCGTCTTGCTGAGCTGCGATTCGGCGATCTGCCGGTACACCTCGCAGCCCTCCATCAATTCGCTGTGGGTGCCCTCGCCCACCACGCGCCCGTCGTCGAGCACCACAATGAGGTCGGCGTTCATGATCGTGCCGATGCGCTGGGCCACGATCAGCTTGGTGGCGCCCTTGGCATGCCCGGCGAGCGCGTCGCGCACTTTGCGATCCGTGGCGAAGTCGAGCGCGCTGAACGAGTCGTCGAACACCAGGATCTCCGGGTTGCGGTAGACGGCCCTCGCGATCGACAGGCGCTGTCGCTGTCCGCCGGAGACGTTGGATCCGCCCTGCGCCACGGCCGCGTCGAACCCGCCGTCCATGCGGTCGACGAACTCGGTGGCCTGCGCCACGTCGGCGGCCGCCCTCACGGCGTCCATGTTCACGGCCGCGGAATCGGCATCGGGACCGGGCGCGTCGGAAGCCCCGCCGGAAACCCCGCCGCCGGCACGGTCGCCGTACGCCACGTTGCCGGCCACCGTGCCCTTGAACAGCACGGAGCGCTGCGGCACGTAGCCGATCCTCTCGCGCAGGGCCGTGAGGTCCCAGTCGCGCACGTCCACGCCGTCCACGAGCACCTGGCCGCCGGTCGCGTCGTACAGGCGCGGGACCAGATTGACGAGGCTGGACTTGCCGGAGCCGGTGGAGCCGATGAACGCGACGGTCTGGCCGGGCTTGGCCGTGAAGCTGATGTGCTCGAGCGTGTTCTCGCGCGCGTCCGGGTAGGCGAAGCTCACGTCGCGGAACTCGACCGTGCCCTTGGGCGCCGGGGTCTCGCCGTTCGCGGGGTTCTTCACCATCGGCTCGGTGTCCAGCACCTCGAGCACGCGCTGGGCGGACACGTCGGCGCGCGGCCACAGCACGAACACCATGCTCATGAGCAGGAAGCTCATGATCACCTGCACCGAGTAGCTGGAGAACACGATCATGTTGGAGAACACGGTGAGCTTGTCCGTGAGCCCGGCGGCGTCGATCAGGTACGCGCCGATCCAGTAGACGGCGAGCATGAGGCCGTTCATCACGGTGTTCATGAGCGGCATCATCACGGCCATCGCGCGGTTGGTGAACAGCTGCGTGTCCGTGAGCTCGCGGTTGGCCTCGGTGAACTTGGCCTCCTGCCAGTCCTCGGCGTTGTACGCGCGCACCACCTTGAGGCCGGTGAGGTTCTCGCGCGCCACGAGGTTGATGTTGTCCGTCAGGCGCTGCATGGCCTTGAACTTGGGCATGACGAGCGCCATGAGCACCACGATCGCGGCGAGCAGGGCCGCGGTGGCGACGCCGGTGGCCAGCGTCCATTCGAGGCCCTCGCCGGCGATCTTCGCCACGGCCCACACGGCCATAATGGGCGATTTGACGATGAGCTGCAGGCCCATGGTGATGAACATCTGGATCTGCGTGATGTCGTTCGTGGAGCGCGTGATGAGGCTGGCGGTGGAGAAGCGGCTCATCTCCGCCGGCCCGAACGACTCGACGCGCGCGAACTCGAGCGAGCGCAGTCGCTGGCCGAAGGAGGCGGCCACGCGCGCGGCGATGAAACCGGTCACGACCGCACAGGCGACCGATCCGAGCGAGACGAGCAGCATCTTGCCGCCGGCGATCCAGATGTCGACCATGGCGCTGCCGGGAGTCTCCACCAGCGTGGTGATGCTGGACATGTAGTCGGGCAGCTTGAGGTCGAACCAGACCTGTCCGACGATGGTCGCCAGCGCGACGATCATCTGGCCGACCTCCGATTTGGAGAGGTACTTCATGATGCGAAACATGGCGTCCCCGTCCTTTCCGTTTTCGAATGTGTGTTGTTGGTTATTTTCTAGTATTGAATTACTTACAGTGCAAGATATTGAGCATGCGTGGGCGGCGGACTTTTGCCGGCACCAGCCTTCGCCGATTCCGATCATCCCGAGCGAGCGACGGCGAGCAGAGCCCGTCGGACCATCGGGTCACCGGGCCACCGGCCAGTCCGGGCGAATCCGGCGATCCAGCGGCCAATCCGCCGTTCCGAACGGACTCGGCGAACCGAGTCAGGGGGCCGGCCCGGGAAGGCGCCTCCGGGATTCCTACGCCCCGAACATCGGGCAGCCGCCGCCAGACTCCGTTCCCGGCCCCGCTTCCGGGGCCGTTTCCGCACCCGCCGCCGGGCCTTCCCCCGCTTCGGCGCCGGACCCGGCCCGCTCGGCGAACGCCTCGCGGACCTCCTCGGGCGTGGGACGCGGCTTGCCGGGATGGCAGATCGACATGTACGTGGCGAACTCCTCAAGCAGGTCGACGAACTCGCGCGTGCGGCGCTCCCCCATCTGCGAGAAGATCCAGCACATCGCGTCGCGCATCTCGTCCAGATCGGCGTGCGCCTTCTCGCGGCCGGCGGGAGTAAGGTTCACGTGCACCACGCGGCGGTCGTCCGGGTCCACGTCGCGCGTGACGAAGCCCTTTTTCTCCAGCGCAGACAGCAGCGTGGACACGCGCCCGGAGCTGGCGCACAGGGCGTCGGCCACCTGCGAGGGCGTCATGGTGCCGCGGAGCATGAGTTCGTGCAGCACGAACGGCTCGCCGTGGTTGCCGCGGACCATGTCGCGCTGCATCTTCGACCGCTTGCGCCGCATGCAGGTCATGAGCGACGTCACCGCCTCCTGTTCAAACCCCATGCGCACTCCTTTCGTATGTCTGCGAGATATCTTACACCCAAAGGTAAATTTGGCAAATCCGACGGCGGCAGGGAGACAACAAGACGGCAAAGGGACAGCAAAGGAACAACAAAGGGACGGCCACCATGCGGTGAACCGTCCCCTGATTGTCCCATACCGTCATTCCAAGCGCAGCCCCATCGGGCCACGCCCGGGACGACGGCGAGGAATCAGCCCTTGTAACCGAAGTTCGGGATCTTGGCCCAGCGGTCGCGCAGGAAGTGCGCGGCCATCTTGGGCTGGCGGTCGCGCGTGAGGATGCCCTTGCGGTTGCCCTCCACGCGCATGGTGCCCTGGATGGTCACGAAGTCGGCGAAGTTCCACAGCTGCTCGCCGATGAACCACGGGCGCTTGTCGATCTCCGCGTCGATGCGGGCGAAGTAGTCGCGCTGGTACTCCTCGCTCCACATCTTGCCGTGGGTGCCGTGCACGCCCTCCATGGTGTCCGCGCCGTACTCGGTGAACATGACCGGCTTGCCGATCTTCTCCCACCAGTCGAGCTCGTAGTTCAGGGCGTAGCAGGCCGCGTCGAGGTCGCCGGACAGGTTGTACCAGCCGTAGTAGCGGTTGAGGCACACCACGTCCATGGTGCGGGTGACGAGGTCCTTGGTGTAGTCGTTCTGGCAGCACACGATCGTGACCGGGCGGTTCTGCGGGTCCACCTCGTGCGCGAGCTCGTACAGCGGGGTGAAGTACTTGAGCGCGCTCTCGGACTTCTCGCCGCCCTGGTCGTACCACGGCTCGTTGGCAAGCGACCACATGACCACGCTCGGGTGGTTCTTGTCGCGCGCGATCATGTCCCTGATCACCTGCTGGTGGTGCTCGAACAGCGGCTTGTTGGTGTACTGCGGCCAGCTCATGCCCACAGCCGGGGTCTCGTCGATGATCACGATGCCCTCGCGGTCGCACAGGTCGTACATGTTCTCGGCGTACGGGTAGTGCGAGGTGCGGAAGGAGTTGGCGTTGAGCCAGTGGATCAGGGAGACGTCCTTGACGTTGAGCAGCTGGTCGGTGCCGCGGCCGTGGAAGTAGCTGTCCTCGTGCTTGCCGAAGCCCTTGAAGTAGAACGGCTTGCCGTTGATGAGGAACTTCTGGTCCTTCACCTCCACGGTGCGGATGCCGAAGGTCTGGTCGTACTCGTCGCTCTCGCTCTCCGCGAAGCCGGCGAGATCGACGTGCGCGGTGTACAGGTACGCGGCGCCGGGGTTCCACAGGTGCGCGGCGGGCAGCGTGATCTCGCCCTTCGCGCCGGTGGCGGTGGCGACCGTGTTGCCGAACTCGTCCTGGATCGTCACGGTCACATGATCGTCGCGCTTGGCCGCGAACTCGCCGCCGAGCGTCACCTCGTAGCCGATGGTCGCGGGGCCGGTCTCGCCCTCGCCGAGGCCCTCGGTCACGGACTTGGTGGTCACGGCCACGTCGGCGATGTACGTTTCCGGCGTGGTGTAGAGCTCCACGTGGCGGTTGAGGCCCGCGAAATTGAAGAAGTCGAAGTTCGGGCGGTTCTGCGGCTTGGCCCAGCGCTTGCCGGCCTCCACGGACGGGATGCCCGCGTTGTCGGAGCCGAAGAACGCCACGTTGCCCTCGTTGCCGATCGGCAGGGTGGACTGGTTGATGCGGTTGTCGATGGCGACGGCGAGCAGGTTGTCGCCGGCCTTGACCTTGCCGGTCACGTCGAACTCGAACGGCAGGAAGCCGCCCTTGTGGCTGCCGAGCTTCTCGCCGTTGAGGTACACGTCCGCGGCGTGGGTGGCGGCGTCGAAGCGCAGGACCACGCGCTGGCCCTCGATCGTGCGCTCGGGCAGGCTGAAGGTGCGCTGGTAGACGACCCAGCCGTACACGTCGTACAGGTCGGTCATGTCATTCTGGTCGTTGTAGGAGCCGGGCACGGCCATGGGGATCGGCTCGGGCAGCGCGGCCGAGGTCCACTCGGTCGGATAATCGGTTTCGCCGGCGGTCTTGAAGTCCCACACGCCATCGAGGCTGAACACCAGTCGGGCGTCATTCGTCTGAGGGTAAAGCATCCTGTTCCTCCCTGTATGCTGACAGCTTTGTCTCTTGCTCTTCATGATACACGAGCTTCACACAGTTTTGATCAGTTTCGCGCATTTTCCATCAGAAAGCGTCAGATTTTTTGGGCGGGGCGGATGACGGGGCAGCACTTCACGTCCCTCACGCCTTTGCCCGTCAAATGAGCGGAGGATGCATGCCCCATACCGTCGGCTGGCAAAGAATCCGCCGCATTATGATTGCCGTCCGCGTCATTCCGCCACTTTGCGGAATAATGCCCGCGATTATTTGTCGTCCGCGAAGCAATTGGCCGAAGGCCGGGTGGTCGGACGGTCGGGCAATCGGCCGGCCAACCGACCGGACGCCTTCCCGATGTAAGCGGGCCGACTAACCCGATCAGATCCGCCCGACCAGATCCGCCCGGCAACGGAAGCCGGACTTCCCCGGACCGGGCGGCGCGATTCTGCCGATCATGGATAAAAATCGGCCTTCCGTTGCCGATTCGGTCAGCCCGCCCGACAACGGAAGGACGATTTTTCCGGCCAAGCGGCGGCATTCCGCCAATCCGGGAGAAAAATCCGCCTTCCGTTGCCGACCGGCCGGTTTGTCCGGCTTCCCGCCAGTCAATGAGTTCATCCATCCGGCCAGTTCACCCCCGACCGGTTCTTTCGGCAGACCAATCAGACCGTCCCGGTCATTCTGATCAGTCTTTCCCGCTTCCGAAGACGCGACCACCATGCCCGCCCGATCGGTCGACCACGGAAGACCAATATTCGCCGCCCGGTCCGCGGCATTCCGCCATTCCCGAAGAAAATACCCGGATTCCGTGGTCAGAAAACAAGAATGGACGATCACGGAAGGACGGCATTGTTCCCTGACAGCCCGGCATTCCGCCAATCCGGAAAAAATGCCGCCCTTCCGTGGTCGGCAGGCATCCAATCAGACAGACCGATCGACCGGATCCGTCAGACGGGCCAGCCAGACAGACCAGCCAGACCGCCGGACCGCCAACGTCCGGCCGACCCAACCGATCGGCCAACGCATCCAGTCGGTCAGTCCGCCCGGTGTCAGTCCAAAGCCACCTCGCCCGCGTCCCGCCGGGCCTTGCGACGCTCCCGCCACAGGCAGTAGCCGCCGAAGCCGACCAGCCACACCAGACCGGCGACGGCCGAACCGCGGGTGTCGTCCGCGAGGAACAGCGTGGCGTAGATGAACACGAAGAACGCCAGGGCCAGCGTGTTGGTCGTCTTCCACGCGGGCATCACGAAGCCGTCGGCCATGAAGTCGCCGGAGCGGCGGTAGCGGCGGTGGGCCAGCATGGTGAGGATGTAGATGAAGATGAACACCGCGGAGGACGCCGAGGCGAACAGCACGAACAGGCTGGAGACGCGCGGGAACGCGTTGATGATCGGCGAGAGCACAATGAGCGCCGCGGAGATGAGGATCGCGCGGGCCGGCACCTTGCGGTCGGACACGGTGGCCACCCAGCGCACGCGCGGGTTCGACGACTCGCCGGTCAGCTGGAACAGGTGGCGGCCGGCCGAGTACAGCAGCGAGTTGAGCGCGGAGGACGCGGCGGTGATCACCACGAAGAACACCAGCGCGCTCGCCCAGTTGAGGCCGGCGTACTGGAACACCATGATGAACGGCGAGGCGAAGGATCCATCCGCGTTGGGCTGGAACGTGCGCCACGGCACGATGAGCATGATCGCCAGCAGCGCGCCCACGTAGAACACCAGCACGCGCACGATCAACTCGTTGATCGCCTTGGGCAGCACCTGCCGCGGGTTTTCGGTCTCGGAGACGGTCACGCCCACGAACTCGATGAGCTGGTAGGCGAAGAACACCATCTGGAAGCTCATGAGGAACGCCATCCAGCCGTTCGGCGCGATCGAGAAGCCGTCCAGCAGGTTCGGCAGCCCCGCCTGCCCGGCCGGTCCGGCGTGGTCCATGCCCTGGATGGTGACCGCCGGGTAGTGGTAGCCGATCACCACCATGACCACCGCGGTGACGATCATCGCCACGATCAGCGTGATCTTGATCATGGAGAACCAGAACTCCACCTCGCCGAACACCTTCACGGCGATGAGGTTCACGGATGTGAGCACCACGAGGAAGCACAGCTCGATGAGCCACTTCCACGACGTCAGGTCGATGCCGAACGTGTCGAAGAACGTCACGAAGTACGTGGAGACGGCGGTGATCTCCGTCATGCCGAGCAGCACGAGCGCCAGCCAGTACGTCCAGCCGGCGAAGTGCCCCCAGCCCTTGCCGAGGTACTTGGTGATGAAGTTGATGAAGGTGTGCTGGCTCGGGTCCTTGTACATCATCTCGCCGATGGCGCGCATGAGGAGGAACATGATCGCGCCGACCGCGATGTACACGAACACGATGGACGGACCGGTCAGGCTGATCGACTTGCCGGACCCGAGGAACAGGCCGGTGCCGATCGTGCCGCCGATGGCGATGAACTGCACGTGCCGGTTGTTCAGGCCGCGCGCCATCTGGTTGGATTCGTCGAGCGAGGCGACGCTGGACGTTTGAGACTGGGGTGCTTGCGTTTCGGACATAATGCGCCAATCCTACCCCAGCGCATGTGAACGGTCCATAGCGGACGGGATTCGCCCCGCCGGCCCCGGCTACTCCACGGACTTGAGGGAGCTGACCGGGTCGATGCGGTCGAGCACCGGGTTGGTGAGCAGCTGCACAACCAGCGCGAACGCCAGCGTGGCGGCCGCCGCGATCACGTAGCTCAGCGGCTTGACGCTCACCTCGAAGTACAGGCCGGACATGTTCAGCGCCGCGGTGAGCAGACCGCCCACGAACCGGCCCAGCGGCAGGCCGACCGCAATGCCCATGAGGGTGAGCACGGTCATCTCCTTGTTCACGTACAGGTGCACCTCGCGGTCGAAGAATCCGAGCACCTTGAGCGTGGCCATTTCGCGCACGCGCTCGGACACGTTGGTGTTGGCGAGCGTGAAGAGCACCACGAGCGCGAGCAGGCCGGCGAGCAGCGTGATGAGGGCCACCACCGCGCCCATGAGGTCGAACTTGAAGCTGCGCTCCAAATGGTCGCTGCTCATGGCCGTGAGCACGGCCGGGTCGGCGGCGAGGGCGTCCGCGTAGGCGATGTTCTCGTCGGCGGTGCCGGTCAGCGTGGCGTAGACGGCGTTCCATGTGATCGGCGCGGCGGTTGCGCCCCCGGAGCCGGACGCGCTCCCGGAACCGGACGCGCTCCCGGCACCGCCCGCATCTCCGGAGCCGCCCGAGCCGCTCCCCATGAACAGGCTTCTATACAGCGTCTCACTCATGTACACGTTCGAGCCGATCAGATTGCGCGTCACCATGCTCACCCGCGCCTGCGCGCGGCGCCGGCCGCCGTTGGCGAGCGTCACCGTGTCCCCGCCGCGGACGCCGAGCGCGTTGACGGCCGACCGTTCCGCGATCACGCCGTCGTCGCCCAATGGCCCGTCCAGCGCGACCATATCCCCCAGCTTCGCAAGATCGGCCTCCGGCACCACGATGAGCTGGATCGCACTGCTCCTGCCGTCGGCGCCCGAAACCTCGCCGGATTCGAGGCGCACGTCCAGCGTCTCGGCCGTCCGACCGTCGGAGGCGAGGCGTGCGCGCATGTCGCCGGCCTTGGCGTCGCCGGACACGGCGAGCAGGTCGTAGCGGTACAGCTCGCCGTACTGCGCGGGGCCGAGCATGTTGATGGTGTCGTTGATCGCCAGCCCGCACACGATCAGCGCCGTGCATCCGGCCACGCCGAGCACGGTCATCACCAGCCGCGACTTGAAGCGGAAGATGTTGCGCGCGGCCACCTTGTTGAGGAAGCCCATGCGGCTCCACAGCGGGCGGACGCGTTCGAGCAGGATGCGCGCGCCGGCCTTGGGCGCCTTGGGCCGCATGAGCGCGGCGGGCGTCTGGCGCATCTCGCCGCGGCATGCAATCGCGGTGGCCGCGAGCGCGCCGACCACGAACAGCAGCACGCCGAGCGAGCCGACCGTCCAGTCGTATTCGAGCCGCACGTCCGGCACCATGTACATTTCGCCGATCACGATCCGCAGGAACGCGGGGATGCCGAGGAAGCCCACGAGCAGGCCGGCCCCGCCGCCGATCAGGCACGCCAGCAGCGCGAAGAGCACGTAGCACATGGCGATCGCGGCGCCGCCGTAGCCGAGTCCCATGTAGGTGCCGATCAGCCCGCGATCCTCCTCCACCATGCGGGTCATGGCCGTGAGCGTCATGAGCACGGCCACGAGCAGGAACACCACGGGGAACGCGCGGCCGATCGACTCGATGGAGCTCAGGTCGGAGTCGAGCGCGCTGTAGCCGCCGATGCTGTCGCGCGTCTGCACGTACCACTGCGCGGCGGCGATGTCGTCGATGTTCCGCTGCTGCCCCGCGAATTCGGCGTCCGCGTCCGCGCGCTTGGCTTTGAGCTGTTCGCGGGCGTCGTCGAGCTGTTGCTGCCCTTGCGCGAGCTGGGTTTCGCCGTCCGAAACCTGCTTGAGACCGGCTTCGACCTGCTGCTTGCCGGCGGTGAGCTGCGCGGCCTTCGCCTCGAGTTCGGCCGACTGGCTTTCGAGCTGCGTGGACTTTGATTCCAGTTCGGCGGACTGCGCATTGAGCGTCGCCTCGCCGTCCGCGGCCTCCTGCTCCTTCGCGGTGAGCTGCGCGTCCTGCTCGGCGAGCGTCTTTTCGTTGGCTGCGATGGTCTCCAGCCCGGCCTTGGCCTGATCGCGCTGTGACTCCAGCTGCGCGGCGGCCTTGTCGAGCTGCGCGCGCACGTCGGCGAGCGAGGTCACGTCGGCCGGATCCGCGGGCACGGTCACGCCGAGGCGGGCGAGCAACGCGGCGATCCGCGACCATGTGGCCGCGTCCACCGATCCCACGTCCACGCTCGGCAATCCGTCGAGCAGCGTGCGGACCTGCTGCACCACGCCCAGCATCTGCTCGACCTGCGCGAGACCCTGCTGTGCCTGCGTCTTCGACGCGGCGAGCTGCTGCTTGCCGGCGTCCAATTGCGAGCGCGCGGAGGCCAGCTGCCGCTTGCCCGAGTCAACCTGCTGCCGCGCGGTTGCGAGCTGCTGCCGCGCGGTTGCGAGCTGCTGGCGTCCCGCCGCGATCTGCGAGCGCGCGGAGGCGATTTGGCTTTCCCCGTCGGCGATCTCGGTCCGCTTGGTCTCGAGCTGCGCGCGCGAATCGGCCAGGGTCTGCTTGTTCGCGTCGATCGTGGCCTGCTGGTCGTCAAGCTGCTTGGAGGCGTCGTCGAGCTGGCCGTAGGCGTCGGTTTTGGCGTCATTGAGCTTGCGCTGCGCCGCGTCCACGATCGTCTGCCGGCGCGCCTGCTGCCGGTCGGTCTGCACGGCGTTCTCGATCCGGTCGGTCACGGCCTTGACGGCGGCTGCGTACCGGTCGTCGAACGTGTTGAGCCCGGCTGCGCCGGCGACGGTGAGGCTCACGGACGTGTACACGTTGCCGGTCACGCCGTCGGAGGGCGCGAAGAAGTTGTAGTCGCTCGCGGCGGTGTTGCGGAAGTTGCTGCCCGCGTAGCCGTACGGGTTGCTCAGGTCGGTCGGGTCGAGGACCACGCCCGTGATGGTGAGGTCCGTGGGGAAGCTCGGGGCGGATTCGCCGTCGATGGCGGAGGATTCGCCGGTCTCGTTCTCCGCGGCGGTCACCGTGAGCCGGTCGCCCACCTTGAGCCCGCTGTCCTTGACGAACTTGTCCGTGACCGCGATCTCGCCGGCCTTCCCCGGCATGTGCCCGGTCTCCAGCCGCGGCCGGTTGAGGCCCGCCGAGCCGAGCTCGTTGATCGTCGCGCGCTTCTCCGAGCCGTCCACCGCCACGGTCACGCTCTGCGAGCGCTCGGGCTGCACGGTCTGCACGCCGCTCACCCGCTTGAGCGCCGCCACGTCGTCGTCCGTGAGGCCCAGCGTGGAGAGCACCTGCACGTCCATCAGGCCCTGCTCGTCGTAGAAGCGGTCGGCGGCGAGGAACGTGTCGCGGCAGCCGGCGTAGATGCCGGTGAGCACGGCCACGCCGAGCAGCGAGATCAGGGCGATGGACGCGAACCGCTTCCACGCGCGCAGCCACATGCGCCACGTGTCCTTCGCGAACGCGCGGCCCGCGAACGCATAAGTCGTCGGCGCGCAGTCCTCCGCCGCCCGTCCTTTCGACGCCCGTCTCGCCCGTGCCCGGCGCATCGCCATCACCCCGCCGTCACCATTCGATGTCCGCGACCGGCGTGGGCGCGGCGTTGTCCTCCTGGGCGACCACGCGGCCGGATTTGAAGCGGATCACGCGGTCGGCCATGGGCGCGATCGCGGAGTTGTGGGTGATGATCATCACGGTCATGCCCTCGTCGCGCGCCACGTTCTGCAGCAGGGCGAGCACGTCCTTGCCGGTTTCGTAGTCGAGCGCGCCGGTCGGCTCGTCGCACAGCAACAGCTTGGGCTTCTTGGCGATCGCGCGCGCGATGGACACGCGCTGCTGCTCGCCGCCGGAGAGCTGCGCCGGGAAGTTGCCGAGGCGGTCGCCGAGCCCCACCTTGGCGAGCGTCTCCGCGGGGTCGAAGTGATCGGGGCAGATCTGGCTGGCGAGCTCCACGTTCTCCAGCGCGGTCAGGTTGGGCACGAGGTTGTAGAACTGGAACACGAAGCCGATGTCCGTGCGGCGGTAGGCGACCAGCTCGCGCTTGGACAGCCCGGAGATGCTGCGCCCACCCACGCTCACCGTGCCGGACGTGGCGGTGTCCATGCCGCCCAGAATGTTGAGAGCCGTGGTCTTGCCGGCGCCGGACTGCCCGAGGATGATGGTCAGGCGGCCCCGGTCGGCCGTGAAGCTGGCGTCGTCAAGCGCGCGGATGGCGGACGCGCCGGCCGCGTATTCCTTGACCACATGATCGAATTCGATATACGCCATCGCACGCCTCCTTGCCATCTTTCAGCCTAACATCCGAACCTTGGAAACATCGGGAAGCCGCCGAGGCCGTACAATACGAGCGTCGCCGGCGCCCCCGCCGGCCAAGGAACCGGCAGACAACCGGCTCACACAACCGGAGAGATGAGAGTCCCATGACCAACAAGCATGAAACCGACGACGTGCCGGTGCCGGCCACGTTGCGCAAATCGCTGAAGAACCGCCACATCCAGCTGATCGCCCTCGGCGGCGCGATCGGCACGGGCCTGTTCTACGGCTCGAGCGAATCGATCAGCCTGGCGGGCCCGAGCATCCTGCTCGCCTATCTCATCGGCGGCCTCGCGATCTTCATGATCGTGCGCGCCCTGTCCGAGATGAGCGTCGAGGACCCGAAGGCCGGCGCGTTCAGCTACTACGCCACCCGCTACTGGTCCAAGCGCGCGGGCTTCATCTCCGGATGGAACTACTGGTTCAACTACATCCTCGTGTCCATGGTGGAGCTCGCCGTGGTGGGCAGCTTCGTGAACTACTGGTTCCCGGCCATCCCGCAGTGGGTGTCCGCCGCGTTCTTCCTCGTGGTGATCACCGCCGCGAACCTGCTGGGCGTGAGCAAGTTCGGCGAATTCGAGTTCTGGTTCGCCATCATCAAGATCGTGGCCGTGATCGCCATGATCCTCGGCGGCCTCGTGGTGCTCGTCATGGGCGTGAGCACCGTGAGCGGCGTCGCGCCCTCGTTCGCCAACTGGTTCACCGTGGGCGGCGGATTCCTGCCCAACGGCCTCATGAGCCGCACCGCGGACGGCCAGTGGACCGGCCTGCTCATGGCCCTCGTCGTGGTCATGTTCAGCTTCGGCGGCACCGAGCTCATCGGCATCACCGCGGGCGAGACCGAGAACCCGCGCACCACCATCCCCAAGGCCACGAACGACATCATCTGGCGCATCCTCGTGTTCTACATCGGCGCGCTCGGCATCATCATGGCCGTGGTGCCGTGGAACACCATCGACGGCGAATCCAGCCCGTTCGTGCAGATCTTCGACTCGGTGGGCGTGCACGCGGCCGCCGGCATCCTCAACTTCGTGTGCCTCACCGCCGTGATGAGCGTGTACAACTCCGGCCTGTACGCCAACTCGCGCATGCTCTACTCGCTCGCCAAGCAGGGCAACGCGCCCGCGTATCTGGGCAAGCTCAACGGGCGCGGCGTGCCGGTGGCCGGCGTGCTCACCTCCGCGGTGATCACCGCCCTCGCCGTGGTGGTAGTGTTCCTGTGGCCCGAGTTCGCGTTCAACTACCTCATGTCCATCGCCACCATCGCCGGCGTGATCAACTGGACCATCATCATGATCACGGAAATGCACTTCCGCCGCGTGGTCGCCTCCGGCAAGGGGCCGGGCGAGCTCGCGGGGCTCACCGGCGACGACGCGCTGGCCCACCTGCAGTTCAAGCTGCCGTTCGCGCGCGTAACCCCGTGGGTGGTGCTCGCGTTCCTCGCGCTCGTGGTGGTGCTCATGTGCTTCTCCGCGAGCTACCGCATCGCCGTCTACGCGGGCGTGATCTGGCTGGCCGTGCTGTTCGTGGCCTCCCAGTTCCTCAAGCGCAAGTAAGCCGGACAGGCGCGGCGACCTCCGGCATTACCTCCCGATCGGCGGCGGTGCCGGAGGTCGCCGCCGGTTCCCTTTTCCCGCAGTATTCGCCAAGTAATGCGCGCGTTGTACCATCGGCGCTGATGGCACAATCACAGCAGCAATCCCGGCAATCGCAACAGCTCCCGCTCACTCCCCCGGCTCCACCCCAATCGGCGCAACCAGCGTCATCGGCGCAATCTGTGGCGGACCAACCATTCCCCACCATCAGCTGGACCGGCCCGGCGCGCACGCATCTCGTCACCCTGACCGACCGCGGCGACCTGCTGTTCCATCTGGCGCTGCTGTCCCTGCCCGTCGACGGCACGCGGCTCGGCGTCTACGCCCCATTCTGGACGCCGATCGCCCCGTGGCTGTTCCTCGCCTACGCACTCCTCAACTGGCGCGAACTGCCGAACGTGTACCGGCACTTCCGCGTGTGGTTCCTGTTCCCCGCCGCGCTGATCGTGCTGTCCGGGCTCGGCTGGGCGACCGTCGGGTTCCCCCCGGTCGCGGCCGTGGAAAGCTGGACGGCCGTCGTGGGCGCGCTGGCCACCCTAGTCGCGGTGGACATCGCCATCCGCGTCAAACGGCTTCCGTGGGGCGAGGCCATCCGCACGATCATCGTCGCCTACTGGTTCGCGTTTGCGGTCGGCGTGATCCAGTGGATCGGCATCGTGCTCGACCTGGGCTCCCTGCGCTCGTATTTCGACCAGCTCATGACCCGCTCCTACGTCATATCCGACTCCCCGTGGGGCGGCGGGCGGCCGCAGTTCCTGTTCGCCGAGCCGAGCTACATCGGCATGCACCTGTTCGGCGTGCTGCTGCCGCTCATGTGGCTCATGCGCGGGCGCGACCGCATCTACGCCAAGCGCCTGCGGGACCTCATCGTCGTGTTCGCCGCGGGCTCGGTGCTCATGGGTGCCGGCGTGCGCATCATCCTCGACTCGCTCGTCGCGCTCATCATCGTCATCGTGGAGCGCGTGCGCTGGCGCGACCCCGCCGCACGCAGGCGCGGTTCCATCGGGCTCGTGGTTTCGGTGGCCGTGGGCGTGGCCTGCGTGGCGCTCAACGGGCGGCTCAACTCCATCGCGTCGAACGGCATGGAGGGCGACGGCTCGTTCTACGCGCGCTTTTGGCAGTCGCTCGGCCCCCTGAGCGGGCTCGTGCGGCACCCGATCTACCTGCTCACCGGCTACGGCGCGGGCAACATCGCCGACGCCACCCACGCGGGCTCCGACCTTGCCGCGGGGCTGCTGACCTCCCTGCGCCTCGACACCGCCGCGCCCTCCGAATGGTACGCCCGCATGACCCCGGACACCATCTGGACCATGAGCGCCTACACCAGCTTCCTCGCCGAATACGGCGTGGTCGGACTGGCGCTGGCGATCTGGCTCATCGCCCGTCACCTCACCGACCGCCGCGCGTGGAACAAGACCACCATCTGCTGGTTCGCGCTCGTCGTCTACCTCTACATCCAGTTCGAGGGCTACGCGTTCGCGGCCATTCCCCTGCTGGTATGGGCGGTCTCCATGCAGTACGGGCTGAATCCCGCGCATGCGGCGGGTATGGGTGCGGGTTCTGCGGCCGTGTCCACAACTGCAAGCGCGAAACGGTAACCATAGAGGCGCCCGACCACGTCCACAGACTCCTACTCACCCTTCCGAGGGCAGATTTCGGCTCCCGCAGACATCTACTCATCCTTCCGAGGGCACCGCCATCGGCCATCAACCATCTACAGTCCACCGACCTGCACCGGAAAACGGCGGAAAGACGCGGCCCATCATCCCGGTGTTCACCGAGTACCTGCCCTAGGAAAGCCGAGTAGATGTCCACAACCAGCAAAATCTGCCCCCGGAAGGGCAAGTGGCATGCACAATAGCCACCGGACCGCATCACGCCGGGTACAATGAACGCTCGTTTGCCCAGTTTTTGCCGTCACACGACCGCGGAGGTTCATCCATGGAGACGCTCGCCCTCATCCGCGACATTCTCCACATTCTGCTCCGCCCCGGCAAGGACGAAGCCACCGCCCCTGAACGGCAGAGCACAGGCGAGCCGCGCCAAGCCACGCGAGGACTCAGCCGAACGCGCACGGGCGGCACCCGCGCAACCACAACGGGCAAGGCAGGCGCAGCCAAAACACGATCGGGCGCCGGCAAGCCCTCAACGACCGTCATGAACCGCGCCAATGCCAGCACCACGTGCAGGAGCAACGGCCACGGCACCAGCACCGGCGCCCGCAAGGACAACACGAGTCAAGCAACACCGCCAATCCCCACCGCCGCCGGCCGCGCCGACGCCACTACCCGCGGAAATGGCGGGAAGAGCGCGCGCCCGTCAATTTCGGCAGCCTCCAACCACGGCACCGGAACACATCGCGGCACCGGCGCCTGCCATCCCCGGCTCATGCCCTCCCCCATGCCGCCGAAGGCCAAACTGGACGCCGCCCGTGCCACAATCGGCCCGGTCGAAGGCCATGATCTGAGCGACGAGCAGCTGGCCCCCATCGTCGGCGCCGGCCGCAGCACGCTCGTGCTCGCGGGCGCGGGCACCGGCAAGACCACCACGATCAACGGTCATGTCGCATGGCTGCTCGCCACCGGACGCGCCAAGCCGGAGGAGATTCTGGTGCTGTCGTTCACCAAGTCGTCCGCCGACGAAATGTCCGCGCGCATCCGCAAACAGACCGGCGCCGGCATCCGAGCATGCACGTTCCACAGCCTCGGCCTGGACATCTGCAGGCGAGCGAACCCCGGCAACCCACTGCGCGTCGCGGATGAGACAACGCTCACCGAAGCCGTGCGCCAGACGTTCTCCGACCGGATCGGGAGCGCCGCCAATTCCGCCACGGCCGCCGACCCCGCCACCGCCCGGTACCGCAAGACCGTGCTGGCGCTCATGCCCAAGCCGATCGCCGGCAAGTACCGCGCATGGGCCTCGCCAAACCCGGCGGCCTTTCCCGCATCCAATCCGCTCGAAGACCCCGCGTTCGCCCAGTGCGCCGACCATCTGCTTGCCGCCGCCCGGACGATCATCCTCCACATGCGCGCCAACGCCCTGACCGTCGCCGACCTGCGCCGCCTCAACCGCGATCGCACGCCCCGGAACGCCCAAACCGCCGCAGCCGTCAAAACCACCGCAGCCGACGCGTCCCGCAACGCCCGCATGATCGACTTCCTCGCCCCGCTGCACGAGGCCTACCAGCGCCGTCTCGACGCCGACCACGCCGTGGACTTCGCCGGCATGATCACCGAGGCGACCCGTCACGTGCGCGAGGGCCGGTACGCAAGCCCGTTCCGCTTCATCCTCATCGACGAATACCAAGACATGTCCCGCCCGCGCTACGAGCTCATCCGCGCTCTGCGCGAGCAGACGGACTGCAGCCTGTTCGCCGTGGGCGACGACTGGCAGTCGATCTACCGCTTCGCCGGCAGCGACGTGAGCCTGATCCTCGATTTCGACCGGCTGTGGCGCGACTGGGGCCCGACGCGCATGTTCCAGATCACCGCCACGCGACGCTTCCGCACGAGCCTGATCGAGGCGAGCGGCGCGTTCGTCATGGCCGATCCGGACCTGTACGTCAAGCATCTGCACAGCCTCAATCCGAAGGCCGACCATTCGATCAAGGTGCTGTGCGGCCGCGGCAACGACGGCGACACCGGCAACGCCGCCAACGAGGACAGGGCGCGCGCGGAAGCCGTCGTCGCGCAGCTCGCCAAACTGCCCAAAAACGCCACGGTGATGCTGCTCGGCCGGTATGCGAGCGACCTCGACCCGCTGCTCGCGCACAGCCCGCTCCGGCCGCCGCAGGCGCAGCAGACGCAGTCGCGCCCCGGCCGCCTCGCGCTGCCCGACCGCCCGGACCTGGACATCACGTTCATGACCGTGCACAAGTCCAAGGGTCTGCAGCGCGATTTCGTGTTCCTGCTCGCCACGTCCGGCGGCCCGCACGGCTTCCCGAGCGCCATCGCCGACGAGCCGCTGCTCGACCTGCTGCTGCCCGCCGCCGAGCCGTTCCCATACGCCGAGGAGCGCCGGTTGTTCTACGTGGCCATGACCCGTTGCGTCAAGAAGCTGTTCATCGTGGTCGACCGCCGTCGTCCGTCGCGCTTCGTCTACGAGCTGCGCGACTCGATCTGCCCGAACGTCTTCCGCGGCGTGAAGCTGCCGCCCCGCTGCCCCGACTGCGGCGAGGCCCTCGTGCTGCGCGCCTCCGGAACCGATCAGCGGCAGTTCTACGGCTGCACCAACTGGCCCCTGTGCGCCTACACATGCGCCGCGGCGTAGGGTGCCGCGTAAGGTTCTGGCCTGAACACGTCGCGCAGAGCCGGAACGGCGCGCACGCATCGCAATACGCCACGCGCAGCCTGACAAGTCGGATTGCTTGACCAACACGCCCCTCGTCCTTGAAGAGCGCAATTGATCAGAAAAAGAAAATGCGGCGATGTGCTACTCTCCCGCACCCTATCGAGTGCAGTACCATCGCCGTGTCAGGCCTTAGCTTCCGGGTTCGGAATGTAACCGGGCGTCTCACCTGAGCCATGATCGCCGCAAGAGATGAATATACACGAACATCAATCGCATGCCAACCTCGGCGTGTCGCGCAGCACCTCCAGCCAAGCCGCGCCTGACGGCAATGTCTCAAAACCACCGCAGCGGAACCGCCGCCCGCGCCGAATACAATGTGACCATGAGCGCCAACAACATCGACAGCATCACATTCTCCACGACCGGCCTTCGGCAGGGATACGACAGCGAGGCCGTGGACGACCTGCTGGACCGCATCTCCGACGCGCTTGACGGCAACGGCACCATGCGCGGCGAGGACGTGCGCCGCGAGCACGCGGAGCTGCCGACGGTGAGGCATGGCGGCTACGACATCGCGCAGGTGGACGAGACCTTGGAACGCATCGCGAACGATCTGGACAGCGGCCGCATGCTCGGGCTTGATTTGCAGCGGGTGCTCCTGCTGCTGCAGGTCGCCGACAGCGAGCACGTCTCCGACTACGCGCGGAACACGGCGCGCGCCCGGCTCCGGATGATCTCCGACGAACAGTGGGGCACGCTGCTGCGCTAGGCGCCGCGATGAGGAGTGTCGCGCGACGTGCCGGCTCAAGCGCGCGCCTACCATTTATAGGCATGAAGCATGAGCTTGACATTCTGACGGGTGGATTCGGTTCGCTGCAGGGCTCGCACAGCCCCGGCATCGAGCGCTACGTGCTGGGCGTCGACGAGGACGCGGTGACCGTGGAGCACCGGGAGCTGCTGTCCGACGTTCCGTCGCCGGCTTGGCTGGAGCGCGACGACAACCGCGACGGCGACATGCTGTACGCCGCGCTGGAAAACAGCAACGAGCTGGCGGCCCTGCGCATCGAGCGGCCCCAGTCGGATCGCGTGGCGCTTACGCTCGTCTCCCGCGTGCCGGTTCCGGGCGTCCATCCCACGCACGTCGCCGTCACCGCGGACGATTCCGGTCACAGGCATGCGATCGTCGCCGACTACGTTGACGGCACGGTCGTCGTGTTCCCGGTGTTCGCGGACGGCTCGCTCGGCCCGGCCGCGCAGGTGCTGCACGGCGAAGGCCACGGTCCCCTGCCCGCGCAGGAGGGCCCGCATGCGCACTGGGTTCTGCCCCTGCCGGACGGCCGCGTACTCACCACGGACCTGGGCGCCGACCGCATTCACGTGCATCGCTGGCACGACGGCGAACTGACGCGCGTCGGCGCGGTGACGCTCGCGCCCGGCACCGGTCCGAGGGACATGCATGTGCTGCCAAGTCATGACGGCTCCCTGCGCATCGCCGTCGTGGACGAGTGGGGCGACACGGTCACCGTGCTCGGCTGCGACACGAACGGCGGCGAACCAGCCGATCTGCAGGTGCTGCAAACCGTTGATTTGGGAGGTGACGACGACCCGCGCGATCAGGCCGCGTCGCTGGCGTACGCGCCGGATGTGGTGATCGCCGGAAACGATGGCGCCTCCGCTTATCCGGGATTCGCATACGTCGGCCTGCGCGGTTCCGAGCGCATCGTGACCCTGCGCTGGGACGGCGACCGGCTGCAGCGCTTGGCGCCGATTGACGCGCCAGGCTGGCAGGGCCGCGGCATTTTCAGCGGCGGCAGCCGTCCGCGCCACCTGCGGCTGATCGGGCGTTACCTGATCGCCGCCAACGAGGTCTCCGACGACCTGTCCGTGTTCCGCATCGCCCCAAACGGCGAGCCGATCCCCTGCGGCAACGTCCCGGTGGGCTCCCCCGCCGTCATCCTGCCGTTGTGATTCGCGCATAATGATGATGTCTCTTGCGTTTGATTTAGAATACAATTGACATACATTTTAGCGGGAGGTGGATGATGGTCACATCAACGTACCGGGTGGATGCGGATCTGAAGAAGCAGGCGTCCGAACTGTATGAGTCGATGGGAATGAGCCTGAACACCGCCATCAACGTATTCCTGCGGCAATCGGTCAAGGAGCAGCGCATGCCGTTCCAGCCGAGTGCCGCCCCGGTTGCATCCCCATTGCCCGAGGCGGGGTCGGTCGCCGCAAATGGCGTGGCATACCGAGGTCTGGACGACCGGGGCTATCCGGTTCTTTCAATCCCCGACCGAATGGTCGTCGAGCCAAAGCGCGACGAGGACGGCACGCCCGTGCTGCCGCAGTCATGGAAGGACTGAGCACCTGTGCTGGACCGTCCCGTATTGCGACCCGTCCCGGAGACCCTGCATACGTTTGACGTATACCGTATGCCCGTCAGGTTTGAGGAAGACAGGACGCGCTCTCGGAATCACTACGTCACCTGCATCGTCGTCGATGTGGACGGCAATGGCGGCGTGGCGGTCAAGCTGACCAGCAATCCGAAATGGAATGATGCCGGCGACGTCCGGCTGCTCGACTGGGAACAGGCCGGCCTGACCCATGCCACCACCGCGCGGTGCGCGCAGTTGGTCCGATTCAGACGCGAGGATTTGCAGGGGTACACGGGCACGTTAAGCAGGGAGGACGCCGTCAGGCTGGCGAGCGCGCTGGGCGACGTGCCGCCCGACCGATCCGTGTGGCTATGACGACGGCCGCAGTGCGTCCGCCGCTGCACCGCCCCCCCCGCACAGAAGCCCCGCGCAAGGCCAAATCGGCGGAATTCCACCGATGCAACCAGTGGTTGCGACGCGGCTGCAGCGCGGCTGCGCACGATTTCGGTTGCGTTTTGCCGTTGCAACCGGAAGATGGTGGCGGGTCCGGCGCCGGCGTGCCACAGTGGAATCATCGTTCGGACGTGACATGATGAAACCACCGGCTAAGGGGATGATGACGATGAGCTTCCGCACCAATTTGCAGTACCTTCGGTCACGGCGCAACATGACGCAGGAGCAGCTTGCGATGCTGCTCGGCGTCTCGCGGCAGGCGATCTCGAAATGGGAGTCCGAGAAGGCGTACCCGGAGATGGACAAGCTGCTGGCGATCTGCGACCTGTTCGGCTGCACGCTCGACGATCTGGTGATGGGCGACGTGAGCCGGCCGGCGACCGCCACGGCACCGGCATCCGGTCCGGCCAGCACCAGCCCCACCGCCGATGGCAAGTCCGGTAACGGCGACGAGACACACGGCACGCCCGCCGCGCAAACAACGATCTCCGAACAACGGGAGCGCGCGCAACAGAACCTGCAGACCCCCGCCGCAGTCCTCCCGAAGGACATCACCGGCTACGACGCCCATCGCCTCCGATTCTCGATGATGATCGCATCCGGCGTCGCGGCGATCATCGCGGGCGTCGGCGTCGGCAACCTCTTCGACTCGGAGCATTCGATCATCGGCGACAGTCCGCTCAACGACTTCCTCACGTTCGTGTGCATCTGCGTGGGCGTGATCGTCGGTCTGGCGCTGATCATCCCGGGCAGCATGGCGCACAGCGACTTCAGGCGCCGGCATCCGTACGTCGAGGACTTCTACACGGAGGACGATCGCTCCCGCGAAACGCGCATGACGGCGGTCGGCGTGGTGGCGGGCATTGCGGCGATCCTGATCGGCATCGCGGTGTCCGAGTATGCGGACACGGTGCTGGAGATCGGCGCCGGCTGGCCGATCGCGGTCATGCTGCTGTTGATCGCGGCCGCGGTGTTCGGATTCGTCTACTGCGGCATCCGGCGCGGCATGCTCAACATCGACGGTTACAACAAGGAGACCGAGCAGGAGAAGCGCAATCGCGCCGGGGACGTGCCGCGGTCCGCGCAACTGTCCGGAGCCCTGAGCGGCATCATCATGCTCGTCGCCACGATCGTCGGTCTGACGCTGCTGTTCCTCGTGCCCGGGTCATTGTTCTGGATGTCGTGGGTGATCGGCGGCCTGCTGTGCGCCGTCAGCGGCGTGGTCGTCGGCCTGTTCAAGGACCGCTTCGACAAGTAGGCGGGGAATAGCAAGATAGCGAGGCGGGCCAATCTACGGCCGCTTCCGCCCGCCGCGCAGATCATAGGGATCGTAGGTCCCGTCACCGGGCCCTGACCGGCGGACGAGGAACCGGCACACACGCACCTGCCGGTCAGGGCAATCAGAACCAGATCACGGCAATCGGATCACGTCACGCTCATATCACGGGCTCAAAAGGACGAAATCCACGGTTCTAAGCGCCAAACCCCCGCAATTCCGTCCTTTTGAGCCCGTGATCCGAACGCGCGCAAGCGCATAGCAGAGCAGATGCTCGCATTGCCGGTCAGACAACCCGAGCAATAGCTCACCGCTTGCCGCGCAGGTTGTAGGGATCGTAGGTCTTGGCGTCGTCCGACCGGCCCGCCCGAGCGCGCCGCCCTTCGCGGATTTCGTCAAGCGTTTCACGGTTCAGCCGCCGCAACTCCTCCGTCCGGCGCTCGACCACGCTCTCCTCCTCACCCTTCCATGGTTGTTCAAGACCGACGATCTCCACCAGCCGAACCGCCCCGACGGCGATGCTCGCGGCCGCGACGACTATAACGTCCTCGCGCAGCAGGACCGTCGGCCATGGCAAAGCGAACGGAATCAGCGCCTTGACGACGACCAGCGGCCACGGCATCGGAGGGGCCGTGCGATTGGCGGTCCGCTGCAGTTCGTAGTCGAGACGCGAATCGATCAGCGAGACGGCGATCCATGTGATCGCCAGCACAATGCCCAGTTCCCCGCCGTCGAACGCGGCGCGCGCGATGATGCGCAGTCCCAGCCACGCAACCAGGAAACTGACCGGGAACGAGACGGCCATGCCCAGCAGCAGATGTCCGCCGAGCACATGCCCGTATTTCGGCCGATAATCCGACGCCATGCAGCACCCCTTCCCGTCGCGCGACCCGTTGGCCACGGTCTGCATTGCAATCCCAGCTTACCGGGCCATGACTGGCCAGCCGGGAACCGGTACACGCACGCGCACCGGGTTGGCAACCGATCATGACCCAGATCACGGCAATCGGATCACGTCACGCTCAAATCACGGGCTGAAAAGGACGAGATCCACGGTTCTAAGCGCCAAACCCCCGCAATTCCGTCCTTTTGACGCTTAGAATTCGGGATTTCGTCCTTTTGAGCCTGCAATATGAGTGCGGTTGGCTCCGTCACGCAGCCTTGGTCGGATCCTTCTGCAAGGCGAGGAACACCAGCGCCACCACCAGCAGCACCGCGATGGACAGCACGCCGATGCTCGCGTTGCCGGTCAGCGACGTGGTGGTCGCCACGAGGAACGTGCCGAGAATCGAGGCGGTCTTGCCGAAGATGTCGTAGAAGCCGTAGTACTCGTTGGCGTGGTCCTTGGGGATGATCTTGCCGTAGTAGGACCGCGAGAGGGCCTGAATGCCGCCCTGGAACATGCCCACCAGAATGGCGAGGATCCAGAACTCCACGGCCGAGCGCAGGAAGAACGCGGCGAAGAACACGATGCACATGTAGGCCACGACCGCGGCCACGATCATCGGCTTGCAGCCGTAGCGGCCGGCCATGCGACCGTACAGGATCGCGCACGGGAAGGCCACGAATTGGGTGACGAGCAGGGCGATCACGAGCTGCGTGGAGTCGATGCCGAGCTGCGTGCCGTAGGAGGTGCTCATGGAGATCACCGTGTTCACCGCGTCGATGTAGAAGAAGAACGCGATCATGAACATCCACAGCGGCTTGTCCTTGACGATTTTGCGGAACGTGCCGCCCAGCTCGGTGAACGTGCCGCGCACGGCCGCATCCAGATGATCGCGCGTGGCGCGGTAGTGGACCTGACGGTAGCTGGTGATGAGCGGCACGGTGAACGCCACCCACCACACGGCCGTGATCACGAAGCTCGCGCGCGTGCAGGCCGCGGTGGACCAGCCGAACAGCGCCGGACCGCCGAAGATCAGCGCGATGCAGGCGATGAACGGCACGGTCGAGCCCACATACCCCCAGCCGTAGCCGTGCGAGGAGACCTTGTCCATGCGCTCGTTCGACGTGGTGTCGATGAGCATGGAGTCGTAGAACGTGAGGGAGCCGTTGAGGCCGATCGTGGCGAGGATGTACACCACCAGGAACGGCAGCCACGCGAGCGGCAGGGCCATCGCGGCGCACATGACGGCGCCGGTGCCGAAGAAGCCGAGGAAGAACTTGATCTTCATGCCCTGCACGTCGGCGATGGAACCGAGCAGCGGCATGAGCAGCGCGATCACCAGCGACGCGATGGTCTGCGCATAGCCCCACGCGGACACGATGTTGCCGTCGGCGGGCATGAGCGACTTCGCATAGATCGGCGTGACGGCGGTGCTCAGCAGCACGAAGGCGGAATTGCCCACGTCGTAGACGATCCACTTCTTCTCGCGGGCGGTGAGCTTCGCGGAGGCCGGCGTGCGACTGGTCGCGGTCGGCGCGGCGGTGCTGGCATTACTGGACATAAGGCGCTCCTGACGTTCAAACCACCTTTCATCCTAAAGTTCCGGACCGGGTGGACGGCCGAAACCGGGTGAACAGCGGATGAACTTCCGTGGCAAGCCGAAGCGGACGGGGATGCCCGACGCCCCGGCGATCGGGCGCGGCGGGCCGTAGCGGGCCGGAATAGACAGGAGCGGGATGGAATGGACGGGGACGGAAACGGCCCGGACGAACGGGGACGGACCGGAATGGACAGAGCCGGACCGGGACGCCCTTGACGAATTTTCGCCGGGATTCCCGCCACGATCGTCGGTTTCGCGCGACGACTGCCTGAGCCCGCCCACCCACCCTGCCCACCCTCCCCCCCCCCCCCCGCCGCCACCCCCCCCCCACAC
>NZ_WBSN01000029.1 GCF_009299475.1 Bifidobacterium avesanii | reverse complement strand
CTCGCCGGCCGCTGCCGCCCCCGCGGCCGGCGAGCCCGCCCAGACCCCGGCTCAGGCTCCGTCCGCCCCGGCCTCCGCGGCCGACGAGGCGCCGCTGACCCGCCGCCCGCGCCGCAAGGCCATCAACCTCGACATCGACCTGCCGTCCGCCGACGCCCCGCGCGCCGCCAAGCGCGAGCGTCCCTCCCGCGCGGCCTCCGCCGCCGACGGCAAGACCTCCGGCGACCTGTTCGACATGCTCGGCATCGACGAGAACTCCGCCCGCGCACGCAAGGACCGCGCCGCCAAGGACGAGGAGCCGCTGCAGCTGCCGCGCCGCCGTCGCCGCAATCAGGACGAGTCCGCCCCGCGCGAAAACGAGCACGGCAACGTGCGCGATCTGGACGACATCCTCGCCAACCTGCCGGCCCGCGGCGAGAACCGCGACGTGCCGGAGGAGGATGGCTTCCGTCGCCGCGACCGCCGCGATCGCAACAACCACGACGACCGACGCGATCGCAACGGCCGCCGTGACCGCAACAACCGTGACGACCGTCGCAACCGCGACCGGGACCGCGACGACTTCGCCCGCGATGCCCGTGACGCCCGCGACGCGCACGATTCCCGCGACGATTACCAGCCGCAGGACGAGCTGGTCCCCGTGGCCGGCATCGTCGACGTGCTCGACTCCTACGCGTTCGTGCGCACCTCCGGCTACCTGCCCGGCCCGAACGACGTGTACATCTCCATGGGCCAGGTCAAGAAGTACGGCCTGAGGAAGGGCGACGCCGTGCATGGCGCCATCCGCGCCCCGCGCGAGAACGACCGCCGCAACCAGCGCCAGAAGTTCGTGCCGCTGCAGTCCATCGACTCCATCAACGGCATGAGCGTCGAGGATGCGCAGAATCGCCCGCAGTTCGCCAAGCTCACTCCGCTGTACCCACAGGAGCGCCTCAAGCAGGAGACCACGCCGAACAAGCTCATCGGCCGCATCATGGACATCGTCTCGCCCATTGGCAAGGGCCAGCGCGGTCTGATCGTCTCCCCGCCGAAGGCCGGCAAGACCATCACCCTGCAGAACATCGCCAACTCCATCACCACCAACAACCCCGAGGTGCACCTCATGGTCGTGCTGGTGGACGAGCGACCCGAAGAGGTCACGGACATGGAGCGCACGGTGCAGGGCGAGGTCATCTCCTCCACGTTCGACCGTCCGGCGTCCGACCACACCACCGTCGCCGAACTCGCCATCGAGCGCGCCAAGCGACTCGTGGAGCTCGGCCAGGACGTGGTCGTGCTGCTCGACTCCATGACCCGTCTGGCCCGCGCGTACAACATCGCCGCGCCCGCCTCCGGCCGCATCCTGTCCGGCGGCGTGGACGCGCAGGCCCTGTACCCGCCCAAGAAGTTCTTCGGCGCCGCCCGCAACATCGAGAACGGCGGCTCGCTGACCATCATCTCCTCCGCGCTGGTGGAGACCGGCTCCAAGATGGACGAGGTGATCTTCGAGGAGTTCAAGGGCACCGGCAACATGGAGCTGCGCCTGTCGCGCGAGCTGGCGGACAAGCGCCTGTTCCCGGCCATCGACATCAACGCGTCCGGCACCCGCCGCGAGGAGCTCATCACCCCGCCGAACGAGCTGGCCGTCATCTACGGCCTGCGTCGCGCGCTCGGCGGCATGGAGGCCGAGCAGGCGTACCAGACGCTGGTGCCGCGCCTCAAGAAGACCGCGTCCAACCGCGACTTCCTGGCCGCCATCACCTCCACGCTGCCGCAGAACAAGTAGTTCCGCGCGTCTGCATTTTCCAAAAGTTGCAGATCCGCGCGCTTCACGCCGAAAAATCGGTGGTGAAGCGCACGGATCTGCAACTTTTGTCGTTTTAACGGTTGTTTAACGGCCCAGCCGCTCGGCGAACCGGCGCATGCGGCGCACGCCCTCGCGCGTCGGCTCGATCGGGCCGGCGTAGGACAGCCTCACGAACCCGGCCCCGGCGGCCCCGAACGCGCTGCCCGGCACCGCGGCCACGTGCTCCTCGTCCAGCAGGCGGTGGCAGAACGTCACGTCGTCCAGCCCGGTCTCGCGCACGTCCACGAACACGTAGAACGCGCCCTCCGGCGTGATGGGCGCCAGCGTGCGGCAATCCGCGAGCTCGTCGAGGATGATCGCGCGGTTGCGGGCGTAGTGGCGCTTCATGGCGATCACATGGTCCATCGGCCCGTTCAGCGCCGCCGCGCCCGCCGCCATGGCCACCGAATTGACCGAGGAGTGCATGAGCTCGGCGATCTTGCTGGTCTGTTCGATCACCGCGTGCGGCGCGAGCAGATAGCCGATGCGCCAGCCGGTCATGGCGAACGTCTTGGACAGGCTCTCCACGATGATCGTGCGCTCCCTCATGCCCGGCGCGGCGGCGATCGAGGGCGCGGTGCTGCCGATGCAGTCGGGGCTGTGCAGGTCCTCGTCGCCGAACACGAACGGATGGTAGACCTCGTCGGAAATGGCCCAGACGCCGTGCCGCGCGCAGACCTCGCCGATGCGCTCGAGTTCGTCCATGGGCGTGACGGCGCCGGTGGGGTTGCCGGGGGAGTTGAGAATGACCGCGCGCGTGCGGGGGCCGATCGCCGCCTCGATGTCCGCGGCGTTGAGGCGCATGCCGTGCTCGGGGCGCAGGGGGACCGTGCGGACCACGCCGCCGCACAGCATCACCTCGGCGTCATACGACGTGAAGTACGGGGAGGGGATGATCACCTCGTCGCCCGGGTCGATCACGGCCTTCAGGGCCAGATACAGGCCGATCGTGGCGCCGTCGATGGCCTGAACCTCGTGCTCCGGGCTGTAGCCGAGCCCCTTGATGCGGCGCGTGTAGCCGACGGCGGCCCTGCGGAACGCCTCGGTGCCGAGCACGTTCGTGTAGTGGGTGTCACCTTCGATGATCGCGCGGCAACCGGCGTCCACGATGTGCGGCGCGGCGGTTTCGCCCGGCTCGCCCACGGCGAAGGAGATGGCGTCCGGCACGCGCTCCACGCGGTCGAAGATATCGCGGATGCCGGAGCGCGGAATGTCGAGCGCGCTGGCGGCGAGCGATGGGGTGGGCGCGGCGGACGCGGTGGTGGATGTGGTCAGGCGCGGGTTGGTCATGCGAATGCTCCTTGAAGGCTCGAAAATCATGAAATCTACTGTTAAGTATAGATTATGCCGTAAATATTATGGTTAATTATAAAAAATGGCGGATAAAATATGGTTTTGCGATAGTTATAGAGGTGGCTGGCGAGGCAACGGTTCCGGTCCGGCTGGTCCGCGGTAGTCTGGAACCATCGCGCGCAGCGTATGCCATAGCGCATGCCGCGGAGCGCAACAGCACGACGGGGAGGCCAAGATGGACACAGTGGACGACAGGATTCTGGACCTGCTGGAGGCGGACGGCCGCGCGACGCTGTCCGAACTGGCCGCGGCGACCGGACTGTCCGTGTCCGCCGTGCAGTCGCGCGTGCAGAAGCTGGAGAAGCGCGGCGTCATCAGCGGCTACAGGGCCGTGGTGGACCCCGAGCAACGCGGACTGGCGATCGGCGCGTTCGTGGCGGTCACCCCGCTCGACTATGCGCAGGAGGCGCGGATCCCCGAAAAGCTCAGGGACATCGAGGGCATCGTCTCGTGCGACTCCATCGCCGGCGCGCCCAGCTTCATGCTCGTGGTGCGCGTGGCCAGCCCCGGCAAGCTCGAGGAACTGCTTAACCTCATCCACCGCACGGTCCCGGTGAGCACGGAGACCACCATGATCCTCAAGCGGTATTTCTAGCGCCGCAATACCCCGGATGCGATACCCTTGGAGGCATGAACGAAACCGGCGAATACGAAAAACGCGAATCCGAAACGGTGATCGATTCGGCGGCCGCCAAGGCGCACCCCGAAATCGCCGAAACCGTGGCGAAGATCAAGGCGCTGCGCCAGTCCATCGACAACGTGGACACGGCCATCGTCTCGCTGCTGGCCGAGCGCTTCAAGTACACGTCCCAGGTGGGCGTGCTCAAGGCGCGCGCCGGATTCGCCCCGGCCGACTACAAGCGCGAGGACTATCAGATCGCGCGCCTGCACCGCATCGCCGTGGAGGCCGGTCTGGATCCGGACATCGCCGAAATGTACCGTGAGTTCGTGGTGACCGAGGCCAAGAAGCGCCACCAGCGCATCGCCGATGCGGGCGGCGACCCCGGCGTACTCGACGTATTCGCCTGATCTGTCGTCGCAACCGGCTCCCGTTCGAGCGTACAGTGGAGCGGAGCAACTGACGGCGGACGGACGGACGAAAGGGCGGCTTGCGGCATGGCTTCATTCACCGGCATCGCGCGCACCGGCACTGCCGTCGTCGCCGCGCTCGCGCTCGCGGGTCTGACCCTTACGGTGCCGTCCGACGGCATTGCGGACGGCGATGCTTCGCAAAGCCGGATTGCCGCGCAAACGGCCGGGCAGACCGCCTCCTACGCCAAAACCCAGCGGGTCTTCTCCGTGTTCGGCGACGACGGCGAACCCGGCCCGCTCATCGTGGACAACGCCTTCGCCGTCCAGTCGCCCGGCACCATCGTCGACGTGGACGCCAGCGGGCATGCGACGACCCTCAGCGCCGACCATGCCGGCGACCTCGCCAGCCAGACCGTGCTCGCCGCCGGGGCCAAGGCCCTGCCGTGGACCGTGCGCGTGACCTACAGCCTCAACGGCCCGGACACCACAGCCTCCGCCGTGACGGGCGCGGACGGGCTCGTGGGCATCCGCATACGTCTCGAGGCCAATCCGCTGTCCGACACCCGCTATTTCCGCGATGCGACGCCGATCGTCACGTTCACCGTGCCGCACGACGTGACCGACGCCGTCGCCGCTCCGGACGGGGCCACGGTGACCGACGACGGGGATGATTTCCGCGTGACGGCCGTGGGCAAGGCCGGACAGACCAACGAGTGGTACTGCTATCTCAGCGCCAAGTCCTTCCGCATGGGACGGCTCATCGTGGCCGCCGCGCCCGCCGCCGACCGGAACGCGCTGCGCGACCGTCTGACGGCCCTCGCGCAGGACGCCTCCTCCCTTGCCGGCGGCATGACCAACGCGGGCAGCGGCGAGCATCAGGCCCTCATCGACCAGCTGACCGCCATCCGCGATCAGGAGAAGGCCGCCGCGGATGCGGAGATCGCCGCCAAGCACGACGCGTACGTGAAACAGTTCGGCGTGTACATCGACCGCTACGTGCGCTCGTATTCCAGCCATCTGTCCGGCTCGCCCGGCACCAAGACGCAGATGGGCGCGCTGATCGGCATGACCGGCGAACTGACCGGCTCGACGTCGCTGGCGCAGTCCGTGACCGATCTGGCGAACGCGGTCAACGCGATGAGCGCCGCGCACGAGCACACGGGCGCCGCGAACGTGCTCGACGAGGTGATCCGGCAGATCCAGCGCCGCGGCACCACCGGACTACTCGCGGACCTCAAGGCGCGGCAGACCAAGGAGGCCGGTACCGGCAAGACACGCTATGCGACCGGTCAGGGGCAGCTGGCGAACGCGATGATCCCGTTCTCCATGGCCTACACGGACACGTACACCGCGAAGCTCAACGATCTGGTCAACGCCGGCGGCAGCGTCTCCGGCAGCGAGCAGACGGCGATCGACCAGACCAATCAGGCGTTCGGCTCGGACGAGAACATGCAGCGCATCACCGGGCAGATCTCCGCGGCGCTCAAGACCATGAGCGGAGCCTCGGAGCACACCGGAGCGGCGAACATGCTCGGGCGGATCATCGACGAATTCGGCGCGCAGCTCAGCGGTTCCGACGCCTCCGACGATTCGTCCTCCCCGTCGCAGACCGGTCCGTCCGGCGCATTCGACGCGTCGGCGGTCGCGCTATGGAACGGCCGGCCCGATCCGTTCACGCCAATCGGCACCGGAGCCGGCGCGTCCGCACTGCGTCCGCAGAACGCCGCCGCACTGCTGGCGTCCGGCGACGACGGGCTCATCGACGACAGTACCGTGATCGGCGACTGCGCGCAGGACCTCACCGCCGCGCTCGCCGCATTGCCCGCGGATGATTCGGTTTCCGGCTCGGCATCGGCTTCCGAGCCCGCATCCGGCGTGACGGTCGGTTCCGGCACCTCCGGCGGCGATGTGGTCTCCGCCGCGAACGCGCACACCTCCTCCGCGTCATTCCTGCTGGTCCTGCCCGCCGTGGGCGACGCCGACTCCCTCGCCGCATCCGGTTCGGGCGACGACACCGCCGTCACCTCCTCCATCCCCGGCCTCGGCGCCATCGTCAACAAATTCATGGGTTGATTTCATGGGTTGATATTGACCTCATATGTATGGCGGCCATACCATAGGACATATGGACGAGTTGCATTTCGAATGGGACGAGACCAAGGCCGCGATCAACGAACGCAAGCACGGCGTCACATTTACGGAGGCCGCAACCGCCTTCGAGGACCCATTTGCTCGGGTGATCGACGATCCCGAACATTCAGATTTGCAGGAGGAACACCTTATCCTGATGGGCATCAGCGCCAAGGCGCGCCTGCTGATCGTGGTGCATTGCCAGCGGGAACGACACGGCGCCATTCGCATCATCTCGGCCAGAAAAGCCAACAAATACGAGTCGAAGCAGTATGGGAGGTTCTACGATGCTCGATAACTATGATTTCAGCGATTCCCGACCCAACCCGTATGTGAAGCGGGAACGCAAGGCCGTGACCATGAACCTTGACGCAACGGCCATCGACTATTTCAAGAATCTGGCCGCGGAGACCGGCATACCGTACCAGAACCTCATCAACCTGTATCTGGTGCAGTGCGCACGCGAAAACAAACGGCTCATGTTCGCCTAGCGGCGCCGTCATCTCCTCCATCCCGGCCTCGGCGCCATCGTCAACAAATTCATGGGGTAGCGGGGTAGCGGCGGCTCGTCCTTATGGCTCGGGCTTGTTCTAGGGCGTTCCGGGCGGGGAATGCCATTGATGTTCACGGGCGCTGGTGACATTGTGGGCACAGCGTGGGCCCATTGTGCCCACGATGTCACCACCTCGGCAAAACGGCAATAGGGTTCGCGTCTGGGGCATCCGGGGTTCGTCTAGGGTTCGCTCCGCACAAAGCCCAGACAAGGGAAGAGACAAGAAGAAAGAATCCCAAGGGCCAAAGGACGGAAAAAGAAAAAGGCGGGCGGGTGTCCGTGCATTGACCATGCAGTGTACGGACACCCGCCCGCCCTCAAAACGGACCTATGCCGTCGGCTCAGGCCTTGGGCTTCTTGGCCGGCGGCTCGCCGAGTTCGCTGGCGGCGATGATCACGGTCTCGTCGGCGCCTTCCTCGTCGGATGCGGCGGCCTCCTCGGCGTGCTTCTCCACAAGGTCGAACTTGCCGACCACGCGTCCGGCCTGCGCGATGTCGTCGATCGCGGAGCGGATGGCCTCGGCGCCCTCGTGCACGGCGGACAGCGCCACCGAGAGGATCGGCGTCTTCATGGAGACCTTCGCCTCGGACTTGATCTTGCGCAGCTGCTCCACGGCCTTGCCGGCCCACGCGAGCGTCTCGGGGGAGACGCCGGACGCGGCGGCCACGTAGGGCTCCGGGGTGGGCCATGCGGCCTTGTGCACCGAACCGGCGCCGGCGTGCATCCAGCTCCAGACCTCCTCGGTGGCGAACGGCAGGTACGGGGCCAGCAGGCGCGCGAAGGCGTCGAGGCCCAGACCCAGCGTGGTGCGGGCCGACTTCACGGCCTTCTCGCTCGGGGTCTTGCCGTGCTCGTCCGGGGTGCCGTAGGCGCGGTTCTTGACCAGCTCGATGTAGTCGTCGCAGAACTGCCAGAAGTAGCTTTCGATGACCTCCAGCGCCTTGGAGTGCTCGTAGGCCTCCATCGCGTCGGTGGCCTGGCGGATCACGAGCGCCATCTTGGCCATGGCGGCGCGGTCCAGCGGTTCGGTCACGTCGGCCGGGTTCCACACGGCGGTCGCCGCGGAGCCCACGTGGTGGTTCTCGTCCTCGCGGCCGATCGCCAGCGCGAACTTGGTGGCGTTGAGCAGCTTGATGGCGAGGCGGCGGCCGATCTTCATCTGGCCCTCGTCGTACGTGGCGTCGAGGCCCAGGCGCGCGGAGGCGGCCCAGTAGCGCACGGCGTCCGCGCCGAACTGGTTGATCGGCTTGTTCGGGACCACGACGTTGCCCTTGGACTTGGACATCTTCTTGTGGTCGGGGTCGAGGATCCAGCCGGACAGCGTGGTGTTGCTCCACGGCAGGCAGTGGTTCTCGAGGTGCGCGCGGTCCATGGTGCTGAACAGCCAGGTGCGGATGATGTCCTGGCCCTGCGGGCGCAGATCCATGGGGAACGTGGCCTTGAACAGCGCCTTGGACGCCTCGTCCGGCTCCTCCCAGTGGGTCACGATCTGCGGGGTGAGCGAGGAGGTCGCCCACGTGTCCATGATGTCCTTCTCGGCCGTGAAGCCGCCGGGCACGTCGCGCTGTTCGGCGGTGTAGCCGGCCGGCACGTCGATGGTCGGGTCGATGGGCAGCACGTCCTCGCTCGGCGTGATCGGGTAGTCGTAGTCGGTCGTGCCGTCCTCGAGCACCGGGTACCACAGCGGGAACGGGACGCCGAAGAAGCGCTGGCGGGAGATGAGCCAGTCGCCATTGAGGCCGTGGACCCAGTTCTCGTAGCGCACGCGCATGAAGTCGGGGTGGAAGTTGAGCTCCTTGCCGCGCTCGATGAGTTCGGCGTTGAGCTTGGCGTCGGTGCCGCCGTTCTTGAGGTACCACTGGCGGGAGGTAACGATCTCGAGCGGCTTGTCGCCCTTCTCGTAGAAGTTCGTCATACGCTTGGTCGGCGTGGGTTCGCCGTCCAGATCGCCGGATTCGCGCAGGTGGTCGACGATGATCTTGCGTGCGGAGAACGTGGTCTTGCCCTCGGTCTCCTCGAAGATCGCCTTGCCTCCCTCGTCGGTGATCCAGTCCGGCACGCTCATGATGATGCGGCCGTTGCGCTGGATGATCGGGCGGGTGGGCAGCTTGAGGTCGCGCCACCACTGCACGTCGGTCACGTCGCCGAAGGTGCAGCACATGGCGATGCCGGCGCCCTTGTCCATCTCCGCGGCCGGGTGCGCGAGGATCGGCACCTTGACCTTGAACAGCGGGGAGTAGACGTACTGGCCGAAGTACTTCTTGTAGCGGTCGTCGTCCGGGTTCGCGATCAGGGACGTGCAGGCCGCGAGCAGCTCGGGGCGGGTCGTCTCGATGTAGATCGGGGTGCCGTCCTCGAAGCGGAACGCCACCTTGTGGTAGAAGCCCGGGTACTCGCGGGACTCGAGCTCGGCCTGCGCCACGGCGGTCTGGAACGTCACGTCCCACAGGCCGGGGGCGTCCTGCTGGTAGGCCTCGCCGCGGGCCAGGTTCCTCAGGAACGCCTTCTGGGCCACGCGCTGCGGGTGCTCGCCGATGGTGTGGTAGGTCTGCGACCAGTCGATGGACAGGCCGAGGGAGCGCCACAGCGCCTCGAACTGCTTCTCGTCCTGCGCGGTGAGCTTCTCGCACAGCTCGATGAAGTTCTTGCGGCTGACCGGCACCTGGTCCTTGGCGTCGATCTTCTTGCCGTCGGTGCCCTCGAACGGGGGCTTGAAGTCCGGATCGTACGGCAGCGACACGTCCACGCGCACGCCGTAGTAGTTCTGCACGCGGCGCTCGGTGGGCAGGCCGTTGTCGTCCCAGCCCATCGGGTAGAACACGTCGTAGCCGCGCATGCGCTTGTAGCGGGCGATCACGTCCGTGTGGGTGTAGCTGAACACGTGGCCCACGTGCAGGTGCCCGGAGACGGTGGGCGGCGGGGTATCGATGGAGTAGACGGCCTTGCGGTCGCGGGTGCCGCCGAACTTGTAGACGCCGGATTCGTCCCAGGTTTCACGCCATTTGTCTTCGAGGCCCTCGACGCCCACCTTGTCCGGAAGCGGGGTGAGGTCGGCCTTGATGATGCCTTCTTCTTGCTGATCGGTCATAGCCGTCAGTTTAGATAGGCTCGCTGACAAGGCCTGACGGCATTTTCCGCCCGTCCTGCGCTGTCCGCGCCGTCCGTCTCACGCCTTGGCGAGCCCGGCGAGCGGCAGGAACACGTCGGTGCGGTTGGTCGGCAGCCCGCTCACGCCTTGGCGCTGCGCGAGCCACGGGCGCTCCACGTACAGGAAGTCCGCGATGGCGTTCTCCGAAAGCCGCCGTCCGAGCGCCTTGAGCCGGTCCGCGTAGTCCTGGTCGTTCGTGGCGGCCTTGGCCTGCGCGGCCAGCTGCTCGGCCTGCGCGTCCGTGTAGCCGAGGAACAGGCTCGGGTCGGCGAGGTCCAGCACGTCGTGGCTGTCGTCCATGTCGAAGATCGTCATGTCGAAGTCGCGGTTCTGCACCACCTGCGTCTGCCATGCGGCGTCGTCCACCATCTGCGCGGTCACGTTGGAGTAGCCGAACGACTTGAGGGAGTCGACGATCATGTCGCCGATCTGCTGGCCGTACCGTTCGGGATAGACGAGCCGCAGGCGGTAGCGGAAGCCGAAGTAGTTGAGCACCGAGTGGGCCTTGGCGGCGTCGTGTGGGTACAGGCCGGTCAGGTCCTCGTAGCCCGGGTCGAGGCGGGGGATCGGGCCGCCGATCGCCTCCGCGGCGCCGTTCGCATCGATGATCCGCTGCTTGTCGATCACGTAGCGCAGGCCTTGGCGCAGATGCACCTCGGAGAAGATCGAATCGGCCTTGCCGTTGTAGCCGAGCAGCACCTTGCGCGTGCTTTCGCCCTGCGTGAGCGTGACCGCGTCGCCCTGCGCGCGCAGGGTCTCGAGCGTGGAGACCGGGGCGTCCACCAGCGCGTCCGCCTCGCCCCTGACCACCGCGTCCGCCGCGGCGGCCCCGTCGGAGAAGTATCTGAGCGTCACGGTGGCGCTCTTCGCCTTGCCGTCCGCCTTCCAATACTTCAGGTTGCGCTTCAGGGTGAGATGGTCGTCCTTGGCGAAGTCGGCCACGGTGAACGGGCCGGAGCCCACCGCCTGCGAGGCGTAGTCGACGTTGGCCTCTGAGTCGTACACGATGCCGTCGCGCCCGGAGAGCAGCCACAGCAGGTTCGGGTTCGGCGCGCTCAGCGTGACCGTCACCGTGGAGGCGTCCGGATTGCTCACGCCGGCGAGGTTGGTGAGCTTGGCGGCCTCAACGTACTTGTTCTGCACGGTCTGCTGCAGCGACCACGCCACGTCCTGCGCGTCCAGCGTGTGCCCGTTGGAGAACTTCATGCCGGCGTTGAGGTGGAACGTGTAGGTCAGGGCGTCGGCGGAGACGTCCCAGCTCGAGGCGAGGCCCGGCTGGACCTGGTTGTTCTCGTCGCGGCCCACGAGCGTCTCGTACACGTTGCCGAGCAGTGCCTGCTCCACCGCGTCGGAGACGTCGGTGCGGATGTCGAGCGACTGCGGCGAGCCGGTCGTGACCCCCACCGTCACGCTCGGGCCGGAGTCCGCGCCCTGCTCCGCCTCCTCGATGGCGGCCGTGATGCCGCCGATCCCCCCTCGGCGCATGACGGTGTAGCCGCCCCACACCAGGGCCGACAGGATCGCCAGCATCACGATGAATACGATGGCCGACTGCACGCCGCCGTTCGGCAGGCGCAGCGCGGTACGGGAATGCCTCTGCATACCCGCCAGTCTACCGGCGCGGGGGACGAGCGGCCGGGAAACGGGCGGCCGGGGACATCGCCGGGGCCGTCAGCCCAGTATGGGCGCCGACGGGCACGTGCCGGCGAGCGGGCAGGCGGCGCAGTCCGGCTTGCGCGCGTGGCACACGGCACGTCCGTGCAGAATCAGCCGGTGCGACAGGTCCGTCCACTCCTCGGGCGGGAAGCACGCGCAGATCTCGCGCTCGATCTTCACCGGGTCGGGGTGCGCGGCGTTCCAGTCGGCGCGCCACCGCAGCCGCCCGGTGACGCGGATCACATGCGTGTCCACCGGAAACCCGGGGACGCCGAACGCGTTGCCCAGCACCACGTTCGCGGTCTTGCGCCCCACGCCGGGCAGCGTGGTGAGCTGCTCCATGGCCCGCGGCACCTCGCCTCCGAAGCGCTCCTCAAGCGCGGCGGCGAGCCCCAGCAGGTTCTTGGTCTTGGAGCGGTAGAAGCCCAGCGGGTGGATGATCGCCTCCACGTCCGCAGGGTTCGCGGCGGCCAGCGCGGCGGCCGTGGGATACGTGGCGAACAGCTCCGGGGTGACGGTGTTCACGCGCTTGTCGGTCGTCTGGGCGCTCAGCACCGTGGCGATGAGCAGCTGCAGCGGCGTGGAGAAGCTGAGCGCGCATTTGGGGGCGGGGATTTCCTCGGTGAGCAGCGCGTATTCGGCGTGCATGCGCTTGACGCGCGCCGCCTTGGATTCGCGGGGCATTGCGGTCAGGCCGCTTCGGAATCGGCGTCCGCGTCGCCGTCCGCATCCGCGTCGTCCTCGGCGGCCTTGGCGCGCGCCTTGGACTTGGCGGCCTGCGCGCGGGCGTCGTCGGCGTGCTGCTCGTCCTCCGGCGGGTCGAAGCGGTAGCCCACGTTGCGCACGGTGCCGATGAGATGCTCGTATTCGCCGCCCAGCTTGGCGCGCAGACGACGGATGTGCACGTCCACCGTGCGGGTGCCGCCGTAGTAGTCGTAGCCCCACACCTCCTGCAGCAGCTGGGCGCGCGTGAACACGCGGCCGGGGTGTTGGATGAGGTACTTGAGCAGCTCGAACTCCTTGTACGCCAGATCGATCGGATGGCCGTGCAGGGAGGCCGTGTAGCCGTTGGTGTCCACCACGAGGTCGCCGGAGCGGATCTGCCCGTCCTCCGTGGAGACCGCCGAGCCGTCCGAGCCGGACGGGGACGAGCCGCCGAACGCGCTCGCGTACGCGCCGCCGCGCTCGGAGACGAGCCGCAGACGGGCCTCGACCTCGGCGGGGGAGGCGGTGGACACGATTACGTCCGCCACGCCCCACTCGGCGTTGACCACGGTGAACCCGCCCTCGGTGAGCACCAGCACGATCGGCGTGGACAGGCCGGAGGCGTGGATCAGGCGGCACAGCGTCTTGGCGGACGCCAGATCGTCGCGGGCGTCGAGGAACAGAATGGTGCTCTCCGGCATTTTCACCAGCGAGGCGGCGTCCAGCGGCAGCACGCGGACGCGATGCGACAGCAGTGCGAGCGAGGGGAGCACGGACGCGGGGTCGCTCGCAGCCGTCATCAGTGTCAAGTCCGTCACGATGCTCCCCTTTTGTCGATTCTTCGTGTGTGTTAACGATCATCATAGCGTCGCCGTCGGCATATGATGCGCGTGCACGGCGATTGTGGACACTTGCGGATACAGTATGGGAACTGTGGACCACACTAGCGCAAACAATCTGAAGCCGTCGCAGGGCAAGCCCGCGGACAGGCCGTCCGACAGACCGTCGGCCGGGCGGATCGTGGCCGTGCAGGCCGTCGCCTATCTGGCGCTCGCGGCGCTGTCGCTGCTGCCCGTGGTGGCGGGTCTGCCGCTCCAGTACGCGTTCGATCCGGGCACGCTGAGCCCGGTGATCGGCGCCGCGCTGCTCGTGGTCGTGTTCCATTGGTATTGGCCGTTCGAGGGAATGCCCGGACTGGGATGGTTCAGCCGCCTGTTCTCGCTGGCCCTGGGCCTGTGCTCCGTGGGCTTCGGCTGGCGCGTGCTCACCGTGGCCGACCGCTACGTGACCTACCGCAGCGCGTCCGTGCGCTGGGCCTGCCTGTTCGGCATCCTCATGACCGTGCTGGTGATCGTCGGATTCGGCCGGCAGATGCTGCGCCGCGACCGCTCGCACCTCATCGTCACGCTCTCGCGCTGCATCGTCAGCGGCGTGTGCTCGGCGGCGGCGGGCGGCTGGTGCTTCCTGCCCGTGCTGTTCCTCGAAGGCGAGGCCGTGCGCCACGGATTGGCGTGGGAATACGGATTCGCGTGCGCCGTCGTGCTCGTGCTGGTGCTGGCCGTCGGCGGCATCGGCGTGCTGTGGCGCGGCGACGACGATCTGGTGGCGCCCCGCCGCTGGATCGGGTTGGGGCTCATGCCCGTCATGGTCGCCGGCATGCCGGTCTTTCTGGGCACGCTCGCGATGATGTTCCCGCTCAACTGGTGAGCAGCCGGAGCCGTCCGTCCCGTTCCTGCCCAATTTGCGCGCGCAGAATGCAGGATTGGGCAGGAACGCAGGATGAGGCGCCCCGATCGCCCTCTCAGATGGCGAATCTGCCCAATCTGGCAATGTGCTGGCGCAGATTAGGCAGAAACGGAGGGCCGAGACGGGGAGGAACGCTCAGAACGCGATGAGGCCCAGATGCTCGAGCAGCACGCGCAGGCCGATGAGCACGAGCACCGTGCCGCCGGCGATCTGCGCGGGCTTTTGCCAGCGCGCGCCGAAGAAGTGGCCGATGTACACGCCGGCGAGCGAGAACAGGCCGGTCGTGACGCCGATGAGCACCACGGCGAGCGTGATGTTGATCGGCATGAACGCGAAGCTCACGCCCACCGCGAAGGCGTCGATGCTGGTGGCGATGGCCAGCGGGAGCATGTGCTTCCAGTCGAAGTCCGGGGTGGCCTCGGCGTCCTCCTCGTCGTCCTTGAAGATGGCCTCGTAGATCATGTTGCCGCCGATGAACAGCAGCAGGCCGAAGATGATCCAGTGGTCCACGGCCGTCACGTACTGGCTGAACGTGGAGGCGGCCAGATAGCCGAGGATCGGGAAGAGCGCCTGGAATCCGCCGAACCACAGGCCCACCTTGGCGGCGTCCTGCCAGCGGACCTTGTGGGAGACGGTCAGGCCCTTGCCGATGGCGACGGCGAAGGCATCCATGGAAACGGACAGTGCGATGAGCAGAATTTCAACGATCATGTATGTGCAAATGGTTCATCTCGCCGGGCCCATAGAGACCGACGGATGGGCCTCGACCAGTCTCTTCGACCGCCTACGCCTAGTCGGGCGCCGACATTCAAACTGCCGGTCTCAAGCCGGCTTTGAATCCCCATACGAATGCTGTTCGCCAGTCGTACGCAATTACGGGGCACGATTGTAGCACGGATGCGCCGCCGGCGTGGCTGACGCGGCGGCAACGCGAAGGGCCGCCCCTCCGTCGCGATGGCGGAAAGGCGGCCCCTCGTTCGATCAGTCAAACCGATCAGTCAACCCGATCAGTCAGCCGGCCGGCCAATCGGCATGCCGGCCGACCGTGGATCACCGGGTGATCACTTGGCCTGGGAATCGGCAAGGCGCTTGCGGGCCTCGACGATCTCCTTCTCGGCCTGCTCGGCGCCGGTCCAGTAGTCGCCCGGCAGGACCTCCTTGTTGGGCTCGAGGGCCTTGTACTGCTCGAAGAAGTGCTTGATCTCCTTGAGGTGGTACTCGTTGACGTCCTTGACGTCCTGGATGCCGTCGTAGCGCACGTCGGCCGGCACGCACAGCACCTTGTCGTCGCCGCCCTCTTCGTCCTCCATGTGGTACAGGCCCACGGCGCGGCACTCGATGACGCAGCCCGGGAACACGGAGTTGTTGACCATCACGAGGGCGTCCAGCGGATCGCCGTCCTCGCCGAGGGTGCCCTCGATGTAGCCGTAGTCGTCCGGGTAGCCCATGGCGGTGAACAGCTCGCGGTCCAGGAACACGCGGCCGGTCTCCTGGTCCACTTCGTACTTGTTCTTGGAGCCGCGGGGGATCTCCACCACGACGTTGAAGGTTTCTGCCATTTCAGTCTCCTTGATGAACGTTGGCAAATGCAATATCTAGTTATATCAGTACTCGACGGTCAGCACGTGGGCCACGTCCGCCCACGGGGCCAGCGAGACGAAGTTGTCCCAGCCCCAGTCGAACTCGCGGCCGGTCAGCTCGTCGCGCAGGTGCGCGCCCTTGGCCGGGTCGATGCCGAAGTCCGGCAGCTCGAGGTGCACGAGCGACTGGTGCGCGTTGTGGCCGTCGAGGTTCACCACCACGATCAGCGTCTCCGGCTTGCCCGACTCGGTGAGCTCCGCCGGGGTGTGGCGGGCGAACGCGAGGATGCTCGGATCCTTGCTGTCCAGCACGGTGAGGTTGTGGTAGCCGAACAGGTCGGCGTGCTCGCGGCGCACGCGGTTCAGGGAGGCGAGCAGGCCGGCGATGCCGTACTTCTCGGCGTTGGCCCAGTCGCGCACCTTGATCTCGTACTTCTCGTTGTCGATGGCCTCCTCGAAGCCCGGGCGCTGCACGTTCTCGATGAGCTCGTAGCCGGAGTACATGCCCCAGCTCGGCGAGCCCATGGACGCGAGCACCGCGCGCACCGCGTGGCCGGCGATGCCGTTGTCGCGCAGGTAGGCGGTGAGGATGTCCGGGGTGGACGGCCAGAAGGTGTTGTGCTGGTAGTAGCCGTCGTCGCCGTTCGTCTCGGCGAGGTACTCCTCCAGCTCCTCCTTGGTGTTGCGCCACGGGAAGTAGCAGTGCGACTGCGTGAAGCCCGCGTAGCTCAGCGCGCGCATCATGCCCGGGCGGGTGAACGCCTCGGCGAGGAACAGGATCTCCGGGTGGCGCTTGGTCACCGCGGCGATCACGTCCTGCCAGAAGCGCACCGGCTTGGTGTGCGGGTTGTCGATGCGGAAGATCGTCACGCCGGCCTTGATCCACAGCTCGAGGATGCGCTCGACCTCCTTCTCGATGCCGGGCAGGTCCGCGTTGAAGTCGATCGGGTAGATGTCCTGATACTTCTTCGGCGGGTTCTCGGCGAAGGCGATCGTGCCGTCCGGCTTGTGGCGGAACCAGTTCGGGTGCGCCTTGACCCACGGGTGGTCGGGCGAGCACTGCAGGGCGAAGTCGAGCGCGATCTCCAGCCCCATCTCGTGGGCCTTGGCGACGAGCGCCTCGAAGTCCTCCATCGTGCCGAGCTTCGGGTCGACCGTGTCGTGGCCGCCCTCGGCCGAGCCGATGCCGAACACCGAGCCCGGGTCGTCCGGGCCGGCGACGAGCGCGTTGTTCTTGCCCTTGCGGTTGGTCACGCCGATCGGGAAGATCGGGGGCAGGTAGACGATGTCGAAGCCCTCGCGCTTGGCGCGCTCCAGGCCGATCACCGAGGTCTTCAGCGTGCCCTGCACGATCTTGCCGGTCGCCTTGTCCACGTAGGCGCCCTCGGAGCGCGGGAAGAACTGGTACCAGGCGGCGAAGCTGGACTTCGGGCGCTGCACGCGGATCGTGCGCGGGGTGCCCTCGGACAGGGCGTCGCGCAGCGGGTTGGTGTCGTGCAGGGCTTCGATCTCGGCGTTGTCGGCCGCGGCCAGACGCTCGGCGGGGGAGAAGGACTGGTCGTCCATCTCGTCGGCGGCGTCCTGCAGCAGACCGCGCTGGGCGGCCTTGAGGTGCGCGTCCTCGGTCTCGGCCCACCGGCGCAGCAGCGCGGAGCCCTCCTTGAGGGCATTCTCCACGTCGTCGTTCACCTGCACCTTGATACGCGCGTCGTGCAGCCAGGAGCGGTAGGTGTCCTCCCAGCCCTCCACGGTCAGGGTCCAGTCGCCGAGCTGGCGCTTGACCTGCGCGTAGTCCTTGTCCCACGGCTTCAGGTCGGAGCGCTCGCCGGCCTTGAGGTCGGTGGCCCAGCGGTCCAGACCGGGGTTGACGCAGACCATCTGGCGGCGCATCATCTCGCGGCCGCGCGGGTTGCGCAGCACGGCGGTGGCGCCGGCCTTGGTGCGTCCCTCGATGAACACCTCGGCGGTCACGTGGAACGCCTCGCCGATCTCCACGCGCGCCGGGAAGCGGTTGGCCTCCTCGCCGGGCGTGACGTCCAGCACGACGACGCGGCCGAACTGCTGCGGCTCGAGCGCCGGGATGGTGGGCGCCGCGGCCTCGCCGTTGGCGTCGAACACCGGCACGGGGACGGTGGACGCGGTCTTAGCAGCCGCCGTCTTGGAGGCGGTGGTCTTGGCGGTCGTCCTGCGCGTGCGGGCCGTCTTGGTTGCGGTGCCCGCGGTCTTGGCGGCGGTCTTGGAGGCGGCCGACGTCCTGCGCGTGGCGCGCTTGGTCGCCGCGGCGGGCTTGTCCGCCTTGTCGGCCTTGGCGGTTGCGGTTGCGGTCGCCGTGGCTGCCGTCGCGGCGTGGGTCGTCTTGACGGCGGTCGTCGACGTCACGGTCTTCGTTGACTCGGCGGCTTTCGACGTCCCGGGGGCGATGGCGGTGGAGTGTGATTCTTCAGTGCGCTTATTGGCGCGATGTTGTGTAGCCATAAGGCCCATCGTAGGGCATGTCAATCGTTTTGAGATGTCGAGTTTGTATCTTCGGGCGTTTTCCCCCTATTGATTCGATTCGAATCCGCACAACGTTTGGTTGGCGTTCCGGATCGCGTCAATTCCGGTTCGCCCGGCGTTCATGTTGGGCGGCGGGCGGACGAGCGGCGACGATGCATGCGGGGGTATTGGCCGCGGATTGAGCGAATTCGATGCGGCGCGGCTCTTTACATCGTTGTAATGCACTGCTTGCGCTCAATTTACGGATGAATGCGCATGGATTGAGCGAATTCAGTGGGGTGCGGGACGATTGGACGGCGCACGGCATTGGATCTGCTCAATTTGCGGATGGATGCGCATGGATTGAGCGAATTCAGTGGGGTGCGGGACGATTGGGGGTGCGGACGAAAAGTTGGACGCTTTGGCGTCCGGATTGGAGTCCGCAATGTACCGCAAGGACGTCAAGCGCATGGTCGTCGGCCTGTTCTACGACGACCGCATCAACGCGCCCGAGATCAT
>NZ_WBSN01000028.1 GCF_009299475.1 Bifidobacterium avesanii | reverse complement strand
GACGGTCGTGCAGCGGCAGGTCGTCGCTGGCCGCGGAAGTGGCGTTGGAAGTCATGGCTTGATTATCGCACGGATGTTGGTCGATATGGCATACATATTCGACACGCCGAGCATCATTCATATTGCGTAATCCGTAATCTGGTCGTATATTCTATTACGTCATACAAATTGCAGGCCACAAAGCAGTAACGGCATGCATAACAAACGACTCAACGAAGAGATGGATTATGAATGATGTGATTCTCGCGGCGACCGACGCCGCCGTCCAACTCAACGGCACGCAGCTGGGCATCAGCGTCGTGGCCAGCATCGTCGTGCTGATCCTGCTGGTCACCGTCGCCAAGCTGCACCCGTTCGTCTCCCTGCTCATCTCCGCGCTCGTCGTCGGCGTCGGCTCCGGCTACGGCCCGGTCGCCACCGTGGAGAGCTTCTCCGCCTCGTTCGGCTCCACCATGGCCTCGGTCGGCATCCTCGTGGGCCTCGGCGCCATGCTCGGCCGCGTGCTCATGGACACCGGCGCCGCCGACAGCATCGTCGGCACGCTGCTGGCCAGGACCTCGACCAGGATGATTCCGTGGACCATGGCCCTCATCGGCGCCCTGATCGGCCTGCCCATGTTCTTCGAGGTGGGCCTCGTGGTGCTCGTGCCGGTCATCATCCTCATCGCCCGCCGTTCCAACCTGCCGCTCATGCGCGTCGCCATCCCCACACTCGCCGGCCTTTCGGTCATGCACGCCTGCATGCCGCCACAGCCCGGCCCGCTCGCCGCGCTGAGCAACTTCCCCAACGGCTCCGTGGGCGTGACCATGATGTTCGGCCTGCCGATCGCCGTGATCACCGCCGCCCTCGTGGGCCCGCTGTTCTCGCGCATCGCCTCCAAGTGGGTGCCGGTGCCCGCGCCCGCGTCCATCGGCGACGAATCCGCCGCCGCGGTCGCCGCAACCGCCGCCAAGCCCGCGGACCGCACGCTGCCGCCCTTCTGGCTGTCCGTCCTGTGCATCCTCGTGCCCGCCATCCTCATGCTCGGCAACGCGATCTTCGAAATCGTCGCCCCCGACCAGGCCGGCTCCTCCGCCCTGTACGCGCAGACGCTCGCCTTCCTCGGCAAGCCCGCCATCGCGCTCGTCGCCGCCGTGCTGTTCTCCATGGTCTCGCTCGGCAGGGTCACCCGCATGGCGTGGAAGGACGTCAACGACTCCCTCAAGGCCGCCCTGCCGCCGATCGCCGGCATCCTGCTCATCGTCGGCGCGGGCGGCGGCTACAAGGGCGTGCTCGTGGACACCGGCATCGGCGACGTCATCGGCCGCTTCGTGGAAAGCTCCTCCGTCTCCATCTTCCTGCTCGCCTGGCTCATCGCCGCGTTCGTGCGCGTGGCCACCGGCTCCGCCACCGTGGCGATCATCACCACGGCCGGCATCCTCGGCCCCGTCGTTGAGCAGATGGGCGTGACCACCCCGTCCATCGCGCTGCTCGTCATCGCCATCGGCGCCGGCTCGGTGTTCCTCTCCCACGTCAACGACGCCGGCTTCTGGCTCATCAAGGAGTACTTCGGCCTCGACGTGGGGCAGACCTTCAAGACCTGGTCCGTGCTCGAATGCCTGCTGTCCGTGGTGGTGCTCGCACTCGTCATGGCCTTCAGCGTCTTCGTGCCGCTCGTCTGAGCCCGTCGTTTCTCCTCCGCGTCCATTTCCGATCCGTCCGATCCGTCCAAACCCCGCCCGTACCATTCTCAACCGAAAGAAGGAAACCATGACCACCGAATCCGCCATCATCGCCGCCAACACCGTCCCCGCCGACTACTTCGCCGGCAAAACCCCCGTCATCGTGATGATGGGCGTGTGCGGCTGCGGCAAGACCACCGTCGCCGAGCACCTCGCCGCCAGGCTCGGCCTCAAGTCCGCCGAGGCCGACGACTTCCACCCGAAGGCCAACATCGACAAGATGGCCGCCGGCGTCCCCCTGACGGACGAGGACCGCTGGCCGTGGCTGGACACCCTCGCCGCGTGGATCGACGAGCGCATCGCCGCCGGCGAACCCGCCGTGATCACCTGCTCGGCCCTGAAGAAGGCCTACCGCGACCGCCTGCGCCGCGACGGCGTGGTGTTCGTGTACATGAAGGGCTCGTTCGACGAGGTGATGGAGCGCCTGTCCCACCGCAAGGGCCACTTCATGAAGCCGAACATGCTCCAGTCGCAGTTCGACATCCTCGAGGAGCCGGGCGCGGACGAGATGCACGTGGACGTGGAGATCGGCCACGGCACCACGCCCGACCAGGAGTCCGATGCGGTGATCGGCGCGCTGGGGCTGGTCTCGGCCACCCGCCGCATGACGATCGGCATGATCGGCCTCGGGCGCATGGGCGGCAACATGGTGCGCAGGCTGCGCGCCGGCGGCCACACCGTCGTCGGCTTCGACATGAACCCGGACTCCGGCCGCGACGTCGACTCCCTCGAGGCGCTGGTGTCCGCCCTGCCCGCGCCGCGCGTGGTGTGGGTCATGGTGCCCTCCGGCGCGCCGACCGACTCCACCGTCGAGCGTCTCGGCGAGCTGCTCGAACCCGGCGACGTGGTGATCGACGGCGGCAACTCCAAGTACACCGAGGACCGCGAGCACGCCGCCGCGCTCGCCCGGCACGGCATCGGCTTCCTCGACTGCGGCGTCTCCGGAGGCGTGTGGGGCGCCGAACGCGGCTACGCCCTCATGGTCGGCGGCGAGGACGCCACCTACGCCCGGGTGCTGCCGATCTTCGAAACCCTGAAGCCCGAAGGCGAGTACGGTCTGGTGCACGCCGGCCCGGTCGGCGGCGGCCACTTCGCCAAGATGGTGCACAACGGCATCGAATACGGCATGATGCAGGCGTTCGGCGAGGGCTTCGCCACCATGATGCGCAGCGAGTACATCACCGACCCCGCCAGGACCATGGACTCCTGGCGCTCCGGCTCCGTGGTGGTCAGCTGGCTGCTCGACCTGTTCGAGAACGCCACCAAGGACGACCCCGAGCTGCAGGGCGTGCCGGCCGTGGCCAACGAGTCCGGCGAGGCCCGCTGGATGGTCGAGGCCGCGATGGAGCTCGGCGTGCCCACCCCGGCCACCGCCGCGGCCCTGTGGCAGCGCCAGACCTCGCGCGGCGGCGCCGACGACATCCTGCGCGTGGTGACCGCGCTCAGGGCCCAGTTCGGCGGGCACGTGACCAAGGTGGACGAGATCGCCACCTGGTGATCCGCCGCCCGTACGGGCAATCGCGCGGCCCGGGTTTCCTTGATCTGGCCCGGGTTTCCTTGATCTGGTCCAGATTTCCTTGACCCGGATCGAGGTTCCTTGACTTGGATCGAGGTTCCTTGATCCGGCGCGGATTTCCCCGAGCCGGTCCGGGTCTCCATGAGCCGGCTCGAGGTTCCCCGACCCGGTCTGAGATTTCCCCGAGCCGGTCCGGGCCACAGCCGCTCCTTTCTGCGTTGCCTTTCCCTTTTCTTTTTCCCCCCCCTCCGCCCGCGCCGGTTTTCTTCCCTTTCCGGCGCGGGCGGTTTTTCATGCGCGGTGTTCACGCGCGATCGTGGTCTCTCCTGTGTCTTGTTTCGCATCCAATTCGAAATTCGGATGCGGTCCGAGACACGGGAGCGGGCGATTGCGTCTCGCATCGCATCCCAAACGGAAACGGGCGGCGTTTCGGGACTCAGAACGCCACGGCGCGGCTCGGCGGGTCATGTGATAGGTTGACGTGAGTCGATTTACGTGAAGTTCCGTCGTCGGAGGGTTTCGGCATGCAGTCCAAGTCCAGCGCGTCCGCACGCGAGTTCCGCAAGGCCACCAAGGCCGATCTTCCGGCGATTCTGGCGATCTACGCGCGCGCCCGCCGGCTCATGGCCGCCAACGGCAACCCGACGCAGTGGGGCAAGACGTTCCCGCGCGAGTCCGTGATCCGCGACGACATCAAATGCGGACGCTGCACGCTGCTCGTCGACCATCTGGGCGGCACCGGCGCGGACGTGGCGACCGAGCCGGGCAGGCGACCGCTCAAGGTGTCCACGCCGAAGGACCCGAACGGCTACCGCAATGCAGTCAACGCGGGTGTCGCCGCCGGCGCGGGCGATGGCGGCGGGTCCGGCGCCGCGGCTGCCGATTCCGCTTCCGGCTCCGAGCGCATCCTCGCGGTGTTCGCGCTGTGCCCGGGGGAGGACCCCACCTACAAGACCATCGACGGTGCGTGGCTGGACGACGACCAGTACGTGACGCTCCACCGCGTCGCCTCCGCCGGGCTCGTCAAGGGCGCCGCGCACATCATCTTCCGCTGGGTGCTCTCGCGCTACTCCAACGTGCGCGTGGACACCCATCCCAACAACAAGGCCATGCAGCACGTGCTCGCCGTCAACGGGTTCACCCGCTGCGGCACCATCCAGCTCATCGACCGTCCGACCGACACCCTGCGCATCGCCTTCCAGCGACACGACCGCAGGGCCGCGTAGGCGGAGTCACCGGGAGAGGGCTACGTGCCCGTGCATGTGTGTGCGACCATGCATGCGTGTGCGGGCCCGTGCCTGGCAAGCGGCGACGGTCCTCCTGCGGTGGCTGGCTCGCATCCGTTTTCGTATCGGCTGATACGGAAACGTCCATCTGTGAGTTCCCCGTGTACGATTCCGTATCTACACGATATGAAACCGGCCATTTGCGTGTCCCTCGTGCACGGTTCCATATTCACGCGATACGAAACCTGCCATTTGCGTGCCCCTCGTGTACGGTTCCGTATCCGCATGTATTATTTCGGACGTCTGAGGCCCGCCCGAGTACGTTTTCGTATCGGGAGAGAACCGCACCCGTGCGCGGAATGCGCCCGCGGGCATGCGAAAGCCCCTGCGGCCCGGATCGGCCGAGGGGCTTGGATGAATCATGGAAACGGGAGGACTGATCAGACCGTGGCCGTCTGGGCGGCGGTCTCCGCCGCAGCTTCGCCGCCGTTGAGCTTGGAGCGCTTGCGGCTGTAGGCGAAGTACACCACCAGTCCGATGCCGAACCAGATGGCGAACCGCACCCACGTCTCCCAGTTGAGGCCGGCGATGAGCACGAGGCAGAACACGATCGCGCAGATCGGCGTGAACGGCACGAGCGGGGCCCTGAAGCCGCGGTGCGCGTCCGGCTGGGTGTGGCGCATCCACAGGATGCCGGCCGAGACGATGATGAACGCGGACAGGGTGCCGATGTTCACCAGCTCGAACAGGATGTTGATGTTGATGAAGCCGCCGGCGACCGCGGTGAGCAGACCGAAGAACCACGTGCCCTTGAACGGCGTGCGGTACTTGGAGTGCACCTCGCCGAAGAACTTCGGGAACAGGCCGTCGCGGCTCATGGCGTAGCAGATGCGGGACTGGCCGTACAGCTGCACGAGCATCACCGTGGTCATGCCGATGAGCGCGCCCAGATTCACGATGAACGCGAGCCAGTTCATGCCCGTGGCGAGGATCACGCCGGCCACCGGCGCGTCGATGAAGTTCGCGAACTGCTGGTAGGGCACCACGCCGGTCATGATGAGCGTCATGATCACATAGAACACGGTGGAGATGGCGAGCGACAGCAGGATGCCCTTGGGCAGCGTCTTGTTCGGGTTGACGGTCTCCTCGGCGGAGGAGGACACGGCGTCGAAGCCGATGAAGCTGAAGAACACGATCGACGCGGCCGGCACGATGCCGTACGGCTGGGTCGAGTTGGGCTGGAACGTGTAGATGCCGTACGGGGAGAACGGCTTCCAGTTGGCCGGGTTCACGTACCAGACGGTGCACACGATGAACAGCACGATGATCACGAGCTTGATCATGACCATGATGTCGTTGGTGCGCTTGGTCTGGTTGATGCCGATGGACAGCACCCACGTGATGAGCAGCACGATCACGAAGCCGGGCAGGTTGAAGTACGTGGTGACGCCAGGAGTGGTGCCGTACGCGGCCGTGAGCTCGACGGGCAGGTGCAGCCCGAAGCCCTCGAGCAGCTTGTTGAAGTAGCCCGACCAACCGGCGGACACGGTGGCCGCCTGCAGCGCGTATTCGAGGATGAGGTCCCAGCCGATGATGAACGCGATGAGTTCGCCGAACGCCAGGTAGGAGTAGGAGTACGCGGAGCCGGAGACGGGGGCCATGGAGGCGAATTCGGCGTAGCACAGGCCGGCGAAGCCGCAGCAGACGGCGGCGAGCAGGAACGAGACGGACAGCGCCGGTCCGGCGGTCAGTGCGCCCTTGCCGGTCAGCACGAAGATGCCGGTGCCGATGATCGCGCCGATGCCGAGCATCGTGAGATCGAACGTGCGCATGGTGCGCTTGAGCGGGGTGGATTCAGCGACCAGCTGATCCACCGATTTCTTGCGAAAAAGATCCATAATCTTCTCTCAGACATACGGAATGGATATGGGCTGGACCGGACGGAGTTCCGGGACCTCGGCACGCCTTAAACGCCGGGAATCAGAATGGCCGCGCGCGCCGATCGGGCGCTTGGGCGGACATGTGGAGCCAGTGTAGGGCCGTGCGCTGACAAACGGTCGGATGGCGATGGGCATCGTCTCGGCATATGATCATGCCGCCGCATTCGCGTGGGCGTTTGCATCGGTGCTTGCGTCATTCGTTCCAATCCGCGTCCGCGAATTCGCAGCTTGGAACGAACGGCGTCGAATGTCCCCTCCGGACGGCCCGATTGTTGGATGATCGTTCCAACCTGCATGTTCTCTTTGACGGGTTGGAACGAATGACGGCGAACGAGCGCCCCAAAGTGCCGATTGCGCGTCGATCGTTCCAAGCTGCGATGAGAGGGTCGTAGGTTGGAACGAATGACGGCGATTGGAGCCTTCAGATGATCCGATTATCGGTTGATTGTTCCAATTTGTGTCATCAGCGCCGTAGGTTGGAACGAATGACGGCGAATGGACTCCCCGGAAGTCCTGATTGCGCGTCGATCGTTCCAATCCGCAAGGCAAGTGGCACGGGTTGGAACGAATGACGGCGAATGGGGAGTCCAAATGATCCGATTATCGGCCGATCGTTCCAACCTGCGTGCCCGCTCCGGCGGATTGGAACGAATGACGGGATCCCGGGGAAATCGCGGATGGAAGGTGACGGACAGGCGGTTGCCGGACGGCATGATGACGGCATGGCGACGACGTGACGGATGATGCGACGGCCAACGAGATGGGCACCGCGACGGGCGATGCGACGGGCGGGAAACGAGGCAACGCAAACGTCATAGCGCCGCGCCACAATGGTGCGCATGAGTTTGAACGCAGCACCCCAGTGGGTTTTTTCGAGTGAACAGGGACAGGCCAACTACAAGGCGGCGTGCAGGCGGTACCCCGCGCAGTGCATCGTCGACCTCAAGGCGCTGCGCGACAACATGGCCCGGCTCGTGGAGATCTGCGGCGGCCCCGACTCCGGCACCGCGGTGATGGGCGTGGTCAAGGCCGACGCGTACGGCCACGGTCTCATCCCGGCGGCCCTCGCGGCCCTCGCCGGCGGCGCGACGTGGCTCGGCACCGCCCAGGCGCACGAGGCGCTGGCCCTGCGCGCGGCGGGCATCGGCCCCGACCGCTGCCGCATCCTCACGTGGATGTACTCCGGCCTCGAAGTGCCGTTCGACGAGCTCATCGCCGCGGACGTGGACGTGTCCGTCGGCTCGCTCGCCGGCATCGCGCGCGTGTCCGAGGCGGCCCGCCGCGTGGGCAGGCCCGCCCGCGTGCACGTCAAGTGCGACACCGGCTTCGGCCGCAACGGCTTCACGCCCGCCGCGTTCGACGAGGCGATCAAGGCCCTGCGCGAGGAGCAGTCGCTCGGCCTCATCCAGATCATCGGCCAGTGGAGCCATCTGGCGGTGGCCGACGCCCCCAACGTCCCCGAATTCGTGAAGTCCACGGACACCCAGATCGCCGTGTTCGACGAGTTCACCGATCGCATGCGCGCCGCCGGCATCGCCCCGCAGATCCGCCACCTCGCCAACACGGCCGCCACGCTGTCCCGCCCGAAGATCCACTACGAGCTCACCCGCCCGGGCATCGGCCTGTACGGCTACGAGCCCGACCCGGCCATGGGCACCCCGCAGCGCTACCATTTGAAGCCCGCCATGACGCTGCAGGCCCAGCTCGGCACGGTCAAGGACGTGGAGGCCGGCCACGGCATCTCGTACGGCCGCACCTACCTCACGCCGCAGAACACGTCCACCGCCATCGTGCCGCTCGGCTACGCGGACGGCATCCACCGCTCCGCCTCCGGCTTCGACATGGAGGGCGCCAAGCACGTGGAGAAGCTCGGCGGCCCGGTGCGCATCATGACCAAGCAGGGCCCGAAGCTCGAGCGCGTCTCCGGCCGCGTGTGCATGGACCAATTCATCCTCGATCTGCACGGCTCCGCCGCCGCGATGGGCGTCGAGGAGGGCGACACCGTGGTGCTGTTCGGCCCCGGCCGCGGCGAGGCCGTGTGCGAGCCGACCGCCGACGACTGGGCCCGCGCCGCCGAGACGATCAGCTACGAGATCTTCACGTGTCTGAGGAACCGCATCCCGCGCCTGTACCTCAACGCCGCCGAAGTGCTGCCGCCCGAGGACCTCGCCCTGCTCGACCCGGCGTCGATCCTGTAGGCGGCGGCGCCATGACGACCGAGCGCATTCCCGCGGGCGAGGGCTACACGGCCTTCGACGAGGAGCGGTGGGCGCCCGAGCCGCCCAAATCCAAGTCGCGCACCGCATTCGAGCGCGACCGCGCTCGGCTCATCCACTCCTCGGCCCTGCGCAGGCTGGGCGCCAAAAGCCAGATCCTCGTGGCGGGCACCGACGACTTCGCCCGCACGCGCCTCACGCACACGCTCGAGGTGGCGCAGATCGGCCGGCAGATCGGCAAGCTGCTCGGCTGCGATCCGGACGTGGTCGACTGCGCCTGCCTCGCGCACGATCTGGGACACCCGCCCTTCGGTCACAACGGCGAGCGCGCGCTGGCGAGGATAGCCGAGGGGATCGGCGGGTTCGAGGGCAACGCGCAGACCCTGAGGATCCTCACCCGGCTCGAGCCCAAGGTGTTCCTGCCGGACGGGCGGTCGGCCGGCGTGAACCTCACGCGCGCCTCGCTGGACGCGGCCGTCAAGTACCCGTGGACGCTGGCCGAGGCCGCCAGGCATCCCAAGGGGGAGCGAAGCGTGAAGTTCTGCGTCTACCCGGACGACGAGGACGTGTTCCGCTGGCTCAAGACGGGCGCGCCCGAGGCGACCAAGCCGATGGAGTGCCAGATCATGGATCTGTCCGACGACATCGCCTATTCGGTGCATGACGTGGAGGATTCCATCGCCACCGGCGCGTTCAACCCGATCGCGCTCGCCGACCCGCGCGTCCTCGACCGCATCGTGGAGCGGACGCGCGCGTGGTACGGCTCGCGCTGGGATGCGGACAAGCTGCTCGAGGCGTACCTGCGGCTGCGGCGGCTGCACATGTTCCCCGAGCACTTCAACGGTTCGCGGCGCTCGCTCGCGCAGCTGAAGAACATCACGTCGGACCTGATCGGCCGGTTCGCGTGGAGCGTGGAGAGCGCCACGCGGGAGGCGTACGGCCCGGGGCCGCTCACGCGCTATTCGGCGAACGTGGTGATTCCCGAGGAGACGAACTACGAGATCGTGGCGCTGAAGGGCATCGCCGTGTACTTCGTCATGGAACCGCGCGAACGCGAGCCGCTGCACCGGGAGGAACTCGCCATCGTGGAGGATCTGGTGGACGTGATCATGCGCGACGCGCCGCGGGCGTCCGACGCGCTGGAAAGCCAGTTCCTCGCCGACTGGAACGAGTGCTCCAACGACGACGAGCGCCTGAGGGTGGCCGTCGACCAGGTGGCGAGCCTTACGGACGGGTCGGCCCTGGCGTTGCATGTCATCCTGTGCGGGTGAACTGACGGTTTGCGCCGTCCGCCGCGTCGGTTCGTGCCGCTAGTGTGGTGAGGCATGGCTGGAATGATTCTGAAGGAAGACGTGGAGAAGGTGCGCGCCGCCGCGGACCTGTACGACATCGTGTCCGCATCCGTCGCCCTCAAACCGTCCGGCACCGGCACGTATGTGGGGCTGTGCCCGTTCCACGACGAGAAGACCGGCAGCTTCAACGTGCGCCCGTCGCTCGGCGTATGGCACTGCTTCGGCTGCGGCTTGGGCGGCGACGTGTTCAAGTTCGTCGAGCAGCAGGAGAACATCGACTTCCGCGAGGCCGTGGAGCTGCTCGCGGACAAGTACCACATCGAACTGCACTACGAGCAGAACGGCTCCGGCCAGCGCGACGCCGCGCACGCCGGCTCCAAGCGCTCCCGTCTGCTCGAGGCGAACGAGGAGGCGCAGCGCTTCTTCGTTTCGCAGATCATGAGCAAGGAGGCGCTCGCCGCGCGCAAGCTCCTCGGCGGCCGCAACTTCAGCCAGGCCGATTGCGAGCGCTTCGGGTGCGGCTACGCGCCGCAGGGCTGGGACAATCTGGTCCGCCACCTCGCGTCCAAGGGCTTCACGCAGAAGGAAATGCTCGACGCCGGCCTCGCCCGGCAGGGCCAGCGCGGCGTGTACGACTATTTCCGCGGGCGCGTCACGTGGCCCATCCGCGACTCGACCGGCCGTACGCTCGGCTTCGGCGCACGCAAGTTGTACGAGGACGACACCATCGCCGCCAAGTACATCAACACCCCGGACACGCAGCTCTACCGCAAGACGCAGGTGCTCTACGGCATCGACCTCGCCAAGGCGTCGATCGTCAAGAAGCGGCAGGTGGTGATCGTGGAGGGGTACACGGACGTGATGGCCATGCATCTGGCGGGCATCGACACGGCCGTGGCGACATGCGGCACCGCGTTCGGCGCCGAGCACGCGAAGATCGTGCGCCGCCTCATCGCCGACGATTCGCTGGGCGCCATCCAGCTCATCGGGCCGCGCAAGGTGGACGGGCAGACGCTGAGCTCGCGCGTGGTGTTCACGTTCGACGGCGACGCGGCCGGTCAGAAGGCTGCCCTGCACGCGTTCGGCCTCGATTCGGCGTTCCTGACGCAGACGTTCGTGGCCGTGGCGGACGACAACCTCGACCCGTGCGACCTGCGCATCCAGCGCGGCGACCAGGCGGTGCGCGCGCTCATCGAGTCGGCCCGCCCGCTGTACGACTTCGTGATCGAGACGGCGATCGGCCGCTTCGACACCCAGTACACCACGGGGCAGATGGGCGCCGTGCACGCGGTGGCACCGGTGATCGCGCAGATCCGCGACCGGTCGCTGCTGGACGTGTACACGCGCAAGGCCGCCCGGCGCGTGGGCGTCGATCTGGACATCCTGCAGCGCGAGGTCGCCTCGGCCCGGCGCGCGGCGCATGTGCGCGACGAGGACGCCTACGCCCCTCGTGGATCCCGACGCGGCGGCTTCGGCGTGGATCCGGAGCCCGAGCGTGAGCGCCGCGGCGAGAACCCGTACGCCAATCCCGCCGTGCGCAAGGCGCTGGAGCGCGAGGACGCCCGCAACCAGACGTACCACCGCATCGACGACGCGGTGTTCATCTGCGAGCAGCAGTTCATGGCCACGCTCATTCAGGTGCCGCGCGCGCTGGACCGCTCCCTGTTCGGCGCGCTCACCGTGGACAGCTTCACCACGCCGGTGTTCCGCGCGATGTTCCAGGCGATCGAGGCGGCGGGAGGCCTGCCGTCGAACGACACGCCTCAGGGCCTGTGGATGCACGCGCTCTCCAAGGCGGGTGGTCCCATGCTCGATCAGGTGATCAACGAGCTCGCCGTGATGCCGCTGCCGCTGCCGCCGTCGAACGCGCAGGCGGGCGATGGGAATGCCGCGGGTGCCGTGGGTGCGCAGGGGAGCGCGGGCGCGGGCGGTGCCGCGGGTGGGGCCGCCGCCGTGCAGTTGCGCGCGCCCAGCGCCGCGGAGGCCAAATACGCCACCGAACTGCTGGTGCGCCTCATCGACATGGACTACATGCGCCAGATCGCCGCCGCGCGCCGCCGCATGGCCCAGCTGCCCGACGGCGAGGAGAAGTTCGCCCTCCTCGGCCGCGTCGCCAAGCTCGAAGCCGCCCGCAAGGACCTCCAGTCGCAGGTCTACAACAACAACGTGGGGTGATGGGTGCAACGCCGGTGTTAACGCGCCGCATTAAGAATTTATCGACAAACATTAAATTCTGCGCTATTATGGAGCCATAGCGGCGGTCTGGCGGAGACCGCGCCCGATGCGACGAGGAGGTTGCATCATGAACGACACAATCAAGAGCGGCAAAATCGAGAGAGGCAAGCGCAACTTCACCCGGCTCAACGGCATTGTGCACTGGGCGTCGGTGCTGATCGAGGCAGTCTGCTGGATCGGCGCGGCGCTGTGCGCGGTCATGCTGGCGCTCATCGTCATGGCCGGCGGCGCCGCGGACCGCATGCCGGGCGTCGGGTACGGGCGTGCGGTCGGGGCGGGTTCGTTCAGCGTCGGCGTGGGCGACACGGTCGGCGGCTTCACGTTCGCGCTGCCGGATCCCTCCGCTGACGCGCAATACCGGTCGCAGCTGTCGGTCGTCGACTGCTCGCCGACTGCGGACACGATCAACGGCATGGCGGCGGACGCGTACCGGACCATGATCCGGCAGCAGGCGGAGGCGCGCTCGGCCAACCCCGCGGCGCTGCTCACGCTGATCGTCCTGCAGATCGCGTGCATGGTCGCGATGGCGCTCGTGATGCGCAACATCCGCCGCGTGAGCCGTGGCATACAGGCGTGGCTGGACCGCTCCGACCTGTTCAGCCCGTTCGAGGCGGGGCTCGCCGCGCCCCTCCGGCGCATCGGGCGGCTGCTCATCGCGGTGCCCGTGGCGGCGGGCGCGGGCTCGGTGCTGGCGCTCGTGCTCTCGGCGCTTACCGGCCGGTCGAATCTGAACGTCACGCCGCAGCTGAGCGTGATCGGCACGTACCTCATGGTCGGCGCGCTGGCGCTGCTCGTCGCGCACGTGTTCGACTACGGCGGCGAACTCCAGCGCGACGTGGACGGCCTCCTGTGACCGGGCGGATCGTACTGCGCCTCGACCGGGTCATGGCCGACCGGGGCAGGTCGCTCAACTGGCTCGCGGAGAGGGTGGGCATCTCCAACGTGAACCTGTCGAAGATCAAGAACAACCACGTCACCGCCGTGCGCTTCTCCACGCTCGCCGCGATCTGCGAGGCGCTCGACTGCACGCCCGGCGACCTGCTGGAGTACGTGGCGAACGACGCGGGCCAAGCGGGCGAATCGGACGGCGAACCCGCATCGTGAGCAAACAAACGGACCGGGAGCGCCCACTCCCGGTCCGTGCATGTCAACAAGGTTGGAATATCAAGGTTTTCCGGCGTCGTGGACCGGGAGTGGGCGCTCCCGGTCTGCAAAGAACGCGGCGGAATCCGCGTCTCAGGCGATCTGGCGCAGCAGGGCGGGCAACTCGGCCATGGTGTCGATCACCGCGTCGGCGCCGGCGGCCACGAACGCATCACGGGCGGCCGAGCGGGCGGCGTCCTTGTCGGCGGGGGACAGGGCGTCGAACTCCTCCTCGGACAGGGCCATCTGGGAGCTGCCCTCGGTCACGCCCACGGTGAAGACGCCGGCGTTCTTGCCCTCGCGGATGTCGGAGAGCGTGTCGCCCACCTTGACGGCCCTGCGCACGTCGGTCACGCCCAGGGTTCTGAGGTTCGCGAACACCATGTACGGGTAGGGGCGGCCGAAGCCGTCGGTGCCGTCCGGGCTGATCCAGAAGTCGGGAGCGTAGCCCTGCTCGGCGGCCTTGGGCACCACGATCTCCATCATCTTGTCCGTGTAGCCGGTGGTGGAGCCGATCTTGAGCCCCATCTCGCGCAGCTCGGCGACGGTGTCCACCACGCCCGGCTTTGGGGCGGCGAACTGGTCGAGGATGGACAGCAGCTTGGGTTCGAAGTGCGCGTACACCTTGTCCGCGTCGGCCTCGGTGGGGGCGGCGCCGTGGGCGTCCTCCCACGCGCGGGCGATGCGGTCCATGTGCAGCATGGTCTCGATGTGGTCGTGCTTGAGCATGCCCATCGGCTTGCGGGTCTCCGCCATGGTCGGCTCGATGCCGAACTCGCGGAACGCCTCCTGGAACGCGCGCACGGGGGCGAAGCAGCCATAGTCCACGGTGGTGCCGGCCCAGTCGAAGACGACGGCCTCGAAGCGGGTGCTGGTGCTGGTCATGATGACATTCTCCTTTCGAACGTCTCGCGCGAATCAGGCGGTGAGCTTCACGGACGCGGGGGCGGCGGCCTTGACCGGGGCACCGGCGGCGTCCATGGCGGCGATCGCGGCGGGGACGGACGCGTTGCCGGTGGCGGGCTCGAGCAGGCCGCGCTCGCCCATGTACATGGCCAGCAGCTCGGTCACCTTCTCGATGTCGTCGGTGTAGATCTCGCCGATGTTGCCCAGACGGAAGGTCTCCTCGTTGGTGAGCTTGCCCGGGTAGATCGCGTAGCCGCGCTCCTTGATGAACTCGTACATGTCGTGGAAGTCGAACGCGGTGCCCTCCGGGTAGAGGAACGTGGTGATGATCGGGCCCTGATGGTCGCGCAGGAACAGACGGAAGCCGAGCGCCTTCATGCGGGCGATGAGCAGCTCGTTGTTGAGCGTGTAGCGGGCGGAGCGGGCCGGGATGCCGCCCTCCGCGAACATCTCGTCGAGGGCCTTGGAGAAGGCGAGCACCACGTGGGTGGGGGAGGTGAAGCGCCACTTGCCGTTGGCCTTCTCGAGGGTGTTCCACTGGTCCCACAGGTCGAGCGACAGGCTGCGCGCCTTGCCCTTGGAGGCCTCGAGCTTGGCCTTGTTGCAGATGATGAAGCTGAAGCCGGGCACGCCCTGGATGCACTTGTTGGCGGAGGAGACGAGGAAGTCGATGCCCCAGTCGGCCACGGGGATGTCCACGCCGCCGAAGGAGCTCATGGCGTCCACCATGAAGGTCTTGCCGTACTTCTTGGCCACGCGGGCCACGGCCTCGATGTCGTTGAGCAGGCCGGAGGTGGTCTCGGAGTGGATCATGGAGACGTGGGTGATGGACGGGTCGGCCTTGAGGTACTCCTCGACCTTGGCGGCGTCCGGGATGCGGTCGTACGGCTCGGCGTACTGCACGAAGTCGATGCCGGCGTGGCGGCAGATGTCCGCCTGGCGGTCGCCGTACGCGCCGTTGGTGCACAGCAGCACCTTCTCGTCCCTGCCGATCGCGGAGGTGAGCACGCTCTCCACGCCGAAGGTGCCGGAGCCCTGCATGAGCACGACGGTGTAGCCGTCGGCGTCGCAGTGGGCGAGCTCGAGCAGCTGACGGCGGATCTTCTGGGTGATCTGCTGGTAGTCCTCGTCCCACGTGCAGTGGTCGAAGAGCATCTCCTCCTTGACGGTGCGGGTGGTGGTCAGCGGGCCGGGGGTGAGGAGCTTGTATTCGGTGTTCATGGGGGTGATTCCTTTCTTGTCTGCCGTTGCTGTGGCGTGATTCTAATTGACTATGAAGTTTTTGGTGAATCTACGTAGTTATCAAGCCGTGGTTGGAGTGTTGTTTGTAGTTGGGGTAGGGATGGCGGGCGGGGGAACCGTGGGGTTTTGAGAAGCTGGTGACAGCGTGGGCACGTCGTGGGCACATTGCGCCCACATTGTCACCAGCTTCAAAAAAGACCTTTGGGACTTCGCGCCCCCGCCGCCGAATCGCCCCGGCCAGTCGTTCCGTTCCGACGTTCGGGGCGGGATGGAACGGCCGGCGGAACGGAACGACGGGGCGATCGGGCGACCGGGCTTATTCGGACTGGGCGGCCGTGGACCAGACCGTGGGATGGGGATTATTCGGACTGGGCGGCGCGCTTGCAGGCGGAGGAGAAGTCCTGATGCTCCTGCAGCAAGTCCACCGTCAGCGGCTGGGGGAAGGACTTCGAGTTCTTCGACGCGTTCGCCGCGGCGGTCTCGCCCTGATAGAGCGGCGTCGGATACGTCTGGAGCAGCTCCTTGCGGCCCTTGTCGATGATCACGGCGGCCATCTGCTGCGCCTTCGGGTTGGTGGCGCGGCCCTTGTCGAGCACCGCCACCGACTCGGTCAGCGAGTAGTTGCCCTCGGTCGGGTCCACGAAGTCGATTGGCAGACCCTTGGCCTTGTCCGCCACGGCCTGATGGCGCAGGCCGAATCCGATCGCCACCTCGCCCGAGCGCACGGCCTTGAGCGGGCCGGAGCCGGACTGCTCAAGGTGCGGGCCGGCGTTGCGGTAGATGTCCGTGAGGATCTTCTGCCCCTCGGCGCCGGTGCCGTACGCGTCGGCGATCGCCTGGATCATGAGCCAGCCGGTGGAGGAGCCCTCCATGTCCGGCACGGAGATCAGGCCCTTGTACTGCGGGTCGGCGAGGTCCTTGAGGCTCTTGGGCTCCGGGACGCCGGACTCGGCGAGCGTCTTGGTGTTGACGATGATCGCGCCCTCCTGCGCGGTGGTCGGCGAGCGGTAGGCCGGGGCCTTGGAGTTCTCCGACGTGCCGAGCAGTTTGGACTTGACGTCCGTCAGGTCCGCGAACATGTGGTTGCGCTCCTGCGCGGAGTCCACGTAGTAGGAGCTCATGGTGAGCATGTCCGCCTCGAGCGCCTTGCCCTCGGCCAGCATCTTGCCGCCGAGCTCGGAGGTGCCGAAGCTCTGGATGATGTACTGGCCGCGGAATCCGTTGTCGTCCAGAGCGTGCTGGAAAGCGACCACGGCCTCGTCGTCGGCGTTGGTGTAGATGACCACCTGTCCGTTCGCGGAGGAGGCGGTCGCGCCGAAGCCGAAGGCCACGAGCAGCACGGCGAGCACCGCGGACAGCGCGCCGGTGAACACGTTGCGGGCGCGGCGGTTGCCGGAGGTGGGCAGCGGGAAGTCCGGGCTGCCGTTCGCGCCGGTCTGCTCGATCGCGGTCTGGCGGGCGTCGGGGCGCACGGCAGCGGCGGCGACGGCCACCTGCGGGGTCTTCACCTTCACGGCGGCGCGGGCCTTTTCGCGGCTGCGGTCGCGGGTGAGGAACGCGGTGACGCCCTTGACCACGAGGTTCGTGGCGAGGATGAGCAGGGACAGGGCGAAGATCTCGTCGAACTTGGCCACGTGCTGCAGCGCGGAGATCTTGGTGGTGATCACCTGCGTGCGGGCGCCGGTCAGGAACACCACCGCGGAGATGGTGACCATCGCGTTGACGAAGTAGTAGCTGAACACCTGCAGGATGGTCGGCAGCGCGTTCGGCGTGACCACGCGCACGATCGTCTTGAACCAGCTGTCGCCCATGAGCTTGGCGGTGGTCTCCCACGAGGCGTTCATCTTCGTCAGGGAGTCCTTGATCATCTGGTACGGGGTGGCGAAGTAGTGCACGATGTTCGCCGCGATGAGGATCCAGAACGTGTTCTGCAAGCTCGTGCCGGAGAAGACGAACAGGAACGCGATGCCGAGCACCATGCCGGGGACCGTGTTGATGATCGAGCTCATGGCGTCCACCGTGCGGCGCGCCCAGTTCGGCAGCTTCGAGCGCGAGGTGACCAGACCCGCCGCGTAGGCGAACAGGCAGCCGATGACGGCGGTCATCACGGCCACGTACAGCGAGTTGGTGTACACCTGCGTGAGCTCGGAGTCGGTGAACAGCGCGGCGATGTGGCCGAACGTGAAGCTCGTGTTGAACGGCCACTCCGTGACGAACGGGATGAGGATGATCACCGCGAACAGGCTCAGCACGCACACCAGCGTGACGATGGAGGCGATGCCGCACAGCCAGTCGCGCCTCTTGCCCTTGGGCAGCTCGACCTGCGAGATCTTGTTGTAGCGGATGGCGAAGCGCTCGAGCACGGTCACCAGGATGATCGAGATGATCGAGGGGACGAGCATCACCACGGCGATCACGGCGCCGCGGTTGAAGTTCGGGATGGAGCCGAGCATCTGGTTGAACAGCGTCATGGCCAGCACGTCGTACTCGCCGCCCACCGACGTCGGGATGCCGTAGTCGGTGAACGCGAGGAAGAACGACTGGATGAACGCGATCGCCATCGTGCCCACGAGCGGGCGGACCACCGTGTTGAGGAACGTGGTGAACGGCTTGTCGCCCATGATGTGCGAGACGATGATGAACTTCTTGTCCACGAACTGGAAGCTGTTGTTGATGAGCAGGAAGCACGTGGGCAGCGTGTAGATCACGTAGCCGATCAGCAGGCCGTTGAAGCCGTAGATGTCGAACGGCTGGAAGCCGAGCAGGCGCGTGATGAGGCCCTGCTTGCCGAACGAGTAGATGATCGCGAAGCCGTACGTGATGGTCGGCAGCAGCATCGGCACCTGCGTGAGCAGGGTGATGGCCTTCTTGAGCCCGTTCGGCACGTTCGTGCAGTTGACCGTGTACGCCAGCAGGAACGCGAGCAGCACGGCGATGAGCGCGGAGACGGCCGCCACGATGAGCGAGTGGGCCACGGAGGCGCCGAATTCGGGGCGCGAGAGCACGGCCCAGTAGTTGGACAGTGTGGCCGCGCCGTCTCCGGTCTGGAAGGACTTGACGATGACCGTGGCCAGCGGCACCACGAGGAACGCGAGGAACGCGACGGAGACGATCGCCAGCAGCGTCCACAGCTCGGTCTGCTTCGGGGCGCGCGGGCGGCGCTCGTGGTTGGAGATCTCCGGGGCGATGTTGGGCAGCTGCTTGCCCGCCTGGATGGATTCGACCGACATGACCGTCAGACCTCCGCCTTCTGCGCGTCGGGCTGCCCGGCGGGAGCCTCGCCCTCGTTGAAGAGCGTGTAGATGTTGTTGCGCTTGACCTCGAGCTGGTGGAGGATGAACTTCCTCACGAACTCGTTCGCCGGGTGCTCGATGATGTTCTCCGGTGTGTCGTACTGGGCGATCTTGCCGTGGTTGATGATGAGGACGCGGTCGCTCATGGTGCAGGCCTCCTCCGGATCGTGGGTGACCATGATGGTGGTGAGGTGGTACTGTTCGACGATCTGCTTGATCTTGGCCTTGATGGACTCCTTGATCACGCCGTCCAGGGCGGACAGCGGCTCGTCGAGGAGCAGCAGCTTCGGCTTCATCACCAGCGTGCGGGCGAGGGCCACGCGCTGCTTCTGGCCGCCCGACAGCTCGTCGATGCGCTTGCCCAGGTGCTCCTCGAGGCCGAGCAGGCGGATGAGCTCCTTGATCTCCGCCTCGGAGGAGATGCCCGGGTTGTTCCGCAGGCCGTAGGTGATGTTCTCGTACGCGGTGAGGTTCGGGAACAGGGCGTAGTCCTGGAACACGATGTTGAAGCCGCGCTTCTCCATCGGCACGTCCGTGAGGTCCTCGCCGTTGTAGATGATCTGGCCGCTCGTCGCGTCGGTGATGCCGAGGATGATGTTGAGCAGCGTGGTCTTGCCGCCGCCGGACGGGCCGAGGATCGACATGATCTTGCCGTTGTCCAGCGTGAGGCTGATGCCGTTGAGGACGTGCGTGTCCCCGAACGACTTGGTGATGTTTTTCAGTTCGAGCATATTTCCTGACCTTCGTGCCTTCGTGGTGCGCGGCCTTCCCCTCCGAAACTGCCTGGACGTTTCAGACCGCGCGGGTTCGGTGTTGAGTTGTGCTTGGTGTGTTGGACGGTCCCTTTCGGGGCCAGTTCCATGGTCGTCCACCGTTGGGGCGAAGACGGCGGTCCACGGAAAAACGTTGTGCAAGCTCCGGTGAACAGCAAGTTAAGCTACATGGTTTTGCCGTAGTCAACGTAGTCGATGGGGTATGGCGGGACGGGCCGCCGGGACGCGGCCGGGGTCGGGAATGCGCCGGGCCGGACTGCGCCGGGACGGCTTCAGGCCGCGTAGGCGCGGTCGGCGATGGCGCGTCCCGAGGCGTCGAGCACGGCGGCGTAGCGCGTGTAGTCGGTGAGGATCACGCCCATGTAGAGCATGTCCACCAGCGCGGCGTGCGAGATGCGCGAGAAGATCGCGTTGCCGTAGATCGTGTGCGAGTCGCGGCCGGCGAGCAACGTCACGTCGGACCAGTTGGCGATCGGCGTGCCGGCGCTGTTGGTGATGCCCAGCGTGGCCGCGCCCTGGTTCTTCGCGAGGCGCAGCGCCTTCACCGTGTCGCTGGAGGAGCCCGAATAGGAGATGGCGATGGCGAGGTCCGCCGGCGTCAGGTGCGCGGCGGAGATCTGCTGCAGGTACGGGTCGAGGTGCAGGCGGGACTGGAGGCCCAGATAGCTGAGCTTGGTGTTGAGGTCGGTGGCGGGGGCGAGCGAGTCCTCCACGGCGTAGATGTCGATCACGCGCGCGCGGGCGATCTGCGTGATCGCGCGGCGGAACGCCTTGCCGTCCAGCGTGGAGAGCATTTCGCGCAGGATCGTGGTCGCGGCGGCCACCGTCTTGTGCGGCACGTCGTCCGGATTGTCCCACGGGTGCAGGTTGAAGCCCTCCAGCGGGTTGAAGGCCGCGTCGTCTGGCACGTCCGCGTCCTGCTGCGGGTGGGCGATCGCGTAGCGGAACTCGCGGTAGCCGTTGAACCCGAGCTTGCGGGTGAGGCGGATCACGGTGGGCTGGCTCACCTCGCAGCGTTCGGCCAGCTGCCCCACGGTGAGCGAGGCGACGAGGTCGATGCGGTCGCGCACGAACGCGGCGACCTGCTTCTCCGCCGGATGAAGCGAGGGGAAGATGCGGTTGATGCGCTCGATGATGTGCGATGTCGAACCCATTGCTCCTGACTCCAGACTCCACCATATGTACGGTTCTACGTACTCCAGCTTAAAAGGGCGCGGCCGCGGTCCGTGCCTCCGCAGTTGAAGCTCAGGTGAACTTTTTCCGTAACCCGGGTGTGGCGTGGCGCGTGCGCGAGTCGTATGCGGGTGCGGGTGGGTGCGGCGCTGGCGGATCCGGCCGCGGTTCGGGTGGGCATGACTGTGCGTGGTGGGCTGGCGTTCGGCGTTGTTT
>NZ_WBSN01000027.1 GCF_009299475.1 Bifidobacterium avesanii | reverse complement strand
CCCCAAAGGGCGCGGCGCCCGGATGCGCGGCGAGGTCGCGGTCGATCCACGCCATCACCAGATCCGCGAGACGGTCCACCTCCGCGTCCGTGAGCGCGCGCCCTTTGGGGATGCCGTGCCATTTGGCGATGCACCCGCGGCAGCAGGTGGCCGTGGCGTGCTGGGCGGTGAACACCGGGTGCCCTCGCCACGGGGTCTGCCGCCCGTCGTGCTCCGGTTCGGCGGCGCCCACGCGGCTCCGCAGCAGTTCGCGGGCGTGGCGGCCGATCACGTCGCGTCCCTTGCTTCTGGCGTAGGCGCGGTCGTGCGCGGAAAGCGCGAACTTGGCGCGGAACGCGGATCGCGAAAGCCGTGCCAGCGTGTCCGCGATCCAGCGCCGCTCCCCCGCCGGGGATTCATCCGCGCCCGCCGCCGGCACCCGTTCACCGCCGTCCATCAGACGTTCAGACGTTGCCGCGCGCCTTCTGGTCGGCCCACGACTGCGACTGCACGTACGTGACCGGGTCGGCGCCGATGCGGCCCTCCGGCGCGTCGAGGGCGTCGATCGCGGCGAGCTCCGCGGCCGTGAGGTCGAAGCCGGCGGACGCGAGGTTCTGGCGCATGCGGTCGGGGTGCTTGGACTTGGGGATGATGATACGGCCGGACTGGGTGTGCCAGCGCAGCACCACCTCGGCGGGCGTGACGCCGTGTGCCTCGGCCGCGGCCACGATCGGCTCGGCGGACATGTCGCCGCCGTGCCCGAGCGGGCTCCACGCCTCCACCGCGACGCCGTGCTCGGCGCAGTACGCACGGGTGGCCGGCTGCGAGTAGCGCGGGTGGTTCTCGATCTGGTTGACGGCGGGCAGCTCGCCGGAGTCCTCCCTGAGCGCCTCGAGATGCTCGGGCAGGAAGTTGCTCACGCCGGCCACGCGGATCGCGCCCTCCTCGCGCAGCTTGAGCAGGGCCCTCCACGTCTGGCGGTACGCGTCGATGCGCGGCATGGGCCAGTGGATGAGGTACATGTCCACCACGTCGAGGCCGAGCTTGCGGCGGGACTCCTCGAACGCGATGAGCGTCTGGTCGTAGCCCTGGTCGCAGTTGCGCAGCTTGGTGGCCACGAACACCTTGCCGGCCATGCCGGTGGCCTTGAGCGCGGCGCCCACGGCCTCCTCGTTGTAGTAGGCGGCGGCCGTGTCGATGTGCCGGTAGCCGATCTCCAGCGCCTCCTCCACGGCACGCTGGGTCTGGTCTGCGGGGATTTGGAAGGTGCCGAACCCGATCTGCGGGATCACGGTGTGCGCCTTGTCGTTGAGGGTGAGTTCGGGGGAAGTGAGTGCAGTCGTCATCGTCCGTCCTTTCCGGGCTGTTCCGCGCGGCCGGAATGCCCGCGCCGTCAAACGGCGGGAATCCGCGGGCCGCGCCTCCGCTACCGATCATACGGCGGATCGGTGGGCGCGGACCGATGTTTCACCGCGTTTCCGCCGGTCGCCGCCGCCTCGGATAAGGCCCCGGAGTCGCGGCCCGCCCGGGATGGACACAGCCTTGCCCGGCGCGGCTCACGCGGCGGGCAGACGAACGGTCCGGTGGCACGTTCGTAGCCGTGCGCGCGCACTGGTGCGCACGACGCGGGATGCAGCCTGCCCGGCACGGCTCACGCGGCGGGCAGACAGCTCGGCCCGAAGATGATCTTGATTTCCGCGAACAGCGACGTGTCTCGCTTGACGCGGAACCGGTCGCCGAACGTGAGCACCTGCGCGCGCCCCTTGTCGTCCATGATGGCGAGCTTGACCTCGCACGTGCCGGGATGGGCGTGGAGCACCTGCCCGAGCTGCATCATGTTGTCGCGCGCCAGCGCCACCTTGGGCAGCGTGATCATGAGCGGGCGCTCGTCCGCGGCCTCGAGCGTAGGCACCTGCATCTCCGTGGCCCTCAGCGACACCGTCTCGTCACGCGACTCCACCTGCCCGCGGATCTGCACCACGGTGTCCACGGCCATCTCCGTGGCGGCGGCCTCGTACACCTTGCCGAAGAACATGCACTGGATCGAGCTTTCCATGTCCTCGATCGTCACGATGGCCCACGGGTTGCCCTTCTTGGACACGCGGCGCTCCACGCCGGTGATGAGGCCGGCGAGCGTGACCTGCTGGCCGTCTGGCATGGTCTTGGCGCGGTCGATGAGGTGCGCGATGGACATCTCGCGCAGCGACGCGAGCACCGACTGCATGCCGGAGAGCGGATGGTCGGACACGTACAGGCCCAGCATCTCGCGTTCGAAGTTGAGCTTGGTCTTCTTGTCCCACTCCTCGATGTCCGGCACGCTGACCGCCACGTCGCCCATCGCCTCGGCGTCGGTGGACCCGTCGTCGTCGGCGAACAGGTCGAACTGGCCCTCCGCCTGCTTGCGCTTGATGCTCACCACCGATTCGATGGCCGCCTCGTGGATGGTGAACAGGGCGCGGCGGTTCGGGTCGATCGAATCGAACGCGCCGGCCTTGATGAGCGATTCCACCAATCGCCGGTTGAGCGCGGTGAGCGGCACGCGGCGGATGAAGTCCATGAAGTTCACGTACTTGCCGCGCGGTCCCTCGCGTTCGGCGATGATGTCCGCCACGGCCTTCTCGCCCACGTTGCGGATGGCGCCGAGGCCGAAGCGCACCACGTCGCCGACTGCCGAGTACTCGAACCGCGACTCGTTGACGTCCGGCGAGAGCACCTGGATGCCCATGCGCCGCGCCTCGCCCAGATACAGGGCGGTCTTGTCCTTGTTGTCGCGCGTGCCCTGCAGCAGGGCGGCCATGAACTCGACCGGGTAGTGGGTCTTGAGGTACGCGGTCCAGTAGGAGATCAGGCCGTACGCGGCGGAGTGAGCCTTGTTGAACGCGTAGCCGGAGAACGGGACTAGCACGTCCCACACGGCCTGCGCGGCCTCCTCCGAGTAGCCGTGCTCCTTCATGCCGGCGAAGAACGGCACCTTCTCCTTGGCCAGCACCTCCGGCTTCTTCTTGCCCATGGCGCGGCGCAGCACGTCGGCCTTGCCCAGCGAGTAGCCTGCGAGGATACGCGCGGCCGACTGCACCTGCTCCTGGTAGACGATCAGGCCGTAGGTCTCGTCGAGCACCTGCTTGAGCGGCTGCTCGAGTTCGGGGTGGATCGGCTCGATCTTCTGCAGCCCGTTCTTGCGCTTGGCGTAGTTGTTGTGCGAGTCCATATCCATGGGGCCCGGGCGGTACAGCGCGATCAGTGCCGAGATGTCGTTGAAGTTGTCCGGCTTGAGGCTCTTGAGCAGCGAGCGCATGCCGTCGGAATCGAGCTGGAAGACGCCGAGCGTGTCGCCGCGGGAGAGCAGCTTGTAGGTGTCCTTGTCGTCCAGCGGGATCTTGGTGTAGTCGATCGGCTCCTTGCCGTTCGCCTCGATGTTGCGCAGGGTGTCGTGGATGACCGTCAAGTTGGACAGGCCGAGGAAGTCCATCTTGACCAGCCCCAGCGTTTCGCATGTGTGGTATTCGAACGTGGTGGTGATTGTGCCGTCGGTGCGCTCCAGCAGGGGCGAGGTGTCGGTGATCGGCTCGCTGCCCATGATCGTGGCGCACGCGTGGACTCCGGTCTGGCGGATCAGGCCCTCGATGGTCTTGGCCTTGTCGATGATCATGTGCGCGTCGCGGTCGGACTCGTACAGTTCGCGGAACTCGCGCGCCTCGGCGTAGCGCTTGGACGTGGGGTCGAAGATCTCGCCCAGGGACGCGTCCTTGCCGTTCTTGCTCGGCGGCAGGGCCTTGGTCACGCGGTCGCCCATGGAGAACTCGTAGCCCATGATGCGCGCCGAGTCCTTCAACGCCTGCTTGGTCTTGATCACGCCGTAGATCACGCACTGGGCGACCTTGTCCGTGCCGTACTTCTCACCGCAGTACTTGATCACGTCGAGGCGCCCCTCCGGGTCGAAGTCCACGTCGATATCCGGCAGGGAGACGCGCTCCGGGTTGAGGAACCTCTCGAAGATCAGGCCGTGCTCCAGCGGGTCCAACTCCGTGATGCCCATCGCGTAGGCCACCATCGAGCCTGCCGCCGAGCCACGGCCCGGCCCCACCATGATGCCGTGGTCCTTGGCCCACTGGATGTAGTCGGCCACCACGAGGAAGTAGCCGCAGAACTGCATCTGGCAGATCACGCCGCACTCGTAGTCGGCCTGCTTCAGCACCTTGGCGGGCGGGTTGCCGTCGTAGCGGCGCTCGAGGCCCTCCTCCACCTTCTTGAGGAACAGCGAGGTCTCGTCCCAGCCCTCCGGGCACGGGAACTTGGGCATGAACGCGCCGTCCTCGTGGTCGTCGAACATCACGTTGCAGCGCTCGGCGATCTCGAGGGTGTTATCGCATGCCTCGGGGAACTCGTGGAACAGCTCGCGCATCTCCTCGGCGGACTTGATGTAGTAGCCGGTGCCGTCGAACTTGAAGCGGTCGGGGTTGTCGAGCCGTTCGCCGGAGTTGATGCACAGCATGGCGTCCTGCGCCTCGGCGTCCTTGGCCTCCACGTAGTGGGAGTCGTTCGTGGCGAGCAGGGGCGCGTTGAGCTTCCTGGCGATCTCGAGCAGGCCGGGCACGTTGCGCCGCTCGATCTCGAGGTTGTGGTCCATGAGCTCGATGAAGAAGTTGTCCCTGCCGAAGATGTCCTGCAGCTCGCCGGCGGCGCGCAGGGCCTCGTCGAACTGTCCCAGCGCGAGGCGGGTCTGGATGATGCCGGAGGGGCACCCGGAGCCGCAGATCACGCCTTCGGAGTAGGTGGAGAGCACCTCCTTGTCCATACGCGGGTAGCGCATCACGCGGCCCTCGAGGTTGGCCACGGAGCTGGCCTTGAGCAGGTTGACCAGGCCGCGGTCGTTCTGCGCCCACAGGGTGAGGTGGGTGATGTAGCCGCCGCCGGAGACGTCGTCGCGGCGCTGCGCCTCGGTGCCCCAGTGCACGCGGGACTTGTCCTGGCGGGCGGTCTCCGGAGTGACGTACGCCTCGATGCCGATGATCGGCTTGACGCCGTTCTTCACGCAGTTGGTGTACATCTCGTACGCGCCGTGCATGTTGCCGTGGTCGGTGATCCCCACGCCCGGCATGCCGAGCTCCGCGACCTTCTTGGCCAGGTTCGGGATTTTCGACGCGCCGTCGAGCAGCGAGTAGTGCGTGTGGTTGTGCAGGTGCACGAAGTTCCCGGAATCAGTCATGCGCTCCACCTTACCGCGAGCCCTCGGCGCCCCGGGCGGATTACGCCCTCCGTCGCACCGGCCTCCGCACCGGCCGCCGCGTCATCCGTCGCATGCCCCATCCGCATGCCCTGTCACATGATCCGTCGCGGAGGCAATTAGGATAGGCGTTGTCAATGGCAATCGCGGCCGGAAGACGCGGCCGCGCGGAAAAGGAGTGCTATGTCCGACGTGGTGACCGAAAAGGACAAGGAATACGAGGCGGAGGAGGCCAAGAACGCCCCCGGCGCCGACCAGCCGATGAAGGACCGCGTGAACAACCGTTCGCTGCGTCCGCTGGGCGAGGCGTTCCGCGACTTCATGAAGACCGGCTGGGACGCCTCCGAGCCGGAGGTCGCCCCGCTGGAGTCCTCCAAGTTCATCCCGGAGCGCCTGGCCAAGCTGGGCGCGCGGTTCCCCGGCGAGCGCATCGTGATCCCGGCCGGCCAGCCAAAGGTGCGCAACAACGACTGCGACTACATGTTCCGCCCGGACACCACGTTCGCGTACTACACGGGCCTCGGTATGGACTACGAGGCGGGCGCCGTGCTGGTGCTCAACCCCACCGATCCGGACTCCCCCGAGGCCAAGGCCGGCCAGACGCACGTGGCCGAGCTGTTCGTCGCCCCGCGCGCCGACTACCACACCGCCGACTTCTTCATGAACGCCCACTACGGCGAGTACTGGGTGGGCCCGCGCGCCGGTCTCAAGGAGCTGGCCGCCATGACCGGCCTTGAGACGCACGACATCGCCCAGCTGCCCGACGCGCTCGGCAAGGACGTGGGCGCGGAGGCCGGCGCGGTGCGCGTGCGCGTGGTGCACGACACCGACCCGCAGGTGACCTCCATGGTCGAGAACCTGCGCGAGGCCAACGGCTTCCCCGACCCGGACGCCAACGCCGCCGCGGACGACAAGCTCAAGGAGTTCACCTCCGAGGCCCGCATGACCAAGGACGCCTACGAGGTGGGCGAGATGCGCAAGGCCATCGACGCCACCAAGCACGGCTTCGACCGTCTGCTCGAGAACCTGCCGGCCGCGCTCGACAAGCCGCGCTCCGAGCGCATCCTCGAGGGCGCGTTCAACGCCGTGTCCCGCGAGCTCGGCAACGCGGTGGGCTACGACTCGATCGTCGCATCCGGCCCGCACGCCCCCATCCTGCACTGGATGCGCAACACCGGCGTGGTGCGCCGCGGCGACATGCTGCTCGTGGACGCCGGCGTGGAGGTCGATTCCCTGTACACCGCGGACATCACCCGCACCTTCCCGACGAACGGCAAGTTCACCGACTTCCAGAAGCGCCTGTACGAGGCCGTGCTCGACTCCCAGCAGGCCGGCTTCGAGGCCGCGAAGGTGGGCGCCACCTATTCGGACATCCACCACGCCTGCATGCGCGTGATCGCCGAGCGCCTGCACGAGTGGGGCCTGCTGCCGGTGAGCGTGGAGGAGTCCCTCTCCCCCGAGGGCCAGCAGCACCGCCGTTGGCTGGCGTGCGGCGTGGCCCACCACCTCGGCCTCGACGTGCACGACTGCGCGCAGGCCCGCTTCGAGGCGTATCAGGGCGCGCCGATCCGCCCGGGCATGATCTTCACGATCGAGCCGGGCCTGTACTTCCGCGACAACGACCTGCTCATCCCGCCGGAGTACCGCGGCATCGGCATCCGCATCGAGGACGACGTGCTCATGACCGAGCACGGCCCCGAATGGCTGTCCGCCGGCATCCCGAAGCGGCCCGCGGACGTTGAGGAGTGGATGGCCGACTGCGCGGCCAAGGCCCGCTGAGTCCCATGAGGGGCTTCTTTCCTTCCCGGAGAGAAGCCCCTCCGTTTGTAATAGTCGCACGGAAGTGCAGCGAGCGGCCGCCAAGGCCGCGAAGGATCATGGCCGACAATTTGAAAGGAACGGGAATCATGCCAACCCCGGAATTCGTACTTACACTGAGAAAAAAGATCGGCCATGATCCGCTCTGGCTCTCCGGCGTGACCGGCTACGTGCGCGACGGGCAGGGCCGCGTGCTGCTCGGCCGCCGTTCGGACACCGGCGAGTGGGCGCTGGTCTACGGCATCAACGAGCCGGGCGAGCAGCCGGCGGACACCGTGGTGCGCGAGATCAAGGAGGAGACCGGCGTGGACGCGGTCGCCACGGACCTCGTCGCGGTCGTGTCCTCCAGCCGCATGATCACGTACGCGAACGGCGACAACGCCATGTACATGGACCATTCGTTCCTGTGCGAGTTGAGGCCCGGCGGCAACGCGACGCCGTTCGTGGGCGACGAGGAGAGCCTGAGCGTCGGCTGGTTCAGCCCCGACGACCTGCCTTCCCCGCTGGCGGCCAGCACGGTCGAGCGCATGGCGATCTTCCGCCGATACCTCGAGAACAAGGCCCGCGGCGACGCGCACGCCATCTTCAGGACCGAGGACCGCCTCATCTGAACCGAATTGCACCCCGTTCGGGAGGCCTTCTCGATTTCTGACCCAGCATCCCGGGTACAACGGCCCGCCGTTGGCCTGAAAACCGCATGATTCCGCGGCCGCCGTTCGCGCAAATGGGCGTCTTTGCCGGCGCGTTAGGTCAGAAATCGCACGAGGTGCCAGACGAGGGGCTATTCCGCGGCGATGTAGCCCAGCGGATTGTCGATGAAGCGCCTCAGGCCCACTTCGGCCGCGCCGCGCAGGGCCGGGCGCTCCCCCACGGGCGGCATGACGACCTGCATGGCGAGCTCGCGCCCGGCGAGCACCTGCTTGGCCACGGTTTTGGTGAGCCGCTCGGCCAGATCGTCGCCGAAGTGCTGCCAGAAGCCGCCGAGGATCACGGTCTGCGAATCCATGAGGTTGATGGTCGAGGAGATCGCGGAGCCGAGCGCCTGCACCGCGCGGTCGATGGCCTCCACGGCCGCCTCGTCCCCGGCCCGCCAGCGTTCGTACAGCTCGATCGCGGCTCCGGGCCGCGCGGCGCTTTCCCCGCTCGCGATGCCCGCGGCCTCGACCATCGCGCGTCGGCCGGCATAGGCCTCGAGGCACCCCCGTCTGCCGCAGCGGCACGCCGGCCCGTCCAATGCCACGGACAGATGCCCGATCTCGCCGCCGAACCCGTGGTCGCCGGTCACCACGCGCCCGTCGCGCACGAGCGCGCCGCCGATGCCCACGTCGGTGGACACGTACAGGAACGATCCGCCCGCGTCGATCGGCGAGGGCTGCCCGCCGCGGCACGTGGCGTAGCCGGGGATCTGCGCGAGCGCCGCCAGATTTGCCTCGTTGTCTGCGGTCACATGCAGGCGGTCCACCAGATCGAACTCCCGCAGGTCCACCATGTCCCAGTCGAGGTTCGGTGCGGACAGCAGCCGCTGGTCGTCGGTGACGAGGCCGGGCAGCGCGAGCCCGGTGCCCACCACGTGGTAGCCGAGGCCTTTGAGCTCCCGTTCGGTGGGGCCCACGAGCGCGTCGAGCCGGTCGAACGCCTCCTCCGGGTCGCATCCGTTGAGGCTGGCGTCCATCCACTCCTGGGCGACCACGCGCCCGGTCAGGTCGAGCACGATGTAGCCGTAGCCGTCGGTGTTGATCTGCAGGCCGATGCCCGCCCAAGTGCCCGGCGCGACGGCGAGCGGCGTGGACGGCCGGCCGTAGGAGCTCTGCATGGCCGCCTCGCCCTCCACGACCACGTGGTTGTCGATGAGCATGGACGCGAGCAGCGACATGGTGGCCTTGGTGAGCCCGGTGGCCTTGGCGAGCTCGGCGCGGCTCAACGGCCCGGAGGACTGCAGCAGGGTGTCGAGCACCACGGACAGATTGTGGTTGCGCAGGTCCTCCTGGTTGATGCGGCGTAGCCCGGCCATGTCCCCCTCCTGTTCGGTTCCGTCGGCGTCGGCGATGACACACTTGGTTAGCTCGTTTTATGATAGCGCGGTTTTCGTGCTATAGTAACATTAGTTTATTCATCTAACATTTTCAATGCGCGTTGCAGCAATTGCGGCGCGCCATCGCGACAGCGACATCAAGGAGGATGGCATGGCAAGAGTACTGGTAGCGGGCGTGGACACCTCGACCCAGTCGACCAAGGTCCGCGTGACCGACGCCCTGACCGGCGAAACCGTGCGCTTCGGGCAGGCCAAGCACCCGGACGGCACCAGCGTGAGCCCGGACGCGTGGTGGGACGCCTTCCAGGCGGCGGCCAAGGAGGCCGGCGGGCTGGACGACGTGAGCGCCCTCGCGGTCGGCGGCCAGCAGCACGGCATGGTCCTGCTCGACCGCAACGGCGCCGTGGTGCGCGACGCCCTGCTGTGGAACGACACCCGCTCCGCCCCGCAGGCCGCCGCACTCATCGCCACGCTCGGCGCCGCCCCCGCCACCGACGACGAGATCGCGCTGGGCATGCCGTCCGGCGGCGACGATGCCGCGGTCGAGCTGCGCGGCAAGCAGCGCTGGGTGCGCGCGGTCGGCTCCTCCCCCGTCGCCTCCTACACGCTCACCAAGGTCGCGTGGACCGCCGAGGCGGAGCCGGAGAACGCCCGCCGCATCGCCGCCGTCGCCCTGCCGCACGACTGGCTAAGCTGGCGCATCGCCGGCTACGGCCCGGTCGACGACGGCGGGGACGCGCATCTGGACGCCCTGTTCACCGACCGCTCCGACGCCTCCGGCACCAGCTACTTCGACGCCGCGGCCAACGAGTACCGCCGCGACCTGCTGGCCCTCGCCCTCGCACCGGCCTACGGCGGCACCGGCTCCGTGGACTCCTACGGCACGGTCAGCGCCCCCACCGAGGCGACGGCCGCCGCGGACCGCATCACGCTTCCGGCCGTGCTGGGCCCGCGCGACGCCGCACCGGTCAAGGCCGACCCGTCGATCGCCGGCAAGGACGTGCCCGGCGGCTGCATCCTCGCCCCCGGCGGCGGCGACAACGCCATGGCCTCGCTGGGCCTCGGCATGGCCGTCGGCGACGTGTCCATCTCGCTGGGCACCTCCGGCGTGGCCGCCGCGATCGCCGAGAACCCCACCTACGACATGACCGGCGCGATCTCCGGATTCGCCGACTGCACCGGCCATTTCCTGCCGCTCGCCTGCACGATCAACGGCTCGCGCATCTCCGACGCCGGCCGCGCCGCGCTGGGCGTCGACTACGACGAGCTCGCCGCGCTGGCCGCGCAGTCCGAACCGGGCGCCGGCGGCATCACGCTCGTGCCGTACTTCGACGGCGAGCGCACCCCGAACCGCCCGGACGCCACGGCCACGCTCAACGGCATGACGCTGGCGAACACCACCAAGGCGAACATCGCCCGCGCGTTCGTGGAGGGTCTGCTGTGCTCGCAGCGCGACTGCCTCGAGCTCGTCAAGCACCTCGGCGTGGAGGTGAGGCGCATCCTGCTCATCGGCGGCGGCGCCAAGTCCGAGGCCGTGCGCGCCTACGGGCCCGGCGTGCTGGAGCACGACATCGATCTGCCGGCGACCGACGAATACGTGGCGATCGGCGCCGCCCGCCAGGCCGCATGGGTGCTGTCCGGCGAGGCCGAGCCTCCCGCATGGCCGCTCACCATCGACGGCACGCTCACCGGCGAGCCCACCCCCGAGGTCTACGCCCAGTACGTGAAGTACCGCGGCTGAACCGTTTTCTCCCCCGCCGGCGGGCGGAGCCGGGAACATCCCGCTCCGCCCGCCGGCCCCCGCCCCGTCCATTCCGACCGCATCGCCGGACCGCATCACCTGGCCGGCCTGACCGCACCGCCGTTCAACGAAGAACAGGAACCCCAATCATGACCACCATCGAATTCCCGGCCGCCGCCCCCGCGGCGCCCTCCGAAACCGCGTCCCCCGTCGTCTCCGCCCGCGCCGCCGCTGCCACCGCCGTCATCGCGGTGCTGCTGGCCGCGCTGATCGTGCTCGACGTGGCGCTGCTCGGCATGGACGCCGCCGCCGTGTTCGGCTCGTGCCTCACGCTGGCCCTCATCGCCGCCGGATACGCCTTCCGCGCGCGGTTCAGGGGCTGAAACGCCGAAAAGGCCGATAGCGCAATTTGCCGGTGTGTGGGATGTCTTCCTCGTCCCACGCACCGGCAAACGCATATTTGCGTATAACTATTTACGCGCATAAGACGAATGATGGGGAATCGTCGCAACCGCAACGATTCCCCATCATTCATATGGGCGTTCATATGGGCGTTCATATGGACGCCCATCACACGGAGCCGGAGCTACGGCCTTGCAGCGGCCTTAGTCTCACAGCTCCTCGTAGGAGAAGCCCGTGAACTTCGCCGGCGTGCGGTAGCCGGCGAGATCCACGCAGGCCAGTCCCACGAACGCGCCGGTGAAGAACGCGCCGGTGCGGGACAGCACGTAGTCGTCGGAGAGCTTGGCGGCGTCGTACGCGCCCGGCAGTGCGGTCCACGTCTCATGGTCGAAGGAAACCTCGTACGTGTAGGTCGAGGTCCGCACGCGGGTGCGCAGCCACACGCCCTCGGCGTCGTCCGGCACCGGCACGGCGGCGTCGCCCAGATCGGTGTAGTCGCCGAAGTCGTTCTGCGCGGCCCCCACCACACGACGGCCGCGTTTCTCGTCCCAGGTCACGTACGCCCAGCTCCACGAGCCGTCGCAGTAGTAGTTCGTCAGGCCCGCCATCTGCATGTAGTTGGCCGGGTCGAAGTCCACGCGCACCTCGGCGTCGAAGTCGAATGCCTGCCAGCGCCGGGCCACGAGCGACAGGTCGAACAGGTTGCACAGCGAGCCCTGGCCGTACAGGGTGAGCGCCCCGTCGCCGGTGGAGCCCATGGCGGGCGTGAACGGCACGCGCAGCGTATTCCAGTCCGGGCCGAGCTCGGCGGCGGTGAAGTCGTCGCGCAGGCTGTGGTTCGCGGGCGCGGGCGTTTCGATGGCGTCGGCCGGCGCGGGCACCACGCGGGTGCCGCCGTGGCCGCCCACCACGTAGGGCCAGCCGTCGGCGTCCCACTCCACCTTCTGGATGGAGGTCTCGCGGCCGAGCGTGCACCAGCCGCGGCATCCGTTGAAGGACTCGTCGTCGTGCCGCCACGGGCGTCCGGTGAGCGAGGCGTAGTACCATTCGCCGCCGGGCGTGGAGACGAGCGCGCCGTGGCCCTGCTTCTGCAGGTAGGTGCGCGGGGTGTCGAAGTTGGTGATGAACGGGTTGCGCGGGCTGGCCTCGAAGCTCAGCGCGTCGAGCGTGCGCGAGCGGGCCACGGACTCCTGATGCTCGAAGGACGTGCCGCCCTCGGCGCAGAACAGGTAGTACCAGCCGTTGAGCTTGTAGATGTGCGGTCCCTCGACCACCTTGACGTCGGTGCCCTCCCAGATGGTGCGCATGGTCTCGGGCTTCAAGCGCATGGTCTCGGTGTCGAACTCCGTCAGGGTGATGCCGTTGAAGCGGTGGTGGCCGCCGCGGAAGTCCCAGGTCTGCTGCACGAGGTACTTGCGACCGTCGTCGTCATGGAACAGCGAGGCGTCGAAGCCCACGCCGTTGACGCGGATCGGCTCGGACCACTCGCCGCGGATGTCGTCGGTGGTGACGAGGTAGTTGGTGCCGTCCTTGAACGCGCCGCCCACCACCTTCACGTCCGTGTAGATGAGCCAGAACCTGCCGTCCGCGTAGGACAGGTCGGGCGCCCAGATGCCACCGGAGGACGGGTTGCCGCGCATGTCGAGCTGCGAGGTGCGGGTGAGCGCGCAGCCCACGTAGTTCCAGTGCGCGAGGTCCTTGGACTCGTGGATGCGCACGCCGGGCCACCACTCGAACGTGGAGTTGGCGATGTAGTAGGTGTCGTCCACGCGGATGATGGACGGGTCCGGGTGGAAGCCCGGCAGGACGGGGTTGTGGATTTGCATGGATGAGCTCCTTCGCTGCGAAACGTGGAATGCGGTGGAATGGGAACGGACGGGACGGTCAGGCGATCAGCCCGAGCGCGGTGGGCACGAGCACGCCGAGCGCGCCGCCGATGAGCGGGCCCACGAACGGCACCCACGCGTAGCCCCAGTCGGAGTCGCCCTTGCCCTTGATCGGCAGGACGAAGTGCGCGAGGCGCGGCGCGAAGTCGCGGGCGGGGTTCATGGCCGCGCCGGACACGCCGCCCAGGCCCATGACGAGCACGGTGATCACGAGCGCGATGCCGAGCGGGCCGACCGCGGTGGGCGTGCCGCCGTTGACGAACACCCAGATGACCTGGATGAACGTGGCGATGATCTCGGAGACCACGTTCCACACCGGGGACTTGATGGGCGGCTTGGTGCAGAAGATGGTGAGCTTGGCGTCCGTGGGCGCCGGCTCGTCGAAGTGCTTGCGGATGGCCGCCCAGCCGAGGCAGGCGCCGGCGAACGCGCCGACGAACTGCGCCGCGATGTACACGCACACGGCCGCCGCGGTGACCGGCACGCCGCCGTCCGCGAGCGCCACGCCGTTCATGGTCACGCTCGGGTCGAACTGGTGCCGCAGCACGCGCGCGAGCGTGATGATGGGGTTGAGGTGCGCGCCGGAGCGCCAGCCGACGTACACGCCGACGTACACGGCCAGGCCCCAGCCGAGCGACGCGTTGATCCAGTCGCCGCCGTACGCGCCGGTTTTGGGCAGCGCGCGGCTGCCGCAGACCATGACCGCCACCGCGATCATCAGGCAGGTGCCGATGAATTCGGATCCGAATACCGTCCACAGACTCATGATGGTGTTCTCCATTGTTGCAATGATTCGGCGATTCAGCCGATTGAGGTTTCAGCCGTGCCGGCCGGGTTCAGTCGAGTTCCCTGTAGTCGAAGTACCCGAATTCGGCGGTTTCCCCGTAGCCCGAGTAGTCCACGGCCGCCAGTCCCACGAAGCCGCCGGTGAAGTAGCCGTCGAGCTTTTCGAAGACGTAGTCGTCGGAGAGGATCTTCGCGTCGAGCGTGACGGGGATGGGTGTCCAGTGCTCGCCGTCGAACGAGTACTCGTACGTGTACGTGGAGGTGCGCACGCGGGTGCGCAGCCACACGTCGGCGCCGTCCGGCACGACGATGGCGTCGTCCTTGAGGAACGACGTGTACGCGTTGCGGTCGGACTGGGCCACTTCGATCACGCGGGTGCGGCACTTCTCGTCCCAGGTCACGAACGCCCAGCTCCAGTTGGCGTCGCTGTAGTAGTTCGTCAGACCCGCCATGGCCTGGTAGGTCTTGGGGTCGAAGCGCACGCGGGTTTCGGCGTCGAAGTCGAACGCCTGCCAGCGCCGGGCCACGAGCGACAGGTCGAACAGGTTGTGGAGGGATCCCTGCCCGATGAGCTTGAGCGAGCCGCCGCCCACGGAGCCCATGGCCGGGGAGAACGGCACGCGCAGCGTGTTCCAGTCCGGCCCGAGCGTGTCCGCCTCGAACTCGTCGTGCTGGTCGTGGTTCGCGGGCGCCGCGGTTTCGATCGCGTCGGCCGGCGCGGGCACGTCGAGCATGCCGCCGTGGCCGCCGACCACGTGCGGCCAGCCGTCGGCGTCCCACTCCACCTTCTGGATGGAGGTCTCGCGGCCGAGCGTGCACCAGCCGCGCGGGCCGAACGCCGGCTCGGTTTCGTGGTGCCACGGCCGCCCGCACAGCGAGGCGTAGTACCACTCGCCGCCGGGCGTCTCCACGAGCGAGCCGTGGCCCTGCTTCTGCAGCGGCGAGCGCGGGGTGTCGTAGTTGCCGAGGAACGGCTCGTCGCCGGGCATGGTCTCGAAGCTCAGCGCGTCGAGCGTGCGCGAGCGGGCCACGGTCTCCTGATGGAGGAACGTGGTGCCGCCCTCGGCGCAGAACAGGTAGTACCAGCCGTTGATCTTGTAGATGTGCGGGCCCTCGGTGAGCTTCACGTCGGTGCCGGCCCAGATGGTGCGGGCGGTCTCCGGCTTGAGCCTCATGGTCTCGGTGTCGAGCTCCGTCAGGGTGATGCCGTCGAAGCGGTGGTGGTATTCGCGGTGATCCCACGTCTGCTGCACGAGGTACTTGCGACCGTCGTCGTCATGGAACAGCGAGGCGTCGAAGCCCACGTAGTTGAGCTTGACCGGGTCGGCCCACGGCCCGCGGATGTCGTCGGCCCAAGTGAGGTAGTTGGTGCCGTCCTTGAAGATGCCGGTGACCATCTTGACGTCCGAGTAGACGAGCCAGAATTTGCCGTCCGCGTAGGACAGGTCGGGCGCCCACACGCCGCCGGAGGACGGGTTGCCGCGCATGTCCACCTGCGAGGTGCGGGTGAGCGCGTAGCCGGTGAAATTCCAGTGCGCGAGGTCCTTGGACTCGTGGATGCGCACGCCGGGCCACCATTCGAAGGTCGAGCTGGCCAGATAGTAGGTGTCGCCCACGCGGATCATGGACGGGTCCGGGTGGAATCCGGGCAGGACGGGGTTGTGGATCTGCATCGTTGCTGTGCTCCTTGGGTGTCTTGGCGGTCTCGGGTGCCGCGTTTCAGGCGTAGATGGTGCGGCCGTGCTCGTCGGGCACGCCGCTCATGCGGTAGAAGTAGGTGTTGATCTGGTCGCGCCAAGCGATGGCGTTCTCCCTCTGGCGCTGGAGACGCTCGGCCACGTTGGCCCAGTCGGCCTCGCCGATCGAGCCGCGCACGGAGTCCCATGCCTCGATGTACCCGTCCACCGCGGCGGCGCCGGCGAAGTGGGTGTCGTAGATGTGCTGGATAACGGTCTTGCCGCTCTTGAGCACGTGGCCGTACGGCACGTGGTGGAAGAACAGCAGCAGCTCGTCCGGCGTGGTGTCGACGTCCTCGTACATGGCGGCGTTGTCCGGCCGGTACTGCGCGGTGTAGCCGGAGCCGGTGGCCACCGTGCGGTCCACGCCCACGCCGTCGCGGTCGGCGAAGTGGTAGGTGCCCCAGCGGTCGTACTCGTAGCCGTTGACGGAGACGCCGTAGTGGACGCCGGGCACCACCATGAAGCCCACGCCGAGCGGGGCGCAGTAGTTCTCGTAGGTGCGGTTGGACGTGAGCATGATGCCGCGGATGGCCTTCGTCGCCGCCTCGCCGGCCTCGGGGAAGGTGAGGGCGAGCCATTCGTCGAGGATCGATTCGGCGGTGGCCTCGCCGTCCCAGCACATGCGGCCGAAGCCGTACAGGTTGGCCTGCGCGAGCTTGTTGCCGGTCCAGTTCTTGTCCATGCCCACGTTCGCCACGCCCGCGTAGCCGGAGCAGCGCGGGTTGGGGCTGAGAGCCGGCACGATCGCCCTGACGCGCCCGTCGCCGCCGGTGAGCTCGGCGGGGGCCTTGGTGTCGAAGCCCGTCATGGACAGCCACTGCGGCAGCACGTAGTTCACGTCGATCTGGTGGCCCAGGTATTCGGCGGTGATCTGGAACTCGACCATGAGGTTGGTGTGCTCGAGCGCGCCGATGAGCGGGGTGAGCGGCTCGCGCACCTGGAAGTCCATGGGGCCGAACTTCACCTGAAGCACCACGTTGTCCGCGAACTGGCCGTCGAGCGGCATGAAGTTCTCGAACGCGGCCTTGGCGCGGTCGGTGCTGCGGTCGCGCCAGTCCTGCTTGCAGTTGTAGACGAAGGCGCGCCAGATCACGATGCCGCCGTGGCGTCCCATCGGCTCGGCGAGCATGTTCGCGCCGTCCTTGTGGTCGCGCCCGTACTGCATGGGGCCGGGCTCGCCCTCCGCGTCGGCCTTGACGAGGAAGCCGCCGAAGTCGGGGATCGCCTCGTAGATGCCGTCGATCACGTCGGACCACCACGCGCGCACGGCCGGGTCGAGCGGGTCCGCGGTGGAGAGCCCGCCGAGCTTCTTGGGCGCGGCGAAGTTGATGGCGAGGAACAGCTTGATGCCGAATCCGGAGAACACGCGCGCGATCTGCGCCACGCGGCCGAGCAGCGGCTGGACCATGAGGTCGGCGGCGCGCCCGCGCACGTTGACGTTGTTGAGCGCGAGGGCGTTGACGCCCACGGAGGCGAGCATGCGCGCGTAGGCCTCGATGCGGGCCATGTCCCCGCGGAACGGGTCGGCGCCGGGACGGGCCGGGAAGTAGCGGTAGTCGATGTGCTCGTTGGAGTCGAGGTCGCCGAAGAAGATCGATTCGCCGGCGTAGCCGCGCTCCACGGAGCCGTCCACCTGATCCCAGTGGTCGATCATGCGCAGGGACTGCTGCGGCGCGGACTCGTAGTCGGCGCAGCTCTGCCCGGCGGCGATGCGGCGCACCCACGCGTACAGGCCGTAGAGCGCGGCCGCGGCGGTGTTGCCCTCGATGAAGGTGCGGACGCCGTCGCCCCCGCCGCGCTCCTCGCGGATGCGGAAGGCGTCGTCGGAGTCGAACGAGGTGCGCCCGATCGACAGCACGACGTCGGCCGCGGCGGGGTCGGACACGAGCGGGCGGCCGAACACGTCGACGATCTCGCCGCGCAGCCGCAGCGACACCGGGGTTTCCCCGGTCGCGTTGTCCACGCAGAATACGTGCGATCCGGCGGCGGCCCTGATGACCGGTCCGGTGAGCCACATTGCGTCAGCCATGGTGGAAGCCTTTCTTTGTTCTTTCCGTGTTGCGCGTCTTCGCCGCGCTGCCTTGCGCGGCCGAACGATCTAAAGATTTTCGATTTATATTTCGTAATTTTACGATCCGTTTGAAGGACTGTCAATCGCGCAACGGCGCGTCGCGGAAGCCGCGTCATCTCCGGGATTCCACGTTGCACTCCGCCGCCCGCCTATCTTCACGGAAACAGAAAAATCTTTCCACTTTGCTTTGAAACTTTCGATATACTGATGTGCATATGATTTCCAGCAAAGGGGCTCACATGGCAATCCAGCGTGAACTGAAGATGGCGGACATCGCCAGGGAGGCCGGGGTGTCCATCGCCACGGTGTCCAAGGTCGTCAACGGCCGCAGCGACGTGGCCAGGAAGACGCGTGACAAGGTCGAGGCGCTGCTGCGCAAGTACAACTATCAGAAGCCGCTCGTCAAGAACGCGTCCAGCAACTGCATCGAGGTGATCCTCGAGCGCATCGACAGCGTATGGACGCTCGAAATCCTGCAGGGCGTGGGCGAAACCGCGCGCCGGCACGGGCTGAGCGTCACCCTGACCCTCACCGGCGAGGGCGGGGACGACGCGGCCGGCGGGGCGGCGGCGAACGACGGGGACCGCCACGACTGGATCCAGGGCACGCTGGAGCGCCGCCCGGTGGGCGTGGTGTTCGTGCTGCTGGACGGCACCGAGCAGGACAAGCGTCTGCTCGACTCGCGCAGGATTCCGTACGTGACCGTGGACTCCCGGGGCGACGCGGCCCCGGACAGCGTCTCCGTCCGCGCGGACAACTGGACCGGCGGCACGCTCGCCGCCAAGCACCTGCTCGCGCTGGGCCACACGCGCATCGGCGTGATCACCGGCCCGGAGAACATGACGTGCTCGCGCGCCCGCTTCGACGGCTTCAGCTCCACCCTCGCCGCGGCCGGCGTCGAGCTCGACCCCTCGCTCGTGGTCTCCGGCGCCTACACCGTGGAGGCCGGTCAGGAGCAGTCGCGCAAGCTGCTCGACCGGCCGGACCGCCCCACCGCCGTGTTCGCCGGCGACGACCTGCAGGCCATGGGGCTCTACGAGACCGCCCGCCAGCTGGGCCTCGCCATCCCGGACGACCTGTCGGTGGTCGGATTCGACGACATCCGCACCTCGGAGTACCTCGGCCCGGCGCTCACCACCGTCGCGCAGCCCATCCAGCGCATGGCGCAGGAGGCCGTCGAGCTGGTGCTCGCCCTCGGCGAGGAGCGCGAGGTGCAAAGCGAGACGGTGATGCCCACCAAGCTCATCGTCCGCGGCAGCACCGCTGCGCCCAATGCATAGCGCCGCGTCACCCAGCACCGCGCCACCGCACTCGATCGGCTCAATCCGGCACCCTCTTATCGCACAATGAGCGAATCCAGTATCTGACGGCCAATTTTCGGCCCCAAGGCACTGGATTCGCTCATTTTGCGTTCCAGGCCGCGCATAATGAGCGGATCCAGTGCGGCGCAACGCGAGATGGCCCCGGACTCCTCGCGGGAATCCGGGGCCATCTTGTGTCAGGCTATGCGCGGCTTACGCTCACTGGGCCTGATCGATCTCCGACTGCAGCTCGGTGACGAACTCATCGGCCGCCTTGTCCACGGTGGACTTCTCGAAGATCACGTCCTGCAGCTTGCGCAGGAGCAGGTTGGCGGAGCCGCCGCCACCGGCCGGGGTCGGATCCGGGGTGTCGCCGGAGATCTCGGCCATCTGGTCGACGTAGTCGTACAGCTGCTTGTCGAGCGGGGAGGCGGCCGAGGCGAGGTCGGCGCGGATCTTGTTGTTGGCCGGGATGCCGCGGTCGGTGCCGAACTCCTTGCCGGTCTGCTCGTCGTTGATGAGGAAGTCGATGAGCTTGGCGGCCTCGGCCGGGTGCTTGGACTTGGAGGAGATCGCCCAGTACATGCCGACCTTCATGTAGTAGTAGTCGGAGGTGCCGCCCTCGGTGATGGGCATCGGCAGGAGCTTGACGTTCTCGGTGTTCAGGGCCTTGGAGTACTGGGCCAGCTGGGAGGTCAGGGCGCCGGAGCCGAAGGAGAACGCCTGGGTGCCCTTGGCCATGTCGGTGTCCTGGATGTTGGAGTTGACGGCGGCGAACTGCTCGCTCCACTTGTCGGTGGAGCCGGCGATCGGGTTGGATCCGTGGGTCCAGTCGTAGGCCTTCTGCATGTACTCCTTGAGGAGCTCCTTGTCCACGGAGACCTTGTTGCCCTCGAACATGGAGCGGTGGCCGTGCTGGCGCTGCCACAGCTGGTAGTCGTAGCCGCCGAAGGTGGGCTGGGTGCCGGTGTACTTGCCGCCGGACTTCTCGACGACCTGCTTGCAGAGGTCCTCGAACTCGTCCCAGGTCCACTTGGAGGTGTCGGGCAGCTGGATGCCGAGCTCGTCGAGGATGTCCATGTTGGCGATCACGCCCACGAGGGTGACGCTGACCTCGGCGGCGTACTGGGTGCCGTCGATCTGGCCGGCCTTCTTGTTGGCCTCGTTGAGATTGCTCAGGTCGAGGTAGTCGGAGACCTTGCTCATGTCGTAGAACGCGCCCTGGGAGGCATAGGAGGAGAAGTAGCTCTCGTCCATCTGCATCACGTCGGGGGCGTCGCCGCCGGCGATGGAGGTGGAGAGCTTGTCCCAGTAGCCGCCCCAGTCGGAGTAGGTGGTCTGGACGTGGATGTTCGGGTTCGCCTGCTGGAAGCGCTCGACAGCGGCCTGAGTGAGCTTGACGCGGCTGTCGGAGCCCCACCAGTTGAGCGTGATGGTGACGTCTCCGTCGCTGAGCTTGGCTTCGGCCTCGCCGTCGCCGCCGCCGGCACCGCAGCCGGAGAGCGACATGGCAATGGCGGCGGTCGCGGCCAGCGCGGCGACTCCATGCTTCTTGAATGTCATTCTTGACCCTTTCCTTATGCGTGGATGCGGGGCTGCCTTGTCTCGCCTCCACGGTTCCTTTGCCGTTGTGGGGAACGTCGATCGATGGTGAAGCGGAAGCCGGTTCCCTCGCCGTTGTACGGCTTGCTCTTTTTGTGAGGACCGAAACTTTCGTATCTCTTATCGATGGTTTTATATTAAGTTAAATTGTCGAACTTGTCAAACCGTCCGACCGCGACACGCCCAAGATTTTCCGGGGCATATGTCAAAGGTTTTATGCATGGCGACCGCCCATCCGGCAACGAACGACCTCACCATGATCGGACGTGATGCCCCATGTTTTATATTGAAACTTTCGAAGGCATGCGATCATCCAAGACCGGCACGCCGGCGTCGCGCGCCCCGCATCGAGGCATCCCGGCGACTTGGTCCTCCCCTACGCCATGCCCTATGAATGCTGACAAAACACGGACGGCATCATGCCGGCATGCCGCGGAATGCCAGCAGCCGGCGAATTAATCCATCCGATAATGTGTCGAAGCGCCGTTCCCAAGCCGGCAACGGAACCGCGATTTTTCGCGTCGAGACCCTGTTTTCCCCGGAAAAGCGCGCTTCCGTTGCCGCGTCTTTTGCCATGCCAGGCCCAAAACCGTCACACGTTCCAGACCGGCCCGCCCAAGGTCAAGATCGGACTCCGTCGGGGAAAATCATTGCGGAGCATCGGATCGGACCGGCAAGCGAATCGGGATTTTCCGCCCGCACGCTCATCATCCCCACGAAAATCGGCCTTCCGTTGCCCGCCGCACTGTCCGTCCAAGCCGCCGGAACCCGAGATGCCTTCGATATGGCATATGGCATATGGCATATGGCATATGGCATATCATTCCGCCACGGCATCCCGTCAGCCGGACGACACCGGCAACGGAACCGCGACTTTCGCGCCTGTCCCCCAGCATTCCCGGGAAAAGCGCAATTCCGTTGCCCGACGTCCGTCCAGTGCCGTCCTGCAGACCGAATCCACTCCAGTCCGGACGCAGCGGACCGCCCCAGCCGGCCAATGCGTCGGACAGCCTGCAACCGCCCAACGCACGCCGCCGGTCAACGCAAACGAGGAGGCGCCCCTCCTCACGGAAAGGGACGCCTCCTCGATCGATGTTGGCGGACCGGCCGTCTGCTCGGTTTGTCCGACCGGCCCGTGGCGGTTTACTTGCCGCCGGTGGTCGCGATGCCCTCGACCAGATACTTCTGACCAAAGCAGAACACGATGAACAACGGAATGATCGACAACACGCTCATCGCGAACATCGGACCATAGCTCGACTGCG
>NZ_WBSN01000026.1 GCF_009299475.1 Bifidobacterium avesanii | reverse complement strand
GGCCGCCTACCTGTCCCATTACAATGGGACCCGTATCAAGAAGTCGCTGGGCTGGATGAGCCCGGTGCAATACCGCAGACACCTTGGGCTGGCGGTGTAGCCGTCCAAGAAAAAGTCCGCACCCCCATGCGCACCCCGACCATTTGCCTTAAACGCAACGCCGATTTGGCTTGTCCGGTCGCCGCATGTATCTTAGAAATGTTGCCCCTCTAGCTCAACGGTTAGAGCAGCGTCCTTTTAAGTCGTGGGTTGTGGGTTCGAATCCCACGGGGGGCACTTCTCAGCCCTTGAAATCATTGAGGTTTCAAGGGCTTATTCACTCCCCATCGCCTTTCTCTTGCACCTGATTATTCCTGATGAACGCACTTGTCCAACGCTCTTCAAGCGATTCCGCAACCTCGTCCAGTCCGCCCGGTCATAAACCGGTTTAGCGCGTCAGCCAATCCTCGTTTCGTGCGCACTCGCGCGCAATGGACGCACTTGCCCAACGCCCGGCAAGAGTTTCCGAATCAACACCCATACCTGATTATCCACCCCCAGCGCCCGCAACGTTCCTGCGATCTCCACGCACCGCGACGGCCTCACCCAACCAGATCCGGGCATGCTCCCATACGCCCCAGCCCGGTGCGCGCCGTCACAGTCCAACAGTCCAACAGTCCAAGTTCACCCGCAACAGGCAAAGAGAAAGCCCGGCTGGTTGGGCCGGGCTGAAGAGAGAGAAGAGAGAGGAAGGGATTCAGTTATTGCGACCTTGCGGCCACGTCTTCATATAACCGCACGCGGCTCAAAGCAACGTGCCGAAACACTGGGAATCGTCTGTGAATGCAGGCCCCGGCACGATTCCCGGCGTAATCCCCGCCGCAGTCTGACGCAGCCTGTGACGCAGTCCAATGCCCTCATCACCGCCCAAACCGCAACGGCGTCCATCGCGAACCTGCAATCCGCAGCGCAAGCCGCATGGCAATCTCCATAGTCAGGGCGGATTTCGGGCCTTGCACAATGGATATCTTCATAGTCAGGGCGCCCCACTGCCGTTAAGCGCCATACCCGCCCGCGCAAAACCGCCATTTTCCAACGCCGCGTGGCAGCCGATACCGCCATTCCCCCTCGTCAAAGCGCCCTCACTATGAAGTTATCCATTCCGCAAAGTCCCAAATCCGCCCTGACTATGCAGATAGCCTCCCGCAGCGGACGATTCCCCCCTCACATCCGCCGTTCGTAGTACGACCGCGCGATCATGGAAACCGCGGCATACAGGATGAACGCGATCAGGAAGCCGAGTCCCATGTATCTGAGCGGGTCGGATTCGAGGGCGACGGCCAGCATGTTGAGCACGACCTCCAGCAGGATGCACGCGAGGTACATCACACGCCCGGTCTCCGCATCGGCCTTGAGCTTGACCAGCTGCTCGCGCTCATCGTCGCGCGGCAGAGGCGGAATGCGTCCGCTCCGCGCCAGCAGCACGCCGATCACCCCTATGACCGCAGCGGCCGCGACAGCCCACACGCCGCCGGACGCCCAATTCCAGAACGCCGCGTCGGCCCATCCGAACCGCACGCCGCCGGCCACGATCCACGCGACGCCCCAGACCAACAGCACGCCCGCAACCGCAAGGAATTGCAGCCGTATGCGTCGCGCGCTCTTCGTCGAGGCTTTCGACGCGCGGACGATCTGCTCGCGTTCGTCATCGGCCAACGGCCGGGGACGGACGAAACTCAGCACGACCAGCCCGACGCCAGCCATGGCCAGCACCGCGCATATCACGGCCGTCGCGCCGGCACCCCATGGCAAAACCGACGGCCGATCATACGCAATGCCGCCGAGCAACGCGGCCGCCATGATCAGGACAAAACCGCCGATGAACGGGACGGCGCGCACCTGCCCCCGCATTCGGCCCAGTGCCGCCCCACGCACTTCACGGGTTCCAGCCACGCCGGCCGAATCACGCGGAGCCGACGGCCCGCCGCCCTTGCCGCCGGCACCTTTGCCAGCATCATTGTTGCCACTGTGATTACGCATAGCCGTTCTCCTCGTCGTCGATGCGCTTGTTTTCCTCGAGCCGGCACAGGTCCTCGACGGTGACGCCGAACACCCGGGCCAGCCGGTAGGCGAGCATGAGCGAGGGGTTGTACTGCTCCTTCTCGATCGAGATGATCGTGCGGGAGGAGACGAACACCGCGTCCGCCAGCTCCTGCTGCGTCATGCCCGCCGCCCTGCGATACTCACGAACCTTGGTCTTCATCGACCCGCATCACCGCCTTTCGTCTCGGCGCTCCGTCTCGCTGTCCGGAACGGAAACATGAAGCATGCTTCATATGAAGTTAACTTCATAATACCGCACGGCCGACCGCGGGGCAGCCTCATGACGCCCCATGGCAACTCCACGCACGGCAACATTCCGCCACCATCGTCAACCGCCCGCGCCCGAACAGGCGACTCCGGTTCGCGCTACTCTGCCCCGTCGTGCGCGTTCTCCCCTCGCGCTTTTGCGAATGGCCACTCGCACGCCCACGGTGCACGGCCGCCATGCACGCCCGCCGCACGGCCTCGTGCGCATCCTTCCGTCTCGCCACGCCCGGGCTTTTGGATAATGTGATCCAGTGCCATTTCCATATGCGCGTATACGGAAACAACGCCGGGGCCATTCCCTATCTGCGCATCCCGTATACGCGTATACGAAATTGACCTTGCGACTCATCGATACTCGTCTCTTTCGTATACGCGTATACGGAAGAGACCTCGAGCAAACCGCCAAACCGCATATTTCATATACGCGTATACGGAGCGGACGCCGGGAAGCGACATTGAGCAACGGACAGCGGCACAACGACACAACGGGCAGGCAAAGCAAAAGAGAAAGCCCGGCGGGTTGGGCCGGGCTTGGAGAGAAGAGAGAAGAAGGGATTCAGTTATGCGGGCCTTGCGGCCGTGACTTCATATAACCGCACGAATCACAAAGCAACGTCCGATTTACCTGAAAATTCCATGTGAAACAGTCTTCCGGACCGCACTCGGATCCGCCCGTTCCCCGGCCTAGGATCAACTTCGCGCAGTTCATCCGCACCCATTCCCACTCGTCCTGCGCCAGATTCATCATGCATTGGGCAAGAGATCCGTGCTACACACGTCGCCCAATGACCAGCGCATGCATTCCGCTCATTTTGAGGAATAAGACATGCGGATTGAGCAGATCCGGTGCGAGGCACACGCCATATACGACCGGCAGCCCGGCACGCATCACACTCATACCCACGTTGGGCTACATCCGCTTCAACGAAGCCGCATTCCGGACACCGCCCCCCTCGCCCGATATGCGGTTCATTGAACTGTGGAAGGACGCCATCAAGCGGCAACGCCAGCTGCGGATGACCGACGACGCCCCTCGACCCCGGGCGGGCGGGCCGCGCCGGCTCACCGCCAACCGCGAGCTGATCTTGGAAATCGTCGTCTCCCCCATGGCGCCAGCCACCGTGTTCCGACTGCGCGACCCGCCGCGAGTGCGCGAGCGGAGCATGGACGAGATCGTCAGCCTCACTGGATGCGCTAGTCGTGCCGAGCGGATAGTTGACGCATGTCTCGAGGCATAGTTGACGCCATGTCCTGGGGCATGGCCGACGGGTGTCTCGGGGCATGGCTGACAGGCCACCGGCTATTGACCGGTGTATGGACACACAATCACAGCAGCAGCCAACGCAATCCAACGGCAACGGGACGGCGCGCGGCGAGTTTCTGCGCAACAAGGCCATCGTCAACGCGATCCTCTCGGGCATGCCGGTCGCCGAGGCCGCTCGCCTCCACGGCGTGAGCCGCCAGTGGGCCCACGAACTGAAGCACCGATGGGAGGCGGAAGACGACGCGGGACTCCTGCCACGCCCCAGACGCGCCCGCCGCATCGCGAACAGGACCGACCCGAAGACCGCCCGGCACGTCGTCGAGATCCGCCGCGAACTGGACTCCAGGGGACTGGACTCGGGCCCGGAGTCCATCGCCGCCCGTCTGGAGCGCGAGGGCGTCAAACCGCCCGCGAACTCCACCATCCACCGGATCCTCAAGGACGCGGGACTGGTCCGCCCGGAGCCGAGGAAGCGGCCGAGGCCCTCGTACACGCGGTTCGAGGCCGCGCTGCCGAACGAGACGTGGCAGTCGGACTTCACCCACTGACCCCTCGCCGACGGCACGGACGCGCTGATCGTCTCCTGGCTCGACGACCACTCGCGCTTCCTGCTCTACTCGCATGCGTTCGCGTCCGTCACGATGAGGACGATCGAGGAGTCGTTCCACCGGGCGTGCTCCATGTACGGGATCCCCGCGTCCACGCTCACCGACAACGGCAGCGTGTACACGACCCGCATGCATTCGGCCGAGCCCGGCGGGTTCGAACGCACACTCGCCCTGATGGGCGTGCGCCGGAAGAACGGCAGCCCCTATCATCCCCAGACGCAGGGCAAGATCGAACGCTGGCACCGCACCCTCAAGAAGTGGCTCGCGGCCCGGCCGCTGGCCGCGGACCTCGACGCGCTCAACAAGCAGCTCGACGCGTTCGGGCGCGAGTACAACGAGGAGCGCCCGCACCGCGCCCTGGGTCGGCGCACCCCGAGGGAGGCATACGAGGCGCTGGGCAAGGCCGGGCCCGATCCCGGGCTCGCCGCGCGGGAACAGGCCGGCCGGAACGGGGAGGAGCGCCGCGGGGCGGGACGGGAGGCCGCCGGAAGGCCCGTGCGCCGCAGGCCGGGCGCCGGACGCGTCAGGCCCGTTGACATGACCGTCCCCGCGGGGCTGCACAGGGCGGACGGGCGCGGCTGCGTCGTCCGCGCGAGTGGAGGGGGCGTGCGCCGCATCGTCGTCAACATCGGCAAGGAGAACGCCGGCAGGACGGTGGAGCGCGGCATCGAGCGCGGGGTCGTCACCGTCGTCGACCCGGCCACCGGCGAGGTCCTCGCCGAGCAGGCGCTCGACCCCGCACGCGGCTACCAGCGGCGCAGGCCCTCGCCCGGTGTCAACGATGCCCCGAGACAGATGTAAACCATGTCCCAGGAGACACCGTCAACCATGCCCCGAGACATGCGTCAATGATGCCCCAAGACAATACAACCCGTAAACCAGCCCCGCCGTGGGGATGACCAGAAAAGCCGTGCCGATCGAAAGCGTGACTCGCCGGTGGACCCTCGTCGCGCCGTCGTTCGGAAGAAACGAAGCCGCGGGATCGAATGGGCCGTACGTGACGACGGTGCGGTCCGCCGGATCCCGCTTCGGGTTCGAGGTCTGCTTTTCCCGCTCCCGCGACGAGGAGCGCGCCGAAGATCGCCATTGTGGTGATGATGCCCCGCCCCATCGATTCCAGCATCTCACCCTCCGGGAGACGGACCAAGTGCGTGACGATCGCGGATTGCATTATTTGTACTAATTAATTAAATAATTATTACAATGAACCGTTCTCGACGGAACCGCGGCGAATTGACCGGTTGCATGCGGCACAGGCGATGAGGCGGTCCTGAAGACTGGGGCCAGCCATAAACGTCGGCGCCGTCTCCCTCGTAAGAAGACGGCACCGACGAGAGAAGTTCCGTGATCGTTCGCTCCGCCGACGGCTCACGCGACGGCCGCCCGGACGGTCATCTCGATTTTGTAGCCGGGCAGGTGCGCCCCCACCGTGGCGCGGGGAGGATACGGCGAGGGGAACATGCTCTGGTAGACGTCGTTGAAGTCGGCGTAGTCGTTGTCGATGTCGTCCAGAAACACCTGCACCTGCAGGACGTGTCCCAAATCGGATCCCGCCTTGGCGAGGATCTGTTCGAGCAGCTCTATCGAATACCTCGTCTGCTCGCGGATGCCCTCGCCTCGGACCAGTCCGGTCTCCGGATCGTGGGGCGTGCAGCCGGACGTGAAGATCAGCCCGTTGACGACGGTGGCGTGGCTGTACGCGGCGACGGTGCTGCCGATGTTGATGGTGCTTATTTCCATGATGATTCCTTTCGTCGTTTGTCGTGCCGGCGCGGGTTCAGCGGCCCAGAACGGCCCTGAGGAACCGGCGGGTGCGTTCCTTGCTCGGATGGGACATGATCTGGTCGGGGTCGCCTTCCTCGAGGATTCCCCCGTCGCCCATGACCACGAGGTGGTCGCCGACGTCGCGAGCGAACGCCATTTCGTGGGTGACCACGAGCATGGTCATGCCGCTCTTCGCCAAGTCGCGCATGATGTTGAGGATGTCGAGGCCGACCTCTGGGTCGAGCGCCGACGTAGGCTCGTCGAAGAGCATGATCTTCGGCTCCAGCGCCAGCGCCCTGGCGATGGCCACCCTCTGCTGCTGCCCGCCGGAAAGCTGCATGGGCTTCGCTTCGGCCCTGTCGGCCAGGCCGACCTTGCCGAGCAGGTCCATCGCTTTGTCCCGGCTTTCCTCGGCGGAGCGGGACAGCACCTTCTGCTGCGGGAACACGACGTTCTGCAGCACGCTCATGTTGGGGAACAGGTTGAAGCTCTGGAACACCATGCCCACGTTGCGCCTCAGTTGGATGAGGTCGGATCCGGACAGGTGCATGCCCGCCTCGATGTACTGTCCGGCGACCCACATGTTGCCGGAGTCCGGGGTCTCCAGCTGGTTGATGCATCTGAGGAACGTGCTCTTGCCGGTTCCCGAGGGGCCGATGATCGAGCACACCTCGCCGGCACGGACGCGCAGCGAGACGTCGCTGAAGACGGTTTTGTCGCCGAACCTCTTGCCCAACGAGCCTATTTCGAGGATGTAGTCGGGATTGTGCTCCGCAACCATGGTTTTCTCCTTCAATCGTCCGACGCGAAACGGGCCGGGCCGCCGCAGTCGCCGGCGGCCCGGCCGGGCCGCGTTCCGTTACTCGATGGGCTTGCTGGTGATCTCCACGGCGCTGGTGTCCAGTCCGAGCCCGGAGAACACCGACGCCAAAGAGCCGTCGTCACGCAGCGACTTGAGGTCCTCGTTGAGCGCGGTGCCGAGGGCCGCGTTCTCCTTGGTGTAGGGGATGCCGGCCTGCACGCCGTCGATCGTGGCGGCGACGCGTTCGTCCTTGTCCGCCACCTTGGACGTGTAGTCCTTGCCCTTGGAGTAGTTGGCGGCGGTGGCGTAGGAGTCCAGGCCGGCGACGATCCTGCCGGATTCGAGGTCCTGGATCATCTCGACGTTGGACGGGTAGATGGTGAGCTTGTCGCCCCAGATGGCCTTGGCGTCGTCGAGCCACAGGTATCCGTCCACGGTGCCGATGTTCTGGCCTTCGAGGGACTTGAGCGACGAGGTGCCGCTCTTAGAGACGATGCCGAGCTGGTCGGCGTACATCGCATCGCTCATGCCGACGACGGCCGCGCGCTCCTTGGTGCGGTAGTAGTCGCCGACGGCCACGTCGGCTCGTCCGGACTGGACGGCCGGGATGGATTCGGCGAAGCTGGTCTGCATGTATTCCGGGGTAAGGCATTCCTTCGCCGCGATCTTCTCGATGATCTGCGGGTCGATGCCCGTCGCCTTGCCGTCCTGGTAGCTGGCGAACGGCGGCAGCTCGGGAATGGCGATGGTCAGCTTGCCGCCTTCGATGGTGCTGAATTCGTGCGCGGGCTTGCAGTCCGCCGGGACGGTCTGCGCGTTTGCGCTGTCCGATCCGCAGGCGGAGAGCCCGGCCACCAGAGCGATGGCGGCGGCGATGGCCATGGGGGTGCGAATGGTCGAATGGAAGTTCTTCATGATGGTTCCTCTCTGAGTGGGACGGCCCATGGGGTCACAGGCCGTCCGCCGTGTGATGGCGGCCGCCGGTGTCGGGATCGGCGGGCGAATGGTTCATGGTTTGTTCGATCCTCCTTCCCGGTCACTTCGTGAGTGAAAGTCTTTGTTCGAGCAGCTTGACCAGCGCGCTGCACACTCCGGAGATGGCGGCGTAGATCAGGCCGGCCAGCACGAAGACCGCAAGATACTGGAAGGTCTTCATGCCCAGCGAATAGGAGACGCTGGTCAGCTCGCGCAGGGTGATGTTGTAGGTCAGCGAGGTCATTTGGAACAGCTGGATCGAATAGCTCATCAGCGCCGGCACCGCGATGCGCATGCCCTGGGGGATGACGATCCTGCGATAAATGTCCGTTCGCGGCAGGGCCAGCGCTTCGCCGGCCTCGATCTGGCTGTGGGGCACCGACCGCAGGCCGGACCGGATGTACTCGCACGAGTAGGCGGCCGTGGTGATGACCAGTCCGACGACGGCCGACACGAACGAGGAGAGCTTCAGCCCGATGTCCGGGAATCCGTAGTAGATGATGTACAGCGTCACCAGCGCCGGCGTGCCGCGGCCGATCTCCACGATCGCGTAGCACAGCCACCGCAGCGCCTTGGCGCGGCTTCCCGATCCCAGGGAGAGAACCAGCCCGCACGGGATCCCGATGACGAGCACGACCGCGGTGAGCGTCAGGCTGATCCTCAGTCCGCCGATCATGTCCGGCAGGGCCTGGGCCCATATCTGCATCCATGACGTCTGCTTCATGTCACTTCGCCTCCCTCATGGCGCCTTCCATGCGCCGAGTCACGATTGCGATCGGTATGCTCACGGCGATGTAGAACACCGCGGCCACCAGAAACGGCGTGATGCCGACTTGGGACCGCCTCGCCACCTTGCTGGCCTGGAACACCATTTCGGCCACGCCGATCGAGGAGGCGAGCGACGAGTCCTTCATCAGGCCGATGAAGTATGTGGTGAAGGAGGGGACCATGAGCTTGATGGCCTGCGGGAAGATGACCCGGGAGTAGCTGGTCCAGTACCCCAGTCCCAAGGCGCGCGTGGCCTCGTACTGCCCGGCGGGGATCGCCATGAACCCCGAGCGGAGGATCTCGGACAGGTAGCCCATCGAGACGACGCTCAGGCCGAGGATCGCCGCCTGCATGGAGGACAGGCGCACCGCGCCGACCCGCACGCCGAAGTACAGGATCATCAGCCACACCAGCGGCGGCACGCCGCGCTCGAGCCAGATGATCAGCTGCGAGAGCAGGCGGAGCAGCGCGTTGCGCGACGTGCTCATCAGCGACAGCGGTACCGCCAGCACGAATCCGACGGCGAAGGCGGCGGCCGTGAGCAGCACGGTCAGCGGCAATCCCATCAGCACCGGGACGACGATGTTCATTTTCCTGTCCTTTCTCGAAGCTTCGGCGGCCGGACGCGTTCCTACGCCCGGGGGTCCACGTCGACGAGCGCCTTCAGCGTCCGGCGCGCGTCCATGTCCTCGTACGCCCGAGGAAGGTCCCCGAAGGAGTACCTTCCGGTGAGCGCGTCGCCCGGTTTGGCGATCCCGTCCAGCACCAGGGGGAGAAGACGGGGAATGTACGCGCGGGCGGGGCAGATGCCGCCGGTGATGGTGACGTTGCGCGAGAACAGCGGGGCCATGGGCACGTCGACGCCGTGGGGCAGGCCCACGTAGCTCACCGTCGCGCCGGGGGCCGCGAGGCGCAGCGCGGTGGCGAAGGAGGCCGGCGTGCCGACGCATTCGAGCACGGCGTCGGCCATCCGGCCGCACGTGAGCTCCTCGACGGCGCGCACCGCGTCCTCGCCGCGCTCCGTGACGATTTCGTCGGCACCGAAGCGTCTCGCCAGCGCGTTGCGGTCGCCGTGCGAGCTTCCGGCGTTGATCACGCGCCCCGCGCCCAGCAGCCTGGACGCGAGCACCGCGTTGACGCCCACCGCCCCGTCTCCGACCACGACCACCGTGTCCCCGGGCTTGATGCCGGCGCGGAGCGCCGCATGGTATCCGGTGGGGAACACGTCGGACAGCATGAGCAGGGACGGGACGAGCGACTCCTCCGGCCGCGACCCGTCGGGAAGCGCCCTGACGAGCGTGCCGTCCGCGAACGGGACGCGGGCCTTCTGGCCCTGCCCGGCGTCAGCGCATTCGCGCCCCCAGAACCCTCCCCGCACGCAGCTGGACTGCAGGCCGCGCCGGCAGAAGCGGCACTGGCCGCAGCTGTAGCGGAACGGGACGATGACCCAGTCGCCGGGGCGGACCGACGTCACCTTCGGCCCCGTCTCCTCGACCGTGCCGACGAACTCGTGGCCGATGCGCGTGCCGGGGCCGGCGCCCATGCCCCGGTAGGTCCACAGGTCCGAACCGCAGACGGCGGCCTGTTCGATGCGCACCACCGCGTCGGTCGGTTCCTCGATCCGCGGGTCGGGGACGTCCTCGAGCCGGATGGTTCGCTCGCCTTCGTATACCGCAGCCCTCATCGCAGTCTCCCTTTCCTACGGCCGCGCCGCTCAGCGCGGCTGCCAGCCCTTGTTGACCAGATATCGCGGCGCCTTGCCGTCCACCAGCAGGTCGACCATGCCCTCCAGGGCCATGGCGCGCGCCTGATAGAACGACTCCTCGGACAGGAAGGCCGCATGCGGGTTGATGACGACGTTGTCCAGCTCCTTGAGCTTGGACTGCTCGCTGTCCTCGTCCTCGATGACGTCCACCGCGGCGCCGGCGATGGTCCCGTCCCGGAGCGCCGCGACTAGGGCCCGCTCGTCCACCACCGCGCCGCGCGCCGTGTTGACGAGGAAGGCCGTGGGCTTCATCAGCCCCAGTTCCCTCTCCCCGATCAGGTGCCGGGTCTCCTCGATCAGCGGCGTGTGGATGGACACGAAATCGGAGCGCGCGAGCAGATCGTCCAGGGAATCGGCCTTCGCCACGCCGTACCCGGCGAGGAACTCCTCGGTCTTCGTGGGGGCGAACGCGACGACGTTCATGCCGAGCGCCCGCAGCATCGGGGCCATGAGCCGCGGGATCCCGCCGAAGAACACCAGTCCGACCGTCATGCCGGCGAGGCGGTGGGGCATCGGGCCGTCGAGCGGCTCCCAGTTGCCGCGGCGTACGTCGCGGTCGTAGTAGGTGATCTTGCGGGCCAGGTCGATGATCATGCCGACGGCGGTCGCGGCGACCTCCTGCACGCAGAACCCCGGGGCGTTGGTCACCGCGATGCCGTGCGCGGTGGCCGCGGGCTTGTCGACCATGTTGGTGCCTATGGACTGCAGGCCCACCACCCTGAGTTTCGGCAGCCGGTCCATGACCGCGCCCGTGATCTGGTAGTACTCGACCACCACGCCGTCGGCGTCGCCCGCGGCGGCGACGAAGTCCTCGTCGTCGCCGCGACCCGTCTTGCGTTCGACGAGGTCGACCCTGTCCGAGATCCCCCACTTGTCCAGCAGGGACCTCTCGTATTCGAGGTCGTCCGAGATGTTGTAGTACACGATTTTGGGAGTGCCCATGGTTCAGTCCTCCTGCTTGTGCGAGCTTTCGCCGGCCGAGGCGGTCAGTCGGTTTTCTGGGCGACGGCGACGCATTCGTCGAGGATGGCGATGCCCTCGTCGATGACGTCCCGGGTGACGTTCAGCGGGGTGGCCATGCGCATGCCGTTCCCCTTGACGCCGCAGGACAGCGTGAGCATGTGGCGCTTGAGCGCCTCGTGGCGGATGGTCTCCACGAGGTCGCCGCCGGGGCGCCCGTCGGCGTGGTCGAGCTCGATGGCGAGCATCAGGCCGAGGCCGCGCACGTCGGTGATGATGGGGTACTTGTCCTTGAGCTCCTCGAGCCTGGACTTGAGGTAGGCGCCCTGCTCGCGGACGTTGGCGAGCACGTCCTTCTCCCTGAACTCGTCGAGGACGGCGAGTCCCGCGGCCCCCATGACCGGGTTCCCGCCGAACGTGCCGCCGTGCATGCCCGGGTGCCATTCCTCCATGATCTCGGGGGTGCTGACCACCGCGGAGGCCGGGATGCCGCCCGCTATCGCCTTGCCGAGCGTCATGATGTCGGGCACGACGCCGAAGTTCTCCGAGGCGAACATCCTGCCGGTGCGCCCGTAGCCGGCCTGGATCTCGTCGAAGATCAGCAGCACGCCGTATTCGTCGCACATTTTGCGGAGCCCCTGGAGGAACGACTTCGGGGGGACCACGTAGCCGCCCTCGCCCTGCACCGGCTCGACGAGGATGGCGGCGGTCTGGTCCGGCGCGCTGATGAAGTCGAAGATGCGCTGGACGTCCTGCAGCGCCCACGCGCTGCGCTGCTCCTCGTCATACCCCTTGGGACACTGATCGACCGACGGATAGGTCGCGAAGTGGATGCCGCCGACCATCGGCTCCGTGAACTTGCGGTACTTCGAGTTGGACGCCGTCACGGAGATGGAGCCGTAGGTCCTGCCGTGGAACGAGCCCTTGAAGGCGATGATGCCGGTGCGTTTGGTATAGGCGCGGGCCAGCTTCAGCGCGCCGTCGGTCGCCTCGGCGCCTCCGTTGGAGAAGAAGAAGCTGGACAGTTCGCCGGGCGCCAGTTCGGCGATGCGCTTGGCGAGCTCCAGCGTGGTGGGGTAGTTGACCATGTTGAACGACGCGGTGATCAGCTTGCCGACCTGCTCGGTGACCGCCTTGACGACGCGCGGGTTGCCGTGGCCGAGCGCGTTCACCGCGATGCCCTGCACCCAATCGAGGTACTTGGTCCCGTCGACGGTCCACAGGTAGGCGCCCTCGCCCCTCTCCACAACGAGGCTGGTGGCTTTGGCCAGCGCCGGGGACAGGTACTGCTTGTACTCTTCGAATGTGATGGCCATGATGACTCCTTGCGGTTTGGTGCGACGCCCCGTCCTGTCTGGCATCCGCTGATTTCTGCGGGTGTGGCTTCCGGGTTGTGACTGTCATCCTATGGACCTGCGGAGGGCGGCCCAATGGCCATAACATCCATGTAAATTCTGAAAAATGGACCGGTAATACAGGAAATTACATACTGGTCACATGTCCCTTACCGTTTCCGATCTCCTGTCCCGCAAGGAGCTCCGGCTGCATCTCGTGGTGGAAGGCTTGCCCGGCTACCTCGACCGCAAGGTCGTGTGGGTGCACCAGAGCGAGCTGCTCAAGTCCCGCGAGTTCTCCGAGCCGGGCGAGATCCTGCTGACCACGGGTTTGAACCTTCCCCATTGGCGCCAGTCCCCTACCGCACCGGCCCAAGCCGATCCGGAGCGCAAGGATGGCGGCGCCCCGGATCCGGCCGCGTACCGCAGGATGTGCCGCGACTACGTGCAGGGCATGTTCGAGGCCGGCGTGCTCGCATGCGGGTTCGGCGTGGGCGTGGAGCACGATGCGGTACCGAAGCCGCTGATCGACGCCGCGAGGCAGGAGGGGCTCCCCCTGTTCGAGGTGCCGTTGGACGTCCCGTTCCAGTCCATCGTCCGGGCCGTCTCCCGGTCCCTCGCCGAGGACGAGCACCGGCTCATGAGGACGACGTATGCGGCGCAGCGGCGGCTGATTTCCGCCGCCAAGGATGAGTATCCGCTGCATTCCGTCATCCTGCGGACCGCGGAGTCCATAGGCGGATGGGCGGCGTTCCTCGGACCGGACGGATATGTGGCGGACATCTCCCACATCGCCCCGCGCGCCCAGGCCGAACAGCTCGGCGTCGAGATGCTCGCCCAGCGCAACAGCGGCCACGAGGGCAACGCCCCGCGCACCATGTTCCTGCTCAAGGACGGCTACGACTACTGCGCCTCCGAGGTCCGCGGCGCCGACCAGTCAGCCCACGGCTTCGTGCTTGCGGGCATCCGGGCCCCCGAGGAGACCGACATGGCGTTCCGCTCGATCGTGATCGTGGCGGCCGAGATACTCTCCGCATGCCTCCCGCAGCGCGAGGCCATGGACAAACGCCAGCGCCACATGCGGGCGGTCATGCTGCGCGCACTCGCGCTGGGGCACGTGGACATCCTGCGCGACATGGCCGCGGACCTGTGGGGCGCGCTGCCGCAGGGTCCCGTCTGTGTGATCTGCGTTTCGGCCTCCCAGAACGCGCGGGACGACCTCTACCGGCGGCTTTCCACACAAACGGGGTACGGCGGCTCCCCGACGGCTGGCGCGCGACAGACGTCACCGGTCGTGTTCGGCGACTACGACGACCGGCTATGGATCATCTGCTCGCGGCAGGACCTGCCGGCGTACCGGAAGCTGGCGGGCGCGGCGGACGGAGACGGTCTTCCCGTGGTGGGCGTCTCCCGGCCGTGCCTGTGGGAACACATCGTCGGCGCCGTCGATCAGGCGCGCATCGACGTCAGGGTGCGGACGCTCCGGCGCGCGGCGGACGTGGTGGGATCCGATTCCGCGGGCTACATCGGCGACCTGTCCCAGGTCGACATCGTGGAGCCGGAGGTGGCGGAGACCTACGCACTCGGCGTGCTGGCTCCCCTGATCAGGGGACGGGGTCAGTCGCAGACCAGGATGACGCTATTGCAGACCCTGCGGGCGCTCATGGAGACGTCGATGAACGTCGCCGCCTGCGCTGAGAGGATGCGCGTCCACCGGCACACCATCGAAAACCGCATGGACAGGATCGAGCAGATCCTCGGCGTCGACCTCGGCGACGTCCGCGACGTCTCCCGCGTCTGGTTCGCGCTGGAGACGCTGAAGCGCGGGGCCGTGCGCGGTGACGCCAGTCTCCTCTCAGCCCGTTCCGTCCCGCGGATGCAGCAGGGACGAGGCGTTTTCAGCGTTGCATCCGGCGGACGGGGAGCCGACAGACACGCATGATAACCGGACTCCGGCCGCAACTGTCAGCGCCGTGGCGAGAAGGGAAGACAGGCCTTGGGCATCGCGAGCTTCGTGCTCGGCCCGCCGGGGCTGACGGTGTCGAAGCTCCACACCGCCGGATACCTATCGATTTCGCCGTCCGGAGTTTTCCTGCCGAATTAAGCTGACACCGCATGGTTGTTGTTGCGCCGCTCATCACCTGGTAAACTCCAGGCAATGAATTGACCTGTGGAACAGTGTGAGAGAACGGACATGAGCGAGAAGATACGCGTCATTGATTTATTCGCCGGACCCGGCGGGCTGGGCGAGGGGTTTTCCTCGTTGCTGGACGCCGACGGCGAACGCATCTTCCAGATCGTCATGTCCGTGGAAATGGAGAAGTCGGCGCACAGCACGCTGAGGTTGCGCTCGTTTTTCCGTAAGATTTACGATCTGCATCACCGCATTCCGGAACAATACTTGGCATACATGGCCAATCCCGACGCGGCTCATTTGGAAGACCTCAAGAAGGCGTTCCCGGATCAATGGGCGTATGCCGACCACGAAGCAGTGCAGGGGAAGCTTGTGGAGGGCGATCCCTCCTACGTTGAAGAGGCCAAGAGGAGACTTGTAGGCTACAGCGGCTACACGGTCATTATCGGAGGCCCACCCTGCCAAGCGTATTCGCTGGTGGGCCGCGCCAGACGAACCAACGACCCAACCTTGCAAGGCGATGTAAAGCAGACGTTGTATAAGTGCTATCTGAGCTTCTTGGAAGGGCTGCAGCCGGACATATTCGTCATGGAGAACGTCAAGGGCATCCTGTCGGCAAGGCTGCATAATGAGGGCGTGCTCGGCATGATCCGCGCCGACATCGACAAGGCCGGATACAACCTTCATTCGCTGGTAGTTGATGATCCCCGCAGATCATCCGATTACATAGTGAGGTCGGAACAATACGGGATACCCCAAGCAAGGCATCGTGTGATTCTATTGGGGATTCGGAAGGATCACGACTTTGTCCCCGACCAGCTTCGTCCTTCTCACCACCCATCCACGGTCCGCGATGCGCTTCTGGGCATACCGTCGCTGCGCAGTGATTTCTCGCGCCGAAGCCGGGATTACATCAAGGAAAACTGGGATGACTACGTGCTCAATGCCGCCCGGTACGAATCGCTCCATTGCGGTGATCCGCAATTGGCCGAACAACTGTCAGGTCTGACCGCGGCGGATCTTCCGTCCATGTGTTATTCGGATCACATTGACGACGAGGGCCGCAACCTGCTCAGCGACTGGTACCGCGGCCGGTTGGATGACGCCGGGTCTCGTCTGCTGACGAATCATGCGGCGCGATCGCACATGGCGTCGGATCTTGACCGGTATCTGTTCTGCGCCGCCTATGCGGCGGTTCACGGCAAGGCCGCGAAGTTGGACGATTTCCCGGCATATCTGCTGCCCAATCACAGGAACGTCGAGCAGTCGGTGTCCGAGCACAGGCTGAAGACCGTCGAGTTCGCCGACCGTTTCCGCCCCCAGCTGTATGACGCGCCCTCCACTACGATTACCTCGCACATCTCCAAGGACGGCCATTACTTCATCCATCCGGACTTCCGCCAGTGCCGCAGCCTGACGGTGCGTGAAGCGGCACGCCTGCAGACGTTCCCGGATGATTATTTCTTCGAGGGGAACCGCACCCTTCAGTTCCAGCAGGTGGGCAACGCCGTTCCCCCGCTCTTGGCGAATCAGATAGCCCAGATCGTCGCCCGATGCCTCGGCAGGTATGCGGAAAACTATTTCGATGCGGAAGCCCATCGGAGCGATTCAAATAACTGAAAATAAGCGAAGCCGAATCATCACGGGAAAGCGTCCATCCCTTTATAATTGATGGCAAGTCGAGCGAGAAAAGATAGGAGCCGGGGTCATGGCGGATGAAATCGAGCTGACTCCGGAGCCGGGGATTCTCATTGAAAGTCTGCGTGACATCGGCTACTCGTTCGAAAGCGCCCTCGCGGACATCATCGACAACTCCATCACGGCGAACGCGTCGGAAATCAACATCATGGCGTTGCCGGTGGACGACTCGTTCAGAGTTTCGATTCTCGACAACGGGGAGGGCTTGGACAGGAACGCGCTTCTCCGCGCAATGCGCTTGGGCAGTTCCAACCCGAGAGACGAAAGGGCCAATGACGATCTGGGTCGTTTCGGATTGGGGCTGAAGACGGCCTCATTCTCGCAGTGTCGCCGTCTGACGGTGGTCTCCCGGCAGCACGGCGAGACCTCCGCCTTCACGTGGGATCTCGACACGGTCGTGCGGGAGAACTCATGGTCCGTACTGGAACGAACCGACTATGACGAGATCTTCGGATACGACACGATGCCGGATACCGGCACGCTCGTGCTGTGGGAGAAGGTCGACCGCCTTACCGGCGACAACGGATCCGGCCGCGTGGACTATGATCGCGTCATCAGCGAGGCGCAGGACCATCTCTCCTTGGTGTTCCACAGATTCCTCGCGAAGGAGAAGGGGACCAAGAGCCTGCGCATATCCTTCAACGCCCATGATCTGGAGCCATTGGATCCGTTCAACATGTCCAATGACGCCACCCAAGCGTCCCCCGAAGAGGTCGTCTGTCCCGGCGTCACGCTGCGCTCGTTCACGCTGCCCCACATCTCAACGTACTCCGATCGCAACGAATATGAGCGCTACGGCCTCCGCGGCGGCTATCTGCGCAATCAGGGCGTCTACCTGTACCGAGCCAAACGTCTCATCATCTTCGGCACATGGTTCGGACTCGCAAAGAAGACCGCACTGACGCAGCTGACCCGAGTGAAGATCGACATCGGCACCAACCAAGACGAGACGTGGAAGATCGACGTCAAAAAGGTTTCCGCCCAGATGCCCGAAATCGTGCGCAAACGCGTCAGGGCCCTCATCCAGACGATCGGCGCGCCGTCTCGCAAGGTGTACAGCCGACGCGGAGCCCGTCTCACCAGTCCGGACGTCTATCCCGTGTGGACCCGCTCCGAAAACGGGGAAAAGACGACCTATGGCATCAACATGGATCATCCCCTAGTGCGCACGTTCGGCGACGAACTGGACGGATCATTGAGGAAAAGGTTTGACTCGCTGATGGCATTCATCGGGGCAATGCTCCCCACGGAAGCACTGTTTTACGACATTTCCAACAATGCCGATGCCGTGGAATCGCAGCACATGTCGAATGATGATTTCGCGATGAACGTTCGGATGTTTTATGCGGCCCTTACTCAGTTCAAGGATGAGGAGGAAGCACTCGACTCCATGCGTTCGATAGAGCCGTATCGCAGTCGATGGGACGAAACCCTTTCGGCATTAGGAATAGAGGAATCATGACCAGCATTAAGGATCTATCCGACTGGATGTACGAGAACGTCGCGCGTGACCTCGATAAAATGCAGGAACAAGGCTCCGAGTCTGGCCTGATTACCGAAGATATCATCAGGGACAAGTTCCAAAGGTGGTTTCAGTGCGCTCCTCTGATCATGACGGATTTTGGGGAGATCCACCTCGCCGACCCTAAGGAGTTCATCGACAAGCTTGTCAAAGAGTACGAGGAACGAGAAAGCTACTTCAAGCCTGTGGGATTTGGTTATCAGGATGAAGACACCAAGCCTTGGTTGAACGAGCGCAAGCTAGACAACGACATCACTTGGTTTTATTGGGACCGCTACCGCAAATACCTGCGCGAACGCAAGCATTGGAACGAGTCAACGATTCGCTCGATGAACGAGGACACGGACAACATCCTCGACAGGATCGCCGATCCGAAATCCGACCAGCCGTTCGATCGCCGCGGCTTGGTGATTGCCTCCGTGCAATCCGGAAAGACCGCGAATTACATTGGATTGATTACGAAAGCGGCTGATGTCGGTTACAAGGTAATCATCGTTATGGCGGGCATCTACAACGTACTTCGCAATCAGACGCAGGAGCGTATTGAAGACGGTTTTATTGGCTATGACATGGTTGCGAACAAACCTGTTGGGGTCGGTATTGGCAGCAGAGGGAAAAGACCACCGGTACCAGGAACATCCCGCATTCATGATTTCAACAAAGACAGAGAGAATTCTTGGCGTGGTCTCCGCTCTGCGCATGTAAGTGAACCATTGGTATTTGTTATTAAGAAGAACGTCAATTCACTACGTGAGATTTCCCTCTGGCTAGAGGCCAACTGCAAGGATGACGGGCCCTTGCTGCTCATTGATGACGAAGCAGACAACGCATCTATCAATATCTCTTACAGCAAGGGTGACATCTCTAAAATTAATGGACAAATCAGGGGTATTCTGCGACTGTTCTCCAAAAGCGCTTATGTTGGATACACGGCCACGCCGTTCGCCAATGTGCTCATCGATTCCACGAGTCATGATGATGAGAAGGGTGACGACATCTTCCCGCGGAGTTTCATCTATACGCTCGAGCAGTCCGATGCGTATTTCGGTGCGGAAAAGGTTTTCGCCGATAAGGACGCCGGAACGCCGACATATCTTCGCTGGATTGATGACGATGACGAATCACGCGGCATAAAGCGCCGAAGCGGTGACGTTCTGGATACTCTGCCCGACAGCTTGAAGGATGCCATCAGAACGTTCATCGTAGCCTGCGCCATTCGTGTTCTGTCAGATGATTCCGACGAGCACATGTCAATGATGATCAACATGTCGCCGTACAAATCCGTGCAACATTCTGTGTATTACCTCGTCGAGGATTACTTGGACCAGTGCAAGAACGCGGTCAAATCATTCGCCGCGCTTCCCGAAAGACATGCTCTCGCAGCCAGTCTGCTGCTACAGGAGATCAAGTCCACGTGGGAAAAGCAATATCCTCAGGGTGAGTTCACATGGGGAGACATACAGCATTCGCTCACAAGGACCTTGCGGCCCATGCATCTAGTGGAGATCAACTCCCAATCCAACGACACACTGGACTATGAGCACGGGGCACAGCGCGTGATCGCCATCGGCGGCTACCGTCTGTCCCGCGGATTGACTCTGGAAGGCTTGCTGGTGTCCTACTATGCGAGGAATGCCAAAGCATATGATTCGCTCATGCAGATGGCTCGATGGTTTGGATACCGATTCGGCTATGAGCGTCTCTGCAGGATATGGATGACGCATCAATCGGCGGACTGGTACGCCTATGTCGCCGATGCCACCAAGGAGCTCACCGATCAGGTCCGCGCCATGTGCAACGCACACTCGACTCCGGACCAGTACGGGCTGCGTGTCCGCACCCATCCGGATGCCTTGGAGATCACCGCCCGAAACAAGATGGGCGCCGGAGAAAGCTTCAAGCCCGCGAAGGTCAGCTTGGATGGAGCATTCGTGGAAACGGTGGCGTTCAACCGCGATGAAATGAGTCGCCGCTCCAACACTGCCGATGCCGAAAAGCTGCTCAGCGAGCTGGGCAAGCACGGATGCCGGCCGGTGGAACACGATTACGGCAGGGGATTACTCTTCCGAGACGTGCCGAGCGACACTGTCAGACAATTCGTCCGCAACTACGATAATTGTGATCGATCGCCGAAGACCACACCCACATCGATTGTCAGTCACATTTCCAGACTCGACGATTACGGATACAGCTCTTGGGACGTCTACGTGGCTTCGGGCAAATCGCCCATACAATTCCAAGTCGGCAACGAGCATGTTCAACGGGAACTCCGAAGCCCAAGCCCCGACACCACGGACACGGTGTTCATGGCGAGGAACAGTCGTTTGGCCAGCCGCGATGTGGTGAAGGACACCCTCACCAAGGCGCAGGCGACCCAAGCCGAACGGCGGTTCCGCGAACAGTATAAGGACAAACCCGGCAAGAAGAACATTCCTGACATCTATTATCGGCAGGTCATCGATCGCCCTCTGCTCATCCTTCATCCAGTTGTCCTGCAATTCGCCGATCAGAAGGACTATCAAGAGGACTGGTTGAACAACAAAGCCGTCCGAGACTATGGCGCATGGCCATCCTACGACTATGCCGAGGAGACCATTGGATGGAGCATCAGCTTCCCGGAGGCCGGCATACCCGCGGAGACGTATTACACCTACAACGACGTCATGATGAGGCAGCGCGGTTTCACGCCCGATGACACACGTGAGGAGCGTGATGACGATGTCGCTCCGGACGACTGAATTGGATCCTTGGCGCGGTATCAAAGGAATCTCATCCGCCAGCTACTATCCGAGCAGACGAGTATCCGCCGATCTGAATCCCAAGGGACGTCGGATCGACTGGTCTATCAGCGAGTCAGGCAACCGCGCATTAATTGTCGAGTATCAGGGCGCCGTGGATTCCTCTCCTGTGCCGCGATTCAAGGGAATGCGAATCAGGGAGGACAAACCGGGCCATCTTCTCATGCTCGAGCTTACCGAACCTTCAATGCGGGACGTGTTTCTCAAGGTGTGCCTTGACATCATCGCCGTCCTCCAAAGCATCCCCGAGGACATCCAGCGACAGGCCTGTCTTCACCGTCTTGAACGATGGTCGGTCTTTTTCAGGACCGAGCGTATAGGCCTAGGTGCGAAGGAGCAAAAGGGACTGATCGCCGAGCTGGTCTGTCTGGAAAACCTTCTGACCTCGTTCGACTCACATACCGTCATTGCCTCGTGGGTAGGACCTGATCGGGCGGTGCATGATTTCATCTTTGGACAGGACGCCATTGAGGTGAAGTCCAATCGCGGCTCCGGCACCCCGAATATCACCATCAGCTCCGTCGATCAGCTGACGGTCAACGAAAAGGAACGTCTGTTCCTCTTCGTCGTGGAGCTCAACCAGTCGGCGGCCGGCAGCGGATTGACGATGACGCAGTACGTTGAACGTGTCAGGAACCGGATCGCATCCCCTCTGGCGGAATCGGCTTTTGAAGAGAAATTGGCCACCGCTGGCTATTTCGATGTGGATGACTATTCCGGCATGACATGGTCGCAGGGCATGACCCGAGTGTTTTCGGTAACGGATGACTTCCCCCATATTGATGGCTCCTTACTTGATCCGGCGATTTCCAATGCGACTTACCGCGTTAATCTGGATGCATGCGGTAAGTTCGAAACAACGAAGAACGAGCTTCTGACCACGCTGAGGGGAGTCTGATGCCTGAAACGAACGAATTGGAACAGTTCGCCGAAGAGTTTTTCCAAGACATCGTCAACGAGGCTGAATCAGGCGGATGGAAGGAAGACATCTTCTTCGACAAGTTCACGGATTATCTCGTCGATTCCGGAGAGATGAATGAGGCCATCCGCGCCAGTTACCAACCCGCCAACGGCAACTTGCGCGTTGACGGGTACTGCGGGGATCCGCTCGACAGCCGTGCGACGGCCGACCCCGATGAACCTCTCACTCTCGGCCTCATCATCTTGGATTTCCACCAAGGCGCCGACTTGCAGACTCTCGGCACCCGTGACATGAACGCCATCTTCAACCGGCTCATGCGATACCTCGACTCCGCGCTCAAACCACAGTGGAGAAAGTCGCTGGAGGTATCGGATCCGGGATTCGGCTTGGCCGATCTCATCCATACGAGATGGAATCGAATCACCAAGATCCGCCTTTACCTGCTGACAAACAAGGCGCTCAGCAGCCGCATCGACGGCAAAACCGCAGGCGACTACCAAAACCGGTCGGTCAACTACAGCGTATGGGACATCAGGCGGCTCTTCGCCCTCAGCAAGTCCATGAACGGTCAGGAGCCGCTTCGCGTGAACTTCGGGGAGAAACCGCTTCACCCCCTGCGGGCGCTGCTCGCCAGCGCACCGAACGCGGCGAACCCCGTCTATCTCGCCGCGGTACCGGGCAACGACTTGGCCCGCATCTACGATCGCTGGGGCGCGCGACTGCTCGAGCAGAACGTGCGAGTCTTCCTTCAAGCGCGCAGCAACGTCAACAAGGGCATCAAACGCACATTGGAGAGCGAACCCGAACTGTTCTTCTCTTTCAATAACGGGATAACCGCAACCGCCGAGCATATCGAGACCGAGATGACGCGCGACGGCCTCAACATCCTGTCGCTCGACAACCTGCAGATCGTCAACGGCGGTCAGACCACCGCATCCATCTATGCCGCATATCGGGCCGGAAAAGACCTCAGCAAGGTCTTCGTCCAGATGAAGCTCAGCATCGTGGACCCCCAGCAGGCGGAAGACCTTGTTCCCCGCATATCGGAGTATGCCAACAGTCAGAACAAGGTGTCCCAAGCCGACCTGTTCGCGAATCACCCGTTCCACGTGCGTATCGAATCCTTTTCGCGGAGAATCCTCGCCCCAGCCCAAGAAGGGAGCTTCAACCAGACTAAGTGGTTCTACGAGCGAGCTCGCGGCCAGTATGGCGATGCGCAAGCGTACATGTCCCGTGCCGATAAGAACAAATTCCTCGCCGAATATCCCAAGAGCCAGAAGTTCGCCAAAACCGACTTGGCGAAATATGCCATGGTCTGGACCGATAAGGCGTACTACGTCAACCGAGGAGCGCAGAAGAACTTCGCCGAATTCGCGAAGGATATCACCGAGCAATGGACAGAGGACAACACCCAGTTCAACGAATACTACTACAAGACGCTAATTGCGCAGAAGATCATTTGGGACACCGCCGAGAAGATCATTCCGCAGATGGCATGGTATGAGGCCGGCGGCTATCGTTCGCAGCATGTCGTGCTCGCGATCGGTCTTGTCGCGGAGGCCGCCCGACAGGCCAATCGGAAAATAGACTATGAGCTGATCTGGGACGCGCAGGAGCTGGACGAGCCATTTAAGCAAGCCCTGCGGGAGGCGGCCGACGCCGTTCATCCGGTGCTGATGCACCCGATGCAGGGCTACCGCAATATCAGCGAATGGGCCAAGCAGCCGAAATGCTGGGAAGCCGTCAAGCAACTGCATGTCAATTGGAACCAAGCCTGGCTCAACGAGCTCATCTCCCCGCGTGAGGAGTGGAGGCGCAACCGTCGTAGTTCCAAGGAACAACGTGAGACCAACGGCATCGAATACACGGCCGCCGTGGTGAACATGGGAGCTCAGTTCTGGAAAGACGTCGCGCAATGGCTGATTGCCGAAAATGAAGGCGATGAGAAGGAGCGCGGCTGCGTGAATGTGGCGGCTTCCATTCCCAGCAGGATCCCCAGCGACAAGCAAAGCGCCGTTATCGTTCAGCTCATGAAGCGCCTGGCCAAAGCGGGATGCCCATACCGGATGAAGAACATCGAATAGCGCGGCCGCGAGTTCCAGCGGACGGTTCCTGAAGTCGCGTCGTGGAATCACGATACGACGCGCTTCTCCCCGTCGTTGGCTACACTGGTAGGGCTATGTCTATTCCAGAACCGATCGCGGCGCAGCAGGCCGAACGGCCCGGCATCCTTCCGGGCGACGACAGCGGCGAAGCGCCGATCTTCGACGTGTGGACCGATCTGGACGCCGTCGCCGTATGGGCGCGGGCGAACGGCCGAGACGGCCTCAAACCCTTCCTGCTGCCCGTGACCGACGAGATGCCGGACCGAGTGCGCCAGGCCGCCGAACGGCTCAACGCCTACACGATGGGCGGCCTGTTCTCGCACGACCCGATGCCCGACGACGACGTCGACTGGCGGCCGGAGTCGGACGCCGGCGAACGCATGGAGCCGATGTCGCTCGCGCAGAGCGTGGAGCACGCCGTCAACCTGCTGGACGAGCGCGAGTTCGAGGTGCTCGCCCGCCGCGTCATGCTCGAACAGCCGGAAACCGTCGAGGAGGTGGCCGAACGCTGCTCGATCAGCCGCGAGAAGGTGCGGCGCATCGAGAAGTCCGTCAGACTCCGGCTGCAGGCCGTCCTCGAGACGTACCGCGTCGAGGAGAAGCTCGAGGCGCTGTTCGACGGCAGGGTGCCGTTCATGACCACGGTGCAGGCGTGCGTGCGCATGCCGGAGCTCGGCGAGCGATTGGAGGGACTGTCCACGCCATTGCACCGGCTCATCCGCAACGTGTGCGGCACGCCGTTCGAGGTGCGCGACGGCTGGGTCGCCTCCCCCACGCTCATGTTCGCCCGCCAAGCGTTCCTCGAGACGCTGCGCGGCGAGGCCGACGGGCACGGCGTCGTCTCCCCCAAGACGCTGGACGGGTACGACATCCTCACCGATTCGGGCGTGCCGACCGGCACCGTGGCCCGCTGGCTCGCCTACTGCGGCGTGGTCGTGGTCAGGGGGCACGCGATCGTGTGCGCCCAATTGCGCGACGTGATCGAGGCGATCCTGTTCGTGGAGGGCCGGCCCATGACGTCCGCGGAGATCGCCGCGCTCCTGTCCGACGACGACACCGCGGCCGTGGAGACCGACCTGAGGGCCGACCCGCGCCTCGTGGGCGTCGGCGGCGGACGCTGGACCCTGCGCGGCTAAATACCGTCCAAGCCATGTGAAAACGACAGGTCACGGTGACGTCCTCGCCCCGATTCCCAGCATATGCGAAGGGCCACGCGTCCTGAAACGCGTGGCCCTCACTTTATTCACCAATAAGGATATATACCATGATGCCTAAGCGCATAAGCACCGGGGCATAAAGCCATGCAGGAGGTGCGAACACCAGCACGGCGCGGCAGGGACAGCAGCCCATGCCGGCTTCCCAACGGGAAGCACCACCATTCTAAACCCCGCATACGCCGGTCAGCAAACACATGC
>NZ_WBSN01000025.1 GCF_009299475.1 Bifidobacterium avesanii | reverse complement strand
CCCCACCGCCGCCCGCCTCATCGTGGACGACGATTTCCGCCTTGCCCCCGTCAGCCCGCGCCTGTTCGGCTCATTCGTCGAGCACCTCGGCCGCTGCGTGTACGGCGGCATCTACGAGCCCGGCCATCCCGAGGCCGACGAGGACGGCTTCCGCAGGGACGTGATCGAGCTCGTCCGGGAACTCGGCGTGACCACCGTGCGCTACCCGGGCGGCAACTTCGTCTCCGGCTATCGGTGGGAGGACGGCGTCGGCCCCAAGGACCGGCGCCCGCGCCGGCTCGACACCGCCTGGCACTCCACCGAAACCAACCAGTTCGGCCTGCATGAGATGGCCGCGTGGCTGAAAAAGACCGGCGGCAACGAGCTCATGGAGGCCGTGAACCTCGGCACGCGCGGCCTTCAGGAGGCCCTCGACCTGCTCGAATACGCCAACATTCCCGGCGGCACCGAACTGTCCGACCGTCGCCGCGCCAACGGCGCCGAGGAGCCGTTCGGCATCCGCATGTGGTGCCTCGGCAACGAGATGGACGGCCCGTGGCAGCTTGGCCACAAGAACGCGCACGACTACGCCACGATCGCCGCCGACGTGGCCCGCGGCATGCGCCAGATCGACCCGGACGTCGAGCTCGTGGTCTGCGGCTCCTCCGCGCACGGCATGCCCACCTTCGGCGAGTGGGAGGAGACCGTGCTGGACAAGACCTACGAGCTGGTCGATTTCGTCTCCTGCCACGCCTACTACCAGCCGCACGACGGCGACGTGGCCAGCTTCCTCGCGTCCGGCGTGGACATGGACGGCTTCATCAGGGACGTGGCCGCCGCGATCGACGCCACCAAGTCCCGCCTCAAGTCCAAGCACGAGGTGGCCATCAGCTTCGACGAGTGGAACGTGTGGTATCAGGGCGCCGAGCCGAGCAAGACCCCGAGCGGCATCGGCAACTGGCCGGTCGCGCCGCACCTGCTGGAGGACGTGTACTCCGCGCTCGACGCCGTGGTGTTCGGCGACCTGCTCATCACGCTGCTGAAGAACGCCGACCGCGTGCACGCCGCCAGCCTCGCCCAGCTCGTCAACGTGATCGCCCCGATCATGACGGCCCCCGGCGGTCCGGCGTGGCGGCAGACCACGTTCTACCCGTTCGCCGAAACCGCGCGCCTCGCCAAGGGCGGCACGGTGTACGTGCCGAAGCTCAGCGCGGCGAGCGTGCCCACCAAGCTGTACAGCGACGTGCCGGGCGTGGACGCCGTGGCCGTGCGCCGGCCGGACGGTTCCGTGGCGGTGTTCGCCGTGAACCGCTCACTCGAGGCGCCCGCCGAGTTCGAGATCGCGCTGCCGGAGCGCGAGGCCGGGGCGAACGGGGCGGACGGCAAGGCGTGGTCCGAGGTCGCCGCCCGCACGCTGCACGAGGACGACATGACCGCCGCGAACACACTGGAGGACCAGAACCGCGTCACGCTGCACGCCAACCGCACGGCCGCGCTGACGGGTGACGGCACGGCCGTCCGCGTCACGCTGCCGCCCGTCTCCTGGACCGTCGTGGAAGCCCGCTGAGCCGCAGACCAGCCTCCCGCTACCATCGAGAACCATGAGCAGCAAACGAGTCACCATCACCGACGTCGCCCGCGAGGCCGGCGTCTCCATCAAAACCGTGTCGAACGTCATCAACAAGGGCGGATCGATGCGGCCGGAGACGCGCGCCCGCGTGGAGGAGACCATGCGCCGGCTCGGATACCGCGTCAACATCTCCGCGCGCGCGATGAAGGCCGGTCGCACGCGGCTGATCGGCCTGGGCATCAACAGCTTCGACCAACCGTTCATGCCGTACTTCGCGGACAGCGTCATCGCGGCCGCCCGCCGGCGCGGATACGGGGTCATCACCGACACGTACCCGCCGGACGGGGGCATCGAGGGCATCATCGAGGAGACGTACCGGCTGGGCGCCGACGGATGGATCTTCTTCGTCGGCACCACGTTGGCGGACGGAAGCGCCGTGCTCAGGCAGTCGTACCCGGTGGTGGCGGCGAGCGACTATGCGCTGGGCCGCAACGCCGGCGACAAGGTGGACCGGGTGGCCATGCCGAACGAGGAGGCCATGCATGCGCTGGCCGGCGAGCTTCTGGACGCCGGTTGCCGGACGATCGCGGTGACCGGCGCGCGCGTGGACGGGCCGGACGGACTTGACCGGTTGATTTCCGGCGAGAACGGCACGACCGCCCAGCGCGTGCGGGGATTCGTGCGGGCGATGCGCGAACGCGGGCTGGAGCCGGACTGGCGGTATCTCGCCACGCCGTCCGCGTGGAACCGCGCGGCGGGTGCGAGTGCGGTGCGGTCGATTCTGGATTCGGGGCTGCCGCGTCCGGACGCGATCATGTGCCTCAACGACGCCGCCGCGCTCGGCGCGATCACCGAGCTGCAGAAGCGCGGTCTGCACGTGCCGGACGACATCCGTGTGACCGGGTTCGACAACGTGCCCGAGGCCGACTTCGCCACGCCGGCCCTGACCACCATCGACCCGGACGTGGAGGGCTATGCGCGGATGGTGGTGGACATGCTCATCGAGCGCATCGAAGGCTTCGACGGCCCCTCGCGCGAGCGCGTGACCGACTACATGGTCGTCCGCCGCGCCTCGGCGTGCTAGGCCGTGCGGAGATATGCGCGCGGCCCGGCACGCCAGCCAGCACACTGCACTGACGTGCCGGGCCGCTGACGTGCCGGGCCGCTGGCACACCGCCTACAGCGTGTAGATCTTGTCCGCCGCGTCGTGCGCCAGATCGGCGTCGGTGGTGACGATCACGACGGTCTTGTTCTCCTTGTGCGCGATCCGCCTGAGCAGGGCGATGATGTCCCCACGGGTCGGGTCCTCAAGGCCGGCGACGGGTTCGTCGGCGATGATCATGGCGGGCTCGCAGCTCAGCGCCTTGGCGATGGCCACGCGGCGCAGGTAGATGTCCGGCAGTTCGCGGGCCGGCGTCCCGTTGTGCTCGGACGGGAAGCCGACCTCCTCGAGCAGATCCTCCGCGATGAGCGGCTTGGGCTTGAGGAAGTTGCGGCCGGAGGCCTCCATGGCGTTGACGATGTTGTCGAGGGCCGTCAGGTCGCCCCTGAGGCTGTTGCGCTGCAGCACGAGGCCCGCGAAGTGACCGCGGAACTCGTTGCCGGTGATCTCCTCGAGATCCTTGCTCTTGAACATCACGCGGCCGTCGGTCGGGCGGAGCATGGCGGTCATGAGCCCCAGCAGGGTCACGCGCTGCTCGTCGGAGGACGGCACCACGGCGTACACGCGGCGGTCGTAGAACGCGAGGTCCACGGCGTCGAGCGCCTTCGGGCCGTTCTTCTTGTACGCGTAGCCGACGTGCTTGAACGCGAGGGTGGGGTAGGTGGAGAACACCACGGAGTCCTTGCGGGAGATCTCCTTGTCGATCTTCGAGGCGACCATCACCGGGGCGGCCTCGGCCGGCTTCTCCGCGGACGCGGGCTTGGCGTCCTTGGTGGCCGCGGCCTTCGCGGCGCCGTCCGCCGGCAGGCCCAGCGCGGCGGCGATCAGCGCGTCGGTCTGGTCGAGCGCGGGCTTGTGGTCCTCCTCGGCGTCGTCGTACACAATGCCGTACGGCACCGCCGGCTGGTCGTCCCCGGCCTCGGCCGGCCGGTTGCCGTCGCCGCCGTCCGCCGTTTCCGTGGCTTCATCAGCCTCGGCCGAAGCCTCCTCGGCCTTCTCCGTGTCTTCGATGGTCTGGTCGAGATCCTTGTCGATGTCCTTGTCGTCGTTCGCGGTCATGTGCTGCTCCTGATCGTCGTCGTTGTGCTTGTGCTCGTCGTTCATCGCGGGCTCACGCCTCCTTGGCCGCGTCCGCAGGCGTCGCTTCCGGTCGCGGCGCGAACAGCGATTCGGTCCGGTACAGGGCCGTGCGGATCCAGCAGATCACGGCGATCAGCACCATTGCGCCCAGCGCGGCCCAGATGCACTGCCAGATCAGGCTCGGCAGCGGCGTGCCGTGCACCTCGGTGGTCAGTCGCGCGATGATCGGCGCGGTGCGGAACCCGGCGCCCAGATAGCCGGCGGTCACGCCCACGAGCGCGGGCAGGATCAGCTCGAGCGCGAACTGCCAGCCGATGCGTCCGCGGCTCACGCCCACGGCGATGTCGTAGCCGATCTCCTCGGAGCGTCCGGCGAGGGTCCACGCGATGAGCAGCACGGCGAGCACGCCGCCCGTGACCCACAGCGCGATGAGCGCCGGGGTGAGCTTGCCGCCGAGGTCCTTGAGCGGCTGGATGTTGGCGTTGTACGAGGCGATCTTCGGCGAGGACACGGTGTAGTCGTCGCTCAGGCCGGCCTGCTTGACCACGGTCTTGAACTGCTCGTAGGCGTCCAGCGACTCGAGCTTGAAGGTCACGTTGAGCGCGTTGGTCTTGGCGGTGTCATCGGTGGGGGAGAGACCGACGTTGCTGAAGCCGTAGTAGCTCGCGTAGATGGCATTGTCCGGGTCGAGGTCGTTGCCGAGGGACGGGGTGACGCCGGCGGCGGTGGTCCGGTAGATGCCGGACACGGTGAAGGTGATGGTCTTGGAGGAGTCGGACGGGTTGGCCAGGGTGATGGTGTCGCCGACTTTGGTGCCGTTCTTGTCCGCGAGGGCCTTGGGGATGATCGCGTTGCCCATGCCGCTCTCGTCGTAGGTGAGGTCCGCGCCCTCGACGATCGTGTACGCGCCGAGCGGGCCGTCCTGCGAGGAGCCGGCGTCGTAGAAGCCGGTCACGGTGAAGTTCGAGCCGTTCACGGGCTGGATCTGGCCTTCGGCGGCCGGGACCACGGCGGTCTCGTCGTACTGCGGGGTGAAGCTCACGCCGGCGTTGCTCAGCGCCTCGGCGTAGTTGGACCAGTCGGCCCACGACAGGTTGTAGTCGTTCCAGTTCACCTGGCTGGCGTCGCTCACGTTCTTGGAGACCATGACCTTCTGGCGATCGACGCTGATCTTCGCGTCCGGGGCGAGGGACTGGTAGATGGAGCCGGTGGCCGACTCGTAGGAGTAGCGGGCGGACAGGGCGAACATGGAACCCGCCGAGACGGCGGCGGCGATGAGGACCACGAGGATGGTGCGCGTCTTGTGATGCGTCATCGCGGTCCAGGCGTTCTTGAGAACGAACATAACTTCAGCTACTCCGGTTTTCCTTCAGGTGCGCTTGCGCGCCACGTTGGCCGGGACGCATTGCGCGCCCCGTGTCCCCACTATGGGCAGGGGATGTGGGTGTTTTCTTGCCGAAGCCTATAGTAGTACTGCAAGAATTCTGAAAGAACGCTGGTAATCGGCGTCCCGTTTTGCCGTTCCGGCCGTCTTGCAGGTCGTGTGACGGTTCCCCCCGACCCCGGGCGACTTCACGTGCCGGCGCTACACTGTCCGGTAGCAACTCCCATGGCAGCCGATTCCGAGAGGTGATTATGCGCATATTCCCACGCCACGTTCGCGGCAGAAGCATGAGGAACCTCAGGGCCGTGACCGGCTGGCGCATGGTGGCGCGGGTGCTTTACGTGGTGCTCGCCTCCTTCGGCGGCCTGCTGCTGTCCACGTTCATCGTGTACGGCTCCTCCGCGGTGAAGATGACGTACGAGGCCGACCGCATGATCGGCTCGGCGGAAAGCCTCGCGAACGCGGCGCTCGGCTGCGGCGGCGACGTGGACCTTTCGCACGCCTCCCACACCATGGTCGACGCGGCCGGCAAGCTGCGCGACGAGCTCGACAGCCCCAAGTGGACGATCGTGCGCGACCACACCTCCTACGGCAACGACATCACCGCCGCGCGCACCATGCTCGGCGCGGTGGCGGACCTCGTGGACGGCCCGTTCGCGGATCTCATGGGTCTGTCCACCCAGTTCTCCGGCTTCTCCATGGACGACAAGACCGTCGACCTGAGCGCCCTGCTCGAAATCCCCGGCATCCTCGCCAACGCGCACGCCGTGATCGGCAACGAGGTGAACCAGCTCGGCTCGCTCGCCGAGCCCACCATCCCCGCGGTCGCCAACCTCGTGACCTCCGGGCGGACCATGCTCGAGTCCGTGGACGGCCTGCTCGCCCAGTACGACGATTTGGTCAACCTCATCCCGCAGCTGCTCGGCGCCAACGGCAAGCGCACCTATCTGGTGGCCATCTACAACCCCGCCGAACTGCGCTCCGGCGGCGGCATGGTCGGCAACATCGCGGCGGTCACCGCGGACGCCGGCAAGGTGGAGATCGGCGACTTCGTGGTCACATCCTCCTTCGAGTACGGCACGCAGCCGCTCGACGACGAAAACAAGGTGGAGGGCGCGGTGTTCGGCGATCAGGTGTACCGCTACCCGCAAACCACCACCGTCAACCCGAACTTCCAGCGCGCGGCCGTGACCCTGAAGAACCTGTGGGCCGCCCAGAAGGGCAACGAGGGCGTGGACGTGTCCGGCGTGTTCGCGCTCGACCCGGTGTTCATGCAGTCGCTCATCGGCGCCACCGGCAACGTGACCCTGTCCGACGGCAAGGTGCTCGACGGCACGAACGCCGTCCCCTTCTTCCTGAGCGACCTGTACACCGCGCACCCCGACTTCCAGGACCAGGACCAGTACACCAACGAGTCCTCCAAGCGCATCATGTCCAGCGTGTTCTCCAACGTGGGCGCCTCCACGGCGTCCGGCGTGCTGCGCGCCATCCGCTCGTCCTCCGCGGACGGCCACTTCAAGGTGTGGATGGAGCAGACCAACGAGCTCGAGGCGCTCGTGCAGACGCAGGTGCTGAGCCCCAACGCCGCCGGCATGCTGCCCGACGACCCGCTCAACCCGACCGCCGGCATCTACCTGACGGAGGCCGTGGCCAGCAAGCTCGACTGGTACCTGCAGGTCGAGACGAGCGTGACCAAGACCTGCGGCTCCACGTTCGCCTCCGCGGGCACGAGTCTGAGCGATCTGGTCAAGGCCAAGCCGCGCTCCACCATGATGAGCGCCATCTCGCAGAAGACCCTCGGCGACGAGTACACCGTGCAGTTCACGCTGCGCAACACCATGACCGAGGAGCAGGCCCAGACCCTGCCCACGTTCGTGACCGGCGAGACGAACAGCGGCACCATGCAGCCGCGCCTGTTCCTCATGGCCCCCGCCGGCGGCGAGATCACGTCCATCGCCTACGAATCCGGCGACTTCGTGGCCAACGGCATCGTGTCCGGCCACCAGTTCATCAACCTGCGCCTCACGGACGGCGTCAAGCCCGAGTCGGAGGTGACCGTTGCCTTCACCGTGCGCGCCCGCGAGGACGCCACCGCGCCGCTCAACGTGGTCACCACCCCGGTGATCAACGCGAACGGCATCTACACCGGCACCAACGGCCAGGCCGACGACCAGTGCGGCACCGACGTGCCCGACGCCCAGCAGGACCAGCGCTACGGCTCCGGCGCGCTCGATCCGTCGGACCTCGCGACCGCGGCCCCCGGCGACTCCGCTACGCCCACGCCGAGCTTCGCCCCGGAGGACCAGAACTCCGCCGACACCTCCGGCTCCGCGCTCGACTCGCTCGACGCATTCCGCGGCAGCATGTCCTGCCCGGTGAACCTGAAGTCGCTCGTCAAGGCCTGAAACAAGGCCTGCGCGTTCGTCCCGGGGAAGCGAGGCGTCCGCTCCGCGCGTTCGTCCCGCCCCACGCGTATGCTCGGAAAAGTTGTGCGGACTTCGGTCCGCCGACACGCAAACACACTCCTGCCGTCAGAGGGTCTGACGGCCAATAGTCCGAAGGAGGTGGGTGATGTCTGCGCATAAGTACGAACTGATGTTCATCGCTGATCCTGAGCTTGACGAGCGCGGTCTGAAGAAGCTGACCGAGCAGTACCTCGAGATCGTCACCAACGAGGGCGGTTCCGTGGATGGAACCGACTACTGGGGTCGTCGCAAGCTCGCTTACGAGATCGCCGGCAAGTCCGAGGGCAACTACGTCGTGGTGAACTACACCGCCGAGCCGGAGACCAGCGCCGAGCTGGACCGTGTCCTCAACCTCAACGAATCCGTGATCCGCACGAAGATCCTTCGCAAGGACGTCAAGTAAGTTTTTCGCACCGTTTCGGTGCCGTTGTTAAGGGGTAAGACCTATGGCAGTGCCTACGATCACCATCATCGGCAACCTCGCCGCGGATCCCGAAGTCCGTCAGGGCAACAACGGTCCGTGGGCCACGTTCACCGTGATCACGCAGTCCAGCCGCCGCAACCGCGAGACCAACCAGTGGGAGGACGGCGACCGCGCCAGCTTCCGCTGCGTCGCGTACGGCGACATGGCAGCCAACATCGGCAGCTCGCTCGCCAAGGGCACGCGCGTGCTCGCCTCCGGGCGTCTGCGCGACCGCCAGTACACCGACAGCCAGGGCCAGACCCGCTACACCACGGAACTCGTGGTGGACGAGCTCGGTCCGTCGCTGCGCTACGCCACCGCCCAGGTGACCCGCACCTCCGGCGGCTCCGGTTCCTATTCCGGCGGCTTCCAGGGCGGCAACCGCGGCGGCTTCCAGGGCAATCGCGGCGGCTACAACGGCGGCGCAGGGTATTCCGGCGGCGCCGGCTACTCCGGTGGCGCCTCGGCCCCGCAGCAGTCCGCCCCGACCGCGGCTCCCCAGACGGGCGCCGATCCGTGGGGCACCCCGTCCAGCGGATCCTTCGGTTCGTTCGGCTCCTCCGACGACTTCGGCGGCGCCAACGACGAGCCCGAGTTCTGATCCGGACGTCCCGTCCCCGTAACAACGATCCAACCAGACACTTTTCAAGGAGAACATCACTATGTCACGCAAGAGGCCGCAACCGCCGGTCAAGCCGTTCAAGAAGAAGCCGAACCCGCTGAAGGCCGCCAAGGTCACCGAGATCGATTACAAGGACGTCGCGCTGCTGCGCAAGTTCATCTCCGATCGCGGCAAGATCCGCAGCCGTCGCATCACCGGCGTCACCGTGCAGGAGCAGCGCAAGATCTCCACGGCCATCAAGAACGCCCGTGAGATGGCCCTGCTGCCGTACGCCACCTCGGGTCGCTGATAGGAGGATCGAGAGATATGGCAAAGGAAACCAAGGTCATCCTCACCAAGACCGTCGCCAACCTGGGTCACTCCGGTGACGTGGTCGAGGTCAAGCCCGGCTACGCCCGCAACTACCTGATCCCGCAGGGCCTCGCCTTCGCGTGGAGCAAGGGCGCCGCCTCCCAGATCGAGGCCATGCGCCGCGCCCGCCTCGCCAAGGCCGTCGCCACCCGCGAGGATGCCGTCGCCGCCAAGGGCGCCATCGAGGGCTCCGTCGTCGAGATCGCCGCCAAGGTGTCCGAGTCCGGCAAGCTGTTCGGTGGCGTGTCCGCCGACGCGATCGCCAAGGCCCTCGCCGACAAGGCCGCCGTGGACCCGAAGGCCATCACCGTGGAAGCCATCAAGACCACCGGCGAGTTCGCCGCCACGGTCCAGCTCCACCCGGAGATCGCCGCCAACTTCACCGTCAAGGTCGTCGCCGAGTGAATCTCGGTTCGCTGACCTGAGCTTAAGCAGACGGAGCCCCCGCGCTTGGAATTCCGAGCGCGGGGGCTCCGTCGTTGTATGGGCTTGCCGTTTGATGACTGGACCGGGAGCGAATCTCCGGACCGGGAGCGCCCACTCCCTGTCCATGAGCAACAAAAACGTTGCAATTTCAGGGGTTTTGTGACCGGCGGACCGGGAGTGGGCACTCCCCGTCCGGGGACCCGCTCCCGGTCCGGTGGCAACGACTGGAAGTTGCCTGCCCCGAGCCGTGAAGCGGGAAGCCCGGTGGCTTCGCGTGGGCGAGGCGGGCGGCCGCTGAGGCCGCGAAGGCCGCGAAGGCTGCGAGGGAACGGCGACTACTAGAAGTTGCCGCCGTTCCAGCCCCAGTCGGTGGTGGCGGTGTATCGGATGTACGTGCGGTCCTGCGGGATGCCGAGCTCGGAGCTCAGCGCGGCCATGATCTGCTCGGTGAGCTTCTCCCACGCGCCCTTCGGCACGGAATGGCCGAACACGTTGACCTCCACGTAGGCGGCCGGCTTGTCGTTCCCGCCGGCGAAGTAGATGGGCATGTCGTCCTCGAACGGGCACATCAGCCAGCCTTCGGACTTGCCGGGGACTGCGGTGATGGCCTTGCCGTAGGCGGCCTTGAGGGCCTCGCGCTGCTCCGGGGTGGTCTTGACGCTCACATGGGTGTGAATGACGGGCATGGTTCCTCCTTGGAATGGACTACGAGTCAATGGGCTACGCGGCCATTGTAGGCCGGCTGCGGTCGGGGCCGACGCCAATCGGCCGGAAACCCGTTCCCAGCCCGCTCCATCCGCGGATTGTGCGCAGATTCAGCCTTCTTTCCGCCTGCGGTCAGCCAGCGTGAGTATAAAGGTCACTCGTGAAGAAACTGATCGAACAGCTTATGAAATTCGGCATCGTGGGCGTCATCGCCTTCGTCATCGACTACGGTCTGATGAACATCCTGCTGATGTTCCACATGCACAACGTGCTCGCCACGTCCATTTCCTTCTTCGTCTCCCTGGTCTTCAACTATCTGGCGAGCATGAAGTTCGTGTTCAAGCACCGCCCGGACATGGCCCGCTGGATGGAGATCGCCATCTTCTTCGTCTCGTCGTTCATCGGCTGGATCATGAACGAGGTGATCGTGTGGATTAGCACCTCGTGGATGCCGCACGACTCCATGTACACCATGCACACGCAGTACGTCATCTGGACGAACGTGGGCAAGCTCGTCGCCACCGTGATCGTGATGGTGTGGAACTTCCTCATCCGCAAGTGGCTGCTGGACGACACGCACACCAACGCCATGAACCGCCTCAAATCCGCGGACAAGCGCCTCACGCAGGAGGAGCTCGATGCCAAGTGGGAGAACAGCTTCTCGCATCGCCTCGGCGTCTGGTCCCTCGAGCACACGCCCAAGGGCTGGCCGAAGTAGCGGATCCGCTCGGTTCTCCGCTTCCCGATCTTCCGTTGCCGGTGCCGATCCGACCATCAATATGGCCGTGATCGACACCGGCAACGTGCGTTTTCGCCCAATCTGCGGCGGCGGATTGCGATATTGGGCAGGAACGGAGGATAAGAGGCCGCAAGCAACTTCTCAGATGCCGTTCCTGCCCAATCCCGCAATTTGGCGCGCCAGATTGGGCAGAAACGGAGGGAAGAGGCCGTGGAAATGAAGGTCAGACCGTGATCTCCTGCAGCAGCGGCTTCTCGGTGCCGTCCTTGATCTGCTTGAAGCCCACGAGCGCGATGACCAGCGAGCCGATCGCCAGCGCGGTCACGACGAGGAAGCCGCCGTGCGAGCCCATGCGGTCGATGAACTGGCCCGCGATGGCGGACCCTGCCGAGGCGCCGATCGAGTTCATCGCGCCCATCCATGCCATGCCTTCGGTCAGGCGGGTGGGCGGCACCAGATGCAGCATGAGCTGGTTGCCGTTGATCCACGTGGGCGCCTGGCACACGCCGATGAGCAGGTAGATGATCATGATCGTCCACAGATTGTGCGCGAACAGGAACAGGCTGATGCCCAAGTTCACCACGGCGAGGCAGAAGTAGAACCGCTTCCACAGCGCGATCGTCCAGTTCTTGGCGCCGTAGACCAGCGCGCCCATGAGCGAGCTGAACGAGAAGCACGCGAACACGAAGCCGGTGTACTGCTTCATGCCCTGCTCGGTGGCGAACGAGATGATCGAGATGCTGGCCGCCGACTGGAACGCGCCCAAGCCGAACCACGTGACGCACACGGCGATCAGGCCCGGTCCCCAGATCGACTCCTTGCGCTTGCCGGTGCCCGGCTGCTCGGCGTCGCGTTCGGCCTGCAGCGCCGCGGCCTTGGCGGCTTCGCGTTCGCGATACTCGCGGCGGGTCATGTCGGCCGCGCGGGCCAGCTGGGTCTGCGACGGCGGCTCGGTCGTCAGCTCCGTGAGGAACATGAGCGCGCCCACGACCACGCACACGCCGGTGAACGAGAACGCGAGCAGGCCGGAGATCACGGCGAGCGTGGAGGCGAGCGGGTTGCCGATCACCCACATGCACTCGTCGAACACGCCGCACAGGCTCAGGGCGCGGTCGGTGCGCACGCGGTCGCCCTTGAGCAGATGCGTCCAGCGGCCGCGGCTCATGGCGCCCCACGGCGGGATCGCGGCCATGAACGGCGTGATGCAGTACAGCACCCACTCCGGCGCGCGGTTGGTGATGCACGTGGTGAGCGAGACGGCGGCGACCATCCACACGATGATCGTGGGGATGGAGACCTGCCGCTGGCCGAATTTGTCCACCAGCTTGCCGAGCAGCGGCGTGGCGATGGCCAGCGCGATGGCCTGGATGGCGGTGAGCGCGCCGGCGAGCGAGTAGTTGCCGTAGTAGTACTGAACGGAGATGGTGATGGTCATGCCGACCATGGGGAACGGCATGCAGGCGATCACCGAACCGATGGAGAAGCGCGCGGTGTGCGGGATGCGCAGCAGTTCGGCGTATCCGCCGAAGACGCGGGCGCCGATGTCCCGGATGCCGACGATCACATTGTTGGCCATGTTGTCTTCGTCCCTGTCTTTCCGCCAACGCAGTTGATGGACACTGCCGTTGGCAAACGTTCTACGTAAAGGTTGTACTTGTCTGGTTGCTCCGCGGACGTCGTTGTTCGTCCACACGAATGCTATGCCGTGGCGAGTACATCCGGCGCAAGGCGCGTTGGTGCGCATCGGGCGTCCGTTTTCCCGCGAAACTACGTTGGATTTCAATGAACTATGCGCCTTCTGAGATGGCGCGCAATCGTATTTCCGATTTGTGCGGTCGTTTTCGCGGGTGCGGTCAGGTATCGCCCTTGGAACTGCGTCGGAATGGCGCGGAGTCTACTTCGGGCATGCGCAAAAACGACCGCACAAATCGGAAATACGGATGTAGTTTCCCGCAATGCCGCCGCCGAGGACGCCGGTGACGCTCCAAACGCACCGCCGCCGTCCGGCCCACGGCTTGAAGCGGGGTCCGGCGCCGGAAACGGGTACATTGGAGACATGAGCGCAACCACGATCCACCTCGTCCGCCACGGCGAGGTCCATAACCCCGAACACGTGCTGTACGAACGCCTGCCCGGCTTCCACCTGTCCGAACGAGGCCGGCGCATGGCCGACGCCACGGGCCGCTACCTCGCCGCCAACCCGCAGACCAACACGGTTGCGGCCGTCTGGTCGTCGCCCCTCGAACGCACGCGCGAGACCGCCGGCATCATCATCGGCCGCCTCAACGAGGCTCGCGCCGAACGGGCCGTGGTTGCCCCGGACGGCCACCCGCTGCCCGCTCTGGAACTCGCCGTCGACGAGCGGCTCATCGAAGCCGGCAACGACTTCCGCGGCAAGCGCATCGGCCACGGCGAGGGCGCGCTGTGGAAGCCCGAGAACCTGCGCCTCGTCCGCAACCTGTACAAGCCCACATGGGGCGAGAGCTACCGGCACATCGCCGCGCGCATGAGCGCGTTCGCATCGGAGAAGATCGACGAATACGCCGGCCGGCAGATCATCGTGGTGAGCCACGAGTCGCCGATCTGGTCATTCCGCCACCTGCTCGAAACCGGCCATCCCGAGCACAACATGCTGCTGCGCCACGCGGCGCTCGCCTCCGTCACGTCGATCACGTTCGACGCGGACACGCATCAGGTGATGAGCATCACATATGTGGACCCCGCGGCCAACGTGGCGTAAGCGTCCCGCAGGCTAAAATGACAACGGTGGAAAAGCAAAGGAGCCAAGCAAAATGACGTTTGCATTCGATAACGCCACAGTGGCGCGCCTGACCGCCCTGCCCGCGGTGCGCGAGGCCGCCGAACGGGGCAGCGAGCTGCTGGGGCTGTGGCCGCTGACCGAGGCCATGCACATGGACAACGATGCGAAGTACGGCGAGAACCTGCAGGTGCGCCTCACCCGCGCCGCCGCCCGCATCATGACCGGCCAGGACGTGACCGTGCCGGACGCCGAATTCGTGTACGAGGGCGCCGATTCGATTCCGGGCCGTCCGCAGGAGATCGTGGACGCGCTGCTCGACGCCAACGATGCCTACGACGCCCTTCTGGATTTCTCCGACACCGGCGACGCCAAGCTCGTGCTGGATGCGGCCGATAAGTTCGGCGCCGGCTGGTCGGACGACGTGGCCGCGGCGGTGACCGGCATTCTGAACGACGTGGAGGCTGCCGTGCAGGCCGGCGCCGTGCCGGGAAACGGCGCGGACGCCGCGTCCGTGGATGCCGTCGCCGGTCGTTTCGCCGCCGCGCTGATCGTGTGCGACGCGCTGCTGGCCGCCGCGGGCGACGATCCGCGCGCGGTGCTGCCGGTGCTGCTGACCGTCAACGAGCTGCGCGAGCAGATCTCCGTGCCGCGCATCGCCCTGAGCGACGCGCAGGTCAAGGAGCTGCTGGAGGCGCGCAAGGCCGCCGGCTCGGATGCCGCCGCCCGTCTGGACGCGACCGCCGCGTTCGTGGCCCCGCTGGCCGCCGCCGAGTGGAAGAAGCACCGCGAGGACGTGCTGTGGGACCCGGCCGCCGCCAAGAAGCAGGCCAAGGAAGAGGACGAGAAGCGCAACAAGGAGGCGCTCGCCGCCAAGTTCGCGCACGTCAAGGACGATCCCAACAAGGAGCACGTCGAGCTGTAGGCCGCCGGCGCTCATCGTGGTTGTCCTCGGCGCTACGAACGGCGGGATGACAAGCAGGGGGCGTTCCATCCGCATTTGCCGCGGGTGGAACGCCCCCTGTCGTAGCTTGCGCCGATTTGAGCCGGCGACCGGCCTTCGCCGTCATTTTGGGCGGAGTCCGCCCGAACGACGCCGGAGAATTTTCCCGGCTTGCTTGCGCTCATCCAGAATGACGGGGAAAGACGCCGGATGGCCATTACGCCCGCACGTCGAACCGCGCGCCCTCCGGCTTGGAGCGCCCGGCCAGCATGACGATGCCCACGATGGTCGCCACGATGATGACGATCGCGGTGCCGATGATGATGCCCATCGTGCCCGCGCTCGCCTCGATGCCCCCGTATGCGATCATGTCGTTGATCGGCTCTTCGTAGATGAGGCCGATGACGGTATCCAGCACATCCGCGCCGATGGGCAGAAGCATGAACCAGCCGGAGCGGTTGGTGTCGTGCAGTCGGCGGATGCCCACGAACAGTACCAGCACATAGCTGATGATCTGCCATACGTATCCGATTATCGTGCCAACGCTGCCCAGAGGCGTGGTGATCAGAGTGATCGCCACGGAGAGCAGGCCGATGAAGAGCAGCGCCCACCAGAATTCGCCGCGGGAGGCGCGACCGGTGTGCACGAATGCCTTGCGGAACAGCCGCTTGATCGCCGCGCCGAACTTGATGCCGTACCACGGCTGATCGATCGGCGGCTCTCCCATGTACGCCTGAGCGGGTGCGCCTTGCGGCAGCGGCTGACCGGGCGCCGGCTGGGCGTATGGGTTCGGCTGTGCGTACTGCGGCTGCGCGTACTGCGGTTGCGCGGGCTGAGGCTGCTGATATCCGGCCGCGAACGGGTTGGCCGGGGCCTGCTGGCCGTACTGTCCGTACGGGGCATTGGCCGGTTGTGCGGGCGCGGCGGACTGCACGGGTTGCGCGGGCTGTCCGTACGGGTTCTGTCCCTGCGGCGCGTATTGTCCGTACCCCGGCTGCGCATACTGCGGCTGCTGCGCCGGAGCCGGCTGCTGAGTGGCGGCGTACTGCCCATATTGCGGAGTCTGCTGGGGCTGCTGCGGCGTGTACTGTCCGGCCGTGTACTGCCCGTATGCGGCAGGCTGCTGCGCCTGCTGGCCGTACTGGGGCTGTTGCGGTACTGCCGGCTGCTGCGCCGGCTGCTGGGGGTTCGCGTACTGTCCCGTATACTGTCCGTACTGCGGCGTGGGTTGCTGGCCGTCGTTCGAGGGAGTGCCAGTCGGCTGGGAATCGGTCATCTTTGCTCCTTTCACAGTGTGCGCCCATTCTTTCACAAAAACGGAAGGTGAATTGCGGAGTGTACGTATAGTGTGCAGCACTTTTTCGGCGCGGCGGACATCCGTCCGCGTTCCGTGCAGCGCCCCATTTCGCGCATGCCCGTGCGCGGCTCGTGCATGGCACCGCAATTCCGCCGGAGTCGGCCGATTGCGGCGGAATGCGCACGGTGCGCGCGAGGACCAGCTGCTGCACAGAACGCAGATAACGGAACGCAGATAGATACCTGCAATCCGTCGAAAGTGCCGCACACTATGCGAATGGCGCTCGCCGTCGGAGCCTCGCCGGAACGGGTGTCCTCCGTCGGCCCCGTAGTGCTTCGCCTCGCGGAGCTTCACCAACCGGAACCGTCACCCCTCCTCGTCGAAGGCCACCGCGTCGTCGTCCGCGCCCAGCAGCAGCCGTTCGGCCAGCGAGACGCACAGCAACACCACGCCGGTGAGCGCCACCACCATGAACGTGGCGCAGAAGATCAGCGGCGTGCGGAACGAGTTGTACGCCATCTGCAGCCAGATGCCCAGGCCCTTGCGCGCGCCCATGTACTCGGCCGTGGTGGCGGTGGCGAACAGGTAGGAGGCGGAGATGCGGATGCCGCCGAAGATCTGCCGCGCGGCCACGCGAAGCTTCACGTGCCACAGGGTCCACCAGCGCGTGGCCCCGCACGTGAGCGCCACGTCCTCGTAGTACTGCGGCACCGCCCTCAGTCCGCGGATCGTCTGCACGGCGATCGGGAACAGGCTGAACACGGCCACGATGGCGATCTTGCCGGAGATCTCGAAGCCGAACCAGATGATGAACAGCGGGGCGATGGTGATGAGCGGCATGGTCTGCGCGGCCGTGAGCAGCGGGAAGAACGCGGCGTTGAGGATGGGCGAGCAGTAGAACAGCACGCCGATCAGAACGCCCAGCGCCACGGCCAGCACGAAGCCGGCGGCGGCCTCCTGGATGGTGACCATGGTCTGCGCCCACATCTTGGGCCACACGTCGATCGTCGCCCGCACGATCTCGCTCGGCGCGGAGAACGAGTGCCGGTTCGCATGCCCCGAATCCACCCACAGCTCCCACACGACGAGCAGCAGCGCCACCGCGACCAGCGTGGGGAGGTATTTGCCGGCGATCTTCTTCGCCCTGACGATCATGTTCACCTTGCTTTCCGCCCGTCGGTAAGGTGAGGAGCCCGCGGGCACGGCGGCTCCCATTATAGGGTGCGCCCGGCCGGCCACGTCCCGCTTGCGGGGCACAATGGAGCCTATGACTGAAGCCGAAAACAGCAAAGACACCAAACCCGAACTGCCGAAGGACGTGCGCGTGCGCTTCTGCCCGTCGCCCACCGGCACGCCGCACGTCGGCATGATCCGCACCGCCCTGTTCAACTGGGCCGAGGCCCGCGCCACCGGCGGCAAGCTCATCTTCCGCATCGAGGACACCGACGCCGCCCGCGACAGCGAGGAGAGCTACAACCAGATCCTCGACTCCCTGCACTGGCTGGGCATCGACTGGGACGAGGGCATCGACGTGGGCGGCCCGCACGGCCCGTACCGCCAGTCCGAGCGCACCGACATCTACAAGGACGTGGCCGCCAAGCTGCTCGCCGCCGGCTACGCCTACGAGTCCTTCTCCACCCCGGAGGAGATCAAGGAGCGCAACCTCGCCGCCGGCCGCCCCGCCGAGTTCGGCTACGACGGCTACGACCGCGACCTCACCGAGGAGCAGAAGGCCGCCTTCCGCGCCGAGGGCCGCAAGCCCGCCCTGCGCATCCGCATGCCCGACGAGGACATCGCGTTCGACGACCTGATCCGCGGCCGCATCGAGTTCAAGGCCGGTTCCGTGCCGGACTACGTGATCGTGCGCCCGAACGGCGACCCGCTGTACACGCTCACCAACCCGGTGGACGACGCGCTCATGGAGATCAACGTGGTGCTGCGCGGCGAGGACCTGCTGAGCTCCACCCCGCGCCAGATCGTGCTCTACCGCTACCTCGAGGAGCTGGGCATCGCCAAGACCACGCCGCTGTTCGGCCACATGCCGTACGTGATGGGTCAGGGCAACAAGAAGCTCTCCAAGCGCGACCCGGAGTCCAACCTGTTCAACCACCGCGACGCCGGTTTCATCCGCGAGGGCCTGCTCAACTACCTGGCCCTGCTCGGCTGGTCCATCGCGCCCGACCGCGACGTGTTCTCCATGGACGAGATGATCGCCAAGTTCGACGTGCGCGACGTGAAGGCCAACCCGGCCCGCTTCGACCTCGACAAGGCCATCTCCATCAACGCCGAGCACATCCGTCTGCTCGAGCCCGGGGACTTCCTGCGCCGCTCGGTGCCGTACCTCAAGCGCGACGGCGTGGTCTCCGCCGACGAATGGGACGCCCTGACCGACCGTGAGCGCGAAGTGCTCACCGCCGCGGCCCCGCTCGTGCAGCCGCGCGTGCGTCTGCTGGGCGAGGTGGCCGGCATGGTCGGCTCCCTGCTGTCGACGGACGAGTACATCGAGCCGGACGCCGACGCCCGCAAGCAGCTCAAGGATTCCGCCGGCGAGGTGCTGGACAAGGCCATCGCCGCGCTCGAGGGCGTGGACGAGGCCGACTGGAAGACCGACGCGCTGCACGAGCTGCTCAACAAGACGCTCGTGGAGGAGGGCGGCTACAAGCCGCGTCTGGCGTTCGGCCCGGTGCGCGTGGCCATGTCCGGCCGCCGCGTGTCCCCGCCGCTGTTCGAATCCATGGAGATCGTCGGCAAGCCGTTGACGGTCGCCCGTCTCAAGGGCCTGCGCGCGCATCTGTGATCGTTGCGCTCGGCGTGCCCGATGTGCGCGACACGCCGGCAGGCGCCTCCGAAGGGCGGTCAACGGGTGATTTTCGCCCCGCTGACCGCCCTTCGGCGCTATTTTGGGCAGTGTCAAAAACGTTGGAATTCCGGGCGACACGCCGATGATTTGCGTGAGGGTACCAGCTTGCGTATAGTAATCATTCGTTGCGCGGCACGGAAACAAACCGCTCAACGAAATAACTCAAGCCCCCATCGTCTAGCGGTCTAGGACTACGCCCTCTCACGGCGCCAACACCGGTTCAAATCCGGTTGGGGGTACGAAGACGCTACGGCTGATTACAGCTGCAACGCCTTGCCAATTGGGGTGTGGTGTAATTGGCAACACAGCTGATTCTGGTTCAGCCATTCTTGGTTCGAGTCCAGGCACCCCAGCCAATGGATCCTCGCAGGTTTGCCTGCGGGGATTTTTTGTTATCCGTGTCCGTCTGGCCGGCGTCTGGCGTTTCGCGTCGCCGCCCGCCGTTCCGCGAGCCGCGTTGCGGTACTGTGGTCGTATGATTGCCCAGTCGATTGCCCAGTCCACCCGCGCGCGCATCCGTCCGCATGATCCGCACGACGGCGACGACTATCCCGTCTCCGTGTCCGCCCGGCTCGGACGCCTGCAATTCCACGCCTCCGGCAAGTTCCGCGTGCTCCAGCTCGCGGACATTCAGGACGGTCCGGCCGTGGCCAAGGACACGATCCGCCTCATCGAGGCCGCGCTGGACGCCTCCCGCCCGGACGTGGTGATTCTCACCGGCGATCAGATCGCGGGCTACGACGGCGCCTATTCCAAGACCTTCCGCAAGCGCCGCTGGGACACCACATGGGACGGTGTGGCCGCTGCGGGCCGGTCGGTGGGCGCGATGGTCGGCAGCGCGCTGCAGAGCATCACCGCCGCGCCGGAACTGCCGCAGGCGGACGAATCGGCCGCCCGCCGCCGCGATCTGGATCATACGCGCGACTTGGTGCGCCAGAGCGTCGGCGCGTTCCTCAAGCCCATGATCGACCGCGGCATCCCGTTCGCCGTCACCTACGGCATCCACGACTTCCAGTGCGGGCTGGACAACGCCGAGCTCGACGCCATCTACCGCGAGTTCCCCGGCTGCCTCAATCCGGAGACCACGGCCGCGAACCCCGCCGTGGCCCGCCGCCAGCCCGGCTCCGGCCTGCCCGACCAGTCCATCTACGCGTGCGAGCCCGGCACGTTCGCCCTGCCGGTGAAGGACGAGAACGGCGAACGTACGGTGCTGGGCCTCGCGCTGGTGGACTCCGGGGACTACGCGCGCGAAGGCGGCTACGGCACGCCCTCCGCCGCGGCGCTCTCGTTCCTCAGGCGCGTGCCCACGCTGGTCGGCGCGCGCACGCTGGCGTTCCAGCACACGCCGCTGCCGCAGTTCTACCGGCTGCTCAAGCCCGTGCCGTCCACCACGGCGTATGCGATTCAGGGGTATCGAACGTTCGACCAGCAGTGCTATGTGCTCGACGAGTCGAAGACCCGCCCCGGCAGCTATCTGGGCGAGGGCGTGAGCTGCCCCGACCATGACTGCGGCGAGTTCGAGATCCTCATGGCCGGCGACTACGTGGGTCTGTTCGCGGGTCAGGACCACCGCAACGGGTTCGTGGGCGCGGTGGACGGCGTGCTGCTCGGCGCCACGCCCACGTGCGGGTTCCACGCGTACGGTCCCGCCCCGGCCCGCCGCGCGGCGCGCCTCATCGAGTTCGACATCCGCCACCCGTACGAGCCGCGCACGCAGCTGCTGGAGTTCGGCGAGCTGGTGGGCAAGCCGAGCGCGAACAAGGCGTACACCTTCGCGCTGAGCCACGTGCCCACGTCCGCCGGGGACGCGGTGAACCTGCTGCGCCGGCCCGGCCTGCTCGCCACCGCGGCCGCGACCGTAGCCGGCGTGGCGGCGGCCCTGAGCGCGTTCCGGCCCAAGCGGCGGTGACGCGCCGTCGGGAGAATGACGGGCCGCGTTGAGGGCCGCGGTCGCCATTGCGGCCTCCATCGCGGAAAGCGTGCATGGGTTGTGCGGCGCATGGTCCGCGGATCGGCGGGATCGTGTGCCCGTAAAAGTCGCCGCGCCACCGTGCCCCGCACTGTCGGCGGCCGGCTGAACGGCCATGCGCCCGTAGGAATCGCACGCTTATGGGGCTCTGACCTATGGTCTATGGCCTTACTCTGCGGACGGCTGGCGCATCCGACTTTCCTTCCCGTTCCGGCACTCGATCCGCTCAATCCGCAGGGCTTATCGCGCGGATTGAGCGAATCGGATGCGCTGGGGCCGTTTTTCCGCGGCCTGCGCACTGGATTTGCTCAATCCGCATCGCATGTGGTGCGGATTGAGCGGATGCAGTGCCGGACATGCGGGCGCGGCGGGCGGAGCGCCGGCGGACGGTCCGGGTGAGTTGGCCCGTAAGCGCGCGATTCCGTGGTTTGGGCGGCGCAGTGAAAGCGTGTGTATGGCAATTGGGGGAATATTCCACAGTTGCTTTCAATCAACATTCAGGAAACTTCCAGTACCGGTATCTTTACTCTTAGGTAGCGGTTCGCGATAAGGCGGCGTCACGGGACGGCGTCGCGCGCGGACGAAGTTGAAGGAGACATCATGACAGACGATCAGCAGAAGCCCTGGCAGGCGCCGCAGGACGAGCCGGCGTCGAACGGCGCCGACGCCGCGGGTGAGACGAACGCCGCCGCGCAGGCGGATCAGGGCGAGCAGCCCACCGAAACGATTCCCACCCCGTCCTCCGCGGTCAGCGAGGATCAGCCGACCACGCAGCTGCCCTCCGCGGCGGCTTCGGCGGCTCCGGCCGCTGCGCCGGCACAGTCCGCCGCTCCGGTGACGCCGACCTATTCGGCGGCCCCGCAATACGGCGCATACGCCCAGCAGGGCAGCACCGCCCCGGCCCCGCAGCCGGCCGGCCAGGGCAGCCAGGGCGGTCAGTCCAGCCAGCCCGTTTCCAGCCAGCCCGAGTACGGCCAGCCCATGCCGCAGGGACCGTTCAACCCGTATCCGTTCGGAGCCCCGGACCCCGCGCAGAACGCCAGTAACGGCCAGCAGCATGCGAACGGTCAGCACGGCTTCGCCGGGTTCAACCCGTTCGGCGCGCAGAACTCCAACGCGCAGAACACCGCCAACGCGAACGGCCGGCAGCCGGGCCAGTCAGGTCAGGTGCCGCCGCAGAACCCGCAGGGCCCGTTCCTGCCGGGCATGGCCGGTCAGCCCGTGCCGCAGGGCAAGGGCGGCAAGTCCGCTACCACCACCATCCTCACGGCCGTCATCGCGGCGCTCGTGTCCGCGGCGCTCATGCTCGGCCTCGGCTGGGGCCTCATCTCCAGCGGCGTGATCAGCGTGCCGTCGTCGTCCAACCTCAACAGCATCGGCTCCTCCACCGGCGGCTCCGGCTCGGCCACCGCCACCACCGGCGAGGCCGTGGACTGGAAGACCGTCGCCAGCAACGTGTCCTCCTCCGTGGTGTCCATCACCACCACCCTGTCTAACGGCACCGGCAAGGGCTCCGGCGCGATCATCAGCACCGACGGCCACATCGTGACCAACAACCACGTGGTCGAGGGCGCCCAGAAGATCACCGTGACCCTGTCCAACGGCAACCTGTACAGCGCCCAGCTCGTCGGCACGGACGTCACCACCGATCTGGCGGTCATCAAGCTCGACAACCCGCCGAGCGACCTCAAGGCCGTGGAGTTCGCCGACTCCGACCAGCTGGCCGTGGGCGAGAACGTGATGGCCATCGGCAACCCGCTCGGCTACGAGAACACCGCCACCACCGGCATCGTCTCCGCGCTCAACCGCCCGGTCACCGTGACCGACGAGGAAACCAACGCGGACATCGTGACCAACGCCGTGCAGATCGACGCGGCCATCAACCCCGGCAACTCCGGCGGCCCGACCTTCAACGCGGCCGGTCAGGTGATCGGCATCAACTCGTCGATCGCCTCCACCGCCACCTCCAGCTCGTCCGCCGGCTCCATCGGCATCGGCTTCGCCATCCCGTCCAACCTCGTCAAGCGCGTGGCCAATGAGATCGTCCAGAACGGCAAGGTGCAGCATGCGGCGCTCGGCATCAAGGTGAAGACCGGCACCGCCACCGCCGACGGCGTGACCCGCGCCGGCGCGGCCGTCGACTCCGTGAGCAACGCCTCCGGTCCCGCCGCCAAGGCCGGCATCAAGGCCGGCGACGTGATCGTGGGCTACAACGGCAACACCGTGTCCGACGTCTACTCGCTGCTCGGCTACGTGCGCGCCTCCGCCCTCGGCGACACCGCCAAGCTCACGCTGGTGCGCGACGGCAAGACCCTTGAGGTGAACGTGACCCTCGATCAGGAGGAGGCCGCGGTGAACGGCTCCAGCAGCTCGAACGGCGGCTCCAACGGCAGCAACGGCTCCGGCTCCGGTAATGGTTCCGGCAATGGTTCCAACGGCTATGGCTACGGTTACGGCAATTCCGGCAACGGGTCGGGCAACGGTTCCGGCAACAGCCAGAACAACAACGGCGACAACGGCGGCATCACCGATCCGTTCAGCCAGCTGTTCGGCTTCGGCAACAACTGACGCCGACGATCCGCCAGCCGGCCCGGACGGTTGTCCGGCGTTCGGCGGCATTCCGGTCGCATTGACGGCATCCCCGTGGGACGCGCCCAAGTGGCGCATCTCGCGGGGATGTTGCTATATTGAGGGCGAATCTTTACGCCGTGTATCGAGGCGGGGAGGAAGCGGGGCGATGGACCCGCGGCCGCCGCAGCGATGGGTTTAACAAGGCGTGACAAGCAATTAGCCGGTCGCGCATACTTGTTTTGGCTGCGCGGACGGCCCGGATACCAGCGTAAGGAGTCCCTCATGCGCGCCTTGATCGGCACTCTTGCCGGCGGAATCGTCCGCAAAATCGTCCGACTGTGCAAACTCGTTCCCCTGTTGCCCGTGGTGGTCGCGTCCGCCATGCCGCTCGCCCTCCTGTGGGACTGGCGTCCGTGGGGCGCCGTCGCGCCATGGGGACAGCTGGGCCTGTGGGGCATGTCGCCCAATCCGAGCGTGGGACAGTGGGTGGTGATCGCGCTCGTGGTGTACACCGTGGTGGACACGCTGCTCGGCATGATCGACGATCTGCGGCACGGGCAGGTGGGCATCGATCTGCTCGCCATTCTGGCCATTCTTTCCACGTTGGGCGTGGGGGAGTACTGGGCGAGCTGGGCGGTCACGCTCATGATCGCGTCCGGTGAGGCGATCGAGGGCTACGCCGAGGCCAAGGCGGAGGGCAGCCTCACCGCGCTTGTGGAGGCCGCTCCCCGCACCGCGCACGTGGTCGCGCTGCCCGGCGTGGGGGAGGCGGCCGCGGGAGAGTCAACCGCGGGAGAAACAACCACGGGAGACGCGGTTGCATCCGAAGCCGCGGACGGGGCATTCCGCCGCGTGACCGTGCAGCCGGGCAGGTCCGCCGCACAGACCGCCGGCACCCCGTCCGTTCCCTCCTACTTCCGCACGGTGCCCGTGGAACGCGTCAAACTCCACGACACGCTCGTGGTGCTGCCCGGCGAAACCGTGCCCGTCGACGGCACCCTGCTCAGCGGATCCGCCACGCTCGACCTGTCCAACATCAACGGCGAGCCCATGCCGCGCGAGGTGTACGCCGTCGCCCGCGTGCCGTCCGGCGCGGTGAACGGCTCCACCACCCTCACCATGCGCGCCGCCAACGTCGCGGCGGACTCGCAGTATCAGCGCATCCTCGCGCTCGTGGCGGGCGCGCGCGAATCCCGGCCGGTCGTGGTGAAAACCGCCGACCGTCTGGCCGTGCCCTTCACCGTGCTGTCCCTGATCATCGCCGGCATGGCATGGTGGTTCGCCGGCACGCCCACCCGGTTCGCGCAGGTGCTCGTGCTCGCCACGCCCTGCCCGCTGCTCATTGCAGCGCCCGTCGCGTATGTGGCCGGCACCGGGCGGCTCGCCAAGGCGGGCGTGCTCATCAAGACGCAGGATGTGCTCGAACGTCTGGGCCACGTGAGCCACGTGTTCTTCGACAAGACCGGCACGCTCACCGTCAAGCAGCCGCAGGTCACGCGCGTCGAGATGCTGCCGGGCGTGCGCACCGAACTGGACGAGGATCATGTGCTCATGATGGCCGGCGTGGTCGAAGGCTACTCCGTGCACATCCTGTCCAAGGGCATCGCCAAAGCCGGCGCGGACGCCATGGATCGGCTGCGTGCGCGGTATAAGGCCGGCCGGCGGAACTGCCCCGATCCGAGGGCCGCGCTGCTTGGCAGCGGACGCGACTACCCGGTGGTGCGGCGCATCCACGAGGAATCCGGGCATGGCGTATCCGGTGAGGTGAACGGGCATGAGGTCCGCGTGGGGCGTCTGTCCTTCGCCAACGCGGCGGCGGACGGATTCCAGCCGGTCGCGCCGAAGACCGCGGAAACCGCGGAGGCCGCCGCAACCGCGAATGCCACTGCGACCGCTAGCGCTTCCGCGGGTGCGGATGCGGCGATCCGCACCCGCTTCGGCATGCTCCAACCGGACGAAATGGCCGCCTACGTGGCCGTGGACGGCAAACTCATCGCGCGCATCGTGCTGCGCGACGTGCCGCGCGCCGGCGCCAAGTCGACGGTCGCCCGCCTGCGTGAACTGGGCGTGGGCGCGATCACCATGCTCACCGGCGACAAGAAGGCCTCCGCCGCCATCATCGCCGGCGAGGTCGGCATTAACGACGTGCGCGCCGAACTGTTCCCGGAGGACAAGGTCGCGGCGGTGCGTCGGGCCGGCGGCAAGGCCGTCACCATGATGGTCGGCGACGGCGTGAACGACGCCCCGGTACTCGCGGCCGCGGATCTCGGCGTCGCCATGACCGACGGAACCTCCACCGCCGCGTCCGAGTCCGCGCAGATCGTCATCATGAACGACTCCATCGCCGCCGTGCCGCAGGCCATCGCCATCGCGCGCCGCACCAAGCGCGTGATGCTTCAGGCCGTGCTGCTGGGCCTCGCGCTCGCGGTCGTGGGCATGCTCGCCGCCGCGTTCAACCTCATTCCGGTGGTCGTGGGCGCGTTCCTGCAGGAGGCCATCGACGTGGTGAGCATCCTGTGGGCGCTCACCGCCCTGCTTGACCGGGAATAGAGGAGGAAGAGGAGGGTATTTCAAGAGTCGGGGGCGGTTTTGGCGTTCTGCGGAGAGATATCTCAAGAGTCAGGGTGCGTTTTCGCGGCGTGACGGGCCGTCCTGTTTCACCAAGCATTGGAATTTCGCGGTTTTCGCTGTGCGAGGACGGTGTATGCAGGAGGCTGGAGTCCCTGACTCTTGAGATATCTATCCGCCAAGGTGAAAATCTGCCCTCGACTCTTGAGATAGGCCGCAGGTTGCCGTTCGCGTGGGAACAATTCATGCCATGAATGGGCATTTGCATTCATGAGGTAGATTTTTGCTTCTGCAGGCAGGTATTTGCGTTTGTGGGGGTGGGGGGGGGGGACACCGGGCGTGCACCCCTCGGTGGTTCATCCCTCCTCCCCCCCGGCTTGTCCGCCTTTTCCCCAGTCCCCCCAAGGCGCCGCCTGCCCGCGGCGGTGGGCGCGGCCCCAGCGGCCCCGAACATCACCCACCCACACCCGATCGCGCTCTTTTCCCCCCTCCCTCCCCCCCCCCTCCACCCCCCCCCAGTCTCAAA
>NZ_WBSN01000024.1 GCF_009299475.1 Bifidobacterium avesanii | reverse complement strand
CGGAGACCCACAGGCCCATGTTCGTGAAGATCTCGTCCGGACGACGCAGCGACGAGGCGATCATCCACAGGATCGGGTACAGCATCATGATCGCGAACACGAACACGACCACCTGCTTGACCACCTGCAAAACAATCCTGCGGGTCTTGCCCTCGTCCCTGTGCTCCACGACCGGGGCCTTGGCGATCTCCGGGTCCGACGCGTTCACGCCGGCCACGCCGATATTGGAAGTTGCGTTAGTCATCTTTGATTCACTCCTCACCAGTCAGTGCCGTCAGTCGTCGTAGTGGACCCAGTACTTCGACGCCGCGAAGTTGATGAGCGTGAACACCGCCACGATCAGCACCAAGATCCACGCCATGGCCGCGGCGTAGCCCATCTTCATCTGGCCGAAGCCCTGCGTGTACAGGTACAGCGTGTAGAACAGGGTCGAATCCGACGGGCCGCCGGTGCCGCCCGAGACGATGAACGCTTGGGTGAACGTCTGGAAGCTGTTGATGATCGACATGACCAGGTTGAAGAAGATGATCGGCGAGAGCATCGGCAGCGTGATGGACACGAACTGGCGCCACTTGCCCGCGCCGTCCACCGAGGCCGCCTCGTACAGCTCGCGCGGGATCTGGCGAAGGCCCGCCAGGAAGATCACCATCGGGGAGCCGAACTGCCACACGTGCAGGATGATCAGCGTCCAGTTCGCCGTCGCCGGGTTCGCCACCCACGACTGGGTGAGGTTGAGGCCGAACACGTTCATGAACCGGTTGAACAGGCCGTCCGCGCCGAACACCATCTTCCACAGCACCGCGATGGCGACCGAGCCGCCCATCATCGAGGGCAGGTAGAACGCGGAGCGGTAGAACGTAAGTCCCCTCATGCCGCGGTCCAGGACCACCGCGAGCGCCAGGGCGGCGAGCAGCTGGAGCGGGACCGAGACGATCACGTACGTGAACGTGACCTGCAGCGAGTGGATGTAGCGCGTGTCCTTCATCAGGTTCGTGAAGTTCTGCACGCCCACCCACTTCGGGGAGGTCAGCATGTTGTACTTCGTGAACGACAGGTACACCGACACGATCATCGGCAGCAGCGACAGGCACACCGCGCCCACGATCCACGGCGCCAGGAACGCGTACGCGGGCTTGTTGTCCGTGTACGAATCATGCTTGCCGCGGTTCTTCACCAGCGACGCAAATTCAGCAGCATAACTCATGCCACCACACCTCCTTTGGAGATCTCGACGCAAGCGGTCATTGCATGCGCGAGAGGTCCTTCTGCCAAACGAATGATGGAGCCATCACTCATGGCGAGTCCTTTCCCGAAATTTTAGAACGCTTTCCGAAAGGTCAACAATGGCCTGAAACGTCGCCGTTTCCATCGGTCTTCGTTCTGATGACAGAAACCACTGTACCGCCTGCGAAACAATTAGTCAAATAATTTCACTAAGTGTTTCGTAATTTTCGAAACAGCGATTCGTATCACCTTTCTACAGTGTAACCGGAACTTCCGAACGAAAACGCCGATACTTTCGACATCCACGTCACGCCGGCAGTCAGCCACGCTGCAAACATGGCTTTAGTATGTCCCAGCCCCGCGGCCTGATTTCATTTCGTTGCCAGTAGTTGCCAGTGATTAGTTCAACGGGATGACTTATTGGCCGAAAAGGGCGGCAAATCGGCCCGCGTCACACTTCGAGGTCGATTTCGAACGGGGACGCGGGCAGGCCCTCGCGGCTGCGCAGCACCGGCCGCGGCGAGTCGCCCCACGCATAGCGGACACGCGTGTCCTCGCCGAACAGGCGGTCGCACGGCAGCGGAATCGTCACGGTCACGGGGGACGATACGTATCCGCGCAGCGTCTCGCAGCCCGGGCGGCCCCCGGCCCGCGGATCGATCACGTCGAACGCCAGCTCCTCCCCCGACGCAGCCTCCAGCCCGCCGCCGCAATGCGCGAAGTGCACCGTGATCGCTCCCTGAATCAGCTCCGCGCGAGCGACGATCGGTCCCATGGAATCATGGGATGCCCCGTATACCAGCGATTCCGCGGCATACGCGAACCGGGAGCCGACCGTCTCCTTGTCGAGCGGATGCAGGTCGTTGTCCTCCCCGGCGCCGATCAGCACGGTCATCGCGGTGTTGCCGACCGCCAATGCGCGGCGCTGCTCGTCGCGCAGCTTCGCCCAGCCGCGCGCCTCGAAGGCGATGTTCGGCAGCTGCGCGTAGATGAACGGCAGGTCGGGTTCGCCGAAAGTTTCGCGCCAGCATTGGATCAGCGCCATCATCTTGTCGGCGTAGCGGACCGGCGTGCGCGACGCGTTCGATTCACCCTGGTACCACAGTGCGCCCTTGACGCCGTAACGTCCGATCGGCGCGATCATGCCGTTGTAGCAGGCCGCGGCGAAGCGCGAGAGGAACGTCTGCACGGGCGCGGCGGGCGTGCGCGCGGCCACGGCGAAGCGCCACGGGCCCATCGCGTCCACGTCGATCGTCTCGCCGGCGCACACGATCCGATGCCGCTTGCCGAACCGGAACCCGCCGCCGCTATTCGTATCGATGCGCAGTCGGAAGGCGATGGTGGTGCGTGCGGTCAGCTCCGGAATCTCATAGTTGCGCGGCGGATACTGGTACCCGGTCTGCCCGACGGGTTCGCCGTTCACGTAGCATTCGTCGGCGTCGGTGAGCGTGCCGAAGAACATCCGCGCGCGCTTGCCCACGAACCGCTCCGGCACGTCGATGGTCTTGCGGATCCACACCACGGCGGGCCCGGCGAAGGCGGGATGCGGCGCATAGGCGTCCGAGAGCGCGATTTCGTCCCATGCGGAGTCGTCGAACGCCGGGGAGGCCCAGTCCCCCGCGAGTCCGCGGTCCATGGCGTCCACGACGGCCTCGTACCGCGCGAACGCGGCGGCATAGTCGTCGGCGAGCGCCTTCACATAGGCGTCGTTCCTCCACTTGCCATGGTCCGCGGGCAGCAGGCCGATACGATTCAACCACGCCTCGCCCATCCACGTTTCGATCGTGGTGCCGCCGATCGCGGTCTGCAGCAGACCGATCGGCACGTCCACATGCTCGCGCAGGCGCTTGGCGAAGAAATAGCCGGCCCCGGACACGGACACGTAGTCGTCGCGGCCCTCGACCAGCCATGAACCGCCGCCGAGCGCCTCGCGGGGACCGTGGAAATCCTCGACCTCGGGCACGATGAAGCAGCGCACGCGGTCGTCCTTCGCCTGCGCCACCTCGTCCGGATAGCGCTCGGCGAGGCGACCCATCCACAGCTGCATGTTCGACTGGCCGCCGAGCACCCACACGTCGCCGTAGAGCACGTCGTGCGCGACGAACGTCTCGCCGCCGGACGTCACGGTCAGCGTGTGCGGCCCGCCCGCGGGATGCGGCGGCAGCACGGCCTGCCAGGCTCCGATGCCGTCGGCTGCGGCGGACGCCTCCACGCCGTCGATCGAGACCCGCACGAGGGCCTCCGGCAGGGCCTCGCCCCAGATGCGGATCGACTTGCCGCGCTGCAGCACGGCGCCGTCGCCGAACAGCGGCGACACATGCAGATGATTGGTCATGGGGTTCCTTCCTTCCCTGTGATGTCCATGATGTCCACGGTATCCGCGACGTCCGCGCGGGCACCAACGTCCGCGCGGCGGCCTTCCATTGCCGTCTGCCGGGACGCTAATTACAGTTCGACCGTCGCCTTCAATGGTTCCACGCCGCACAGGGCCGCGGAACGCGCGTCCGGCTGGCTCACGCCCACGGCGACCTCGAACCGGGTGCCGTCCGTGATCCGCTCGCCGTCCTCGTCCACCACGGTGAAGGCGTCCGGGTCGAGGTCGAACGCGACGCGCTTGGTTTCGCCCGCGGCCAGCGAAACGCGGCGGAATCCGGCGAGCTGGCCGTTGCGCGGCGCGAGGGGGGAAACGGGGTTGCGCACATACGCCTGCACCACCTGTTCCTCGCCGCGCGAGCCGGTATTCGTCACATCGACCGCCACGCGCACGGTCCGGGCGGGGCCGGAGCCTTCGCCGGATCCCTCGCCGGCGCCGGAGCGATCTTCCGCTTCCGGATCCCCCACCCGCACATCCAGCCCGCCGAGCGCGGTGCCCGCGTACGTGAGCCCGTAGCCGAACGGGTACAGCGCCTCGCCGGTCATGTATTTGTAGGTGCGACCGGCCATGGCGTAGTCCTCGAAGTCGGGCAGCCCCGAGCAGTCGCGGTAGAACGTGACCGGCAGCTTGCCCGAGGGCGCGGAGGTGCCGAACAGCACGTCCGCCACCGCGTCGCCGCCCTGTCCGCCGGGGTACCACACCTGCATGATCGCCCTGAGGTTCGGATGCTCCTCTAGCCCGTCGAGCGTGAGCGCGCTGCCCGAGGCGAGCAGCACGACCACCGGCTTGCCCGTCTCCAGCAGCCGTTCGAGCAGATGCCGCTGACGGCCCGGCAGGCTCAGGTCGGCCTTGTCGCCGGCGCCCATCGAGTTGCCGGCGTCCCCCTGCTCCCCTTCGATGGTGGAGTCGAGGCCCAGCACGGCGATGGTCACGTCCGCCTGCTCGGCGTTGATCACCGCCTCCGACTCGCGCTCGTCCTCGTGCGAGAGCGTGGACTCGGCGTGCGCGCCGAACAGCGAGCAGCCCAGTCCGGAGTAGACGCGCACGTCGTCGCCGCACGCGCGCTCGATGCCTTCGAGGATCGTGGACTTGTGGCTCTGACGGCCGAAGTAGTTGCCCAGGATCGCCTTGGTGGAGTCGGCGTTCGGCCCGGTGACTGCGATGGCCCGCAGCTTCGATCTGTCGAGCGGCAGGATGCCGTCGTTCTTGAGCAGCACGAACGTCTTCGGCGCGATCGCGCGGTTGTACGTCCGGTGGGCCGCGGTGTCGTTCCGCCCGTAGTCGATCGCGTCCCACTCGCAGTCGTCGGCGAACATGCCGAGCCGCACGCGCGTGGCGTACAGGCGCTCCACGGCATGGGTCACATCGTCCTCGGTGACCAGTCCGCGCTCGATCGCCTCCCGCGTCGCCCCGGAGCATCGTCCGGCGCACAGGTCCAGCCCGGCCCTGATCGCCGCGGCCATCGTCTCCGCCGCGTCCGCCGTGTAGTGGTGGTTCTCATGCACGTCCTCCAGCGCCATGAAGTCGGAGACCACATGCCCCCTAAACCCCCATTCGCCGTACAGATGCCGGCCGAGCAGATCGTCGTTGACGGAGCACGGCTGGCCGTTCGTGGCGTTGTACGCGGTCATCACCGACTCCACGTCCGCCTCCTCGACGGCCGCCTTGAACGCGGGCAGGTACGTCTCCTCCATGTCCTTGCGCGAGGCGACCGCATTGAATTCGTGGCGCTTGGCCTCGGGTCCGGAGTGGACGGCGAAGTGCTTGGCGGTGGCGGCGAGCTTGAGGTAGCGGCCGTCCCCCTGCAGACCGCGGATGAACGCGACGCCGAGCCGCGAGGTCAGGTACGGGTCCTCGCCGTAGGTCTCCTGCCCGCGCCCCCACCGCGGGTCGCGGAAGATGTTCACGTTGGGCGACCAGTATGTGAGCCCCTTGTAGATGTCGCGGTCGCCGTGCGCCGAGTACGCGTTGTATTTGGCGCGCCCCTCGGTGGCGATCACCCCGGCGACGCGTTCGAGCTCGTCCGGGTCGAACATGGCCGCGAGCCCGATCGCCTGCGGGAACACCGTGGCCACGCCGGCGCGCGCCACGCCATGCAGGCCTTCGTTCCAGTAGTTGTACGACGGGATGCCGAGGCGTTCGATCGCGGGCGCGTCGTAGTTGAGCTGCCCGATCTTCTCGTCGAGCGTCATGCGGGCGACGATCTCCCTGGCCCGGGCGAGGGCCTCCTCGTGGGTGATCCGCCGAGCGGCGTGCGATTGATCCGGATTGGCTTCGGCCATGGCATCCTCCATTGGATGGTAAACGCGAATACGCGAAATGCGCCCGGCCGCGGGAGAGGCGGTCGGACGCACGCGTAGGGGAAATCAGGAAGAAAATGGGGAAAGAGGAAGGGAACCGTTGCGAGCCGGTCCGGCTTCGCGCCCCGGTCGGGACGACGAAGCCGGATCAGTCGGCGATAGCGCCGGGTCAGCGCATCTCGGCGCCAGCCTGTGGACGATCCACCGGACCGCCCACGGTTGCGTCGGGTCAGCGCACCTCGGCCAGCGCATCCACGATGTAGTTGTTGATCGTGGCCTTGACGGACTCGAGGTGGTCGGACTTGGTGGCGGCGATGAGCTCGGACTGCGGCTTGTCGAGCGAGTAGGCCTCGAGCTCGGCCAGGGAGGTGGTGCCCTCGTCGATCTTCTTGCCGATGCCCTCGTTGTAGGAGCTGTAGCGCTCGTTCATGAGGTCCTGGATGAAGCCGTCGCGGTTCATCTTGTCGGCGACCAGCAGGCCGGCGGCGTAGGTGTCCATGCCGGCGATGTGGGAGCGGAACAGGTCCTCCTCGTAGAAGGAGGTGCGGCGCGGCTTGGCGTCGAAGTTCAGGCCGCCGCGCGGGCCGATGGAGCCGGCCTGCAGGACCTCCCACATGACGGCGACGGTCTCGTACAGGTCAGTCGGGAACTCGTCCATGTCCCAGCCGATGAGCTTGTCGCCCTGGTTGGCGTCGAGGGAGCCGAGGAAGCCGGCCTCGCGGGCCACGCGGATCTCGTGCTGGTAGGTGTGGCCGGCCAGGTTGGCGTGGTTGCCCTCGAGGTTCAGCTTGAAGACGTCGGTGAGGTCGTGGGCGCGCAGGAACTCGATGGCGGTGGCCGCATCGAAGTCGTACTGGTGCAGCGTCGGCTCCTTCGGCTTCGGCTCAATGAGGAACTGGGCGTCGAAGCCGATCTCCTTGGCGTAGTCGGCGCACATGTGGAAGAACTTGGCCACGTGGTCCGTCTCACGCTTCATCTCGGTGTTCCACAGGTTCTCGTAGCCCTCGCGGCCGCCCCAGAACACGTAGTTCTCGGCGCCCAGGCGCTTGCCGATCTCAAGGCTCTTCTTGAGCTGGCCGCCGGCGTAGGCGTAGATGTCCGCGAACGGGGAGGTGGCGGCGCCGGAGACGAAACGCGGGTTGGTGAACAGGGAGGAGGTGTTCCACAGCAGCTTGACGCCGGTGGCCTTCATGTTCTCCTCGATCTTGTCCACGACCTTGTCGAGGTTGGCGTTGGTCTCGCGCAGGGTGTCGCCTTCGGGGGCGATGTCGCGGTCGTGGAAGCAGAAGTACTCGACGCCCAGCTTGGTGAACAGCTCGAAAGCGTAGTCGACCTTGGCCAGCGCCTGATCCATCGGATCGGTGTACTTGTAGTACGGGCGGTGAGCGGTGCCGGTGCCGAACGGATCGACGAGCTCCTGGTTGAAGGTGTGCCACCAGGCGACGCCGAAGCGCAGCCAGTCCTTCATCTTCTTGCCGGCGACGACCTTGTCCGCGTCGTAGTAGTGGAAGGCGAAGCCCTCCTTGGGGCCCTTCTCGCGGCCGACATACTCGATCTTGTCAACGTCCCACAGACCCATGATTGCTCCTTTGCTGGTGACTGTCGTTGTCTGTCTTCCCCGGCGAAGCCCTTGCGCCCGCCGCGTTGGTTAGATAGTAAAACGAACTCACTATATTTGTCAAATCAAAAAACTTATCTGCTGCACACGGCGTGTCGCGGTTCGACGCAGGACTTCCCCGTCTGAACGGCCCATCCGCCCGGCCGCCAGACTGCCCAACCGACAAGGGAAGACCGACTTTTCCCGGAACAATGGCAGTCTTCCATCGGTGTCCTTCAAAAAATCGCCGTTCCCTTGCCGCTCGCGCATATGGACATTGACCGGCCGATCGTCAGGCGCCCGACCGGTCACACGTCTGACCATGCACGTCCAAGCATGCACGTCCAGGCATGCGCATCCAACCACGGAAGACCGGCATTCCTCTCTCCATCCGCGGCATTCCAACGCCATCCAGCGAAATACATCCCTTCCGTGGTCGACCCGTCACCATACCGGACCACGGAAGGCCAGAATTCTCCCCACGATCCCCGTCATTCCAGCGCCGGCCGATGGAATACACCCCTTCCGTGGTCGGCACATCGCCGCACCAGCCCACGCCCGGCCGCGGAAGCTCACATTCCCGGATGATTGGCGGAATGCCGACGCCGCCGACCGACATCTGCCCTTCCGCGGCCCGAATGCGTGCAGCGAAAGCCAATTCCGCACCCGGCATCGTCTCCCTTGACAAGGGAACCCACATATTTCATTCGACAGGGCGGAATTCCAACGGCAACGACCAAAATATGCCGCTTTATTTGTCATCCGCGCGCACGGCTCATGCATGTTGGAAGGTACCGAACATATGGCCCGCACACATGACAGTCGCGCACGACCAAGGTCCGCACACGGGAAACGCATTCCGAGCACCGGAAGACCGGAAATGAAATCACGGCTTCCGCTCGTCGCTGCCGCCGTCTCCGGTTCTTGTCTCCGTCCCCGTTTCCGTTTGGCCCGCCGCCTCGCGCAGCCGCTCGCATTCCTCGCGCAGCGCCTCCAGCTCCTGCTCGAGACGATAGATCCGCACCGCCTGCGACGCGATCACCCGGTCCTTCTCCCCATACGAAGGCGTCATGATGACAAGCTTCTGATCGGTGCCCTTCAGAATCTTGTCCCGGTTGGCGCGCCACCGCGCCATGCTCCGCTCGATGCGCTTGGCGCCGACCAGACTCTCCGGCATGCCCGCGGAAGCGAAAATCTCCCCCGGTTTGACCCCCTTGGCATACTGCTGCAAAGCGCTGCGACTGAACCACGGCTCGTAGAAGATCCGGTCGCCATGCACCGCGCGCACCGCCGGCAACCCCTCCAAGTACTTGACCTGCTCGTCGGTGAACGCCGGCTCCCCACTGTCCGCCACGACTGCTCCCCCTCCCGCCGGCATGCCCTAGGCATGCGGTTGGATCGTACTGATACAAGAAAAAACGGCTGGACGCCGCGGACCATGTCGCCCGCAGCGTCCAGCGCTGGTTGTTATTCCGCCGTTGCGGTGCGCGTCACGCGCGCAGCAGCGCGTTGGCCTTGCGGCTCTTGACGTACACGGTGCCGGCCGCGCCCGCGAGCAGCAGGCCGATCACCGTGAACATCGCGATGCCAGCGGCACCGGTGTGCGGCAACTGGGTGATGTTCTGCACGTTCACCACCGTCACCGTGCTCGAACCCGCACCCGGCAGGGTCAACAGACCCTGGGCGTCGTTCTTCTTCCAGTCGGACAGCTGGCCCTGGTCGTTGATCGTCACGGTGAAGGAAGGCAGGACGCTCACGCCGGCGATGTTCGAGAGGAACCCGCTCGGCGCCTTGGTCTCCGTGACGGTGTACGTGCCCGCGGGCAGGTTCCTGAACTTCAGCAGACCACCGGCGGGGGTCACGATGTCGATGACGACGTTCTCGGTCGCGGACTGGTCGGCGGCGTACGTGTACGTGGCGCCGTCAGCACCCTTGGTGAACTTCACCACGGTGCTGCCGTTCTTGACCTGGAAGGTGGCGCCGGCCAGGCCCTTGCCGCTCGCGTCGTTCTTCTGCACCTCGAAGCCGCCGGTCGTGGTCGATTCCGGCTGGAGGTTGGTCTTCGTCTCCGCGTAGCCGGACGGCACGTCGGTCGGCTTGCCGTCGATGTACACCGTGCCGGTCTGGGTCGTGAACGGGTCGCCGGCCGCGGTGCCGATCAGGATGTTGGCCAGCGCGCCGTAGGTGATGACGGTCGTCGTCGAGTTGCCGTTCTGGTCCGTGGTCGTCTCGCTGGTGGACGGGTAGTCGTCCTTGGTGGTCGGGTCGATGATCAGGTACAGGCCGGGGCCGGCGAGCGTGCCGAAGTCCAGCGAGTACTCCTTGTTCGTGTCCTGTGCATCCGGGTCCGTCACGGTCAAGTTCGTCGCGACGGTGAACCCGTTGTCCGTCAGGGACCGGCGGACGGCGGTGTTGAACGCCTGCAACGCGGCGGCGTCGAAGCCCTGCTGCGCGAACCACGCCATCGGGTCGCCGATCACCGCGCCGGTGCCGTGCTGGGTATCGGCGGCCTTCGCGGCGGTGATACCCGCGTTCACCGCAGTCACCACGTTCGCATCGGTGCTCGTGACGAGCGTGAGGTTGTTGGCCACGATCTCGTAGCTGGCGAGCTCCACGTACTTGAAGTCGCGCACGGCCTGATCGCCGTTCGCGTCGGCCTTCTTCAGGAAATTCTGCTTGTTCGTGGACTTCAGCGTGATCGTGCCGTTATTAATGTCCGTCTGGGCGATCCTCGCGCCGTCGGCCGGAGCCGCGTTCGCGGTGGTCGCGCCGAACGCGAGCCCGCCGAACAGCGTCGCCGCCGCGGCCAGACCCGCCATGAGCTTCCTCAACTTCATGGGAATTCCTTCTTCCTTACTTGATTTTCCTTACTTGGATATGTGCATTCCTGCAGCCGCGGAGGGAGGAGCGCAAACAACCCCGCTCCGCGATCCGCAAATCCCTAACACCCCGGACATCAGGCCGCATGACGGCCCCTTCCCCGGGAACGCGGCGCCACCGACGACACAGCCGCCACGGCCATCGCCGCCCGACGCCTGCGCGCGCCCAACGCCGCCCAGGCGACCCCGCCCGCAACCACGAACAGGCCACCCAAGGTCAGCCACGCGCGCGCCGTGCCCAAACCACCCGTATGCGGCAGCACCGCAACCACGCGAATATTGGGGATCGCATTGTCGGTTCCCGCATTCGCAAGCGTGATGGTCGTCTCCTCCTGGTTCGCGCCAAGCGTGAACGTGTACGTCCGCTGCGAGGCCACGTACCCGTCCGGCGCCTTCGTCTCCTCGAGCGTGTAGTCGCCGGGCTTCAACCCCTGCACGGTGATCACGCCAGCCTCGGCGTTCACATCGTTGCCTGCCGGGCAGCCGGACGTGCAGTCCGTCACGTCGATGGTCTCGGTCGCCGGCTGGCCTTTCGCGTCCGTGTAGGAGCGCGTGAGCGTCCAGCTCGACGGGGAGCCGGTGATCAGGGCGTCGGTCGTCTGGTCGGTCTTCCGCCACGTCACCGACACCGGAGCGTTCGCGATCACGCCCGCCTTGTCCGCATCAGCGGTGAACGAGGCGGTCAGCCGCTTGGTGTCGTTGTCCACGGAAACCGTGAACGGGTGCTTGGCAACCGCGTCGGACGGCTTCCAGTACCCCTCCGGAGCCTTGGTTTCCACAAGCGTGTACTCGCCGTTCTGGAACCGCGTCGCGTCCAGGGTGACCGAGAACGAGCCCGCGGCCGGACTGGAATCCGCGCCCGTGCAATCCGACGCCTTCGTGACCTCGCAGTCCGTGATCGCGTCGTAGCCCTGCACCGTCTTCCCCTGCGAGTCGACGATCGTCCATTCGGAGCCCGCGACCGCGGCGCCGCCAAGACCGGTCTTCGACCAGTTCAGTGCACCCGAGATCGGTGCGTCGCCCACGGTCCGCCCGTCCGAACCCACCAGCCCGGTGGCCGGGGACAGCGTCGGGGTCTTCGGCAGGCTGTTGTCCGTCCCGGCCTTGACGATCGTGAACTTGTACTCGGTCTCGTTGAGCTCGTAGCCCACCGGCGGGGTCTTCTCCTTGAGCGTGTACTTGCCCGGGGCCAAGTTGTCCACGGCGATCGACCCGTACACGTTGTTGCCGTCCTTGTCCCTCTCGTTGTCGTTGTCGCGCGGACCGTTGTCGAGGATCTCGACCGACCACTCACCGGTATCTTTGTCGTGGCGCCAGCAGTCGTCGGGCAGCTTGGACTGGTCCTCCGCCTGGCACTGCGCGGGACGCAGGTCGGGCGCCATATACGGGCTCTTCTTCGCGTGGTCCTCGCGGTCCGTCAGATCGTTGTCCGTGGTGGACAGGACCCACGTGGACGGCGTCTCGGTGATCGCCTTGCCGGTCGTGGAGTCGGCCTTGCCCCATTCCATCGAGTACGGGCTGTCGAAGATCACCACGCCGTTCGAGCCGAACCCGCCGCCCGACAGGCGCGCCCCGTTGCCCGTGATCGAGATCTGGGCCGAGTGCTCGGCCGTGTCTTTCGCGGTCCGCTGCTCGTCGGGGGAGCCCGTGAGCACGGCCTTCAGAGCCACGCCACGGTATCCGAACCCATCCTCGTACATGCCCGCGCACTCGGCCTTGGTGGCATCCGTGTAATACAGGCACAGGGTCACGGCATGGTTGTCCGGCTCCTTGATGACGATGGGCACGCTCCCCTCGTTCCCCTCGTGGTATCTCGGCGCGTAGTCGCCGTCCGGATTGCCGTCGGCCGAACCGCCGTCATGCACCTTCACGGACTCGTCGGGCTTTCCGCCGAGCCAACGATCCTGATAGCCGCTCGCGTCCACGTCGGGCGTGCCGTCCCAGTACCAGTCCACGGTCTTCTCGCTGCGGTCCGTGAACCACGTGTCCATCAACTGGAACTTGTTCGCGGGCTTGCCCTTGTGCTTCGGGTTCATGATCGCCAGATCCGCGCCCGCCTCGGTCGGATACTTCGTCTCATCGGGCGAGTTCTCCGTGTTCGCGTCAAGCCCGTCACTCACCTCGTTGTCGAACAGGGCGATGTTGCCGCCCTTCGACGCGGCCGAATTGCCCGACGGGCAGAACCACAGGCCGCCGCCGAAATGGCCGGCCGTGTTCTCGTACGCCACGGCCTTGCTCACGTACGTGGTCGTGTTCTCCTCGGTGTAGATCCCGCCGCCCAGGTAGCCGGACGCGTTGTTCACGTACGAGCCGCCCGTGATGTACGCGGTCGAATCGTTCATCAGGAACACCGCACCGCCCGCGCCACCGGCCGAAATGCTCGAGGCCGGGCCGGTCAGCGTCGTCGTCGGGTCCTTCCTACCCTTAACCAAGGGCTGGTCGATGGACGCCCAGTTGCCCTCGAACAGTGGCTTGACCGCCTGCGCGTCCGCGGAATTGCGGATCCACATCTCGCCCCGCGCCCAGACCGCGCCGCCGCCAGAGCCGAAGTCGCGGGCCCTCGCGTAGTTGCCCTTGAACACGACCCCGCCCTGAATCGTCAGACTGCCGCCGGTCGAGTAAATCGCGCCACCGCCGGATTGGCCGCCGTTGTTTCCGCCGTTGCATGCGTCCTGAGGATTCTTCCCGACCTCCACCGAGCAGTCTCCCGGATCCTGACCGTTGCCGTAGAACTTGCCGCCCGTGACCGACAGGCTGGTCGCGTTCGCGTAGACCGCGCCGCCACCCCTGTTGTCCCCGGCATTCGTGGCCATGTTCCCCTCGAACAGACCCGCGGACACCGACAGCTTCTCCGAACGCAGCGAATAAACCGCGCCGCCGCCCTCGCCGGCGGATTCGTTGTTCCTGAACGTGCCGCCCGCAATGCTCAGGGTGCTTGTGCTTTCCTTCAAATGGAACGCGCCGCCGCCCTGCCCGCCGACGGTGCCGGTCGCCTCGTTGCCTTCGTACAGGCCGCTTTTCACCACGACCGCGCCGCGCGAGTAGATCACGCCGCCGTTCACGGCCGAGTTGCCCTTGAACTCTGGCGCGTCCCCGCCATTCTCGATGCCGAACGTGACGGTCGAACCCGCCTCGGCGCGGAACACGCCACCGCTACCCCCGACGGTCCCGTTACCCGAGAACGTGCCGCCCGTCACCGTCAGGGTTCCCTCAACCTTGGCCAGCGGGCCATCACCCGTCGCGAAGATTTTCTCGTACGAACCACCCGCGATCGTCAGTTCGCCGCCCTCGGCGACATGAAACACGGAAGCCTGACGCGTGACGGCTGCGCCATCGGCGCCCACGCTGGTTAACCCGGCGCCATCCGCAGCGTTCAATGTGACCTTGCGGTCCTTCGCGACCTCGATCGTCGCACCGTCGCCGTCACTCGCCGGAACCGCGATCTTCGCGGCCAACGTAACCACGGCAGCCGAAGCGTCCGCGAAACAAGCCTTCAGCGTCGCCCACGTCGTCGCATCGCAGGAACCGGCCGCGGCAACCGCCGCGGGAGCGTTCTCCGGCTGCGCGGACGCGGCGGCGCCGGAGGAAATGGAGTACTGGGCCGTCGGGGTTTGCGGGGAGACCGCATTCGCCACGGCACCGGAGTCCGAGACGTCCGCGGCACCGGCGGATCCGGTCGCACTGGGCGACGCGGACGACGCAGTTTCGGCCGCCGCCGGGGAGGATTCCGGCGACACGCTCTGGGAAGGCGAAGCGGAAGCGGACGCCACCGGCGTGGCCGCGGGCTGGCCCGCCCACGCGTAGCCCACGGTGCCCACGCCCATCGCTACCGCGACCAGAGCGGCCAACGGCCCGCGCCAGCGCCTCATGTTCCTATGCGACTTCAAACCCATATCAGCCATCCCGATCCTGATCGTTCCCGATCAAAATCAAACGTTTCAAATCGCTTCTATGATTACCCCCCAAGACTTCCGGCTCCCCCGTTCTGCTTTCGTTGCAATTCCAAGGTTTTCAGGAGTTTGACCAACGATTGAACAATCCAATCGGGGAATGTTCACCCCGATTCATCCAAAGATCGGGTGGCCATGCCAACGCCCCGGACCGGTCGCCATTCCAGAGCGCTTCGCCGTGTCACCCATCACGCCGCACACCCCGACGAGAAAACCGAGCCGCCACTTGAAAAAGCCAGTGCGAATCATTTGAAAAATCGAGTCTGGATCATTTGCAAAAGCCAGTGCGCCCCCTGCGCAGCACACGGCAGGAAACGCTGTTCCGACACGGAACAGAACAGCATTGCAAAGACATCCGATGCAAGTTCGTCGAACGCTCAAGCGGATCCACGGACCCACAGGAGAGCTGCCGCTACGCGAAAGGCCATGTCAAAGCGCGAACCCGGCAAACGGGTTGACGGCAAATATCCAAGCGGCGTCGACGGCATCGCGCCCGTCAGAACATCTCAATGTCCTGCGCAATCGCATTGACGGCGTCGTTGAGATGCCCGAACCGCCGTTCCGTCCCGGCATGCGAACCGGATGCGACGGCTCGATCCCTCAAAGCCAGACAGCTCCGCGGCATCGGCAATCACGACGGGATCATGATATTGTTAAAAGTGTTTATTTTGACATTTTTAACATGTTAAAAATGTCAAATACGACATTTTCAACACCATGTGCGGAGCGGGCGAATGCGGAGGAAGATCGACGAGCAGCTGGCATGGTGGAAGGGCTCGCCACGCCGCACACCACTGGTGCGCCAGCGCAAAATCCGCAACGCCAAGGACGGAAGCAAAATCGCCGGGCAACTGCTGGAACAAGTAAAACTCGATCCCCAGCTTCTCAACGCGAAAACCCGCAATCTGTCCGGCGGACAAATCCAGCGAGTCGCCATCGCCCGTGCGCTCTCCTGTCGGCCGAAGCTTATCCTTCTCGACGAACCGGTATCCGCACTGGACGTGCTCGTGCAGGAAAAAGTCATCGATCTGCTGAACACGCTCAAACGGCAACTGCAACTCACCTACGTATTCGTCAGCCACGACATCGGCGTAATCCAAAACATCGCCGACCGCATCGCCGTCATACACCAAGGCCGCATCGTCGAACTCGGTCCTACCGGCCAAGTCCTTACCAACCCCAGCAGCAAATACACCCGGCAGCTCATCGACAGCATCCCCGGAAAACGAAACGAAACCCTATGATCCTCACATCCTTCAGCCACGTCGACACCGACCCCGCCCAGCCTTTGTACATCATGTTCCACGGATACGGCAACAACGAGCGGGAAATGATTCGCGTCATCACCGCGATTGACCCGCACGCCAGCTACATCTCCTACCGGTCCGGTCTGGAACGCCCCTACCTTGGCGGGGGCTCATGGTTCACGGCCCCGGATCGGCACGATACATGGGCAGCCGAAGCCGATCGAATAGGCGAGCACGTCACCGCCCAGCTCCACTCGCCTCTATACGATCGGCGGCGGAAAATCCTCATCGGCTTCTCCCAAGGCGCCTACCTGTCATGGCGCATCGCCGCCACGCACCCCGGCTTCTATGCAGGCGCGGTCCTCCTCGCACCGCCGTTCCCCAGCTATGAGACCACGCTTACGCCCGAGAACTCTCCGGTGCGCTACCACCTCGCGTACGGGGAAGAAGACGACGTCATTCCGCAGGATGAGCAGGAACGCGCTCGTCGCTGGGTCTCTGCAACACCTTCGCATCTCATCAGCAGCATTCCAAACCTGAAACACGGGATCTCGGACGAGGAGCTGACGGAGGTCGGACGGTTTCTATCCATTGGATGATGGATGACCGACCATGCGTTCACGCGCCGGTCATCCATCTTATTTTCCTTTCCCAAGGGTCCGACGATCCCGAGGAAGACAGGTCCTAAGTCACGGCCAATGCTGCCTCGCGGCAATGTGGATCATACAGCCCGCTTCGCATACCGCAACGATTCCACACCACGGATAGATCTGAACTGCCTGCAGACGGTCAGCGGACCGAATTCGCGGCGAAGCCCGTCAACATCCATCTGGTCAACGCCTTCGACCGTTCGACCGGGCTCCCCTGCGGCTTTCCGCGGTCATGTACGCTCAGCCATGCACCCGACCACGGAAGGCCGGGATTCCTTTCGAAATCCGCGTCATTCCAACGCCGCCCGGAGTAATTAGTGCCTTCCGTGGTCGGCATACGGCCACGTCTGACCACGGAACGCTCATATTCCCCGCGCGAATGACGGAATTCCAACGCCGCCGACCGAAAACCGCCCATTCCGTGGTCAAGACGCGCGCGGCGGAAGCCAATTCCGTGCCCGGCATCATCTCCCTTGACAAGGAAACCCGTACATTTGCCCCGATAAGTGCGGAATTCCAACGATGACACCCAAAATATGCCGCTTTATTTGTCATCCAAGCGCTTGGGGCTGCCCGCACCACCTGCGTCCGCAGTCACCGGCCGTATGCCTCGATGCGTCGACGCGCCCCAACCGACAAGGGAAGGCTGACTTTTCCGGAACAATGACGGCATTCCAACGGCATCATTCAAAAATCCGCCATTCCCTTGTCACTCGCATAGGTCACCCGCACATACGGCCCGCGCGCATGACCGTCACATACGACGCAAGGGCCGCGCACGGGACATTCCCCATGCGCGGCCCTTGAATCACAGACCGACCGGATCAGTCAATCAATTGCCCGGTCGACCGTCAGGAGTCCGTCCGGCTGCCGATCGACCCCGGATTCCCTGAATCCTCATTCAATCGGCGACCGGATTGGCAGGTCAGGCGCGGCGACGAAGCGCGAGGGCTCCACCGGCCGCGGCCAGCACGATCGCCGCAATCGCGACCACGGTCACGCTGGCACCCGTACGGGCCAGGTTCGCCTGCTGCTTGCCGGAGTTCCGATCGGCGTTCACCGGCTGCTGACCGTTGCCGGACGGCTGGCCGCCTTGACCGTTTCCGTTCTGATCATTCTGACCGCCATTGCCCTGCTGGCCATTCTGGCCGTTGCCCTGTTGGCCGTTGTCGGACGGCTGACCATTCTGACCATTCTGGCCACCCTGACCGTTCTGATCGTCCGACCCATTCGGCTTGCCGGAAGGCTCATCGGACGGAGTACCTGACGGCTTGTCGGACGGCTTTCCGGCCGGCGGCACGTCCTGACCGCCGGGCTGCTCGGCCTCGGCCCTCTTCAGCCCGCTCTGCGCCTTGGTCAGGGCGTCGGCGGCCGCGTCGATCCGCTGCTGGGTGGCCGACTGGTCGGAGAGCGCCTTCTTGGCATCCGCGAGCGCCGCGGCGAACGCGTCCCAGGATTCCTTGGTGTATCCGTCGGACTTGAGCGCGGACGCCGCGTCCACGGCGGCCTGCAGCTTGCCGCGATCCACCTTGCCCGGCTGGTTCGGCTGGTTCGGCTGCTCCTGGGCGGCGACGGTGATCGGCAGGGTCACCACGGTGCCGTCGGTCTGCCCGGTCACCACAAGCGTGGCGTCGCCGGAGGCCAGTCCGGCGGGCACGGTCACGGTGAGTGCGGCGGCGTCGTCCTTCACGGCGGCCTGGCCGACCTCGGCATCGCCGATCTTCGCCACGAGGCGGGTTTCGGCGGGCACCCCCAGCGAGGTGAGCGTGAGCTTGGAGAAGTTCAGCGTGAACGAGTCGCCGGCCTTCACGGCGGTTCCGTCCGCGGGCACGCCGGTCACGGCCACGGCGCGGCGGTCGTAGCGCGGCTTGAGCGGCGAATTGGCGCCGATGTACTCGATCCACGCGTCGCGGTCCACCAGACCGGTGTCCTTGGTGTCCTTGCCGACCGCGAAGGCGCGGAAGTTGTCGCCACCCTGCAGCAGGAAGCTGAACGAGCCGATGCGGTAGTCGCGGTTCGGGTCAAGCGGTTCGCCGTTCACGGTCACCGAGGTGATGTGGTGGCCCTGCTCGGCGTTCGGATCGTACGTGTAGCTCACGTTGTGCGACAGGCCGAGCTGCAGGTACGGGCGGGACGGGACATTGCCGTCGGCGTCCAGCTGCCACTGCTGCTCCAGCGCCTCCTTGAACTGCGCGCCGGTGAGCGTGGTGGTCCACAGGTTGTTGAGGAACGGCAGCACGGCGTTGGCCTGCGCGTAGGTGATGGAGCCGTCCGCGGCGAGCGCGCATGCGCCGTTGGCGCCGGTGCGGCACAGTTCGGCCCTGAGGCCGCCCGGGTTCACCACGCCGATCTCGGCGCCGCCGCGGTCCTTGGAGGACAGGGACGCGAGCAGCGAGTCGGCCACGAGGTTGCCGAGCGTGGATTCGGAGGCGCGGTCGTCGCGCTTGCCGTCCTTGAACGCGGTGGTGATGTCCGCTGCGACGGATCCGACCTTGACCTGCCCCTTCTCGTCGGCCACCTTGAGCGCATCGTCCACGATCGTCTTGACCTTGGCGACGGTGGCGTCCCCGGCCGCGAGCTCGGCGTCGAAGTCGGCCGGGTCGGTGCCCTCGGGCGCCGCGAGGGACGCCACGTTGCCGGACTTCTCGTAGGTCACCTTGCGGGTCTTCGTGTCGTAGCCAAGCACCACCTGCCCGACGTTGGCGGCGTAGCTTCCGGTCTGGATGATCGGGCGTCCGTCCTTGGCCGGGTCGGTGTAGGAGTACTTCATGTGGGTGTGCGCGGTGAAGATCACGTCCACCTTCGGATCGGTCCCGTCCACGATCTCCTTGAACACCGGGCTGGCGGCCTTCTGCTCGTCGAGCGTGGGCTTGCCGGTCTCGTCGTCCTCGTTGGAGGGGGCGCCCTCGTGGTATTCGGCCACGAGCACGTCGGCCTCGCCGTTGGATTCGTCGCCGTCGGTGAGCTGGCGGACCACGCGGTTGACGGCGTCCACCGGGTCGCCGAAGTTCAGGTTGGCGATGCCGCCGGGTGAGACGAGCGTGCTGGTTTCCTGGGTGACCGCGCCGATCACGCCCACCTTCACGCCGTTCACGTTCTGGATGCTGTATTCGGGCAGGGCGGGCTTGCCGGTGTCCTTGAACGTCACGTTCGCGCCGAGGTAGTCCCACTGGGCGTTGCGCTTGCCGGTCGCCTTGTCGGTGATGACGCGGTTGACGAGGTCGTCGTAGCCCTGGTCGAACTCGTGGTTGCCCACGGCGGAGGCCTTCACGCCGAGCGCGTTGAGCACGTCGATGGTGGGCTGGTCGCGCTGCACGGAGGAGCTGAACAGCGAGGCGCCGATGTTGTCGCCGGCGGCCAGCAGCAGGGAGGAGTTCGGGTATTCGCCCTTCAGCTGCTGGATGGTGGCGGCGAACGGCACGGTGAGCCCGGCGTCGATGCGGCCGTGGAAGTCGTTGAAGTTGAGCAGGTTGACGGTTCGCTTCGTGGATTCGGCCTCGATGTAGCCCTGTCGCAGCGAGTGGCCGCCGGTCACGCCGTCGTCCGCCCAGAAGACGGGCTTGTAGGTCTTGCCGTCCTCGCCGCCGGCCACGGTGGCGGCCTCGGCGTCGGGGGTGATGGCGAAGCCCTCGGTGTTGCCGGAGGCGATCTCGTCCGGGGTGGCGGTCAGCTTGGTGAGCGCCAGCGTGCCGTCGTCCTGGAACTCGTAGGTGGCGAGCATCGCCTTGGTGGGCTTCTCGTCGGCGCCGATGGTGTTGTCGCCCTCGGCGAGCAGCTGGTTGTGCTCGGCGTCCCACGTCAGGTCACGCGGACCGGAGTAGCCGGCGTTGGCGGCGGCCTCGGGCAGCGGGAACTGGGAGACCGGGAACACGAGGTCGTTGCCGTTCACGGTTTCGAGCGCGAACGCGTAGATGGCGTTGGTCTTCTCCAGCGCCACGAAGAACAGGCCGCCGTAGTCGTTGCCGAAGCCGTCCGGGTTGTATTCGCCCACGCGGTCCGGGTAGAGGTTCACCTTGAAGTGCTTCGCGGTGAGCACGTCGTCCGGCACGAACGCCACGCCTTCGACGCCCAGATTGGCGTCGTCGCCGTGCTCGAGCCGCACGCCGAACTGGCTCAGCGCGGCGACGAGGTTCCATTCGTGGGTGGCGGTGAGGTCCTGCGCCCCGTCGCCGTTCGCGTCCGCGGTCTTGGCGGTCACGTCGTAGCTGAGGATGGACGGGCGCGGCACCTTCTTGTCTTCGTTGTCGCGCTCGGCGCCGACGAACACGCCCTTGGACGGGTCGGCCTTGCCGTCCTTGCCGGGCAGGAGGGTGATGGCCTCGGAGTCCACGCCGCCCTTGCCGTCCTTGAAGTGCAGCTGCTTGCCGCCCTTGGCCTTGCCGTCCTTGGTGAAGCTCCAGCCGTCGTTCGGGTCCTGCTGCCACTTGCCGTCGAGGTAGACGAACTTGTTGATGGCGCCCGGCCCCTTCGGGCCGGTGATGCCGAGCGTGGGGTTGAGGTCGTTGTCCGCGGCCCACAGGGTGCCGGGGGCGCCGTCCGCGCCGGGCTGGTAGGCCAGTCCGGACAGGTTGCCGTCGGTGTGCTCGCCGGTGACCTGACCCGCGCCGAATTCGTCGACGCCGTCGATGGCGGTCACGGCGTCCAGTCCGGGCCACGCGGCCACGTCCAGCTTCTCGCCGGAGGGCTGGTCCGGGTTGCCGGCGTCGCCTTCCTTGGTCATGCCGTCGGCGTCGGTGTTGGCCACGTAGACGGCGTTCTTGTCGTCGCCGGACCAGCCGAAGCCGAGCAGCTGCTTGCCGGACGGGTCGTATACGCGGACCTGATCCTCCTTGCCCAGTCCGATGCCGGCGAGCTTATCGAGGTTGAAGGACGCCTCGCCGGAGGCTTCGATCACGGTGCCGGCGGGGACCGTGTACGTATGGTCCGCGGAGTCCTTGTCATCGCGGATCAGCCAGCCGGAGATGTCGACTGGCTTGGCGTTCTTGGATCCGAGTGTGACGGTGTCGGTGCCGACGTCGATCCGCTTGAGGAAGACGGCGGTCCCCTCGTCCTTGATGATGTCGCCGCCAACGGCGTCCTTGTTCTCCTTGGCGGTGGCCGTCGCGGCCGTCTGCTGCGGATCGGCGGCGTAGACCGCGGCCGCCGGGATGGCCCCCAGCGGCACGATCATCGCGGCCGAGAGCAGCAGGCCCTCGAGGCGTCGTGAGATGCGTGGCATGATTCCCCCCTACTTCGTGTTCGCGGACCGTCCCTTGTCCATGACGAATCCTCTTCCCCCGCCACGCTAGGGGCGCGAAACGAACGGTTCAGGTCGGGAGTCTGAACGCCGGGAAAACTCACGGGAAATTCACAGGCGGGCCCGGACGCCGCCGATCACCGCCCGTGGACGGCGTTCACCACGGCCCGCACCCATTCGCGGTCGGTGCGTTCGATGACCGGATCGTCGCCGCTGCCGCCGGGGCCGCCGTCCGAGGCGACGATCACGCGCGCGGACAGGTGGATGGACGGCACGCCGGTGTCGAGCACGGGACGGACCAGATCGGGGGTGATGTGCCCGACCGCCATGATGTCGATGCGCCCGGCGGCGTGGCAGACCAGCTCGTGGAGCCGGCCCAGACCGTCCTGCACGCGGGACGCGCCGCCGGAGGTGAGCACGCGGGTGTAGCCCATGTCGCGCAGGATGTCGAGGGAGCCGAACGGGTCGTTCACCATGTCGAACGCGCGGTTGAACGTGACCGAGACGTGCCGGCCGCAGCGCTCCCCCTCGTCCTTGGCGGCCTCGTACAGCTTCTTGGCGAAGGCCACGTCGAGGTTGCCGTACTTGTCCAGCGCGCCGACGACCACGCCGGAGGCGCCGGCGAGGATGGACGAACGCACGTCGGCGAGCATCACGCGCTTCTCCCCCTCGTCGTACACGAAGTTGCCGCCGCGCGAGCGGATGCGGGCCTGCACGCCGAGCCGCACGCCCACGTGCGAGCACAGCTGGATGAGGCCGAAGCTCGGAGTGATGCCGCCCGTGGCGCCCATGGCCGTGCACAGCTCCACGCGGTCGGCACCCTCCTCGCGCGCCACCTTCGCGCCGTCGACGTCCTGCACGATGATCTCCACCCTGGGCGCGGCCCCGTTATATTGCGCCTGCGCGTCGCTCCAACGATCCGTCGTATTCATGGTTCCATCTCCATTGCGTTCTTCATTGAACAATCCGTCACCTGAGTGTACACAGCATATCCCGAACCGGTTCGCCGCCGACCATTTTCGGCGCGTCCAACGCAATTTCAGCGCGACACGCCGATGAAATCGCTCTCACTCCACCGATTTGCACCGTAGAGTTAACCCAGTTAATATATGAACCAAGTTCAGATTCAACGACGAGCGGACAGGCAAGGAGGCTGCACGATGAACATCACCGCAAACACGCACGCGAACACCGTCGCCGCCATGTCCGAAACCAACCGCTCCAACATCCTGCAGCACCTCTACCACCACGGCGTCAGCTCGCGCGCCCAGATCGCCAAGGCGCTGGAGCTCACCCCCGCCGCCATCACCAAGATCACCGCACGGCTCATCGAAGCCGGCGTGATCGAGGAGACCGGCGACATGGAGGGCATGAAGAACCGACGCTCCATCGGCCTGAACCTCGACGTCCACCGGTTCCACGTGATCGGCGTCAAGTTCGCCCGCTCGCTGGTGCAGATCGGCGTGTTCGACCTCGCCGGCGCGCCCCTGAGCCTCGAAACGCTGCCCACCGTCCACGACGACACCATCGCCGAAACCATCGCGGACATCCACCGCCGCGTCGAGCGCCTCATCGCCGCCGACGCGCGCATCGTGGCCGTCGGCATGGCGGTCCCCGGCCCCTATCTGCGCAAGGTCGGCCGCATCGCGGTCGTCTCCGGCATGCAGGGCTGGCGCAAGGTCAACTTCATCGAGGAGTTCCAGCGCGCCTTCGCCGTGCCGGTGTTCATCGAGCACGACGCCCGCGCCGGCGTGCTCGCCCACAGCCTGTTCGACCCGGACTGCCCGCTCGAGGACGATCTGGCCTACTACCTCATCGGCGAGGGCGTCGGCCTCGGCGTGATCGAGCACGGCCAGCTCGTCAACGGCGCGATCGGCGCCGCCACGGAGATCGGCCACATCAGCATCGACGTCAACGGCCGCCCCTGCGACTGCGGCAACCGCGGCTGCCTCGAGCGCTACTGCTCCGCGAGCGCCATCCACGCCATGCTCGTCGAGGACGGCGAGATCGTCCGCGGCGCCGCCGAGCTGACCCACGCCGAGGCCTGCGCCCGCCTGTTCGCGGCCTGCGACGCCGGCGACGGGCGTGCCGTGGCCATGGTCCGCGAGATCGGCCGCTACGTGGGCTACGGCTGCGTCACCATCTTCAACGCCTACAACCCCAAGCGCATCATCATCGGGGACATCGTCGCCGGCGGCGGCCGGGTGCTGCTCGACGAGGTGCGCCGGGTCGCGGCGGAGCGCGCGATCCCCGAGATCGTCTCCAGCACGGCCATCAGCCTCTCCGGCCTCGACGCGGACGCCACCGTGGCGGGCGCGGCGGCCGTGGCGGTGACCCAGTTCCTCGAACGGCCATCATTATTCTTCGACGTCACCTGACAAGCGGCGTCCGTGCGGGTCGCCGAGCCAGACGAGACCGCACGCCATAAACGTCAATCGATATAACCACCACCTAGGAAAGGAAACCCCATGTCCAAGCCCATCGTTCTGTCCCTCGGCGAACTCCTGTGGGATATGCTGCCCTCCGGCAAGCGCGCCGGCGGCGCCCCCGTGAACTTCGCCTACCACGCGATGATGAACGGCGCGGACGGCTGGTCGATCAGCGCCGTCGGCGAGGACGAGCTCGGCGACGAGCTCCTCGTCGAGGCGGAGAAGGCCGGCATCCACACCATCATCCAGCGCAACGCCTGGCCCACCTCCACCGTCGAGGTCGCCCTGAAGAACGGCATCCCGGAGTACACCATCGTCAAGGGCGTCGCCTGGGACCACCTGCTGCTCACCCGCCAGCTCATCGAGGTCGTCGAGCAGGCCGACGCCGTGTGCTTCGGCACCCTGGCCCTGCGCTCCCCCGAGACCCACGACACCATCATCGAGCTGCTCAAGCACACCAAGGCCGGCGCGATGAAGTTCTTCGACATCAACCTGCGCGGCGACCACTACTCCAAGGAGCTCATCGAGGAGCTGCTCGGCTACGCCACCGTCTTCAAGATCAACGACGCCGAGCTGCTGCTCCTGCGCGACATGTTCGACATCCGCGGCACCTCCGACGACGACGCCTGCCGCTGGTTCATGTCCAACTACGGCCTGGACTACATCATCCTGACCGGCGGCTCCACCTTCTCCACCATCATTTCCAAGAACGGCGAGTCCTCCACCCTGGCGACCCCGCACGTCGAGGTCGTGGACACCGTGGGCGCGGGCGACTCCTTCTCCGGCACCTTCACCGCCCGCACGCTGCTCGGCGACCCGCTGGCCGAGGCCCACAAGAAGGCCGTCAACACCGCCGCCTTCGTGTGCACCCAGAACGGCGCGTGGCCCCAGTACCCGGAGCAGATCCCGGATTACCTCGCCGAAGCGGCCGAGTGATCCGACTCCGTCACACAAACCGGTGAGGGGACGGGCGGAAGGCCGACTGCCCGGCCAGCCATCCGCTCCTTCACCGTGTCGGATCCATTCCGCGGATCCATGAATTCGGACGCCTCGTCTTCGCTGTGGGCGACGGCGCCTTTGCGTGAGCCATGCCTTCTGCCGGGCCGGCCCGCGCGTCACAGCGGCAAAAGGGAAACAACAACAATTCAAGGGAAACAACAATGAGCAACGAAACCTCCAAGACCGCGAATGCCGGTCTGAAGGCCATCATCCCGGTGATGTTCGCCTTCTTCGTCATGGGCTTCGTCGACCTGGTCGGCACCGCGACGAACTACGTCAAGGCCGAGTTCACCCTGGCCGACGGCACCGCGAACCTGTTCACCACCATGGTGTTCTTCTGGTTCCTCATCTTCTCCGTGCCCACCGGCATGCTGATGAACAAGATCGGCCGCCGCAAGACCGTCCTGTGGTCCATCCTGGTCACGCTGGTCGCCATGGCCCTGCCGATCATCGCCTACACCGTGTTCGAGGGCACTCCCCGACTGGTCCTGATCGTCGCCTCCTTCGCCTTCCTCGGCATCGGCAACACCCTCATGCAGGTGTCGCTCAACCCGCTGCTGACCGTGTTCGTCAAGGGCGACAAGCTCGCCTCCACGCTCACCACCGGCCAGTTCGTGAAGGCCTTCGCCTCCCTGTTCGCCCCGTACATCGCCATCTGGGGCGCCAACAAGCTCGGCATGTGGTGGATCCTGTTCGTGATCTACTTCGTCGTCGGCATCGTCGGCTACATCCTGCTCGCCTTCGACAAGATCGAGGAGCCCGCCCCCGACGCCGGCACCACCACCATCGCCAAGTGCTTCAAGCTGCTCGGCGACCCGATCATCCTGCTGTGCTTCCTGGGCATCATCTCCCACGTCGGCGTCGACGTCGGCATCAACGCCCAGGCCCCGCGCATCCTCACCGAGCACACCGGCGACCAGTTCACCGCCATCGCCGCCACCGCCACCATGGTCTACTTCATCGCCCGCATGATCGGCTGCTTCACCGGCGGCATCGTGCTGCAGAAGATGAGCAACAAGACCGGCGTGCGCATCTGCGGCGCCATCATGACCCTGTCCGCCATCTGCTTCGCGATCTTCACCCTGTCCACCTCCAACCCGCCCGTGTGGCTGTTCTGGACGGCCGTGGCGCTCGTGGGCTTCGGCAACTCGAACGTGTTCTCGCTGTTCCTGTCCCACGCCCTCATGTACCGTCCGGAGCGCCAGAACGAGATCTCCGGCCTCATGCTCATGGGCCTGATCGGCGGCGCCATCTTCCCGCCCATCATGGGCGTGGCGGCCGACGCCATGGGCCAGTTCGGCGGCATCCTCGTGATGGCCGTGGGCTGCGTCTACGTGCTCGTGGTCGGCGTGTTCTACAAGGTGCTCGAGGGCTCCAAGAAGGCCTGATCCGGCTTTCTCCGCCCGGAATCGCCCTAGTCGCGCTGATTTTGGCTCCCCTGCAATCCGCGGGGGAGCCTTTTTCGTTGGCCTTTTGCCGCCTCGGGAGCGCGCGCATAAAAAAAGAACCCCGGACCTTCTGCCTCGGTCCGGGGTCCCGGCTGGCCCGGCGTCAAGCGAACGGTGGGAAAGGGAACACAACAAAGAACCCTCCGCCCGGCGCCGGGCAAGTGCTGTGGGCCCATGCGGGCCGGCGGGTCACATGCAGCTCATGATGGCCCACGCCACGTTGGCCGGGAAGCGGCCGATGTCGAAGTGCAGCTGACGGGCCGTGGCGTTCGCGCCCGGGGCCGCGGCGATGCCGTCCACACGGGCCTTGAGGGCCGGCGCGACGGACACGGCCGGGTCGAGGCGCGCGATGAGCGTGGACTGGAACGCGTGGTACAGGTCCGACTTGCCCGGCCACACCGTGCCGATGACCTTGTTGTTGAGGTCCAGCTGGTGGAACCAGGAGCCGAGCTTGTGATCGATCACGCAGTCGTCGGCGTACTGCCAGAAGCGCGCGTACCACTCGCGGTACTCGTCCTTGCCGGTGACCTTGGCCAGCGTGGCGGAGGTGTTGATGCCCTCGGCGAGCGTCCAGTGCATGCGGTCGGTGACGACCGGCACGCCGTTCCAGTCGGTGGTGTAGGCGAGACCCGGCTTGCCGCCCTCGCAGGTGCCCCAGCCGTCCTTGACCGCGCGGTCGAACAGGTGCTCGGCCACGTCGATCAGGCGCTTCTTCCCGGCCTCGTCGATCGACTTGGAGCTCAGCGCGTACTGGGTGATCAGGCGGGCCCATTCGATGCCGTGGCCCGGGGTGGCGCCGTACGGCTTGAACTGGTCATCCTTGTGGTCGGCGTTGTACTCGAGCTGCGGCTGCCAGTCGGCGGAGAAGTGCTCCGGGATGCGCCACTGGTTGTTCTCGGCCCATCCGGCCACGTGGCCGATGATGCGGCCGGCCTTGTCGCGGAAGGATTCGTCCTTGAGCACGTCCGCCAGCGCGAGGAACGCCTCGGTGGTGTGCATGTTGGCGTTGATGCCGCGGTACGGGTCGAGCTCGGTGAACTCGGTGTTCCACATGTCGACGGTCAGCCCCTCGTCCTCGCGCCAGAAGCGCTTGAGGAACGTGTCGACGGCCTCGTCCAGCAGCGCCTTGGCGCCCGGGCGACCGGCCAGCAGCGCGCTGGACGCGGCGAGCATCACGAAGGCGTGCGCGTAGCAGACCTTGCCGGGAACGTGGGTGCCGTCGAGGAACACCTGCGGGTACCAGCCGCCGTTCTCGTCGTCGTGCAGCGGACCGATCAGGCCCTTGAGCGCGGCGTCCGCCAGCTCCTCGCTGCCGGGGTGGCCGAGCATGGCGCCCATGGAGTACACATGCGCCATGCGGCTGGTGATCCACGTCTCCACGCCGTGCGACGGGTCGGTGGTGCCGTCGGCGTTGAGCCACAGGGAGCCGCCGTTCGGCGCTGGGAAATTGTGGCCGAACGCGAGGAGATCCTCGCCCGCGGCCTTGAGAAACTCACGGTTTTCGTCCGTGCCCAGCTGGTACGCCGCCGGGTCGGTCTGATGCGCAATGGCCATGATCGTGGTCCTTTCACCGTTGAAATTCTTGGACTTGCCTGGGGAACCTTGCGGTTCCGTTTGATGTTTCATATCATATGAAACCGCTTTCATTTAAGCAAGTTAACACTTTTCACACTGCGTCTATTTTCGTTGCAAATTCAATATTTTAGGCATGACAAAAGATTTCATGAAAGCGTAATCAAAGACTATCATTTCGGCGTGTCGCGGGCGCGCTGCCGACACATCGGCGGCTGCCCCGCCCGCCCGCAACCTTCGGCCGCACGCCCGTCCGCGTGCTCCGCCCACGCGTCCACCCATACTCCCGTCCGCACGCCCGTCCGCACGCCCACTCCGTCCGAAATCACCCGTTTCGTCCGTGACCATCCATCCGCGCCCGCCGACGAGCGCCTGCGGCAACGACCATTCAGCCGACGCCATCAGCGCACTTCACCCACATTCGACCACAGGCCTCCGCGGAATTGACCCACGTCCGCGACTCCCCCACCATGGACGCAACCGTTCGGCCGCGGACGGTCCGCAAGGAAGGGGAATCACCATGGCGACATGCCGAAGAAACACGCGTAAGCGTCATTTACGTCATACACAATCATGCATATTCAGTTTGAAGACATTGTCTATTCTTGAATATCGTCATATAATAATCTTGTCGGTGACGCCATGAAGGTCTCGGTTCACCCCAGAATCCACGAGCGCCATCCCGACGTCACCGACGAAGACGTGTACTCGGCGTGGATCAGCTGCGTCAAGTCAAGCATCCGACCGGATACGCGTGGCCTGATCGGATTGGGATATGACTTGAGGGGGCGATGCTGGAGTTCATCGCCCACCACGGCGACACAGATGCGTGGGTCATCTACCACGCCATGAAATGCACGAAGAAAACACTGCGGGAGCTTGGACTCCAATCCCCGCGCAATCCAAGGAGCGCACAATGACCACGCACAATGGCAAGCAATCCGACAAAGACGACACGTCGCCGCAAGGCACACCCGTCATTCTGGAGGACGGAACGGTGTTCCATAACGCCGACGGTTCGGTGTGGACCGAAGAGGAACTGGAAGCCCAAGCGGAAGCCTTTGAACGCGGAGAGTGGCCGAAGCCGGGCGAATGGGGACCCGTGACAGACGGTCTGCCGCCCGAAGCCCGCGGCCCGGTGGAATTCGTCAGTCTGCGCGGCCGCCCGAAGATCGCCCCGCAGGAAAGCGAGCCGGCGGAAACGGTGTCGTTCAAACTGCCGCACGCACAGCTGGAGAAGCTGGACCGCGTCGCCAAGGCGCATGGCCGCACACGTTCCGAGCTGCTGCGACTCGCCGTGGACCGCGTCCTCGAGTTCGCCTGAAAGTTCGCCTGATCCGACCGCCGACCAACCGCCCGTCCTCGCCGACCAGCCATATACGCCGATCAGCCACATACACTGATCAGTCAGCGTCACAGCCCGCCTCGCCATCATGCGTTTCAACGCCGCGCGCCTCGGCACTGGATTCGCTCAATCCGCAAACACCACACTGCGGATTGAGCGAATCCAGTGCGCCGGTGCCCATTTTTCGCACCTCACGCATCCAATTCGCTCAATCCGTGAATATCAAGACCTGGAATGAGCGAATCCAGTGCGCTGACACTTTATTTTCGTGCCTCGCGCACTCGATCCGCTCAATCCGTTGTGCACAACCTACGGATTGAGCGAATCCAGTGCGCTGACACCCATTTGGGGGTGCGGACGAAAAGTTGGACGCTTTGGCGTCCGGATTGGAGTCCGCAATGTACCGCAAGGACGTCAAGCGCATGGTCGTCGGCCTGTTCTACGACGACCGCATCAACGCGCCCGAGATCATC
>NZ_WBSN01000023.1 GCF_009299475.1 Bifidobacterium avesanii | reverse complement strand
GGGCGGGCGCTCAGGATGCGGCGCAGGTCGTAGATCGCGTTGTCGAGCAGCTGCTGCTTGAGGTCGTACTTGTCCATGTAGTGCATGTAGAAGGTGCCGCGGTTGATACCGGCGATGCGCGCGATGTCGCTTACCGTCATCGCGTCGAAGCCCTTCTCCTTGAGCAGTTGGGTGAAGGCGGCCTTGATCTTCGCCTCGGTGCCGGTGTTGCGCTTGCGTGCCATGCGTCATCCTCCGTTCCGTTTATATCAACATCGTGTCGTCTGGATAATAGTGCGGTGCACCAGTAAAGTCAACACGTTGTTCATGTCGGCGGGCGTGGAAGCCGGACTTTCCGATTTCTGACCTAATTGCCACGCAAAGAACCAGAACCATCCCCGTCGGTCGGATGTGAAAACGGCTTGGCTCCGCCGTTTTCACGCTGTGCCCCACAATGTCCCATCCGGTTCTTCGCGCGGCGTTAGGTCAGAAATCGGCTTCGGCTCCCTGGACGGGGGCGAGCAGCGCCTTGAGCGCGGCCAGATAGCCGTCGAACGCCTTGCGCCCTGCGGGGGTGATGGCCGCGTAGGTGGCGGGCTTGCGGCCCTCGAACGTCTTCTCTATGGTCACATAGCCGGCCTGCTCGAGCTTGGTCAGGTGCACGGACAGGTTGCCGGCGGTCATGCCGAGCAGGTCGGAGAGCTTGGCGAAGGAGAGCGAGGCGCCGTCGTCGATCGAGGCCAGCGTGGTCATGATCCTCAGGCGCGAGGTGGCGTGGATGAGCGGGTCGAGTTCCTCCGTCATGCGGTCACTTTCCTTCCATCAGCGCGGCGAAGGTGCGGTTGCGGCGGCCCAGCGTGAGCGCCCACACGGCGACGAGGATCATCGCCCCGCCGCCGACCAGCGACATGGCGAAGTAGCCGGCCGCGCCGCCGAGGAACGAGCCGGCGAACGCGAGGACCAGCATGACCACGCCCACGACGAGCTGGGAGAGGTCGCGCCACAGGGCGGACCCGACCATGTACAGCGCGCCGATGATGAGCGGCGCGACGATGTTGTAGAGCGAGGCGACCGCATCCGGGGTCAGGATGTCGCGGAACCGGGTGGCGAAGACCTGCAGGCCGCCGAGGCCGAAGCCGAACGAGAGGGCCCACGCCCAGCCGTAGATGGCCGCGCGCTTGGCGTTGGCGGCGCCGGAGCGGTAGCCTCGCCCGCCGCGTATGGCGACGACGGCGGAGGCGGCGATGCCGAGGATGAGGATGCCGCCGAACGCGAGCAGCGCCCAGGGCGCGGTGACGCCGTTGCCGGCCTGCGTGGCGGCGCCGAGCACGGCGTAGGCGACGAGGTAGGCGACGCCCCAGATCAGGCAGAACGCCCAGCTGAACGTGCCGAACAGGCGGTCCATGCGCTCGGATTGCTGTTTGACGATGCCGAGGGCCTCGCGCGGGTCGGCGATGCGGCCGTCGGCTTGGTCGGTGTTGCGATTGACGTTGGTTGGGGCGTTCATGATGTCTCCTTCTCGATGGTGTTCCATGACTTTTTCATGAACACAATCTACTTTACAGCATAAAGTAGATGATCGCAACAAGCGAATGGCGGATGCGTATGAGAGGCGAAGGAATGAATCAAGGAATGAATCATGGGCGCGGGGGATTGCGGGCGAGGCCGCGTGACGCTCGTGCGGAAGCGGAATGCCAGGGCAGCAGTCTGCGCGTCGGGCGAATGCGTGACGCGAAAGGGCGGAATGACTTATGGACGATGGGGACGATGGGCGAGGCCGCATGACGCGTGTGCGGGGTCGCCCATATCAAAACGGCCGCATAGGCGACGGGCGCGCACCGCGTTTGAGTTCCCGCGGCTCCCGTTCATTCGTCTTTCCCGTCCGGCCGTCCATGGGTTCGCGCATTGATCCGCGCATCGTGCCGCGGCATTCGTCCCGCCAGTTTGCGCGCCCATTCGACGCCGCGCACGATCACCCCGTACAGTAGCGCGGCGCAATCAGTCATCAGCATGACGGCGGTGACGAGCGCCAGCAATGCCGCCACGCCGAACAGTCCCTCGGACAGCGGCCCGGCGCCCTCCGGACACGGGTTCATCCAACCGTCGCAACCATACGGATAGTCGGCGGTCGCGGCGCTGAGCGCGAAAACCAGCGCGGCCAGCCATCCGATCAGTGGCGTGGACGCAAGGAGAACGCCGACGCACTTGTCGCATTGCGTCAGGGCACGCAGCGCGGCGTACAGCGCGGTCGCGGCGATAAGGCACGCGACGAGGGCGATAAGCAGCTTCGGAATCACGATTCTATGATATCCGTGGTCCCGATTCGTGATCCCGCTCGGAACCGGGAGAAGCACATGTCCGGCGTTCCCGACCGGGGTGGGAACGGTTCGGGCGACCGCGTCATAATGGGGACATGAACGAAAACAAACGCGAGGCCGTCGAGCGGTTCGTCGCCGCGCATCCCGACCGGGCGCGGCTCATCGCGCATGAGACCGCGATCGTGGATTTGGCGTCCGCGGCGACGGTGTTCGACCTCAGTCGCGCCGCCGCCACGTACATCGTCGAATCGAAGGAGGGAGTGGCCGCCGTGGTCGCCCTCGCGACGGGCCATCCGCAGTGGCGTCGGCTCGGCCGCGCGCTCGGCCTGCATCAGATCCATCTCGCCGCGCCGGACGAGGTCAGGCGGCGCACCGGGTACGACGTGGGCACGATCGGCCCGCTGCTCCTCGACGGCCTGCCCACGTACATGGACCGCCGGCTGCTCGCGTGCGACGAGGTGTACTGCGGCACCGACGACCCGCATCGCACGCTCGCCGTCGATCCGCGGCTCATTGCGGAATGCAACGCACTGGCAGGGTATTTCGACGGCGGCGAGTTCGAACGGCCCGCGCAGGCGTAGCGGCGGCGGACGGTCAACGCGCGCGGATATGGTTGCTGACAGTCGGCTTGACGGACACGAAGGGGATGGAACAGGCATGAGCGCGGAACATATGAGGCCGAAGCGCCGCGACGACGAGCGCACGGTGGCGGGCGGACGCCGCCAGATGCGCCGCGCCGACCGGGAGGTCACGGATGCGGCGGCGATCGGCGCGATCATCGACGCCTGCGACATCGTCGACATGGCGTACGTGGACGCCGAGGGCCTGACCGTGGTGCCGCTCAACTTCGGCTACGAACACGACTCCGAAACCGGCCGGCTTACGCTGTGGATGCATTCGGCGGTGAGCGGGCGCAAGCTCGACGCGATCCGTGCCTCGGGCAACCGCCTGCCGGTGGCGTTCACCATGCGCGCCGACTGCGAAGTCATCGAGGGGCGCGTCGCCTGCAACTGGGGCGAGGCATTCCGCTCCGTCGTCGGCAACGGCGCCGCGACGATCGTGGATGATTTGGACGAGGCCCGGCATGGTCTTCAGATGCTCATGGCGCATCAGGCGCGCATGCCGCACGTCGCATTCACCGACGCGCAGGTCCGCGCCGTGACCGTGTGGAAGATCGAAGCGGACCACGTCACGGCCAAGGCGCACGCCAAACCCGGCGCCGCGCACGAACGCGGGCCCGAACGCGAAACCCCGCAGAAGGAGACGACCGCATGAACGACGAAACCAACGAAACCACCGACGCCACCGAAACCACTCCGGGCGCGCGCCTGCTCGTCGGCTCGCACCTGTCCGCGTCCGGCGGATGGAAGGCGCTCATCAAACGCTCGCACGCCGAGGGCGGCACCACGTTCGCGTTCTTCCCGCGCTCGCCGTACGGCAGCCGCTCGAAGTCCCTGACCGCGGACGGCGCCGCCGCGTTCGGGGCTCAGCTGCACGCCGAGGGATACGGGCCGCTCGTGGCGCACGCGCCCTACGTATACAACTTCGCCGCCAAGGACGAGTCCAAGCGCGACTTCGCCGTGCGCGCGCTCGCCGAGGATCTGGCGATGCTCGCCCCGGTCGCCGCGGCCGGACAGGCGATCTACCTCAACATCCATCCCGGCTCGCATGTGGGTCAGGGCGCGGACGAAGGCATCCGGCTCATCGGCGAGGGACTGAACCGCGTGTTCGGGATCGTGTCGGACGCCGCCGGGGATGACGAAGCCGCTGGAGCCGTGCCGGTGCTGCTTGAGACCATGGCCGGCAAGGGCACCGAATGCGGGCGCAGCTTCGAGGAGATCGCCGCGATCATCGATCATGTGGATGCGCGCTGGCGGGCGCACGTGGGCGTCACGCTGGACACCTGCCACGTGTACGACGCCGGCTACGACCTCGTGAACGACTTCGACGGCGTGCTCGCCGACTTCGACCATGCGATCGGCTTGGGGCGGCTCATGGCCGTCCACGCCAACGACTCCCAGTTCGGATTCGGCTCGCGCAAGGACCGCCATGCCAACATCGGCGCCGGCAAACTCGGCGAGGCGTTCTTCGCGCGTCTGGTCAACGACCCGCGCACGGCCCGCCTGCCCATGGTCCTCGAAACCAAGGAACTCACCGAGACCACGCACCGCGAGGAAATCGCCCTGCTGCGGGGGCTCGTCAAGGCGTGAAGCGAGGCAAGGCATGCTGGACCATCTGACGCTGCGCGTGCGGGACGTGAACCGAAGCATCGAATTCTACCGGCGGGCGCTGGCCCCGCTGGGATACGTGGCCAAGGCGCACCACGAGCCGACCATCGGGTTCGGCGTGGACGACGGCACGCCGCACGCCGACTTCTACGTCTCGCCGATGGAAGGTAATGCGGCCCCGGGCGGCGACGCGGGGGATTGCCCGTCGCCGGTGACGCACATCGCGTTCCTCGCGCCGAGCCGCGAAGCCGTGCGCGCGTTCCACGAGGCGGCGCTTGCGGCCGGCGGCCGGGACAACGGCGAGCCCGGGCCGAGACCGTACCATCCGGGGTATTATTCCGCATTCGCGCTCGACCCGGACGGCAACAACATCGAAGCCGTGGTGGACTGGGCGCACGCCGGTGCGCAGGGGAAGGAGTGACATGTCGTTGACGAACGAACAGCGGGCGGCCACGATCCGCGAGTTCCGCGAGAACATGCGCCGACTGGGCTTGACCGCGGATGCGATCGGCGCGGACTTCGGGGTGAGCGGAAGGACGATCGAGCGGATCGTGGACCTGAAATCCGGCGTGCTGGAGTACCCGTGGATCGTGCGCGGGTACCTGCTGCGCAGGGCCGCCGAGGAAGGCGTGGAACTCGTGCCGTTCAGCGCGCTGCGCGGGGATCCGCACGACTACTGGTTTTTGGACGATGAGGTGATCGACGCGGGGGAGATTCGGGAACGCCCATAGTACGTATGTATGTACGCATATGAGCATATGAGCATATAAGCATGTGAGCGTAATTGAGGCGCTTTCAGCAAACATCCAAGGAATTCCCCGGATTTCAGCCTTGGGGATGATGCCGCCGCCATGCCGGATGCGATAAGCTGGCCGATCGGAACGCGGGAATGGCGTTCCGCCAGTCGATCAACGAAAACCGACAGGGAAGGTGCAGCACATGGCGTTTCTCCGAAGCTTCAGCATGTCGTTCGCGTTCGCGGTGGCGATGTGGCCGTTCGCATCGGCGGTGCTCACGCTGCCCGTGCTGGCGCTGCTCTACCGCCGCGACAACCGTTTGCGCTTCACGTCCGCGCTCGGCGCGTATCTGGTGGTGCTCTACCTGCTGTCGCTCGGCTGCTTCACGCTGTACCCCATGCCGGACGACGCGATCGCCTACTGCGCCACGCACCACCTGTCCCCGCAGCTCGACCCGCTCGGCTTCATCGGCGACCTGCGCTCGGACGGCATCACCGCGGTGCTGCAGATCGGCCTCAACGTGGTGTTCTTCCTGCCGCTCGGCTTCTTCATGGGACGCACGTTCCGCTGGCCGTTCCGCGTCGCGCTGCCCGTGGGGTTCTTCACCTCGCTGCTCATCGAGACCTCGCAGCTCACGGGCGTGTTCGGCCTGTTCCCGTGCGCGTACCGCCTGTTCGACGTGGACGATCTCATCTGGAACACGTCCGGCGCGATGATCGGATGGCTGGCCGCATGGCTGCTCAACCGTCGTTTCCCGGTCGAGGTGCTCGACGAGTCGGCGGTCACGCGGGAGCCGGGCTTCGTGCGCCGGTGCGTGGCCCTGGCCATCGACATGGTGCTGGTGATCGCGGTGTCCGCCCCGGTCGCGCTGCTGGTGCGCGTGGGCGCGGCCTATGCGTCGGCGTCATTCGGAGCCGATGTATACTTCGTCGTGCAGTCGGCCGTGTTCGCGCTGTTCGAGGGCCTGCTGCCGTGGCTGCGCGACGGGCAGACGTTGGGCGGCCGGTTCGTGCGCATGACCGTCGAGACGCGGCCGCGCACGGGATGGCGGCGGTTCGCGTTCTATGCGGCCCGCTTCGCCGTGCTGTACGCGATCCTGTTTGGCTCGCACTGGCAGTCGCCGTGGCCCGCGCTGGTGTTCCTGGCGTGCGCGGTGTGCTGGCTCGTCAGGCACCGCATGCCGTACGACTTCATCTGACGGTTCATGAAGATGCCCGGGACGCCTCTCAGAACAGTGTCGGCTGTGCCGCGCCCGTCGAGCCCATTGCATCCGTGGCGCCCGTGGCGTTCGGAGCGTCCGGAATCGGCGCGATGAGCCGCCTTCCGTCCTCGTCGTCTTCCGGCGGGGCGACCTCATGCCATCGCAGCGACCGTGAGTGCTCCGGCCCGCGCCCGCGCAGCTCATCCAGCAGGGAGACTCCGTCGACTGTGCCCTCGCCGCCAAGCCATGCCGCGACCATGTCCGGCGGCACGAGCAGCGGCATGCGGTCATGCACTTTGGAGAAACCATCCAGCGCCGGACAGGTCAGAACGGTCGCGGTGAGCCGCCAAGGTGCCGCGGGACCGGCGGCCGGATCCCGCCACCACGAGTACAGTCCCGCCATGGCCAGCGGCGAGTCGTCCGGCATGTGGAAATAGAACGGCCGGTCGCCCTTGAACTCGTAGTAGCCGGTCGCGGGAACGACCGCGCGCATGGAACGCACCGATTCGGAGAACGTGGGCCTGCTCGCCGCGGACTCCGCACGCGCGTTGTACGTGGGGTAGGGCAGATCGAAACCGCGGCTCCAGCGCGGCACAAGCGACCAGTGCGCGCCCGCGAGCCGGCGGCGCCCGGTCCGGTCCCGCGCCACAATGCCGATGACATGCCCCGGCTCGAAGCGATACGACGGCACGGCGGGAAGACCGGGGTCGCCCGCGTCCTCCTCGCGGTCCACGCCGAAGCGCCCGGCAACGCCATCCCAGCTCAGATCGAGCGCGAATCGTCTGCACATGCCCCCAACAGTGGCATCGACGCCGGACCGGAGCCGTTGGATTGAAGACGTCGAACCGAGGACGTCCGATCGAGCGAGTCGGCCCCTCCCAAAAGCCAAGATGCTGTTGAGTGGACGGCGACGTTGTGGGCGCGTTGTGCCCACAACGTGCCCACAACGTCACACCGCCAAAACCATCTTTCTCCAAACCTTGAGGCAACAACCCGGCGCGATAGTCCCGCAATCTGCTTCAAAGTCTGAAGAAAGGCGGCATGTCATCGCATTCGCCGCCACGCGGCGTCCAGCGAGATCGCGCGACCGGGCAGTTTCGGCCAAGTGTCCAAACCATCGCCATGCGATCGGGCCAGCAGATGCACATGGAAGTGCAACACCGATTGATTGTCTTCGAACGAGGTATTGAGCAGATCGACGCCGTCGAACCCGCAGTCCGCGACCAGATGTCGGGCGACGCGCTGCGTCAGGTCGGCCACCGCACGCAGAGATTCCGCATCGCAGTCAAGTATGTTGACCGCATGCCGCTTCGGTATGACGAGCAGATGATAATCGGCCTGATCGTCGGACGACACGAAACACAACGCCAGATCAGACTCCAAGACCGGCCGGCACGGCTCCTCGCCGCGCACGATATCGCAGAACACGCATTCACCCATACGCCGATCATAAGGCGGTATTGCGCTTCTTTAAACTTGGAGGATGGTGCCGTTGAGGAGCCCATATGCTAGCGTGCTGTAGGTAAAACGAAGCGAAGCGACGCGGAAAAGAGGAATGCGTTGGCCGATGTGAGGCGCGAGATGGAACGGCTCCGGCCGGTGTACGAGACCGGCGTGCTGCGCCTGCTGCTGCGGCAGAACTCCATGGTCTACGTGGCGCTGCTGCGCTCCTCGTTCGACCCGCTGACCGGCGAGCTCACGCGCGAAGTGCTCGAGGACCGCCTCGCGCAGGGGCTGCGAAGCCTCATCGCGTCCGGCGACTACACGCTCGCGGACGATCAGAGCGTGTCCGACGCGGCGCACGCCGTGCTCGTCGAGCTCACGCGCGAGGGCGACGGCGACTACGCGTGGCTCGCCAATTCGCTCGACGTGGCCTCGCACCGCTTCCTCTACCGCCTCACCGCCCGCGCCCATCGCGCGATCGAGGCGCTGTCCCGACTGGAGGACGACGCGCAGACCCTGTCCGGCGCGCAGGCGAACAGCATCATCATGGAGATCGAGCACGCGCGCATACGGCTCACCGCGGATCCGCGCGAGCGCATCGCGCTGCTCAACCGCGAGATCAAGGCCAACAAGCGGGAGATCAAGCGCATCCTCAACGGCGAGGACGAGCGCAGCCTGAACGCCGATCAGGTGGAGGACATCATCGCCGTGGTGCACAACACGCTGCGCGGCGTGCCGATCGACCTGCGCGAACTCGCCCTGAAGGAGCGCGACAACGGCGACATGCTGCGCCGGCGCATGCAGTCCGGCGACATGAGCGTGGACGAGATCCTCACCTCCTACCACGACGACTACCGCCGGTCCTACCGGGAATCCGACGCCGGCCGCCGGTTCGACGACGCGTTTCAGGTGATCGTCACCGACGAGGGGCGCAAGCAGATCGACGAGGCGATCCGCGACATCGCTCGCACGCCGTATCTCGACGGCGAGCCGAGCGCGCTGCTCGGTCAGGTGCGCGCCGAACTCGCGCGCATCTACGACGGCATCGAGGACGTGCGCCGCCAGATGCGCGCCTCCGACGAGGCGGTCAGCCGGCTCGTGCGCCAGCAGACCGACACCCGCTACCGCACCATGCTCGGCACGCTCAACAGGCTGTTCGTCAAGCTCAACGCCGAGGCCAAGGCCGCGCCGGACGACGACATGGCGCCATACGCCACCGACGTGTCCTCCGTGCGTCTCGCCGGACTGCCCACGCGCCCCGCCCGCCCGATGGTGCGCGACACGGCGCCCGGACTCGCCAGCGCCGGAAACGCGCCCGCCGGAGTCACGCCGGACCTGCGCGCGCTCATCGAGGTGGGCGGCCCGCGGCTGAAACGCATGGCGACGCTGCTGCGCCGCGATCCGGTGATGCGCGGCGGCGCGGTGGACATGGCCGCGAGCTTCAACCGACTGCCCGCCGACGAACGGCGGGAGAGCGAACTGGTCGGATTCCTCGGCGCGATCAGGACGACCGAGGGCGCATGGACGGAGTGGCATTGCGTGACGCTGAACGGCGAGGAGCGCGTCTGGCGCACGAGGCCGCTCATGGTCGCGCCGCAGGACCTCGACGAGATCGCGGAGGAATCATGACCACGGAGAGCATGACCGACGACATGACCGACGAAAGGAAGACGATGGACGAGAACCCGGAGGCGATGTTCGAGGGCGATTTAAGCGACATGCCCGCAGACGCGCGCGTGGCGGCCATCGCCCTCAAGCGCGACCGGTACGTGAGCGGCGAACTGTACGACATGGTGGAGGACAACCGCGACGCGGTGGTCCGCTCGCTCAACAACGACATGCTGCAGCTGGTCGTCGACCCGCGCTACCGGATCATGTACGCGACGCCCGTGGCCGGGCCGGACGTGACGATCCGCTCGCTCAAAACCCGCGTGAGCCTGACGCGCGAGGAGGCGGCGCTGCTCGCGTTCCTGCGCATCCGCGTGCTCGACTACGAGAATGTGCACACCGAACAGGACGCGTGGCTGGTGAGCTTCGAGGAGATCCGCGAGGCGCTGACGACCGGCGCCGGCTACCTCGCGTCGCGCAACGACGAGGAGGGCGTGCTCAAAAAGCTCGCCGCCGTGGTCTCGGCCACGGTGACGCACGGCTATCTCGCGCGGTCGGACGACGAGGAGGGCATGTACCGCATCACGCCGCTGGTGCCCGTGGTGCTCGACCGGAAGCTGGCCGAATTCTGGCTCGACGCGGATCCGAACGACGCCGAAGCGCCGGAGCCGGCATCCGCGGCCGGAACCGAGGCCGAGGAGGACGACGCGGACGACGACGTCGACTCCGGCGGCACCAGCGAATCGCGTCCCCAGGCGCCGACACTGTTCGATGCACCGGACGATGTGGACGATGCGAACGAATCGGGCGAACCGGACGGTATGGGCGGCCCGGACGACGGCAGCGAAGGGAAGTGAGCGACCGATGGCACAACGTGACGACATGGCGATGATCGCCGACAGGTGGATGCTCGAAAGCCGGCAGGTGGTCAACTGGGGATCGTACGACGGATGGCACGAATTCCGCCCGTCCATGGACCGCGAAACCCCCGTGACGCTGCTCGCCGGCGCCAGCGAATCCGGCAAATCCACGCTCGTGGACGCGCAGATCTCGCTGCTGTACCCCACGGGCACGCCGTTCAACAAGGCGTCCAACGCCGGCCGCTCCGAACGCAGCGACTACACGTACGTGCGCGGCATGCTCGGCTACGGGGGAGACGGCGGCGTCGAAACCCCGCTCTTCCTGCGCGGCCGCGACGCGGACGGACGCCCGCAGCCGGTATGGGGCGCGATCGTCGACACGTACGCCAACCGCACCACCGGACAGACGCTCAGCTGCGCGAAGTTCCTGTACCTCGCCGTCGGCGACGGCTCCGGCGACGTGCGACGCCAGTACGCGGTCCGGGACCGGGCCATCGACCCCCGGCTCATGGACCGCTACCGGGACGCCCCGTTCACGCCATCGCAGATCAAATCCACGTATCCCGGCTGCGAAACCTTCCCGAACGCGGACGCCTTCCACGCGCGCATCTGGCGCGTCATGGGCCTGAGCGCGGAGGCCTGCCGGCTGCTGCACAAGATCCAGTCCGCCGACGCCCCATCGCGCCTCGACGACATCTTCAAGCAGGGCGTGCTCGGTGTGCCCGAAGCGCTGGACCTCGCCAGGGCGGCCGTGGACGACTGGCGGCGCTACGACGAGAACTTCCGCTCCATGGACGACAAGGCCCGCCGCATGGCCAAGCTCAAGGACATCCAGACCGGCTACGGCGAATACGCGTCCGCGCTCGCCGCGCTGCGCGCCGGCGCCGACGTCGATCCGGACGGCGAACGCGGTCGATCGGCGATCGACGCATGGGCGATGCGCCGCATGGCCGAGGACGTGACCGCACAGCTGCCCGAGGACCAACGCGACGCGGAGCACGCGCGGCGGGAGCACGCCGCCGACGAGCGCACCGCCGACGACCTGCGCGAACGATGCGCGCAAATCGACGCGCAGCTCAACAACCGGGACGGCGGCTCGCTCGCCCGGCTCGAGACAAGGCTCGAACAGCTGCGCAGGGACCTCGCCGGCGCACGCGAACTCGGCGCACGCCTGTCCGCACGCTTCACCGCCGCCGGCGAAGTCATGCCCGAATCCGCCGACGCATGGGAGCGCACGCGCACCCGCATCGCGGATGAGGACGGCTCCTACCGCGACGATCTCGCCGCGCTCGACCAGCGCCGCTACGAGGCCCAGAGCGCGCGGCAGTCCGCCAAGGACGCGATGGAGACGCTGCGGCGCGACTACGACCGCCAGCGCAGCCGCCGCACCCGCATTTCGCAGGCCATGGACGACGACCGCGCGCTGCTCGTGAAGGCGACCGGCCTCACCGCCGCCGACCTGCCGTACGCCGCCGAGCTCATGGACGTGCGCGAGGAGAACGAGGAATGGCGCGGCGCCATGAACGTCGTCTACGGCTCGCTCGCGCAGACCATCCTCGTGGACAAACGCCACGAGCGGGGCTTCGCACGCAAGGTCAGCGCCATCGACCCGGCCCTTATGAACCGGCGCACGTGGACGTTCGTGGACACGGACGCCTCGGCTTCCACGGCCGGTGAAGCGGCGGAGGGATGGATGTCCGGCATGCTGCGCTACCGCGACGAATCCCCGTTCGCCGGCTGGCTCAAGACGCAGACCGGTTCCCGGCGCCTCGACGCCCGCTGCGTGGACGCCATCGACGACGCCGACCGCGACGAGCGTCAGGTGCAGCGCGACGGCCAGCTCAAATCCGCGGAACGCGGCTGGCACGGCACCAAGGGCCTGCGCCAGGTCATCGGATTCGTAAACGAGGCGTACCTGAGCCAGTTGCGGGACCGCATCGACGAGGCGACGGCGCGGGCCGACGACGCCGACCGCCGCTGGCATGAGGCCGACGCCGAAGCCGAGACACTGCGCGCCCGCCACGCCCTCGCCGAGGAGCTCGCCCACACGACGTGGGAGCAGGTGGACGCCGACGGTGCCGAACGACGCGTCGAGAAGCTCGAGGCCGACATCGACGCGCTGCGCAACGACCCGGAGACCGCGCGGCTGATCGCCATGAGGGACCGTGCGGCCAAGGACGCCGCGGACGCGCAGAGGGAATCGTCCCGTCTGAGCATCGAGGCGGAGCGGCTGGAGAACATGGCCAACGCGATGCGGGCGTGGCTCGACCGGTACCACGGGCGCTATGACGGGGTGGATGGTGCGTCCGGCGCATCCGCCGCGATCGGCGACGAGGCGGTCCGGGCGCTCAACGAATCCTACGACCGGGCCTTCGCCAGCATGCCGGAACGGGCCGACCGCGCGCATGCGATCGCCCTTGCCGAGGGCAACGTCGCGGCGAATGTCGTCGAGGCGATCGCCAAGGATGCGCGCAGCCGCGTCGCCGACCTGCGCAAGACGGCGGACGGTGCGCGCACGGCCGTCGAGTCGAGGATGGCGGCGTACCGCGAGCAATACGCGCCCGACGACGACGCGGTCACGGCGAGCGTGGCAGACTACCGGTACTATCTAGACGAGCTCGACGGCCTGGCGAAGCTCACCGCCGTCGCCGCCACGGCCGACGAGGTCGCCAACAGCCTCGACAAGATGCTCATGGACTTCACCCAGCTCGGCCGCGCGATCGACACCGACGCCGGCGACATCGCCGACCAGTTGGAGCGCATCAACCTGATGCTCCGGGACCAGCGCTTCGGCCCGCGCCACGGCAGGCTCGCCATCGGCGCGGACGTGCGCAGGCCGGACGCCGCGTTTTCCGGCCAGCTGCGCCGCGTCATCGGCATGCTCAACGAGTGGAAGGCGAGCCGCAACGCCGACCCGCAGGAAACCCGGCGCGTGTTCGCGCGGTGCCGGCCGCTCGTGGACCAGCTGGCCGAGGAACTGGGACGCGTGCGCGACGCGAACGGCATCAAGAGCTACGGCGCCCGCAACCTCGACCCGCGCTGCCGCTCCGGCTTCTACGCCATCGTGCACCACGACGACGGACCGGACGAGCGCATCAGCTCCACGGGCGGCAAGTCCGGCGGCGCGCTGCAGGAGCTCACGAGCTTCGTGTACGGCGCGGCGCTCATCTACCTGCTCGGCGGCGACGTGAGCGGACGGCCCACCTACACCACGCTGTTCCTCGACGAGGCGCTCATCAAGGCCGACGGCCGCTACACGCAGCGCGCGCTGTCCGTGCTGCCGCGCCTCGGCTTCCAGGTGATCGTCTCCGCGCCGGAAAGCAAGACCGCCGAAATCCTCGAAGTGGCGAAGAAGGCCTACGTCGCCTACCGCGACCCGGACACCGGCCGCTCCTACCTGCAGGAGATCGCCCCTGAAACGCTGGACGAGGCGGAGGAGGAGATCGACGCGGCGTGATGCGTCCGGGACGATAGAATCGGAACCGAATACCGGAGTCAAATCCGAGCCGGAACGGACGTACGTATGGGAGGCATGCGATGAGCGGAGCGAACGGCATGGCTGAGGAATCGAAGCGCGCGGTGGTGACGGGCGCGTCCAGCGGGATCGGCGCGGCGAGCGTGCGCGCGCTGGTGAGGGACGGCTGGAACGTGGTGGCACTGGCCCGCCGCGAGGAGAAGCTCAGGGCGCTGGTCGAGGAGGTCGGTCCGGCCGCGAGCTACGTGGTGTGCGACGTGACCGACGAGGGCTCCACGCAGGCGGCCGTGGACCGCATTCTGGCGAACGGCCCGGTCAAGGCGCTCGTCAACTGCGCCGGCGCGGCGTTCGGCAAGGACCCGGTTGCCACCGCCAATCTGGACGATTGGCGCAACATGTACGAACTCAATGTGATCGGCACGCTGCGCATCACGCAGAAGCTCCTGCCGGCATTGAAGCGGGCGCCCGGCGGCGGCACCGTGCTGGTGATCTCCTCGACGGCCGGCATCGAACCGTACGAGGGCGGCGCCGGCTACTGCGCGTCCAAGTTCGCCGAGCGCGTGATGGCCCGCGTGCTGCGCCTCGAGCAGATCGGCGAGCCCGTGCGCGTGATCGACATCGCGCCCGGCATGGTCCAGACCGACGAGTTCTCGCTCAAGCGCTTCGGCGGCGACGCGGAGCGCGCAGCGGCCGTGTACGCGGGCGTGCCGAATCCGCTCAAGGCCGAGGACATCGCCGAATGCGTCACCTGGGCGCTCGCGCAGCCTGACACGGTGGACATCGACCAAATCGTCGTCCGCCCGCGCGCCGAGGGCTCGTACACCAAGGTGTTCCGCGAGCGGTAGACGGTTCTCGCGGCGGGGTGCGTCGGTTGACCGCCCGACCACGGAATGCACGCATTTCGCGTGCCGCGGGCGGGAAACCGGCGATTCCCGTGGAAATGCGCGTCTTCCGTGGTCGGATATTACCGAATAGTATTGGTGGTGACGACGAAAGGAGTCGACGATGCCCGAGGAAAACGTGTTCATCATGGATGGCATCAAGACCCAGTGGGACGCCGACACCATGGTCGTGTCGGAACTCGGCTATGACCGCACCGCCATGCTGGACAACAACGGCAACATCCTGTCGTCCACGTTCGGCAAGGATGGCGATCCCTTCCTGCATCACTGGTTCGACAAGATGAAGCCCATGATTGATGACTTTCGCGCCATCGATCGGGAATACGCCGATGCCTGAGGTGTTCTTTCTCGCCGGGTACAGCGTGTACTTCAGCACGTTGGACCGGGAGCACGGTGTCCATGTGCATGTCGCTCAAGGCAACAGGAGGGATCTCGCCAGTTCGTGCTGCACGCCGACGGATCGGTGACGCTGTCGCATAACCACGGCAGGATCCCCGCCCGGCACATCCGGCTTCTGCATGCCGCCGTCGTCCGCAATTTCGACGATGTCGTCGCCGCGTGGAAGCGCCTGTTCGGCGACGATGCCCATTTTGACTGAGGCGCCCATCGGCCGCGCGGCAACGGAAGGGCGCTTTTTCGGGGAAATTGGCGCAATGCCGGCGGAGACGACCGGAAAAACGGGCTTCCGTTGCCGGACGGCGGTCGATCGTCCGTCGGCCAACCGCGTTTGATCGACCGTTTTCCAGTCGTTTGGCCAACCGCAGATCGACCGCCGGATGAATGCCGGACAGCCGATCCACCAGACCACGGCGGGCGTGTCGCCGGTTTACTTCGAGTGCTTGAAGTTCCTACAGTACGAAGCATGAGCACCGCAACCACCACCTGGCACACCATCCGCGAGGCGTCGCTGATCTCCGGCCTGCCCGAATCGACGCTGCGCTACTACGAGCAGATCGGCATCATCGACCCCATCGCGCGCGACCCGAGCTCCGGCCACCGCGCCTATTCCGATGCCGATCTCGAGGCGCTGACCACCATCTCCTGCCTCGCCGCGACGGGCATGCCGCTCGAATCGATGCGCGCCTACCTGAAGAACCGCTTCGACGGGCCGGAGGGCGCGCGACGCCAGATGGAGCTGCTCGACGCGCAGGCGCTCAGGCTCGCCGCCAAGGCCGAAAGCATCCGCATGCAGCAGGCGTACGTGTCGTTCAAAACCCTGTACTGGCGGGCCATCGCCGAGGGGCGCGAGGACGACGCGGAGCAGCTGCTCGTCGAGAACCGCGACATCGTGGAGAAGGTCAAGCGCATGCAGGTCGGCGGCAAGGCCGCGAAGTAGGACCGCGAAGCAATCAGAAAGGAACCACCGTGTTCGACGAACTGAAGAGCCGCATGAACAAGTTCTGGAGCAGCGACCGGACGCTGCAGGAGACCGACCCCGAATTCGTGGAGTTCTTCTCCAACTTCGCGTATGACGAGGTGATCCACGAGCCCGGCGCCAACCATCCGGACCTTGACGACAAAACCCGCTCGATGGCCATCCTCGCCACGCTGATCGGTTGCCAGGGCGTCGACGACTACGAACTCATGCTGCCGGTCGCGTTCGAGTCCGGCGTGAGCGCCGTCGAGGCCAAGGAGATCGTCTATCAGGCGGTGGCGTACCTCGGGTTCGGACGCGTGCTGCCGTTCCTCAAGAAGACCAACGAGGTGCTGGCCGCCATGAACGTGGCCCTACCTCTGAAGCCGCAGTCCACCACCACGCCGGAGACGCGCGGGGCGGCCGGCGAGCAGGCGCAGATCGACATCTTCGGCGAGCACATGCGCGGCTTCGCCCGGTCGGGCCCGGAGGAGACCCGCCACATCAACAAGTGGCTGGCCGGCAACTGCTTCGGCGACTACTACACGCGCGGCGGGCTCGACTACCGCCGGCGCGAGATGATCACGCTGTGTTTCCTCGCCGCGCAGGGCGGATGCGAGCCGCAGCTCACGTCGCACGCCGCCGCGAACATGCGCGTGGGCAACGGGAAGCCGTTCCTCATCGCCGTGGTCTCGCAGTGCATGCCGTACATCGGTTACCCGCGCACGCTCAACGCGCTGCGCTGCATCAACGAGGCGGCCGCGAAGACGGAGGCGCAGGCACAGACGCAGGCAGGAACGGACAAGGAAGACAAGACGGAAAAGGCCGACTGACCGCATGGCCATATTCCCGGCGTGGCTCCGGCGTGCCAAGCGTGCCAAGCGCGCCGATGCGGCGTATGGCCTCGGCGCCCGCTACGCCGCCTTGCGGTGGTCGGCGCGGAACACGTCGGGCTCCACGTAGATCTCGAAGCGGTACCACGGCAGCGCCTCGCGCACCGACCGCTCGATCTTGTCGACCGTCTCCACGTCGTAGTCGCGGTCGAGCTTCGAGGTCTGCACCTTGACGCACAGCAGGATGTCGTCCTCGGACATGTGCACGGTCTGCATGTTGAGCAGCCGTTCCACGCCCGGCGTGGAGGTGACCGCCTCGACGATGCGCCGGCGCTGGTCCTCGCTCACGGCCTCGCCGAGCAGTAGCGACCCGGACTTGGACGCGAGCAGCAGGGAGCCGACGATCAGGACCGCGCCGACCATCAGGCCGCCGACGGCGTCCCACAGCGCGTCGTCGAACGCGATGGCGAGCCCGATGCCCGTGCCGGCGAACGCCAGGCCGATCAGCGCGAGCGTGTCCTCCATGATCACCGACGCCAGCTCGGCCGACTTGGTGCGCCGCCAGAAGCGGAACACGCCCGTGTGCGGCGCGCCGGTGCGCTTCATGCGCTCGTTGGCCTCCTTGACGCTTTGGTGCAGGCCGTAGCCCTCAAGGCACGCGCTGACGCACACCACGGCGAACGCGACGAGCAGCTCCATCTGATTCGCGTCGTGCAGCGCGGGGTTTTCGCCCATGGCGATGAGGCGCTTGACCGCCTCGGACGTGGAGAAGAACCCGCCCACGAAGAACAGCAGGGTCGCCACGACGAACGAGGCGAGGTATTTGGCGCGGTACAGGCCGAAGGGATGGTCGCCGTCCGTCTTGTGTTTGGCGAACCGGTCGCCGGCCATGAGCACGATTTCGTTCGAGCAGTCCGCGACCGAATGGACCGACTCGGAGAGCATGGCGGACGACCCGGTGAACACGGCGGCGCACAGCTTGGCTACCGCCACGCCGATGTTGGCGAGCAGGGCCGCCTTGACGGCCGCGCCCTTGTGCTGGGATTGTCCGGACTGCTGGGATTGGTTGGTACTGTCGCTCGAATCGGACGATTCGTTCATGCGCTTGGTCACTCCTTGAAATGTGTTCCGGCGTTCGAGACCGGACAGCGCACATCATAGCGGACGGATCCGGACAAGCGGCCTCGTCGCCGCCGTCCGGATCCGCTCTCCAATGGGCGGTTTGCAGGGCCCGTCAGTCCTCGCCCCACACCTCGTCGGCGATGGACTTCACGAGCGCGATCTTGGCCCACTGCTGCTCCTCGGTGAGGTTGTTGCCCTCCTCGGTGGACGCGAAACCGCACTGCGTGGACAGGCACAGGCGCTCGAGCGGCAGGTATTGCGCGGCTTCGGCGATGCGCGCCTTGACGGCCTCACGGTCCTCCAGCTCGGGCTTCTTCGAGGTGATCAGGCCCAGCACCACCATCTTGTCGCCGCTGACCTTGGCGAGCGGCTCGAAGTCGCCGGAACGGTCGTCGTCGAACTCCAGATAGTAGGCGTGCGGGCGCTCCTCGCCGAACAGCACGTCGGCCACGGGCGCGTAGCCGCCGGCGGAGAACCACTGGGACTGGTAGTTGCCGCGGCAGATGTGCGTGTTGACGACCATGCCCTCCGGGGCGGCGTCGATCACGGCGTTGTTGATCGCCGCGTACTGGCGCTGCACGTCCTTGGGGTCGCGGCCGAACACGGAGTCGTGGAAGGCGGCGGAGACGAGCATGCCCCACGTGCAGTCGTCAAGCTGGAGCGCGCGGCATCCGGCGTCGTACAGGTCGCGGACCACCTGCGCGTAGGCGGCGACCAGCGCGTCGGCGAGCTCGTCGTCGTTGGCGTACGGGTTGTCGAACTGCTCCTTGGCGCCGGCCTGCAGCAGGAACAGCGTCTGGGCGGGGGAGGGAATGGTCTGCTTGGCGACGGTGTTGTCGTCCTCGAACTGCTTGACGAACCTGAAGTGCTCGACGAACGGGTGGCTCTCGCCGCCGATGCGTCCGTTCACCGCGGCGGTCTCCAGCACCTCGGCGCCGGCGGAGCCCTCCACGGCCACGGGGTTGGTGCCCTTGGCCACGCCCTGCAGGCCCCACATGAAGTCGAGGTGCCAGTAGGCGCGGCGGAACTCGCCGTCGGTGATCACGTGCAGTCCGGCGGCTTTCTGCTTGGCCACGAGGTCGGTGATCGCCCGGTCCTCCACGGCCTTGAGCGCGTCGGCGTCGATGCGGCCGGCTTCGAAATCGGCGCGGGCCCGCTTGAGCTCGGCCGGGCGCAGGTAGCTGCCGACCACGTCGGCGCGGAAGGGCGCGTTCTTCGCGTACGTCATGGATGTCCTTTCACTGGGTGTCGCTGGTCTCCGAACGCCGGCAGGCTGGTCCGGCCGACGTCGACCGATCGACTGTACCCCATGACGGGCCGCGTCGCCCGTCCGGTCTCACATCGTTGCATAGAGGGACACCGAATAACGCGTGCGTCGTCAAGGCGTACCGAGGGAAGGCGTACGAAGGTACGTCGACCGAGGAACAACGCAGACGACGCTCCGTTATTCCTCGGCCACCAGCTCGAGGTAGGAGTCGTTCCACAGATCCTCGTCGCCGTCGGGCATGAGCAGCACGCGCTCCGGGTTGAGCGCCTCCACCGCGCCCTCGTCGTGGGTGACGAGCACGATCGCGCCCTCGTACTTGGCGATGGCCTTGAGGATCTCGTCGCGCGAGGCGGGGTCGAGGTTGTTCGTGGGCTCGTCGAGCAGCAGCACGTTCGCGCGCGAGGTGACCAGCGTGGCGAGGGCCAGACGCGTCTTCTCGCCGCCGGAGAGCACGCGCGCCGGCTTCATCGCGTCGTCGCCGGAGAACAGGAAGCTGCCCAGAATGGAGCGGGCCTGCGTGTCGTTGAGTTCGGGGGCCACGTGCTGCAGGTTCTCCAGCACGGTCGAGTCGAGGTCGAGCGTGTCGTGCTCCTGCGCGAAGTAGCCGATCTTCGCGCCGTGGCCGTACACCACCTCGCCGGTGTCCGGCTCCTCCACGCCCGCGAGGATGCGCAGCGTGGTGGTCTTGCCGGCGCCGTTGTAGCCGAGGATGACCACGCGCGAGCCCTTGTCGATGGCGAGGTTGATGCCGGCGAACACGATGTTCGAGCCGAACGCCTTGGAGATGTCCTTGGCCATGATCGGCGTGCGGCCGCAGGGCGCGGGCTCGGGGAAGCGGATATCCGCCACCTTCTCCTTCCTCTGCGCCTCGGACGTGTTCTCGAGCAGCTTTTCGGCGCGGCGCATCATGTTCTGCGCGGCCACGGCCTTGGTGGCCTTGGCGTGCAGGCGGATGCCCTGCTTCATGAGGCGCTCGGCCTTCTTCTCCGCCACCTCGCGCTCGCGTCGGCGGCGCTCCTCGTCCACCGCGCGCTGGTGCAGGTACGCCTTCCAACCGAGCGAGTACATGTCGATCTGGCCGAGCTGGGCGTCCAGATGCCACACCTTGTTGACCACCTCGTCGAGCAGCTCGGTGGAGTGGGAGATCACGAGGAAGCCACCCTCGAAGCGCTTGAGGTAGCCGCGAAGCCATTCGATCGAGTCGGCGTCCAAGTGGTTGGTGGGCTCGTCGAGGATCAGCGTGTCCGCGTCGGAGAACAGGATGCGCGCCAATTCGATGCGTCGCCTCTGGCCGCCGGAGAGCGTGCCGAGCTCCTGCTGCATGACCTCCTGCGGCAGGCCCAGCGAGTTCGCCATGGCGATCGCCTCGGACTGCGCCGCGTAGCCGCCGGCCTTGTCGAAGTCTTGCATGGCCTTGTCATAGCGGTTCATGGCCTTGCTCATCACGTCCGGATCCGGGTCGGTCATCTCCTTTTCGGCCTTGCGGATGCGGCTGATGATCGCGGCGATGTCGCGCGCGCTCATCATGCGGTCGAGCGCCGACTGGGTCGGGTCGGCGGCGTGCGTGTCCTGCGGCAGGTAGCCGAGCTTGCCGGAGACGCGCACCTTGCCGGCGGAGGGCAGCATGTCGCCCGTGATCACGCGCGTGAGGGTGGTCTTGCCGGCGCCGTTGCGGCCCACCAGACCGATCTTGTCGCCCTTGGAGACGTGGAAGTCCGTGGGGTGCAGCAACGTGCGCGCGCCGATCTGAATCTCCAGACCCTGTGCCTCAATCGCCATAATCCGCCCTTCGCTTCCCTTGTGCTCGTACGTTCCTGTGTGGTTCATATGCGGCCGGTGCCGCCGTTGATGCCAACGGTCCATCATACCGAACCGTTCGACCGTCTACCATGGACGGCATGCACATGACCGACGCCGAATTCGAATCAGCCGTCGAGGAGGCCCTCGCGGGGGTCCCCGAACGATTCCGCCGCGCGCTGGACAACGTGGGCATCGCCGTGGCCGACGAGCCGGACGAGCGCGAGCGCGCCTCCATGCACGACCCGCGCGGCGAGCTGCTCGGCCTGTACGAGGGCGTGCCGATCACCCGGCGCACCACCGCGTACGGCGGCGTCATGCCGGATGTGATCACCGTGTTCAAGGGGCCGCACGAGCGCGTGTGCCGTTCGCGTGGGGAGATGGTGCGCGAGATCCGCAAAACCGTGCTGCACGAGCTCGGGCATTACTTCGGTTTTGACGACGACTACCTGCACGCGAGGGGATATTAGCGGGCCTGTTAGGTCAGAAATCGCGATGCCGTTTTGCCGTTCCTTGGAATTTCAACGATCCGCGGAAGGGACCTAGTCATTTCTGACCGGACCCCAGCAGGCGCTTCGCGTATGTGGCGAACAGCAGGCCCGCCACGATTGCGCTCGTCGCGTCCGAGACCGGCTCGGCCACGAACACGCCGAACGTGCCCAGCCCCAGCTCCGGCAGGGCGAGCGCGAGCGGCACCAGCAGGATGAGCTTGCGGAAGATCGCGAGGAACAGCGACGGCTTGGCCTGTCCCATGCCCACGAACGCGCACTGCACCACGTTCTGGATGCCGAACAGGCCCATGCCGCACACGAAGTACGGCAGCGTGCGCGTCACCACGCCGGCGATCGCCGGGTCGGAGGTGAACAGCGAGGCGAAGAACGCGGGGAAGATCGCGAACAGGGTGGTCATGGTGCAGTTGATGGCCACCTGCACGGCCATGGTGCCCCGGTACGCGCGGCGGACGCGGTCGTACAGGCCGGCCCCGTAGTTGTAGCCGATGATCGGCTGCACGCCCTGCGAGATGCCCTGCGAGAACACGAAGATGAGCTGCATGAGGCTCGTCATGATCGTCATCGCGCCCACGTACGCGTCGCCGCCGTAGCGCTGCAGCGAGGAGTTGAACACCACTTGGATCACGGACTCGGTGATCTGCATGATGAATGGTGAGACGCCCAGGAACAGCATGGGCCCGAGCAGCCGGGTGAAGCGCACGTTGCGGGCCTTCAGCCGGATCGCGCTGGAGGGCGAGGCGAGGAAATGGAGCACCCACAGCGCGGAGAGGGCCTGCGCGATCACGTTGGCCAGCGCCGCGCCGCGCACGCCCATGCCGAGCGCGAAGATGAACAGCGGGTCGAGGGCCAGCGAGCTCAGCGCGCCGATGAGCACCGAGACCATGGCCACGCGGGCCCGGCCCTGCGCGGTGATGAACGTGTTGAGGCCGAGCGACAGCTGCACGAAGACGGTGCCGGACAGGTACACGGTGAGGAATTCCACGGCGTACGGCAGCGTTGCCGGGCTCGCGCCGAACATCGTGAGGATCGGGGCCTTGAAGATCTGCAACGCGGTTGGCAGCGCGAGCGCGATGGCGATGATCGCCGCCACGGAGGTGCCGAGGTAGCGCTCGGCCAGCGTGCGGTCACCGCGCCCGAGCGCGATCGACGACAGCGGGCCGCCGCCCATGCCGACGAGCATGGCGAACGCGGAGACCGCGAGCGTGATGGGGAAGCACACGCCCACGCCGGTCATGGCGAGGTCGCCCACCTGGGGGATGTGCGCGAGGAACAGGCGGTCCACGATGGTGTAGAGCGCGTTGCACGCCTGCGCCACCACCGCGGGCACCACCAGGGACACGGCGAGGCGGCCGATCGGCTTGGTGCCGAGGTCGTCGCGGGCCGGGGCGGGGGTCGTCTTCGCCGGTGTTGCGCCGGATTGCGTCGTTTGCGTCACGGAGGGCCATTGTACGCGGGCCCCGGGCGCCTGCATACGTGAAAACTACGTTGTGGATTGATGATCTACGCGTGTGCCGGACGCCGCTCGGATGATAAATCCGATTTGTGCGGTGGATTTCGCGCGATGTGCGGTGTATGGCCACCGTGGTTATGCCGATTCGACGCGACCCATAGACGGCGAATCCGGGAAAACGACCGCACGAATCGGATTTACGCATGTAGTTTCCGACGACGGGACGGGAATCGGCCGTGGGGTCGCCCGACCGGGCCGATATGGTCGGGCGGCTCGCCGTCATCTGGCCAGATGACGCATGAAGAAGTCGCACATGGCCGCGTTGGTGCGCCGGCTCTCCTCCCAGTCCACCTCGGTGACGTTGAACACGTGGCCGAGCCGCCGGTCCTTGGGCCAGATCATGTCCTCGACCTCCACGCCGCGCGACCTGAGATAGCGCATGAGCCGCACGGACTGGTCGTAGAACGGGTCGGCGAGCCCGGTCATGACGAACACGGGCGGAACGTCCACGCCGTCCATGAAGCGCTCGAACGAGCGGTACGGCCGCCACGGCGCATGCGGGTCGCCGCCGCACATGACCTTGAGCAGCGCGCGGTCGGCCATTTCCAACAGCGGACTGGGCGGCTCCACGCGGTACGTGCCCTCGACCACCCCGTTGACGAGGCCGAGCGCGCGCACGCGGATCCCCGGCACGGGGTCGACGCCGAACGCCGCCTGCAGCCGCGCGGACCGGTTGACGCAATGAATCAGGGAGGCCAGATGTGCGCCCGCCGAATCGCCGGTCAAAAACACGTTGCCAAGGTCCAGACGCTCGTCCGCGGCGTGGCTTGCGAGCCAGCGCAGGGCGGCGAACAGGTCGCGCACCTGGCCGGCGAGGTCGGTGTCCGGCTGGTTGCGGTAGTCCACGTTCGCCACGGCGAATCCGCGTTCCGCCAGCCGCGAACAGTAGAAGCGGTTGACGTCAAGATGCCCGTGGATCCAGCCGCCGCCGTGCACGTCCACGATGAGGGGGAGCGGGGAGCGGCGGGATGCTGCCTCGGAGGGGCGCATGAGCTCGAGGCGGTGGGAGTCGTCGCCGTCGGGAAGATAGGGGACGGGCGCTTCAGCCGTCACGTCCTGCGGCACGGCAAGGCGGGATTCGCGCCGTTTCACGCCGGCGTCCACGAATCGCGCAAAGGCGCGGATCGCCGCGTCACGGACCCAATCGGGAGCATCGATCGCCATAATGTACCTCCACGGCCCACTGTAGTCCGCGACACACCGTCGAACATGCGTTCGAAATTTGTCCGTGATTCGGGTATCCTGAACCCAGACTTGCAGGCGTACGCGCGTCGGCGGACGCGCGGAACGCACGAAACGGCACACGAGGGGAGGAACCGTGGCAACCGGACGGACGGGCAAAGGCGGCGACGTGGTGGTGGAGCGCGTGATGACGAGCGACTCGTTCCTCACGCGCGAAATCAAGAAGGCGCCCATGAAGCGCACCGCGACGTCGCTCGTGGCGGACATCTCGCACATCCCCAACGACCTCAAGATCACCATCCAGGGCGCCCGGGAGCACAACCTCAAGAACGTGGACCTCGCCATCCCGCGCAACCGCATGGTGGTGTTCACCGGCCTGTCCGGCTCGGGCAAGTCGTCGCTCGCGTTCGATACGCTGTTCGCGGAGGGCCAGCGCCGCTACGTGGAGTCGCTGTCCGCGTACGCCCGCCAGTTCCTGGGACAAATGGACAAGCCGGACGTGGACTTCATCGAGGGCCTGAGCCCCGCCGTGTCCATCGACCAGAAGACCACGAACCGCAACCCGCGTTCCACGGTGGGCACCATCACCGAGATCTACGACTACCTGCGCCTGCTGTTCGCGCGCACGGGCGTGCCGCACTGCCCGGAATGCGGCGAGCCGGTCGCCTCACAGACCCCGCAGCAGATCGTGGACGCGCTGCTCGCCATGCCGGAGCGCACGCGCTTCCAGATCCTCGCGCCCGTGGCGAAGGGCCGCAAGGGCGAATTCGCGGAGCTGCTGGAGCTGCTGCGCTCGGACGGCTATTCGCGCGCGCTCATCGACGGCGAGATGCATCAGCTCGGCGACGACATCAAGCTCGCCAAGCAGAAGAAGCACACCATCGAGGTGGTGGTGGACCGCCTCGTCGTCAAGGACGGCATCCGCCAGCGCCTCACCGACTCGGTCGAGACCGCGCTCAAGCTCGCCAACGGCAGCGTCGTCGCGGATTTCGTGGACGAGCCGGAGGACTCGCCCGCCCGCCGCCGCCCGTTCTCCGAACACCGCAGCTGTCCGAACGGGCACACGCTCGAATTGGACGAGATCGAGCCGCGCACGTTCTCCTTCAACGCCCCGTACGGCGCCTGCCCGGTGTGCACGGGTCTCGGCTTCAAGCTGGAGATCGACCCGGAGCTCATCATCTCCGACCCGGAGAAGTCCCTGGCGGAGGGCGTGATCGAGCCGTGGTCGAACACCAAGATGACCTCCCAGTACTACGGGCACGTGCTCGAGGGCCTCGCGGACGAGATGGGCTTCTCCATGAACACCCCGTGGAAGGACCTGCCCGAGGAGGCCCGCAAGGCCATCATGTACGGGCGCGACTTCCAGGTGAAGGTCTCGTACCGCAACCGCTGGGGGCGCCTGCGCGAATACTCCACCGGATTCGAGGGCGTGATCCGCACGCTCATGCGCCGGCACGACGAGACCGACTCCGAATCCATGAAGGAGTACTACGAGTCGTACATGCGCGAGGTGCCGTGCCAGGCGTGCCACGGGCGGCGCCTCAAGCCGGAGGTGCTCGCGGTCACCGTGAACGGCGAGTCCATCGCGGACGTGTGCGACATGTCCGTCTCCCGCGCGCTCGCGTGGGTCAACGGGCTGAAGCTCGAGGGCGCGGCCGCCAAGATCGCCGGCGAGGTCCTGAAGGAGATCCGCGCGCGTCTGGGATTCCTCAACGACGTGGGCCTCGACTATCTGACCCTCTCTCGCGCGGCGGCCACGCTGTCCGGCGGCGAGGCGCAGCGCATCAGGCTCGCCACGCAGATCGGCTCGGGCCTGGTGGGCGTGATGTACGTGCTCGACGAGCCGTCCATCGGCCTGCACCAGCGCGACAACGAGCGGCTCATCGAAACGCTGCACCACCTGCGCGACCTCGGCAACACGCTGATCGTGGTGGAGCACGACGAGGAGACCATCGAGAAGGCCGACTGGGTGGTGGACATCGGCCCGGGCGCCGGCGAGCACGGCGGCGAGGTCATCTACTCCGGCCCCGCCGCGAAGCTCGTCGAGGCGCCGCGGTCCGTCACCGGCGACTACATCGCCGGCCGTCGCTCGATCGCCGTGCCGGACCACCGGCGCAAGGTGCGCAAGACGCACCAGCTGCGCGTGGTCGGCGCCCGTGAGAACAACCTCAAGAACATCAACGTGGCCTTCCCGCTCGGCGTGATGACCGTGGTCACCGGCGTCTCCGGCTCCGGCAAGTCCACGCTCGTCAACTCGATCCTGTACCCGGTGCTCGCGGACAAGCTCAACGGCGCGCGCATCGTGCCCGGCAAGCACACGCGCGTGGAGGGCATGGACCAGGTGCGCAAGGTCATCCACGTGGACCAGAACCCCATCGGCCGCACCCCGCGCTCCAACCCCGCCACCTACACCGGCGTATGGGACAAGATCCGCACGCTGTTCGCCAAGACGCCGGAGGCGCAGGTGCGCGGCTACGGCCCCGGGCGCTTCTCGTTCAACGTCAAGGGCGGCCGGTGCGAGGCCTGCCACGGCGACGGCACGATCAAGATCGAGATGAACTTCCTGCCGGACGTGTACGTGGACTGCGAAACCTGCCACGGCAAGCGGTACAACCGCGAGACGCTCGAGGTGAAGTACAACGGCAAGACCGTCTCGGACATCCTCGACATGCCCATCGAGGAGGCGGCGGACTTCTTCAAGGCGTACCCGTCCATCTCCCGCTACCTGAAGACGCTGGTGGACGTGGGGCTCGGCTACATCCGCCTCGGCCAGCCGGCGCCCACGCTGTCCGGCGGCGAATCGCAGCGCGTCAAGCTCGCCACCGAGCTGCAGCGGCGCTCCGACGGCAAGACCGTGTACATTCTGGACGAGCCGACCACCGGCCTGCACTTCGAGGACGTGAACAAGCTGCTCAAGGTGCTCGAGGGACTGGTGGACAAGGGCAACACGGTGATCGTGATCGAGCACAACCTCGATGTGATCAAGACCGCCGACTGGCTCATCGACCTGGGCCCCGAGGGCGGCGACGGCGGCGGCACGGTCGTCACCGAGGGCACGCCCGAGCAGGTGGCCGAATGCGCCGAGTCGTGGACCGGCAAGTTCCTCAAGCCCATGCTCGGGTGACGCCCGCACTCTGCATCGCACCGCAACCGCACCACACTGCACCATCCACGAAAGGAGACGCCCATGGCCTCGGGTATGCTGGAGCGCCACGCCCCGGACACGTGGCGCAAAACCGCGTCGGCGCTGCGTGACGCGGACGCGGCGGCGGGTGCGGCATCGGCCGCGGCGGGCGGCATGATGGGCGGCGACGCGAATGCCTCCATGGATGGCTCCGCAGCCGATTCCGCGAACGGCGCCGTGAACGATCCCGCCGCCAGGGCCGTCAACAAAAACGGGGCGCCGCTGCTCGGCGACTCGCGCGACCTGTTCCGTCCCAAGACCGGCGACATCCCGGCCCAGCCCGGCGTGTACAAGTGGCGCGACGGCGAGGGTCGCGTCATCTACGTGGGCAAGGCGAAGAGCCTGCGCAACCGTCTCACCAACTACTTCCAGCCGCTCTACCTGCTCCATCCGCGCACGCAGACCATGGTGCTCACGGCCCGCAGCCTCGAATGGACCGTGGTGGGCACCGAGCTCGAGGCGCTCACGCTCGAATACACGTGGATCAAGGAGTTCGACCCGCGGTTCAACGTGCAGTTCCGCGACGACAAAACCTACCCGTATCTGGCCATCTCGGCGGGGGAGGACTACCCGCGCGTGTGGGTGACGCGCAGCCGCAAGCGTCGCGACACCCGGTACTTCGGCCCCTACGCGAAGGTGTGGGAGCTGCGCCAGTCGCTGGACAAGCTGCTGCGCACCTTCCCCGTGCGCACGTGCACCGAGGCCGTCTTCCACAAGGCGGAGCTGACCGGGCGCCCGTGCCTGTTCGCGTCGATCGGCAAATGCTCGGCGCCCTGCGTGGGCCGCATCACGCCCGTCGAGCACCGGCGCATGTGCGAGCGGCTCGTGGGCGTGATGACCGGGCGGCTCGGCAAATCCTACGTGGCGCAGCTCACGCGCGATATGAAGGCCGCCAGCGCCGAACTCGAGTTCGAGAAGGCCGCGCGACTGCGCGACGAAATCCAGATGCTCCAGACCGTCATGCAGCAGAACGCCGTCGTGTTCGACCAGGACGTGGACGCCGACGTGTTCGGCCTCGCCTCCGACGAGCTCGAGGCCTCCGTGCACGCGTTCTACGTGCGCGACGGGTCGATCCGCGGCGAGCGCAACTGGGACGTCGAGCGCGTGGAGGACGTGACCGACGCCGAGCTCATCGCGGACCTCATCGTGCAGGTGTACTCGGACGCGAACGGCGAAGCCCAACGGGAGAGGACCGCCGATGCCGCCACCGCCATCCGCGAGCGGCGCGACGCGATCGGCTCCACGCAAACCCTCACCGCCGTGGACGCCGCATCCCGCGCGCAGGCCACCCGCGAACGCCACGAGCGGCAGGACCAGACCGGCCGCGCGGACCTGCTGGCGCCCATCGCGCCCGTGCCGCGCGAGGTGATCGTGCCGGTGGAGCCCGCCCGCCGCGAGGAGCTGGAGAGTTGGCTGTCGGGGCTCCGCGGCGCGGCCGTCACCATCCGCGTGGCCAGCCGCGGCGAGAAGAAGGCCCTCATGGACCGCGCGTCGGAGAACGCCAATCAGGCCCTGCAACGCGCCAAGATGAGCCGGATCAGCGACATGGGCGCCCGCACCGCGGCCATGAACGACGTGGCCCATGCGCTGGGGCTCAAGCAGGCGCCGCTGCGCATCGAGTGCTACGACATCTCCAACACCGTCGGCGGCGCGTTCCAGGTCGCCTCCATGGTGGTGTTCGAGGACGCCATCGCCAAGCGGGGCGAATACCGCCGCTTCGCCATCCGCGGCAGGGACGGTCAGGGCGCGGTGGACGATCTGAGCGCCCTGTACGAGACGCTCACCCGCCGGTTCAGGCACGGCAACATCGCCGGCGACACGGGCGAGAGCATGGACAACGAACGCCGTACGGAGCAAGCGACCGTACGGAACGGAAACGGCTCCGCGCGGAACACCGGATCCGCCGCATCCGCCGCCGCACCGGGGACCACGGTCGTCGCATCCGCGGACGGCGAGACCACCGTCGAACCGGTCGTCCAGCAGAACACGGACCGGCGCCACTTCGCGTACAAGCCGAACCTCATCGTGGTCGACGGCGGCAAGCCGCAGGTCATGGCCGCCGCCAAGGCGCTCGAGGACTGCGGCGTGGACGACGTGGCCCTGTGCGGCCTCGCCAAGCGCCTCGAGGAGGTCTGGGTGCCGGACGACGACTACCCGATCATCCTCAAGCGCCAGTCCGAGGGCATGTACCTCCTGCAGCGCGTGCGCGACGAATCCCACCGTTTCGCCATCACCTACCACCGCCAGACCCGCCGCAAGGGCGCCCTGCGCTCCGCGCTTGACGGCATCCCCGGCATCGGCGAGGCCTACCAGAAGCGCCTGCTCAGGCAGTTCGGCTCCGTGCGCGCCATGCGTGAGGCCAGCGTGGAGGAGCTCGAATCCGTCAAGGGCATCGGCCATGCCAAGGCACAGGCCATCTATGACGCGCTGCACACGGAGGGCGCGGAGACCGATTCCCAGTCACGTTCGGCTTGACGGACTAGATGGTCGTCGATCCGCCGAACAGGCACAGCCACACGCCAAGCCCATCGGCGGGCTCGACATCGTCATCGGAACGCCACCCCGCGAGGGAACGCCGGATCTCGTCTTCGGCCACGCGCATCGCCTCGTCCTTCGGATAGCCGTAGATGCCGCCAGAGATGAGCGGGAACGCAACGCTCGCGCAGCCCAGCCGGACGGCCAGCGCCAGCGAGTTGCGGTAGCAGGCGCGCAGTAGTTCCTCCTCGCCGTGCCCGCCGCCATGCCAGATCGGGCCGGCGGTGTGGATCACATACTGAGCGGGCAGCCCAAATCCGGGCGTCGCCACCGCATCGCCCGTGCGGATGGGGGAGAGGCGGTCGCACGCCTCCCGCAATTGCCGTTCGCCCGCCGCACGGAAGATCGCGCCGCACACCCCGCCGCCCATGAGCAGCCGCGTGTTCGCCGCGTTCACGATCGCATCCACGCGCATCGTCGTGATGTCCCGACGGACCAGCTGCAACGGCATGGCAGCTCCTTTCCCGAACCGACGCCCATTATTCCAGTCATCCCCGCTGCGGGAAAACCGTATGATGGAATCCGAACGGTCACCGGACGTCAGGAGGCGGTCATGGTCCCCATAGAGGACGTGTACGCGCAGATTCGCGACTTCGCCGCGCGGGAGGGGGCCCGCAAGGTCATCCTGTTCGGCTCCCGTGCGCGCGGCACCAATCGGCCGAAGAGCGACATCGACCTCGCCGTATCCGGATGCCCCGATTTCGACCGCTTGGAGCGCCGGCTGCAGGACGAACTGTGGTCGCTGCTCAAAGTGGACGTCATCAATCTTGATGCCCCGATCTCCGAATCGCTGCGGAGGGAAATCGAACGCGACGGAAGGACGCTCTATGAAAAAGTATGAGAATTACGCCTCGGCCCTTTGATCGCTCCGCCGGGCCCCGGAGCAGGATCTGACCAACGAATTCATTCAGAGCGGCGTCATCGACAAGTTCTAGCTGCAATTCAAACTCGGCTGGAAACTCTTCAAGGCGATGCTGTCCTATGAGGGGGATCCCATATCCGCGTCGGGATCTCCCCGAGACATGATCAAGGGCGCATTCCAGTATTACGACTTCATGGACGAATCACTGTGGCTGCGCATGCTGCGGGACCGCAACGACTCGGCGCACATGTACGACGAAAACCGAGCCAAACAACTTGTACAGACGATCCTCAACGATTACCTCCCCGAATTCGAGCGCGTGAACCGGGGCATGATCGACCGGTACGGGAAGATGCTGACCGTCTGATCCGTTCCGGAAAGTCAACGGACAGCCAAATACGGATGGAGGCATTCGGCGATCTGACCGAATGCCTCCGCCCAACGTGGCGAGTTGAAAAATCCCGTCAGCTCGTCAACCCCCGCGCCGGCTGGATCCGGACAGCGGCTCGCGAGGGAACGGCGCTCGCCAGCAGTCCGGCGATGAGGATGGCCGACACGAGCGCGCCGATCTGGACCCATGGCAATTGGACGGTGAACTGCCCGGTCATACCGCCGATTTGGGCCCGCACGCCGGCGATGCCCAGTGGCAGACCGATCAACAATCCAATAAGGGTGCCGATGATGGTCAGGGTCAGCGCTTCGATAGTGATCTCCGTGCGGATGACGCCGCGTCTGGTGCCGAGCGCGCGCAGCATGCTGATCTCGTTGGTCTGTTCGATGACGGATAAGGCGAGCTGGTTGGCGAGTCCGGTCAGGCTGATGATGACGGTGATGGCGAGCATCGCGTAGGAGAGCATGAGCAGCATGTTGAGCACGTTGAGGATGTCGTTGCTTTCTGCGATGCCACCGCCGACCGTGGCGTTCGGATCGGCCACGGCCAGCCGGTTGACCTGGCCGGCGAGCTTGGCGCGGTCGATGCCGGGTTTGGCTTTGAACCAGATCATGCTGGTCTTCAATGCCGGTTTGATGGTGTCGGAGTGCGGCAGTGCGGCGAGTTGGCCGTTGGTGATGATGACCGCGAGTTTCGGCGATTCGGTGAGTTGCGAGGCGTGCGCCCTGACCGTGACGGGAACACCGGCGACGGTGAGCGTGAGCGTGTCGCCTTCCTTGATGCCGATGGCGCTCATGTAGCGCGGGTGGATAAGCGCGACCGGCACACCGTTCTCCTCCCTGGCGCGCCACTGGCCATCCTTGGCAAAGACGGCGGCGGCCTTGTCGGGGATGACGTCGAGTATCCGGGGTGTGGTCTTCGCTCCGTCCGGCGTTTGGTCGATGGCGATGGTGCGTATCGGGTAGGAGCCTCGCGCGTCGGTGATTTCGCTGGCATGCTGCAGGACCTTGTCGGAGAGCGCATTGCCGTCCGGCGTGTAAAGGGCGGCGCCGACCGGGTAGCGGTGATCGAGGTCGGCGTTGATGGTGGCGGTGCCGGTGGCCGCTGCCGAGGAGAGCGCGGCGATCAGACTGATGCCGAACGCGACCGCGGTGACGGTACCGCCCGCGCGCCGCGCGTTCGCCGTCAGACTCGATGCAGCCAGTTTGCCCGCCAATCCGCAGACGGACAAGACCGCACCGATGACGGGCATGAGCATCGCGACGAGTCCGGGCAGGGCGAGCACCAATCCGAGCGCCAAGGCGAGTCCGCCAATCAGTGCGACGGGCATGTGGAAGCCGGTCGCACCGATCCATAGCAGCGCTACGCCGGCGATCGCGCACACTGCGCCGAACACGATGCGCGGAACACTGCCGTTATGGGGGGTGCGGACTTTTTCTTGGACGGCTACACCGCCAGCCCAAGGTGTCTGCGGTATTGCACCGGGCTCATCCAGCCCAGCGACTTCTTGATACGGGTCCCATTGTAATGGGACAGGTAGGCGGCCA